>NZ_JBALFD010000055.1:0-113893 GCF_036916985.1 Nostoc sp.
CAGTTGAGCCTGAAACAGTTGAGCCTGAAACAGTTGAGCCTGAAACAGTTGAGCCTGAAACAGTTGAGCCTGAAACAGTTGAGCCTGAAACAGTTGAGCCTGAAACAGTTCCGTCTGAAAGTATTGAAGAACTTGGGTTAAGCCAAGGCTAGATTTTTATCATAAATCGCAAATTAATACCACAATTTGTACAACATTGATCCATCAAATTTTTTATATAAATTTAAAAGGAGATCAGCATGATAGTTATTGAGCCTGAAATTGAGCAAGTTGTTAGTTCTGGGTGGACAACCGTGATCGCTATTCTAATGATGTTCCTGTTATTTAGGTAACTCAAGTACTAGAGAGTTTGATAAAATATAGCACACCTTTGCAGGGAGAGATTACGGATACGGCAATTGCTGAACGGGCTGAGTGTATGATATTAAACAAAGGGCTGTTTATTGCCAAGCGATCGCAATTTTAGATGATGTTCTCACAGGTAATGGAAGCCCATCAATTGAAAAAAACGACATAGATGCGGGCGTTCCATTTGTGGTAATTTTTTAGCCTAAACTCATTTTTCATCAGCCCGCAATTAAGGGAATTATTTTATGACAACCGCCAAAAATAACAGCCAATATTTTCAAGATATTCGCCATCTTCATCTCATGCTTGCGCCAATTATGTTGTTACCTTTATTGCTGACAACCATTACAGGAACGGTTTATCAAATTGTTGATTTAGCAGGCAAAAAAGATGAGTTTCACTGGTTATTACATTGGCACAAAGGAGACTTTGGAATACTTAATCTAGAAGTCATTTATCCCTTCTTGAATGCTCTCGGCTTGCTTGTATTACTTTTTACTGGAATTTTTATGTGGCTTCGTTTGCAGCGTACTTCTAGAAAACAATCTATTTAGGCTTAAAGCAATGATTATTAGTCACCAATCTCAAGCGACGCAGCCCGTCGGAACCCAAAATAGCGATTCGGCAGAGCCGACGCTGCACGAACGCGTTGCAGTTTTGCTTGCAGGGTATGGTGAGGTGCAATCTTACCGCGCTCTGAGTGTTTACAACCAAGCTGCAACTAAGTATATTGCATCTCAGTTTGTGCCCATTCCAGAATGGCTATACCCTCTTGCTGGTTGGTTTCTCGCACTTCAAGATTTGTACAATTTTGGAGTCAAGCACGATCATTTCATGTCGCCCGAAAATGAGATTTTTGAGAAACAACGTCTTGGTATTGAGGAACAGTTACAACACCAATGGGGAAATAATCGGGTGCAAGTGTTCAAAGGTTTTTATTTCTGTCAACCTTTTGTGCAAGAAGTTGTAACAAATATCATTGAGCAAGGTTTTCAGAATTTGCTAATTTATCCAATGCTTGTGGTCGATTCTGCATTTACGGGCAAAATAGCTGTCGAGCAAGTCAATGAAGTGATTGCTGCAACTGCATCTGTAAATCAGCCTCAAAATTCGACCTTCAAAGCAATTCGATATATTCCAGCCTTTGCGACTGAGACTGCCTACATTGATTTAATGGTACGACGGATTAAGGAAACTCTAAATCAGCTATGCACTGGTCGCTTTTTTGAGTCTCAGATTGGGATTGTATTAACGGTTCACGGTGGCCCAGAAAAAGCGCAAGGACTTTTAACCGGGGTAATTGATGGACAAGCCCTTTACGATCGCGTCCAAGCACAGTTGCAGCATCAATATCCCCTAGTCTCCATCGGTTGGGTGAATCATGACACACCTTTCATCAATTGGTCACAGCCCGATTTGAAACAAGCCGCGAAAAGCTTGATTACAGCAGGTGCCCAAACCATTCTATTTAAACCCCTCGGATGGGTGACAGATAATTATGAAACTATTCTCGATGTCGAAGATGCAATTCAATATTTGCAGCGTCAATATCCAACGGTGACTTACACACCACTCGATTGTGTCAATGACGATCCTGATTTTCTGAAAATAGCCGCAGAATGGGCAAATCCTCACATTGAAGCAATGCTGTCAGTGCCGCAACACCACGAGCATATTCAAACTAGAAGACTTGATTTTGACTGAACTTTGAAATAGGTTAAAAACCACAGTGCGGGATTTATCCACCAATCTTTATATAACTTTATATAAAAGGATATTCCGCATTTTTTAATTTTTAATAATGCAAATTAGTTGCTCTTTACCCTTCCCTCGCAGGGAAGGGTAAAGAGCATCAAAGCCTCTCTCCTTTTAGGAGAGAGGTTTGGAGAGAGGTCAAAATGTATTGCATCCAAACGAGAAGCGCTATATTTTGTCAATTCAGAACCGGAATTTATTCATTATTTACCTGTCAGCAGTAAAGAAAGTCAATTTATTAACGAACAAACTATCGTTGCTAACCGCCTTCAATGCGATCGCAACCCAGCGCAGCAAGAGTTAGCTGACTGGATCAGATTCTCTAGTAAGGATGCTGAGAAATATCGTGACGGACTGACAACGGCAAGCATGGAAATAGAAGGATTTTCTGGCTGGGTGGTGCGAAACTTTTACAGTAAAGATAATGTGATGAAAAAGGATTTCCGAAAGAAAGGGCTTGATAAAATTAAACAGGAAGTGTTGAAGTACTCAAATATCGTTTTGAAGTACTCAAATATCGTGTTGAAGTACCCAAATATCGTGTTGAAGTACCCAAATATCGTGTTGAAGTACCCAAATATCGTGTTGAAGTACCTAAATATCGTGTTGAAGTACCCAAATATCGTGTTGAAGTACCCAAATATCGTGTTGAAGTACCCAAATATCGTGTTGAAGTACCCAAATATCGTGTTGAAGTACTCAAATATCGTGTTGAAGTACCTAAATATCAGTTAACTTCTATTGCTATAGTACAACACGGCGTAATATAGGATTCCGATTTGATTTCTGAAAACATACTGAGACTGAACAGCCTGTTTTATAAGGCTTTTCTCTGAAATCTTGTTCAAAAATCAGATGTGAGTCCTATAGATGGTTAGTCATAAAATTGTAAGTAAGGGTGACGAAGAGATGAAATGACCAATTGATTGATTTTTACAGAAATGATGGACTTGTACATTTTTAGTTACATATTGTATCGTATTCAATCAATTCATTCAGGAAATCAAACAATTGCTTGTCACCATGATACCGAAAGCCAGATTTGTTAATTAGACTCAATCAATGAGATGAAGAATACTCACAAGACTAATGAAGTCAAAAACACCAATAAGAGTAGGTAGTTGAAAGAAAGTAAAGACATTTTGGCTCTTGCGTTGCTTTTATAAAAAGTGAAATCAAATTGATACTAATTAAAGTCATTCACACGTTGATATGGGTATTCTTCAACTTTGTGATTTTCTATATGCTTTATGCCGCTATGCCTACGGCGGCAAGCTACGCACATAAACTCAAACTCTGCTTCTGGATTGGTATTTCTAGATGCTATAACCCTGCTAACTTTTCAAAACGTCTGCCCATTAACTCTGGTTTAAAATCTCCAAAAAAAACAATTAAAAGCTCAAAAAACTTGAGTATAGCCAATGTAACCGCACTGACATAAGAGCTAAAATTAATTTTTAGAACACGCTATGCAATCTAGATATGAGTGAGGAAAGAAGTGATGAAAATTGCAATTGAAAATGCATTTTTTGGCGAAAATTGTGCTGAAACAGAGCTTACTGAAAGACTTTGTATCGCAGCAAAAAATCTAGGTTGGGAAGCGATCGAAGTCGCAACATCATCTGAAATCAAGCAATTTAAACCTGATTTTGTATTGGCACTTCACTTCAAGACAGCAAAAATTGCAGGATTTCCAACTTATGGTTGTATGTGGAATCCTCCTGATTTTTTTGAACAGTATCAAAACCACGTCAAGCAAGGAAAAGTTAAAGCAAACATTTTGAGTTACGATGGTTATCTGTCTTCATCACCTCAAATAAATACTTGGTTGAAAGATACATTATATGCAACTAACAAAAAGTCCTTCATAACACCATTTTATACTAGTTGCCATCAAGTTACTTACCAAAAGCCTAATTTGGAAAATCCTCACTTAGTTTATGTAGGCATTAATTGGGATGGATTACGTTTTAAAGAACTATTTCAATATCTAGACACTAAAGAATATATGGAGATATATGGCCCACAAGACGCTTGGAAATACTTAAATCGAGCGTATAAAGGCTCGATTCCATTTGATGGAGTAAGCCTTTTGAACGTTTTGAATCAAGCAGGGTTAGGACTGTGTTTACACAAAGAAGAACACTGTAAAGCAGCAGTACCATCCATGAGAATATTTGAAATTGCGGCTTCTGGTGCAGTGGGAATATGCGAAGAACATCCTTTTATAAAGGAAGCCTTTGGTGATTCGGTATTTTATATAGATTCTCAATTAAGTCCTTTAGAAAAAGTTACCCAAATATCCAGATATGTCCGATGGATTCAAAATAATCAGCAAGAAGCAATAGAAATGTCTGCGCTTGCACATCAAATTTTCATGGAAAAATATAGCTTAGAGAACTTGTTATTATCTTTAGTTCCACACCATCAAAAATTAATTAGAGAAAAAGGCTTTGTCACATCAGTAGATGATAATAAGGCAAATAACAAGCATGTTGAAATAATTGTAAGAACAGGAGATAGAAATGAAGAAACTGTTAAGCGTTGTTTAGACAGTATTGCCAGTCAGGTTTACAGCAATATAGGTGTGATAATAGTTAACTACAAAAAGCTAGAGTATTTAGATGCTCTGATAAAAAAATATGAAGGTAAATTCCCGATAAAAGTTATCAGATCACAAATTTCCGGTTTTAGAAGTACTCAAATTACAGAAGGCTTAAATGCTGTTAGTTCCGAATATTTCGGAATATTAGATGATGATGATTTAATTCATCCTAACCACGTTTACTCTTTAGTATCTCTTCTAGAAAAATTTGAGGATGCAGGAGTTGCATATTCAGGAGCTATTCGGGTTTGGGAACAAGGCAACAGTGAAGTCAATAAAGGTAATAGATTAGAATTAGCTAGAGAAGAAACAACACTAGCACACTTCGAGCCATTTGATATTAACAGAATTCTAATCTTTGATAATTTTATCGCATCTAATAGCTTCATAGCAAGAACGTCTTTATTGGATGAAGAATGCAAAAATGATCCTGAGTTAAAAGTAGCAGAGGATATGTTTTTACTATTAAATTTTTGTAGGAAAACAAAATTTATTTTTAGTTATGAAGCAACTTGCGAATTTTATTGGCGATATTCTAAAAAAGACAACTCTACTTTTGAAACCGAGCAAATTTGGAACGAAAGTAATAAACGTCTAAAAAATATGTTTTGGAAAAAAGAATTTTCTTCATCTAAACATATTATGTCTAATGCCGAGATTAATTCAGGTTATAATTACCAAAATTTGGATGTACAAAAATTGCAGATACAACTAGAATATAGTACAAAAATTATTAAAGCAATGGAAACTAGTAAGTTCTGGCAATTAAGAAACATTTGGTTTCGTATTAAAAAAGCACTCAGAATTCCTACAAACAATCAGTTAATATAAATAGTCGGTAGGCGATCGCCAAGTGGTATCCCAGGTAAGACGTTTATAACGTTTTCTCACTCAACCTTTCTTTTCCACTGCCTAGTTTACAGGTTTGACAGGCAAATTAGTCGAATTAGACGATGTACTAGAAGGATGTGAGCGTATTCTCAATGACGAGTTTTTTGAGATACCAGAGCGATCGCTTTACATAATCGGCTCAATTAATGAAGTCGTAAAAGCACCAGAGGGGAGCAAAAAATTATGACCTCCACACTATCAGAAATGCGGCTCAAAGTTGTCTTACCCAACAAAATCCTGATCGAAACAGCCGCGATCAATGGCACTAGGAATCTGGCTCGATTTACGATTTCCTAGTCAGTTCTCATGGACATTAGCCCTGATGCTAGCAGGTTTAACCATTGGTTAGTTGATTGTATGGGAATGGGTATTGCAGGAGCAGAAACGTATGGCAAGAACTCAACCACCTGATGATTTTCTTTCATATCCAGCCGATTCTCCGAACCAGGAAGAAGGAGAATAACAATTCAAAATTCAAAAATAACCTGCAATCGAGAGGTCACTAATGCCAACTACAACAGACTTCAAAGACTACTATGCCATTTTGGGAGTAAGCAAAACCGTAACCCCTGAAGAAATTAAACGGGTTTATCGCAAACTTGCCCGCAAATATCATCCTGACCTCAATCCTGGAGACAAAGATGCAGAAACAAAGTTCAAAGAACTAAACGAAGCGAATGAAGTACTCTCCGATCCAGAGAAGCGGCAGAAGTACGATCGCTTTGGTCAGCACTGGAATCACCCTGGTTACACTGAAGCGCCGACACCTAGCGGAACTAATGCTGGGACGGGCGACTTCGATCAGTACGGCGATTTTGATTCGTTTATCAACGATCTGCTGGGTCGATCGAGACGTAAAACCCCCACTGGTGGCTTTGATGATTTTAATGGGGGATTTCGTTCTCAAGCTCCTGCACCGGATACTGAAGCTGCGATCGCCCTCACATTTTCTGAAGCATTTCACGGTGTCCAGAAACGGCTGCAACTCGACGAGGAAACCATCAACGTCCGTATTCCCGCAGGTGCAAAACCAGGCAGTCGAATTCGGCTCAAGGGTAAAGGTCTTCCTAGTCCGTTCTCTCAACAGCGCGGCGATTTATATTTAACTATCGAGGTCTTAACTCATCCCTTCTATCGATTTGAGGGCGATAACCTCGTTTGTGACATTCCCATTCGCCCCGATGAAGCGGTTTTAGGGGCAGAAATTAGCGTCCCTACTCCTGATGGTAGCGTGACGATGAAAATTCCCAAAGGAGTGCGATCGGGGCAATCGCTCAGACTGCGCGGCAAAGGGTGGACATTGCCAAAAGGGGGACGAGGTGACTTATTTGCCAAACTTCAGATTGTCACGCCGCAAGACCTGAGTGCGATCGAGCAAGAATACTACGAAAAAATCCAGGCAAACACTAGCTTTAACCCACGTACCCAGTTAGAGGAAATTAAATTATGACCAATATTTCTTTAGGTTAAAGAGCAAGCAGATTTATCTGTGGAATAAATCAAAAATCCGAAATCTAAAATTCTCAAGCTCCTAGATTTATCTGTGGGTCAATCCAAAATCCAAAATCTAAAATCTAAAATTGTATGACTTTCAGCCTTTCAAAAACCGTGGTTTCCCTCGAAGGTGAGCAACTTTACAGCTTTGAATATGCTGCGTTAATCACTAAGACTTCGATGACGCTGGTGAAGTTTTATGTTGAGTTAGGCGTAATCGAACCCATCGGTGATTTGCTGCATTCCCGCGAGATTGCGCGAATTGCTCAGATTCAACGCTTGCGTCGAGATTTGGGGCTAAACTTAGTCGGAGCGGCAATGGTGCTAGATATGACGACTGAAATTGCCCAATTACGGGCACAGCTAAAGGTGTATCAGTCTCATTCATATTCATAACTTCCCAATTTAGATAAGTAGCGACGAATTTAAACATCCCAACTTTTCCAGTACCAAAGCGATCGCTTCTATTGATTAACCCCAAAAAAAATCAAACCGATGAATCCCCAACTCTCCACGTTTTGGAGCTTATCTTATGAAGACGTTAAGCCAGTCTCCCAATTCATCCAAAAAACCTAAAACGGGATCTAGCCAATCTGTAGACTCATCCAAGGCGCTAATTGATATCGCTCAACATGATGTGGATGGAGTTCTGCACTTATTTGACACTTCTTTGGAAGGGCTGACTGAGACTGAAGCCAAGCAGAGGTTAGGGAAATCAGGGCTAAATGAGATCGCTCGTGAAAAAGCGATCGCGTGGTATGTCCAACTCCTAAAAACGGTGACTAATCCCCTCTCGCTTTTACTTATTGTTCTGGCGACAATTTCACTGTTAACTGGGAGTCCGACAGCTGCCCTCATCATTTTTGCGATGGTGATTTTCGGTGGGTTACTGCGCTTTTCACAAGAATTTCAGTCGAACAAAGCTGCCGAAAAGCTGCGGGAAATGGTGAGCGCAACGGCAACGGTGAATCGCAAGGATGCCACACCGAAAAAAGAGAAGGGAATAACAGCAGGAAAGGAAATTGCCGTAAAGTTGCTGGTTCCTGGTGATGTCATCTTTCTTTCAGCCGGAGATATGATTCCAGCTGATGTCAGGCTGATTGCGACGAAAGATTTATTCCTCAGTCAGTCAACCCTCACCGGAGAATCTCTACCCACTGAAAAACACGCAGAACTCCTGGATAAAAAGGAGAAAAACCCACTAGAGTTAGTCAATCTCTGTTTTATGGGTACGGCGGTAGTCAGTGGTTCTGGAACAGCCGTTGTCGCCGAAACGGGTAGTCATACTTATCTAGCATCACTGGCGAAAACCGTTAGCGGACGCAAACCACGCACGAGCTTTGACAAAGGTGTGAATGGCGTGACTATGTTGCTGTTGCGCTTTATGCTGGTCATGGCTCCACTAGTCTTTTTGATCAATGGGGTAGTTAAAGGCAATTGGATCGAGGCATTCACCTTCGCTTTATCTGTGGCTGTGGGATTGGCTCCAGAGATGTTACCTGTGATTGTCACGGCAAATTTAGCCAAGGGGGCAATTACCATGTCTAACAAAAAGGTGATTGTCAAAAACATTGATGCAATTCAAGATTTTGGCTCCATGAATATTCTCTGTACTGACAAAACAGGCACTCTCACCCAAGATAAAATCGTTTTACAGAGGCATTTAGATCCCTACGGTCAAGAAAGTACAGATGTCCTCAAATATGCTTATCTTAATAGTTTTTACCAGACTGGCTTAAAAAATTTATTGGATATCGCCGTTCTCGATCACAATCAAGAACTGGCATCTTTAGACATTGAGAAAAACTACCAGAAATTTGATGAAATTCCCTTTGACTTTGTGCGTCGTCGCATGTCTGTTGTCGTCGAAGAAATGGGAAAACAGCACGTCCTAATTTGCAAAGGTGCTGTTGAAGAAGTCCTCAAAGTCTGTACCCAACTCAAAGTTAATGATCAGGTTTTGCCAATCGATGAGTCAGTCCGCACCAAGGTAGCCGATTTACAACAAAAGCTAAACTCTGAAGGGTTACGGGTAGTTGCGGTGGCATACAAAGTCATGCCAACTGATCAATCACATTACGCCATTACCGATGAGAGTGATTTGGTTCTGTTGGGCAACATTGCGTTTCTCGATCCGCCTAAAGATTCCGCAGCCCAAGCAATTAAAGCACTCAAACGCAATGGAGTTGAGATAAAAATTATCACCGGTGATAATGAAATCATTACTCGTAAAATCTGCAAAGATGTTGGCTTACCTGTCCAAAAGGTTTTATTAGGTAGCGATATTGACTCTTTATCAGATGATGAATTAGCTTCATCTGCTGCAACCACAACTATTTTTGCTAAATTCTCTCCCACTCAAAAAGCTAAAGTTATTCAAGTGCTGCGAAAAAAAGGCAATATTGTAGGATACATGGGAGATGGTATCAATGATGCAGCTGCTCTGCGGGAGGCTGATGTGGGCATCTCAGTTGATACCGCAGTTGATATTGCCAAAGAGTCGGCAGACATCATTTTATTAGAAAAAAACTTGTTGGTTCTGGAAGCTGGAGTCATTGAAGGTCGCAAAACGTTTGCCAACATCATTAAATATATCAGAATGGGCACTAGCTCTAACTTTGGCAATATGTTTAGCGTCTTGGGTGCGAGTGCTATTCTGCCATTTTTACCGATGCAGCCAGTGCAGATATTGATCAATAATCTCCTCTACGACTTTTCGCAAACTGGCATCCCCTTTGATGATGTGGATCGAGAAGCCCTAATCAAGCCACCGAAATGGAAAGTTGATAATATCCGGCGATTTATGATCTTCATCGGCCCGGTTAGCTCTATTTTCGACTATTCCACTTATGCCTTGATGTGGTTTGTCTTTGGGGCAAACTCTGTAGACAATCAAGCTTTGTTCCAAACGGGTTGGTTTGTAGAAAGTCTGATGACTCAAACACTGATTGTCCATGTGATTCGCACGGCTAAAGTACCTTTTTTCCAGAGTCGGGCTTCTTTACCTATGCTCACGATCACCGCCACTGTGATGGCAGTCGGAATGTATCTGCCATTTTCTCCGATCGCACCCGATTTAGGGTTTGTTGCTTTGCCAGCCGTTTATTTTCTCTGGTTAGCTTTAATCCTAACTTGCTATTGCGTATTGACTCAATTTGTGAAAACTTGGTTCATCAAGAAATATGGATATACCTAACCCAGATTTCTCACAAATGAGAAAAAAACACTTGGATTAGCCAGATTTAGAATACGTTCTACTTACTACCCATTTTTGAGCTTCGATAATTAGCTATTGATTTTCAGTTAAAGTTGGTTTTGTCAATGCGTAAGTCCTATTTTATTTGCACTATAGGACTCATACTTGATTTTTGAACAAAACTCAGTACACCTTTATTCCTTCTTCCCAGTCCCCAATCCCTTACCTCTACGAGTGATTCAGAAATCAAAGACGCTCGATAGCGCAGCGTTAGCGACGCAGGAGCATCTGACTCGCTACCGCTTCGCTATCGGATTGCTATAATATTCAAAAATTTTCCGCAAAAGATTCTAATTGAGGATGTTATGTGGAAAAATTCTATATAATAATCACCTAATTTTAGGTAGTTATCGCTAGGTAGTTATCGCGCGGTTGGTATTTTACAATTGCTTATCAACGAACCCGTCACCACCGCTTAAACAACTTACTGGAGAAAAATACATGAGTACAATCAAAGTCAAAGACGGGACAGAGATTTACTACAAGGACTGGGGCAGTGGTCAGCCCATCGTTTTTTCGCACGGCTGGCCTCTATCAGCCGACGATTGGGACACCCAGATGATATTCTTCTTGAGTCACGGCTATCGTGTTATCGCTCATGATCGGCGAGGTCATGGACGCTCGAACCAAGTCAGCGATGGACACGATATGGATCACTACGCCGATGATCTTGCCGCACTCACCGCGCATCTTGATTTAGAGAATGCCATCCATGTCGGTCACTCAACCGGCGGCGGGGAAGTCACACGTTACATAGCACGCCACGGCGAGAGTCGTGTCGCCAAGGCTGTCCTTATCAGCGCAGTGCCGCCACTGATGGTGAAAACCCCCACAAATCCCGGCGGTCTGCCCAAAGAAGTATTCGACGACTTCCAAGCGCAGGTGGCCACCAACCGGGCGCAATTTTATTGGGACGTGCCTGCTGGGCCCTTTTACGGTTACAATCGTCCGGGCGTGAAGGCATCCCAAGGGGTGATTGAGAATTGGTGGCGCCAAGGCATGATGGGCGGGGCTAAGGCACACTATGATGGCATCGTGGCTTTCTCTCAGACCGACTTCACGGAGGATCTGAAGAAAATCTCAGTGCCGACCCTGGTGATGCATGGCGATGATGACCAGATTGTACCTTATGCTAACTCCGGCCCGTTGAGCGCCAAGTTGGTGAAGGGCGCGATATTGAAAACTTACAAGGGTTTCCCGCACGGTATGCCGACGACGAACGCAGACCAGATCAATGCCGATCTCCTAGAATTCATTCAGTCGTAGACGCGAACTGCGCCTCTTGCTCAGGTAAGGCTTGCTGCTGCCACCCCAAAGTGTCTAACAAAGTGATGAAGCAGACGGGCGAGGGACTTTGGTGAAGTGCCTAAAGTTGCCTGTAATGTCTGCTGTTGACAGCCACGGTCGGGCAACAGCGATGCGTAGTGTGATGTGACTTAAAGGAAAAGTTTGCCATCGCGGCAAACTTATACTGAAATAGGGATTTTCAGACCATCTTGCCTGAAAAAACACATATCTCGGCTCAATGCCTAGAATTGTAGAATCGGATGATAGGAAACATTGATTAGTGAATCACGGTAGCCAGTCCTGAAAGTCGCACGCCCAGATTTAACAGAGAGGTGCCCCGGATAATACCGGGCATCGACTCTACCAAATATAGCCAAACTCAGCGATCGCACCGCTTATTTGTAAAACTTTACTCATATTTATAGAAATATTTGATCCTTGCAGTTATAAAATTTAGGAATGCAAGCGGCAAAGTTCAGGTATAGTTCTCTACCGCTTGCAATATTTGCATACTCTTGAAAGCATTGCCTTACAATGCTTTCAAGTACCACTTGCCAATGTTAAGTAAAGGCGGTGGTGAAGTGGTCAACACTAACAAGGAAAGAAAGGTATTGA
The DNA here is from genome assembly GCF_036916985.1 of Nostoc sp. Classification (GTDB taxonomy): domain Bacteria; phylum Cyanobacteriota; class Cyanobacteriia; order Cyanobacteriales; family Nostocaceae; genus Nostoc. The sequence continues at coordinate 12,252 of NZ_JBALFD010000055.1, forward strand.
AGAACCTTTTCTTTTAACTCTTAACTTTTTTGATACCGCATCCCTGGTAGTTGTGAAACGAAACCCATAAGTTCTAACTGTAATAAAGCACCGGAAACTGAGCCAGCAGCCATACCGGTTTGTTGGACAATAAAATCAAAGGGTAAAGGATCATTTGCGATCGCATCCATTATCGTTTGCAATTCTGGCGATAAAGTTGGCAAACTTAACTGTTGTGGTGCTATTGAAGCCTCAATTCCATCCAGTTGTGGTATTGCTCCTAGCATTGTTAACAGTTCGTCTAATTCCTTAAGAATGAAAGTTGCTCCCTGACTCAATAACTTTAAGCACCCTTGGGATGGATAATCGTCCAATCTTCCAGGTAAGGCATAGACATCTCTACCAAATTCATTGGCGTAGGTAGCAGTAATTAGGGCACCTGATTTTAATGGCGCTTCCATTACCAGGATGGCGCGGCTTAAGCCTGCAATAATTCGGTTGCGACGGGGAAAGTGAGTGCGATCGGGTGGGGTTTTTGTGGGGTACTCACTCACAACTAAACCAGCCGTCAAAATTTGCTTATACAAATCCCGATTTTTATGTGGATAGATGACATCTACACCAGTTCCCAAAACTGCGATCGTCCTTCCACCTGCTTTCATGGCGGCGATGTGGCTTTCTGTGTCAATTCCCTCTGCCATCCCAGAGACAACTGTAAAGCCATTTTTCGCCAAAGCTGTACTAATTTGCCGAGTCCAACGGATACCATATTCTGAGGGTTGGCGGGTTCCGACAATTCCAACCATTGGTTTTTGTCCGAGATTTTCTTGGAGTTCGACTTCACCGCGATAGTATAAAATTGGCGGCGGACTGGGAGTTTCTAGCAGTAAGCGGGGATAATCTGCATCTGCTGGTGTCCAGAAATGGGAATTTTCCTGCTGGTGCTGAATGAATAGTTGTTCTGGGTGCAAACGCGATCGCTGTTGTACTACTTTTTCTAGTGTTTGAAAACCCAAACCTTCCACTTCTCCTAACTGTGCTTTGGTAGCCTTCCAAGCGGTTGCCAGCGTACCAAAATGCTGTTGCAGTCGTCGCAGTAACACCGGGCCAATCCCTGAAATTTGCGCCCAAGCTAGCCAATATGCACCTTCTTCTACCACCGTTCCATCCTCACGCCTACTGGATTGAGTATTCCCAAATTAGGGTTGGCTGTTGATGGCGGGGTGGAGTTAAGGCAAGAGACGCGATGAATCGCCGTCTCTACTTCTGCTTTTTCTTTCCCAATTCCCCTTGACTTTTGACTCTTGACTCTTGACTATTAACTATTGACTATCTCTTTTTTGATCTTTTGTGATGAAATATTTTTATCGTCTTTTAATAAGCCTATCTGGGTGCTTAATATTTTTACTGGTGCATAGTGTGCCTAGTTTGGCAGCCGAAAAGATTGTTTTCAGATACGGATTGTTTGAGCAATCGGTTCCGGTGGCAGATATACGCAACTATGACGAGACACAAAAGGCTTCTAGCGATTTGCAATCTTTCCTAAATTACCTCAGCCCTAAGGAGAAACAGAAGTTTCAAGATGCTCTGAAAGTGAAAATGTCTCTTGATATTGCGGCTTTAGATAAGCTGATAAATACAGGAATGGGCAAGCAAATTTTATCTTTTGCTTCTGGTGCGATCGCTCGTCGCGATCAAGCCAGTACACAAGCGCTACGATCTGCAATTATTGTAGGAGCAAAATCACCAGAAGGTCTGGGAATAACTAGCTTTCTAGAAGCTTATCCCAGCAGTCAATTAGTTGTTGATGTGTCAAAAATTCAGAAGCTAGTCGGCATGGCAAATTTATCTTCTGGTTCTGATAACGCACCGCCGAAAGACGACGTAAGTTCTTCACCTTTAGGGAAAATTGCCCTGCAATATCAGATACTCGCTGCCCAAGATAAACAGTTCTCAGGTTGTTTATTTGGCGATTCTGTTTCGGCTGAACTTGGCAATACTCTGGGGAATGGTACTTTTAATTTTGGGTTAAATGGTCTGAGTACAATCTCATTAGTGGAACAACTGAAAAGTCTAATTCCTACCAAGGTTAAATGTGAAAAAGCGATTATTGCTATAGGTGGAAATGATGCTTGGTATGGGATTAGTGATGAGTTGTTTACCAAAAATCTGCAAGAGGCGATCGCACTTATCCGCACAATGGGAACTAAAGAAATTTTTCTGATTCCAGCTTTTTATTCAACAGTTGCAGCCAGCTTAGATCCAACTGTATCAGCGCCGCTTCCGAAAGTTGAAAAAATTAATGTTCTGATTAATCAAGTTGCTGAAACAGAAAAAGTGCCAGTTGCAGCAGCAGGACTAGCACCATTATATGACAATAATGTTCTTAAAGAAAATTTAACCAGTGATGGCGATCATCTAAATGCAGAGGGCCTGAAAATTTATCGGGAAGCATTATTGCAAATCTTGGGTAAGTAAGACAATTTTGGATTTTGGATTTTGGATTGAATAAGAAATCTAAAATCTAAAATATCATTGTTAGGCTTTCCAACTCAAAAACCGTGCATAAAGATAAGCAATACCTTCATCAAGAATTGTCCGCACACCTTCGCTAGAACTCCACCAATTTGTTGGATTGTAATCTTGCGTTTTGGCAGCAATCACACCAACTTTAATATTAGGGGTAAGTATTTTTCTAAAAAGAAACCAACTTCTACGAGCATGAACATCTAAGGAAAAAAGATTAATTGATTCTATCTGTAAATTTGAATTGGATAGCCAGCGATGAAATTCGGCAGCAGAGGCATAACTCCGATCTTTAACTACGAAAGGTGTCGGAACAGCTACGACTTTTTCTGCTTCTAAACCGAGTTTTATGAAGGTGGCGGCTGACACTTCTGCAAAGTTCTTGTATCCGATAAGATAACTGCCTTTTCCTAATGTGCCTCCGGTAGTAATTATTTGCCGATAAGAACCAGTTTTAAATTCAGTTAAAGCTTTTTCTATAGCGTAATCTGGTAGCCATCCTTCAACAACTAATACTTCTGCTGAGTCGATTGGGGAAGTTACGGCGAGAAATGAGTGTACATGAGTAAAAATGAAAAATATTAAATAAGCAATCAAAGCGATCGCAATTGCCCACCCCTGAGCCGTAAGTGTCCACATTTCTTGGCGCTTGATTATTTTAATTTTGGGAAATTTTTGACACCGACGATTTTTTGTCCGCATTAAACCTTAGCTAAACGTTGTTCCTTTAAATAGGTAAACACAGACTTATCTCCAATATCAGCAGGAATTGCTTGCACTGTTTTTCGCAGGGCAAACACCAAAAATAAGATTGCCCAAATTCCTAATAAAACACTTTCCCCCTGAGTTGGTAAAATTCCTACTAGATGTCCTAACAATAATATCGGTACTATTGGTGTTAATACTTTGGTTTCTAGGCGATTGAAGCAAAAAGCCTCTTTAAAATAAATACCTGTCAAAGCAACGAAGATAAAGCCAACTCCAAATAAGGTAATCGGTTGATTGTAAACAGTAAGAGCTAAAGGTTCACTACTAGTGATTGCCAGAATCACTGATGCTATGGTACCGATCGCCCAAAAAATTTGCAACGTTCGGTGTAGTGATGCCATGTAAATATGAATGGTAAATAGACTTACACCAAGAGCAAGACTAAAACAAGCATATAGAGGTGTGAGTGCAGTTATAACAGTCTGGTTATTGTTGAGTAAAACCAAAGCGCTGCCGATAGCAAAGCTCAGTGCTGCTACCATCAACCCAGCGCGGTAGATAATTACGCCAGTGCGATCGCTCTGAGTAATTGTAAATTCCCCAAATTGACCTTGATAAACTTCTGGTGTAGAGAGTGTTTGTGTAGTCATAGTTTGCTAATGAAGATTGTTTTGTATATGTATTAATCTTGACAATTCTCAAAAAAAGCTAAAATATACATCTATTATCTGGTAATGATTAGACTAAATTTTACCTGGGGCATTCAAAGTAATCAGAAGCATCCAAAAATGGCAAAGAATAATCAGACTGTTCTGGCGCTAACTTTACTCATCACAGCAAGTCTTATAGGTATATTTGCTGTTTTAGCCTGGATTGGATATTCGCTAACACGGTCTAAGTCTGAGAGCAAAAGTCTAGGAAACACTAATTTAGTCAACACAACTACTAATTCTAGCTCATTGAAGCAAATAGAAATTACCACAGCCCGTAATGTCGATTACAGCCAGTTGCAGAAATATTTACAAAGCAAAGATTGGCAAGGATCTGACCGAGAAACTTACCTGAGAATGCTAGATGTTGCAGGGACTAAGGCACTGGCTGAGGGTGCGATTGGGAAAGATGAAATGAATGCACTTTCGTGTGTTGATTTGAAAACCATTGACAGGCTTTGGAGTACAGCTAGTGATGGTAAGTTGGGCTTTAGCGCTCAAGAAAAAATTTTGAGGGAAGAAAAAAACAACTATCGCAAGATGTATGACGCGGTAGGATGGCAAACCTTAACAGGCGACTGGCTGATTCAGTGGAACTATAATCAGCAAACTAAAAGATACGAGTATAAACCTGGTAAGGAACCAAACTTTAAAACCTTCCCCCCAGGACATCTACCAACTGTGGAAAGAGGATATAACTTTGGTGTTTCTCTGGATGGGGCACTATCGAGATGTGGTATTTAAGTTAGCACCACTTGAAGCGTTTCTTGGCAATCTAACTGCAACTGTGAGTGAACATTACCGCTATTAATGGCAATTTCTACCCAGCCGTGACTGCCAACTAAAGCTATTATCTCTCCCAGCTTGACATCACTGTAAGTTTCACAACCTGGTATAGTCAACCCACCCACTTGTACATACCAAGTTTTGCCTTGTACGTGACTCCCTGGAATATTACTCACTAGGTTGCCAAAGTGGTCAATATATTGAATACAACCTACTACACCAGTTGTTGTTTGGTTGCAGTTGTCTATATCCAGTTTTACCAAACTTGCTGGATCAATTTCTTGTCCTAGCCGTTTGAAGGGTACACCACTAGCAAGATTCGCTCCCACTGGGGCAAAGATATCCCTACCGTGAAAAGTCTTGCTTGGTTGAGGAGTTCGCCAATAGTTAAGATTTGTAAGTTCAACGGCGGCGATCGCAGGACTTTGACTGAGTACCCCGCTAAATATACCATTATCCGGGCCGACCAAAAACCCTTGAGCAAATTCTACTGCGATCGCTCGTCGCTTGCTTCCCACACCCGGATCTACTACTGCCAGATGCACTGTCCCAACTGGGAAATAGGGATAAGCATTCATCAAACTAAACCTTGCGGCGGCGATATCTTGCGGCGGAATTTGGTGCGTTAAGTCTACAATCGTCAGCCTGGGGTTGATTTGGGCTATGACTCCCTTCATTATGCCTACATAAACATCGCGATCGCCAAAATCACTGAGCAAAGTTATAAGTGGTTGTTGATCTATCTGCTTCTTAGACATATTTAAGATAAAATATCTATAAAGTTATAATTTTCTGTAGCAACAGCTACAAAATGTGTGTTATGTTAAGGATGCAAGATATACAGCAAATAATTAAAGAGGGTAATCACTATGAGTCAAAATAGACTACAAAGTGTGAGCAAATCACGAGAAGCTCACAGAGCAAATATTCAAAAAAGCCTAGAGCATCGCTTGGAAGTAGCCAGAGCAAAAGGCGACGAACAACTGATTCGTCAACTAGAAGCTGAGATGAGGTATTCCAACTAAATCAAGTTTTCATTGTTCATAGTTTTGTTGTGTAACCCGCTACGGCGGGTTTTTTCTTTCTAGGGGGTTTCCTGGCAATTTTGCTCTTACAGCGTTTTTTAACCCACTCCCATACTCACACTTCCGGCTCAATACCCAAAGCTCGTAACTGTGCTGCGATATCGCCTAAAACAATAGAATCTTTGCCAAAATTACTTTCATAAACTTTACAGCAAAGCTCGTTAATATCATTTGCCCATACTGTTTGAATATTTGCATTCGCCATACCCAGGCGAAACCCACCGATACCAGCAAAAAGCTCTAAGGCTTTGAGTTTGTTTGTTGTCATCTACAATTTTGAAATCCAAATTATGCTTGTGAGCAAAGAGGTATATTATTCATTATCTTTGCGTTCTAAATTAAAGTAATTGGTGGGCAATGCCCACCCTACTTAGAAAAATTCTCTAGTTCACTAAGACTTTGGTTTATAAGTTGAAGCAACGTGCAATTCTTTCAACTGTTTAGCATCTACACTCGAAGGTGCATCTGTTAACAAACAACGCGCTTGTTGCGTCTTCGGAAAAGCAATGACATCTCGAATAGATTCTTCTCCAGCTAGCAACATTACCAAACGATCTAAACCGTAAGCGATGCCACCATGCGGCGGTGTACCATATTCAAATGCTTCTAAGAGAAAGCCAAATTTACTTTGTGCTTCTTCAGGAGATAAACCAATAGCTTCAAAGACTTGCTGTTGAATTTCTCGTTGATAAATCCGCAGACTTCCGCCGCCAACTTCTACGCCGTTAAGTACTAAGTCGTAAGCTTGAGCGCGTGCAGTTTTTAAATCGCTCAAATCATCGGGATGTGGTGCTGTAAATGGGTGGTGTAGTGCTTCTAGACGCTTTTCGTCAGCATTCCACTCGAACATTGGGAAATCTGTAATCCAGAGTAAGTTGATTTTTTCTGGATCAATTAAGTTAAATTCTTTAGCGATCGCTTGTCGTAATCGATCTAAAGTTTTATTAACTGTAGCAGCTTCCCCTGCCCCAAACAACAGCAGATGTCCAGCTTTTGCACCTGTGCGGCGTAAAATTTCTTGTTTTTGTGCTTCGCTTAAGTTGTCTTTAATCGCGCCAATGGTGTCAATTTCGCCATCATCCCTGACGCGGATATAAGCTAAACCTCTAGCACCGGCTTCGCTGGCTTCTCTAAATAAGTCGCCGCCTGGTTTAATGCGGACGTTAGAAATTACATCGTTACCGTTGGGAATGGGCAGAATTTTGACGATACCACCATTGGTAACAGTGTCCCGAAAGACTTTGAAACCAGAGTCTTTCACAATATCTGAGACATCAACTAATTCCAAACCATAGCGGGTATCTGGTTTATCACTACCGTAGCGTTCCATCCCCTCAGCGTAAGTGAGACGTGGGAAAGGGCGCTGTAACTCAATGTCTTTAACGGTTTTGAAGATATGGCAAACTAAATTCTCGTTTAGCTCGATAATTTCTTCTTGGGACATGAAGCTCATTTCCATGTCCAACTGGGTAAATTCTGGTTGTCTGTCGGCGCGTAAATCTTCATCACGAAAGCAACGGGCAATCTGATAATATCTATCTAAGCCAGATACCATCAGCAATTGTTTAAATAGCTGGGGTGATTGCGGCAAAGCATACCACTCACCAGGATTGACGCGACTGGGTAGAACATAATCCCGCGCCCCTTCTGGGGTAGAACGGGTAAGTATTGGGGTTTCGACTTCAATAAAACCTTCCAAATCTTCCAAATAACGACGCATGGCTTTAACAATTTGATGACGCAGTTGCAAATTTTGCGCCATGCGTTCGCGTCGCAAATCTAAATAACGATATTTCAGCCGCAAGTCTTCCCGCACTGTCTCGGTATCAGCTACAGAAACTTGGAAAGGTAACTGTTTGCGGACAGCATTGAGGAGTTTAATTTTATCGGCGTAGATTTCAACCTCGCCTGTTGGAATGCGGGTATTCAACGATTCTTCGGGACGTTGCGTTACCCTACCAGTGATTTCGACAACATATTCATTTCGGAGAGCATTCGCATATTCGTAAGAATCTGGGGTGCGTTGCGGGTCACTGACGATTTGGACGATTCCAGTGCGATCGCGTAAATCTAAAAATATCACACCACCGTGATCGCGGCGACGGTCTACCCATCCGTAAAAGGTAACTGTTTCTCCAATATGTTCTTTTCGGAGTTCGCCGCAATAATGAGTTCGCATAAGTGTTAATTATTGTTTCCTGGGCTAGATTGGGAAGAAAATGTCAAAGCCTTCCCATTATCTAGCATCAATAGTAATTGTAGTAGTTCTGGTGAAAGAAAAAATCAAATAATCTTACATATATATAAGAAAAGCCATCACACCGAGAAGCTAGGTTTTGCATACACAGGGAGGTGAAAAACTATCACACAGACAGCAGCAATTATCACCTTAATGGATGCCCATACTCGATTCGGTTAACTCATCCCCCGGCTTGAAGCCTGGAGGAAATTGAAGTCATTATAGGAATCCGCTTTGATTCCTGAAATTATTTGTACGATGCGCGTTGACGTTCGCGTCTCTGAAAGAGAAGCCTCTCGCAGAGAAGCGCAGCGCAAGCGCGACAGGGAGGGAACGGGGAACAGAGAAGTCAGGAATAAAAGTGTACTGAGTGTTTTTCACCAAATCAAATATGAGTCTTATAGTCATTAGTCATTAGTCATTGGTGCTAATGACTAAATCGGCGGGCGGCTATCCTGGACACCCCTCTTGTTGGGATGGGATTCCCGCCGATTTTCGTTGAATTCTGCATTTCAACCTTCCCGCACCATCCAAACCAACATTCCCAATAGTATTTCCACTGGCGGAACAGTATAATCATTCAAATCAATACTCAGTGTTTGCCCTTCTAATTTCAAAAATCGCCAAGCCGTACCGCTGCTGACGCTACCATAAATTGTCTTAATCGGTATATTATTGATTTCATTAAACTTTTGCGGAGCAATCATTTCTGCTGCACATTGTCCTAAACCAGGTTTTAAATCACCTTTTTTCGCTTCAATAATCACGATCGCAGGAGCTTCAATAAATATTTGTTCGGGTGAGCGGCTAATTAAAAAATCACATACTCCAGTTAAGCCTAATTCTGATGCGACGGTAAAATCTTCACCCGAAAAAAAGCTGACTTTACGTTCGAGAATTTTCCTAACTTCTACAAGGATTGGACTAATAATTAACTCTGATCGAGCTTTTTCTGAGCCTGTTGCTGTTGCTAGTGGTAGTCCTTCGCTTAGTGCTTCTTTGAGGTAAATACTAGGTTCTATGGACTGGGTTTCGGGTAAAAACCGTCCATTCTCAACCGTAGTTAAGTTAAAGTCGCGTTTGACTTTTGACAGCGAAAAGTCACTATAAGACATTATAAATATGATTAAATATATTGATCCTATCACGCTTATAGGTGTCTTGTTGGCAATGGAATCAACAAGAGCCTCCACTGCTTGATTGAGCATATTTACTGCAATTTACTGGGCTTTTTGCTTCAGTCGTTCTTGCAGAATATCTTAATAAATCACAGATTAGGGACTTGCAATTAAATAATGTACCGATATAGCAATCAGGTTTTACTGTTTTATGATGGATTCAGGGTTTTCAACTGGTACTTTATTTTGGCGCGAGTCCCTTAGCGCATAATATCACTCAGTTTGAGTATCTTTTGTTTTCGCCTGTAATTTTTGAACCTGCTCAACAGTTAAACCTGTGACATCAACAATTATTTCCAGGTTGATACCTTTATTAATCATTTTAATAGCAATTTCCTGAGCTTTTTGTTCAATACCTTGTTCAATACCTTGTTCAATGCCCTGTTCAATACCCTGTTCAATACCCTGTTCAAGCCCTTTTGTAAGCCCTTCTTGCAGAATATCTTGATAAATTACAGATTCGCGCATAATATCACTCCGCAAAATTTTTTTAATCAACTCTTTATTTAATACTAGCCCAGCTAACACTGCTGTTGATGCAGCAACATTACTGCGGATTCGGGTGTCGTTTAGTGCTTCAATAACTTGGGCGACTTCTTCTAAAGTTCGCGTTTGATCGTTGGTTTGGCTTAAAGCTGCAAAGGGTAGCAAACCTGGAGAATTGAAAAATACTTCGGTTGGCTGTTCCCAAAGTCGAATTACTTCAAATCTATGGAGGCTATTTTCTAGAACAAATTCTGTTTGATAGACTAGCTCAGAATCGCTTGGTTTTAGGTAAATAACTACCTGACGCATTCGCTTATGGGGAAATTTTCTATACCCCCGCAAACGATAATCACTCATCCGAAAGGGAATATCGGCTTTAGGTGTCGTTTGGAATTCGAGATGGAGGACAATTTCATCGGACTGCAACAAAATTAGTGCATCGGCGCGGATGGGTTCAAGAGATAATTCAGATGGACTAAGTTGGGTAAGAGTTATTGGTTCACCGAGTAGCCAAGTTGCAAAGTCGCTGGAAAATGACTCGGCGAGAAACTTGCAGACATTATCGAACATAGACCAGATTATATCAGTTTAATAACAGACCAGAGGCCGATCGCTAAAATTACACTTGGAACGCACTGCAACGATCGCAATTGTGCCAGATCGCTTCCCTGAGTTGAGTAATTTCTTCTACAGCATCCTCACTGCTGACTCTACGCAAATTAAATGTGAAAAAGGTTATAAAATCTTATTAAGAAGTTACAGTACATACCCATAATACAGGAACAAATTTAGTAATATTTTTTTCTTGACTAATGGCCCCTAACTCCTGACCATTAACTAATGACTCAAGTAGATATTCTCATCCTTTCCAATGGCCCAGGTGAGGTAACAACCTGGGTGCGTCCAGTAGTCAAGGCGTTGCGGCAAGAACTAGGCGATGACCGTTCCATCGTCAGGATTTCTGTGGTATTGTCACCTTGCCCAAATGCGACTGGCAAAGAAAGAGTGATCGCTCTTTCTTACCCAGAAGTAGATAGAGTTCAGGGAGCAGAGCATTTTTGGCAATTTTTGCTTTGGGGCAAAACATTTGATCATTGGGACTGGTGCGATCGCGGTGTCGTCGTTTTTCTCGGCGGCGATCAAGTTTTTCCCGTAGTTATAGGCAAAAAGCTCGGATATCGCACAGTAGTTTACGCCGAATGGGAAGCCCGTTGGTATAAATGGATTAACCGCTTTGGCGTGATGAAACCCCAAGTTGCTGCCCGTGTCCCCCAGAAATATGCTGACAAATTCACCGTTGTCGGTGATTTGATGCTAGAAGCAGCAGGTGAAGCAGGAGAAAGCCTAGATTCAAATTCTTCTCTGCCGATTATTCCATCACTCAAAACTGAATTAATTGGTATACTCCCTGGATCAAAAGCAGCAAAATTAGCTCAAGGAGTGCCATTATTTTTAGGTATTGCCGAATATATCTACGCTCAAAGACCCCAAACCAAGTTTGTGATTCCTGTAGCCCCAACTTTAGATTTACAAACTTTAGCTAGTTTTGCCGATCCTCAAAAGAACTCTATTGCTAAATTTTTTGGCTTTGGCGGTGCTTCCTTAATTGTTCCAGAGGAGGCTAAAGGCAAAGCATTGCTAAAAACAACAACGGGTTTAACTGTAGAACTGTGGCAAGAAAACCCTGCATATCACTTATTATCCGAGTGCTGTATCTGCTTGACTACAGTGGGGGCAAACACTGCCGAACTCGGTGCTTTAGGAGTGCCAATGATTGTTTTGCTGCCAACGCAGCAACTTGACGCTATGCGTTCTTGGGATGGTTTACCTGGGTTGTTAGCAAATCTGCCAGGGCTAGGTACGCCTTTTGCTAAGGTAATTAATTGGCTATTTCTGAGATTCGTGAAACGCAAAGGTTTATTAGCATGGCCAAATATCTGGGCACAAGAAGAGATAGTACCCGAACTTGTGGGAAAACTTCAACCGCAAGAAGTTGCACAAATGACTGTAGACTTATTAGCCCATCCAGAAAAATTGGCTGAAATCCGCGCTAAACTCCGTAATATTCGCGGTGAAAGCGGTGCTGCCCAAAAGATAGCACAGATTGTTAGCGAGGAAATTGGGAAATAATACCATTTCACTTAAAAAATGATACACATGGGCAAGCAGAGGAGCAGAGGAAGTGATCTGTATCAATAATTTCGTGAATTGGTATAAGGGAGATGAGGAAGCAGGGGGAGCAACATTCGCCCTAATCTCCCTCATCTCTCTTAATCCGAGGATTCTGCATCTCTGCGCCCAAGTTCATAAATGCCGGCACCCATACAGGCTAATATACCTGTACTAATTCCCCAACTTTCACCTAAACTAATTTCCAGACCCCAGTTAAATAAAGTGCCGACTACCAAAAAAGGCACAATGCTAAATAATGAGGCGTAGAAAGCGTTTTGGGATTCTCTAGCTTTACGAGTCTTTTCAAATTCTGACTGGCTGGTATAAAGCGATCGCTCGGCAAAGTTAAACCAGCGATTGAGTTGCTTAATTACCCATTCCCTGGTTGTGGAAAAACCTAAATATAGCGCCAATGACCACAAACTCGCTCCGGCGATCGCGATCGTGTCTAACTCAAAGCGGAAAGGCAAAATTTCAGTCAGCATTGCTTGGGGGAGTCCTGCAATCAGAATTCATAATACTCTACCTATAAAGGGTATTCTGACCAAGAGGCAGGGGAGCAGGGAGCAGGGAGGTGGGGGGAAAGATACTGGAATTCCACTGCAAAAAGGGTTTCAAGCCCCTAAATTTAACGTGAGTTCGATGAACCTCTCCCTCCCAACCTCCCTCTCCGAAACGGAAAGGGAGGAGCAACGAAAAATTAAGCTTTTTGCTCCCCTCTCCGTGTCGGAGAGGGGCTGGGGGAGAGGTCAAATAAGACTTGTCGAACTCACGTTAAATTTATGAAGAAGGGGAAGGGGGAAAGGTAAAAACCTCGCCCCTTGTGGGCGAACTGTTCATCCCTTTTCCCTTTTATTTATGGGGTTTCCTCCCTGCCCCCTGCCCCTTTTCCTCTTCGTTGACTATTGATTCTGAGTTCTTCTTTATAAAGGTGGAATTTTTGCTAAAATGCCCTTTTTCATTCCTTCTGGACGCTCTGACCAAGGCAGTAAACCATCTGCTTTGCCATAGTATTGACTAGCACATTGCAGTACCGCAGAGGCACTACCATCAACGCCTAAGTCACCAAATAAATATGTTAATTTGCCTTTGGCAGTAAAGGCAACTACACAAGAACGATTACAAGCACTCATACATTCAACTTCCTGAATCGGGAATTGATCTCGTAAATCCCAATCTTGTGCAAGCTGCTGAAGTTGGTTTAGAAGTTTTTGACCACCAGTTTCACCGAAAGGTTTGCCATTTTGCCAAACACTGGCACAAGTTTTGCAAACAAATAAAGTATGTTCAGCAACACCCAAGGGACTGGTTGGGGAAATATTTACAGTAGTAGTCATCTGTACCTCGCAGATATGTGAAACTGATAAATCTATTTCGGCGGGCATCCTGACTCACTCAATTTGAGATTTTCGATTCCTGAGTTCCTTAATCTCAAATTGGTTCACAGTTGCGGGACAGCGCCGGATTTACACCGAACTTTCCCCGTTACCTCTGGTAGCTGACTCCCACCAGAACCGAATAACCTTATCGATCATACACTACGGACTGGGGATTGGGGACTGGGAAGAGTTGTCTTCTGGTGCGAACACTGCGCGAACATTTTAAATGGCGCAAGAGCTTGGAATACTTTGAGAGGTTAGTGGTGTTCAGATCCCCGACTTCTTAAAGAAGTCGGGGATCTAGCAGCCCAACAAATTTAATGGGACAGACTACTAGTACAACACGGCGGAAATAAACCACCCATTTACAATAGCCAGAAAGCTTACAAAATAAGCATTCTTTCTTTTTACTTTTGCCTTTTTACTTTTGCTTTCTTGTACTAGTGTATATCTGAGGGCAACTAACTACCAAATATTTATTGTTTTAACCTTTTGCTAGCTGTCTCTTAAACTTACCGGGATAGTTTGAAATTAAGGAATACGAATTAATACTAGTAAAGTATGTACTTATTTTATGCTACATACTCAATTTTTTTATGCTGATATTGTCTTGCGATCGCCCCACGAATAAGTCTCAGATACCCACTTTATTCTCAGGAGCTTAAATATGTAAATGATTTTATCTGTATGAACATTACATTTTAATGTGATGTATTTTACTACGACGAGAAATTATTCTTGATACCAAATTTTCAGGCACTTTTTAAAGCATTGCGAAACCTGCGATCGCTTTTTGAATAGTGTTTTGGATAATTACCAAGGGCGATCGCACTTAATCAGTAAGCAATCGTACTTCATACTTCATCTGACTTTTCAAAGCGTTGCTGATTGCTCAAAAAACAACTATTTATTTACTGAGGTGTCGGTATGCCTGTTAATTTCAGTGGTTCCTATTCTCAAGATTTTGATGGTCTTACCACAAGTACTTCTACTACTCCTTGGAGTAATGATACTACATTAGCTGGCTGGTCTCTTTTCAGTCAGCCTGTTCCTGGTAATGCGATCGCGACTTACACAGCAAACAATGGAAGTGCTAATTCTGGCGGTTTTTACAGTTATGGTTCAACAGGCTCGACCGATCGGGCGTTAGGGGGGCTTGGTTCAGGAGGAGCCTACTTTGGTAATCCCGCATTAGGAGCCGTTGCTGGATGGATTGCCTTTTCTGCCACAAATACCACTGGCTCAACCATTAACAGCCTAAATGTTGCTTTTAATGGTGAACAATGGCGCAACAATGGAAACGCTACTGCTCAGTCAATGGTTCTAGAGTACGGATTTGGTACATCCTTTACTACAGTTCCTAATTGGACTACCCTTGGTGGAAACTTTAATTGGACTTCTCCTATAGCAACTACAAGTGTTGCTGTGGTTGATGGAAATGTAGCTGGTCGAGTAGCTAATCTGGGTGGTACACTCAATACCTTAAATTGGGGAAATAACAGTACACTCTGGTTTCGTTGGATTGAAAATAACGATCCTGGAAACGATCATGCTCTAGCGATCGATGATTTTTCTTTATCGGTACCTGTTCCTAGTTCAGCAGGTGTCACCATTACCCAATCAGGGGGTAGCACAGGTGTAACTGAAGGTGGTGCTACAGATTCTTACACAGTAGTCTTGAATAGCCAGCCAACAGCAAATGTTACCATCAATATCAATAATGGCGATATTCAAACAAAAACCACAACCAACGTTAATAGCTTAACTTTCACTCCTGCCAACTGGAACGTAGCCCAAACCGTAATAGTAACTGCGGTAAATGATGGCTTGGTTGAAGGAAATCATTCTAACACCATTACTCATACAGCAACTAGTACAGATACTAACTACAACGCCATTACAATTCCTGGACTTGCAGTAAACATTACCGACAACGATTCGGCTTCGTCTACTCTCCGAATCACCGAGTATATGTACAGTAGTGCTGCTACTGGTGAATTTGTCGAATTGACTAACGTTAGTAATACAGCCATAGATTTAACGGGATGGAGTTTTGACGACGATACTCGCACCCCCGGCTCATTTAACTTGAGTGGTTTCGGAACCGTTGCGTCTGGGGAGTCCGTAATTATTACAGAAGCTACTGCTGCGGCTTTCCGCACCGCTTGGAGTCTTCCTGCTTCTGTGAAAGTTCTCGGTGGTAACGCCAACAACCTCGGACGTGCTGACGAAATCAATATCTACAATGCTTCTAATAGTCTCATCGATCGCCTCACTTATAACGATCAAACTATTGCAGGTAGTATTCGCACCCAAAATGTTAGCGGCTCCACTAGCAATGCAAATCTTGGTAGTAACGATATCACCAAATGGCAGC
The DNA here is from genome assembly GCF_036916985.1 of Nostoc sp. Taxonomy (GTDB): domain Bacteria; phylum Cyanobacteriota; class Cyanobacteriia; order Cyanobacteriales; family Nostocaceae; genus Nostoc. The sequence continues at coordinate 27,877 of NZ_JBALFD010000055.1, forward strand.
TTTCCTCGGTAGGTGATGCCAACAACTCTTATTCAGCCGCCGGGGACATTGGCAGCCCAGGCATTTACATTATTAATACCACAACTCCGACAGCGCCAACTATTCAACTGGACACAGCCAGCACCACAGACTTATTAGATGCTAACGGTGCTTTGGCTGCTACAGGGACGGGGGCAATTAGCGGTGTAATTGGCAACCCCAACGATCCGGCAAAAACCTTGGGTATAAACTTTACGATCGCGGATTCCGATACCCCTGTAGATAATTTGACTGTCACAGTCACCAGCAATAATGCCGCAGTGGTTCCTAACGGCAACCTCACCCTAACTGGCACTGGCAGCAGTCGCAATCTCAAAATTAATCCTGTCGGTGTTGGGACTGCAAACATTACAGTAAGTGTCAGTGATGGTACTAGTACTGCTAACTATGCGATCGCCTACGCAGCATCGGCGAATGATGGTACTGCTACAACTCAATTTTTAACGGGTACGAGTGATGCCTCTACAGCTATTCCCGTGGGTGGGACATTCTTCTTAGAAGCCGATGACGAAAATCAAGTTTTGCGCCTCTACGATTCCAGCAAGTCGGGACTACCGATAACTGGGTTTGACTTCACAAGTTCTCTTGGACTGACCGAAAATCGAGAAGTCGATTTGGAAGCTTCTACAAAAGTAGGCAATCGTATTTTCTGGCTAGGATCACAAAGCAATAGCGATGATGGGAAATCTCGCCCTAACCGCGATCGCATTTTTGCTACAGATATTAGTGGTACGGGAGCATCCACCACACTCAGTTATGTAGGTCGCTATGACTTTTTAAAGGAAGACATCATCAACTGGGATGTCACCAACGGTCACGGTAAGGGAGCTAATTACTACGGTTTGGCTGCCAGTGCTGCCACTAATGTCGGGTCGAAGCAAGCGGACGGCTATAACATTGAAGGCTTAGAAGTTTCCCCCGACAATACCACAGCCTATATTGCCTTCCGCGCTCCCCAAGTTCCCCCCTCTGGACGCTCCAACGCACTCATCGTTCCCGTCACTAACTTTGCTAGCTTGATATCAGCTAGTAATGGTGGTACACAAGGCTCGGCACAATTTGGCGCTCCCATCGAATTAGATTTAGGTGGTCGGGGTATTCGAGAAATTCGCAAGAATGCCAATAACCAGTATGTGATTATTGCTGGCCCAGCAGGAGACGCAGGAGTAGCCCCGAATGATTTCCGCCTCTACACTTGGGATGGCAACCCCAACAGCGCTCCCCAATTGCGGGCGGCGACATTCCCTCCTAGCTTCAACCCCGAAGGAATTATCACCATCCCTGACAACTTAACAGATACTTCGCAAATTCAATTCGTCAGTGATGATGGCAATAGCGTTCTGTACAACGACGGTACAGCAGCCAAAGATTTATCACAGAACAACTTCAAAAAGTTCCGCACCGATAGCATTACACTCGGCGCTGTAGTCCTCACTCCTCGCATTCACGACATCCAAGGCGCATCTCACATCTCGCCGTTAAATGGGCAAAAAGTCGCTGATGTCGCAGGAATTGTCACAGCCCTAAAATCTAATGGCTTCTATTTGCAAGACCCCAACCCAGATAACGACGATCGCACTTCTGAAGGTATTTTTGTTTTTACCTCATCAGCCCCAACTGTGCAAGTGGGTGATTCTGTATTAGTCGGCGGTACAGTGAGCGAGTTCCGTCCTGGTGGTGCTACCAGCGCCAACCTGACGACCACAGAGATTATTACCCCCACGATTACCAAACTCTCCAGTGGCAATGCTTTACCAACTGCCATAATTTTGGGTAATGGTGGCAGAACTATCCCAACGTCGGTAATCGACAACGATACTACTGGTAATATCGAAACTGGAACGACCACCTTTGACCCTGCCCAAGATGGCATTGATTTCTACGAAAGCTTGGAAGCAATGCGAGTACAGGTAAATAATCCTGTGGCAGTTAGTCCGACTAATTCTTTTGGAGAGATTTGGTTACTGGGAGATAACGGCGCTAATGCTACCGGACGCACAGCGCGCGGTGGTGTGGTAATTAGTCCCAATGATTTTAATCCAGAGCGTATCCAAATTGATGATACTCTATTTACCTCTGGTAGCTCACCCCAAGTTAACGTCGGTGCGACATTCGGAACGATTACGGGTGTGGTCGATTATAGTTTCAGCAACTACGAAGTTCTACCAACCTCGGTAAGTGTAACTTCCAACACGCTGACCAAGGAAGTTACTAATTTAACTCCCACCACCGATCAATTAACAGTTGCTACCTTCAACGTCGAAAACCTTGACCCAGGTGATGGTGCAACCAAGTTTAACAACCTTGCCAGCCGCATTGTTAATAACCTCAAATCACCAGATATCATTAGTCTCGAAGAAATTCAGGACAATAACGGGCCGACGAATGATAGCGTCGTTGATGCCAGCACCACTTTCCAAACATTAATTAATGCAATTACTGCTGCTGGTGGCCCCACATATCAATATCGCCAAATCAACCCAGTAGACGATACTAATGGCGGTGAACCGGGTGGCAATATTCGAGTGGGTTTCTTGTTTAATCCCAATCGTGTCAGCTTTGTAGATCGCCCTGGTGGTACTTCCACCTCCAACACTACAGTCACTAACGTCTCTGGTGTTCCTACAGTTTCTAATAGTCCTGGTTTGATTGACCCCACCAATCCCGCCTTTACTAGCAGTCGTAAACCCTTAGTTGGTGAATTTACTTTCAACGGTAAAACTGTTTATATAATTGGCAACCACTTTAATTCTAAAGGTGGCGACCAACCGCTATACGGGCCAAACCAACCGCCAACCCTCAGTAGCGAAGTGCAGCGTCAGCAACAAGCTACGGTGGTGAAAAACTTTGTCCAAAGTATTTTAGCGATCGCCCCCAATGCCAATGTAATAGTAGCGGGTGACTTAAATGATTTTGAGTTCTCTAACCCCGTCAGCATTTTAGAAAGCGCTGGACTGACTTCTCTAATTGAAACCCTGCCTGCAAACGAGCGTTACACCTACAACTTTGAAGGCAACGCCCAGACACTTGACCACGTTTTAGTAAGTAGTAGTTTGCTCAGTAAACTGGATGGGTACGATGTAGTTCACATCAACTCAGAGTTTGCCGATCAGGATAGCGATCATGACCCCAGCCTAGCTCGGTTTAATTTGCCCGGAAATACTGCTCCTACAGATATTTCATTGAATGTTACCAGTGTCAATGAAAATGTTCCAGCAAATACAGTGGTAAGTACATTTACTACTACTGACCCGGATACAGGTAACACTTTCAGCTACAGCTTAGTTGCTGGGACTGGTGATGCAGATAACGCTGCATTTGCGATCGCCAACAACACTTTAAAAATCAACGCTTCCCCAGACTTTGAAAGCAAATCTTCCTACAGCATTCGGGTACGCAGCACCGATAATGGTGGACTTTTCGTAGAAAAGGCATTGACGATCCAAGTTAACGATCTCAATGAAGCACCCACGGTAGTGCAACCCATTGACGACCAAATTATCTCTACGAATAAAGCTTTCTCCTTCAATGTCAGCAATAAATTTACTGACGTAGATCGAGGCGATACCCTCAGCTACAGCGCTACGGGCTTACCCACTGGTTCTAGTATCGTTGCTAACACAGGTGTAGTATCTGGCAATATTTCTCAAGCTGGGATATTTGCAGTCACAGTTACCGCCACTGATAAGAGTGGCGCTAATGTTAGCGATTCTTTTGACCTGACTGTTGCCAATAATAAGGCGACATCTGGCAACGACATCATCTTTGTCAGCGAGCTTACTGGTTTGAACAGATACATAGTCAATGCTCTCGCTGGAAGCGATCGCGTCATCGGCACTAATACCAGTGAGTTAATTGACGGTGGATCGGGCAATGATTACCTTGATGGCAAAGGAGGTATAGATGTACTCCTTGGCGGCGATGGTAATGACACAATCTTAGGTGGACTTGGCAGTGATGCACTTTCTGGAGGCAATGGTAATGACCGCCTCATTGGTTGGGGAGGAGGTACAAACGAAATTGACCTCCTCAACGGCGATCAGGGTGCAGATACTTACGTTTTAGGTGATGCTAGTTCAGTTTTCTATACTAGTTCCCGTAACAGTGATTACGCCGATATTATCAACTTCCAAGCAAACGATCAGATTCAGCTTAAGGGAGTTGCTAACAATTACTCACTAGGGTCAGTTAGATCGGATGTAGGCATTTTCACCAACAATGGAACGGAATTGATTGCTGTTGTAGAAAACGGGTTAAATCGCAATACCAATTTGGCAACAGATACTCGTTTCGTGTTTGTTTAACGCACATTCAAGCGATCGCCCTTTGGGGAAACTTGAGAGCGATCGCATGAGGTAACGCCGTGTACGACTTTCTCTCAGACCTAACCCCCAACCCCTTCCCTACAAGCGTTGGGGAGCGAGAATCAAAGCCTCTCTCTGTTTCGGGGAGAGGTTTGGAAGTGGGGTTTCAAGAATAAGTCGCACATCGCGTGAGGTAACACAGGCGTAGAAAGTAAGAGTTTGAAATGAAGGCTTTTGCAAGAAACGCCCACTCCCAATTTTCTTGGAATCTATCTTGAAATTTAACTATGGTTACTACAAACACAATTCGCTTTCCTCAGTTCGATGAACCAGGGACAACCATTCCCAATGTGGGGTTTGTGAGGCAGAGTATTTTTCCCACAGGCTTTATTCCTACTGGTGCGGCGGGAACAGTAAATGGGGTACAGACTCCAGTGGGTGGACTTTCTGGTGTCACTTATGATGCCGCAAATAATCGATATTACGCAATCTCAGACGATCGCTCCCAAGTTGCCCCAGCCCGTTTTTATACCTTCACTGCCAATGATTCCGGGGTGACTTTTACCAATGTCACACCCCTCAAAAATAACAACGGCAACTTCTTTGCTCTTAACAGCCTCGACCCAGAAGGTATTGCTTTAACCAACAATGGGACTGTTTTCATCTCTTCGGAAGGTGAAGTTAATCCTAGTGCAGGTCGTGTTACCAATCCCTTTATTAAAGAGTTTTCCTTAGCTACAGGGCAAGAGGTACGCTCACTACTTGTCCCCAGTAAATTCCTACCAGTAGTTCAAGATACCAATGGCGATGGTATTGTCGATGCAGGTGATACGCAGACATCAGGTGTTTACAATAACTTAGCCTTTGAAAGCCTTACCATTACACCCGACCAGAAAACCCTATTCACCGCCACTGAAAACGCCCTCTCTCAAGATGGATTAAAGGCTTCACTCACCAGTGGCAGCCGTTCCCGGATTCTGCAATATAATCTGGTTACAGGACAAGCAGAAAAAGAATACCTCTATATTACTGATGCAATACCCGAATCGCCTAACCCTAGCACAGGCTCCGCTGACAATGGTTTGGCAGATTTATTAGCGATCGATAATCGTGGCACTTTCCTTGCGTTGGAACGCTCCTTTGCCCAAGGTGTAGGCAACACCATCAAAATCTACGAAGTTTCTTTGCAAGGTGCAACTGATATCAGTTCCTACGATTCTCTCAATAATTTGAGTGCTGAACAACTAGCAGTGATCGCACCTGCTCAAAAACGTCTGCTGTTGAATTTAACTGACCTCAATCTGCCTACTGATGCAAATCACCCGATTACAGGAGTGGATAATATAGAAGGCATTGCCTTCGGCCCCAAACTAGCAGATGGTCGTCAGTCCATTGTGTTGGTGAGTGACAACAACTTTGGTAGTACCCAATATACCCAAATCCTCACCTTGGGTGCAGACTTAGTTCCCACTGCTGCACCCACAGTAGAAACTCGTCCCGATTTATTTGACGATGAAGATCCAGCACTACCTGTTGTAGATCAAAATGCTGATGCTGATGACCCTGCCATTTATGTTAATGCCACAAATGCTGCCAATAGCCTAGTCTTAACCTCAGTCAAAAATGCTGGATTGCGGGTTTATGACTTGTCTGGTAATTTGTTGCAAACAGTTAATCCCGGTGGCATTCGCTACAACAACATTGATTTGCAATACGGTTTTAAATTAGGCAATCAATCTATTGATATTGCCGTTGCTAGCGATCGCCAAAATGACAAACTAGCAATCTTCAAAATCAACCCCAACCCCACCACTCCCGGTCAATACCTGGAAAATATCACCGATAGTAATATTGGTACAATCTTCCAAACATCACCTTTTGAACCTCCCTATTCTGCATCAACTCGCAGTTCTTACGGACTTACCTTATACCGTAGCCCCATAACGAATGATTACTATGTCTTTACCAGTCGCCGCCAAACTGGAGACATAGCTCAATTCAAATTGATTGATAAAGGTAATGGTCAAATTGGGGCGGAACTGGTGCGCGAGTTCACCATCCCCTCACCCACCGCAGCAGGGCGTTCTCCTCAAACAGAAGGTATGGTGGTTGACCAAGAAACCGGCTTTCTCTACATCGCCCAAGAAGATGTAGGCATTTGGAAATTCCAGGCAGAACCGGATAGTGGCACAACAGGTAAGCTAATCGATCGCGTCCGTTTTGAGGGTGGTTCTCACCTCACCGATGACGCTGAAGGGTTGACCATCTACTACGGCAAAAACGGCACAGGCTACTTATTAGCATCCAGCCAAGGCGATAGCACCTTTGTTGCCTACACACGTGAAGGTAATAACGAATACGTGGGTAACTTTGCCATTGGTAACAATGGGTCAATTGACAGCGTGCAAGAGTCAGATGGCGCTGATGTCATTAACGTGCCACTGGGGCCTAACTTCCCATTTGGTTTATTTGTCACTCAAGACGGCTCCAATGAACCAGCCGAAACCATCGATGGCGAAAATGTCAACTCTAACTTCAAGCTAGTACCTTGGGAAAATATAGCCAATGCCTTGCCCAATTCTCTAAATATCGACACCACTAGTTACGATCCTCGCAATCCTGCTAACCTGACAACCTTCTCCGGCAATTTTGGTTCTAGCAACAGCGATAATGTGACAGTTCAACCAGGAAAAACACTCTTAGCAGGTGACGGCGCAGATTTTGTCGAGGGTACTGAAAATAATACAATCCAAGCTGGAAGCGGTGATGACACTGTACTCGTAGGTAGCAACTCTTCAGTATCCGGTGGAGACGGTGACGATCAAATTGTAATTGGTCAAAATGGCCCGGCTAAAAATACCAATGCTGATGGTGGCAATGGTAATGATGTTATTACCGTGGTGGAAGCTAGTGGTAGTAATAATTTGTTTGGGGCGGCAGGTGATGATACTCTCACAGTAATTGAAGGTTCTCATCAATCATTATTCGGTGGTTCAGGTAACGACACCCTCACCAGTAACGACAGCAATAACCGTCTTTATGGTGGTTCTGGTGATGACAAACTCTTCTCCAATGCCAATGACTCCGTGTTTGGTGGCGACGGTGATGATGTGCTATTTGCTGGTCAACAGGGTGGTAATAGCCTCAGTGGAGGTACTGGTGCTGACCAATTCTGGATTGCTAACGCCAGTCTGCCAACTAGCAAGAATATCGTGACTGACTTTGCGATCGGCATTGATAAAATCGGGCTTGGCGGTATTGGTGTTAGTCAATTTAGTGGTTTAACACTATTGCAACAAAGTAATGACACTTTAGTGAAGACAGGAAATACTGATTTGGTTTTATTAGTTGGAATTACATCAACTAATCTTACCGCCAATGATTTTGTTTTCTCTGCTAGTGTAGGAGCTTAATTTTTTGCCTAGATTCTGATAGAAAAGCCTTTCGTAGTGACGTATAGCTGTGCGTCACTACAGTTTATTTGTTGGATTGGGAATTTGATGCGATCGCTAGCCAATTAAAACTAATAGAATTCAAATTCTATCTCCTCATAATCATCATTGAAAATTTATATTTGTATTTATATTTAATATCATGTCCGCTAAATCACTTACGACAATGATAAGTGTTTAAGCGGACATGATATTACTTTTATTCTTTATTTTTTAAATTCAACAAAAACTATTTTTGCAGCTTAGATATAGCAGTCCTAGATAATCTGTAAAAATTATATCTCTCTTTCTTCTTTCTTCTGCGTCCTTGGCGTCCTTCTCTAATGAGACGCTGCACGAAGGCGGTTCATTTTCTAATCTATATTTTTCACAACTCAAATAGGATTGCTATATACTTTAATCATTTCTTCTGCCTAACTTATTCTTTTCTTAATCTTTTAATGAAAATATTAATAATGCTCAAGTTCTTTCATAACTACTATCGACAAACTTAAGCTTGAAATCTAGTTGCATACTTGTACTCGATAGCACAGATTAGTAGTGAATTACGACTATCATTCATTACTCCAGCTTTCAACAACTCTGAAAAAACACGTTTTTTGTAAATGTATTCTCGGAATTAATTGCAGAATATTACTGAAATTAAACTTTTTTAATTCTGAAATATTCCCATAATTCCAGTTTATTAAAAACGTGGTTTTTCCCCAAGTGATGTAATTGGATAACTTGAATAGTTTGTGATGTAGCTAAATCCAAATACCCAAAAAACATTCTAAATTATGGCAATTGAGAACGGAAGAACAACGACTCCCGCTTATATTCAGGCACTTGATGGATCAAATTACAGACTGAATCAACTGTTGACAGTTGGCGATGAAATCCCATTGCTAGAGGGTGAATTTGGTTCCTTTGTCCCTAGTGGTACTGAAAAGTATGCTTTTACAGGCATCCCTGACGGTCTGGGCATTTATGAGACTGACGATGCTTACTATGTATTTGTCAACCATGAATTAAGTAACACTACCAAAACAGATTTCTCCAGCACAATTTCTGGACAAATTACAGGCGGTAGAATTTCGCTATTGCAATTTGACAAAAACTGGAGACTAGTAGGTGGTAAAGACCTAATAGAGAAAGCGGTTGATAGTAAAGGTAATGAATTAGGCAAAATTACAGTTACATCCGATGCTGTAACCCAAACAGGTATTAACTTTGGTAGATTCTGTTCAGCCTACTTAGCAACTTACGGCTTTGAAGGTGGGCCAATATTCTTTAGTGCTGATGAGCAGGATGGTAATAGTTTAGGTTGGGCAATAACAACTAATGGTACAGCTCAATCCATAGATGGTTTGGGTCGCTTCGCCAAAGAAAACGTACTAGCAGCATCTCAGTATCGCGCCACCAATTCCGGTAAAACAGTTTTACTGTCAACCGAAGACAATGGTGATGGCGAACTGTATATGTTCGTTGGTAATCAGACAGCAGAAGACCCCAATGGCTTGAAAGATGGAGATTTGTATGTCCTGAAGGTAACAGGATATGACAACGAAACTGTCGCAGAAGGAACAAAGGTAAAAGCTACTTGGACTAAGGTCGATCGGTCAGCAATTTATAATACCAAAGGTACAGAAGACCGTTCAGACGACGAGCTACTCAATAATGGTACTTCTCTGAGTGATTGGGTCAATGGCAGCGATAATGGCGTACTCCGTTCTACAAACTTCCGTCGTCTGGAAGATATAACCGAAGACCCAAACAATCCAGGTACTTTCTACTTTGTTACTACCGGGAATACAGATACAGTTCCCGGTACAAATGTTGAAGATAATGCTTTTGGTAAGGCTTATCGCTTCAGCCTGAATGCAAGTGACCCAACAGCAGAGATTAACAACTTTGAATTGTTGCTAACTGGCGGCCCGAATACAGGGGTAAGCTACGACAACGTAACTGTTGACCGAAATGGCAAACTCTTACTCCAAGAGGATACAGCCGGTCGCGGTGGGGAAATCATAAATGCCCAACAGCGTAACGATCGCGTTTGGTCTTACGATATTGCCACCGATACTATTAAACCTCTGTTTGAAGTTGACCAAAATGCCCAAGGTACTGCCTTTAATACTGAACTTGGTTCTTGGGAAAGCTCTGGGATTATAGAAGCCGCCTCTAATCCTCAACTGGGTCGCAGTTCCTACTTATTTGATGTCCAAGCTAGCGGTGTAGTCAATGGTGTAGATCCAAACCAGTTGAATGTACTTAATGGTGAACACAGCCGCGGTGGTCAACTTATACTGGCGACACCTATACCCCAAGTTGAGTTAGTTGGTTTTGCTTCATTACCTGCTGATACCTTTGGTAATGGGCCAACTTCTGGTCAGGGAATTTCCGCCAATGGCAGAACCGGGCCTTTCCCAGGACAGCCAATACAGGGTTTTAGCGGTGTCCAATTTGCTAACAGCAACTCTCTCTACTTCCTCTCAGATAATGGCTACGGTAGCAAAGATAATAGTGCAGATTTTCTACTGCGGATCAATCGTCTAGACCCGAATTTTAAGGGAATAGAAAATGGAGATGGCAGCGTTAAAGTCTTAGACTACATCCAATTTTCTGACCCTAACCACAAAGTTCCTTTTGGAATTGTTAACGAAGCAACTAATGACAGATTACTAACTGGTGCAGACTTTGATGTAGAGTCATTCGTCTTTGATAAAGATGGGACAATCTGGGTTGGAGATGAGTTTGGCCCTTACCTACTGCATTTTGATGCCACTGGTAAGTTGTTAGAAGCTCCCATTGCGACACCCGACCATTTCAAAACTTTAAATGGAGAAGCACCTAAGGTCATTGGTCACAGAGGTGCAAGTGGCTATCGTCCAGAACACACCTTAGAGTCTTATAAGCAAGCAATTGCGCGAGGTGCTGACTTCATTGAGCCTGACTTGGTAGTAACAAAAGATGGAGTGCTAATTGCTCGCCATGAACCTGCTTTAGCAGTTTTGAACGCTGATGGCACTGTCAATTTCAACAATACAACCACAGATGTTTACAAGCATCCAGAGTTTGCCGATCGCAAAAAAACGGTAAGTTTAGATGGAAACACAATTACAGGTTGGTTTGCTGAAGACTTCACTTTAGCTGAAATCAAGACTTTGCGCGCAGAAGAACGTCTACCTTTTAGAGATCATTCCTTTGACGATCAATTTGAGATTCCTACCTTCACAGAAATCATCAATTTGGTTAAGCAAGTAGAAGCCGAGACAGGTAAAAAGATTGGCATCTACCCTGAAACGAAGCATCCAACCTATTTTGCCAATGAAGCTACTTATGTAGGCACTACGGACAAAATACACCGAAACATCAGTCAGTTACTAATTGATACGCTGAAGGCAAATAACTTCACTGACCCCAGTCGCATCTTCATCCAGTCCTTTGAAGTCAGTAACCTCAAAGAACTGCATGATACCATCATGCCTGCGGCAGGGGTAGATATTCCACTGATTCAACTTCTAGATGCAAGTGACATTGATATCAATGGCAAGATTATAGAAAGTCAGCCCTATGACTTGAAAGTAAGTGGTGACACTCGCACCTATGGCGACTTGCGAACACCCCAAGGCTTGGCTGAAGTTGCCACTTATGCTGACGGCATTGGTCCTTGGAAGCGGATGATTGTTAGCGTCAAAGGTACTGATGCTAATGGTGATGGCAAAGCCGATGATGTGAATGGAGATGGAGTAGTCAATGATGCTGATAAGACAACATTAGCTCCCTCTACCTTAATTCAAGATGCTCATAATGCAGGGTTGCAGGTTCATCCTTATACCTTCCGAGCAGAAGATCAATACTTAGCAGCAGATTACAAAGGCCAGCTAGCACTAGAAATTCAGCAGTTCTATCAATTAGGCGTAGACGCGCTATTTAGTGATTTCCCAGATATCGCGGATGAAGTACGGGATCAACTCAGAGATAATCCTCAGTATAATGTAGTGCGATCGCCACAAAATCCCGATGTGCTTTCAGGTGATGCCTTTGCTAACTTGGGTAGTTCCAAAGGTTTTGAGGGTGGAGCAATTAACGCCAGCAAAACCAAGCTCTATTTCCTCCTAGAAGGTACGGTTCAAGGCGATACTCCTGGTGCTTTGCGGATTAACGAATTTGACCTCGCTAGCCACAAATACAGCAATCAGCTACGCTACTACAGATTGGATAATCCGTCAAATTCTATCGGGGATTTAGCAGTCATTAATGACAATGAGTACCTGGTCATTGAACGGGATAACAATCAAGGCGCTGCGGCTAAATTTAAGAGGATTTACAAAATAGACTTGTCTAAGACAGATTCTAATGGCTATGTAGCGAAAGAAGAAGTTGCAGACTTGTTAAACATCAAAGACCCCAACGACCTGAATGGGGACGGTAAGACCACCTTTGATTTCCCATTCCAAACCATTGAAAATGTTCTAGTTGTTGACAAAAATACCATTTTGGTAGCCAATGATAACAACTATCCTTTCTCTACAGGTCGTCCGGGGAATGATCCTCAAAATCCAGTCATAGACAACAATGAAATTCTACTGCTGAAGTTGGAGAAGCCGCTTAATCTTGCTCCTGGCTTAGGTCAACCACAACCTGAAGCAATTAATTTTGGCTCCACTACTGGCGATAATGTTACCGTTCAGCCAAATCAAACCTTATTAACAGGTGACGGAGCGGATTTTGTAGAGGGTACTACTGGTAACACAATTCAAACTGGAAACGGTGATGATACAGTGCTAGTCGGTAGAGACTCTTCAGTGTCCGGCGGAGAGGGTAACGATCGGATCTTTATTGGTCAAAACGGCCCGGCTCAAAATACTACTGCCGATGGTGGTAATGGTAATGATGTTATTACCGTAGTTGAAGCTAGTGGTAGTAATAATTTACTTGGAGCGGCAGGTGATGATAATCTCTCAGTAATTGAAGGTTCTCGTCAATCATTATTTGGTGGCTCAGGTAACGATACACTTACCAGTGGCGGTAGCAATAACCGTCTCTACGGTGGTTCTGGCGACGATAAACTCTTCTCCAATGCCAATGACTCGCTATTTGGTGGCGATGGTGATGATGTGTTATTTGCTGGTCAAGGGGGTAGTAATAGCCTGACTGGTGGTACTGGTGTTGACCAATTCTGGATTGCTAACGCCAGTCTGCCAACGAGCAAAAACATTGTGACTGATTTTGCGATCGGCATTGATAAAATCGGGCTTGGCGGTGTTGGTATTACTCAGTTTAGTGCTTTAACACTGTTACAACAGGGTAGCGATACTATCGTGAAAACCGGAAACACAGAGTTAGCTTCATTACTGGGAATTACATCAACTAGCCTGACAGCAAATGATTTCGTTTTTTCTGCTAGTGTCGTTTAGCCAAAAGATGATTACAGCTTAGATTCAACATTCAAAATTAATTAAGCTGTAGCGATTTTGCGAATGCAGGGGAGTGATATAGCAATCATATTTGATTTGCTCAGATCCCCGACTTCTTGAAGAAGTCGGGGATCTTTTTATTCATAAATATCCTTCTTTTTTTGTCCCAAATCTTAACTTGTTTATAACTTTCCTTAAACATGGAACAACTATCTTTTGAGACAGTAACCAAAGTTAAGTTCATTTAATTGTCTGCACTAATTTGTGTGGACACTAAGCATTTTGTTGCCAAATACTACTCAGGTTTCTGTAGCCAATAATTTTTGTTTGGGTTGAGTGTAATTAATGGCTCATTACTACATTCACCAATTGCTGCGATTAACTGTAGCTCACAATACTTAAGGAGTAGTAGGCATGGCTGATACAAATGGCAACGGTAGAAATGTCATTATTTTTGTTGCAGATGGATTGCGTAACGGTTCTATAAACCCCACTGATACCCCAACTTTATATGGTGTCCGTCAACAGGGAGTTACTTTCGCCAATAGTCATTCGCTGTTTCCAACATTTACCACCCCCAATGCTTCTGCGATCGCCACGGGGCATTATCTTGGTGATACAGGTGACTTTAGTAACACTATCTACACTGGTTTTCCCAGTCCTAATGCCAATGGTAGTGTTACGCCATTCATTGAAAATGATGCGGTTCTGGGGGATATTGATGAAAAGTTTCCTGGTAATAACTTTTTAAATGAAGAGTCACTTCTAGCTTACGCGCGATCGCAGGGTTTCAACACGGCAGCAGTTGGTAAATTAGGGCCAGTTGCCATCCAAGATGTCACACAAGTTAACCGAGAAGGTGTTACTACAGGTACTATTCCTACTCCCGATACAATAATTATTGATGACAGTACAAATGGTGCGACACCGCCGAATACAGCCGCAGGTTCACCTTCTGCTGTTCCTCTCGATCCAGATATTGTTGCTCGCTTACAAGCTGCGGGTTTAGATGTAAAACCGACAACGCGAGTCCAGCCAGCTGGTAACAATACAACTCCTGGCACCCTGAATGCCAATGTGGCTCAACAACAATACTTTGCAGATGCCACAACCAAGGTAATTTTACCCAAGTTTCAGGAAGATGGTAAACCATTCGCATTGGTTTACTGGTCAAGAGATCCCGATGGTAGTCAACACAATCAAGGTGATAGCTTAAACACCTTGACACCAGGTATCAATGGTGCAACTTCAAAAGCTGGGGTCAAAAATGCTGATGATAATTTAAAGCAGCTTCTTGATTATCTCAAGAGTACAGGCTTAGACAAGACTACTGATGTCTTTATTACTTCCGACCACGGTTTTTCTACCATCAGCAAACAAGCTATTGATAGCCAAGGCACAAAAACTACAAGTTATGCTGCCACCCAAACTTATGCGGACGTAAATCCGGGATTTCTACCAGTAGGTTTTGTGGCGATTGATTTGGCTCACGATTTAGGTCTACCTTTATACGATCCTAACCCTACGTCCCTCCCGCCAGACCTAAACCACATCCAGTATGCGACTGTTGATGCCACAAAAGGTCAACATTCTATTTCTGGGAATGGGGTAATTGGTGGTACAGGTCAGGTAATTAATGGTCAACTCGACTCAGGCGCAAAGATAGTTGTAGCTGCCAATGGTGGTTCTGACCTGATTTATTTACCCAATGGCAATGCTGACTTCGCTAAACAGGTAGTGAATTTGCTCTCACAGAAAGACTACATCAGTGGTATTTTTGTAGACGATGCCTATGGAAATATCCCAGGTGCTTTACCTCTAAGTGCGATCGGGCTACAAGGTGATGCTCAAACACCAGTTCCATCTATTGTGATTAACTTCAAAACCTTTAGCACCGACCCAAATAACCCAAACAACCCTCAAGCTCAAGTAGAAATTGCTGATACAACTTTGCAGCAAGGTCAGGGAATGCATGGCAGCTTTGGTCGAGGTGATACCTTCAATAACATGGAGGCGATTGGCCCTGATTTTAAACAAGGCTATGTAGACTATGCACCCGTCAGTAATGCTGATGTCACACCTACACTTGCTCGGATTCTGGGGTTAAATATTCCCAGTAATGGCGATTTGAAAGGTCGTGCCATTACAGAAGCATTAGTGGGAGGCCCGGATGTAGTTCCCTCCACGAGAGAAGTCTTAACTTCAGAAGAAACTACTAATGGTCAAGCAACAATTCTTGATTCTCAGAGTGTAGGCAATACTCATTACTTTACAGCCGCAGGGTTTGATGGTCGCACTGTTGGATTAACAACATTAGACCTTCAATTTGGTTCTACCAGTAGCGATGATGTGACTCTCAAGCCAAATCAAACCTTATTTGCAGGTGATGGAGCAGACTTTGTAGAGGGTAATAAAGGTAACACAATCCAGACTGGAAGCGGTGATGATACGGTGGTGGTCGGCAGTAGCTCCTCAGTGTCCACAGGAGACGGTAACGATCAAGTCTTGATTGGCGCAAATGGCCCTGCTAACAATACTAGTACTGATGGTGGTGCTGGTGATGATCAAGTTACCGTAGTTGAAGCCGGTGGTAGTAATAATTTGTTTGGGGCAGCAGGAAATGATACTTTGACAGTAGTTGAAGGTTCGCGTCAATTATCCTTCGGTGGCTCAGGTAACGACACTCTTACCAGTAACGGTAGTAATAACCGTCTCTACGGTGGTTCTGGGGATGACAAACTCTTCTCTGGCGTGAACGATTCACTCTTTGGTGGCGATGGTGATGATGTGCTATTTGCTGGTCAAGGGGGTAGTAATAGCCTGACTGGTGGTACTGGTATTGACCAATTCTGGATTGCTAATGCCAGTCTGCCAACGAGCAAAAACATTGTGACTGATTTTGCGATCGGTATTGATAAAATCGGGCTTGGCGGTGTTGGTATTACTCAGTTTAGTGCTTTAACACTGTTACAACAGGGTAGCGATACTATTGTGAAAACCGGAAACACAGAGTTAGCTTCATTACTGGGAATTACATCAACTAGCCTGACAGCAAATGATTTCGTTTTTTCTGCTAGTGTCGTTTAGCCAAAAGATGATTACAGCTTAGATTCAACGAAAATCGGCGGGAATCCTATCCCAACAAGAGGGGTGTCCGGGATAGCCGCCCGCCGATTTAGTTATTAGTCATTGGTACTAATGACTAATGAACTACAAAATAAACACGATCGCAAAGTTAAACCATTTAAATTGCATAAAATCAGGGCTGAATCCCTTGCTACAAGCGAATCAGTTTGGAAAAATAACTATACAAAACAGCCAATTACTCAAAATCAGTTTGTAGTTGACTATAGCGGTTCTTAATTGCATAGAATACAGACCATTGGTGTCAACTTAAGCTGAAACTCCTTTAAAACCTAGTTTACAGCCTCCGACTGGAAATGCTGCTCCTGGTGGCTCTACCGCTAGTAAGAGAGGCGGAGCCTCAACGACGAGCGTTCCCAGTCTCCGACTGGGAACGAGGCAATCTAAAAGCTAGTTCTAGGCTAGCTTTCACGTTAAGTTGACACCAATCAGCAATGCTGTGTCCTGCATCCAAACGAAAACCGCAATAGATTGCTCTATCCCATCTTGGCTAACAAATCAAAGCAATTTTCATCAACCTGGTGAAAGGGCGATAACTAGGCAAAAATGCTGATTTTTTGTTGTAATAACGCTTTAAAAACCATTGAGAATAATTGAGGATGCAAGGAAACGGTTGAGATTAGCATAAATTTCCAAAATTCATCCGAAAAAAGTATTTATCTGCTTAATAATAGCTTTCTCAGAAATCTTCCTCTTGGTTTATAAATCAGGCTTGAGATTCCTTCAACTGCCAAATGTAGCACCAAATACATTTTTAATGCTACATTTGGTTTTTAATACAGGTAGAAGTAAAAAAACATATATCTTTAGTCGTAAAAATTGTCTATCTTAAGACATAGATTCTTCATGGACAATTTCTAAAGAGTTACTAATAACAATCAATAGTCACATAACTTTTAGCTAGTACGCTGTGACGGAATTTTGCCTACCTTTAACAAGTTGCTCGATCAACTTGTCTGTTAATTGAGATGGTAGCTGTGTTTCTGCTGTGCTGTACTAGAGGCATTGTTTATCTGACTGAGTGGGTTTATATCGTAATCCCTAGATATTAAAAGGGCTTATAGACGAAAAACTACTCGACATTTTTCCTTAATATGAGAACTGCTTCAGGTGGAAAGCCAAAGGATGAAATACTGGATAACGAAATTAGCAATCTGTATAGTATTACTGTATGGCTTGTTACTATCAACTGATTACGCAGAAGCAAACGAACTTCCAAATATTTCTCATCCTGATGTACAGCAACTAAATGCACGCCCAGAAGTTGAAAACTTAGCAAGTCCTGACAATAATCTGACTGAGATTAAAAAGGAAGATTTTTGCCGATTTAATGGCATTGTGAATAGGATTGATAAACTAGAGGGACTCTTCACACTATATTGTAGTGAGGATTCAGGCAAAATCTACTTAGAACTTAAACCAGAGCAGCTAAATAAAGACTACCTAGCAATAGTGACATTGGAATCTGGCGTTGGGGAAAGTGGGATTTATAGTGGATTACCTCTTTCAGATTTTATCTTCTACTTCCAACGCGTAAACAATAGATTGCATTTTGTTGTGCGAAATGTTAAATTCCGTACAGAAAGTAAAGCAGAACAGCGATCGCTTGCTCGTTCATTTAGCGATTCCGTTCTTTATTCACTCCAAATAGCTACTATCGATCCAAAGAATGAAAATATTCTGATCGAACTGAATGAACTACTAATGCAGGATTTTCCGGGATTAACTCCCCTATTGAAATATTCTTTGCAGGCTGATTATCGCTTAGATGCACGCAAATCATATTTTGGTGATGTTAACAGCTTCCCGGAAAACGTAGAGATTGATTCTATTTATGGTTTTTCATCACTAGAAGGATCGAATTTAGTTACTGTACCCGATAGCAGGGCGCTGACTTTGAAGGTACACTACAGTTTTTCTCAATTGAGAGAAAACAATGGTTATATTCCCAGACTTGCCGATGACAGAGTGGGATATTTTATTACTGCTTTCCAAGATTTCTCTAATAAGAATCCTCACGAATCTTATGTACGTTACATCAATCGCTGGTATCTAGAACCATCCGATCCAAATGCCCCCTTGTCTCCACCCAAAAAGCCAATTGTATATTGGATTGAAAATGCTGTACCCCTAGAGTACCGCGATGCGATTCGTGAAGGCGTTTTGATGTGGAACAAAGCATTTGAAAAAGCCGGATTTCAAAATGCCATTGAAGTGCAGCAAATGCCAGATGATGCTGATTGGAAGCCAGCCGATGTACATTACAATACTATTCGCTGGTTCAATTCTTTAGATGCAGGTTTTGCTAGAGGGCCAATGCGTGTCAACCCATTCACTGGGGAAATATTGGATGCAGATATCATCGTAGATGCCAATATGGTGCGTTTAGTTCAGCAAGAATATCACGCACTGATGGAAGTTAATTCATCACTAGGAACAAACCCATGTCAAGAAAAGACAGGAGAACATAAGAACGTGAGGAAATTCGTGGATAGATTCTTTGCGTTATCTTCCCCTGCCCTTTTTTCCTCTGAGTTCTGCTATGGTGTGGAGTCTTCAAATCAAGCAGCTATAGGGGCGCTGGCGTTGTCAATTTTGCCAAATGCTACACCCAGTAGTGAAACAATGAAGGAGTATGTGCATCAATATTTGCGTTCGATTATTGCTCACGAAGTCGGGCATACTCTGGGTTTGCGCCACAACTTTCACGGCAGCACCATGTTAGCGCCTGAAGAATTAAATAATACTGAAATCACTCACACCAAAGGTTTAGTGGGTTCGGTAATGGACTATCTACCTGTGAATATAGCACCACAGGGAGTACAGCAAGGTGACTATTTCCCCGGAGTTGTTGGCCCTTATGACGAATGGGCTATTGAGTATGGTTATAAAAGGAAACCATCAGCAGCGCTTGAGGCGATTATTCCAGAATCAGAAAAAAGTTTTTTAGATCAAATTGCACTAGCGTCGCCTCAACCAGAATTATCTTACGCAACTGATGAGGATATTTGGGACATCAATCCTTTGGCAAATGTCTGGGATATGAGTAGTGATGTGCTGGTTTATTCGCAGTGGCAAATGGATAATGCTCGTTTTATGTGGCAGCGCCTTGACAAGGGTTATCTATCGAAAGGAGAAAGCTATAGTAATCTACGTTTGAAATTCAATCGAGTACTTAAATATTATTTTCGGAACGCCACCTTACTTTCTAAATACATTGGTGGACAATCGTTTCAGCGTCTCCATACTAATGATGATGCTGCTTGGACATTTGTACCAGTTTCACTTTTAAAACAACGTCAGGCGTTGACAAAATTGCAAGAGTATGTATTTGCTGAGAATGCTTTCAGCTTTTCACCCCAATTGCTGAATCAACTAGCACCGTCGCGCTGGGAACATTGGGGTAGTCCTGCACCGAACAACCGCCTTGATTATCCAATTCACGATCGCATTTTGAGTTTCCAAAGTTCGATATTGCGATCGCTATTAGACAGCGATCGCCTAAATCGTTTACAAGATATAGAATTAAAAACTCTACCTGGGCAAGCTCTTTCCATTCCAGAACTTTTAGACACCCTGCAAACAGGCATCTGGACAGAAGTTTTCACCCCCGGAGAACCAAAGCCAATTTCTAGTATCCGCCGTTCATTGCAACGAGAATATCTAAATATTTTGCTCCAGATGATGTTGGGTATTACCAATACACCTGAAGATGGGCGAACATTAGCTTGGCATGAATTGCGCCAACTGCAAAAAGCCATTGATGTCAGACTCAAACAAATTGGTGAAAGTCTTGATATTTACACCTTAGCCCACTTAGAAGCTTCTGGCGATCGCATCACTAAAGCATTAAACTCGCAGTTACTTTCTAGGTAGCAACAGGGGGCAGGGGGCAGGAGTTATTTCTCCTTCATCTCCATCACTCACTACTCAGCACTCAGCACTCACTACTCAGCACTCACTAAATATACATGGCAAAGTAGTCCTCATAAATTTCAGTATTGGTTGATAGCGTTTGTTCTACTTTTTCACGATCTACATCAATCGTCAAAGTCGTGCCATTGCTTAGACTTCCTTCCGGTATGAAATCGCCACAGTATTCATTGGCGGGTACGGCTTCGTTCATCTTTTTGGGATAGCTCAAACCCAGATGGCTCATAATGGCGATAAATTGATCGCGGGTGCGATTGGCAAATCGGGGATTGAGGCGTTTTTCTTCGCCAATAGTGGAAATGGTTCGCCCTTTGTAGTCATGGGCAGGATAAACCTGGGTTTCCTCTGCGAGAGTAAATAACTGTTGCGTCACTGTATCGTACAGAGTACCCGCATCGCCCGATTGAAAGTCTGTGCGTCCACAGCCGCGAATCAATAAGGCATCCCCCGTTAACAGATGGGTATTGTTGACTAAATAAGCTAGATGGCTGTCGGTGTGCCCTGGTGTAGCGATCGCCTCAATCCGCACCGCTCCCACAATTAAGGTTTCGCGATCGCTAAGGGAGTGATCCGCAGACTTAGCAGTGGCATTTTGGGGCACTATTACCTGACAACCTGTTTGCTGTCTCAGTTTACCAGCACCAGTGATATGGTCAGCATGGATGTGAGTTTCCAAACAGTAGCGGAGACTCAACCCCAAGTCATCCAGCACTTGTAAATCACGTTCAACCTGCTCTAATACTGTATCTACCAGCACCGCATCTTTTGTCTGACTGTCTGCAATCAGATAAGTGTAAGTACTGGATTCTGGGTCAAAAAATTGGCGAAACAATAGCGTTGACTGGGGTATAGCGGCTCGAAGGTTGCTTTCATCTTGTTCAGTGGCGCGAGAAATGGGCGAAACGGGACGTACCCGCACTGGTAGCGACTGCAACACCGTTGCTGCCAATACCTGAGCTTGTTCACGCAGTTCGGGGACAGCGATCGTTTCCCACAAATTGCCTTTGCGTGGAGTGCCCAAGGTATAGAATAAGCTTGAACGTTTGCCCTGAGCATCTAATACAGCACCATCAGGGGCAGTATCCAAACCCAAGCCGATATCGTTGGGGCGGATCAATCCTTGGGTGCGTAAATTGGCAATTAGGGATTGGGGCGATCGCTGATAATTTGCCTGTACCCCAGTGCAATTTACTACGCGGCTGACTTGCAAGACTTGATTCCTTTGCGTTTGGCGTTGGCGAACGGTTACAGCCACCGCGTTAGGTGTTGTTTGATAATCCTGAATCCGCCCGGCGGTAATAGTTAGTTGCCCAGAATCCAGCATTGCCTGGACAACTTTGCCAATTTCGGGGGCAATTCGATGCCGATGCACATCCCAATAGGGAGTAGCATGGCGCAAAAGCCGTTTTTGCTCCACGCGGGGTAGTTGTTGCCAGAGTTGTTGAGTGATGGGACGCAGGGAATCAATCACCGATCGCCAGTTGTAACCCTGCACTACCGCCGTCTGCACCTCACGGCGAATGCGCCGCAGCAAGCCCCGAACTGTTTTCGGAGCGGTATCTGGGGTCAAAAATGCGGGGTAGGGTTTAGTCGATTGATGCGGTAGCGGAAACAAGCCCCGGCGAGACACGGCATAAATTTTACCCCGATGGTTGCGACTGTGGAGTGACACCACCATATCCACCATCGTCAGTCCAGTACCAATTAGCAATACAGCTGCATCCGGCTCAAGCTCTGCCAAGGCCTCGGCTGACCAGGCATGACGCAGGTAGGGAGTGTCATTATCCTCAGAGGATTGCGATCCAGGAGGGGCGGAAGGTGCATTTCCCAGAGCCAATACAATTTTGTCTGCCACAAAAGTACGGCTGCTACTCAAGGAGACGATCGCACCTTTGGCTTGTGGCTCCACTGCCACCACTTCATCAATAACGCGCTCCAGTCGGACGTTACTTGATGCCGTGGCTTCAGCTTCCTCCAAAATCGACTGGATATAAAGCCCGAATATCTGACGGGGAATAAAGCTGCTGGCATTCAAATCGCTGGGCAGAAATGCCGCCAACTCACTGCGGTTATAGTTTAACCACCGCAGCAGATGACTGGGATCATCGGGAAAGGCACTCATCTTGCCTGCGGATACATTCAGCAAATGGCTAATGGTGTCGGTGCTGTAGGCAACTCCCTTGCCAATGTCGTGACTGCGCTCAATTAGTTTAATCAACAAGGGGCGGTTGGCAGTTTTTAATAGGTGAGCCGCTACTAGAGAACCACTAAAGCCAGCGCCAACCAGGGCGATCGTGGTGGTTGAAGGATGTGCTATCAGGACATTAGAATGCATCACAGTGCTAAATAGAGTGTATGGTAACTATTTTCTCAATTAATTTAAATACTATATACCTATCGGTTTTTTGGTGTATTATTCCAGTGGTTGTTTATTTTAACTTGACCATGAAAATGTGTCCTAAGGAATAAAAATTAAATAACATACAATTTATGTCCCTAGTTTACCTCACCCTCAATCCCTCTCCGATATATTGGAGAGGGAAGCTAGAGACAGGATGAAGGAAATTTTGCATCTTATTTAATCCACGTTCCTAACTCTTAAAGATATCGCTGCAATAGACCAATAAAAACTTCTGGAATTTCCAAATGAGGTAATATCCCGGCATCTGCGATCGCAATAAAATCTCGAATTGCCCTGGGATTTAAATTTGCCAAGCGTTGCCCTAATTTGATGTTAGTAAATTGTGCTTTCTCTCCCCAAAAAATGACGGTGGGAATTGTCAGTTGTTGAATATATAAACTCAAGTCAAAGTAAAGATCGCCCCGCAAAAAAGCCAAGGCGGCAAATTTGGCATTAGGCTGTTGTGCAGAAGTTAAATAAGCCTGTACAATCTCTGGGGATAGTCGTTGTGACTTAGCAAAGAGAAAACTTTCTAAAAAATTGCGGACTGCAATTTCATTTTCAGCCCCAAGCATATAAATAAAATTGTCCAACAGAGGCGTATTGATTACCGAAAGGGGAAGTCTGCGTCCAGCACCCTCTCCAAAATCATCAAATCCAGAGGGGGAAACTAAAAACAATGCTTTAAATAAATTGGGTTGAACAATAGCGAGGCGGATCGCAAAAGCGGCTGTGAGAGACGAGGCTACCACCGTCACAGGCTGGCGACAAGTTTGGATGATAAACTCTGCGATCGTGCTGAGATAATCCCTAATTTTATAATCCCGGACTGGATGGGCCGATTCTCCCCAGCCGATGAGATCGGGGGCTAAAATGCGGTAATTAGAGGCAAAAGCTGGGTAAACTTTAGACCATTCATAAGCAGACGCGCCACCACCAAGGTTATGGAGAAACAGTAGTGGGGGTAAATCTTCAGTGTCAGCGAACGCCCAAGGTGCATTTGTTTGAGTATAGTAAACCATTGCCCCCAAGGATGTATGGATGATTTTATGTCCAAAGCCAGGAGGTTGAAACTGAAGCATAAAATTAAAAAGTTTAGTTTAGTAAAAATACCTCTAGACCTGGCGAATAGAATGAGACTGTTGGTCAATTCACGATGGGTTTGACCCCTCAGCCCTAAAACATTGATTTGGCGTTCCTTTCCCGCCCTGAAATAAATTTCAGGCTAATAGCTCAAGTCCGTTTCAACGGACTCCAATCAGAGAAATCAAGAGCAATAAATAATCGCCAGGTATATTTGCTAATTGATAATTGATAATTCATAATTCATCCTTGCTTTTTGTCAGCATCTCCTGTGATTTGCACAAGTTGATGGAGGTTATCACCACTAATATGATAAGCTCCCCCAAAACCAACTACAAAACGACCTTCACTGGGAGTTAGCCGGAAAATCCGAAAGTCAGACAAGCCTCGCAAAACCTCGATAATTTGACCAAACCGCTCTTGAAATTGCTCAACAATTTGATTCCAATTGTCAGTTTCACGCTCTATCAAACTTGCCGTACAATCAAAACTCAAACGACGACGGGCAAAAATTAGATTACTCTTAGCTTCATCCTCGATAAACAAGACACTAATATGAGGATTAGCATAGAGATTTTTGGTATGAATCGAAAGACCACTGACGTAAATGTAGATATTTTTGGAATCATCCATTACAAAGGGAGCATAACTAGCATTGGGTATTGCCTGGGCGCTCACGGTGCTAATGATTACACTCTCAAATGCTTCAGGAAACTTTTCATACTCAGCTTGAATGTTTTCAAGTTGACTCATAAGTAAATTACCGCTTGATTAGCTATACCTAATTAAGTATGGTAACGTGATTTGAGCGATGTCTACGAGCCAGAGAATGTCCAAAAAATAAAAGCGATCGCTCCCTTTAACTAAAGAGCGATCGCTAATTTTTCGATTGATTATAGAATACAGCTTAAGCTGCAACAGGTTCCAACAATTTGATGTCAGAAAAGATAAATTCCTGAGTAGAAACTTCTCCTGCGGTCTCGGTGCGAATCTCCCGACGATTTAGAATGAAATAGTCACCAACTTTTTCATACTCATCAATAAATTCGCTTCTACCGCCCTTTTGTTCCCCAGTTTTGGGGTCATGGTACACAGAGTCATAGCGGTGTGACAGATAGCCTTCACCAGTATCATGGCTGCTAAAGGTGTCAATTGTCACAAAAGTACCGTGAATTAGACGATGAACATGGCAGACTTCATTATTGCGGACTTTGTATTTATCGCCCTCAGCCTTACCACCCATTAAAAGCTCAACCGCACCAGTTTCGTCAGTTTTACCATAGCTAAAAGTATTGGCGCTGTGGGTATCTTCAAAGCTGCGGCGGACGCGGTGAATTGCGATCTCCCAAGCTTGGCCATGAATTGCTTTCTGGGCTGACTCGTCATCTACATCCAAAACTTCGGCTTTCAGATTGGCAGTGATGATAACTTTGCCTGTAAACACTTGATCATCATGCTTAAAGGTAATATTTGCGGTATAACCGGGAAAATTCTTGTCCCAAGTATAGCGGTTTTCATAAGCAGCCCGGAAAAGTTCCTGAGCAGAGAGTTGTGTAACTGTCATGTGCTTCTCCTAGTCGCTACTGTAATTAGCGTTTTAGTTTCGTTGGTATTAGCATAGAAGTAATTGTTGAGGCTTGGATAGTCCCCAACTGGGTACACTTATGGCTAATTCTCTACACGCTGTATTTCATGCGATCGCTAATGTCCAGAATGAGCAAGAGTTAAGACTCGCTCTCACCGATAAAATTAGCGAGCATTTTGGCGTGCAAAATTGGGGTATTTATCTCCTAGATGAGCAGCCAAGCACTGAGATTAATCTTTCAGGCATCCCAGCAGTATGCTTAGAAAGCAATCCAGTGGGGCGTTACGTGGTTGAGCGTCATGCTCCCGCCCATGAGCAGCTATTATTATCACCAGGAGACTGGAAGCATTTTTGTTCGCGTTCCGATCACGAACACGTCATGACTGGGCCAATTGTTTGCGATGGTCGTCTTGTGGGCACTCTTAACTTGGCTCGTGACAAGGGAAATCCGGCCTTTAATGGCAACGATTTAGCTGACTTGAGCGCTTTATGCATTCATTTATCAGCAAAAATGGCAACCCTACGCACAAAACCCAAAATATTCAATTCCCTTTTAGTGAGTCCTTTAACAGCGCGTGAGTTAGAAATTGCCGATTTGGTGGCGCAAGGGTTAACGAATGCCGAAATTGGGGAAAAACTCTGGATTACTCAAAATTCCGTTAAACAAGCCTTAAAAAGGATGTTTCGGAAGTTGAAGGTTTCGGCGCGTGCAGAAATGGTGGCAAAGCTACAAGATATACAAGTTTCATAAATATATACCAATAAATAAATAAGATCCCCGATTTCTTTAAGAAGTCAGGGATCTAAGTCTTGTGGTATTTGCAAATCAAATAGGATTGCTATAAGATTGTTGAGCTAATTTAAATAAAAACTTTTGTTTTTGACAGTTTTATTTTTTGGACAATAGTAATATAAGTCGTGAATAAAGTCTTTGACAATTAAGACTTGGTGATAATTTAAGTAAGTTCTAGAGAACTTAGTTAGTTTTTTAACAGGAGAAGTAGGGTGCTTAACAACCTTCATCAGTTATTATCTCCCCGTAAGTGGGCAATTTCCCTTGCGGGCTTAGGCTTACTTCTCGGTTTGGGCTTTATAGCCAAGCAGACTCAAGTAATATCATTAACAGATTCTCGATTATCATCGGCTCAGATTAACAAAACCTCTGAAAACTCTCTTTTGTCGCAGTTGAGAAAAGTTCGAGAGCAAAGAAGTCAACTTCATGCGGCTTCTGGAGAGAGAGAGGGTTTTTTCCATCAGAGCGAAAAAACAGTACCTACAATCACAGCGCTGGTTCCGGGCGATCAGGGGACTTCAAAAAGCGCAAGAGTTTTACCAAAAGCAAATTTTCCTGTAAAAGATGGGATTTACCTCTATGGGCAATCCCCAAAACCAAACCAGCTTGGTCAAGGTTATATCATCTTTCAAAAGCAGCAAGATAAGGTAACGGGTGCATTGTATATGCCCCAATCAGAGTTTAATTGTTTTCAGGGTACAATCAACCCATCAGGAGAATTGGCAATGACGGTTAATACTTCGTCAAATGAAGCCAACTCTAATCAATCGAATCAGGTAGCTACAAGCAGTAGACTGCCCAAAATTAATGATGATGAGTCAAATTCTTATGCTTACTCACTGGCTCTGCAAGACTTTTATCGGTTAAATTCTATCACTGCTAGCGATCGCCGCACGTTGCAAATGTGCAAATGAATAATGAGTTTTTGACGGAAACCTGAAATGGTACAGATCCCTGCTAAAGCCCTGACTCTAAGTGAATTCCTGGATCTGCCAGAGACAGAACCGGCCAGTGAATACATTGATGGGCATATCATCCAAAAACCGATGCCGCAAGGAGAACACAGCGCGATTCAGACCGAGTTAGCACCTGCAATTAACTTGGTAGTAAAACCTAAACAGATTGCACGAGCATTTTGTAAGCTTCGGTGTACTTTTGGCGTAGGCGTAGCCCGCCGCATCGTTCAATTGTGCCTGACATTTCTGTGTTTACGTGGGATAGAATTCCCCGTAAAGAAAATGGTGGGATTGCTAACGTTTTTTCAATTGCCCCAGATTGGACAATTGAAATTCTATCTCCCGATCAAAGTCAAACTAAAGTTACCAAGAATATTTTGCATTGCCTGAAGTATGGAACTCAGATGGGATAGCTGATTCATCCTAAAGAACAATCTTAGAGTTGAGGCAGAAGTTGCAAGTGTTGAATTGCTGCAAAATTTGTGATTGCCGACGTATCGCTGATAACAATCACAGCCTTCCAAGCTCTCGCAGATTTTTCAAATCTAATTCAAAGTCCTCAACGTCGTAGGAGTAGAGAGGGATGTTTCGCTGCTTGAGGAGTTGGCGAAAGGTATTAGGTTGCATATCCGCTAGCTGACTGGCGTAGCCTATCGTTAAGCGTCTTGTCTGGAATAGGAACAGCGCAATTTCTTTACAAAACTCACTTGGGGTAAGCTGAGATGCTTGTAGAGTTTCGTCTGAGATTATAACACTCATAGCAAGGCTAGTTTAGCGATTATATCTTTACGGTAGCCCAAGAAGAAACCTCAACACAACAGATTGACTATTTTACATAGTAGTACTTATTTTGAAGTGTGCTAAGTTCATTAAAATCAACCCCTTGGACAGTGGCTACGCGAAAAGCTTTTGCATCCGCTGTTAGCCCGCGCCCCGATCGCCACTGTTTTCAATTGCGCCAAACCTTTTTCTTTCTTTCTTTCTTTCTTTCTTTCTTTCTTTTTTTCTTTTTTTCTTTTTTTCTTTCTTTGTGTCCTTTGCGTCCTTTGCGGTTCGTTTTCTTCCTTGTACTTAAATATGGTTTAGCGCATCTTCATACAGAATTGGTATAAGACTCTTACCAAATTAAAAATTTGGTGGCTTTTAAAATCATTTTACAGATTAAAAAAGATTCCCGACTTCTTCGATAAGTTGGGAATCTGAGCCTTGGAGGGATACCTACGACAGGCATTGCCTACGCTACTCTACAATTAAGTCAAAATCCAAAATTACTTACCGTTGCTGTGAATGACACGTTCGACGAGTTTTTCCGGCACTTCCTGGAGATGGTCATATTCCCAGTGGAAGGAATCAACGCCCAAGGTGAGAGATCGCATCTCTACTCATAAATAATGTATAATGTAATGTATACATTATGTACAACCTAAATTGTGTCGAGCAAAATTCGTAAGCAGATTTATATTGAACCACGTCAAGAGCATCTACTAAAGGCGATCGCTCAACAAGCGGGTGTAAGTGAAGCAGAGATTATTCGCCAAGCTATTGATCTTCATCTTGGTGAAATAACTCCACCCCAAAGCAATCTTGCAATGTGGGAAGCCGAAAGAGAATTTATTGACCAAATCAAAACTCGACCGGCTCAACTTGGAGGTCGGGATTGGCAGCGTGAAGACCTTTATGAACGGTAGGGTTTTACTAGATACTAATATTCTCGTTTACATTTACGACCCACTAGATACTGCAAAACAGGAACGAGCGATCGCACTTACTGACCAATTGATTCGTTCTGGAAAGGCAGTAATTAGTACCCAGGTGTTAGGAGAGTTTTTTATGGTCACAACCCGGACTCGGCGTTTGCTGTTAACTCCTGCTGAAGCACTGGTACGAATGCGTAACTATTTAGCTGCTTGCCATATTGTTGATATTACACGACTCATTTCCTTAGAAGCAATTCGCGGTGTGGAAACCCATCACTTCAGTTTTTGGGACGCGCAAATTTGGGCAACAGCGCGACTCAACCAAATTGAAGAAATTTATACTGAAGACTTTGCATCAGGTGCAATGGTTGAAGGCGTGAGGTTTACAAATCCTTTTATAGATTGAAAAAGATTCCCGACTTATTAAATGAGTTGGGAATCGCAGCCTTGACAATATTTACAAAAACGAAGTTTTGTTATTTTAGCAAGATTTTCGGGAAAACTATAACTGAAGCTTCTCTATTAAAACAAGATTGAGCAATAGTTATGGATTTAAATGGATTAATTTGGACTAAAAACGTAAAACCTATAGATGGTGAACATTGGGCTTATCAAAGCATATTTACTATACATCCAGAATTAAAGATTTTTGCTTTACATTGGAGAAATTTAGAAAATAAAGATGAAATAAATGCCAAGACTCCACAAGAAGGTGAACTGATGATTTTAAGACAACGTAGCAAAGTAACGCACATTGTTAAAATGCTGAATAAGCAGCTTTATCCTGATGGAAATGCTGGAGAGGAATTTAATATTTATCGTCTTGTCCAGGTGATTTGGATGACCGAGAATTGGGAACATCCTCCAGAAAACAACAAAGTATTTGATTGTTCCATTTATTTTCCTCCATTTGGAAAAGCAATAAAATTGGAAAATCTACAAAAGTTCCAAACCCGTTGGGGTAAAGAAGGATTAGCATTTCAACAGCACGTCCAGAGTGTATTAAATATTCATTAACAAAACCCTGCATTTAAAAGTGCAGGGCTTCGATTAAAAAAAATCCAAAATTACTTACCGTTGCCGTTACCACCGTTGCCATTGCTGTGAATGACACGTTCGGCGAGTTTTTCCGGCACTTCCTGGAGATGGTCATATTCCCAGTGGAAGGAACCAACGCCCAAGGTGAGCGATCGCAATTCTACAATAAAGTTCTGCATCTCTGCTTGTGGCAAGTAGGCAGAGACATTATCCCAGCCTTGCCAATCGTTTCTGCCCTCATAGCCTAAAATTTGCCCCCGTCTACCACTCAACAGTTGCAGCACCTTGGAGGTAAATTCGCTCGGTGTGGTAACATCCACCCGCAGAATTGGTTCTAACAAGGTAGGTTCCGCTTGGGTTATCCCCGTTTGCATTGCCAATCGGGCAGCTTGCTTAAAGGCTTGTTCGGAACTGTCAACGTTGTGATAGGAACCATTAGTTAGAGTTACGGCCAAATCCACTATTGGAAAGCCCAAAGGCCCATGTGTGAGAAATTCCCGCACGCCCATTTCTACGCCAGGAATGTATTGTTTAGGAACCACGCCGCCGACAATGGTTTCATTAAAATTAAAACCTGTACCACGTGGTAAAGGCTTGATTTCGAGAAAAACATCACCAAACTGTCCGTGACCACCGCTTTGATGTTTGTAGCGTCCATGAACAGAAGCCACCGTTTTACGGATGGTTTCTTTGTAAGGCACTTGCGGTAAGTGGGTTGTCATCGGCAAGTTATATTTACGGCGCAGTCTGTCTAGGGTGACTTGCAAATGAATCTCACCTTGACCCCAAAGAATTACCTCGTGCGTGTCGCCGTGTTGTTCCCAAGCAAGCGAGGAGTCTTCTTCTAACAACTTGGTAATAGCACTGCTGAGTTTAACTTCATCGTTGCGCTTTTCTGGGGTAATGGCGAGGGCATACACAGGTTCTAACTGTACAGCTTTGGGTAATTCCATCACCGATTGCTGTTCTGTGGAGATTGTATCCCCTGTCTTAATTCCTTCTAAACGGCTCAATGCGACAATTTCACCAGCGCCAACTTCATTAACAAACTGCTGTTGTTGTCCCATGAGGCGGTAAATTCCACCAGTGCGAATACCATTGAGGACAATGCCATCAGTTAATTTGCCCCGCCAAACACGCACTAGAGAGAGTTTGCCACCTTGAGGAGTGTAGAAAGTTTTTAATACCTGCGCTAAAGCTGTATCGCCTTTTAAGTTTTTTAAACGACGTTCTGCTGTGGTTTCTGGTTCGGGGGCTTCGCGTAATAAGGCTTCTAATAGAGGTCTAACACCATAATCTTGTTCTGCCACACCAAAGAAAACTGGCACTACTAAATCTGCCCCTAATTCCATTTTTAAATCTTTGAGAATTTCCTCTTGGGGTGGTTCGATGTCTTCTAAAAGTTCTTCGAGTAAATGATCGTCAAAATTTGCTAAAGCTTCGAGCATTTCTGCCCGTGCTGTATGTTCTTCTTCTTTTAAATTTTCGGGGAAGGGAATGGGGTCAGCAGGTGCGCCTGGATGATATTGATATGCCTGTTCGCTCACCATATCAATAAAGCCGGTGAGTTGTTCCCCATTCATGATGGGATATTGATGTGCTACCAGAGGACGGCTAGATACTGCTTTCAGGGCGTGTAACGTTTCCAAAACGTGAATATTTGCCCGATCCATTTTGTTGACGAAGACGAGGTGGGGAATTTCCCAATCGTCCAAGAATTTAAATAGAGGGGCGAGGGTGAGGACTCGTTCGCGGATGGGTTCGCAAACTACAATTGCGGCATCGACTCCGATTAAGGCATTGTATGTTTCTTGGGCAAATTCTATACTTCCCGGACAGTCAAGAAAAGTGAAGCGAATACCGTTATACTCGGTGCTAGCGGCGCTGACTTCTACACTGAAATGGCGATCGCGCGACTCGGCAGCACTATCTCCTACTGTATTGCTGTCCTTAACACTCCCTTTGCGAGAAATTGCCCCTGTGACAAATAACAAGCTTTCTAGTAAAGTGGTTTTTCCACTTAAATAAGGCCCGACAATTGCAACATTCCGCGAACCCGATTTTACTTTTTCGTTCATAAAACCTCCCTTGCGGTAAGTCTTTTATAACCGCATTATTCCGTAGATATCAAGGGATAAAAAATGGTTCTCTGGAGTCAAAATTACCCCTTCTTTAATTTGTTATTATGCTCCTTTTAATCGAAAGTTAAAAAAATTGTAGCCTGTCGTAAGATTTAGCTTAAGAAAAGTTAACTATCACAAATTTTTATAGAGAATCAAAAACTTTTGTAAAAAACTTTTTATGAAGTAAATTTAACTGGAAGTGTTGTGAGTCAGAAAATCAATGAGATTATCATTCTCTAAATATGGCATAGCAGGGTTAGCAAGTTTAACATTGCTGTTTATGAGTATTTCCTCCCCCTCTCTTGCTTTATCTCCTCCTATCGTCTCAAAGCTGGCACAATCAAATGCTAAAACTGCAATAGACTGGTTAAATCAAGGCTTACAAGCAATTCAGGCGGGAAGGGTACAAGATGCGATCGCTGCCTTTAAACAAGCAGCTAAATTAGATTCGACATTAGCACCAGCGTACTATAATTTAGGGCTAGCATACCGACAAACGGGACAATTGCAACCCGCCGCCGATGCATTTTATCGAGCGACGCAAGCCGATCCGAAATTTGCTCCAGCTTTTGCTAATTTAGGCGGTGCGTTGTTAGAAGGCAATAATTTACAGTTAGCTAGCGATTACTTACAACGAGCGCTAGAAATTGATCCCAAACTCGGATTCGCCCATTATAACTTGGGGTTGGTACGAGAGCAGGAAGGAGATTGTAAACGAGCGATCGCATCTTTTAAAAAAGCCATAGAATATAGCAAAAATGCACCAGAACCTCCTTACCATATAGGGATGTGTTATCTCCAACAAGGTAAACTTGATCAAGCAAGAAGTGCCTTTCATCAGGCAATAAAAATTAATCCAAAGTATCCCGAAGCTTACTACAACCTCGGTTCAATTTTGTTTCAACAAAGTAAATTAAAAGAGGCATTAGAGGCTTTTAGAAAATCAGCCGAAGCTAACTCTAATTATCCTAATGCTTATTATGGTGCAGGGTTAGTTTTTATGCAGTTAAAGCAATATAGCGATGCAGTACAAGTATTGCAATTTGCTAGAGATTTATACAATACTCAGAAGAATCCTCAGTGGGCGAAAAATGCCGAGCAATTGTTGCAACAAGTACAAAATTTAAATTACCAACCTCGCTGAGGCGCAAAAGCTTAAGATTGCATAATATAAAACTATTGGGTTGACTCGCTGGTGTTGTCTGAACTAGTCCAGATTGGAAAAAACGTACATGCAAAAGCGCCAGAAAAGTCGATTTTTATTTAGCGATCGCTGGCTTGATCGGCAATCAATTGTTCGCAATATGGAAGCCTTTCAAGACTTAATTGTGATTGTTTTATGTTTGGGTTTGTTCGCCGTCATGCTAATCCAATTGTGGGGGATAGCTATCGCCCTCACGCAGCCGCTAGACTATAAACATGTGACTGCAAAAATACTATTTGTGTTGATTTTAGTCGAGTTATTCCGACTATTAATGGTCTATTTGCAAGAACATAGTATCTCTGTAGGAGTGGCAGTTGAGGTAACAATTGTATCTCTACTGCGAGAGGTAGTAGTTCACGGAGCGCTGGAAATTTATTGGGTTAATACCCTTGCAATTTGTGGTTTGTTGTTTGTTCTGGGTGGACTACTCGTGGTGTGTGCTAAAACGCCACACATGGATTGTATAAGCCATGACACTAAATTTTGTCCGGTTGTGTATAGAGGAGGTAGGGAACGGCAAAATGAGTTGGAATTACAGTATTCACGTCAATGCGATGAGAACCAACCGCTTGGATAAGTTTTGAAGTGCGTTGGCTACACCTACGCACTTGCTAATTACATTAGATGCAAGCAGCGTCCACTATCAGCCAGACTGATTCTGGACTGCTTGCTGTACTTGCGCCACTGTCAAATCGAGAGCCACCGCCACTTGTTCCACACTCAATCCTAATGCCAACAACCGAGGAATAGCTTCTAACTTAGCTTCCTGGCGACCTTCCTGGCGACCTTCCTGGCGACCTTCCTGGCGACCTTCCTCTAAGCCGTCTTCTTTAATTGATTGATACATCCTTGTTTTTTTGAATTCGTCATCTATACCCAACATTTCTGCTAACTCCTCTCGGCTTAACCGGGTAAATTTGTACAACAGAATAGTCTCTATTAATTCTACAATTTGCTTGGTGGTTGTTTCATCTGTCAGTTGTTGCCTTGCTTGTAAAATTAATTCTCTACCTTTGTCAATGGCTGTCTCTTCCCTTTCGATAATTAATTTAACGATCGCAACTTGCAGTGAGTCCTCTCTCGTATCCAATTCATCTAGATAAATGCGTTGCACTTGTGAACTGTCTAGAAGCAACTCATACGGTAGGCGATCGCTTGGATCTAAACTCCTTTGGGGATAGATAACCACAGCACGCCAAAAATTGACTGATTCGTTTTGACGAAAGTAAGTGAAGATTTCAGCAAAGAAGCGTCTATAAAAAGTTGAGTCTAATTGAAACTGGACTTCAACAAAGTAAAGTGGCTGATTTGTAGTTTCACTTGTAGGGATAAATACCCCATCAATCCTAAAAGCATTTTCTTTTACTTCAACTGAAACAAATTTATAGGCATTGGCATTAATAGTATTATCGCCAACTATTGCAAAAAATATGCTAGGAAAAGCTTGAAATAAGCTATAAAATATTTTGTCAGTTTTCACCTGGATTTATTAAAGCAAAAATTGGATATTGAAAGTCTATCAAAAATTGTGTATATACGTCTGATTCAGGATAAAAAAAGCAGATGGAACCATCTGCTTTCATAAAAGATTTATTATCTTATTTACTTGGATACTAACTGATTAACTGGAGCAACCTCAGCTAAATCTAAAATTGGCGCGATCGCATCTTCTCGTTTCACCGCCATAACATGAACTCCTTGACATAATTGCCGCGCTATTTGCACTTGCTCGGCGGCAATTTTTATCCCTTCCTCAAAAGGGTCTTTGGCTTTTGCCAATCTATCAATAATATGTTGGGGAATATTTACACCCGGAACGCATCTATTAATAAACTGGGCATTTTTTGCCGATTTCAACAGAAAGATTCCTGCCAAAATTGGTTTTTTATAGCCAGCGGCAATCGTATCCATAAACTTTTCTAGCAGGTCAAAATCGGTAATCAACTGACTTTGAAAAAACTGCGCTCCGGCTTCGATTTTGCGTTCAAATCGACTTTGCAAACCCGACCAACTTTTACATTGTGGATCTACTGCTGCACCAACAAATAAATCTAACGCTCCATCAGTTAAAGGTTTCTCATTAAAATCAACACCTTGATTCATCTTCCGAATCAGTTGCAGCAGTCGCACAGCTTCTAAGTCAAACACTGCTTTAGCATCTGGATGATCGCCTGCTTTTACTGGGTCGCCAGTCAAAGCTAAAATATTACGGATACCCAAAGCATGAGCGCCCATTAAATCAGCTTGTAAACTAATGCGGTTGCGATCGCGGCAAGCAAGTTGACAAATCGGCTCTATGCCGTTTTGTGATAAAATCACCGACGCGATTAACGAAGACATCCGTAACACGGCGCGGCTACCATCAGTAACATTGACGGCATGAACCCTCCCCTTAAGAGTCGCCGCCATTTGAATCATGTGCGTTGGATCTCCCCCTTTCGGCGGTGCTACCTCGGCGGTAACTAGAAATTCACCTGCTTGTACAGCTCTCTGGAAAGCCGTGGGGCTATGGGTGTGATGCATAAAATTAAGAATCTCAATTTCTTAAATGGTATAGCAAATCACACCTCAAGGTGAAAACTTATAGAGGCAGAGAATAGCCTAAAGCAGCTTTAACTTGTGATAAAGTTTGGTTGGCGATCGCTCTCGCTTTTTCCCCTCCATCCCGCAACACAGACTCCAAATAACTTTTATCGCCCGTTATCGCCTGATATTTTTCTTGGATTGGTTTCAGAGATTCAATAATTGAATCTGTTAACAATGGCTTGAATTGTCCCCAGCCCATATCTTGACACTCAACTGCTACATCTTCCTTTCTCTGCCCAGAAAGCAATGTATACAGTGTTAACAAATTATTGCACTCTGGACGCTCTGGATCGTCAAAAGTCAGCCCACGAATCGGATCGGTTTTACAACGCTTAATCTTGTATTGAATCTGTTCTGGTGAATCTAGCAAACTGATCCGGCTTAAGTCAGAAGGATCGGACTTCGACATTTTGCGTGTACCGTCCGCCAAACTCATCACCCTTGCCCCTTCCTTGCGAATCAAAGGATCTGGTAACTTTAAAACTGGTTGATCTGGTTTACCAAATTGGTGATTTAGCCGAGCTGCAATATCCCGTGTCAATTCCAAATGTTGCTTTTGGTCTTCACCCACTGGCACTTTATCCGCTTGGTAAAGCAAAATATCAGCTGCCATCAGCACAGGATAATCCAATAAGCCTGCACTGACATTTTCTCCCTGCTTAACAGCTTTTTCCTTAAACTGAATCATGTCTTGCAGCCAGTTTAGAGGTGTAATGCAGTTAAGCAGCCAGGTGAGTTCACTGTGGGCCGAAACATGGGATTGTACAAAGATAGTGGAGTGATTTAAATCAAGACCACAAGCTAAATAAAGAGCAGCAAGAGTGTAGGTATCAGCTGCCAACTGTTTTGGGTCATGTGGCACTGTAATCGCATGCAAATCAGCCACAAAAAGATAATTTTCGTATTCGCTCTGACCTTCTACCCAGTTGCGAATAGCTCCCAAGTAGTTACCTAGATGGTAATTGCCGGTTGGTTGAACTCCAGAAAGAACACGTTGCTTGCCCATAAATTTCAACTTAGTTATCTCAAATCCGCCCTATGTCAAGTCGCTTGCGCCTACGCAAAACTCATTTAATTTTGACATTTTCCAGCGCAACTCGCCGTTGAAATATTGGAGTTGACTGCTACATAAAACCTAGATAATCCTAGACATTACTTGGCATTTCAACGGGAGCATGGCACCAATAAGTGCCTAAAATTACAGCCAGCCACTTTTCAAACAACTTCTTAGCAACGGTGAGAGTCGAACCTATCTTTGTGCAATCTCTTAGTGAACACTGCTTCCCAGATAATAGCAAACATCAGTTTAAGTAAGTAGGCGAGAATAAATAAAAAATCTTGAGATGAGTTTGTAGTGTTCGCAAAGCGTCTCGCAGAGAGGGCTACCCTGCGGGAACGCTTCGCGAACACTACAAACCTTGAATTATTCATGCCGCTCTACTTATATAATTTTGTAATTCTCGATGATAGCGCAAGAAACAGACTTTTCTCCTGCCCAATCAGTAAAGGTATCTTCATTTTTGTAATGTCTTGGCGTTTGCATAAGCAAGTGCCAAGCATCTTTCGCATCTAATAAATTTAAACGTTTAGGATAGTGGATCTTTAACAATTCTTGCACTAGGGGATAATAGTCCGAGTTGATTCCCGGAAAAATATGATGTTCTGTATGATAAGAAAAATTTAAATGCAATTTGTCAAATATTTGAGGGACACGCAGAGAAATACTATTAATGAGTGGATCGTTGACGCTTGTCATCTGACAAAGCATGTGGTTTGTATAGATGTAAAATATTGCTCCAGCATAACCAATTCCAATAGGCAGAAAGTAACTCAACACGATTTTTAGGAAATTAAATTGTAAATATACCAAGATACTCAAATGAATCATGAAAATTACAAAAAGTTCACCTGCGATTAACCAACGCTCTTTAGTTTTGACTGTAAAGGCAGCAGGAACAAAATTCACAGATTTACTATTAAAGAATAGTACAGAGGCCAAATTCCTAAGATTATGTGTTCCCCATGCAGTTGCCATTCCCACTATTAAACTGATGGGATTAACCTCCGCAGAAGGTACGCATACATGTTGAATCCATTTACCCCACGTTTTCGGCTGCTTGTATAAGTAATTGCGATCAGGATCTGCTAAGGAATTAGTTTTATTATGATGTTCTCGATTATGTACTGCTTTCCACAAGGTGGGTGGCATCCACAACATTGCTAGCCCTAGCAAGCTAATAATTCTGAGTAGTATATGAGAGTTTCTAATTACGCTACCATGCATCAGATCATGGGAGCTAAATAGCAAGACGATAACACTATTACCCATCACTATTGCTAAAGGCAAATAAAGCCATAAAAGATATAAATTCCAACGATCTAGATAAGATGCGATCGCCCAGCCTAGAATTAAAATTGCCCAATTAATTAATAGAATTACTAATTTACTTGGATCGGGAAGAAATGCCTCCGCAGGAAGTAGGGGACGCAATGTTTTTGCATACTCTGCTTGGCAAATTAACTTTTGGGCGTTACAAACTTCCATAAATATTGATTATTGAACTTTATTTAAGTTTTATTAGAATAAAAAGTTTCAAAAATTAATCTAATTTCTACCCTAATTTTGCTATTGCTATTATAGCTGAATGCGGAAAGTAAATTAGGAGTTTAAACATGGTTTATCTTGATACACTACAATCTCTAGAAAAGTATATACCTTTAGTAGGAGATTTGAATATTAAAACCCCACTAGCATATACAGCAACGCGTGGGGCAGCAGAGGTAGTCAACACGATACAAATGGCGGTAGCTGAGGCTTATATCAATGGGTTAGAAGTTCCTGATTCAGTACTAGAATCTCTTTTTGATACTTGTATGCCTGTCTTTTTTAAGTACTTTCCCGCTCTTTTAGCACCTTATGAATGGGTATTAAAAGAAACTGATCATCTTGCGGAAGGCCCACGGGATTTGATGAAAATTCAGTATGACTTACCTCAAGCGATGCTGAATAAGATGTTGGGCGATGGGAAACTAATTTATCCTAAGTACAGTATGGGATTGTGGGAAAAAGGAGCATTAAACCTTGAGCAATCTCAGATAGATATGATCGATGATGTAATTCAGAAGTTAGATATTCAAGATGGAGATAATATCTTAGACTTTGGCTGTGGTTGGGGATGCGTGCCGAATTACATTCTTTCCAAATTTCCCAATGTCAAATTTGTCGGTCTGAATTTGAGCCACGAGCAATGTGAATATATGCGCCAGAAGATGCAAGATCCTGAAAGCAACCTCAGCTCAGGTCGATTCACGCTGTACGAAGGAGATTTAAATGATGCAAAATTTGAAACAAAATTTGATAAAATCCTTTCGATTGGCGTTTTTTGTCATGTTGGTAATTTAACTAACTCTTTTCAAAAATTAGCTAGTTTGCTGAAAGATAATGGCAAGGTTTTTATTCATATCATTACAGTTCGTACCCCTAATAATATATCCAGTGCTTTTACGCACAAATACATTTTTCCCCACGGGAGGTATTGGAACTACGATGCAGTTCCTAGCCGGAATAAAGACCTCAAAACAATTGAAAGATGGTATTTGAACGGTTCCAATTACTCTCAGACATTTGCCAAATGGCTAGAGAATTTTGACGAAAATCAGGTAACAATTAAAGACTTGAATTATGGCATGGATTATGCAAAATTTCGTCGGATATGGAGGTTTTATTTAATATGGTTTGTTCGGAATTTCGCTAGTTGCGATGGTGAATACAATGGGAACGGTCAGTACTTAATGGTTCATGCTTAATAGACTCAGAGTAGTAGCGTAAGCGTAGCCCGTCGTAGACAACGCTCTCCAGAAACCGCATTGATTGTATGATTACCTTGTAGCATTGAGTTTTGGTGAATACTTCTTCAGCTTTCGTCATGAAGTGAAGGTGCAACTGGAAGCATTGAAACAACAGCAGCAATCACAAAAAACAGAAAAAGCAAATTAAGTAGGTGGGTGAGAAAATTTATTTATAACTACGTCATTGCGTTTCCTCCGCTCGTAATGACAATTTTATTGGGTCTAAAAAGCTTGAAATCCTTGCAGATACCACTTGTGTGTACACCTTCGGAGAGGGAAGGTTTTGCTTAGTAAAATCTCTTAGCGGTCTGTTTTTACGGACAATTAGATGGACGCTATATAACTTGTCGAACTTACGTTCTCTTTACGTCCTAACCTTCCAGACGGCAGTTGATTCTACGTATAAACCCAAAATATCCTATTTAATAAAACATACCAATCTAATTGAAATCAAGGATATAACGCTGAAATAATTAGCGTTTTATTAAAAACACATATTTTTATATCATAACCTTACATATTTCCACGTTATTAACCAGATATTAAATCATCTCAGACATGAAATAACCAAATTAATACAATCTGAGTAAATAAGTACAATACTGAGTTTTCAAAGATAAATAAGCAAAATAATTCACGAGATTTTTTTAAAAAAAATCATCTTGAACACTACAGAATTTACATAAGTTTGGTTAGGCTTTTCACAGATAAAAATCATTGCCTAATCGGAGATATTCTCATAAATATGAAAACTCTAAAAGTTCTTCTTGCCACTACAGCCATCAGCGTAAGCCTCCTGAGTCTATCTAATCAACAGGCAAGTGCCGGACAACTTGTCGATGGATGGAACTATAGTATAGATTCCTTCCAGGATGGTTCTGGAGGTTCGGTTTTTGATATCAAAGGCATGGCGGTCAAAGACTCCGGTGACAAAATCTATGTTGCTCTTACAGGCGGAATGCCTCTAGGTGGCACAACCGATTCCGATGACTACTGGAATCCGGGTCATTCAGTCCATATTGGTTGGAGCGACTTATTCTTCAATTTCTCAGGTCAAGACTTCCAAACAGCTAGTCAAAGTGGTCAGCTATTTGGTGTGAGGTTTGCCGACTATGATAGTAGCTTGACAACAGGAGTTTACCAAGGAGTCCAAGCAAAGAGTATCACTACACAACATGGAGGCTACAGCAACTTGAAGTGGTATTACGACTGGGGCTGGGGTCAGAATAATACTCAAGGCACAGACTTAGCGACTACACAAGACGTTTACAACTATTACTACGGCTCTAATGTCGCTCAGAATCCTACTTGGAATAATACACCGATTCTCAACGCCATTGGGTCAGGCACGAAAGTTGGCAATATCTCCATGCTCAACGATCAGCAACTCAATGCTGCTGGACTAAATTTTGGTAACTTTTCTGCTACTGGGCAATACACAATTGGCTTTTCCTTTGATAAGGCTTTAATAGGCGAGGG
This sequence comes from Nostoc sp., assembly GCF_036916985.1. Lineage (GTDB taxonomy): Bacteria > Cyanobacteriota > Cyanobacteriia > Cyanobacteriales > Nostocaceae > Nostoc. The sequence continues at coordinate 68,945 of NZ_JBALFD010000055.1, forward strand.
TAATTATGTTAGTAATATCTTCTTGGAGTGCGGTAATGATGGAGTAGCTCTCAAGGGCGATCTCAAGTCTGTACCAGAATCAGCCGGGACAATTGGTTTACTCTTAACAGGTTTGAGTTTTATGGCCAGCCAACTTCCACAGCTTCGCAAGAAAAAACAACATGCTTAAATAAGTTTGTAGCTATTAATAGGGTAGGCATAGCAATGCTCGCCCTATTTTTTTATTCATATAAAACTATAAAATAGCAAGTAAAAATATATATTTAACTTTCTACTTATAAAGCAATACGCTTGGGTTAAGGGCGACTGGCAACAATTTTGGGTTTTCGATACGCCATAAATCGCCGTCTCTACAAGTGTTTTGGGTTTATCTGAACTGTATTGACTTATAAAGATAGTCAAACTATTAAATTAAATCTACCTTTCTACCAAACCTACTTGTCCGCCAATTAGCCCCAGAAATCCTGTGCCAAAGTGCTGAATTTCCAAAAAGCTTGCTTGCTCTGGTGAGGTTTTGTAGATATGAAACGTCTTCATAATTCCTAAAGTAGCAGCGCTTTCTAAAGGCCCAACAAAGCTAACATCCCGGTCGAGAAAATAGGCTTGATTAGCCCATTGAGCCATCTGATTTGCATTTAAAAAGTAGCAACCTGCGTGAGGATTGAGGGCACGACGAAAGGTAATTGGTGCATTCATAATTGCGCCATTTAGTTCCTGTTGCTGTTGAACATTTTGAAAAGGAGCAGTTACTCGTAAAGCCAAATCTCCATCAATGTAAGCTTTCTGAACCAAAGCATGGGAGGACACTTCATAACGATTTGGCTGGAGTAAATTTAAATCACCCGTTTGTTGGGTAAACCAGTTTAATTTTATAAAAAACCAAGGATCATGAATAATTAAATCATCTTCAAGAAAACAGTAGTAATCATATTGACCAAGACAACTTTGCAGAACAGCTTGACATTCAAACCCTAAAAGCATAGGTTCTGCATTGCTAGAATGATGCCTATATAAATGGGATGATAAGGGAAGCTGATTCAGAAGATGATTATCTTTCGTTGTACAAATAACAATATCGATTTCGTGAGACTGTGGCTGATTAGCAGGGAAAGCTAGTCGTTGAGCGATATTGATGATACTTTGAGATTTACCAAATAATTGGTGTAAGGCAGTAAGGCTTGTAGTTAATGCCTGCAAACGAGGTTGTGGGTCTTTTCGTTGGGAAGCATGACGACCCTCACCGCTAGGTTTGAAAAAATGGGCAATGGTAAAAATAATTCGCATTTTAAATATCGCTTTTATATTTCTTAGTCATTAGTTATTAGTTATTTACCAAGAATGAATAAATAATTAATATGCTTCTTACAAAAGTCGTTATTTTCAGGCTTTTCTTTGCGCCTTTGCTTGAAACAAAAATATTTATACAAGAGGCTAATGACGAATTTACTTAATTTCTGCCAAATCCTTTAGAACTTGGGCGCTTTTTCAAACTATCAGAATTTTACCAGCGAACATCCATTGCAAATGTTGTGGTAATAGTTTTGCTAAATCATAACGCTTCAAAATTGTCTCTCGCGCATTTACACGAATTGCACTCATCTCTTGAGGATTATTCAGCGCTTCTTCAACCCGATTAGCAATATTATCGGGAGAAAAGAAATCTACTAGCAGTCCATTCACCCCATCCTGTACAACTTCTAATACTGGCGAAGTCTTAGAAGCTACTAGTAAACATCCTGCTGCCATTACTTCTAACATTGACCAGGATAAAACAAAAGGACGAGTTAAATAAACATGAGCAGAAGAAGCTTGTAAAACCTGAAGGTACTCATTATAAGGAAGCCGATCTGTAAAGTGCAGCCTCGATAAATCCAAAGATAATTTTTCTAGCATTAATTGTTTATAAGTCTTTCCATCGGGGAGATTTTTACCATAAGCAACTCGATCTTCTCCCACAACTACTACATGGCACTTAGGTCGTCGCTGCTGAAGTAGCGCCACTGTTTCCATAAACTGGGGAAAACCTCTATAAGGTTCCATCCCTCGTCCCACATAAGTTACCAACTCTTCCACATGGGAAAGATCCAGATTTATTCTTGGTAAAACTAACTTTGCACCTGGTTTGGGAACAAAATATTGGGTATCAACACCATCATGAATTACAGTGAGTTTCTTATGATATTCTTTAGGAAACTGCTGACGCTGCCAATTCGTCGGAGAAAGACCGCGATCGCAGCTATATAAATCAGTCAAAATCGGCGCATTTTTCACGCGGATGCGGCATTCATCATCAGCATTCAGTGGTTCATTCGGATCAAAATCTGCATCTGAACCGTGAGCATGGTAAAACCACTCGAAATAACACAATAATTCTGCTTTGGGGAAAACATCTTTCATAAATAAAGTTGGCCCCCAACCAGAATGACCATAAATTATATCTGGAACGAAACCCTCAGCTTTTAATTTTTCTGCTACGCGATAGACAGCCTGCGCGGTGAGAACAGCATTTTCCAGATTACGAACGTAGTGGTGGGTTTGGGGAGCCGCTTCACGAGAAGGGGTATAAATAGCTTTATAAACGCCAGGTATTTCACCTTCACGACGATTTGTCCCAAAGACGACTTGGTAATTAGGATCTTTACCCAAAACTATCGCTAGATTGCGAAATTGTGAGGGAAAGTTGGGATGTAAAAATAAAATTTTCATTGGAATAATCTTGATTAACTTATTGCCAGATAAAATAAATTAAGACAAGCTGCCTAAGATTATAAGATTATTCATCACGATTTTTAGCAAGTAAATTTAGGTAAATGGTTGCCCGAAAATGCGAAAATAATCGCAAATTCGTGTTATGACCATGAAATTTATTGGCATTGATTTAGGCTGGCGATCGCAACCAAATGGATTATGCTCTTTAGAATGGATAGATGGACAACTACAACTACTTGATTTAGACCGCAAAGATGCCATTGCAGATATCCTCACCTGGATCGATCGCACTGTCAAGCCAGACGAACCAGCCATCATCGCCGTAGATGCGCCTACCCTCATACCCAACGCTACTGGGAGTCGTCTCCCCGACAAACTCAGCCACAAGTACTTTGGTAAATATCATGCAGGATGCTACCCAGCTAATCAAAACCTACCTTTCGCAGAGCGCACCATCAACTTTGGTTTAGAATTAGAATCACGTGGTTTTGCACACGCGCCCACCATCGAACCGCAAAAACTTGGCAGATATCAAATAGAAGTATTTCCCCACCCAGCGATAGTTAACCTATTCAACTTAGAACGCATCCTCAAATACAAAAAAGGCCGACTCAGCGATCGCCGCCTAGAACTAACCAAACTCCAAAATTATCTTCTCGATATCCTCCCCTCTCTTTCTCCTCCTCTGCGTTCTCTGCGCCTCTGCGGTAGCCTACGGCAAGCCGCTGGTGCGTCTACGTTCCTTCTTGAAATCCCCACCACAGGCGCAGCCCTCAAAGCAACCGAAGATAAACTAGATAGTCTAGTTTGCGCTTACATTGCTGCATACTGGTGGTATTGGGGAGAACAACGTAATTTGGTATTAGGCGATCGCACCACAGGCTACATTGTCATCCCGCAGAGAATATTATCCTAAAATTGTAATATCCTAAGATTTAAGTCGAGGAAGTTTTATGCAAAGAATTAGTTCTAACTTTAGTTTAAAAGAGCTTTATGAAATTGACGATCATCTCTGGTTAGAGGAAACAATCAAGCTATTGAAATCTAACCATTTAGAAGAATTAGATTTAGAAAATTTAATTGAGGAGCTAGAAAATTTGGGTCGTAGAGACAAAGCCAAGGTTGCTAGTTTATTAGAACAAATTATTAGACATCTTTTATTACTACAATATTGGACAGAAGAATCTCAATATAATTCTGGACACTGGAAAGCAGAGGTTAGAAGTTTTAGGAATCAATTAAAACGTAATTTGACAACGAACCTATATCAATATTTAGAAAACGAATTAGCATCAATTTATGACGATGCTTTAGGATATATAATTGAAAAAACCGAGGGTAAACTAGATAATTTACCTCAATATTGTACTTGTACCTTAGAACAACTGCTAGATATTAATTATCTACCTGAAAACGTGTAAAAAAACAAAAGGCGTTGCTAAACTTAAATCAGCAACGCCTAGTTTTGAGTATTCAATAACTACTCAGCACTCTTATTCTGCCCAAGCAATCAACCTTGGTTCATAAGGATTAGCCAGATTTTTATTTTTCGGCAATACACGCAAAGACAAGCCTTGCAAACCAGAAGCGGTATAAGTGATATTACCTGTGTAAATACTCAATTGCTGTGCATCTTCCCCTTGGTAATCCATCACCACTGGTACAGCGTTGACAATCTCACCATTGGCATCGATCGCACCTTGATATAACTCCACCTGCACATCATTATTGCTCAAAGTTGCTAAGTCAACCTTGGCTTTAACAGCAACGGTTTGGTTAACCTCAATGTCCGAAACTGCCGATACGTCTATATCTTTGATTCTGATGTTGAACCAGTGTTCGCCCAGTTTTTCTTTCCAAGCAGCTAGCTCTTTAGCTGGGGCATAGTTATCAACAGTCAGGGTATGATAGCGATCGCTAGCTGGGAAATAAGCTCGCTGTGCATATTCTCCTACCATCCGCGCTGTATTAAAGAATGGACAATTCAGCCGAATTGCATCCTTCATTTTGGCAACCCAGGGACGGGGTAAGCCATCAGTATCGCGGTGGTCATAAAATAGGGGTACAACTTCCTTTTCTAACAACTCGTAGAGAGCGTTAGCTTCTACCTCATCTTGGTAGTTGGGATCGTCATAATTCTCTCCATGTCCAATCGCCCAACCTGTGCGGACGTAATCAGCTTCATCCCACCAGCCATCTAGTACACTTAAATTCGGCAATCCATTCATTGCGGCTTTCATACCACTAGTACCAGAGGCTTCCCGTGGACGACGCGGTGTATTTAACCAGATATCACAACCCGCAACCATCAACCGAGAGATGTAAATGTCGTAATTGGGAACAAACACTACCTGTTTTTCTAAATGCTGTTCGCGGATAAAGTGATTGATGTCGCGGATCAGTTCTTTACCGGGAATATCCTTCGGATGTGCTTTACCAGCGATGACAAATTGCACTTTCCGGTCTTTGTTAGCCAGCAGAAGCCGCTTAATCCGATCCAAATCACGCATCCAGAGTGTGGCGCGTTTGTAGGTGGCAAAGCGACGGGCAAAGCCAATGGTGAAAGCGTAAGGATCTAAAACTTCTTGGGCTTGGAAAATTTCGGAGGCAGAAGCGCCGCGATCGCGCAGATGTTTCACCAAATGCTCTCGCACAAACAAAATCATATCTAAGCGGCAGCGTTCGTGATTGCGCCACAATTCCTCATCGGGTATGGCTTCCATCCGCTCCCACAATGGACTATCTGGTGGTGCTGATGACCAATTTGGCCCCAAGTAGCGATCGTACAACTCTTGAGTTGATTTCGCCACACAACTCCTGGCATGGACACCGTTGGTAATTGCGGCGATCGGCACTTCCTCTACTGGCACTTTCTGCCACAATCCCTGGAACATTTGCCGCGAAACTACACCATGCAGCTGTGCGACACCGTTAGAAAATGTTGCCATCTTCAGCGCCAGCACCGCCATACTGAAAGGCCCTGATAAGTCGCCTGTATTCTCACGCCCTAGCCCTAAAAATTGCTCTTTGGGCAATCCAAATATCTCTGCATAGTAGCCCAGATAGTACAAAATTTTGTCGGGAGCGAACAAGTCAATTCCCGCTGGTACTGGCGTATGGGTGGTAAATATATTGCTGGAAGCTACCACTTGTTTAGCTTGGGCATAATTCAGTCCTTCTTCCTGAATCAGCAAGCGGATGCGTTCTAAGGCAGAGAAGGCGGCGTGACCTTCATTCATGTGGTAGGCGGTGACTTTCAGCCCCAAAGCCTTGAGCATTTGCACACCACCGATCCCCAGCATGATTTCCTGGTGGATACGCATATCAATGTCGCCACCATACAGTTGATCTGTGATGTCGTGGTCGTAAGTATTATTTGGTTCAATGTTGGTGTCCATCAAATACAGGGGAACCGTTCCTACCTGTACACGCCAAACTCTGGCATACACCTTGCGTCCAGGATAATCTACTGCAATCCGTAGTTCTGAACCATCGGCATTGCGCTCTAGATGCAAGGGCATATTGTAGAAATCGTTGTTCAGGTAGCGCTCTTGCTGCCAGCCATCGGCATTGAGATACTGAGCAAAATAGCCTTGCTGATACAGTAAACCTACACCGACAAGTGGTAATCCCAGGTCACTGGCAGATTTGAGGTGATCCCCCGCCAAAACGCCCAAGCCCCCAGAATAGACCGGCAAACAATCTACCAGTCCAAATTCCGCCGAAAAATAGGCGTAGCATTCTTTTGGTTTGTCTTCGCGTTGTTTCTGATACCAGGTGCGCTCTTGCAAATAATCTTCTAACTGACGGTCAGCGCGATCCATTTGCGCTAGGAAGCCTTCATCTTCGACAACTTCCAGAAGCCGCGATTGAGCGATCGTACCCAACATTAACACTGGATTATGATGGCTAGACTCCCACAGGTCAGAGTCTAAGCGACGAAATAAATCTTTAGTATCAACATTCCAATCCCACTGCAAGTTATATGCTAGCCGCCGTAGTGGTTCGAGTCGTGGCGGTAGTGAAGGGGATACGTTAAATGTGCGAATTGGCTGCATAGGTTGGCAAAACTCCAAGTTTAGCTATGGTTATTGTTTACTCTTTTTACCAATGTTGCCAATTCTTCACACTGTATTTTGTGAAAAAGCGATGACTTTGTTAAACATTGAGAATTCTTTTTTACCTCGTTGCTAAAGTTTACACCAAGGTGTTTCTAATTCTATGCCTTACTTTCAGCCATGTACTTGGTATATTAAGATTTAATCATTTACTGGCATGTATCACTTAAAAAAATCTAGTTCTGAATAAATAATTTATATTTATTTTAGTATTGCTTTCGGGGATCAATTCTAGGGTCTTAGCTGAAGGTAAAAATTCCCCATAGCTGTGTCCATGAAAGTTAAATTTTTAATTATTTCTTAATAAAATTGTGCTGACAAAGAAGTGGGAGCTAAAGGCTATAAATAAGAATCGGATGAAAACCTTACCAAGCAGTTAACCAGGAAAAGCGATGCCTACGGCGGGCTACGCCTACGCTAACTACTTGGTATTAAGTTTTGATACTAAATCAGGAAAATAACTTAGTGACGTGTTATTTTACGCACCCAATGAAGGCTGATCTTTAGTATTTTTTGTCATCGTCAAAGCTACAGCTGCTGCATAGGCGAGTTCCGCTGCCATTTGATAAGCAAGTTTGATACTCGATGAAGCATCCTTGGCTTTAGGAGAGAGAGAAGCTTTTTTTCGGCGCGACTCAAGTTTTACATCACCTGCTGCGATCGCTCGTTGTAAAATGATCCAGGCATCTAGGTCTTCTGAGTCATAATTACCTTGAAGCTGCGATCGCAATTGATCCTCGGCTACAACACTCAAATAGCCGATAGTTAGAGCTTCTTGTACAATTTCTTTAATTAAAGCCATAATTTGAACCACGTGTGTGAGTTAAAACCGATACCTCAACTTGGGAATTTTGATGTTTTTTTTGGGGATTTATCCTCGAAACTAAGCTACGTTTTAGCTTTCTTTCAATAGAATTTATAATAAGTAATGTCAAGTACGCATCACCCGCTTGGCTCACCCGAATGGGTGATTTACAAATTTTTAGATATAAGTATATGGAGAAAAAGAATATTGTGAACGTCACAAGTATAGTAGATATCATTCCGAGTTTAACACCCAATCTTAACAATTCAAAATTCAAAATTCAAAATTAAAGACAGTTGGAGTTGGGGTCTTAAACCCTTGATTTTACGATAAAATTACTTGGACAAGCAAAGATAGAAATATGGACAGAAATTCTAAGTACCCCTTGACAGCAGTTTTCAACTCTCTCTTCTCAATTGATTTTATCTAAGTGTATAAAAATGTTTCAGAGTAGCAATCATTCAAGTAAAAAAAATAACTAATTTCCCGAATTTTCATCAACAAGCAACTTGAAAATCAACTTATTTCTTGAGAGTGTTCCACTCAAAATAAAATGTGTTATTGTTAAAAACAATTGTTATTAAAAACTATTCATGTAATTATCAACATGAATTGGTTAGTCTGTAAATCATCCGTGTGCAACATGATTGGAGCAGCATACTCTAGAAATTCGTTGCAAGAAAGCCGTCATAGCAGTCGGGGAAGCGCTTACTTGTTTGCACCGATGGTTAACTTCAATGTGATGGCTGATGTGGGAGATAATCCACCCTAATTGGATTTTATTTGGGCAAAATACCCATAAAATCCAACAATAATTACATTGTCATGCTAGGCAGAAATTTTATCTAAACTTTGAATATAGTCTAGTTAAATGTATTTTTTGTTGCAAAATAGCTTTTGAAACTGAGTTGTTTCAAAAGACTAAAACCGCTTGAGAGGAAATAGCCTCAAGATAGACAACACTATCCCTATTTACTTCAGTAGTGCTGTTAGCGGTAGCAAGCTTTTCTTGACCTAGATCCAAAACAGTAGCCTATCTAAACCAGCAAATTTTCCCATCAGACAATTTAAGAATCTGAGTTTTGACTCGGCAATGCACTGAAATTGCTTTGTTAATTGATTTTGTGACAAAGAAGCTAAAGTTTTACGTACATATATAGGATATAGGACTCATATTTGATTTTTGAACAAAACTCAGTACACCTTTATTCCTTCTTCCCAGTCCCGATTACCCCTTATCCCCAGTCCCTTACCTCTACGAGTGATTCAGAAATCAAATCGGATTGCTATAGTACAAAAACTTCTAGCAACTTAACGCAATTGTGCATATTACTTGGGTAAGTATACACACCTAACCTCAAAAATTGCTCACATAGTCAAAGCTAGACTCTGGTTTTTCAAATGTTGGAGAACCATCTAAAAATCTTGGGAAATTTTTGTGATACTGCTACCTTAGCTCATGTATTAATACACACAGAGCCTATTGATATTGGCAGAAGATTAGGATACAGCCAAAAAAACTTTAAACACTGTCAACAACAATTGATTAAAGAGATATGTAGCCATGCAGAATGAGCAATATTTTTCAAAATTGCAGCGCGCGCAAGAACTTTTAGTAACTACGGTGTTAGGAGATATTCCGACACTTATTTTGGGGCCAAAGTTGCGTAATTTGGGGTATCGTAGTATTTTTGCCCAGATAGGTAACTCAGTATATATTCAAAATGGTGTTGAATTTAACGGTACTTCTTGTATTGAGATCGGTAGTGGAGTCTATATTTTCAAGGGTGTGCGGATGGATGCTAGAGGGCACAAAAATAATAGAATTCATCTAGGAAATAGAGTCGCTATTGAGCGTAACGTTGATATCGGCTCTTTGGAAGATACATGTATACAAATTGATGAAGATACCTTCATTGCTCCTAATGTGTCTATTGAGGGGCCAGGAAACATTAAAATTGGTAAACACTGCTTGATTGCTGCCCACTCAGGGATATATGCCAATAATCATAATTTTGCCGATCCGATAGAGCCGATTAAATACCAAGGTGTTACTCGCAAGGGAATTGTGATTGAGGATGATTGCTGGCTAGGGCATGGAGTAACAGTCTTAGATGGCGTTACTATCGGCAAAGGTAGTGTTATTGGTGCGGGAGCAGTTGTTAATAGAGATATTCCTCCTTTCTCTGTTGCTGTAGGCATACCTGCACGAGTAATTAAAAACCGAATTGGCAAAGATATAACAAAAGTTCAAGCTGAGAAATAGGGGATTAGGGACTGGGGACTGGGGATTAGGGATTGGGGATTGGGGATTATTTCCTGTAACCTGTAACCTGCAACCTCTAACCTTTTTTTGGGAAACCTTTGCGATCAGTCAACGTCAGAAGAGTCAATAGTCCTCTGAGTTATTTCTTAGGGTCATCTAAAAGTCAGACAACTGATATCTTGCACTATTCTCAATAAGCGTAGGATAGGATAGACACTGCTAGTACCCAATCCCTAGTCCCCAATCCCCAGTCCCCAGTCCCCAGTCCCCAATCCCCAGTCCCCGAAGTCCTCTAAAAAAGGGACGAGATTTGGGTAATATAAAGTAGCTATCTTTTCTGCATGGCAGATCCTAAAAGAAAAGCTCTCTTTGTTTTACCCATTGGAGATATTTCTATGCTGACTTTAAAAATCGCTGTTTATATTGTTGTTGCCTTCTTCGTAACTATCTTCATCTTCGGATTTTTGTCGAACGATCCCGCTCGTAACCCCGGCCGTCGGGACTTAGAGTAAAAGGGCGATAAATTATCCGCGACTTTGGAAGGCGGAAAATACTAAACGCCACGGAAACTTACTAAGGGAAAATTAGTAAGTTTCTTCCTCCAGGTAGCTTGCTGTAGGTAGCAGAAGGCGACAGTCGGAAGGCAGAATGTATAGTTTATCCTTCCGTCCGACATTTGGCTGTTTGTTAGCCCGATTTTGCTCACTTATGCTTCATCCAGTTCTGCCACCCGATCCGCCTCCTATCCTCGAATCTTTACAACCTGTAAATTCCGACTCATCTGCTAGTCATACAAAATTTCTTTCAGGTGTAGATACTGGAATACACGAAAAAACAGATAAATCCAAGCAGCCTAAGGTTTTGGCTCAGTTGGCAATAGCGGGTAATGCCAAGGGTGATCCTTCATTGCCAATTTCGATCAACTCAACTCAGGATGACTTGGTAGTTGCCAAAACTCCCTCATCTCATTCACCAGAAAGTTCCCCATTCACTGGTTCTGGAACTGCTGGGCTTTTGGGGCAACCGCTGGTAATTGGTTATCCCACGCATGAGGTTACAACCTCTAATCGCCAAAATCAAGAAGATACAAAAACAAGTTCGAGTGGTGGCATCCAGCGATCGCAACTTCTTCTCATTTCAGCGCTGCGTAAACGGGAGATGCAAAGAGAAGCCGCTGCATTGCCAAGAAAAGTTGCAGTGGAGGCTTCCGAGCAAGATGCAAAAAGTGAACCTTCTCAAAAAGTCGGTCAGCGATATCTAACGACAAGCCGCTTTGCGTCTACGCTAGATCCAAACTCTAGCGCTGGAGAAAAACAAACCTTTTTGGAATCTTCTAGTTTTAGCTATAAGGTTTCTCCCACTCCCCTTGTCGCCCAATCTCCACCGTCTCTTGAAACGGCTCCAACTGTCACCAACAGCAACCAGTTAGCCAAATCCAAAGCAGAAATTTTAGCTGAAAAGTTAACCCAACAAAAACAGCAACGTGATATTACTGGACAACAGTCTCCCAAAAGAGACAATATCTCTGTATCTGCTGCTGATCTTGCACCGAATTCTCAATCAGTACAAAATTTTATAACATTTAAGTCCCGTAACCCCACAAACCAACTCTCAGTACCCATTACTGTCGAATTCAAATCTCAAGCCCAACAACAAAGCCAAGTATCACAGGTAGATAGCACTAATCAGCCGCAAGCTCAACCATCTGGTACAATAAATGCGCCAGCTACCACACCGCCAGCCGGGCCGAGAATTGTAGAAGTGACTTCAGATCGGCAAGAGTATAACGAGCAACAGCGAATTATTACAGCTGTAGGTAATGTAGTTGTGCGATTTGATGGGGCGGTGGTAGATGCTGATCGCTTGCAAGTCAATTTGGACAACTTGATCGCTGCGGGAGAAGGCAATGTAACTTTAACAAGGGGCGATCAAATACTGCGCGGGCAACGCTTTACCTATAACTTTGTTCAAGATAGTGGGGAACTGGAAAATGGTAGAGGCGAAATTTACGTCCCCTCAGCCCAAACAGATTTTGCTTTCTTACCCACCGATGTCAGTGCTGGTGGAGTGCCAAAACGTCCGCCAAGCGATCGCATTAGAGCCAATCAGCCGACTTCCGGTGTGAGCAGCCCTGGAGGAATTGATGTGTCATTTGGTGGTCAGGCAGATGCTAGCAATATAACGCCACCGAAAACAGGGGGTGTAATCAAGCGGCTCCGGTTTGAAGCTGAACACATTGACTTTTATCCGCAAGGCTGGCAAGCACGAGATGTTCGCATCACCAACGATCCTTTTTCGCCGCCAGAACTAGAATTACGCGCAGATAAAGTAACTCTGACGCGAGAGACACCCTTAGTAGACCGCATCAGGACACAGAAGCAGCGTTTGGTATTGGATCAAAGAATCTCCTTACCAATTCCGTTGGATGAAAAGACTATTGACCGCCGCGAACGGGATGTTACACCTGCAATAGTTTCCCCCGGTTTTGATGGAGATAAGCGGGGTGGTTTGTATATTGAGCGTGGCTTTCCAGCGATCACTACAGATAATACTACCTGGACAATCACGCCCCAGTTATTAGTACAGAGAGCCGTGCAAGATGGCACAGGTAACTTAGGTTCACTGTTTGCTGTTAAGACCAAGATAAATTCTGTTTTGAGTCCACGGACGGTAGTTCAGGGAACTGGCGAGTTAACTAGTTTTGACTTCAGCCAGCTGGAAGACAATTTGCGGGTGAATTTGGGATTGCGCCAGACAATAGGCACTTCTCTTCCCCACACATTGAATGTGCAATATAACTATCGCGATCGCCTCTACAATGGTAGCCTTGGCTTTCAAACTGTCCAAAGCAGTTTTGGCGGCATTATTACCTCTCCTGTGATTCCTTTAGGAAAAAGTGGTATTAACCTCAGCTATCAGGCAAGTGCCCAGTATATTGATGCCAACACCGATCGCCAAGACTTACTACAACCAGTGCGCGAAAACGATCGCATCTCACTAGGTCGTTTACAAGGTAGCGTTGCTCTCAGTACGGGGATATTGCTATGGCGAGGAAAACCATTACCACCCACTGCCACTGAGGGATTAAGATACACAGCTAACCCTGTAGTTCCTTACTTACAAGCGTTCACTGGACTTACAGGTACTAGCAGTTATTACAGCAATGGTGATAATCAAAGCACCTTAACTGGTACTATTGGCTTACAAGGGCAAATTGGTCATTTTTCTCGACCTTTCTTAGACTATACCGCCTTTAATATCAGTTTTTCTCAAGGCTTAAATAACGGATTATCACCCTTTTTGTTTGATCGCTCCGTTGATAATAAAGTTTTAACCGCTGGGATATCACAACAAGTCTACGGCCCTTTTCGCTTAGGCTTTCAAACATCTATTAACTTGGATACTGGTACACAAACTAGCACCGACTACATTTTGGAATATAGCCGTCGTACTTATGGCATCACCTTGCGTTACAATCCGGTGTTGCAGCTAGGCGGCTTCAGTGTCCGAATTAGTGATTTTAACTGGGGTGGTGGCACTGATCCATTTTCGGAAGTTAAGCCAGTAGTGAACGGTGTAGAACAGGGTAATTAATGAAGAGTGCTGAGTGCTGAGTAAAGAAGTGAGATTCCCTACTCAGCATGGGCTAAACCTTAGCTATCCGTTAACGAAACTGTTTTGCCCAATCCTCATTACCCCCAATACTACTGGGGTTTTGCATTTTTAACTCGGAATTTGATTTGGGGAAAAGGTTAAAGGGTAAGGGTTAAAGGTTTTTTCTTTCCCCTTTCCCCGCCCCTTCCCCCTCCCCAATTACCAGTAGATATTAATTTGACACATTCTGACACAAATCGCTAAAATAGGCATAGTCATAACGATTCCGTTTTTTAAGAAATCTGGTACTAACTAGTAGCTAATTAATAGTTTGTGGGTTAATTATGGTCAGAATTATTGGTATTGGTGGTAGTTTAAGAGCCAACTCTTATACCCAGCTTGCTTTACAAGTAGCAGTGCAAAGGGTAGAAGCCCTCGGTGCAGAGGTAGAAATTCTCGATTTACGGCAATTGCAGCTACCATTTTGCACGGGTGCAAAGGAGTATTCAGAGTACCCAGATGTTAAGCGCTTGCAGGATACTGTCAGTCAGGCTGATGGCTTAATTTTAGCGACACCTGAGTATCATGGTAGCGTTAGTGGTGTGCTAAAAAATGCTCTGGATTTGATGAGCTTTGAGCAATTATCTGATAAAGTGACAGGATTAATTAGCGTCTTGGGTGGTCAGCCTAATAGCAACGCCCTAAATGACCTACGGCTAATTGTTCGGTGGGTACATGGTTGGGTGATTCCTGAACAAATTGCGATCGGACAGGCTTATGGTGCTTTTAGTCCTGAAGGCAAGCTACTAGATGAGAAGCTATCTCAAAGATTTGATCAATTTGCTCAGAGTTTAGTTGATAACACTCGCAAACTGCGGGGCGTAAATTAATTGTCGGGTGGGCAAGTTCGTAGTAAGGACTTAATTACTTACTACCGAACCTCAAAACTAGTAAAAACACACCTTGGAATCATGCCTCCGGCACGCCAAGGGCGAACGCAGCTATACAGAGAAAACCCACCTCCGTGGGTTGCAAATTGTTTAAGTCCGCGTAGGCGGACTTTTTTGTGTAGCCGCGATTTCTAATCGCCCGCTATATTTGCTAGATATTTATACTTTGTGGAATTTGGGAAGGTAGCAAGAACTTGTAAGGCATTATCCTTTTATAATTCTTCTGATTAATTTCTTGCTCAATTCCTTTGAGTTCATTTTGAAAAGCAAGCAGTGCTGAACTCAGTTGTGGCTTAGATTTAAAGTATGAGTGAGAGTACTGCCCTAGCTGCGTATAGTAGACCGAGCCAAGCAAATAAGTTAACTTAAGTTGGGTTTTAGCTTGGTCTAGCGGGGGTAACATCCTCATAAAGTCGCCTGGTTGCTCAGGATTAGTCGGTGCTGGAGAGTAGACTGCTAGAGGAAAAGCAGGTGCATAGGTCATGAGTTCGCTTTGCGGAAAATTAACCGCAGCGTGTTGGGCGCTAGCAATAAAAATGATTGTGGAAACAGCATCAATTAGATAATCTAACGTTTTAATTGTGCCTGATATATCTTCACCAAAATTCTGGAGGCGACCTCCTTGTTCGGAAATTAATTCCTTGGCCCAATTTTGTAACTTTTGGTCAGCTAATATTTGCTGTTCACTGGTATAGTAACTGCTCAAATAGGCACGCACCCATTTATGAATAGCATTCCAAATCAGCAGTCCGTCATCTCGATAAGGATATTCAGGTAGCTGAGAAGTATTATTAACGCCGCGACTTGCCAAAATTTTGGGAAATATAAGATCGTTGAAATGGTACAAATAATCTTGGGCAGCTTCAACAGTTAGCTGGCGATCGCTCTCAATTTTACTAGCTAAAATCGCATCTACTTCACGACCAGGGGCAATTAAAATTTTATGCGCGCCGTAATTGATTAATATAGTTCCCTCAAAATGAGGTTCCAGCAAAATTCTTAAGTGGTGGCTTGCTGGTAATCGTCGCTTAGTAGCGATCGCAAAAGGTTCGATAAATAGGTGAGTACGACCAAGGTGACTAACCAGTTCATGGTAGTTACTATCCGCCATTTGGACAATACTCTTAGCGATCGTCCAGTTGTCGCCATTCAGAGGTGTGAATACCGACTCTTGTGGCTGACACTGGATAGCAACTGGTACTAGAGAGTGAGATGAGCTACCAGATGGTGGTACTACAAATAATGCCAAAGGCGAATAGATATACTTTTGTTTGTTAGGAAAATCCCCATTTTCCATATTTTTTAACTTAGAATAATCAGCTTTATAAAGCCGACCTTCTTTCTTCGCAACTTCAAGGGAGTCCGATGTACCAATAATTTGCTGGTATTGTTCGTTGGTAATTTGTAAAGGTTGTTCCTGCTCTGATACCTTTTGAAGCATGAGTGGATTTGGCCCAGCAACCTGCATATAGGCAAAAACCAAATCCTCTTGAAATCTAGCGCTAATTTCTGGTAAAGGGATTTTGATAAATAATTTATTATAATCCTCAAGACTTGGCTCAATTGCAGATGCTTGTGTAGAAAATTCTACTTCTATAGGCAATGCTTGATTGCTTTCTAATTCCAACAATTTAGCATTGGATTTAATGATTTCTTTGAAAGCAGAACTTAGCAAGTCTGTGATTGAATCTTCTAACTCAGAAGGTGATGAAAATCCTATGTTTCCTGAATTTATACCTATTTGATACAATTCAAATTGCTCGTCAATGTCCTGAAGCTGTTCCTCAAATGCAGAGATTTCTCCAGGGTCAAATGACACAACATTGGATGGATCGGCTGCAACCAGTTGTTCAGTAATATCTTGAGTAATTGATGCAAGGTTTAAAGCAATTTCTTCTAAATCTTGTTTATTTTCCGCATTTTGTATTTTTTGTTCAATATCTTCTAAGTTTTGTACTTTAATATTCAGAGCTAAACTATTGCTTTTTGCATCATTATCCAGTCCGTAAGAAATGCCATTCTCGAAGAAGCCAGAAAACTTACTTAGAGCATCATTTACCAAAATAAGTGTTAATTTCTGAGCTACTAAAAGTACCCATTTTAAATCAGGTAATTCTTGAATTGGCAATTCTACTCGAATAATTGGTAATGAAGTAGCACCTGTCAGAGCCAGTGGCGGAACATAATTATAATTATATTCATATTCTATAAAAGGCAATGAGCTTTTATTGTGCTTTGTCAGCTTATATAAAAGCACCAAAAGACTTTCTATATCTGATTTTGTTAGACCTAAAGAAGAAGATATTGCTTGAGAAGATAGAGACATAATTACTCCTGAATTCAGCAAATTTTTCACTAGCGAACCAGCATAAAATATTTATTATTAGATATTTATGTTGGCATTTATGAATCTATCAAAGATAACACAACACATTAAAATTTAGTAAATTAAAGAGCGCTTTTATGCCATAGTAAATATTAAAAATTTATGATTTTTTACTTTAGATTTCAGTAGTTCAGTATTTTTTCACATAAATAAAATTAATTGGATAAAAATACATATCTTGAATTTTGAATTTGGAGCATAGCCCTTTGGGGATCTTGCTACGCGCAGCGTCTCGTAGATAAGCGACGTGACTATTGAGCAGTGCCGATACCATCGCATAAATGCTTATCACCTTCTGGTATATTCTGGCTATATGTGAGATAATTCCGTGTCCAATTACAGGCACTATTGAGGAGTGGAGCTAAAGCAATCTGATCTAAATCCCAAATAATAATAGTTGAATTATTGACGGTAGTAGCGAGGGTTTTTCCATCGGGACTGAAGGCAATGCTATTGACCGATTCTTTATGCCCTTGGAAAGTTTGTAATTAATTGCCATTGCTATTTAAATCCCATATTTTAACAGTTTTGTCTTCACTAGCAGAAGCAAGGATTTTACCATCGGGACTAAAAATCACGAGCTTGTGGACGCTCATCTGATTTCTTGGCTTGCAATCTCTTGACACGTAGTACAGCTAATATTATTAGTTACACAATAACTTTACAGAGTCCAAATATCCTGAGTGATAATACTGGGCTTGAGCGGAATTTTACTTAAAACAGTAGATAAAAAAATAATTATACGTCAGTACCGTGGGGCATAAGACAATACAGTTCAGATAAGCCCAAAACCCTCATGTAGAGACGCGATTTATCACGTCTTCAAAGTGCATTAGATGTAGGTTGAGTTACGCAAAGCCTCCACTCAACCTACAATTTTTTTACCATAAGAGAAAACGCAGGTTCAATAAAAAATCCCACGCCTTGAAGCGTGGGAGATTTCAAATAAATACACCAGAAATTTCAGGTGGGCAAAACCTTGACCATCCCATAAAGCTTAATGATGATGGTGATGATGATGCCCAGCTAATTGGGGATTAACTGCCAAAGTTTGCTCTGACAACAGCTGTGCAATATGAGCATCAGCCCATTGGGCCACCATTGCCAAAAATTCTGGATGGTCATTGACGCAAGCCATTTGCACGTAGTTTGTACCAGGATGCTGTTTTTCCAAAGCATGGATTATATGGTGTACATCTAATAGAGTTTCGTGGTTTTCTGTAGCAAAGCCAATTGGCATAAATATCACTACTTTTGCACCCAATTGAATCAGGTTATTTGCCGCTTGCTCTGCATTTGGCTGTGTCCAATCAATTAGGGGCGTGTCATGATTTAGCCAACCCACTGAGATTAACGGATAACGGTTAATCAACTTATCCCGAACTAAATCGTACATTGCTTCACTTTCGGCAATCCCAGAAGTAAAGCCTTTAGCTTTATGTGGACAGCCGTGATTCATTAACACAATACCGATTTGAGAAGGTAGATAAGCTGCGGCTAATTCAGCAATTTTCTCCTCAACCAGATGAGCCATCAAATCGATGTAAGCTGGTTCGTTGAAGAAAGAAGGAATGTAGCGCTGTGCTTTAACCCAGTGTTCATCACCATCAGTCAACTCAACGAGAGCATTGTTAACTTGCTCGATCGCAATACCACTAGTAAAGATAGAATCAACAACTAGCAGTGGGTAAATTAGCAGCTTGTCGAAGCCTTGGTTTTTGATTTCTGCCAGGACTTGATTGGGTAGAAAAGGGGCGCAGAAGTTAAAAGCTTTGAAAACTTGAACCTTATCACCCCATTTTTCTTGTAAATTCTTTTCAATGCCAGCTCGCTGCTGTTCAAAGATGGCGTTGTGTGGGGAGATAAAATCGTGGTGTGTATGTCCCCACTCGTGGCGGTCAAATAGCGCCAAAAGCTTTGCTAGGGGGGGATAAATCCAGGTTGGTACTGGTGCAAATTTTGCTGTCAGTAGATTTAAAGCCTGTTCGTTATAGTTGGCGAAATCTTCGTAGCTTTCGACTTCGCCGTAGCCCATGAGCAATACGGCTACACGGTCTTTACCTGATAGATGCTCGTGAGTGTGTTGTACTTTTTCCGGCGTGGCAACCACAATGAGTTCCTCAATATAACCAGAGTGCAGAGAGATTTAGAGCTAGGGAATAGTTTAGACATTTTCCCTACTAGTAACTTATTATCCCATCCGGGGGGATAGGATAGGTGGGAAAAACCTAATAATACATCAAAAGACATACAAAACTTACGCACAAATAATGGAAAATCTAACCACAGAGGCACAGAGAAGCCAGTGCGTTGGGGAGCCAGCGCGGTCTTGGGGGTTTCCCCCATGAGCGACTGGCGTCGGGTTCCCCGACTTGTAGCAACTGGCGTGACACGGAGGAATAAGAGTTTGAGAGACATTTTGCGTAATTCCTGACGTAGAGTTTCAAAATATTCTCTTAAAGGCGCAAAGCCTAACACACTTTTAAATAAATTAGGTTCAAATAAATTATTTTCTACTGCTTCTTCAATGGCTATGTATATCATGTCATCAACAAAGTAAATGTAAATATTCCTGTTGGTTTTCTTGCGAAAATTAACTATTTTATCCATTAAACTAGTAGATAAGACATAACGTGCTTCTATTTGGTCATCACCATAGACAGTGAAAAATTTAGCAAATTCTGGATCTTCTAATTTAATTATGTGTTTCTTGGCATGATTAAGAGCATGAATGTTAGCGTTGATAACTTTTGGCTGAATTATTGTAACAGTTCGGAGGTTTTTGATAAATAATTGAAAGATGAAAAAAGAAAAATATTTCGGCAAGACAGTACTGTGCTAGTATCTGAGTAGTATAAGGTAACAAGTCTATGTATCAAATCGCTCCTCTTTTGCAGAATGATATCAACAGTAGAAAACGCATTCTCAACTTAATTCTTTTTTGAATTAAATCATTATATAGAGCAGCAACAATCATTAATATCAAAATTATCAAGCTAATTAGAAAAACAAACATTTGATTTATTAGATTAATCTAATCTTGTTTATATTCCAAGTTAATAGTTTTTTGAAAAAGTATTCTTTCGGAAGAGATATGTAAAGCAGCTATAATTTGCTCAGTAAAAATAAGGTAACATATAATAATATTGCTTGATTTTTGAAAAAACTCTGTATATCTCAAGAGTCAAAAAATCAAAGGTAGTGTTACGGATGAGTATAATTATTTGCCCTGGAATTCACGAGCCAGAGTTAACTGAAAGCTTTAGAGTAGAGTTGTTAGATTTAGTTTCTCAGAGTGCGATACCTGCGGTGAGCTACGCTAACGCACCCGATTACGCAAATATACTGATTTATCCGGCTAAAGATGTTTCGGTTTTATCAGCATTGCACATTTTGCAGTTTTTGCGCGTTAGCGTAGCTTACCGCAGGTATCGCTTGACTGGCTCATTAAAATCACCAATCATATTCATTAGCTTTAGTGCTGGCGTCGTTGGGGCAATAGGGGCAGCGCATTTGTGGCAACTCTTAGGTGGCCGTGTCAAAGCGTTTATTGCTATAGATGGATGGGGAGTACCACTACAGGGGAATTTCCCTATTCATCGGATGAGTCATGATTATTTCACTCATTGGAGTTCCTCTTTGCTAGGTAGTGGGCAAAATAACTTTTATGCAAATCCCGCAGTCGATCATTTATCGATTTGGAAATCTCCCCAAACTGTACAAGGCTGTTGGGTAGATTCTTCCATTGAGATTATTCCACCCAAAGGTCGTCTGACAGCAGCGGAATTTTTGCTTATGCTGTTAAAGCGTTATGAAGCAAATTAATCCGGACAATGGAGTAATTAAACAGGAGTTAGTCATTAGTCATTGGTCATTGGTCATTCCACAACTCCCATCTACCCAAAGAAAGTATCTAAATGTTTCCAACTGAACCGGCTGCTGTTAATAACGGATTTGGCGCACTGCTAAAAAACCGTGGTTTCATGTTCCTGTGGATTGGACAACTGGTGTCTCAGTTAGCAGATAAGGTCTTCTTTTTGATGCTGGTTGATCTGGTAGTAGACAAAAACAGTAGCTACTTTCCTCCTGCGGGAGTAGCAAAAGAATCGATGTACCCCATTTTGATGGTGGCGTTTACCATACCAGCAATTTTATTTGGTTCAGCAGGGGGTGTATTTGTCGATCGCCTACCGAAAAAGCTGATTATGATCGGCTCTGATATTTTACGTGGGCTATTTGTCATTGGACTTGCCTTTTTACCAAGAGATTTTCATATACTTCTGCTGATCACTTTTGGGGTTTCCACCGTTACCCAATTTTTTGCCCCAGCCGAACAGGCGGCGATTCCTTTACTGGTGAAGCGAGAGGGTCTAATAGCAGCTAATGCGCTGTTTACTAGCACAATGATGGGTGCTTTAATTGTCGGTTTTTTGTTAGGAGATCCGCTGCTGAGTTTGGCTGAAACTGGGATAGCTAAAAACTATGGGCCAGAGTTAGTGGTGGCGCTACTATACTTGTTGTCGGCTGTAATTATGCTACCGATTCACTTTCGGGAAAAAAAATCATCGAGCGAAATTCTAGGCGATCGCATCGACCTTTGGGCTGACTTTAAAGAAGGCTTACGCTACCTCAAGAAAAACCGTTTGGTGTTAAATGCAATGCTGCAAACTACAGTTTTATACTGCGTCTTTGCCGCCTTGATGGTACTTGCCCTGCCTTTAGCAGAAAAGTTTGGTTTACAAGGAAAACAATCTGGACGCTTTATCGCCGCAGTGGGAATTGGTATGGTTATAGGTGCTGGCGTTTTGGGTCATTGGGGCGAAAAAACCCATCACAAACCTTTACCCTTAATTGGCTTTTTGGGTATGGCACTCATTTTGGGCGTGGTTTCTTTCACCAATAGTCAAGTATTAGCACTCGGATTTTGTATTTTACTGGGTGTGAGTGGTTCTTTAATTGGTGTACCAATGCAAACTCTCATTCAGCAGCAGACTCCACCAGTTATGCATGGTAAGGTTTTTGGCTTTCAAAATCATGCCGTTAATATCGCCCTTTCCGCACCACTGGCGATTACAGGCTGGTTAAATCAAGAGTTTGGCTTGCGAATTGTCTTGATCGGCATGAGTCTTGTAGTTGCAGTTGTCGGTATTTGGGCTTGGAAAAATACCCGCAATGTCTTGCAAGACGTAATTTAATTAATGTAGGCTAATAATCTAGCTTTAATATTTACAACATATTAGATAGATATATATGAAATTATCGAAATTTAATTGAAGTTTTCCATTAAAATGAAATCTTAACTACAGAATTCAGCATTAACTTTAGCTATAGTCTGAGGTTTGACCGTGCCATCGCTTTCCCAAATTAGTCTCCCACAAACCGAGAATCAAAAACAGTCCCGTAATTCTAGCCTGCCAGTCGTGCCCAAACGTGCATCTGGCGGTTTTGCTCTACTTGACAGCCTTCACCGCCACGGCGTTGATTATATTTTTGGTTATCCCGGTGGAGCAATTTTACCAATTTATGACGATCTGTATAAGGTTCAAGCAACTTGTGCTATTAAGCACATTCTCGTGAGACACGAACAAGGTGCAGCCCACGCTGCCGATGGTTACGCCCGTGCCACAGGAAAAGTCGGAGTCTGCTTTGGTACTTCTGGGCCAGGAGCAACTAACTTGGTGACAGGCATTGCCACTGCCTACATGGATTCAATTCCAATGATTGTGGTTACAGGACAGGTAGCACGTCCGTCGATTGGTACAGATGCGTTTCAAGAAACCGATATTTACGGAATTACTCTACCAATCGTCAAACACTCTTATGTAGTGCGCGATCCTAAAGACATGGCGCGAATTGTCGCCGAAGCCTTCCACATCGCTAGCACTGGGCGTCCGGGGCCAGTTTTAATTGATGTTCCTAAAGATGTGGCCCTAGAAGAATTTGACTATGTACCTGTAAAACCAGGTTCAGTGAAATTACGCGGTTATCGTCCCACTGTCAAGGGAAATCCCCGGCAAATTAATGCTGCAATCCAGTTGATTACCGAAAGTCGCCGGCCGCTATTGTATGTAGGTGGTGGTGCGATCGCAGCTGGTGCCCATGAAGAAATCAAACAACTAGCTGAATTATTTGATATCCCTGTCACCACAACCTTAATGGGGATCGGTGCATTTGACGAACATCATCCCCTTGCTTTGGGAATGTTGGGGATGCACGGCACTGCTTACGCTAACTTTGCTGTGAGTGATTGTGACTTGCTGATTTGCGTCGGCGCTAGATTTGACGATCGCGTTACAGGTAAATTAGACGAATTCGCCTCCCATGCTAAAGTAATTCACATCGATATCGATCCGGCAGAAGTCGGCAAAAACCGCATTCCCGAAGTGCCCATTGTCGGCGATGTAAAGAACGTCTTAGTAGATTTGTTGCGTCGATGCAAAGAAGCAGGCGTCAAGGCTACACCGAATCAAAACCAAGAATGGCTGAATCTAGTTAATCGTTGGCGCGAAGAATATCCTCTTATCGTGCCGCACCATCACGACAGCATTTCCCCCCAAGAAGTGATTGTAGAAGTCAGCAACCAAGCGCCCCACGCTTTCTACACCACAGATGTCGGACAACATCAAATGTGGGCAGCACAATTCCTGAAGAATGGCCCGAGGCGCTGGATTTCTAGCGCTGGTTTGGGAACGATGGGTTTTGGCTTACCTGCGGCGATGGGTGCGAAAGTGGCTTTTCCTGATGAAGAAGTCATCTGTATCAGTGGTGATGCTAGTTTCCAAATGTGTTTACAGGAGCTAGGAACCCTTGCACAGTATGGGATAAATGTCAAGACGATAATTATTAATAACGGTTGGCAAGGGATGGTACGCCAGTGGCAGCAAGCCTTCTATGGTGAGCGTTACTCATGCTCCAACATGGAAGTAGGGATGCCAGACGTAGAGTTATTGGCAAAAGCTTACGGGATTAAAGGGATGGTAATTAGCGATCGCAGTGAATTAAAAGATGCGATCGCCGAAATGCTAGCACACAAAGGCCCCGTGATTGTGAATGTCCACGTCACCAGAGACGAAAACTGCTATCCAATGGTAGTCCCTGGCAAGAGCAATGCTCAAATGGTCGGCTTGCAGAAGCAAGCGCCAAAAGGTACATCAGAGCCAGTGTATTGTAGTCACTGCAATGCTAAAAATGCTCCTACTCACAACTTCTGTGCTGAGTGTGGGACAAAGTTGTAACACTGTGTTCTCTGCTTTAAAACCTCGTTTCCAGCCTCAGGCTGGAAATGCAACTCAAAAGCGGCTCTGCCGCCAGTAAGAGAAGCGGAGCCTCAAAGACAAACATTCCCAGTCTCCGACTGGGAACGAGATAATATCTAAAAGCTTGTACTAGGCTATTTTTCACCTGAAGTTGACTCAGCACTCTTTATTAATTTTTCCCATTGGGACGCTGAATAATCGTCTCCACTACCCTCCGTTTGGCTTTTGGATCGATACCTACTAAACGTACATACTCACCGCTATATTCTGTGAGAGTTGATTCTAAATTTGAGATTGCATCAGATTCGGCATCAATGTGGCTGTTAACACAACTTTGCCAAGAACCTGTGCGAAAACGGCGTTCATCAACATGTTCAATACTAATTTTGTAACCCTGAGATAATAATTGCCGAATCTGTTCTTGTGTCTCTAGGGTCAAATGTGGACTTGATGCTTGTCCTTTTTGCTGGAATCCATTAGTTTTTACTTCTGGAGTTGCGCCATTTGATGGCTGACTAGTTGGTGTCACCGCAGCAGGTGGGGCAGATTGATAATAATTTCTGCCTCGATTTAGTCGGTTGTACTCATCAACCAATTGGGAATTTTCTACCCGTTTGTGTTCGCCAACCATCAAGTTACCAGACTCGATTAAGTGAGACAGGGTGAAATTGGGCTTTTTAAATTCTGGTGGTCCTTCAACACTGTTAACCACACTCAGAGATACCTGCTCAAAACCGACTTTATGGATATAGTTACGGATTTGTTCGTCATAAATGCGCGATCGCAAAGCGCTAAAAAAGTCGATAGACTGATTGATAAAAGTATCAACTAGCTGTTCAACTTCCCGTGGTGACAGTCCATCGGGTTCAAAAATCCCCTTAACAATTCCCACCTTGTCATCTCTATCTGGTTCCCAGTAGAATTTATCCATCCGTCCATCCCGAATTAACGGTGCATAGAGGGTAGAAAAATCATTACCTGTGACGATAATCGGCACACGAATTAAAGGCGTGGAATCATAGCTTCCCGGCAACTGCACATCTGTAGGATTATCAGCAATATTCATCAGTGTGGCATTTACCAACTGGGTATTTACAGTATATTGAGTGCCTTCATCAAAGCGTCCAGCACCAGCATCTAAATCGTTAATCATCAGTACACACATTTTGCCGCGTACTTTAATGAGTTCTGCTGTTTCTCGATAGCGTAGCCGAATCAACCGGGCTGGATCACCTGCATCTGGACTTTCTAATTCGCCGCCAGATACTAGAGTCACCTCAATACCCATTTTTTCAAAAACTAACTCACATTGAAATGTTTTGCCCTCACCTTTGCGTCCGTGAATTCCCAAAATCAAGGGTACTCGCACGCCAGGAAGCTTCAAAAAGTTTTTAGTGATGTGGACAGCAAGTTTGTCCAAAAAGCGAGGAGCGATGTAGTAACCCATGAGCTTATCTTATGAAGAATTAACACTTCTAAGCTTAATGTTAAGTTTTTTTGGGGATAGCGATCGCTTTTCTTTCACACAGGACACAGTTTAACTAGGGAGCATGTCACTTTTGTAAAAACATGCCTGCCCTGGCGAATGGAATTCGCGGCTATACAAACAAAACCCACCTCCGTGGGTTTCAAATTCTTTGAGTTTGCGTAGGCGGACTTCTCTGCGAGACGCTACGCGAACGTTTGTGTAGCCGCAATTTCTAATCGCCTGGTATATTTGCAAAGGTGAGATGCTCCCTTGAGCTATTCCTGTTAACTGACGATTTTTCGGCTAATGGCATCTCCAATCTCCATCAGTATCTCTTCCTCTTCTGGAGTAAATTCGTAGGGAATTGGCTTGGCAATGCCCAAAGTACCATGCAATTGGCCATTCAGCATTAGCGGCACTGTGATAGAACCTTCTACTTTGGTTTCCTTTGCCGAGGGTCTGGCCACACCCGATTCATCGGTTTGCAAGTTGCAAATCTGCACAGGTCGCTTACGTTCAGCAGCGACACCAGCCATCCCTTTGCCAATGGGAATTACTGTCATTTTAGGCAACAGGAATTCTGGAATACCCTGGTAAGCCTTTAGGTGCAATAATTGGCTATCTTGATCTAGGGTATGGATAGTACCTGTAGAACAGTCGAAAGCAGCCAGGATTTCGGTCAACAGACGATTCCAGTCGATGGCTGGGTCTGCCAGGGCATCAAAAATTGCTTTGGTATCTGAAGTCATAGTGGTAATAAATTAAGTTTGATTAAAAACGCGGAAACGATTTGACTAGTACAATTCCTCCAACCAAGGCAAAAATTGATCCTAAGCCGGTCAACATAGCGGGTAAAAACCATAAACTTAGCCAAGAGTTGATTATGGCCGAATCTGGCTTTTGAGGACTGTATAATATTTCTACCTGTTGACCTTTAGTATATTCTGGCGGGTTGGTGGCTGTTCTTGCTTTAAAAATCGTTGATTCACCAGAACGAGCGGTAAATTTCACCACTGGATAGTAGACATAAGAAGTACGACCCTTCTTATCAGTTGATGAACTTTTCACCAAATCAATTACTGTCCCTTGTGCTAGTATTGCCGAGGTAACAAAGGAACGAGTATTTAGTCCAATAATTATGCCTGTGATGGTAAGTATGCTGCCAACACCACCAAATATTGAACCAAATATACGAAAGAACTTTGTATCTTGACTCATAAAATATTAAAAATTTGAGTATAGTAATTATCTCCAATGCTGATTCATATCTACATCAATCCCATCTCCTGTAACCCCTGGCGTAACCTCTTAGCTTCTTCAGGATTAGACCTTTCATGAAGAGCGATCGCTTTTCTAAAAGCTGTTAAACTATCTTGATGATTGCCAACTTTCAGTAATACTACTCCTAAATTTTGGTAGGCTTCGGCATAGTTGGGATTTAACGCGATTGCATTTTGATAATAGGCGATCGCATCTATAAATAAACCCAAAGCTTTAAATGTCATCGCCAGATTATAATGCCCAAAAACAAAAGTCGGGTCAATTTTCAAAGCTGTGGCGTAAGCAGTTTTCGCACCGTTAAAATCTCCTGCTGCTTTGAGTAAGTTACCCAAGTTGTTGTATGCTCCTAATTTGAGCATGGGGTAAATTGGCAATTTGATGGCAGCTTGATAGTGAGAAATAGCTTGTGGAAATTTTTGTAATCGGCTGTAGGCAATGCCCAAATGATAGTGGAGTTCATATAAAATATCGTAGTTTTCTTCAGCAACAGTGATTCCCCGCCGAAGTAAATCCATACCTTGGGTAATTTTCCCAGTTTCCACATACAATGCCCCTAATTTACTGCAAACATAGGGATCATCAGGATGAGTCGCAAGAAACCCTTCCATAGCCGTAGCGGCTTTGGCATATTTGTTATTTTGGGCGATCGCATTTTTTTGATATCCTGTGTGTAAAAGTGCCACGCCTGGTAAATAACCTACTTGCCAATGGGGTTCTTTGGTTAAAATTGCTGACACACTATCATCCACTAATGCATGGTAAGGACGGTCAAAACGAATATCTGGATGATTGCGGAATAGTCTAGAAACCAGAGAATAGGGGGATTGTTCTGCACCAACTTCTTGGCGGACGAGGTTGATTAGCAGATACTCATCGCTAGCGATCGCCTCTTGTAACTGCGGTACAATTTCTGATGTTAGAGTTTCATCAGCATCTAATACTAAAATCCAATCACCACTGACATATTTTAGAGCGGCATTGCGGGCAGCACTGAAGTCATTAGACCATTTAAAATGATGCACTTTTGCGCCGAGTTGTTGAGCAATATAGGGAGTGCGATCGATTGAGCCTGTATCCAACACTACCATTTCATCCACTACTTTTATGACACTGTTCAGGCATTTAGGCAGTGTTGCTGCTTCATTTTTCACAATCATGCACAGACTCAAACTCATAATTTAAAAATTGGGAGTGGGGGGATGAGGGAGGTGAGGGGGATATTCCCTTGTTTTTGAAATAGGTTAGCTGCTTTCTGTGAATCTGCGTAGATGTTTACTCATGCAGAGAAGCAATCTTATATTATCTCGAATCTCGTGAGTTGTCTTTGGATAAAATAGAATTATCCATTTGTAAAAGTGGTATCGGTGGTGAACTTGTTTGTCAGACGGAACCACCACCGATTAAACACTGTAATCGATTGCTATCAATCGATTCAATCTATATTTACGTTTCTACATAAATGCCTAATCCCAGAGGAACACCAGAAAATTTAGAACCAGGAAAAAGAAAAGGTGATGAACCATTAACCGAACAAGTTAACCTCCGTGTCACAAAAACTATGAAGGAAGAGATACAGCAACAAGATGATCCTCCTGAATTTTGTAGAGAGGCAATTCAGGAGAAGCTAGACAGGAATAAAGAGAAGTAATCTAAAGTTCTTGAGCTATTAGTCTAATAACTACAAAAATGCCCTCATGTTAAGAGGGCATTGTTATTGCTAAATCGAAAACGTGGAGTGAAAAAGTTGGAGAGTTGCTAAATTCTCCTCACAAATAAAAACTAACTAAATACGCGATTTGACAAATTTCTCTAACCTATCTATGCCCTTTTCAATCGTCGCCAAATCTGTGGCGTAGGAAAGGCGAATGTTGTCATCAGCGCCAAAGGCAATTCCGGGAATGACTGCAACTTGATGTTCTTCCAACAAAGCGTCACAAAATTCTAGGGATTTTAGACCGGTTTTGCTGATATCTGGGAACAGATAAAACGCGCCGTCTGGTTTTGCGGTACTCAAACCGGGAATGGCGTTGAGTCTGTCTAGCATTACCTGGCGGCGTTTGGCGAAGGCTTGGCGCATTTCTTCGACACAATCTTGAGAACTTTCTAGCGCTGCGATCGCACCATATTGGGCAAAGGTACACACGTTAGATGTACTATGCCCTTGAATGGTACTCGCTGCTTTAATGATTTCCACTGGGCCTGCTAAATAACCGAGACGCCACCCAGTCATAGAATAAGCTTTCGCAAAGCCATTACTAATCAAAGTGCGGTCAAAAATTTCCTTCCCAAGAGAACCGATGCTGATATGTTCTGCACCGTCGTAGAGAATCTTTTCGTAAATCTCATCAGAGACAACAAAGATATCTGCATCAACTATTACCTGCGCCAGTGCTTTGATTTCATCTGGCGTGTAAACCATCCCTGTAGGATTAGATGGGGAGTTGAGGATAAATAGCTTTGTTTTCGGCGTGATTGCTTTACGGAGTTGTTCGGGAGTAATTTTATAACCCGTCGTGGCATCTGTGGGCACAATTACTGAAACCCCGCCGACCAAAGTCACCATTTCGGGATAACTTAGCCAGTAGGGTGCGGGGATAATTACCTCATCACCTGGATCGATTAGCGCCACAATCAAGTTGTACAGAGAATGCTTACCGCCATTGGTGACGATGACATTCTCTGACTTGTAATCAAGACCGTTATCAATTTTAAGCTTATGGGCGATCGCTTCCCTTAACTTTGGTTCTCCGGCTGCTGCACCATATTTGGTTTTGCCTTCTTCCAAAGCTTTGACTGCTGCGGCTTTAATATGCGCTGGGGTATCAAAATCTGGTTCTCCAGCGCTAAAACTACAAACATCTATTCCCTCTGCCTTCAGTGCCTTAGCCTTGGCTGCGATCGCTAAGGTTAATGAAGGTGTTACCTGACTTACTCTTGCTGCCAGCTTCATTCTTACTATTTTTGGCAAATCTTTCACTTATCTAAGGATATCCCAGAATCCATACCAAGATTTGCTTTTTCTGAATTTGTTGGGGACTGGGGATCGGAGAGTGGGAAAGAATTCTTGACTCTTAACTATGTATCTTGTATAAACTTAGTTTTAGAATAAAATCAGTGTTTATATGCAGGTTAAGAAACTTTTCATTGCATCTTGTCTGTTAATTACTAGTCTTTTTATACCGAATGCTGCCATTGCTCAAAATCGCGGTACTCCGGGGAAATTTGACTTTTATGTACTGACACTTTCTTGGTCGCCAGATTATTGTGCGACAAATGGTAGCCGTGACCCGCAGCAGTGTGGTTCTGGAAGGAAACTTGGTTTTGTACTACATGGTTTGTGGCCGCAATACCAAACTGGCTATCCAGCTAATTGTTCTACACAAAAATTACCGACGGAAGTAAAGCGGCAGTTTCCCAATTTGTATCCTAGTAATAAACTTTACGATCATGAATGGGAAAAACATGGTACCTGTTCTGGGAAAACTCCTGCGGAATATTTGGGATTGAGTAAAAAATTAAAAGATGCGATCGCTATTCCCGCAGCTTATAATCGCCCTAATAAACCCGTGCGTACCACAATTACAAATTTTAAAAATTCATTTGTGAGTGCTAATAATAAAATTACCGCTGATGGTGTAGCACCTTTTTGTTCTGGTTCAGGAAGATTTTTACAAGAAGTCTTCTTTTGTTACTCCAAAAACGGCGAACCTGGTATTTGTAGCGCCGAGATTTTGAAGCGATCAAAAACAAGTTGTGGTCAGCCAGATTTTTTAGTGAGAAACGTTAGATAAAAATGGGCATTGGTCATTGGGCATGGGGCAGAGTGCGGGGGACGACCCTTCTCATTGATGTCAAGTTAAGCTGGAAATAGCTTATCTGTTGGCTTCCATGCCCGCCCGGAAATAAATAAATGAGTAATAAGTAATAAGTAATACCCATTACTCATTATTTATGACTTATTACTTCAAAAATAAATTTCTTTGGCTTTTAGCTTAACGTGAGTTCGACAAGTCTTATTTGACCTCTCCCCCAGCCCCTCTCCGACACGGAGAGGGGAGCAAAAAGCTTAATTTTTCGTTGCTCCTCCCTTTCCGTTTCGGAGAGGGAGGTTGGGAGGGAGAGGTTCATCAAACTCACGTTAGCTTAAGTCTACTGAAGTAGACTGGAGACTTTTGGCGATATTTTAGTCATCTTCAGATGACTTTAGCTATTATACGGGAATTTCAATTCCCGGCTGACAAGCGGTTTCGCGTTAAGTTGACACCAATGAACCCTTCTGCTCCCCTATCTCCTCATCTCCCCACTGCCTACAACTGTGATTTGAAGCTCCTTAATTTATTATTTACTATTTCTTATTTATTTCTTAACCTGTCTATTCTAATCTTCAATTGTAATTAGAACCCATTCTTATTTCGAGATAGCAAATGCAATCAGAGAATCTGTTCAGGAAAAGGTTGTATTTATAACCATAAATTTTTGTATAGCTCACTGAATTGCAATAATTCCAGTTTTTTTCCCAGTTTTAATAGTTTTTTCAACATAAATTATTTTTGTCAGGCTGCATTCTTGTCTTTTACTAGGAGTGCTAAATGGAATACTTATTTCTCGCTTTGGCGCTGGGTCTTGCACTCGCCTTCGAGTTTGTCAACGGTTTTCATGATACTGCAAATGCAGTTGCTACGGTCATTTACACTCACACCCTGAAGCCAAATATCGCCGTTGTTTGGTCAGGCTGTTGGAACCTAATTGGTGTGCTGACATCAACTGGAGCCGTTGCTTTTGGCATTATTGCCCTGCTTCCCGTTGAGTTGGTACTTAATGTTGGCTCAAGTGCAGGGTTTGCAATGGTCTTTGCACTTTTGATTTCGGCGATCATGTGGAACTTGGGAACTTGGTACTTGGGCTTACCTGCATCCAGTTCACATACCCTGATTGGCTCGATCATGGGTGTTGGTTTAGCAAATTCAATGTTAACTTCGGGTCATGTCTTTGGCGAGGGCGTGAATTGGTCAAAGGCGCAGGAAGTTTTCACATCTCTACTGGTTTCGCCAATTGTTGGATTCACCTGTGCTGCACTGCTGTTACTTCTGGCGAAGAGACTTATCAACCGACCAGAGTTGTACCGTGCGCCAGATGGGAGTAAACCACCGCCACCTTGGATACGTGCTTTGTTAATCTTGACGTGTACTGGTGTGAGCTTCGCCCACGGTTCAAATGATGGTCAAAAAGGTATGGGTTTGATCATGCTAATCTTGGTGGGTATCATACCAGGTATGTTTGCACTGAATATGGATACTGATACAGCTGCGATCGCTCAGTTGTCCGCAACATCCAACTCTGTGATTCAAGTGCTGCAACAACAAGCACCTGGAACATCATTAAATAACCAAAACATTAAAGATGAGCTTTCCAACTTCCTCAAACCAACCGCCGAAGCCAACGACAAAACATTCGCCGCTCTTGCTGCCGAGAGTCGTGTAATTGGAGATAAGCTTACTGGTAAGACGAGTTTCAAGCAGCTTTCAAAAGATGAACTTGGCTCATTACGAACCGATATGTATCTAGTAGCTGGAACAATTGGAAAGTTGGACAAGCAGAAAAAATTAACCGATCCCAAACAAGAAGCAGTACTTTCTAGCTATAAGAGCCAGTTGGATAAAGTAACTAAATTCATTCCCAATTGGGTAAAATTTGCCGTTGCTATTGCCCTGGGTCTTGGCACAATGATTGGTTGGAAGCGCATCGTAGTGACAGTGGGTGAAAAGATTGGCAAAGACCACCTGACCTACGCTCAAGGAGCTTCCGCCGAGTTAGTAGCTATGACAACCATTGGTGCTGCGGATTACTTCGGTCTACCAGTCAGCACCACTCACGTGCTGTCATCTGGTATAGCAGGTACAATGGCGGCAAATCATTCTGGTTTGCAAATGGACACCCTGAGAAATCTGCTGCTAGCCTGGGTGCTGACACTGCCAGTTTGCGTACTACTTGGTTCTGCTACATACGCGGGGGGCTTGTATATAGTCTTGAATATTCTGGGTTTGAAGTAGGATAATGGGGCATTGAAAAGTAAAAAGTAAAAAGGCAAAAGTAAAAAGAATCTTTTGCCTTTTACCTTTTGACTACTGCCCACTCCCTAAGCTATCGTCACATCTGGCGATAAATAAACATCCTGAATGGTATGAAACAGTTTTACACCTTCTTCAAAAGGACGTTGGAAGGTCTTTCGCCCAGAAATTAATCCTGAACCACCAGCGCGTTTGTTGATTACAGCAGTCCGAACTGCTTCGGCAAAGTCATTTTTACCAGTCGCGCCACCAGAATTAATCAACCCCACACGCCCAGAGTAGCAATTCAGTACTTGGTAACGAGTTAAATCAATTGGATGATCGGTTGTCAATTCTGTGTAAACTCGCTCATCGGTTCTGCCATAACTCTTACCAGTAGCTTTGGCAACTGCACCGTAACCATTGTTATTTTCGGGTAACTTTTGTTTGATAATGTCGGCTTCAATCGTTACACCCAAATGATTCGCCTGTCCGGTGAGGTCAGCCGCAAGGTCGTAATCTTTATCTTGTTTAAAGGCATTATTACGCAGATAACACCAGAGAATAGTCACCAAACCGAGTTCATGGGCGCGTTTAAAAGCTTGGCTGATTTCGTGAATTTGCCTGGTAGACTGCTCTGAACCAAAGTAAATTGTCGCACCTACGGCAGCCGCCCCTAAATTCCAAGCTTGTTCCACATCAGCAAACAACACCTGGTCAAATTGATTGGGGAAAGTCAGCAATTCGTTGTGATTGATTTTGGTGATAAAGGGAATTTTGTGGGCATATTTGCGCGAAACTATACCTAGTGTTCCCAAAGTGGTAGCAACAGCATTGCAATCTGCTGCGATCGCTAGCTTGACAATATTTTCTGGGTCAAAGTAAATCGGATTGGGCGCAAAAGACGCGCCTGCCGAGTGTTCAATACCTTGGTCTACTGGTAAAATCGAGAGATAACCTGTGTTTGCCAGACGACCAGTAGAGTAAAGTAACTGGAGATTACGCAATACTTGAGGATTGCGATCGCTGTTGAGCCAGATTCGATCTACAAAATCTGGCCCCGGCAAATGTATTAAATCACGAGAAACTTTTGCTTTGTGGGTAAGCAGGTCTTCAGCCTCTTTACCTAGCAATGACTCAATAGAATTAGCCTCTTTGAGCGTTGTAGTCATAGTATTATCCTCAAAGTTTGAGCAAATGACCTTGCCTTTAAGATAGCATTTTAATACTGCTAACCTGGTTGTACGGTCATTAATTATGTGTATTCTTTTTGAATATATAGCAATCTTCTTTTATAAATGAAAACCAAAAGGCTGAGATTTCCTACTTGTTTTAATAAGTCGGGAATCTTGTGATGAAGGATTAAGTAAGGCTATACTACCGGAAGTATTCAATCAACTTTCGGAATTGAGGTTTTCAAGTTCAGTTACCAATATCAAACAGTACAATTCTACTATCTTTGGCTTATAGCTGAAAATTGAAAACCCATCTTCCCCCGATTGTGGGAATAATTGTGAACAAAATAACTGTAATTCTATGAGTAAGTTTCAAATTGATATCGACTTTAGCAGTATAGATTTAGCTTCCCTTGAGACAGAAGAAGATTTTCAAAGAGAGGCAAAAATTTTACTCCCAAAGGCACTGGTCAAACTAGGTGAAAGTGTGGGTGAAAAGACTTGGGAAGAATTACAGGAAAAGCTGCAAGGAACTGGAGGTAAACTCAAATCTTCACCCAGCGAGAAACGTAGATTTATTCAAGAAACCGGAAGAACTTATCAACGAAATGCTAGTAACAGAGAAAAACAAGAACTGGAAGAATATATAGTAGAGCAATTACGCCAGCACAAGTAGTATTTGTCATAAGTTAACTTATCAGACATGATTCAAATAAACCAGCGGCGAATCAACTCCACTTGGAAGCGATAGCCGTCGTCAACTTCCTCAATTAACTCGCGTTGCAACAGCAATTTGAAAGTAATGTCAGCATCAGGAAATTGTTGCAATAGAGTTTGGCGGCTAACTATAACCCCTTCTCCTTGAGCGGCGATAAAATGTAGAATAGCTTGTCCAGTGGCGTCTACTTGATTGTTTTGAATGTCAGCAAAGAAAAAGCCCCCACTTTGCAAAGCTTCTGGTATCGCGGCTTCCACATCCGCTAAAGTTGCTAATCGCCGAATAGAGGGGTCTTGCTCGTTTTTAAGGACAATAATTTCTGCACAGAGTAGTTGTACTAAAAATGGGTGACAACGGGTGAGTTGTAGCACTCTTTCAACGGCGTTGGGTTCATAGCGGAGGGTAAAATCTTTGACGGGACGTTCAATTAATTGTCGTGCTTCCGCTTCTTTGAGGTACGAGATATGCACTACTTGGACATTAATAAGATAACTAGCCCAGCGCTGATATTCTTCGATAGTATGAGAGCCAGCTAGTAAAACCTTGAAGCGGGGACGATGTTGGATGAGGTGACGCAGCATT
The DNA here is from genome assembly GCF_036916985.1 of Nostoc sp. Lineage (GTDB taxonomy): Bacteria > Cyanobacteriota > Cyanobacteriia > Cyanobacteriales > Nostocaceae > Nostoc. The sequence continues at coordinate 104,300 of NZ_JBALFD010000055.1, forward strand.
CCTAAAACATCCTGTTCATCAAAGCGACCTTTGGCTATGGCACTGTCTAGCACCTCGAATTCATCTAGCGCTAGTAAAGCGGTATTTTGTTCTAGAGCCTGTTCTACTTTATCTAGCCATTCATAGAAATAAGTGAAGGGGTCAGATTTTAGAACTTCGCGGGCTAGGGACGGTAGAGTTACACCTTGCTTTTTCGCTGACTTCTCCATCTCTCTAGCCAGATTGTAGAGAAAACCTGCATGGTCACTAGCTGATGAAGGTGCGCCTTGCAGGTCTATAAACATGGGGATGATATTACTAGGTAGTAACTTTCCTATATTGTTGAGGAGAGAAGTTTTACCCATACGTCGCTGACCGTATAGTAGCAGAGGTGGACGACGGCGATCGCGCCATCATTCTTCATGGAGAATCTGCTGTGAGTATATCAGGTTTTTATACTAGCTAAATAGCTTTGGTATTTAGCGATCGCCTCTTGCACTCTAGAAATTATAGTCATCCTGAACTTAACTAATAATCAACTAATAACTCGTCTAATGGATGACTATTTCTCAACTCCGTTCTCAGCTAGCACCAAGTTGTAATGGAAATGTAAGGAATTAAGGGCTTTAAAAATGAAACGAGAATTGGGAATTCTGCAAATTACCTTATCGCTTTGCGGAGTGATGATGTTTGGTACAGTAACTTACGCTGCGATTAATATGGTAAATGGTCAATACCAAGTTGAAATAGCGCTGAATAATAAGGGACTCATCATTAAGTCAGATATTGACAAAAGGCAATGCAAACCAGTAGAGGACATTGCCCAAAAACAAGAAAGCACAAATTTAGACCAGAAGACAATTAATTAGGAGTAAAAATCGGTAATGAGTTAGAAGTTATTAATTCTAACTCATTGTGAATGAACCTCTGAGCTTTGTGGTTTTTTTTACGAACCGCAAAGGCGCAAAGGACGCAAAGAAAGAGGAGAAATATATCTAGAAAATGAAGTAAAGCGGTGCGTTAGTCTTTAGTGTAACGTACCTTACCAAAACACTAAAGGAGTAGAAATTAATAAGGAGTTAGGAATAAATAACTCCTAACTCATAACTCCTAACTTTTTACACCGCACAAGTCAACTCGCCGGCTTTTTGACTAAAGCGGTGATTCTCCCGATAGTCTACGGGACAATCTATCACGGCGGGTACATCTTGAGCGAGGGCTTCTTTGAGTGTGGGAATCAAATCTAAAGCGGATTCAACTCGGTAGCCTTTTAAACCCATGCTTTCGGCAAATTTGACAAAATCAGGATTGCTAAAATGCACAAAAGATGAGTTTCCTTTGCCAAATTGATTTTCTTGCTTCCACTCAATTAACCCATAGCCTCCATCATTGAAAATTATCGTGACAAAGGGCGTACCAACACGCAAGGCTGTTTCTAATTCCTGAGAATTCATCATAAAGCCGCCATCGCCTGTTACAGCAACTACTTTGCGTTTAGGATGAACCAGTTTTGCTGCTAAAGCACCAGGAATGGCAATACCCATAGCCGCGAAGCCGTTGGAAATTATGCAAGTATTGGGACTATGGCAATGATAATGACGAGCCATCCACATTTTATGTGCGCCAACATCAGAGATGACGATATCATCTGGGCCCATCACTTGGCGTAAGTCATAAATTAACTTTTGCGGCTTAATAGGGAATCCGTCATCATGGGCATACTGTTCGTAATCAGCCCGAATCTCTGATCTTAAGCTAATAGCAAAAGGATCGGGTTTGCCTTGTCTGTCTGCTAATTTTAAGATTTCATAGAGGGAATCGGAAATATCTCCCACGACTTCGGCGTTGGGAATATAACTACTATCAATTTCTGCTGGACTTACCCCAATATGCACAATGGGAATTTCACCATTACGATTCCATTTCTTGGGGGAAAACTCAATCAAATCATAGCCGATCGCAATTACTAAATCTGTGTTATCAAAAGCACAGGTAATGAAATCTCTTTGCTGTAATCCCACTGACCACAATGCTAATTGATGTGTATAGGGAATCACGCCTTTACCCATGAAAGTATTGGCAACAGGTATATTCAGCAAGGTGGCAAATTGCGTTACGGCATCACTTGCATGAGCGCGAATTGCCCCATTTCCGACTAAGATTAATGGGTTCACAGCTTGGCAAATTGCGGCGGCGGCTGCCCGAATGCTAGCAAAAGAGGCATAAGTTTTTTCGCTATTATCCTTACGTAAAGGTTTGCCTTCTACAGGCATGGCAGCAATATTTTCTGGTAAATCGATGTGAACTGCACCAGGTTTTTCCGATTGCGATCGCTTAAATGCTTTCCGTACTACTTCTGGTGTAATACTCGGTCGCACAATCTGCTTATTCCACTTGGTAACAGGTGCAAACATTGCCACCAAATCTAAATATTGATGGGATTCAATATGCATTCTATCTGTTCCCACCTGACCAGTAATCGCCACTAAGGGCGCACCATCGAGGTTAGCATCTGCTACCCCAGTCATTAAGTTGGTTGCCCCAGGGCCAAGAGTAGAAAGACACACTCCAGCTTTTCCGGTTAAGCGTCCATAGACATCGGCCATGAATGCTGCACCCTGTTCATGACGAGTTGTAATAAATTTAATCGAAGAATGTTTTAAGGCTTCCAAAACGTGCAGGTTTTCTTCACCAGGAAGTCCAAAAATATATTGCACTCCTTCATTTTCTAGACACTGCACCAATAATTCTGCTGTATTCATTTTATTTCCTAACTATTGACAATATTGAGAACTGGGGACTGGTGACTAGGGACTGGAGAACTGGAAAAATCCTTCCTAATACCTAATCGCTAATTCTTAATATCTAATCCCAATACCCAGTCCCCAATACCCAATCCCTAATACCCAGTCCCCAATCCCTATCATTTAACCCAGACTGTTTTCACGTTGACAAACTCATGTATACCTTGGATACTCAATTCTCTGCCATATCCAGAACGCTTGATGCCACCAAAGGGCAACCGAGGATCGGATTTGACCATACTGTTGATAAACACGGCACCGGCTTCGATTTCCTCAACTAAGCGATCGCTCTCTTGGTTGTTGGTTGTCCAAGCACTTGCACCTAAGCCAAAGGGGGTGTCATTAGCGAGTTTAATGGCGGCATCAATATCTGGAACCCGGAATAACAAGGCTACCGGGCCAAAGAATTCTTCTTTGGCGATTGGTGTATCAGGCGGGATATCTATGATAATCGTTGGCGGATAAAAGTTTCCAGGACGATCTGATAAAGGATGTCCACCAGTGAGGACTTTACCACCGTTGCTGATGGCGTCTTGCACTTGTTTATCTAAATCCTGGAGGATACCAGGTGTTGCCAGTGGGCCTAAATCGGTATCTGGTTGCATAGGATCGCCTACTTTTAGCGCCTGAAATTTTTCTAAAAGCAATTTTTCAAATTTGTCTGCGATCGCATCTGCGACAATAAAACGTTTCGCTGCAATACATGATTGCCCGTTATTTAACATCCGCGCTGTAGTTGCTGTGACAACTGCTGTCTCTAAGTCAGCACTTTCTAACACAATAAACGGGTCACTTCCTCCCAATTCCAAAACTGTTTTTTTGATTTGTTTGCCGGCGGCGACGGCGAGGGATATACCTGCTGGTTCGCTTCCTGTCAAGGTAGCAGCTTTTACGCGGTCATCAGCAATTAAATCGGCAACTTTGGCAGCGCCTATTAATAAAGTTTGAAACGCGCCTCCAGGAAAACCTGCCCGTCGGATAATATCTTCTATTGCTAAAGCACACTGCGGTACGTTAGAAGCGTGTTTGAGTAAGCCGACATTCCCTGCCATCAGAGCTGGTGCGGCAAAGCGGAACACTTGCCAAAAGGGGAAATTCCACGGCATCACCGCGAGAATCGCACCCATTGGTTGATAACGTACAAAACTCTGACTGGCATCAGTTTTTATACTGACATCAGCGAGAAAACTAGGGGCGTGTTCGGCATAGTAGCGACAGACGAGGGCGCATTTTTCAACTTCCGCGATCGCAGCTTTAAATGGTTTACCCATTTCTAGAGTCATTAACTTCGCAAATTCTGCTTTGTCTTGCTCTAAAATATCGGCAGCTTTTTCGAGCCACTGCGATCGCGTCAAAAAACTAGTCTGACGATACTGTTCAAAAGTCTGATTAGCTAAATCGAGTTTAGCGACAATTTCTGTATCATTGAGCGCCTCAAAGGTTTTGAGCGTCTCCCCAGTGGCGGGATTAATGGTGGCGATCGCCATTACCTGACCTCCCGTTAAAAAATAGCTTGAAGTAGGCTTCCTAATGTTATACATATAAACTGAGGAAGCTACCACCCAAATTCTAGTCTTTTAGCCAAAAATTAGCTGCTGAATATTACAATTTCGCAATTTTAATTGAATTAAAGTATACCAATCGATAAGTATTAATATTGATGAATTCAATACAAGTAAAGTTGCTATAATTTGCACAATTGAGGAATCAAGCTATGACTCAAGTCTTAGGCAAAGTAGTTACATTTGATGAGTTCGTTGCTAAATATCCAGATAACAGGGGACAACGTTACGAATTATATGACGGAGTAGTAGTAGAAATACCGCAACCAACAGGCGACCATGAAGAGATTGTTGTATTTTTATCAACAAAAATCACTTTAGAATATAGTCGTCTCAGTCTAACCTATGGTATACCAAAAACAGTATTAGTTAAACCACTTGAAAATGAATCAGCTTACTCGCCAGATTTGCTGCTCCTAAATCTTACTAATTTAGTTAATGAACCTCTGTGGAAAAAAGCATCAACTGTTACTCAAGCAGCATCAATCCCTTTAGTAATTGAGGTGGTAAGTACAAACTGGCGTGATGATTATCTGAAAAAATACGCTGACTATGAAGAAATGGGAATTTCTGAATACTGGATTGTTGATTATAGTGCATTGGGCGGTAGGGAATTTATTGGCAAACCCAAACAACCGACTATTTTAATTTGCTGTTTAGAAGAAGGTGAGTATCGCGTTAGTAAATTTCGAGGAAATGATCGTATCCAGTCGACAACTTTTCCAGAGTTAGATTTGACAGCAGAGCAAATTTTTAGTGCTGGTATGATCAGCTAAAATAAATTCCCTGTAGAGACGGCGATTTATCGCGTCTCTTTAACCGTGAAATTCATTTTGATAGATGAATCAAATTTCAATTTCTCTTCTTTACCTCTTAACTTTGCGCTCTTTGCGTCCTTCTCTAACGAGACGCTGCGCGAATGCGGTTCGTTCTCTTAACCCTCAAATTTAATGGGACAAACCACTAAATGGGTTACAGAATCTAGACCTCAAAGCCCAATCCCTAAAGATTAATAATTGGAGCAATGATAGTTGGCACTTGCTGCAAATTTGTCTGATAAACCTTAACTAGTCGCTCAATCCCTTTGAAACGATAATCTCCCATTTCTTGGAAGTCTGAGGGTTGTGAAAGCATTTTATGGGTAGCTTCACTAATCACGCATTCACTAGGAGGACAAACTGCTTCCATCCGAGCGGCAAGATTAATCGTCGCGCCTAATGCTGTATAATCTACCCTTTGGGAACTACCGACATCTCCCACAACAGCCTTACCGCTATTAATCGCAATGCGTAATTGCAGAGGTTCGTGCCAAAAACCATTGGCATTAAGATGTTCGAGGCGAGTAAGCATTCCCTTGGCAGCGGTAACAGCGCGATCGGCGTGATCTAGTTGCGGTTCTGGAGCGCCAAAAAATGCCATAATGCAATCGCCAATGTATTTATCTAAAGTGCCGCCGCAAGTAAACACTTCTTTTAGCATTTCTTCAAATAAATTATTTAATAGTTGAGCGATCGCAGTTGGTGTTAACCTTTCAGAAATTGCCGTAAACCCAACTAAATCCGCGAACAAAATACTGATTTCGCTCTCAGCGGGAGCTAAACGACCACCTGGTAATCCACCTACAGAGATTAACTGCTGTACAACTGCGGGAGAATGATAACGTTCTAGTCGGTGACGAATCATCTCTTCAGTTTTGAGTTTCTCTACTAATAGCCAACGTTGCACACTAGAAGCCACAAGGTTTGCTAAAGCTGAGAAAAAGCTCAATTCTTCTTCGCCTTCATTAGCCCAATGGTAAGAAGAAAAGTTGGCATCTGCATATAGTACGCCTACAACTTTATTTTCATCCCATAAAGGCACAGCCATCGCGCTGCGAATGCCTTTGACTAAAATACTCTGTTCGCTAGCAAACCGTTCATCCTGATGAGTATCACCAGTTTGAATGACGACTTTTTCCTCAAATACCTTTTGACAGATACTACGACTAATCCAACTACCATCAGCGGGGAGATGTTTTTGTTGAGAAATATTTCTAGTAGCAGCATTCACTAATTCCAATTGGCCGCAACCATTGACATCAATGAGTAATGCCAAGCGATCGATACTATCAAGGTAACGAAAAACTACTTGCTGTACTTGAGAAAAAATCTCTTCTATAGAGGCTGCTGCACAGAGATTTTTCGCTATGTCTACTAAATCTTTGAGACGGGCAATGGTTTTGTCTTTATTATTGATGTTGCCATCCTTGCTATCAGCTGCAATCCATTGCTGTTGTAGTTGTTCGACATTGTGAAGAATTGTTCTTTGCTCATTAATGTCCGAAATTCCGGGATACCCAGGTGTCGGTTGAGAAACAGGGCTGGTGAGCAGTACTACCAGGCTAACATTGCCCAGCCAAATGATATCGCCGTGATGTAACTCTTGGGGATAGTTAACAAGATATTTATTGACTTGCGTTCCGTTTTTGCTGCCCATATCCTCAATAGTCCACACCCCGTCAGCTGTTTTCACCAGGCGAGCATGGTTGCGGGATACTCCAGCAAAAGGTAAGTACAAGTTACATTCCGGCAAACGACCAATTGTAAATACATCTTGGTCAACTGCGATCGTTGTCTCGTTATCTCCCTCTTGTAGGCGTAGTGTGAGTTCAGTCATGGGTGTGATAGATCCATCGAAGCTAGGGGTCAAGCAACTTTAAGGTTAAGTTATACCCTACAGGTTAACCTTCACCTTTGCTTTATGACACTGTTAAATGCATTCCGACAACTGCATGTGACAGATATTACATTAAATAATGCTCTTGTGATGGAGCGATCGCATCTGTGACATCACCTGAAAAAGTAGTACATCAAACAGTTCTGACCTACTACTATCACTCAGTTTTTACTAAAGTCGAGTGTCCAGATTTTTGAACACTACTCAAAAACAGGCTGAAAATGATTGTAATTTAATTGGGCGGTAATTCTAAACTAATTTCACCCAACAACCCTTTGCGGAAATCTGTTAAAAGTTGCCTTGCAGCCCGCTCTATATCACCTTTGTAACGATGCTCCGCTAAGGCGTGTAAATAGGTATCTCCGGTGTCTGATGTTGAATCGAGTTGATAACGAGACTCTAATGGTTTTTTTGGTAATAAATCTGCGGCTACAGCTTCCAAATAGTTAAGTAAATCCACTAGGGCTGCTGCTACTAGCTGGTTATCGTAAGATGCTTCACCAATATCATCACAAATAGCTAATTTTAATGCTGCGTCTTGGTCTTCTAATCTTAGAGGGATGACACCAGGAGCATCTAGCAATTCCAAATGTTCGGAAATTCGCACCCAGCGTAGTTGACGAGTTACCCCAGGACGGGCTGCACTTTCTACTACTCGCTTTCCCAACAGGCGGTTAATTAAAGCTGATTTACCGACATTAGGAAAACCAATCACCACAGCCCGCACTGGACGGGGTAACATCCCGCGATCGCTTCTTCTTTGATTGAGTTCTACCCCAGCGGCTTGTGCTGCCCGTGCTACTTCTGCTATACCTTTACCATGTTGAGCGTTGGTAAAATAAGGGATTTCTCCTTGACGTTTAAACCAATCGATCCATAGCGATCGCATTTGTGGCGTAATCATATCTACTCGGTTAAGTATCAGCACCCGTGTTTTACCTTCCACCCATTCCCCTATTTGGGGATGGTGAGTCGCTAAGGGAATCCGGGCATCTCGTACCTCAAATACTACATCTACGCGCTTCAGCTGTTCTTTGAGCTTCCTTTCGGCTTTTGCAATGTGACCTGGATACCATTGAATCAGGTTTAATCTATAGTTTTGAGTTATGGCCATTTTTGATTATTAACTATTAATTACTTATTATCGCCAATAAGAGGGATTGGGGAGAATAATACCTTCTAACTCTTGTAGAGACGCGATTAATCGCGTCTCTACTCCTAACTTATCACTCCTAACTCAGCACTCATCACTCATCACTCTCTTTGGCTTGATGTAAAATAAGGCGATTACCATCAGGGTCATAGGCATAAATTTCTTTGCCGTGGGAAGCAATGGAAATTTCTCCTGGTGGAGGATAGCCCAAAGATGTTAGGTGAGCGATCGCATTTTCTAAGTTGCTCACCTCTAAACACAAACTTATCTTACTTTTGGTGTAGAAATAAAGTGGTGCAGGGGTCGTAGTTTTGGCGGTTCCCGTTGTTAACACAGCATTAGCGAGTCCGAGAGTGTCACTCTCAAACCCGAAAGGGTTGTCGTTAGATATCGCTTCAAATTCAGATTCGTTTGTGTTCTTTGGTTGAAAAATACCTAATCGCATACCAACCAAATTAAACTCAGCATAAGCATTCGGTGTCAAAAGAACTGGCTTTTGCTCCAACAATTTAGTATAGAAATTTACTAAATTTTCCCAATTAACCGATGCTATGGTGACAAATGCGTTAGTGTACTGTAAAACCATATTTGCCCGTATCTTTGAACTTTTAACTTACTAGTACAGCACGGCGGAAATCAACCAAGCATTATTGTGAGAAACTAAGAAAGTAGAGTCAAAGCAGTTTAGGCTGAAAACAAGGGAACCACGTGTGGCACAATTGCTCATATAACTTCAGGAGTACTTACGGTGAATCAGATACAACTGACTTTAACTATTAGTTATTTGTTAATGTCATGCTATTTTTTAAGCAATTGGTTAATATTTTCCCTACGTAATCCTACTTCCACTTCCGAAGATAAATTTTTATCCTTTGTGATGTTTCTGGTAACAACTATCTTCTGGCCTCTGATGATTCCTATATCTTGTTTAGAAATGGCTCAAAAAAAGCGAATACAATTTAGTAAAATAATTCCTGTTCTCTTAGCAATATTTGTATTTAGTATTTCATATTATTTAACCGAATAATTCATAATTACTCGTCACCAACTGCATAGATTCAAGAAGATATTTTAAACATTTATTTTCATATATTTTGACGATTAGAAATCACCGCTACACACATGAAGAGTCCTGAGTTCCGTTAGCGGTAGCGGGGCGTTTAGCCCGTGCTGAGTTCTGAGTAGTTTTTTACTTACTCAGCACTCAGGACTGAGTAAGTAAAACCCATCTAAGCAGGTTAAAAAACCCTTGATTTCGCATTATTAGTCCACGGAGGTGGACTTTGCTTCTGGAGTTTAGACTAGGCAACAAGAAAAGACTCAGCAACGCTGAGTTGAAAAGAAACAGACTTCAGAGATGAAAATCTACAGCACTAAGCAG
>NZ_JBALFD010000056.1:0-14656 GCF_036916985.1 Nostoc sp.
ATGCGTTCATCTATTTCCAAAGACTCATTATAGAGTGCGATCGCTTGATCAACTTCCCCTTTGTTGGCGTAGATACATCCCAGACAGTGCAACGTTGCCGCTTTACCTTGGACATCTCCAATGCGTTCATCTATTTCCAAAGACTCATTATAGAGTGCGATCGCTTGATCAACTTCCCCTTTGTTGGCGTAGATACATCCCAGACAGTGCAACGTCGCCGCTTTGGTTTGGACATCTCCAATGTGTTCAGTTATTTCCAAAGACTGATTGAAAAGTGCGATCGCTTGATCAACTTCCCCTTTGTTGGCGTAGATATATCCCAGTTGGTGCAACGTCGCCGCTTTGCCTTGGAGATTACCAATGCGTTCAGTTATTTCCAAAGACTGATTGAAAAGTGTGATCGCTTGCTCCACTTCTAGGGTGTTGACGTAGAGAATTCCCAGTTGGTGTAACGTCGCCGCTTTGCCTTGGACATTACCAATGCGTTCATCTATTTCCAAAGACTCATTATAGAGTGCGATCGCTTGCTCCACTTCCCCTCTGTTGGCGTAGATCATTGCCAGACAGTGCAAAGTCGCCGCTTTGCCTTGGATATTACCAATGCGTTCATCAATTTCCAAAGACTGATTGTAGAGTGCAATCGCTTCTTCTACTTTCCCTTTGTTGGCTTTCAGTATCCCTAAATAATGATAAATTGATGCTAATTCTCGTTCGTCTTCTGCGGGACAAAGATTTAAAGCTTGTTGGTAATAGTTTAATGCTTGATCAACCCCACCCATTTGATATTCACAAACAGCCATTTGTCTAAGAACACTATGGTTTTGAGTAATTTCTAAGGTTGATTTGCACAGATGTATTGCTTCCCGAAATCGACTTTGATTCTGCAAGTGTCCCGCCAATGAATTACCCATTTTCCCCGCAATATTTTCATCCTTCCCCAACAAAGCCAAGCGATGAATTTCTAACATTTTTGCTTCCGTAGCAGTTTTCGCCTCTTCCCACCACAGACGATACAAAATTTGTGCAGCTTGTTTATACAACTCTTCACCCTTGGGGTATTCTGGAAACTCTAACAACGGTGACAAAATCCGGGGAACACGATACAACTTTTCTGTGTTGTTGGTAAGCGTAACTTCCAACAAACCCAAAATTTCAGCGCGTTGAATATGACTTTCCCAACTTGAGATATCCTCACAAATCGGGGAAATTGCAGCTAGAGGAACAGGTAACTCATACACCAACAACTTCCCCAGCATTTGACGCAAAGCTGGAGTTTGCTGCTTCAGCAATTCCTGTGCCAAAATATCCTCACGAAATTCCTTTTCCTTATCTGCCATCTTTTGCAGAATCATCTCAACTCCCCTCTCGGCTTCCGGCGACTTCGGGGAATTTTGCAAAATCTGATCTAACCATTCCAACAGCCGAGGATTTCCATCAGCTGCTTGTTTGGCACGTTCGGGCAAATCTGGCTGAAATTGCCAACTGCCATTAAACGAATCCAGACGATTATACTTTTTAATTAAATCTGCCCCACCCAAAGCCCCCAGAGGTTCGCGGTACAGACGATGATTCAGTTCCGACAATGTGAAATTGTAGCGACAGGTAATAATTACCTTGTGGGGAAATTGGGAATTTTGCATTGCCTTCAGCAACGCCAGCAGTACATCCACAACTTGTGGTTGCAAGACATAAACCCCATTTCGTAATTCCAAATTAGCCTCAAAGTCATCCAGCACAAAGGCAAAGCGCTGTTCTTTGGTATTGAGTCCTTCTGTGAAAAACTTGGTGAGGCGCTGCATCAAGGGTAACTTGCCATTGAGAATATCATGCCCCCGTTCCGAGGTACATTGTTCAGCAAGGGTTTTGAGCAGTTTGTCCTCATCCAGTTGCCGAAAGTTCACCAGCCTGTGATAGCCAACCATCCTTTCCAGAAGTCGCGCCGTCACAGTACTCTTACCCACACCCCCCAGTCCGTGAATTAGTACCCCTAATGAAGTGCGAATTGCTTTGAGACAACGTTGCAAAGTCCGCCGTCTCCCAACAAACTCAGAGGGTTCCGCCACCCGCACCAGTTGGGTATCGGGATCTAAAAACTGTTGGTATGCAGGTTCCGGCGCAGAGGGTGGCAAATCTCCCCACACATCCACCAACGCACCGGGACATTCTCCCTGGACATATAACCGCAACAAATGCCAGTCCCGCACTTTCTGTTTAAACAACTGCTGGTAAGTGCTAGCGAGTGCTTCAGCTAATTGATATCCCGCAGCCAATTTGCCGTAGAGGTGCGCGGCGGCGGCTGTAGCTGTCCGATCTTCCACAGGCCGCCCCCAACTTAAAACCGCCCTCGCCCCTTGTGCAATTAGTGCCTCAGCCATTGAAGGGACAGCCCCTTTATCTGGTGCTTGTCCAGTCCGACACCCAGACAAAAACACCAACTTGGGAAAGCGAAACCGGAAGACTTCGGCAAGTTCTGCGGCTGTGGTTTCGTGGCGATCGCCAATTTCTGTCTCAGTGATAAAGTAAGGTGTGTAAGGTGCTTCATCTTTAATTGAGGCGTGTCCTGTGAGGTGAAACACATCAAAGTCATTAAAATAGCGACTCCACACCTTACCCAACTCGTTAACGCAACCGCTTTCTTCCACCCGCAAATCTACAGCAAAATCTCGCGTATCAGCCAGAATTCTCGCTTCTTCTTGTTCAAACTCTAACTTTGGTTCCACATCTTCCGGGTCGGTTGCCATAAACAATACTCGCAATTGTCGTGCTTCCACAGAAAACGGTTCCGTTTCTTTTTCAATCCAGCGCAGAGGTAACACCACTGGATTAACCCGCTTCACCAAAAAATCCTCACCATCATGCAGCACTTCCCAAGGTAGATGTGCCAATTTTTTATCAGTATCAATGGCAATTACCAACCCTTCACCGCGACAGTTAGCAATTCCCCGACTCAACCACCGTCCATCCCCATCCAACCAAAAAAATAACTGCTGCCCGATTCCTGATAAATTGGGCAGCAGTTTATAGTAATCTCGTTCACCTTGCTGGAGTAAATTAGCGATTTCTGCTAATTGCAGGCGACGTGATTCATAGTGATTTTTTTGAGGTAGCCAATACCTGAGTTCAACAGTTTCCTGCGTACTTTCCCGAAGTTGAATGCGGATAGTTTGCACTTATTTGCTGATAGATTTGAGGATTTCCGTGATTTCCTCTATAGTAGCTTCTTCGAGTAAAATCCTGTTTCCAGTATCAGGGTCAAGAATTATGACATCAAATTGCTTCCCTGGATGGGATTTATGCCATTCTTGATACCATTTGCGAATTTGTTCAGCTAAAGCCGCAGCACCGCCGACAATGCCAATAATAGTAGCAACAGCCGCCAAAGTTCCCTCTTTTTGCGTCGGAACTTCATAGCTTCCCGATATTCCAGGAATTTCTAGCAAAGCCTCGGCTGCTGCTGGTGCGCCTTCACCTTCGATTCCGACTTGAATTTCTGCCATAAAGTTACCTGCGAACTTATACAAGATTCTGTATATTATGCGTTGAATTAGGGATAAGGTTCACGCACAGACACAGAGAAGATTGCGAAATTATTTACTTTGTGTTGCAAGAATTGCCTAAAATAAAGCAACTGATGCAAACCAGGAAACTCACATCTTGCACCTAGTCCTGGCGATTAGAAATCGCAGCTATACAAACGTACTCCACCTCCGTGGACTAAGAGAAAATCAAAGGTTTTTAACCCACGGAGGTGGGTTTTGCCTGTGTAGCCGCGACTTCTAGTCGCCTGGTGCTGCTTTAAGTGCGATCGCTCAAGTGAAGGCGACTGGATCTGTTTGAAATAGTTATGAGTAAAAACACACCCAATACCTTTCGGTTCAGGTTTTTTGATGAAAATTATAAATCTCAAAGACGCGATAAATCGGCGTCTCTACAAAAGACTGATTATTGTAGAGACGCCGATTCATCGCGTCTCTTTAACCGAACAGTATTGAAAACACACCTGCGTGGGTTTCAAGTTCTTTGAGTCCGTGTAGGCGGACGAAAGTTTGTGTAGCTGCGATTTCTAATCGCCCGGTATATTTGCTTTTTAAGACGCTAGTAATTCCGGCTGAGGCATTAAACCTTGGAGAGTATGACGCAACTGAGCGATCGCTTGGACTTGAGAATCACCAGTTCCCTGAAATTGATCCAAAGATTCTCCAATTCCTTGCAGTTTTTGCCGTAATCCATCTAGAGAATCCTGAATTGGTTGTAGTGCTTCTTGATAAAGATTAATTCGACCAGAGAATTCAGCAGTTGTTCTTCTTAGGGATAGCAAATTTTCCTCGATCGCTTTCAGTTCTTGGCGCTTTTGATCTAGATCGTGAGTTTGATTGTCAATCATTCCCTGATTTAGCTCAACACCAGAACGAATTTGCTCAATCTCACGTTCCAGCTTTTGGATTTCCTGTGAATATTGTTGTCTCTGAGTTTCAATTTGTAGCAGAATCGGTTCTAAATTAATTTTGTTGTTACTTTCTTCTTCTTCAGTAACGGCATGGCCTTGGCGTCGCAGCATTACAGCTTTGTGTTGCTTGAGAAACTTCTGATGCTGTAGCATATTGCGGCGTTGTCCCACCAAGCTAGAATTTAGCATCTGATAAAGGTCTTTTTCATCTGTTAGTTCCAATTCCAAATTGATATGGTCATTGTCAGATGCATTATTTAATTTAGTTTGGAGTTCTTCTATAGCTTCTTGTTTATATGTCAGTTCTTGTTCTTGATCGTGAACAAAACTAGCATCTATTTCTAACTTATGCTCCAAGTCTTGTACGATCTTTTGCAGTTCTTCTAAAGGCATTTTCTCCAAAGCCTCCACATCAGCTTGCTTGCCAAGAACTACATCACCAGCTGTTGCAGCTAAAGAGTGCATCTGTTGATATAACTCTTCGGCGCTTCGTAATTGCTCTTTGATTATCCGAGCATACTCTTGCTTGCTGGTCAGGTTTGCGGTATTAATCTGCAATTGGGCTGTTTGCTGAACTAGAGAATTTTGTGCTTCTTGTAATGCATTTTGGCGATCGCTAAAAGTTTGTGACAAACCCTCTATTTCTTGTTGTTGTTGTGCGATCGCACTTTTATGCTCCTCCAGTTTTTGCCAGTGCGGCGTCAGAGTCGCTTGCTGCTTTTCAACCAATTCAAAGGCTAGATGCAGATGTTCTCTAACTGTTTCAGTGGGAGCAATACGACTAGACAAGCGATCGAGTAACTCACTCATTACCCGACTTTGTTCCTCATCCAAAACCGTCCCTTGTTTAAAATCCGCTTGACGTTCCTCTAGGCGACGTTGCTCACCCCGTAAATGATCCCAAGCGCCTTCCAACTCTTGACGGTTGCGCTCAATTTCTCCTTGCAATCGTTCAATTTCCTGGCGGGAGGTGTCAACTTCCTGTTTTTGCTCTTCCAGGTGTTGTAATTCTTCCTCCAATTGTTGCAACTGTTCTGAGCGTACCTCCATATCCATTTCACGGCGATTCAACTCTTGCGCCTGAAACGTTAACGACTGTTTCCACTGATCAATTTCATCTTCCTTGAGCTTAAATTTCTCCAACTGGCGGGAAAAATTCTGCAAAATATTGACGAGTGGACGCCCTGCCTCTTGAATCCGCTGTACTTGACGATTCGGATTCAGTTCAGCCAGTACCAAAGCGCCATCATTTAATTTGCTTACATCCTCAGCGGCAATCACTTCTTCCGACACAGTACTCCAATTCTGGTCAGTTCGCTGACAAGCTAGCAGTTTCAGTTCGGTTTTAGCACCGCCACTGAGTAAACCACCTTTCTGTTTTTGTACTTCTGCTAAATACAGCACACCGTTAGTCCTTTATTGATGCACTTAAAGTTCGTGTTTTGAGATATACCTTAAATAATTCTGTTAACTTGTCTCACTAAACCGAAGCTTAGAAGGACAAGACAGACAAAACTATAGACGCGAGATATTACGTCTTGATACTTATAGAAGCGATCTGGTCGCGCCTTTATATTTTGTACTGATGACAGTGACGATGACTTCCGTGTTAACACTAGCTTTGTCGAAGTGTATTACGAAAGATGAAGGTTTATAGTTTAATGTATTCCCTAATGACAATAAGAAGAGAGTAACAATCTTTCTAATAATCCATAATCAATACTTAAAGAAGAGGTCACGTCGCTTCTCTACGAGACGCCAAGGGCGAACGCTCCGAATTCAAAATTCAAAATTCAAAATTAATGATCCCCATAAATAAATTTAACGTGAGTTCGACAAGTCTTATTTGACCTCTCCCCCAGCCCCTCTCCGACACGGAGAGGGGAGCAAAAAGCTTAATTTTTCGTTGCTCCTCCCTTTCCGTTTCGGAGAGGGAGGTTGGGAGGGAGAGGTTCATCGAACTCACGTTAAATTTAGGGGCTTGTATCTTTTTCGTTTTCGGTCAAAATTCAGCAATACTTAAATACTTAAGGAGTACTTTTTAGCTAAATGCAGGGAAATTTAAATGAAATTGATATTTGCAGTATCCTGCAATTGATTGAGTTGGGACAACGAACCGGTCAATTATGGGTTGAAGCTCATAGCTCTCACCATAACAACAAACTAGGTGGAGAGGGAGCAAACATTTATCGCCCCAAACAACAGTCTTGGTTTGTCTTTTTCTTGAATGGTCAAATTATCTATTGCCAAGAAGGCGAGAGTAGTTTATCCAGAATTAGCGATTATTTACGTCATTACCGAGTTGAGACGCGACTCACCGACAAACAAATTGCCTCCCTACCACCAACCGACGCGCCAGAGTATGCCTATCTTTGGGCACTTTTGGAGCGGAATATCATCAACCCAAAGATCGCTGGTAGTATCATTCAGGGCTTGGTACATGAAACTCTCTTCGACTTGCTGAGTTTACGCCAAGGTAACTTCATTTTCTATCAAGGTGTGGCACTTGCTCCGCAATTAAACACTTTCGAGATTTCTCCATTTGTGACCAAAATTACGAAGCAGGTGCAAGAGTGGAAGCAACTCTATCCACACATTCAGTCTCCAGAACAATTACCAGTGCTATCTGACAAAGTTCAGCTACAATCTTCCCTACCAGAAGCAACTGTAAATAAGCTACAACATTGGGCTGATGGTAAAACATCTTTGCGTCAACTAGCTCGCCATCTCAACCGAGATATTTTGACAGTCGCTAAGGCAATATACCCTTATGTGCAACAAAGTTGGCTACAACTAGTATATTCAGAAACAAATAAACCGGATACCCGCACGGATAACCGAGAATTGAAAGGAAAACCGAGGGGGCGGATAGTATGTATTGACGATGCGATCGCCATCGGTGAGACTATAAATTCCATCCTACAACCACAAGGTTATGAAGCGATCGCTCTCACCAATCCTTTAGAGGCGCTGAGTCTGGTTTTTCAACTCAAACCAGATTTAATTTTATGCGATATTGCCATGTCGGAATTGGAAGGGTACGAGGTTTGTTCCATGCTGCGACATTCAACAGCATTTCGGCTCACACCGATTATCATGCTTACTGGTAAAGATGGGTTTATCGATCGAGTCAAAGCTAGGATGGTCGGGGCAACAGATTATTTAACAAAACCGTTTACAGACAATGAGTTACTCATGCTTGTAGAGAAATATATCGACAAACAATGAAAATGGGGCATTGGGCATTGAAAAGAGGCAGAGGGGCGGGGTGCGGGGGTGGAGGGGAAAACTCTTCTCCCTTGCTCCCTGCTCCCTCATCTACCCCATCTGTGAAGCATATAAAGAGATCAAAGATTTGTTGATCTACTAAAAGATGAGTTAAAAGATGTTATCACAGAGTCAGCTAACTCAGTGAAATATCAATCTCCGGGAAAATAGTGAAGACATAAAATTAATTTATACAGTTAATACTTGCGGAGGAATCAGGGAATGTTCCAATTAGGAACGTCTAAATCAGGAGGTAAATGACATTTATGAGTACAGTTCTGATTGTGGAAGACAGTATCGCCCAAAGGGAGATGATTACAGACCTCCTGAAAGCAACTGGCCTAACAGTTACCCACGCCAGTGATGGATTAGAAGCATTAGAGGCAATTCAAATAGCACCTCCAGATTTAGTGGTATTAGATATTGTCATGCCCCGGATGAACGGCTATGAAGTTTGTCGGCGCTTAAAATCCGATCCTAAAACCCAAAATGTTCCAGTGGTGATGTGTTCTTCCAAAGGCGAAGAATTCGATCGCTACTGGGGCATGAAGCAGGGTGCAGACGCTTACATAGCCAAACCGTTTCAACCAACCGAGTTGGTAGGAACAGTCAAACAACTGCTGCGAGGATAAGGATAAAAACAACATGGTCAGCAAACCGGACTTTTTAAGTGGCAGCGGTCAAGACCACTTCCGACCAGAATTACAAGTAGAAAGTCCTGAAGGTGAGTTACATTTGAGGTTTTACATTCCCTCGCATCAGGAGTTTGCACTACAAGCAACTGGCATTCGGGAGGTAATTGAACTAAGTCCTGATAGAATCACCCCGATTCCTAATGCTTCTCCTTTACTTTTGGGTACTCTAAATTTACGAGGTCGAGTTATTTGGGTGGCCGATTTGGGTCAATTTCTGGGGGAAGCAAGTGCATTAAACACGGATAGAGCTGAAATTTCGGTGATTGCCATTGAAGAACAAGACACAATCGTGGGTTTAGCAGTAGAGGAAATCGGTGGTATGGATTGGTTGGATGTCCAAAATCTTATGCCACCAACTAGTGTTCCAGATACTATGGCGCCCTTTTTACGTGGAGAGTGGTCATTAGGTGCTAAAAAAAATCAGTGCCTACGACTACTCGATCAAATGGCAATTGTACGGAGTGCTAGGTGGGCAGGATGAAATTGGAGGAGGAAATGGCAGCAAGTATTGATAATTACGAGCCAACATATCAACAGGCGATGACCGCCTATGTTCAAAGGAATTATGAGGTTGCGGCCACTTTAGTTGACCAAGTGGTGCAAAATTTACCAGATGACCCTAACTCCCATTTGTTAAGGGGTCACATCTACTATGTTTTACAGCAGTACGATGTAGCAAAAGAAGAATATCAACAGGTATTGGGCTTGACTAACGATCAAGAAATTATTGGTTTTGCCAATAATGGAATCGAAAATATCAATCAATATTTACAGTCATTCGGTGGGCAGGTTGATACATCAGAAAGTCAAGAGCAAATAAATTCCTCAGAGATATCCGATCCACTAGCATATATTGAACCAGAATTAGAAGATTTGGGCGCTAGTGAGGAGTTTGACAGCAATAACCTTGACTTGAACTTTTTTGGAGAGCATCAAGAAACTGTGAATGGCGTTGAAGAAATATCTTCAAAAAGTCCATTTGACATCCCCACAGAAGATAGTATTGGAACAGTAAAAATATCAGATTCTTCTACTCCTTTTGGTGACGATCCTTTTGCTTTAGATGAAGAATTACAGCAACAAGAATCAAATAATAAATGGGAGCAAAATACAGAATTAGAGTTGCCTGCTTTTTGGCAGGAAGATACATCAGAAGCTATTCTGGAAGAATCATTAGTAAATAGTCAATTCTCAGATAACGAGATAAATTCTCCTCACGGAAATTCAACTATTGACAATAATAACTCTTCAGCTTCTAATTCACCAACCGATAATAGCGAGAATAATTTCACTGATCTGTTGAGTGAGCCAAAGTCTCCAGAACAGAATATTGGAAATTTAGAATATAAAAAATCTAGTTTTCGAGACGAAACTTTACTGATTGTCTCAGAAGAACTGGTAAATGATTCGCCAATAACAAATAATGTGGAATCTGGCAGTCAAGAACGTTTGCCTGAAACGGAAGCACATAGTTGGTTAAAATCAGCAGATTTGGAATCAGAGTCAGCTTTCAAGCCAGATTTATCTAAGAAACCTTCATCTTTTGGTAGTAACTTACCTCAGAAAGAAAAGCAGTTTAAATCAACTGAATTCAGCAGTCAAAATAGCTTTGATGATAATGAAAATTTTGACATGGAAGCATTTGAATCTGCCTTTGGTTCAGATGGTTTAAGCTCTTATGAAGACTCAGCTACTATACTGAATGGAGAAAATTCTAAGAGCAATATCGAGTTTTTAGATGACTTTGAGGAATTTGACGATTTAGGCAATATTCCAGGGTTTGACATGATCGAAGGAGATTCTAACTTCGGCGATCTAGCAAGGCATTCTGCTCCAGCAGAAACTCGTGACAGTGGACGCTCTCAAGTAGCAGCAAGTACTACAGCCGATCGCGAGGAAGAATTATTCTCGATGACTGGTTCTCATGAAGCCGTTCCAGTCTTTAGCCAAACAGATGTCTCGAAACTTGAACCCAATGTCAGCATCGAGCAAGGATGGTTAGCACCATTAGAAAATGCTTCCATCGAACGGAAACAATGGTTAATCGCTGGCAGTGTGGGCATTGTCTCGGCGCTGGTTGTAGCCACAGTTAGCTTTGTTGCTACCACATTTTCGCCACCCCAACAACGAGAATCAGTCAGAAACACTGGTTGGGCAATGTCATTAGCTGCTGGGATTGCAGGTTTTGCGACCGCAGGCTTCATGGGAAATCTAGCACTGAAACAAATTCGGCGCACAACTGACGATCTCCAAAATCAGTTTGAGGCTGTACGTCAAGGAAATCTGAATGCTCAAGCCACAGTGTTTTCTGAGGATGAATTGGGGCATTTATCCACTGGCTTTAATGAAATGGCGCGGGTAATTTTCACAACCACAAGTGAAGCCCAACGCAAAGCCGATGAACAAGAGGAAGCCAAAGAAAACCTGCAACGCCAGGTAATTCGCCTCTTGGATGATGTGGAAGGAGCTGCTAGAGGTGATTTAACAGTCCAAGCGGAAGTGACAGCAGATGTACTGGGAGCTGTCGCTGACGCTTTTAACCTGACAATTCAAAACCTGCGGGATATTGTGCAACAGGTAAAAGTGGCGGCGAAGGATGTAACAAAAGGTGCAACCAACTCTGAAACTTTTGCCAGAGCCTTATCTAGTGATGCTTTGCGCCAAGCAGAAGAGTTGGCAGTAACGCTGAATTCTGTCCAGGTAATGACTGACTCGATTCAGCGGGTAGCAGAGGCGGCGCGGGAAGCTGAAACCGTTGCCCGTGATGCTAGTACGATCGCTCTCAAAGGTGGCGAAGCAGTAGAAAATACCGTAGCGGGGATTTTAGAAATTCGAGAAACCGTGGCCGAAACCACTCGCAAAGTGAAGCGGTTGGCGGAATCTTCCCAAGAAATTTCTAAAATTGTGGCGTTGATTTCTCAGATTGCTTCCAGAACAAACTTGTTAGCACTCAATGCTAGTATTGAGGCGGCAAGAGCAGGAGAAGCTGGACGCGGGTTTGCAATTGTAGCAGATGAAGTGCGCCAGCTAGCGGATAAGTCTGCTAAATCCCTGAAAGAAATTGAACAAATTGTGATGCAAATCCAAAGCGAAACAGGCTCAGTAATGACCGCGATGGAAGAAGGCACACAACAAGTAATTAAAGGGACAAAATTGGCAGAAGAAGCCAAGCGATCGCTCGAAAACATTATTCAAGTGGCTAATCGCATCGATATTCTTGTGCGCTCCATTACCAGCGATACTGTGGAACAAACGGAAACCTCCCGCGCCGTCGCTCATGTAATGCAATCAGTAGAACTGACCGCCCAAGAAACCTCTCAAGAAGCACAGCGAGTTTCAGGTGCCCTACAACACTTAGTAGGTGTATCACGTGACTTGATTGCTTCCGTCGAACGTTTCCGAGTAGAAACTATGGAAACCAGATAAATTGTCATTTGTCCTTTGTTATTTGCTAATGACCAATGACCAATGACCAATGACTAATGACCAATGACTAATGACTAAAAACTATGCTGCCCGAACAACAACAGCGGATTTTGGGTTACTTTATTGAAGAAGCCAGGGATCACCTGAATACCATTGAGCAAGGCTTGCTGAATTTAGAGGGTACTTTGAACGACCCGGAAATGATCAGTGAAGTCTTCCGGGCGGCTCACTCCATCAAAGGAGGAGCGGCGATGCTTGGATTAACTAGCATCCAGCATACCTCCCACCGTCTAGAAGATTGTTTTAAAGTTCTTAAAGATAATCCGGTTCAGATTGACCAAAAGTTAGAGTCTTTATTTCTTGGTGTATCTGATACCTTAAAATCGCTGTTAGAGCATTTGAGTGGGCCTTATGGTCTTTCCGAAGATGCCGCTAATACTTTGATGTCAGAAACAGAGCCAGTCTTTCAATGGCTGTATGAACATCTAGAACTACTTGTAGAACAAGCAAAGAGTGGAGTAGTTACTAGCCCTGATGCAACAGAACTACATACAACTTCTGTAGAAAATGTCTCCACACTTACAGAACTTTTCCTGCGGCGAGATATTCCCAGTTTGGCAGAAGATACCCATCAGGAATCTCTAGACTCGGTAACACCCCAGGAAGTGCGAGACACCCACGGACTCGCTAACGCTACGCTATCGCCAGTCACAGCTAAAGAAAATAATTGGGGCGAGTTTCAAGCCCAAGTGCTGCAAAGACTGCGGGAAATGTTGCAACTATTTAAGCAAACCACAACCCCTTCAACTCGGCAAAACCTCCAGCATTGCTGTCATCAGTTAGTCAAACTTGGTGAGACTTGGAATTTGCCTAAGTGGTGCGGTTTGTGCCAAGCAGCAGCCAGTGCGATCGGTAATCCCGAAAATACTTATCTGACTTTAGCTAAAATTGTCATTACCGAAATCAAACAAGCTCAAGAATTAGTTCTGCAAGGTAGAGAAGCCGAAATTGCAATCAGTCAGCAACTAGAAGCACTTTTGAGCTTTGCAGAAATTGAGTTATTAGAAATTACGCCTGATTTGTTTGATGAAGAGTCTGCGGCTTTTACAGCATCAGAGCCAATTCTATCTGCTAACACCGAGCTGTTAGAGCCGTTAACTCAGAAAACAGAAGAACTGAATCTAGACGAGGATAATAGCGATCGCGATCGCCCCTATATTCTGCAAGGGACACCACTAAACGCTGCAACTCATACCAGTCTTGCTTTCACCACACATGACGAAGCACATCCAATTAGTAACAATATTGACCCCCACGGGCCAGAGGTAGGAATAGCTGAGTTAAATACCCTTGCCGATTTATTTGAAGGTGAAACTCCCGAACTAGATGAAAGCTGGCATCAAGAAGAAACCTTAGATATTGTTGCTACCGATGACTTTGGAATTGATTTCAGCAGCACTGACGCTGCTGATGGCGATTTATCGGATTTACTCTCCTTTGATCAAGACACAAGCAACACACAGCAACCAGCAACCACAACTGCGGCAGAAGATTTATCCCTGTTATTTGGCGACAATTTCTTAGAAAAAGAGAATTCCGAAACGCAAAATCAACAAACAGCTGCTACGACTCTAGGGTTGAGTGATATTAACGTACTTGATATAAATTTAGACTCTTCTTCTCACGAAAATTTACAAGATTTTATTGATATTCCTAGTGATATAAATCAAACTCCTGAAAATATTGACCAAAATAGTGTAGTTGAAGATTTATTGACACTGGCACTAGATAATGAAGAAGAACTATTGCCAACAGGCGAAGTGACTCAACCCGAAACTGACGCTTTCGCCAGTGTGGAATTATCTACTAACCAACAAAACAGTTTTGATAACCTATTCTTAGAAACTAGAAATGCAAATTGGGTAGAAGAAATTACCCCTAGTGACTATATAGAATTACCCCAGCAAACAGACTTGTCTTTGGACAACCTATTTGCAGATATGGAAGAACAGACACTATCGCCGACAAGTGAATCAGAAATTGGTGACTTATTCGATACATCTCCAACAACCGCACCTGAGTTTTCTCAATCAGAAAACGATCTGAGTAACTTCTGGAACCAGGAAACCACAGAGGAAAAAGACGAATTTGATTCCTTAATTGAGCAGAATGTGGAAAGGGCGTTAGATGAGAGTTTGTTTACTGCGGCGGCTGATGATATTTTTGCCGATAGTCAGCAATCCATACCTTCTCCGATAACCAGTTTTGATCTAGAAGAAGATTTTAATATCAATTTTCAGCATCAAGAGCAGCTAGATTTGATATTATCATCAAATTCTGGAGATGATTTATTTGATGAGTTAGCGCCAATTAACTCAACTGTTTCCCCGATAATCAACGATGCTTCTATGGCTGAAACGCCTTCGTTAGGGCAGCATCCAGAGGAAGAAATTATCAGGCTGCAACAACCAGAAGCTTTAGATTTTGTTCCAGAATTTACTAATCAGCCCTCAGAGATATTTGGTGTTGCTCTGGAAGCTAATTCATTAGATCCCTTCGATGAAAATCCACAACTGCTGTTTGAAGATGTAGTTACAGATTCCACCTATATTCAGATGGAAACCACAGAATTATCTGTGAATGAACTATCAGAAACTATTAGTTTTGGCGAAACTTCAGATTCAGTATTACCCGAAACACAGCCAGGTAATTTGTTCAGTCCATTCGATGAAAATCCGCAACTGCTGTTTGAAGATGTTGCCACAGATTCCACCTATATTCAGATGGAACTCACAGAATTATCTGTGAATGAACTATCAGA
>NZ_JBALFD010000057.1:0-11554 GCF_036916985.1 Nostoc sp.
GTAAATCAGCAACCACAGGAATGTTGAGCGGGAGCAGATGCTCTGCATTCCCAATTCCAGAGAGCATCAGCAGTTTGGGAGAATCGAATACACCCGCCGACAGAATCACTTCCTGATTAACATAAACTTGTTGCAGCGTTCCTTGGTGCAGATACTCTACTCCAATTGTGGAAGTTCCCTTAAACAAAATTCGAGTCACTAATGCACCAGTTTGAACCGTTAAATTAGGACGAGCAAGAATTGGCACTAGAAATGCGGCGGCGGCACTGTGCCGCTTCCCGTCTTTAATAGTTAATTGATACAGTCCCACACCTTCTTGTTGTATGCCATTGAAATCGGGATTGCGCTCGTAGCCTATTTGGGCTGCGGCTTCGATAAATCGCTCTGAGGTGGCAGTAGGGGCGATCGGATCGGTGACGCTCAAAGCTCCATCAACACCGTGAAATTCTGACGCGCCTCGCTGCTGGTTTTCTGATTTTTTGAAGTAGGGCAATACTTCCTCATAGCTCCAGCCTGGATTGCCGAGCTTTTGCCAATGGTCGAAATTGTGGCGATTGCCTCGAATGTAAATCATGGCATTGATTGAACTGGAGCCACCGACGACTTTGCCACGCGAACATAAGATTTTCCGCTCATTCAGATGTGGTTCTGGTTCAGTCCAGTAAGCCCAATCAACTTCAGTGCCTAGCAAGCTTGGCCAGGCTACAGGAACTTGAATCTCAGGTTTATTTACTGGATTCCCTGCTTCGAGCAACAACACGGTTGTTTCGCTATTTTCTGTCAAACGATTGGCAACAACACAGCCTGCTGAACCAGCACCAATTACCACATAATCGTATTGTGTCATGATATCCTTGGTTGTGTATTCAACTACTTCAATAACTGCAACTAAGATTTTTATTCAACGCTATATTTTCGATGGACTGCATACAGTGAGCAGATTTGCAATCAAGCCAAGCAGCAACACTCATTCTCCCTATTCGTCCAACAGCGCCACTGCAAACAGCAAATGGCTCGCGTTGCTTAAAAGCCGATAAAATTTCTCGTGGACAATGATTCTTTCAACTTCATGTGTGCAGAAATGCGAGATTTTCCAATGCACGAAGTGCATGAGGAATGCTTGCGGGTATGTAAACGAAAACTCCCGGTTGTAAAGTAATTTCACGCCCCTCTAGGGTTAGCACTCCACGCCCTTCGATTACAGTCACCGAGATATTCCGTGAAGCTACATGTTCTGGTATTTCAGTGTCCGCCGTTAGACAAACTAGTGAGAATTGCACTTGCTCATCTTTAACCAAAGACTTTCGGCTGGCTCCAGGTTTGGTATAGTTGACTTGCTCTTGAAGCTGAGTTGTAAACGATTTTTGGGTCATCACCATGATTCTCCAATAGTGCTGTGATGGTGGATTTTATTTCAGAAAAGACAGGCACCATTGTCCAACAGTGGGGACAAAACCAGCAAATTTTATGGTGCTGAATGTGCCGTAGTAATAGGTAAGAGCAATAAGGACAGTTGTGCATGATTATTTACCTCTGTCATTACTCATGGAAAAACAATCTTAGGAGTAGCTGCATATCCTAGATAAAGATAGGCAGCAGATCGCAGCACAATTTCGGAATAGAGAATCTTTTGGATGTCTAAAGAAGGCGCACGTTTAGCCGTGAAGTTGTAAGCCGCGATTTCCCCTTCCAGGCTGAAATCGGTATCCGTCAAGTAGTGGTCATAATCGTGCATTCCTTGAAAGATAAATCCATAAATCGGATTGGGATACACGGTAGAATCGTAACTATCGGCGGATACCCAAAGTTGCCCTCGCTTAATATCAGCAAACATCTCTTGGGCGTTGTTGTAACGCATATAATCTGAAAATTGCAGATTTAAGGGCAATTGGTGGAACTCAGCCATCAGCCAGTCACAAAGTTGAGTAATGGTTTCGTCAGAAATCTCAGCTGGCTTGCCTTTTAGGTAGAGGTTAGCGAGAGTTTCCACCATAAGGGTTAGCGATCGCTTAACCATCGTATAAATAATTAAGGTTAATGAACTTTACTTGAGGCTTCTGCCTTTGCTGCCTCAATAATCAGATTTGCTACTTCCGCAGGATGTGAAACCATTGAGGCATGGCTTGATGGTAATGAAATGACCGTTGCCCCAATACGCTTCGCCATAAAACGCTCTAGTTCTGGTGAAATCATGCGATCGTTATCAGATACTTGATACCACGATCGCTTGGACTTCCAGGCTGGTTTAGTCACTTTATCGTCAAAATTCTGGATTGCGATCGGCTTCTGTACAGCAGCCATCACACGTGCTTGAACAGTGTCAACATCCTGAGCAAATGCCTCTTGAAAAGTATCAGGATCAACCTCAAGGAACTGATTATTATAAACAGGATGGACATGGGAAGAACCAGATGGGGTGGGGAAACGCCCATTTAAGTCGCCGAGGCTTTCTCCAGTATCGGGTGCATAAGCTGCAATGTACACCAATCCAATAACATTTGGTGCATTGGCTCCTGCAACTGTAATGACTGCACCTCCATAGGAATGACCGACGAGAATTGTCGGATCTGTCTGAGCTGCAAGAACCTGCTCTACTACAGCAACGTCGTTTGCAAGGGAGGTGAGGGGAATCTGCACTGCCGTAACGCGAAAGCCTTTGTCTTGCAGTAGTGGGATCACCTTGCTCCAACTTGAACTGTCGGCAAAGGCTCCATGCACCAGCACGATATTATTAGCAGCCATTTTAGTCTCCTTCGTTTGATGTGAATGCTTCTGAGGTTTTGCAAGTGCAATCAGTGGGGTAGTAGTAAAACCTAAACCGATGAAAATTCCTACATTCAATAATCTTCGACGTGTAAATAAGTTATTCTTCATCAATCACTCCTCACTTTGGTCTGAATGATCTTTGTTCTGAAATGAGGTTTGCAGATGAGCTTCTAGAAACCACAACCGCTTGTCGATCGCTCGTGAAATCTCAATAAAGAGATCGTTGGTATCCATGTCACCCAGATCATTTGTTTTTTCAATGTTTTTGCGGAGGGATTTAGCGTAAATTGCCAAGTGATCGCTAAGTGCAATCACATGATCTGTGCCATCAACAGCATCGAAGGGATACTCAGGCAGTTCCGATTCTTTGGCAGCAATTCGAGAGGTTCCCAGTGCTTTTCCCCCCAATGTTGTGATCCGTTCGGCAATCAAATCAATAAATTCTTCAACTTCGGAAGCAATTTCATCAAACAGTAGATGCAGTTGATAAAAATCTTTACCTTTGACATTCCAGTGAGCATATTTGATCTGGGTCTTCAAGTCGATCGCAGTTGCCAAGCTTTGATTGAGTAAGGTATTTACTTGCGATCGGATTTCTACGGGAATATCAATTCGGGTTGAGTAAACGAATGATTTAGTGTCATTTTGCTTAGTTGTTGCAACCATAAGTTCTACTCCCAATATGTTGTTTTGTAATGAGTTAGGACTTACGCACAAATAGTTAAAAGATGTAGATGCATTCGCCCTGTATCGCAGGCTACTACAGAGACACAGAGAACATGGAGTAATAAGAATTTGAGACGTATTTTGCGTAAGTCCTGTGAGTAAACGTTTAGGGAAACTTTCGAGATATTACTTCCGCCAGTAGTTATTAGCAGCTGCGATCGTGGCAAACTCTGTTGCAACCGTCTGTCCAACTGCAATCAGCATCATGGCATCATTGCCATAAACATCTCGCAGTTGGTTGCGTTTTTCTTCATCCGGCTGAGTCAATTTAATAATTAACCGTGACATTTTGACTGCCAGTTGTCGTCCTTCTTCTGGTGTCTCAGTCAATAGTGAGTTATTAGGAACCAATGTAACTTCGGGTGGTCTTACAACAGGTGAATGGGTCGGGGCTATTACATTATCCATGTCAAAATTTCCTGAATTAGTGTTTACTTGAGAACAATTTCGATTCCACGGCAATAACTAAGGCAAAAGCTTGAAGTTTACGAATCTAACTTTTGCATTACCATCAATAAAGATATTCACAGATCATTCTTAATGAACTACTTGAGCTTCATTGACTAGGTGTACTTCAGATTTAAGAGGAACTGGAGCATAAACAACATGTACGGAACAAGGAGCATGGTGAAAAACATAATTACTCACGCTGCCTAAAATCAACTCATTCAAACCAGAATGTCCTCGACGACCGATCACAATCAAGTCAGCGCCCCAAGTTCGAGCAAGTTCACAGATATTCCGGCTGGGATTGCCAGAATTTTGAGTGAATTCAGTACTCACCCCGGCATTAGTTGCTGCTTCTGTATACGATCGCAATAATTTGAAGCCCTCTTCTTCGTAAGTTTGCCACTGCTTCCAATAATCCTCTAGAAGTTCTCCATTCAATGGGTGATATTCGAGAGCAAATAGCGTAGGTGTTTGGGGGCTATCCTTTTCTTCACTAGATAGGATATGCAACAGCATCAGGCTTCCTTTAGTTGCCTTTGCTAGAGTAAGCGCTTCATCAAAAACAGCATTACCATTTGGGGAACGGTCAATTGCAGCTAGAATCTTGCTAAACATAAAATCTCCTGAATCAAACAAATCAAAGAATCTTTAAACCATATTGAGCAATCTTCATCTTGAATTTCTTCTAAATGAAAAACTTCAACAAAGATCGTTCATTAATGGCATTAGGAACGTAGATACTCTTCTGCACTTGTGTTTAGCGTCTAGTAGAAAAAAACCAGCCTTTTGTCAATCGTCAAGAAACGAAACGTTTTTCTCAAGGGACTCACGGCTTATATGCAGATGATTAGCGGGAAAATCAGGATCGGAATAGCCAACGGCTAAACCACAAATGATTAATAATTCCGGTGAGATATTCAATTCGTTGCGGATGATTTCGGGATAAGTCGCTAGCGAAACCTCTACGCAGGTGCTAATGCCACGAGCGGTTAGGCTTAACACCAGCGTTTGTAAATACATCCCCACACTTAAAGCATCGGCAACGCCCAAATCTTGGTGCATACAGACAATAGCAACCATCGGTGCGCCAAAAAATTCGTAATTACGCAGAACGGCCATCTGTCTGTTCGCTTGATCATCACGAGTAATCCCCATCGCCCCGTAGACTTGCGCTCCCAGTTCTTGACGGTAATGCTGGAAAGCAGAAGGTAGAGGAGAGATGTTGGGCTGCTGCTTGGCTTGGTTTAGCAAAGCCTCTTGCAGACGATCGCGGCGATCGCCTTGGGCAAACACCAACCGCCACGGCTGGATGTTTGAATTCGACGGTGCTAGCTGCGCTAGAGCCAGGGCTTCATCGAGCAAGGCCCGTGGCACTGGTTGGGATAAGAATTTCCGTGTTGAGTGGCGGTCTTTAATAGTTTGGTCGAGATCAAACATATTTTATCAACCTCTATGAGAAATAAATGCGATCGCTTCGAGCAGGCGTTTTGCGCGATCGCTCAATCGGACAGCAGTTATGCGCTGAACCCTCCATCAATCATCAGGTTTGCGCCGGTGATGTAACCAGACTCAGGGCCGGCTAGATAAGCAACCAGCCCCGCAACCTCGTCAACCGTGCCGTAGCGGGCTACCGCTATCTGCTTTTTGAGCATCTCGGCAAACTCCCCCTCCGAGGGATTCATATCCGTAGCGATCGGCCCAGGCTGCACGTTGTTGATCGTAATCCCGCGTGGGCCAAGGTCACGCGACAGTCCTTGCACAAGCCCTTGCAGAGCAGATTTACTCATGGCATATACGCCGCCACCAGGAAATGGCATACGTTCGGCATTAGTGCTGCCGATGTTGATGATGCGTCCGCCCTCTTTCATGTGCTTGACTGCGGCTTGCGTCGCCACAAACACGGCACGCACGTTAATGGCAAAGGTTCGATCGAAGTCCGCCAGCGTGAAATCGTCGATTGGGCCGATCGCCAGTACGCCCGCATTGTTGACGAGAATATCAATACCGCCCAATTTGTTCACCGTGTCTTCAACAGCGGCGACTACCGCGCTGGCATCGGCACTGTCGGCTTGGATGGCAAGAGCTTGGACACCTAGCGCCTGCGCTGCCTGGACGATTTCGTTCGCGCGATCGGGTGAACTGGTATATGTGAAAGCGACATCAGCGCCAACACTAGCTAAACGCTTGACGATCGCTGCTCCAATACCGCGACTGCCTCCAGTAATGAGTGCGCGTTTATTCTTGAGTATGTGGTTCATGTTAGATACCGTGCAATGAGAAATTGGCTAATTCAGTGTGTATTTATCATGGAAGAAAACTGCTCTAAATTGGGAGCAAGCAAGTAAACAATAACAGATGATGGTGGTTAAAATAATCGAAACAATTCATATAACCTTTTCTGGTTCCTGAATGGTTTTCAATGCCCAGACGCCAATACAAGAGCCGAATCCATCCACAATTAATGTCAGAATAGCTGTGATTTGGAATAGTAGACCCCAACCTGTAAAGGAAACTTGAGACACATGATCCGAACTAATTACGATCAAATGATTGTAGATTCCAAAAAGGACTGATGCTGCCATTGAAAAGAGCAAGAGCCAGCTACCAATGCGGTAAAACTGCGTCCAAAGTAAAACGACTGCAATGATGGGAATCGCATAAATCACAATACCCACAAATAAACTTTGAAGTATTGAGAGGGGAACTGGGATTTCTACATGCGCTAAACCATGTAGTCCGTGTACGATCGCATGGATGAACACGATCGCTGTTCCATATTGAGCAATCTTCATCTCTCTTCTCCCCTAAATTTTTAACTGGCATGAGCCACGGCGCTGTTAACCATCCATTCCAAGGGTCGGGGCTGAAAATTTAATTCGCGTTTTGCCAAAGCATTTGATGCGCCTCGCATCTGAGTACCATAATAGACAGCATCCGCACCACTAATTCGCAGAGCATCCTCAACCGATACCTGCGGAGGTGGTGGAGCATTGAGCCATTGGGCATAAGCAGAAAGCCACTGGCGCACCGCTAAGGGTTGATCGCCCGTAATCAGGTAAATGCCAGGATTTCCTCGTTCTGCTGCCGCAACTGTAGCGATCGCTGCATCCTCAATATGTAACCACGACCACACACCTTCCCCATTCCCAACAATCGGGAACTGTTGCTGTCGCACCTGTTGGGCAACATCGCCATCGGGGGCAAACCAAGTACCGGGCCCGTAAAGGAAGCCATAACGCAGAGCAATCCCTTCTAGGTTGGGCGCTTCGAGTAAGTGGCGCTCGATTTCAGTGACTATGTGAGCATCTGCTGCAACCGCAGGCGAGGCATCAAAAGCTAATGGCGTTTCTTCGTCTGCCAAGCCTGCGCCGGGAATTGCCCAGAATGCGATCGACTGCCTCAGATAACGGCGCACGCCAGCCGCTTGTGCTGCCGCCAACACATTTGCACCCCCTTCTCGACGGATACGAGTGTTCAGTGCTGCTGCTGCACTCATCGACTCGCTAGTATAGGTTTTGGGCAGGGAAGTGAGTTGTTCAATCACCACTTCCGGCTGAGTGCGGGTGATGGCAGCTTTAACAGCATCGGCATCGAACACATCTGCGATCGCCAATTCCACGCCTTGTTCAGCTAAAGTTTGTGCTTTTTCTAGAGAACGTGTCAACGCAACTACTTCATGTCCTTGCGCTAACAGTTGCGTGATTAGGGGACGACCGATCGCTCCCGTTGCGCCTGCAACAAAAATCTTCATTTGTGAACCTCCTGTTGAAATCCGTGAAATATTTATTTATAGATAAGACGGGCATAGAATTGCTAAATTTGCAGCGAAACTTGGTTTATCGTTTGATGATGTAAAGCTTTACCTTTATCCTCTATATCTCTATATATTTATGGGTCTGAGCAAATCGAGATTATGCAGCTATTGATAAAAAAATCGGGCGTTGCTGAATCATGGGATGATTTCGCCCAATTTAGAACGAATTATCAATGGTTTCACCCGCAAATTCATCGCGCATTTATGCAACGGCAAAATCCAACTTACAGCCATCAATGTAAAACCTTGCTGTCTGTCAACTCACCTTGTAAAGAAAATCCGATCATTATTTGCTATTGCTGAGTCTTTTCCGGTAATCTTTATGATTAAAGTATTTTTATGTGGAAACTGTGCTCAAGATTTTTGTTCAAGCATAGCTGGAGGCAAGGCAGCAAGATGAGCCAGTGGCATATACATCTATGGGTTTTTGTAGGCAGTGCTTTGTGGATACTGGGTTGTACTCAACCGATTGCAGCTCAAGTAATACCCGATAATACACTACCTGTGGGGGAGCGATCGCAAGTCTCTGGCAACCCCAACTTCCGAATTGACGGCGGGGCTAGGCGGGGTGGCAATCTATTCCACAGCTTCCAATCATTTTCTGTGCCCACTGGGGGTACTGCCTACTTCAACAATGCCGCAGATGTGCAGAACATTTTTAGTCGCGTTACAGGTGGATCGATCTCTAATATTGATGGTGTGATGCGGGCAAATGTTACTGCCAATCTGTTTTTGCTCAATCCTAACGGCATTATTTTTGGTGCAAATGCGTCACTTAACATCGGGGGTTCCTTTGTTGCTACGACTGCCAATGCGATCGGGTTTGCCAATGGCGAATTTTTCAGCAGCAATGCGACTCAACCTTTACCTAGTCAATTTTTAAGCGTTAACCCTAATGCTCTCTTCTTTAACCAACTCACGCCGAAGCCGATTGTTAATCAATCTACTTTTAATAACACTGGTTTACAAGTTCCCCCAAGACAAAACCTATGGCTGATTGGTGGCTTGGTGGAACTAGATGGGGGACACTTAACTAGTCCGGGAAGCTATGTTGAATTAGGGGGTATTGGTGGGGTAGGAACTGTTGGTTTATCTACTGCTCACGAAGATTGGCAATTAACCATTCCCGATGATGTAGCGCGGGCAGATGTTTCCCTCAGCAACAGTGCTGGGATAAATGTTCTTGCAGGCGATCGTGGGAGTATTGCCATCACTGCTCGGAACTTGACCCTGAACCAGGAAAGTACACTTAGGGCGGGAATTGCTGAAGGATTGGGCTTTCCTGGCGCTCAAGCGGGAGATATTAAGCTCGATGCAACAGAAACAATAAATCTAGCTGATGGCAGTGAAATCAGCAACGAAGTACGTCCTGGAGGTACGGGTAATGCAGGTGACATTAATATTACTACAGGGTCATTTTCTCTCACAGATGGGTTTGATTCTTATACTCTTCTGTTTTCCACCACGGCTGGACAGGGGAATGCAGGCAGTGTGAATATCAATGCCCGCGATACAATCTCTCTCGGTTACCTAAGTGATATGAGAACTTCCGTGGCTCATAATTTTATATTCAATGACAATGACAATAGTTTGGAACAAGAACAAATTGGTGTTGGTAACGCTGGTAACATCAACATCACTACAGGGTCACTTTATCTCAACTATGGCTCGGAAATAGCTGTCGGCACAAGTGGACAGGGAAATGCAGGCAGTGTGAATATCAATGCCCGCGATCGCGTCTTATTAGATGGCACTCTTATAGACAATTACGTGAGTTCCGATGGCATCGGTAACGTTGGCGGCATCAACATCAGTACGGGATCGCTTTATCTTACCAATGGCGCTACACTGTATTCCAACACGAGTGGACATGGGAATTTAGGCAGCGTGAATATCAATGCCCGCGATCTCGTCTCCCTAGATGGTTTGGATAGTAGTGTGGGCAACATCGTATATACAAATGCTGTCGGTAACGCTAGCAGTATTAACATCACTACGGGGTCGCTTTCTCTTACCAATGGCGGTGTAATAGCAACCAGAACGTTTGGACGGGGGAATGCAGGCAGCGTAAATATTAATGCCCGCGATACTGTCTCTTTAAATGGTCAGTCCGATTTTGATTATCCCAGCAGTATTTATACACAAGTGTTTGATC
The DNA here is from genome assembly GCF_036916985.1 of Nostoc sp. Taxonomy (GTDB): domain Bacteria; phylum Cyanobacteriota; class Cyanobacteriia; order Cyanobacteriales; family Nostocaceae; genus Nostoc. Next base: position 9,912 of record NZ_JBALFD010000057.1, read on the forward strand.
GAGATGCTATAGGTCAAGGCGGAGATGTAACGATCTCAACTGGCTCGCTGTTATTGGCCAACGGGGCTGCTGTGAATACCGCCAATGTTGGTGGGACAGGCAATGCCGGTCGCGTTACCATCCACGCTCGTGACACCGTACAGATTAGTGGAACAGCTCCTATACTTTACCACGACGACAACAACAGTGGAGATACTGTGTACCACAGTGGAGTTGTTACCTCGGTGACATCAGGCTCTCTGGGAGATGGAGGAGACGTAAGTATCACCACAGGCTCACTCTCTGTTTCTGACCAAGGGAGAATTATCACTAAGTCTGACGGGCAAGGCAAGGCCGGGAATATCCAGATCCATGCAAGGGATGCCGTTTCCTTTGATGGAGCAGAGGCTACTAGCACGCTTGAGCCAGGGGCAGTAGGCAAAGGAGGCGATATTGACCTCACAGCGCGATCGCTCTCACTCTTCAATGGCGCTCAACTGTCGGCTACCACCTCTGGAAAAGGAGATGCTGGTAATATCAGCATTGCTACCTTGGATACAGTAAACCTCTCTGGTGTAAATTTCTCAGGGGATGCAAGTGGCTTATTTACAAGCAGTAAACCATTAGCGACTGGGAACGGAGGTGAAATTCACGTTGAAACAAGAAAATTGCAGATCACTAATGGTGCAGTTCTCAATGCTCAATCCTTCAGTAGTGGACGGAGTGGTGACATCATAGTTAGTGCCGACACGGTGGGTTTGAGTGGTGGCGGGCAACTGCTCACCACGACTTCTAGCAATGGTCATGCAGGCGACATCACTGTAAACACTCCAGACCTACAACTATCTGGGACAACCAGTGGTCTGTTCGCTGGTACCACCAGTACAGGAGATGCAGGTAGCTTGACCATTCAGCCACGAGGAAACGGGCAAAGTGTCAGGGTAAACCTCCAGGACGGGGCACAAATCTCTACCTCTACCTCCAGTAGTGGTGATGGGGGACGGCTGACCATTACTGCCCCAGAGTCGATTACTCTCACAGGTGATGGTTCGATCATTGCTGCTGGGACTGGTGGTAGTGGTGCGGGTGGGGACTTAAATCTCCAAACGGGAACCCTCAGCATTCAAAATCAGGCAGAAGTGACAGTCAGTAGTTCAGGTACAGGCAATGCAGGTTTGCTGTCTGTGGATGCCAATCGCATTTATCTCAACAACCACAGCAGCATCCGAGCTGACACCACAGGCGGTGGAGGAAATCTCTTTTTGCGTACTCCCTTGTTACTATTACGCAATGGAAGTTCTATCACGACTAATGCCACTGGCGAAAATATTCCCGGAGGTAATATCACCATCAATGCACCAGACGGTTTCATCATTGCTGTTCCCCAAGAAAATAGTGATATCAGCGCTAATTCTAGAGATTTTCGTGGTGGTCAAGTGGCAATTAACGCTCAAAGTATTTTTGGGATGCAGTATCGCAGTAATGTACAAACTCCACAAAGTGATATCACTGCTACAGGAGCAAGTCCACAGTTCAATGGTTCAGTGCAAGTCAATACACCTGATGTAGATCCCAGTAACGGATTAGTGGAATTGCCAGTCAATTTTGTAGATCGGTCTGGCTTGATTGCTCAAGGCTGTCCAGCAAATAAAGGCAATTCATTT
>NZ_JBALFD010000058.1:0-35620 GCF_036916985.1 Nostoc sp.
AAAAACGAACGCAGATAGAGCAACAAATTGAGTTCTCTTGTGTCACTGTTTTCTCAACTTGAGACTCTGAAAAGTTTTCTGCACCACTAAGCACTTGGGGATAGGTTCATTGTCAGATTGTTTTAAATTTCTCTTGCTGTAATCAGAGCATAATCATAAATCTTTGGGCTGATTCTTGTTCCTTTACTCATTAAATCATCTAAAATATTCTTGACATTATCAATCAAACCTTGCTCTTTTGCTAAGATAATCACTCCAACTAAACCAATAATTGGCAAGCCTCTACTAATAGCAACTTTTCTCCCAGCTTTTTCATCAATTAAAAGTTGATCTGCTTTTAATTCTTCTGCCAAAATAATTGCCGAACATTCTCCTAAATCCAAGTCGGTTTCTAATTGTAATTGTTCAATGAGTTGGTTATTACTTATAGAAAGAACTTCTAGCCATAAGGCTGATTTTACAGCTAAAACTGCGGGATGATCCCCCGTTGTTAATTCTGCATAGACTTGTTGAGGAATTATTACTCTACCAAAAACAGCCTGAAGCAAGTCTAATCTACCAACTTTAGAAAGTTCACTTAATGGGGTTGTATCTGAGACAACAATCATAGATTATTGCCTTGTAATTTCACTTTTGCTTGATTAACTTCTTGCTGAAATTCCTCTAAAGTCATACTATCGTCAAATAGGGATATTTCATGCTTAGACATTAAATCTATTACGTCTAGTCTAGGAATTCCTAGTAATTGACTAGCCTTACCACTGCTAATTTCTCCATATTTAAGTAGAGTCATCACATAAGCTTCTTTGGCTTTAGTTTCTGCTTCTTCTCTAATGGTATTATTAACAGAATGAACGGGAATAGTAAATTCTACTTTAGTCATAATTCCAGAATATTTTCTTTGTAATGTTTCATTTTCAACAGGGTTGATATTATATAATATATCGTTTTTCTATCGGCTAAAGTCGAGTTATTCGGCGATTCCAACTAGTCAATTTTACTACGGTAGTATCAAGTGTAAACTGTCATACTCGCACCCTCTCTAAATCATAGTAAGTCACTCGTGCGATGGGCGAAGCCCCGCCAAGGGCGATCGCATCTCTGAAAGTAAAAAGCTCGTCACGGGGGAACGGCTTAGAAAATGGGGCAGGCTTTTTGGGGGTGCTTGTCTGCGTAGATGGAGGATCGGTTGGGTACGAAGCCTGCCCCATTTTCTCTGACGCTCGAAAACTCGCTAACGCCAGATGCGTCACCGTTTTCAGATATTCCTGGGGACATCCATTCGATGCAGTAGAACCAGCAATCGCAAATCAGTTGAATGCCCTGGACAATCCTTGCTGGTGGCCCATTCGCGTTGAGTTGGACTTTTTAGCAACCTCTGACCGCAGCCGTTATGCCGTGAATTTCAGTTACTGTCGTAAGGATTTCACAAGCTCATCAATGACTGCAATTGTGTGTCTGAATTATCTCCCAATTCCTGTTGTAATTGGGATAGTTGGTTTTCTAACGCTTCAGCAGTCTGAATGAGATTCGAGTCTTGGGCTATTTTTAGCTGGGTTTCTTTAATAGAGATTTTTCTCACTAGTTCATTCACTGCATCGACTGAATCATCATTTTCAGTAATCATGGCTTCATCACGAATATCCGTTTCTAGCAGGAATAATTGCTACAAAGCTTGCTATGTATGAATAAAAAATAGCTACATTTTTCATTTTACACAAGTATATTAAAAAAGATATTTCCTTTCAAAACTTGCTTGAGTGATACGAATGCAGACACAGGTGTTAGAACTAGAAAAAATCGCTGACAAAATTAGAAAACTATTCGCACTGAGCCAATCTCCCAACGAAGCAGAGGCAAGCGCCGCCGCAGCTAAAGCCCAAGAAATGCTAACCCGGTACAATTTATCGATCGCCTCACTTCAAGATTGGACACCTCAACCACTAGAAGAAGAAGTCATTCGCCAGTTCAAACGCATGACCTCATGGAAATTTATTTTACTAAGTGGTGTTTGTTGGGGGAATTACTGCTGTGCGATCGCTAGACACTACCATAGCGGGTCTAAAATGATTATTTTAGGGCGAAAAGTGAATATCGTCTCTACTCGGATTCAGTTTGAGTATCTTGAACAAACTATTGAACGACTGGCAAAACAAGCCGTAGGCGATCGCGCTTTTAGAAATGCTTTTAAATTAGGTGCTGCTAATAGACTTGTAAATAGGATTCTTGAGAATCGTGAACAACAGAAAAATGGAGGGATTGCTGGAACTGCTGAGTCGGTTGCAGTACCCGCAATCATCGTGCAAGCACTCTACGAAAAGCTGGAATCTGAGTTAGAAGCATATCTAAGATAATGTAAAAGTTAAACAAATGGCTTTACCATCGTGTGGTTCAAAAGACGGATATTTCTCTGGGATATCTGCGGCTGATTCTGTCTCTCTTAATCGCCAAGTTAATAGCAGTCAACAGCACTATCTACCAGGTTAATTAAAGCGTGTCAGAAGATAGCGGCAGTGATGAGAGTAGATTTTGGAGTGATTGACTATGGTGCGTTTTTGATGATAACCAATCATTAATTGATAAAGCATTTCTGTTCCTGATGGATTACCGCCAACGCAGACGTATCAAAGTTTGGGGTAAGGCAGAATATGTTGAAGGGGATAGTGCTTTAATTGAGCGACTTCGCATCCCTGGCTATCCAGCAAAAGTTGAGCGAGCTATTCTATTTCATGTCGAAGCTTTGAGTGAGAATTGTTCTCAACACATACCTATCCGCTATTCTGCTACCGAGGTTGAAGCTATGATGGCTCCCCTTGTGGCTCGAATTGAAGAGTTAGAACAGAAATTCGTTGGGGAATAATGCAGATATGGTATTTGAACCAGATAGTGCTAATGTACTATAAGACTGATAATATAGTATTTTACTAAGCACTAGTTAGCCTAACTTTCTAATGCTTCACTCTGCTTTCAAGTGAGAAAGATAATTCACGTTGATATGGATGCCTTCTACGCATCGGTAGAGCAGAGGGACAACCCTAGCTACCAAGGCAAACCGTTAGTCGTCGGTGGCAGCCCGAATCAGCGAGGCGTAGTTGCAGCAGCCAGTTATGAAGCCCGTAAGTTTGGTGTTCATTCAGCAATGCCTTCAGTAACCGCTTTTGCGAAATGTCCTGGGCTTATCTTTGTCAGACCGAGATTCGACGTTTACCGAGAGATTTCCGCAGCAATCCACGCTATATTCAAACGCTACAGTGATTTAGTGGAAGGAGTTGCACTAGATGAAGCATACCTTGATGTTACTGAGAATAGGCAAAACATCCCCTACGCTTCTACTATCGCAAGACATATCAAAACTGCGATTTTCCAAGAAACCCAATTGACGGCAACCGCAGGCGTGTCAATTAACAAGTTCCTAGCGAAAATGGCATCAGGGCAGAACAAGCCCAATGGACTAACAGTGATTTTGCCAGAGCAAGCGATCGCCTTTGTAGAGCAGCTGCCGATTGAAAAGTTTCACGGTATAGGAGAAGTGACGGTGACTAAGATGCATTCGCTTGGCATTCATACTGGCGCAGATTTGAAGGGGCGATCGCTCCTGGAGCTAACACACCACTTTGGTAAAGCAGGTAATTATTACTACAAGATTGCCAGGGCAGAAGATGACCGCCCAGTTGAAGCAAATCGAGTTCGCAAATTGATTGGTGCAGAAACCTCGTTTGCTTGGGATTTAAGTGAGCGCCATCAGATGCTACATAAACTCGAACAAATTGCCACAAACGTTCCCATGAGCAGCAAAAGTCATCGAGATCGCAAAAAATCTGCGTTATATCCAGCCGAGATACAATGCATTCCATCGCTGAGACATCCTTTTTTTCATGTAATTACAGTCTCAGCTTTTTTTTGCACCTTTTTCAACCCGTCGAACTCCTAAGAAAACGCAGTTTTCTTTCGCCCTTCCCGCAGGTGCGCCTTCCTTAGAGACTCACGTTAAAGTAAGGATGATTGCTAGAGTTGCAATTAGCTTAAACTCGACCAAGCCAAGCTTTTTTTTCAATCAGTTCGGCGATTGGATGTTTAGTTGTGGCTCCAGGCTCAGTATCGCGATGCCATTCTTGCCAAATACCTGCGGCGAGTTGAGAAAACTCACCCCCTACTTGATACCAACTAGGATTATCTTCTCTACTCCATAGTTTACATAGCAAATCTAAAACTTTCTCAGATGTGAGATTTTTCATGGGGTTTAATTTGTTTTCGTTTGATTTAGTTAAGCTATCTTCTTCTCTAAAGACCCTACTAAGTCCTTCTTTGACGCTGAAATTGCTCAACTTATCCGAACACCTGGAAATATTAAAAAGTGCATCACAAATACGCCTATTCAAGCTTAGATATACAGCGCCCTTGAGTGCTTTTAAAAAAACCTCCAACGCATTGGTAACATCATCTTGAATTAATAATAAATATTCTCCATCAAGCAAATAAATTTCTGAAAGCACGGCTTGCCAAAAATTATTACTGTGACCAGCAGTTAAATCAGTTTTAGCAAGTTTATCGGCAAACTTGGATGCCTGTTTTGGCAAATTATCTTCTCCAAGCCTGATCCAAGCTCTTCCTGCAAAAGCTAGCCATCGAGAAGCTCGTTGAGCTAAACCAATGCGTAATGCATAGTGAGCTGCTCTGAGAAAATTTTCTGCGGCTTCTGAAAGAGAACTTTTATCATCAGAAAGATAAAACTCTATTCGTGCAACATTTCCATACATTTCAGATAATGCTAGATACACATCCCAACCAGGATCTTTGTAACAAGATCCTCGTTTAGTTGCATCTCGAATTTTACTGTCCCAGATTTCTAATCCCAGCCACTGACTTCTTTTGCTTTGATCAAATAAGTTCTGCTCATGCCCACAAGAAAGCTGGTACAGGTAGACTTCTGATTGAATCAGAGCTTGGATAGGAACAAGCTCTTGCTTGACTTTCTGATCTTCCTCAAGGACTTGGTTCATTTCTTGAATGAGCAGTTGTGCGTTACGGATGTTTCCTTGAAAATTGGATAGTCTAAGCTCTAAGCGTTTTGTCAGAAAATAGCAGCGATAGAAGTTGAGTCGATATGAAAAGTAAATATCCTCTTGAGGAATTTTACTCAGTTCCTCTCTGGCTGTGTAAGCAATTTTCTTAATCTCAACCGTTTGGCATTCTTCATCAAGAAATTGAAATTTTTGAAAAGCTCTTCTGGCTTTAGTTAATCGCTTTCTCAGATCAGAGAGAGCCTTACAGGCTGAAGTATAGATTTGGATATCTAGTTTGCCGGATGTACTTTGATCGGCTATCCATTGCTTGGCAGCATAGATGATCGCTTGTAGCATAGTAATCATTGAGTCGCGATCAACCCAAATTCCTTGATAATGTGGTCTATTACCGATAATTACTGTTGTTTCAACTAAAGAGTCAATACTGCTGTCTAAAGTTTTGGTTGAGATGCCGACGTTAGCTACATACTCTGCCAAGCCCATGTGTAGGCTCAAAGCACCTATAGCATTCTCAACGATTGTATTGCCAGAAGTGTACATCCATTCAATCATCTCGTGAGATTTGCCATCATAACTAAAGCTACAGGTTACTAAAGCCATAATTACGGGAGTGAGGGAATCCAGAGACTTGGCTTGTGGTTGCATTGTCAAGCATGAACCTGGAGTTTTGAGAGCACACTCTGCTTGATGACCTATTTGTACGAATTGGGCGTATAAATCACTATATTCCTTTTCTGCATTAACATATCGAGATAAGGTTTGAAATTCTGTCTTTTGCACTCTAATGTGAAGGTTAGGGAGATTTTTTAGCATTTGCTCTTTGATCGCAATGCTGATGAATAATCTGATAGCTTCTTGCTGGGTAAATTTTGTCTTACCGCCAGCTTTAAGCCTGTCCCTAGTCCGCTCTAGCTTGTCAATTACTTCCAGTCTCAGTTTTAAACCAAGTGTTGGGTGCGATTCCCAGAGATTATCAATCAGGGATGTTAAATAGTCGTTCTCTTGATATTTAAAATGTCCTTTGTTAGCAATTGCTATTTTGTTATTTGCGATCGCTAAAAACTCTTGAGTCGTAGGTACTAAATCTTCAACCTCTAAAAACTCAAGCAATGCAACTACTTGAGCAATTTGAAAAAACCTTTCTTGGCTGACCTTAATAATACTAGCGTTATTGGGTAAGAAACCGGCAGACTCCAATAGTTCGTCAGTACCAATCTCTCCCAATAATTCTCGTAGTTCCTCAGCATGGGGATGAGACTCGATGTCTTGGGAGTTTTTTTCACCCTCTGCTTTTGATTTTCTTTTCGATGGTTTATGGTTTTGCAGAGTTTTGCAAAGTTTTATTAAGCCTTGACGGTTAACTGGCAACCTTTTTTTTTCCTGATTGAGAAATTCAATCACAACTGGTCGGCTAACATCCATCCCTTTTGAAAGTTCTACCTGGGTTGCTCCCATTTTTTCTAGGAAGAAGTGAAGCATCTTCCTGAGTTCTTCTTGGTTTTCAATACTTTCTTTACTCATACTCTTGATTCCAGAACTAGTATCTGTCAACATAATTTACAGTAAACTGGAAATACATTTATTATTTGTAATATTTTATACATAAAATAACATATATATATTTTTTTTCCGACATATCATTTAAAATATACCTTTTTTCAATATACCCTTCTTATATTGTATATATAGATACATTTTGCTAATAACTTCTTGTTTTACATTTACATGTACATAAGTGTTTGCTAATCAATTATGTTCCCTTTCTTCAGCAGTAGAAAGTTCTCTTAACACTGTGAAAAGAAGATAGGTAGGTTGAAACAAGTCAATCAAAGTGGATTAATAGAAATTCAATGGGGCCTAGGTCAAGGCCAAGACAAAGTTGAGTGTTGCTGTGAGGATGTGAAGAATTTCCTGATTCCGTTACAAGACCTAGCTTTTTAAACATGCGGCATCTTCAATAGGAGAGTTAAAACGGTTTTAGTATTTGCCATTGGTAGCCCACAAAATTAAACTTTATTTTGCAAGTGATAGGAGCATAACTCTACCACATGCATTTTTGGGCTTGATCGCACTTCCATGAAAGTATTTGCAAACAATTGAGGTAAATATTTGTTCACGAAACATCGATAGAGATCACCATATCGATGCCGCAGCTTTGCATGTTCGTTGCTAACAGACACCGCCAATTGATTAACACTTGGAGAGTCCAAAATGCATAAATTTGTGGTGTGAATTAAGCTTTTACCCATGACACATAAATTGAATTACAACTAATCTGATTGGAGTTTATAGGCATGACACCAAAACACTATAACTTGCTGTTACAATTTACTGCTCAGTTCCTAAAATATTTTTTGCTAGCACTATTTACTTTTGCGATTATGTCTATTTTATTCATTAGTTTTGGCGCTTTACATATTGTTGTAATGCTACTACCCTTTGCAGGCAATTGGTTTTATAAGCTGGGAATTATCTTGTTGTGTTTAATCACAATAACGGTCATCTTAGAATCTTGGCGTTAAATATCGCATTACCCAAAACCCAACAGGGTAAACAGTTATGGAGTGCATTCGTCCTTGACGTGGCGTAGGTATCGCCTGCGTTCTCCATCAAGGAGCGATCAGCGCTCGCTACACCCAACCTTTAGTAATTCATCACTCACAGGAAATATGTATGCACAATTCTCAACATTTACCAGAAGACTTCAAAGCATTTGAACAGCAAATTCTCCAAGCTGAAAATCAAATAGCCAAAGCTACAACTGAACTCTTTCACTTAGAATTGATTCTTGATCGCATTTGCCATGAAATTCAAGATTCACTGGGCTTTGATTTTGTCAATATATCTCTAGTCATGCCTGCATCAAACACTATTGAAGCAGTACATGGAATTGGCATTGGTAAAAATTGGGTGAATCGAGCCAGACATTACCTTGAGGACGATCCAGAATTACGAGATATTCAAGCAGATATAGTTAAAGAATGCCACACTGAAATTATATCGGGACAAAATGAAAGATTTGATAGTTGGATATTTGAAACATTTGACCATCATAATCTTGTCCGCATTTTTACGCCGATTATTCTGATTCGAGATGAAAGCGGCAAAACTCTAGAGAATTGGTTTGAAAAGTATGATTGGGAAGAGAATTTCGTTCCCAATCAAGTTGGGATCGAAAAGCAACATACTATTATTAGCATGAAGTCGGCACCAGGTTATGCTCCGCCTAAAGTAATTGGCTCTGTAGAAGCAGGTTATGAGAATTGTGACACCAAAATTACCCATCAACAAGCGATCGCTTTAGCTAAGCTTGTTGCTCGCAGAGCGTTAGATATTCGTAAAGCACGTCTGCGTTACGTATTAGAAACTGTTGCTGAAAATGCTAGGCACATTTTAAAAGCTGACTTCACTACACTACACTTTTTGTGGGAACCACAGAAAAACCATTATATTTACGAAGTTTGTGCAGGCTGTATTGACCATTTACTGCTCAAAGACTTTCCACCGCGCAACCCAAGTTTAAATGGGTTAGGATGGCAAGCTATTATTGAGGGTAAACCTAAATTTTTACCGGATTTACCAAAAGCAAACGAAAATTCACAGCCAAGCTCTTTTAACCCAATAGCTCTTAAAGAAGGTTCTAGAACTTATGCAGCTTTTCCGTTATTACTAAATGGTAGCAACGCAAGTATACAGGAAATAACTGCCCTCGATCGAGATGGTGGTAATCATCATCAACATAAAACTAGCCAAGGGCAACTAGAGCCTATTTGTGTAGGAGTTTTATACGTACACTTTCAGCGCGAACATCAATTTAGTCAAGGAGAGTTGCAATGGGGAGAACTGTTCGCTAGTCATGCAGTTGATGCCATTTGGCACGCAATTACCTATCAACAGATGCATGATAAAGCGCGTCAATTAGCCACTATTCATTCAGTTGCTCAATCACTCAGTCGGATACCAGAAAATGCTGATTTATTAGGACATATTGCCTGGAACACTTTAAATGTCCTTGCAGCTGATGTAGTGACTATTTATGCATATATTCAGACCGAAGATCATTTTTTACCTGAAGTTAGTTATGCAGGCCGTCTGAAAGAAGAGCAAAAAATGAAAGATACAAAGCTTGATAAGCAAGATGTACCATTTTTACTGATTGGGCATGGAGAAAATATTTATGCTTCAATAGTCTCAAATGAACCTATTTTTCAAGATTCAGCTTTTAGTCAACGAGAAAAAATTCAGTCCGTAGCTGGAGTTTTACTCAGGGTAGAGCGAGACATCGTTGGAGTTATGTTCATTAATTATCGGCGGACTCATGATTTTTCGGGCGAAGAGAAACAAATTATTAATACTTTAGCTTCCTCCGCCGCAACTGCTATTAAAAATCAAAGATGGTTACAGACATTAAGCAGTATTGACCGCAAGATTATTACTACATTAGAAGAAAATGAACTGTTGAAATTGATTGTACAGCAATCAGTACAAATAACTGGAGCAGAATTAGGAACCATTCGGTTGTTAGATCCTGTTAATAAATTACTAGTCACGAAGGTTAGCTATCCTGAAAGCATACCAACTAGTCAAGCTCAAAAATACGGCACTCTAGACAAAGGAATTACAGGTTGGGTTGCAACTCATCGTCAGCCAGCATTAGTGAATGATGTTCAGTCCGATGTCCGCTATCAACCCTGCTTTAATAATGTACGTTCAGAATTATGTGTTCCTTTGTTAGATAAGGATCGTGGTGTAATTGGCGTACTTAATGTAGAAGGGCGTAAACCAAAAGAATTTGACCAAGGGGATTTACGCAGGTTAGAAGTTTTAGCCGATCTCGCAGTTATTGCGATTCAAAATGCAGAAACTAAGGAACAACTTGTCAAAACAGAAGCAATAGCTACGTTAGGTGAATTAGCAGGCCCATTAGTTCATAAGATAAATAATTATGTTGGTGCTATTCGTGTATGGGCCCAGGATATCTTTGATGAAAATGATGATTGTGCTTGCAGCAAGGCATTAGAAATTATATCCTTAGCAAATAAGGTTTTAGAGGATGCTGAATGTTTGAAGATTTGGCTGCAAGAACAACGTCAACCTATTAATCTCAAACAAGTAGTAATTAAAGCAGTAAATCGGATGCATATAAGTTCAAATATCAAGCAAAATTTGAACATTTCCGCCAGTTTACCTGAAGTATTTGCAGGTAAACAGCAATTAATATATGTCTTCGATAATCTGATCCAAAATGCTGTAGATGCCATACTAATGAAAAGTGAAATAAAAGGTGAGTTATCAATTGAGGCTAGAACTGACGAGGAAGGTTTTGTGAAAATCATTGTTAATGATTCTGGTGTAGGCATTGCACAAGAAAATTTAGAAAAGATTTTCCAGCCTGATTACTCAACAAAGGATGCTAGAAGAGGTATGGGTTTTGGATTATGGTGGACAAGATTTTATGTTGAGCGATTAGGAGGAAAAATATTAGTAGATAGTAGCTTTTATACAGGAACAAAGTTCTCAGTGATATTGCCAATCTACAAATCGGGTATGTAAGTTTGTAAAAGCAAGTATAGTTACCAAATTCATGAAGAAATTTAGATGAGAGATTTAAAAGTGCTTCTAGTTGAAGATCACTCAGAATGGCAGAGTATTCTTCAAGAAAAAATTCGTCGTGCTCTGCAAGATACTAATCACTTAGAGGTTAGGGTTTTGAGAACTTTTGATGAGGCTTATAAATCTCTTAACGAAAGCCAATGGGATTTATTAATTACTGATATTGGTCTGGGAGATTCATTTGTATCGTCACAAAAATTGGGAATTCAATTAATTGAATTAGCTAGCGAACGACAGATACCAGCAATAGCAGTGAGCGGAACACCTCATCTAACTACTCAAGATTCTGCTGATTTAGTTACAGAGAATGGAGCCATTTTTTTTAGTAAGCAAAAATTCGATAGTAAAAAGTTTGTTGCTAAAATTCAGTCTCTTGTGCGTAATAAGGAGGATTTGAAGATGAAGATAATCTTAATTCTGGCATCAAGTCCAGTTAATGAAGCAAGGCTTCGTTTAGACAAAGAGGTACATGAAATTGATGAAGGTTTACGTCGTTCTCAGAGGTGTCATCAATTTAGATTAGACCAAAGATGGGCTGTCCGGGCTGATGATTTGCGTCGAGCTTTGCTAGATATCGAGCCACAAATTGTCCATTTTTGTGGACACGGGATTGGTGAAGACGGACTGTTGATCCAAGATGAAGATGGCAATTCAAAGCTTGTAAGTACAGAAGCTTTAAAAATATTATTTGAATTGTGTGCCAGTCATGTTGAATGTGTTCTGCTCAATGCTTGTTATTCTGAGGTACAGGCAGATGCTATTGTTGGACATATTAATTATGTAATTGGTATGAGTAAAGCTATTGGTGATAAAGCTGCAATTAAGTTTGCTACAGGATTTTATGATGCCATTGGAGCAGGTAAATCATTTGAGACTGCTTATAAGTTTGGTTGTAATGCGATTCAATTAGAAAATATTCCAGAGCACTTAACTCCTATACTGAAAAAGAGACAATAGTTTAATAATGTCCGATCAGCGAAATTAGAATCTCCCAAACTTAGATTGTGATTGGATGGATAATACCTTGTAAAGGGCGATCGCTTGATTATTGCCCCACAAAGTATTTTTGTAAGTCAAGCAGGTACAGAATCACCAAACAAACCCTTGTAAGCTTCAGCAGCTTCATTGCTAAAACCTAGCGTGGTAAAACTAGCTAGAGCAAAAACTTAAACGTAGTAAATTCGTTATTATTGAAAATTTTGGTTTACCTACTTACTCCTATTTCAATCATGAAAAATCTACTCTAGCAAGTTTTACCACTCTAGGTTATAGTTCCTGGAAATCATGACCTCAACTGGGAATTATCAGAAACTGCTTATACTTTCGTTCCGAAGCGCAAACTGCCTAATCCCTTACCAGAAGGTAAATATATCGATGCAGGTAGTGCTGGTGCATTAATCTGTGATGAGAATGAGTATAAAAAACGGTTTGATTACTTTAGCGATCGCTTTTATAAAAAAATTTACAATAAACCCTATCCCCAAGAATACGACCAGCAAGCAATTATTCACTCTTGTCCTGAAGATAAAATCCTCTTTTTAGGGCTTAATTCCTGTTGGGAAATTGACCACGAATATAAAAATCGCGCTGGTATTCATCCTAATGCGATCTCTAGTGCGCTTGACCAAATTCTCATAGGAAACTACGACTGCTGGCTGAAAATCGCTGTCTGGCATCATCCAGTTAATAGTGCTGAGTCAATGAAAAATACAGCTTTTCTAGAACAGTTAGCAGTTAATGATTTCCAAGTTGGGATTCACGGACACATCCATGAAGCAAAAGACGAGAATTTTCAGTACGATGCACGGCGTGGTCTCAAAATTATTGCTGCTGGAACTTTTGGCGCACCTGCTAAGGAGCAGGTTACAGGTATACCACTTCAGTACAACTTGCTAACTCTTGACCCAGAAAGCGGAGTAATGACGGTTGAGACACGTAAAAAAGAAAAAGCTGATGGTGCATGGTCTGCGGATGCTCGTTGGGGCGATAAGAATAATCCAGTGCCCAGGTAAGCTATTCCACATTTAACTTGCAATAGTAATATTGCCCTTATTCTTAACTTTTCTTCCCCATTTAATAATTAACTCTCCTTGATTTAACAGCTTATCAAGTAAATTTCTCAGTTCATCGACTGATTTAAATAACCTGTGTGCTATATATTCTTTAGCTGAATGCCATACCAATTCGACCAAATTCATGTCTGGGCTATATGCCGGCAGAAAATCTAGTTTAATGTTTGGTAACTCTTTCTCAATCGCCTCTACAATTACTTTCTTTTTATGGTAACTAGCATTGTCCAGAATAATTAAAATTAATGGGCCATTCTCCGAAAAATTAGATTCTATATTTCCTGCTATGCTAAACTAGCGAAATACTCTTGAAATGCAGGATGGAAAAATTCATATACCCCCTGTCTATAATTTTCCCCATCGACACCTACTTTATTCAACAATCCTAACCGTAACGCCAACTCAAAAAGAGAATCTGGATTATCCGGCTCACCTAAATACTTGCATACAAATTGCTGGCTTAACCGAAACTTTGTTACTTCCTGCTCAAACGCATCTTGCGCTAATTCAACTAATGCTGCGTTCAACTGTCTGCGTTGCTCTGCTGTGGTTGCAAACACATCCTTCTTCCATTCATAAAAATCTGCTACAAACTGCTCGTACAACCCTGCTTTTGTTTTTGGTAAATCCCCCTCACTTAAATACCAGTTGGAACATAACAGCCTCAGTCGTAATGGGTTTTTTACTAAATCTCGAATTCGTTCATTCCCCGATTCTCTTAATGCTGCACATAATTTTTGCCCTGTCTGGGTTTTTACTGAAGCTAGAGGGCTAAACCAATTGTTGATAAACTGCTCTACCTGTTGGGGGTAGGAAAACTCTACGATGCGATAATTATCAAAGGAATCTAAGGAGTTACTACTACTATCCCAAAGATTTAACCGACAGGAAAGGACAATCCGGGACTGTTGTAGTAAAGTTTCTGTGCGAAATTTCCGCTCAATCTCTCCTAATGGGTTACTCACTATCCCTTGCATTTCATCCACCCCATCTAGGAACAGCCACACCAATCCCTGGTTAAACTGAGCCACAAAATCATCTTTAATTTGGGTTGATGCTTGAGCTTGTCCACATCTTCGAGCAGCTGCTTGCAACCATACTTCTAATAAATATGATTTCAGGTCACGCGATCGTAAATCAGCCAGAGACACCCAAATCACAATCGACTGCTCTATTTCCTGTGATACCCATTGAGCAATCTGTTGCAAGAAAGTTGTTTTTCCCGATCCTGGTTCTCCAATAATCGCAATGCGTTTTCCCTGACTTTTGGGGCTTTGTCTATCTCTAAGTATCTGCTCTAGAAATTGTTGATGTTCAAACCTTTGGGTAATTTCTATTTCGCGATAAAGCTCCGAACTTTGCTCAAGTGATACATCTTGAGATATTCGAGGTTGCTTTTTACGCTCTACCAGACCTAATGGTACATACACCTGTTCAGTTCGATAGGTAATTCCCTCTCCCGATGTTAGGGGGTTTGTGGTAAGTCTCTGCTGTCCGGACAGAATCTCGTGGCTAACTGTTTGCCAGTCAATATTAATCACCTCACCAATAGTGCTATGCTCATCTTGAATTTTTCTAAGAGCAGCTAGTTCTTCTACTTCTAGATGATTTCCTTGTTTTTTATCAATAGTAAATTTTTGCTGACGTGACAAAGTTAGCTCTGGTGGAGGAGTTAAGTTAATCCCGGCAATTTCGATATATTCAATATCTACAAATAAATTATTTAATTTTTCTGTTGCGACTTCATAATGTTGATTTACATAATTTTTTATTCCATTTGTATATATTAATAAAGGTTCAAAACCAGATTTTAATAGAGGTTCTGTATAACTTTCAACCAGCGAAGCGACCCGTAACACTTCATACGTATCTTCTTGTTGCATCCTTTCAGATAATCTCTGGGCTAACTCCCGCGCTGCCTCAATCGGCTTAGTATAAACTAACGCTGTCCACTCCTGTGCTTCTCGTAAATCCCGTGTATCTGTGTCATCATCAGTCAATCGCTGTGCTACATAATCTAGTAAAAATTCTCCCAAATCATCAAAGCGTTTCTGTTCAAACTGCTCCTTCAATTCCCGCAACAACAGATTTCGATCGCTAATATCCATCTCATACATTTCATAACCCACTTGCCGACACAACCGCGACAGCAACACATGAGCTACCGCAGTCCAAGGGGCTTCTGGCACAAAGTTTGCCCAAATTTGGTAGAGTAAATCGGGTGTAAGTACCAAAGGAAACGCCGCATGACGAGCCAAGTTGCAGTGTGCTTCCCCAAACTGCTGGGCAAACCCTTCAATTCGTCGCTGGGCAATCCTGACTGCACGGGTTTGGTTAATATCTGCGGTCACATCAGCCATGAGTATATAACCTCCCCTGCAATATATCGACCCCGCAACAGACTAATTGCCGCATTCATCCCCTGCGAACTCATTTCAAACATCGGTACAAAACGGGTAATCTCTCCAGCAGTAGTTTGCCACCAGCATTCACTAGGCATCGGGTTGAGCCAAGCAAAATAACGCACCGATTGCTGTAACTGGTCAATCCATGCCTTAGTATTGTCAACCCGTTCTTGGTCAAAATTCCCCCGTGCTGCGCCAGCATCGCTAATAATTAATACTGCCGCTCGTTCGCCAATTTCCTGCAACACTTCAGAAACAGTCTTGGCATCAAGCATTGCCGGATGACGGTATAAGTATTCATCCGGGTAGTCGTGAAAGTAAAATACATTAGTTGTTCTCAATCGTCCTCCCCGTTCTGCTGTTTCTACCAATTGCCGCGATAAATCGTGAAATGGCACCATTGAGCCTTCCTGGTCAATTAGTAACACCAAATCAGTGCGATTTGTACGCGGTGGCATCAGTACAGGTTGGAGTAAAGTACCTTCACGCCCAATTTTTGCTACCGTCGCTTCGATATCTAACTCTGTGGCTACTCCTTGGCGCACTGGACGACGTAGGTAACGCCAGCATTGCTTCATTTGTCGTTTGGTAACGGGAAAATACTCTGTCAAAAGCATATAGCGGGGGCGTTTTATCTCCCTATCCGCACGACTAATCCGCACAGCTTGGACTGCTTGTACTGGTTCTGGGGTGATAGTGGGAGTTATCTCTAAATCAGGCAATGGCTCATCAATTGAAGGTGTTTCAACCTGGGAAACCTGTAAATTTTCCGGTGTAGGTTTGGAAATATTATTTTTTGTGCTTTTATCTTCCTTCCTTGATTCTGCTGGAGAATGTCGCCACATCTGCTCAAATAAGCGACGAATCAGGCGATTTTCCTCCTCAGACTTTGCCCATAACATGCAGCAAAGCTGCTCTAATTCTTGTTTATTGCTAATTCCAAAACCCGCTTCTAAACTACGTACAACCACTAAGTATTCTTCAACCCCCAACGGCAAACCATGCCGCCGTAAGCTGTTAAAAATATCTAACAGTGGTAGTTCTTCAAGCTTCATATTTCAAATACCGCAGATGGTCTTCCCATTTTTTCAACAGAACTTCTGGAAAAGGTATTTCTCCCTCCAACTGCTTTAACACCTCATCTTTAGGAAATTGCCGCAAAACTGCAAACCAATCTAGCAACTCACTGGTGCTAACTTTTTTACCTGCTTTCCCCTTCTCCATTTTATGCCGCAATTCGCTAAAACACTTCACCGCAGCTTCCACCAAATCAGAGGAAGATTCCAAAAAGTGTGACTTGACAATATTAGCTAACTGTGGATAAGGAAACTGAATATAATAAAACAGACAACGCCGCAGGAAAGCATCAGGTAAATCCTTTTCATCGTTGCTGGTAACGATGACAATGGGAGGGTAATTTGCTTTTACTTCTTCTCCCTTCTCTTCAATCGTAAACCTTTGCTCATCCAACTCTCGCAATAAATCATTGGGGAAGTCAATATCAGCTTTATCAATTTCATCAATCAGCACTACAGCGCGTTTTTCATTTTTAAACGCACGTCCCAAAGGCCCCAGTTTGATGTAATTGTCTAAATTCTCGACTTTGGAATTGCTAGCTTCCCCCATGCGAGCAAGTTGAGCATCGTGCAAACGACCAACAGCGTCGTAAGTGTAGAGTCCATCCCTGGCTCTAGTTGTAGACTTAATATACCAAGTTTCGTAGGGTAAGCCCAACTCGTAAGCTACTGCCTGCGCTAAGGTGGTTTTACCACATCCCGGTTCACCTTTGAGCAATAAAGGACGTTTTTCTAAGAAAATGGCAAGGTTAACTGCTTTAATAAGTTCTGAAGATGGCAAGTAAGGAGAAAGCCCATACTTTTGACAGTCTTGGGGTGAAATTGGCTTGCCTGCATAATATTGCTTCCCATTGGCGGTGAGTACACTTGCTAAATCAACCATTTCGCCAAGCCTCCTTCCCAACTCAAATCAAAGTGCGTGCAAATTTCTTCATAGACAAATTGAGGAATGCCGTTATCGGACTTTTCCCATAATCGCTGATAAGTTAAATCAGCAGGGATCTGCAAATCACGAAAGACTTTCATATCCCTTAGCCAATCTTTTAAGATATCGGGTGGAAACGGACTAAGGGGTGGCAAGTAGAGGGGAATTCGGGGATATTCCGGTTCATCAAATTCCTTTGCTAGCATGACTTGTGATTTACAAACACTGCCACAATTATCAACTAGGAACATCAACAAATGCGTATCCTTCAGTGGTGGACTGAGCTTTCCCCTATCTACTAACGGTTCCCAAAACTCCTGAAGCCAGCCTACAAGAACCTTTGGCGGCATAGAATCAACTTTTTCAAAGATGAGAATGACATCTTGAGTCTGCCAGCGATCGCAAATTTTATCGATAATATGTTCTGGTTTAGTATCTTGAGGCAGTACAAAGGAACGAGCTAGTTGTTTCCATAAGCGTTCAGTACTGCGGTAAGCTGCATTAATGGTCACATCATTTTTAATTGGAGAGTTATTCTTCCATGCTGATTTGATCCGGAATAAACGAGTAACCAGTAATTCCTGCCCACAGCCAGGTTCCCCGTGAACCAGGAATGCAGCTGTTCGATGTTGTTCCAATACATCTTCCACTAACCGCACCTGCTGTTTAAAGTCTATTTGCAGCAGTAAATCAAACAGTAAATGTGGTGGTGTAGAAATAGTTTGGGTTGCTGCTGGCGGTAGAAATTCTACAATCAGTGCATCGATAGTAGCTTGGACATCAATGCCCACATCCTCACGAATTACCTTTAATAATGCACAAAGTGCGGGTTTACCAGAGGATATTTCACCATAAACAACTAATTCATTCACTAAATTAGGAATAAAATCATTTGTAGGTGTATTAAAAGCTAGCTGATACTGAACAGGCGTATTAGTCCCCAATGCCCTGAATAAATACCCCCGACGCTGGCTTTCATTCTCCATCCGGGGTCTAAGCAGGTGTAATATTTTTTGCATTAATTCGCTGTTTACAGACATCTATTAAATCTATGCACCAAACCTTAATTATTGTGTGAGTAATCCTCAAATTGCTTACTACTCTGTCTCATCTGTAATACCTTCAAGAAAGCCAATGATTGCTTTACCCCAAGGTGTTTCTTCCACAAAATGCTCACCAGCTTTGAGAGAACCTTTCTTCACACCGTTCCATAGGCGTTTGAGACTCCATATCTTCTGCCATCTTTGGGGTTGAGTACGCTGGATTTCTTTAAACTCAGCATCAATGATAGCGGCTGCTTGCTCCTCGCTGGCGTGAGGATATTGCTGTTGCAATTTTTCGATCAATTGTCTCAAATATTCCAATGATTGCTTGATATCTTGCTCATTAATATTGTTATTCTCAATGTAAGTATCAACTTGCTCAAAAATTTGCACTCTTTTGGCGTTGGGAAAGTTATATTTAGACTGTTGCTCTGGCATATTTTTGATAATTTTATAAATTTCTTCTAATCTTGATTCTAATCTACCAAAATTCTGAATACTTGCTTTTGTATCGTTATCTAAATGAATAGATGGAGAACGATAGGTATATATAAAAGATTTTAAATATTCTAATCCGGGAAATACTGAATCTTCCATAATCACTACAGGGGGAAGTAATGAAACTGGATTGTTATGGGTATAGATTTGCTTATATTTAACATCAATTACCCAAAGAACAAGGACAGCGCTTCTTTGCCAGTGAGAGATTTTTGTCTGCTTTTTAATAAACTCTATTAAAGAACGAGGACATTCATCTTCAAACACCAAACCCAAAAGACCATTTGGCATTCTTGGCCCAGGTTTTAAACCAAAATCATAAGATACAATTTGCGTAATGTTGAAAAACTTATCACGTAGATCCACAATCTGCTTTTCGGTAAAGTCATCAGCTTTGGTAAAAGCCACTAAATCTACTGATAGGGGAGTTTCCTTCAAGCCTATAAAGTTAAACTCTGCAAACTCTTCGTTTCGGGATAAGTCATAAACTTGTTTGTCACTAATCAAACGGGTTCGCAGTTCAGTAATGAAGCTCATTTGCTTGGATCTGCTATGTTTATCAGTTTCAAATGAACTTGACTTTTCTTTTTTTGTTAGTTCTTCTATAATCTTTTGCTGCAAATTATCAATTTCTAGCTGTTTGTCTACACCTACATTTTCACGAATAACTTCTAATAATGCACAAATTGTAGGCTTTCCAGGGGCAATTTCTCCAGATAATATCAGTTCATTTACCATTTGAGGAATGAATACATCTACAGGTGTATCCCATACCAGACGGTTCAAAACGGTTGCATTAGTCCCTAAAGCAATGAAAAGATAAGATCGACGTTGTTGCTTATCCCACATAAATGGTCTAAGGACAAGCAATAATTCTTGAATGATTTCCCCATTGAGTTCTGCCATCTAAATTATCTCTGTAATTTCGCATAAATTTCTGGTGCGTTGTTTTTTAGGTCATTTAATAATGCGATCGCACTCGTTCCTGCATTACGTAAATACCTTTGTTGGGTATTTGGTTCTACCAACATACCACCGCTATGGTGAATACCAACCACCTGAAAATCATCATCAAAAACAGGCGACCCCGATGAACCTGGTTCTGTACTAGTAGTATATTGCAATACTTGATTATCGGCGTAAGCAACAAAGTTATTCTGTATAGAGATTTTCTTTAAATGCCCACCTGGGTGCTGAATAATTGCTACGCGGTCATCTCGCCGCATTAGTTTATTCTTGAAGATTAAAGGCTTGCCGAAGCTGGGTACTTCTTTCAAGGTTACTACTGTATAGTCCAATACTTTGTTAGTGTAAAAAGCACCTCCGGCTAAAGCTCCAATAGTCTGTGTTGGGCATTGCTTACCTTGAATATCCAGTTGGTAGTTAAAGCTAAAATCACTTTTCTCTCCTAGTTCTTGACTATTAATAACGTGATTGTTCGTCATTAATAAATCAGGTGCAATCATAAACCCTGTGCCTAAACCGTCTGGAGTGGCGATCCGAACCACGGCTTTTGAAGCTTCCAGAGCCAAGTTTAAAATGTATATATCGCGTAACGTATTTTCCCCAATAATTTTTTCTTTAATATCAGCCGTACTATCCATTCCCTTCCAATTGTGAATTCCACGGCTAGGACTGACTGGAATATCAAGTGGGTAGTTCTGAAATAGTTCTACGATAAAGTCTTTATCTTCATCCCCAGTGTAAGGCTGAATATAGTTGAGGAATACAGCCAAGGCTTCTTTATCGTAAGCAACTCGCCCAAATTGAGCCAAAAACCGCACAACTTCTACAGCAACAGCCATCGGTGTACCATCCAAATCTAAACGCGCCAGCATGACATCTGCTTGAGCTACACCTTGTAATGCACCTGTGACTAAACGGCGGCGATCGCGCACGTTGGCGAAGTCAGCTAAGTTCTGGACTATTCGGGTAAGGTGTTGGAAGTCTGGTGTTGATAGTTGTATGGTCATGATTACTTATTTATATTACTCTTTAAAAAAAAGAATTTATAATAGTTGCTGATTTTTTTATTTTGTTACGATTGCCGTCTATACAATCAAATACAAGACTATGTGCATCATAATATTTTTTGATAGAAATTATGTCAGTTTTTGAAAATTGCCAATCATAACCTATATCAAAATTTTTAATCATCACTTCTCGAAGACTAGCAATCCAAATCTTTCCAGATGACTTCCACCATTTTTTTAATCCTTTATTATTATAAGCCTTTGTTTGAGATGATAATTGATAAGTAAGCTTTTCTATATCTTGATTGTCTTCTGTAGAAAGAATTAAACACTTCTTTATTTCATTGATTGATTCAGGATGGTTATTGATAGCAAGCGAAAGAGTTCGCATAAGAGAAATTTCACTCAATAATTTACGCTCAATATCTCCAATCTTAAGATCATTAAGTTTATCACTTTTATATTTTAATAATGAAAAAATAGCTTTAAATTTATTATCGATTCTAGCTGAAAGCGGCTCATCAAAGTTACGTTTACCTAAAATAATATCTGAAAAAGTAGGATCTAATATAAAATAAAAGGCTCTGGCTGCTGTTAAATCAAAATTTTGATAAAGAGGGTTAGATTTGCGATACACCCATTTAATATAGTTTTGAAACTTATAATTATTTTTGGCAAAATCATTAATTTTATTTGTCATAGATATTAATAAATTATCTGGATCTTGCATAATTCCAGTAGCTATCAAAAAAACTTCACGCCAGCTTTTACTTGTAATATTACTCAAAACTACATCAGAATCATCAGGGTTAAAATTATCAATTAATGCTTTAGCTGTAAAATACTCCTGAATTGTCAGTTGACAGAAAGAATATATATTCCTTGCTCGTTCTACTAATATTCCATGCTGAGATTCAATAGAGCGCAAAACAGCTTCGGAATCTTGATGTTCTATTGCAGATTCTTGCTTACTTATTTTTTGAAGATAGCTATCAATATAATTACAGATTTCTTGCTTTTTGAAAAAATAACGGCGTTCTTCAAATGTTTTATATGCTATCTGAGTTAAAAGCTCTATTTTATTTTTTAATGGTAAGTTTTGATAAATTTCATCTCTGTTAATACGCTTTGTAATATCCCATTTTTGAAGCAGAATATCTAATGCCTCTTCATACAGTTCAGAACGGTTAAATGGAAATTTGCCTTGTGTATCAAAAACAAGACAAGCTAAACTTAGTAGTATTGGTGTAACGACTAATTCTTTAATAGGCATATTTTCTGGAAGTTCTAATTGCTTTATAAAACTTGTTGCCTTTTTTTCGCTATTTTCTTCAGAAGATATATTAATAGCTTCAAACCAATTTTTGGCAAAATTTTTAATTTGTATTTCATTAAAATCAGCGATTTCAACATATACAAATTTTTCAAACTCATCACCAACAGCTGCAATACGACAGGTTAAAACAATTTTATTTTTGAAGTACATTTTATAAAAATCTTCAATTAAATTTTCAATATTTCGATGGGCTTCTTCTGAAACTTCATCTAATCCATCCAATAGAAGTAATATTCTTCCATACTTTAATAAATCGTTAGTTTTTAAGCCATCTATCTCATATTTTTCAAGCTCTGAAATAATATATTGTGCTAAGGTTAAACTGTTTTTGTTTTGATAATCAAAGAAATTTTTTAAACGAATAAAAATAGGTAAACGATCAGCTTCAAATTCTCCTTGGCTACAACGAACTGCTATGTGCTGTAGAAACGAAGTCTTTCCTGAGCCTGGTTTCCCTAAAATCATCAACTTATCATGCTCCTCTACTGCTTTTAACCCTGGTACTTTTGCAGTACGAACTTCACCTAGCCCCCACCGATTAAACTGATCAGAACTAGAATCATGTATTTGGGGTAAGTTAGGTAAATCAATTCGCCTATATCGAACTGGTTCAGTCAAAATATTTACGTCAACGTACAAATTACTTAGTTCAATAGGTCTAGATGTATTTAGAATTCTCAGAGTGCCACATTGCTGTTTAACAATTTGACGATACTTGGCTTTTGCTTGTGGTAAATCTTTTGAAAGTATGTTTAGAAATTTATTATCAATAATTGAAAAAGGCTCTAGTTCAATTTGTGAACAAATATATAGAAAAACTTCTTTTTTTAGAGGCTTACATTCAATAAAAGCCTCTATTGTTTGTAGAGAAATACTTACATCTTGTGAAAGAATAATACTTAATTTTTCTTCTATCTTCTTTTCCTTGGCTTGATTACGTTGATATTCTAATTGTTCTTTAGCAGTCTCTAATTTTTTATTTAGTATAGTTTTTTGCTTTTTAATATAAGCATCTATTTTATTAATAAGCTTTGCTCGTTCACTTGAAATTGGCGTAAATAATCCAATAATCTCTTTGAAAACTATATTTTCTTGCTCATTTTTATCATTTATATGTTTTGAAATTTTTTGTAAACTTTGATTAATTATTTCTCGAATATACTTTTTAATGCAAATTTGTTTTTGCAAAAAAACATACTGCAAAAAAGGAACTTCATTTCTTTTTAATGAAAATTTAAGATGTAATAGACAAAATTTAAATTCTTTTACTACTATATTTTTCGTAAGAGATTTATAAAATTTTCTCTCTTCGCTTAAAACATAAAATTTTTCATTTAAAGTTATTTTGAAATTTTCGGCTTCAATTTTAATGTTTTCATAATTAATTTCTGCCTTTTTTAAATCATAATTTAAAGAATAATATTTTTGAAAAACTTTTTCTTCTAATGCTTTAAAATTATCTACTGATGCCTGAAGAAGCCGGATGTTGTCTAAAATATTAAAGCCTAATATATTGCCTTGAAATGAAAATTTTGTTTCAATTAATGGGTGTAAATCATCAATACGTTTTTGTATATCCACACCAACTTGATATTGTGATCGTACATATTCCAATAAAGCCCAAATTGCTTGTTTTCCTGATGCTACTTCACCATAATCTGCAAGCTTACACACCATATTTGAAGTGAAACTTTGCGGATTACCGCTCAAATCGATATTTTTCAATACTGGTGCATCATTGCCAAAAGCTAAATTTAAAAGTGAAGTACGGTTTTTTTCATCATTCATCAAAGGTCTGAGTATATCTACTATTTCATTAAAAATTTCAGCACTAAGTTTTAACATTGTTAAGCACCATACTTGTATAATTACAATGAAGCAAATAATTTATGATTGAATTAAGAAGGTTAACTTATCAATTCGTTTTTATATATCCACACCTACCTGAGATCGCAAATATTCCAACAATACCCCAATCGCTGTTTTTCCTGGTGATAAGTCGCCATAATCAACAAGCTTACACAACATATCTAGAATAAAAGTAGCTACTGCACCACTGCAATATATCAATTGCAGTGGTGCATCATTATCCAAAGCCAAAACTAAAAAAGGGCGACGACTTCTCTCATTTTCCAAAAAAGACACAATAAATTTACTAAATCGTTAATAGTTTTGGCTTCCAATTTGAGGTTTTGAACATTTTTAATGTTGGAGTGCGAGTAGTGAATATTGTAGACATTTTCTCCCATTTGCCCAACGGTTACTGTATCAGCATTAATCAAACTCCCAGCAAACTGGGGATTACGTAAGTCGTTGTTTTTGACTTGCTTTGGATCTTGTGAGTCTGTCATGGTTTAGTTTGAATAATTCAAGCTGTGTTACAACTACTGGTAAATTCCATGCTATACAGTGTTCGTCAAAAAACTGTAAATTGTACCTAATAAGTTTTAAAATTGCTTAAAAACGCTATTTATCTCTATCTTACATATTCTATTATAATAGTGTTAACTACTTTGTAATAACAATTAATTTTGAATATAGAAGTGGCAATCTTGAGATATGCCCATGAGAAATCGGATTAAGGAATTTGTCGATAGCAAAGGAATGAGTGTTTATCAGTTTTGGCAGGAAACTGGTATCAGCCGAACTACTGCATATAATCTGTACAACAATTCTGCTCAGTATCTTGCTAGAGATGTTATGAATGCAATTTGCACTCGATACAGAGTACAGCCAGATATTTTGCTGAAATGGATACCAGACGAGGAGTCAAAGAATGGCAATTAATCCTGCAACTATAGATCCTCTTGCTTTACCTTCGGTATCCCTACAGGAGCGATCGCAACTACCCACCACGCCTTGCATTTATTTTGCTATCGATTCTCAAGGCGTAGTGCAATATATTGGACAAACTAAAAACCCTCGGAAACGTTGGCTATGCCACCACAAAGGAGTTGACATAGCAATGCTGGGTGAAATAAGAATTTCATATTTGCATTGTGATCTAGATTTACTCACCATCGTGGAGAATGCTTTGATTGCTTGGTTTAATCCACCTTTGAACCGAGGAGCAAAAAGACGAGGAAAACCAGAAAAAACCACAATCATCATTGAAGTGGAGTTTACTGGTATTGGAACTGCTTTGAAAAAGGCAAGAGAAGCTGCGGGGATGAGTTTAACCGTAGCTGGTGATTACGCCGGAATGAGCGGGGCAAATTTTAATAGAATTGAGAACGAAGATACAAAGGGTGTACCTTTAGACACCCTCATCAGGGCAGCCAATGCTGTAGGGCTGGATTTGAAAGAGTGCTTAGGTGAATGGATTCAGCATATCCCTGGGGTTAATTTAACAGAAAGTTCTAATGGCGATTAACCTTCAGACTATTAATTCTCTTGCCCTACCTTTAGCTTTTCCAAAGAAGCGATGCCTGCGGTGGGTTATGCCTGAGCAGTTATCAACTACTTCTAAAATCTACGTTGCAATTGACTCTGAAAAAATATTGTTGAGCTAAAGGGGTGGAATCATGACTAAACCACCTCGTAAGCGCAACAAAGCCACCTCCGCTGCATCCAGTGACAGCACATTACCAGATGACCAAGACCTTGAGGATATCTTCCTTCAGGAAAATCCAGCTTCAGCAACAATTACAGTTACTGCTGCTGAAGTAGAGGAGTTGTCCGAAACGGAGGAGCGCGATCGCCTTCACCTAGAGCTCCGTGTGGAAAGAGCGTTTTTTGAGGCGGGTAAGGCACTGGCAGAATTGCGTGATCGCAGATTGTACCGCTCGACCCACAAGACGTTTGAGGAATATTGCCGTTCTCGGTTTGCGTATACTCACCGCCATGTAAATTATTTAATAGCTGCTTCAAATGTAGTTGACAACATAATAATGGGAACCATTGGTTTCCAAAATGAGATACCGGATGAAATGGGAACCATTGGTTCCCAAAACGAGATATCGGATGAAATGGGAACCAATGGTTCCCAAATTTTGCCTACAACCGAACGCCAAGTTCGACCACTGACTAAGCTAGAACCATCGCAACAGCAAGAAGTATGGCGGCAAGCGGTGGAGCAGGCAGGGGGAAAAGTGCCGCCAGCCAGAATTGTCAAAGATGTGGTGCAGCGCATCATGGAAAGGACGAAAGTACCAAACACATACCAAATTGGCGAAGTCTGCCAAATCCTTGTTAAAGACAATCCCGAACTGAGGGGCAAAGGTGGCTGCTGGGGTATAGTTAACCATGTGGGCGAATTCAGTTGTACCGTCAAAACCTGGGATGGAGAGTACGCCATTGGGTTGCAGCACCTGAAGTCTTACAATTACCTGCCTGCGCAGTGTCAGCAGATGCAGATGATTTGCGATCGCATCAGTAGGTTGCGGGAAAATGAGAACTTGGAAGAGGCTGCTCGTGCTGTGCTGAAGCATCTGGGGGAGATCAAGCGACCGTATTTGACTACGTTTGAAGAAGAGCTTTTGACTTTCATAGAGGAAAAATGTTTACTTAGTAGTCAAGCGGTAGGTAACACTACTGTGTGCTGAGGATGAGTGTGATCGCAGCTTTGGTGTAACTTTTACTAGCTGGAATTCAAGTTCAAAATCACTTAAAATTTCCTCTAAGTTTAAGCAAAAAAGAATACCATGAAAACTTAATTTAAGTATATTCGCTGGTTTTAAAGGTATTTTCTCTAGCTATTATGTAACAAATAATATAGCACTGGCTAATTAAGCTAGAAGGTAAAGTTTATTTTGTTAAATGATATAAAAAAACCCTTGACTATCAACCAGCCACAAGTGGGGCAGATCATTCGTGATCTGCGGCTTGCCTTAGGGCTAACGCAAGAACAGTATGCAGCCACTTTAGGCGTTACTTATACCACGATTAATCGATGGGAAAATGGACGTTCTAAACCGTCGCCCTTGGCGATGGAGAAGATTGAGGGGATGTTGGAGAAGATGGGCGCTCCGGGTCAGGATTTACTAGCGAAGTATTTGTCGAATTAGTTCTGGCAGCAGCTTTCTTTAGAAGAGAAATGCTTGTTCCGTTTGGATGTGAGCGATTGCTTGTCGTCTGTTCAAATTCGCGCATAGCACGGTTTGAGAATATTTACAGAATATGAATCCTAAAACTATATACAGTAAATTTCAGTAAAGTGAGTATTACAAATGGCCGATTACATTGGAATGACTCCCACCGTAGTTATTGGACTGGGAGGAACCGGAAAGGAAGTTCTGATCAAAGTCCGTCGAATGATTGTAGAGACTTACGGTTCTCTAGATGCTTTACCGATTCTATCATTTTTACATATTGACACCGAACAGAATGCAAAAGTTTCTGAACCACAGGTTGTGTTAAAGCAAGATATTTCACTTCGACCAGCTGAACAGGTGTGGGCTAAGGTGGAAGACGCTAAAGCTATTCTAAATAAGCTTTCTGCCTACGAACACTTAGCTGAATGGTTTCCCAGTCAACTCAAGGGCACTGATTCAATCTTAGCTGGAGCGGGACAAATCCGATCGCTGGGAAAGTTTGCTTTTACTTTGAACTACCAAAATATTAAAACTAGCTTCAACAACGTTAGATCCAGGATTGTTGGGCATGAAAAGTTTATGCTGGATCGTTGGGGAGTCCAGCTAGATAAAGGTGTCAACATTTTCATAGTCTGCTCTCTTTCAGGGGGTACTGGCTCTGGTATGGTACTTGACATTGCATATAACTTGCGAGACTGGGTTCCTCCTTCTGATTTGCCCCAATCCTCAGCTTATTTAGTGCTTCCAGGAGCCTTTGCAGGGCTTGGTGACAGGGTAATAGCTAATGCCTATACTGCCCTAATGGAGCTAAACCACTATTCACGCAATGATACTCGTTTTGAAACTCAGTATAGCCCGAATCCAAGCGATCGCATCAGTTCCCAAAGTAGCCAGGATGTACCTTTTAATTTCTGTTACCTGGTTGGTAACAGCAACGATAAAGTAACTTTTCCTAGCCTCAACTCTGTTTTGGAGATGGTTTCCCAAAACATTTTTTTGGACTTCAGTTCTGGGTTCAGTCAATACAAAAAACTTGTCCGTGACAATATTCGCAAACATTGGGCTAGTCCTGATTCCAAAGGTTATCCTCAAAATTTTATTAGTTTTGGGCTTTCGAGCATTCAATTTCCCGTAGAGCGGGTTCTCAATGCTTGCGCCTTACGATTAGGAGGTCAGTTAATTACTTGGTGGACTAACCCTACTCCTGCCCCTGCGGCGATGCGTGATGTGATTAAAACAGAAATCCTGCCTAATTTACGATTAGCAGAATCTGAAAATGAGCATCAGTTACTCAACAGTATTAGCCTTGGCGATAATATGAAACCCTACAGTAAGGAAGTAGCTGATTGGGTAGCAGGCTTACGCAAACGTCGCAACGACCTAAATATTCCCTTCGAGAACCTACAGCGCTTCATCTCAGTAGAACAGGACAAATACAAGTCTCACTTTTACGACAGTGATACAGACCCAAGGCGCTGGAGTGATTACTTTCAGAAGATGTGGGATAACTTGAACCAACTGATTCCTCAAAAACGCCAAGAACTCCGTCAAGTTGTCTACAAAATCATTGAAGACCGTTTTCGTGGGCCAAAGTTTGCTCGCCATTTTCTAGAAGTACTTCTAGATATCTTTACAGAGTATCGTAGCCAGTTTGACCAAGACCGACAAAAAAACTGGTTGCCTAAAGAGAATTCTGCAACTAATACTTTACAAGTTCTACTTAAGCAGATAGATGATCATGCTAAACAACTCATTGCACTAAATCGCAAAAGTCTAATTGATGAAGACTTCAAGGGAATTACACAGGCTTTGGAATCGCTGTATATATCAAAAGTAGAAGTAAAAGCTCGTACCTTGGCAGTATCTCTGTTAGATAGTTTGAAGGAAGAAATTGAGCGTTTACTGGTAGATTTGACTGCTTTAGAACGCAACTGCGAGATATTACAAGCTCGGTTTCTCGACCAAGAACAAACTTATGTTCGTGAAACTGGAGTACTAACAGTCAACGGAATTTTAATTTATGACAGCAAAGATGTAGACGAAATTTATAACAAGACTATTGCAGAAAAGCAGGAGAGTATCTACCAGACAATTTCGCAGCAGATATTGGGCGAGTTAGGTACAAAACTGTTTGATGTATACACCTTTGACAACTTGAGGATCAAGGATTTGTTTGAGCGAATTTTGAATCGCTCTTTGGATGAATTTGTCGGTAGCGGTAAGATGCAAATCTCTACGGCTCGCAAGTTCCTGGAAGAGTACCCAACTGTTGAACAGCAGGAAGCTCAGATTAAAACTATCTTTGAAAAAAGTGAGCCTTTCTTGCGCTTCAGTCAAGAGCAGGCTCGATTAGGTTGGGAAGATAGAGCAGAAAAGCGGCAAACCATAGTTGGTATTCAAGGCGGTAATAAACCTACAGACCCAGCTGTAAGTGTAATACTCCCAATGATTCGTAAGACTAGCACACTTACCGATAAAGATATTCGTCCTTTAGGTGACTCTCACCACATTTACTTTGTTCAAGAAATTGGAGCCTTTCCTCTCAGGCTGATTGAGGGGATGGATAGAATGCGGACAGTTTATCGGTCTGTGTCTCAGTCCGATAAGAATCCTTTGCATACCCATCAGGATTATCGCCAGTTTCAAGACCATATGCCGGCAACTCAAGCTGAAGTCCAGGCTAAACAAAATTTAATTCTGGCTCAAGTTTTTGGCTTAGTGGTTGAGGAAGAAAATTCAATTACTAAATACTCTGAAATACGTTTTCACTATCAAGACAAATTGACAGGGTTGAAAAAGACCCAGATTCTTGGAAATGACTGGCAAGAAGCCGAAGAATATCTCGTTAGTGACCATAATCGCAGAGTCCGGGAAATTTTGGAAGATGCACTACAAAATGTCGGTCAAAAAGCGGTTACAAAAGCCGAAAAACAGGGGCTTTACCAAAAACTTATGGCACATTTGAGAGAACTAGAAAAGACTCTTACCGGTGGTAAAGACAATATTAACTTCCGTAAGCAAGAAGTAGCGATCGAGGATTACGTAAAGACTTACAGCTTGTTTATTCCTGCTGAGACTATATCTGCATCTGTGCAAAAATCTGCTGAACTTCCCAAAACTTCACCAGCTAATTCTACAGCATCAGAAGACCTGGATAGTAATTTAGAAAAGTTCACCAAGTTAGTAGAAACCTGTTATCGTCGTGGCAATCCTTCTGAAAATCAAGTGCAAATGCTAGAGCATTTTCGCCAGAAGTATGGCATTTCTAAAGCAACCTCTGACCAAATTATTGCTAAATTCTCCTGTGGGAATTCCCAGCAACAAGCTCTCTATGAGTATGGTTTGATGTATCGAGCTTTTCTAGAAAGCAATACTGAAATTGATTTTGAGCAACAGACACAGTTGCTTGAACTTCAAGAAGAATTAGGGCTGACTAATAAACAAGTTTCCACTATGGAAGCCAATATACAAGAAGAACTGGGATTAAAAGGAGCGAGATGAAAAGATGCTAAATGAACACAATAATATTACTTGCTCTAAGTGTGGTCATGATCGGAACGCCTCAACTCTAAAAAAGTGCGAAATTTGCGGAAACAAGCTAGATCAGAGTAATTCATCTACAAAAAGTAAATCCAATAATCGAGTAGTATTGCCTTTAGCTCTTATTATTACTGCTGGTTTAGGGATATGTGGTTTTTGGTTACTAAGTAAAAAGTCATTCAACTTCATTCCAAGTGTCCAAAATAACATTACTAAAACCCAACAACTAACTCTTCTAGGTGACACCTTTAGTGGCTACAGTACGTTTCGGAGTAAAGAGTTTAAATCTAGCAAAGAATCGGGAGTTAACCTGCATTATGAAGATGAGTTCGATCAAACTAAACGCTCTGAACTTTTGAACCAGGGGAAAGCTAACTTATTAGTAACCACACTTGATCAATTTCTCAAACAAAAACCTCAAGGGAAAATTGTCGGGCTAATTGACCGCACAATCGGTGCAGATGCGGTTGTTTTGAATACAAAAAAGTATTCCAACTTGAAGTCACTTTTGGATCTTAATGTATTAATACAGCAGATGCGATCGCAGGGGAAGCAGTTGAGCATGACTTTTGCTGGTGATACCCCCAGTGAATATCTGGCTCTCATGCTAAGTACTAAATTTGAGCAGTTCAAGTTGTCAGATTTTCAAGTGAATAAGGTAACAGATGCTTCTGAAGCTTGGAAGCTTTTGCAAGACCCCAATCAAAATGTAGCAGTTGCTGTTCTCTGGGAGCCTTATATCACCAAAGCTCGACAGCAGGGGTATACAGTTGTCTTATCTAGCAAAGATGTACCTGGGGCAATTGTAGATGTGATTGTTGCCTCCAACCAGCTTATTCAATCTCAACCTGAGAAAATTTCCGAACTTTTGACAACTTACTATCGTCGCATTGATAGCAATCTTCGTGATACTTCGCAGTTCCAAAATCAGATTGCTGAGGATGGGAAACTATCACCCAGCGATGCCAATTTTGTTTTAGAAGGTATTGATTTTTTTCCCGCTCTTGAAGCTAAAGACTGGTTAACAAATGGCACATTAGAGAAACGAATTGGCTCTACGGCAGCGGTTTTGACATTGGCAGGGAAACTGAATCAGGTTCCTGAAAATCCCAAAGATTTGTTTACCTCTGAGTTTATCACTAAGGCTGCAAACAACAGCCAAAATCTGATTGAATTGGTGCGTGCTGATAACCCAGAACTAGCAGATAGGCTAACAGGAAAAGGAAAAATACTTGCTTCCAATAATAAGCTCAATGCTAACCAAATTAAAGCTTCTCCTAATATAGGCAATCTGCAAGTACGAGGAGATGTTAAATTTGGTATTGCTTCTGCTCAACTTGAGGATGAGGGTAAGCAAACACTCAATCAGTTGGCTCAGGAAATTTCAGAATTCAACCTGCAAACTGTAGCTGTGCGAGTAATTGGGCATACATCTCAGATTGGCTCTGCTGACTTCAACCAAAAACTTAGCCAACAACGAGCGCAGGTAGTAGGTAATTATCTACGTTTGCGAAATATCAAGCACAATATTGTGGTTGAAGGTGAAGGCTTTAGCCAACTGCTACCCGGCATTTCTCCAAATGACCCTCGCAACCAACGCACAGAAATTCGTCTAGTTAGGATTAATTAACTGAAGTCAAACAATTTTGGATTTTAGATTTGCGATCGCGAGGAAGGAGTGCTTTTTAGATTCATCCTGACCATAAGTGCCTTGGTATGTACCAAAAAACTTTTTTAATCTAAAATCTAAAGTCATCTAATTGAGTTGTTCAGTTTAACTTGCAAATTATGTAGAGGAGACTTAATGAAAGTTCGCAATATACTGTCTTGGTTTTGTGTTTTTTTGGTCAGTTTAATAGTTACAGTCAGTTGTACCCCCTCCCAAACTCCTACTTCAAACACTGCTTCTACTCCATTAGCAACTAAGGCAATTCAAATTGGGTTTAGTGCTTGGCCTGGTTGGTTTCCCTGGCAGGTGGCTCAAGAGCAAGATTTATTTATAGAAAATAAAGTTAAAGCCAATCTAAAGTGGTTTGATGGCTATTTAGATTCCATCAATGCCCTAGCGACAACTCAACTTGATGGTAATAGCCAGACTCTTAATGACACCATCAGTTCAGTGGCGGCTGGAGCAGATTTAGTAATTGTGCTGACGAATGATAATTCTCAAGGCAATGACCAAATTATTGTGCGGCAAGGAATCAATTCCATCAAAGACTTGAAGGGTAAAAAGGTGGCAGCAGAAGAGGGAACAGTAGATCACTTTTTATTACTACTAGGATTAGAAAAAGCAGGTTTGACCCAAGCGGATATTCAGTTTGAACCTTTGGAGACGGGTGCGGCAGCGGCGGCTTTTGCTGCTGGTAAATTGGATGCAGTTGGCGTGTTTGCTCCCTTTACTAGCAAAGCATTATTACTTCCTGGAAGTAAGACTTTATTCTCTTCTGCTGACTTTCCCGGTGCTATTTCCGATCACTTGGTAGTTACACGCAAGATGATTCAAGAACGACCCCAGGATGTACAAGCCTTAGTGAATACATGGTTTGAAACCCTCAAATTTATCGCAGCTAATAAACAGAAGGCAACAGAAATTATTGCCAAACGAGCGGGTACTAATATAAAGGAATATCAACAATACGAAGCAGGTACTGCTATTTTCACCTTAGAACAAAATCTGAAAGCCTTTACTCCTGGTAATGACAGGACTTCCTTATCCTTCACCGCTAAGGAAATTAGTAAGTCTCTATTGAAAAGTGGTCTGATTAAGCAGAAACCAGACTTAAGCAAACTATTTGATGACCGCTTTGTCAAAGCCTACGCTGATAAAGCTGGAAAGGTTTGAGGATGTTATGGGTAAGGGATATGGAGGAGCGATTGCATGAGTCAATCTACTAATGTTCAGCCGCAAATGTTACCACCAACAGTATTTTGGCGGATTGCAGAAGATATTCCTAAAAGATTGACTGGGATTTTGGTCATTCTGTCCCTTGTCATACCGATCTGCTTGTGGTGGATTGTCTCTAGCTGGGTTGCCACTATGCCTGGAACTAATTCTATGTTCCTACCTACTCCTGTACAAGTTTTAGCGGCAATTCAGACACTCTGGTCAGATGGAATATTGCTCAAAGACATCGAGTTCAGTATGTTTCGGGTGCTAACTGGTTTTTTCCTCGCAGCAGTCATTTCAATTCCTGTGGGGACACTTATGGGAACATTTGCTAGTGTGCGATCGCTTTTAGAACCGAGCATTGGGATCATTCGTTATATGCCTGCGCCTGCCTTCATCCCACTGTTAATTTTATATTTTGGCTTGGATGAACTGCCAAAGATTCTGCTGATTTTTATCGGCACCCTTTTCTTTAATACGTTGATGATTATGGATGGGGTGAAGTTTATTCCCAAAGAATTAATTGAAACTACATATACCTTGGGAGGAAGGCGCAGTCAAGTTTTGTTACTGGTAATTTTTCCCTACCTCCTACCTGCAATTATTGATGCCTGTCGAGTGAATATGGCAGCAGCATGGAACTTAGTTATCGTAGCGGAACTAGTAGCAGCGACCGAAGGATTGGGAAAAAGAATTAGTATTGCTCAACGTTTTCTCAGAACTGATGAAATCTTTGCTGGACTAATTGTAATCGGTTTAATTGGTTTGGGAATTGACTTGTTATTCCGATTATTACTGAGAGTTTCCTGTCGGTGGGCAACGAAATAATTTGTCTTCTATAACTATAGGTTTATGCATCTAGAAGTTGCTAATCTTCACAAACAATTTCAAACCCGCAACGGTACAATTGTTGCTCTCAAAGACATCAATATCCATATCAAAGAAGGTGAATTTGTCTGTGCTGTCGGAGCCTCTGGCTCAGGGAAAACGACTTTATTACGCCTGATTGCGGGACTTGATACTCTCACAGCTGGGGAAATACGGGTTGATGGAGTGAAAGTCACAGGACCAGGAGCAGACCGAGGTATGGTGTTTCAAAACTATTCTCTCTACCCCTGGATGACTGTAGCAGATAACATTGGCTTTGGGTTAAAGCTGAGGGGCGTACCCAAGCTCAAAAGGCAGCAGCAGGTTTCTTATTACCTAGATGTGGTAGGCTTAACTCAATTTGCTAAGGCACTACCCAAAGAACTATCAGGAGGTATGCAACAGCGAGTAGCGATCGCTCGTGTTCTAGTATCTGAGCCTAAGATTCTCCTCATGGATGAACCGTTTGGTGCTTTGGATGCCCAAACAAAAGAGATAATGCAACAATTTCTTCTGGAGTTATGGAGAAATACAGGTACAACTATTTTTATGATTACTCATGATGTTGAGGAAGCAGTTTTTGTATCACAGCGAATTTATGTCCTCACCTCACATCCTGGAAGCATTAAAACTGAACTAACTATAGATTTACCTATTGAGCGAACCTACGATATCAAAAGAAATTATAATTTTAAAGAATATAAAGAAACTGTGCTAGAGCTAATGCGTTTTGAAAGTGCTTCTCCCATAATCCTTGACTCCTTTTTAATTACTGAAAATGAATTAAATTGCCCTTATGGTGCAGGTATTAGGGAAGGATTAAAGGAGTAAGGGACTTCCAGAAAATAAAATATACAACCAAGAATAATGATTATCATTATGGGAACAAAAATTTAGCGGAATTTCCTTGGGATAATTTCATTGTAGGAGCTACCTATTTTATCTAGGTAGAAAATTTAGGTTTGCAAGTTATTAAAAATAAGTTTTATTATCTTGTTGCTATTGAATAGAGAATTTCTATAAAGCAAGGATATATTTTTACAAGCTTGAGAAACTATTTGAGTTGATTAAATCAGTGAATAAGAAATGGGCAACTAAACGACTCACAATTAATCTGGCATCAGGGGAAGCAGAAAGATTAGAAAAATACTGTTCAATCACAGGACGACCAGCAACCGATGTGATTCGAGAGTTGATTCGCTCTTTGCCAACCGAAGAAACACCAAATGCAAATTGAACCCCTGGCTGTCTAATCAGTATTTAAGAGCTTGAAACTCAAGCACAGTGAGAAGTTCCTGATGTTGAGTGACCAAAGATTGTATTGTGCTAAC
>NZ_JBALFD010000059.1:0-2465 GCF_036916985.1 Nostoc sp.
AACGTTGGGTCGTGGAGCGGACTTTTGGTTGGTTAATGGGGTGTCGGCGATTGGTTAGAGACTATGAATTATTGCCTGAAACATCGGAGACATTTATCTACCTTGCCATGATTCGGATCATGGTGAGGCGATTAGCATAAAATTTGACCCCTCAAAACTTTTCAAACAGCCTCTAACTTCGCTAGCCATCCCTCTGGTTCTATCCAATCTCCATATTCTTCATCCTGGATACTGATATCTACAATTACATAATTTTTGCTACTTGATACAGTAATTTTATCAGGTAAACAATAAGGTTCAAAAACTGATGGAGCAACCACTGTTTTAGGGAAACGAAACATTAATTGTCGCGTTCCCCAATTCGCCATGTATAACATGATGTCGAAACACTTTTCTAGAACTTCCTTGGGTTCACCTCGAAAGTCTCCATAGCTGTAGGTAAAAATTGCGTTTGTTGCACTCAGTTGTACCCGACTAGATAAACTACTTATATATGCTTGTTCTGATGCAGTTAATGGTCGGTCTAATGCCTGGAATTCGTAATACTGGTACTCACTCATACTTTTCTTTATCTTTAATAAAGTATTTAATTTTTAAATATTTGGTATTTGCCAATTAATTTCTGATTGTCCATAAGAAATTAATGCAGAATTAATAGCTGAAAAGGGCTTGCTGCAAAAAAAACCATTGTGAGCAGAAAGTGGTGAAGAATGTGCTGATTGAATTATGATATTTTTGTTAGTATCTATCAGCTTTAATTTCTTTTGTGCATCCTTACCCCACAGCACAAAGATCACAGGTGCAGGTTTCTGGCTAATTTTACTAATTACCACATCTGTAAAAGTTTCCCAACCCTTATTTTTATGGGAATTTGCCATGCCTGCTCTGACACTTAGTACTGTATTTAACATCAATATACCCTGTTTAGCCCATGTTACAAGATAGCCATTATTTGGGGTTTCAAATCCAATATCTTGTTTAAGTTCTTTAAATATGTTGCCAAGTGATGGAGGTGGTTTTACCCCTGGTCTTACTGAAAAACATAAACCATGTGCTTGGTTTTCATTGTGATATGGATCTTGTCCCAGCAATACGACTTTTACTTGGTCGTAAGGTGTCAGTTCAAAAGCAGAAAATGTCTCTTCTTTAGCTGGATAGATAGTATAAGATAACCTTTCACTTATTAGAAACTCTTGAAGTTTAGTAAAGTAAGGTTGTGGAAATTTTTCAACTAGTACTTTCTGCCAATCATTAGGAAATTGCAAATTTATCATTCGATGATTATTTAGCGTCCAGACATATTATCCTACATCTCGTAACCTCAACAATTCCATGTTTTTCACAAATAACTAACACTCTGATGCAATTAGAGAATATCTTCTAAACCTGGAAACAGAGGCGCTTCTTCACGATCGTATTTAGCTAGATAATCTCTAAAGGATGTACCACCAGTACCAATATCAGCACCAACTATTTTTAGTTGTGTAATTGCCAACCCTAGATGAGATTTATGAAATCGCCTTTGCAAATTATCATAAGCGCTAAAGCACTGAAGAATTGCACTAGCATTTGTATTAGTTTGTAAATTGACTAGACATTCTGCCTGAGAATTACCAGCCGCGCGGTTAATCAAGATTTGATAATAGTAAGTAAGGTTGTGCTGACGATATAATTCAAACCATTGTGCTACCTGTTCACCATAGCGTTGATTAAACTCAATCTCAGCAATATGCAATTTCCCCTCAGCATTTTTAGTACCACCATCCCAGTATTTACAAACCCCACTCATAATTTCTAGATGACGGAACTGAAAAGACTGAAACCCGCTAGTAGGGCCAATACTAGTTCTGAACTCCGCAAAAGCACGCATTGTCGCCAAAATCGGCATCGTTGTATTTACAACTTCGTAAAGACGCAGGATGCGACGAAAGAAATAGCATACCTCTGCCGTATTGCCAATGATCTGATCAGTTGCATCTTGTAGTGCTTGTGCTAAAGTCTTCAAAACTCGTTCCATATCAATAATCATTTGGTGAAAAGCAAGTTCACACATTTGATGCACAGCAATAAATAAATCTTCATCAAGAGATGCCGTCAAAGGCTTTTTACAACTAATTAGTTCCTCGATATTATGGTAATTCCAGTAGTGATTCTCACTAATATCCAAGCTAGGATTAATTAGCGGTAAAGGTTGAAACGTATAAGATTCAGACATATTGATCGATATTGTTACTTTTTTTATTAGCCAAACAATTTTATATTTCTATCTCAAAAATCATGAAAGCTGTCAAAATTTTATTAATCTAAATACAATGCTGAACTCTGAAATGCTTCTTCTGGTGTTCCATAAAAAGTACCATTATTAAATAAGCTAGGTTCGTATTTTTCATTACTATAAGTATAAAAAGCCTTTGTCCATTTCTCTTCATTCCCTTTGTACCGCAATCGACACAAATGAATTGGTG
>NZ_JBALFD010000060.1:0-83711 GCF_036916985.1 Nostoc sp.
TTTGGCTATGGCAATTATTGATGGCATGGAAGCCAGAAGCGTAAAGGGTGAATATGCCCTTGAGCGTCTTATATTTAATTGTGCCTAGCTACTTAAACCACAAACATTCAGTGCTTTAACAGATGTTATTTTCGTTGTAAAGTAAAACATTTTCATCAATATTTTTTAATGATTATGCATTTAGGTGAGCATGAATAAATAGCGGTCTAGCCTTTAATTATGAAACCCATCGGATAACTCCATCTTGATAGAAAAATATCAAAACTCTATCTTTCTCTCTGTGCCTCTGCGTTAAAGTTTAATATCTACGTAATCTATAATGCTAAAAATCTCTAACCTTAACGTTTACTACGGCGAAAGCCACATTCTCCGCAATGTCGATTTAAGTGTACCATCCGGGCAAATGGTCTGCCTAATCGGACGCAATGGTGTAGGTAAAACAACCCTACTCAAAACCA
The DNA here is from genome assembly GCF_036916985.1 of Nostoc sp. Lineage (GTDB taxonomy): Bacteria > Cyanobacteriota > Cyanobacteriia > Cyanobacteriales > Nostocaceae > Nostoc. The sequence continues at coordinate 459 of NZ_JBALFD010000060.1, forward strand.
TCATGGGTTTACTCAAACCCCGCAGTGGTACTATTAACTTAGCTGAAGAATTAATCAACTCTAAATCTCCCGACCAAAGGGCAAAGTTAGGAATTGGTTATGTTCCCCAAGGACGAGAAATTATCCCCCGTTTGACAGTCAAAGAAAATCTGCTGCTGGGGTTGGAAGCTAGAAAGAAACCAGTAAAAAAAGCAGAAATTCCAGAAGAAGTTTTTAGCTTATTCCCAGTGTTAAAGACCATGCTTTCGCGGATGGGTGGTGATTTGAGTGGGGGACAGCAGCAACAATTAGCGATCGCACGTGCTTTAATGGGAGAACCTCAATTACTCGTCTTGGATGAACCCACCGAAGGTATTCAACCCTCCATCATCCTAGAAATTGAAGCCGCAGTGCGTCGCATCGTCGAAACCACAGGCATTTCGGTTTTATTGGTAGAGCAACATTTGCACTTTGTCCGTCAGGCTGATTACTATTACGCTATGCAAAAAGGTGGTATTGTCGCCTCTGGTTCCACAGATGAACTCAGCCAAGATGTGATTCAACGCTTCTTAGCTGTTTAATTTTTGATATTTCTATATCAATAGTGTCAGAAGTAATCAAGTCTGCGGCTTCTTGAAAAAGCTCATTCTGTTCCTTTTGAATCGCTTCCAATCGCTGAGAAATTTCTACCAATCTTTGTTGTTTATTTGGTTGAAAACTTTCAGGTGGCAAAACTGGTATGTTATCAGCTTGTTTAGCACCTGTGATTTGTTGAAAAGTAAAACTCCCAACTTTAACTAATGATAAAAAGCTAACTTTAATCAAAGCCTGAAGCAATTTTAACGGAACTTGGAGTATTGACCAACTAGCTGTTTCAATCAAGCGGACAATCGCTTTGATGATGCTCCAGATGAGAGCGATCGCAAACAGCAAAACCACTATACTAATAATTGGGTGATTAGTTGTCCAACCTAGTATTTGAACTAACCTAAAAAATATCGGGTGTTGTGTTAGCCAATCACTTACAGAAGACGCCATTACATCTTTAACTGCTCCCGATGTTGTACTTTTAAATTTATCAGCATTTTGCCAAGTTTGCTCTAAGCTTGTTGTAACTGTATTAATTGCTCTATCGGTAGTTGTAGTTGCTGTTGCCTTCAAAGACTCCCCAACTTGTTGTGCTGAGTTACTTAGAGAGTTAACGCTTGCGCCTACAAAATCTTTCACATTTTGCAAGCTTTGTAAAACTCCATTAGAAAAATTTACGTCTATTTGAGATGCCATAGAACATTTCACCGAGGCTGAAATCGGATTACTATATGATATCTGCTTAATTACTTATGAGTGTTATGATTAATTACGAATTATTTTAACGGGTCGCGCTAGGAAAAAGACGACTTCAGCGCCTCTTGTCGGGGAGGAATGGCGCTTCGGGATTCAATACTTGGGACTGGGAACAGGGAAAGAGTTTTCTTCTGGTGCGAATGCTGCGCGAACAAAAACTTGGGTAGTGGTCTGAATCCCCGAACAATTTTCCCAGTCCCCAGTCCATTTTTCAACTAGAAGCACTAGTATAAAACCGCAACGCAAACCGCCAAAACCAAGTAGAAGCAAAAAACAACAACATTGCTAATATTGCCGCACCTATCAACCAGCTAATTTCACTCCGACCCAACAGCACTTCGGCTGGTACAGTAGTTAAAAAAGCTACTGGCATCACAAAGGTGAAAAAAAAGCGGTAAGCAGTGGGATATGCAGCAATAGGATATCGCCCAGCTTCCAACAAACCACGCAGTACTTCGGTAGCGTTGTATATCTTTACGAACCAAATACTTGTTGCTCCTAGCATAAACCACAGGCTGTACAAAATCACTAAGCTGAACAATAACGGCAACAAACCAAGTAGATAGCCGTCTATTCCTACACCAAGGCGTTTACCTGCATAGCCAATGATAATACTACCAAAAATTAGATCCGGCAGTCCCCAAGGTGAAAGGGTGTGAGTGGAAAGCCAAAACTGACTGCGAATAGGTTTTAATAAAATAAAGTCTAAAGTCCCTTCCTGCACATGGCGGACAATACGATTTAAGTTCGACGACAGAAAAGTAGCAGAAAATCCTTGGAGTAAGGTAAAAATTCCTAAAACCACTAAAGCTGCTTCCCATGTCCAGCCACTAAAAGTGTACCCTGTCCGGTAAAACAAAAATAGTCCAAAGAGGCTGCCGACAAGATTTCCCAAGCTGCTGAGGGTAGCTATAAAAAAATTAATTCGATATTCCAATTCTGCGGCGATCGCAGTAGCCCAAAATAGTCTTAGTACTTTCAAATATCTTGGCATTTTGCACCCTTCACCCCATATCTACCAACTGTCATGACATTTATCAGATTACAAAATAACTTTACGTAAATTTCATATTACTTTTTATTCAGGAATATTGCTGAACGTTAAGATATTTTAGGCCTATATATTTAACGGTAAAAGATTTTATGCAAGACCTAATTACAAAAATTGGCTATTTTGGAGTGTGGGCGATTATCTTTGCCGAATCTGGCTTGCTAATTGGTTTTTTTCTGCCAGGAGATAGTTTGCTATTTACGGCTGGATTTCTCGCATCTGTTCCCACATCAGGGTTTAACATTTGGGTTCTGATTTTTGGTGCTTTTGTTTGTGCAGTCCTTGGTGATAATGTTGGCTACGCTACAGGACATAGATTTGGTAGAAAATTATTTCAGAAAGAAGATTCATGGTTATTTCATAAAAAACACTTGGTAAAAACCCAGGATTTTTATGAGAAGCATGGCAAGAAAACGCTAGTATTAGCGAGGTTTACACCGATTATTCGCACTTTTGCGCCGATTGTGGCTGGACTTGGGGCGATGCATTACCGAACATTTATGTCTTATAACTTAATCGGCGGGTTCTTGTGGACATTCGGCATCACCTTTTTAGGGTTTTTCTTAGGAAAATCTCTGCCACCTGAACAGGTAGATAAGTATTTGTTACCGATTATTGGCTTAATTATAGTTATTTCTTTATTACCATCGATTATCCATGTAATTCAAGAAAGTCGAGCAAATAAAGGTTAAAGTCCTCTTGGTACTTCTAGAAAGGTAAATTAATTATCTGATCTTAAGCATATTGCCCCATAAAGAGAATATGGCGTAGGGTATAGGGCAAAGTCTTTAGTCTGGAAAAATACTACTTAGGGAGAATGACACACAACCCCCAGAAGTTAATAATACTGTCATGATTTTCTCAAACATCAATCTCTATCTGTTCCTAGAAAATTTCCTCTTTTTCTTAATTGCCACACTTTTGATTGTAGTTATCAACTGGGGCTGGAAAGATACAAAGCCTTATACTCTACCTTTACCATTTCCCGGTTGGTATAAAATATGGTTTGGCTCAGTGCAACTGCTAGGAGGATTACTGCCACTAGTGTTTATGCTATTGTGGGGTGTGTGGTGGGGCGATCGCACTGTGTTAACTGTGCTTGGTTGGTATTTTATCGTATTAGGGTTGCAAATTATCTCAGAAAGAGTAACCCTTAGGCAGTTGCAAAATGTCGCGTGGGTAATGGTTCCTTATATATATCTCCCTTACCGCTTCTGGCAATTGTATGAGGGTTTGACAATTTTGGATTCTCAAAGCGAGTTGCTTTGGATACGATATTTATTGATTTTTGAATTGGTGCTGTGGATTGTTAACTACGCCATCGATGTATCTCAATTGCCACGGTTGTTTCGCTGGGAAGTACAATCTAACTCTGATATTAGCTAGGGATTAATCGCAGAATTAGCCATTTTTATTAGAGAAGTGCGATCGCCTGCTTTCAACCCAACAACATATTGCACACCCTGTTGTCTCCAAGTCAAGGTAGCATCTGAGCAATTAGCACCACAAGCAAAATCTACAAAATAGCCAGTGATACCCTTAGCTAGAGATACAGGTTTACCATTCAAACGGGGTGTTTTGCGGGTTACAGCTTCAGCCGAAAGCACACCCAAACGGCAAGCAGTTCCACCACTACAGTCGGGACTAAAACCCAATAGAATATCATAATTATTTTTTGTAGCAGCTTCTATAATTGCGTAAATTGGATTTTCCCCATCCGACTCAGGAATAAACTTCGGTAATAAAATCTTAATTTGAGTCTTTTGCTTTAATTTAGGCAGAATAGATTTAAAAACCGGGTGTGGCTGGGTTTTACTCTGCTGCGCTATCAGTTGGGACTGCTTATCGATAGTAGCGATGGCTGACTCGTGCAAACTGCTAACGCTGACTAATAAAAATACGGCACACACCGCACTAGTATTTCTGAAGCTGAAAATCATCTTTGAAAACCTATTTTATCTGAAGTACTTATTTGTAATACCCATTTTGGGTATCAAATTACGTATTTAGCAGATGAAGCGATCGCATTTATCAAAATAAATTTAACGTAAGTCTCCAATGGCGGCGCATCTACGAGAAGGGCGAAAGAAAGCTGCGTTCGCCCTTGGCGTTTCCACAGGCTAGGCAGGTAAAGTCTCGTGTAGCCACGACTTCTAGTCGCCAGGGCAAGTAATAATTTAGACTTTTCAAACAACCTCTCAGATCAAGCCCTTCATTCGTGTTCGTGTAAGTTTTTGGATATTTGGCATTTTTTAAGGCGAATGAGGTATTCAAGCACTTTTGATTGAACCTCATTGAGAAATTTCTCATGAATCTTTTCAACATCGAGTTCTCTAATAAACTCAATTTCTGAAAGAATTTCGTGGCATTCGTCTATTGTTGCCCCGTTGACCCCATACAGAATTCCAGTTGGATATTCATGAATGCAATATTGAAACCATCGAATCTGAACACTTAGCAAATCTTTATGCACATCAGAATTACTTCGATCAAGTAAGTAACATTCTTTGAGTAGCTCGTAGTCAGTTCTGAAGCTAATCTGCTCGTGGAGATGCTTTGCCTTGTATAAATTTTGGACTGTACGAGCAAGCCATAAAGCTGACCAAGGATCATGGTTTTGATAACCCCTGAGAAGAACAGGAAACACAACCTCTTCATAAAGCTCGTAGCTAATTTTATTCCCGTATTCGTATTTTTGAGTTTCTAGGAACTGGCGAGTCCACTGTTGCTTCTCGGTCATTGAAGCAAATGAAGCAATAAACCACTCAAGATTTTGTTTGGCTTGAGAGCGAAGACCGACTGTTTTGGAATGTAAATACTGTTTGTAATATTCAAGCTTCATATACTAGATATATAATCATTTTGCCTCAATTAATGTCGGGTTATATGGGTTTAACGACATTGGAGGAAAGAAGACGCTGAAGCAGGAACAAGTTATTTTAACATCTGTATATAAGGCGTAACTAACTGCGACGGGAGCTTTATTAGATGGTAGGTTTTGATAGAACGCGCAAACTTGAGATATTTAAGATGCGATCGTACTGATACTCAAGCTATGAAACATGTATTGTAGTAAATATTATACTAGTAGTTTCCTTCCCTGGTATCTGTGTATTTAAAAATGGCTGTATCAGCGTCCAGAGAGTTAGACTATTTTATTTATACACGAAAAAGCGCTTGAGGTTTTGCTCACTCAAGCGCTTTCTCGTAAAAGCTTATACCAACTCACTTGTTTGATGCAACATTTGAAATCTGCAACGCTCCCTGAGGAGGGAGTATTACGGGGATAACTTGTGACAAACATCTGGTGAAATGGTATCACTCCTTGCACTAACTAAGAATATCTCTTTTGCAAGAATACCGGGGATCTAGTGAGTGACAGTTTATAAACTGAACACTAGTTAAAAACGACTCACCATGAATAGTAACTAAAAAGACCAAGCATAATTGTAGCAATTTTGTAAGTATAGTATAAAAACTTATAGTTTATTTGCGTAGACATAGCCCAACATCGGGCATCGCCTACCGCTCAGTGCTGTATTAAAATGTGCAGCAATTGGTAGCATAAATATCTCAACTTAGGCGGCAAACGAATCGCCATCAAATCAGCCAATGAAGTCTTGAATATTAGCATCGAAGCCATTTTGACTGAAATAAATCATCACTTCCTCTTATATATGGAGGTATTCTTTAGAGAATGGCAACCAAAGAAAAAATCTCAGACCCAAGTAGATTGAAAAATTTGGGTTGGGTATCTTCCATCTCTTAGCAAACGGTAACATCCAAGTATTCCGCATAGTGTAGGCGGTTACTTCCTTAGTGGAAGCAAAATATAGCTTTCTCACCGACGATTTCCGCGATATTCAAAACGATTTTGCGTGTTTCTATAGCAGTTCTCTTTTGGTTGCAACATACGGGCATGAGCAATGCACATTGGTGTCAACTTTCTGCCCAGCTTACCTTTTGGCTTGAACAGCAGCAATGCTTATCTGGGATTCAATCTTCTGTTGAAGGCGATACTAAAAAACTGCAAAATCCTTATCCACGGGGTTGTTTGCCCTGGGCTACTTGGTTGGATAATGCAAGGGTTTGGTGGATGGTCTGGTTATACCTCTGGTAGACCTGCTAGAATGCCTACCCTTGTTCATGGTTTAAGACAATTTAAATCCATCTTCCTTGCCTGGAAACTTGCTCTGGCTCGACTTGTGTATACACAGTAGCCGATATATTGGAGAGGGAGGCTAGAGATAGGATGAATATTTTGTATCTTATTGAATTCACGTTCCTAAATAGGGTGTAATCGGAATCAAAGTCCCCCAATTTATAGAGGGATTTGGGGGGATATGGAATATTTGGCTACCAATAAGAAGACTTTTCAAACATTTTCTCTGGTTTAAATCAGATATTCTGAAGTTGCATTTGATTTAAACCTCAATTTTGCTTTTTATTATTTTGCTGAGACTTTGCTATTGTAAGGCTTTCAGTATTAAAAATCGAAAATATTATAACTCCTGATACTAGACTTTAATTTAGTTTATATATTAAACTACACTAAGATCAGAGGAATAGTGGGTTTTTATGGAAAGCGTCCAAAACGTTAGTCAAGAATTGAATGTAACAGAAGACACAGAGCTAGAGAAGGTGCAACAGTCTAATCCAAAAGAGTTCAAAAAAGATATTTTCAAAAAACTCAGAGGTGGATTTTTAATAGTACTGGGATATTTGTTGTCACCACTATGTTGGTGGAATGACTTACTATTTAATCTGCCAATAGCTTATGGTTTTGGGTATGTATGTAGCTTATTTTCACCAAAATTACTTCTACCTGCTTCAATTATCGGATACTGGCTCTCTAATATTGTGGGAATTCTATTGATGCAATTCGGTTCTCAGGAAATTTTTCAAAAAGAACCTCAAGAGCATAACTTCAAAAAAGAATTATTCACAGGTCTAATTTCCTCAACAGTTTATACACTGTTGATCGTACTATTGATCCAGTTGAAGATTCTCGATGTACCTATTTTATTTTCCAACAGTTAATTTAGTTTATCGAATAGAATTCAGGAGTCAGAATGGGCTAAACCTTAGCTATCCGCTAACAGAATGAATTAGGCATGACTGCCGGATAGCGCAGCCATAGCGAGTATTTTCGAGTCGCGTCTTGATTCTGAACAGAGGCGTAGTTTCTTCGGCTCTGCTTCTGAATTTTTCTTCAATACCTTTCTACTGGCGTGGCAAGCAAAAAAATTGTGCATTAGACGTAGGTTGGGTGGAGCGCACTATCTAGATGACAAGCCATAAGTCTTCTAGCCCGTACCAGACACCGCCGAATCTAGTGCAGCGTTCCTCAGTAAGAAATATAGCAGGAATACAGCAAAAAGGGATACAGTGTAAGCGTCTCATTGATTTGGAATGGGTGGTTTATTTGCGCTGTGTTGTACTAGTCCCTAATCCCCATTACCCCTTATCCCCAGAGGGGGCCCCACCATCCCCAATCCCCTAATTCCAATCCTGTTCATCTTTCTTACCGCGACTTTTGTAAATTCCTCCCAAATCGTGGATTTGACGACTTTTCTCAAAAAGCTCGGCTTCGGTCAAACCCCACTGTTGCAAGACTTTATCTAGGTCTTTTTGGATGTCTCTCGCCCCTGGAAACCCTTGATAACGCATTCGCAGTCTAGCCAATTCTGCTAAGTTATAGTCTGTTGCCTCTTGAGCGAGTAATATATCAATAAGGGGGCGATCGCGGTTATAAAGTGGATGTTGTTGATCTTTACCGGCCGTTGCTTCAGTCATTGTCAGTCCTGAGTGTCTGGTGTTAAGTCTTGAGTTTTAAGTTTAGCTGACAGTGGAAAACAGGGCAGGCAAAAGAAAATTGTCAAATACCGAAAACTTAACTGTCAACTTTGTCACTCTTGTACAGACGCGATTAATCGCATCTCTACTCTTAACTCAGCACTCACTACTCAGCACTCCTAGTAGACGGCAAGTACACCTGATGTCTTACGGCTCTCACCACTGCCACTTAACTTTAAATAAAGTTACATTAGTCCTTAAGAAAATACAAAAAACTTTAGATGAGGGTGAATTTTATCTCACCCAAAGTCCAAGCAGCGAGGGAGCAATAACCCATTATGTTTGAACACTTCACTTCCGAAGCCATTAGAGTAATTATGTTAGCTCAGGAGGAAGCACGTCGCCTGGGACACAATTTCGTAGGAACTGAACAAATTCTCCTGGGTTTGATGGGAGAAGGAACTGGGGTTGCTGCTAAAGTGCTGGCCGAATTAGGCGTTACCCTCAAAGATGCACGTCGCGAGGTAGAAAAAATTATTGGTAGGGGTTCTGGCTTTGTACCACCAGAAATTCCTTTTACTCCTAAGGTGAAAAGCCTCTTCGAGCAATCGTTTAAAGAAGCTCATAGTCTAGGACAGAATTACATTAACACTGAACACTTACTCTTAGGATTGACTGAGGCTGGTGAAGGTGTCGCCGCCAAAGTACTGCAAAATCTAGGGGTTGACTTCAAGAGTGTCCGCAGTGCCATCGTTCGCCGTTTAGGTGAAAATTCACCAGCTTTCGCTGGTAGTAGTGGTAGTCAAAAGCGCACCCAACCGTTAACGATGGAAGAGTACGGCAGAAATTTGACCAAATTAGCCCAAGAAGGCAGACTCGACCCCGTAGTTGGTCGCCAGAAGGAAATTGAGCGGGCGATCCAAATTCTTGGTCGCCGGACTAAGAATAACCCAGTATTGATTGGAGAACCAGGAGTTGGCAAAACTGCGATCGCAGAAGGTCTAGCTCAAAGGATCATCAACCAGGATGTTCCCGAAACCTTACAGAATAAGCAAGTTATCAGCCTCGATATGGGGTCATTGGTAGCTGGAACTCGCTTCCGTGGTGATTTTGAAGAACGCATCAAAAAAGTCGTAGAAGAAGTCCGCACTGTCGGCAATATCATCCTGGTAATTGACGAAATTCACACCTTGGTTGGCGCTGGTGGAACAGAAGGTGGCTTAGATGCAGCCAACATCCTCAAACCTGCCTTAGCACGGGGTGAACTCCAGTGCATCGGCGCAACTACCCTCGATGAGTATCGGAAGCATATTGAGCGTGATGCCGCCCTAGAGCGTCGTTTCCAACCGATTAAGGTCGGAGAACCCTCGGTAGAGGAAACCGTACAAATTCTCTACGGCTTGCGCGGTGCTTATGAACAACACCACAAAGTCACAATTTTGGATGCGGCACTGGTTGCAGCAGCAGAATTATCAGACCGCTATATTAGCGATCGCTTCTTGCCCGATAAGGCAATAGACTTGATTGATGAAGCTGGTTCTCGCGTTCGTCTGCGGAACTCCCAAAGTTCTCCTAATAAAGAACTGAAGCGTGAACTCGCTGGCGTTACCAAAGAAAAAGAAGCAGCAGTCAGAGTCCAAGATTTTGACAAAGCAACACAACTGCGCGACCAAGAGTTGAAACTCGCAGAACAACTGCAAGCAACCTTTACACAAAGCGAGCAACCCGTCAACTCGACTGTAGTTGACGAAGAAGATATCGCCCAAATCGTTGCCTCTTGGACTGGCGTACCAGTTAACAAACTCACTGAATCTGAGTCAGAGTTGCTTCTACACTTAGAAGACACTCTGCATCAGCGAATCATTGGACAAGAGCAAGCAGTCACAGCTGTATCTCGCGGTATCCGTCGCGCCCGTGTAGGGTTAAAAAATCCCAATCGTCCCATTGCCAGCTTTATCTTCTCTGGTCCCACTGGAGTCGGTAAAACAGAATTGGCGAAGGCATTAGCCGCCTACTTCTTCGGTGCGGAAGACTCGATGATTCGGCTAGATATGTCCGAATACATGGAAAGCCACACCGTCGCCAAGCTAATTGGTTCGCCTCCTGGTTATGTCGGATACGACGAAGGCGGACAACTTACAGAAGCCGTGCGGCGGAAACCTTACTCAGTGCTGCTATTCGACGAAATCGAAAAAGCGCACCCCGATGTATTCAATATGCTGCTGCAACTCTTGGATGACGGTCATCTTACTGATGCCAAAGGTCGGAAAGTAGACTTCAAGAACACGCTGATCATTTTGACTTCTAACATCGGTTCCAAGGTGATTGAAAAAGGTGGTAGTGGTTTAGGCTTTGACTTTGACACTCAAGCCGACGCTAGTTATAACCGCATCCGCACCTTGGTAAATGAGGAATTGAAAGCTTACTTCCGTCCTGAGTTCCTCAACCGTCTTGACGAGATTATCGTCTTCACCCAGCTTTCCAAGAATGAAGTTAAGCAAATCGCCGAAATTATGCTCCGCGATGTTGCTAGTCGCTTGACAGAAAAGGGAATTATCCTAGAAGTTAGCGATCGCTTCAAAGAGCTTGTGGTACAAGAAGGTTATAACCCCAGCTACGGTGCTAGACCATTACGCCGGGCAATTATGCGCCTCCTTGAAGATTCTCTGGCTGAAGCAATGCTGTCTGGTGAAATTACAGACGGAGACACAGCCCTTATCGATGTTGATGACGACTCTCAAGTGAGAGTTAAAAAATCAGAAAAACGGGAGTTACTGTTAGCAAATGCTGGCTAATTTTATACCCGATCGCTTTTTGCTGTAATATTTGAGAAATACCTAGCCTCTTATATAAATAGAGGCATAAACAGGGGTATCTCCGACAAACATAAAGTGAAATGGTATTAGTTCTCACCCCCAGTAGGAATGCTGGGGGCTTTTTATGCAGTTCCTTTTGAGTGGGCAATACCCACCTACCCACAGTTGTAACTCATTACAATATTGATTCCTCTGGCAACAATTCTGATGCTGCTTCATCCTCACCCACTTTACCAGAATTACCAGATGTAGAAAAACCATCTACGACATCTTTGATAAAACCAGATACAGGTACGGCGACTAGTAAACCCAAGACTCCGCCAACATTGGTACCGACAAGCAAAGCAATTAACACCCATATTGGTCTAAGTCCAGTAAATTTACCTAATAAACGTGGTGCGATCGCCTGATCGATTAACTGATCAATGACAACAGCTACCGCCAAAACTTTTATTGCTAGCCAAAAGTCGTGTGTAGCGATTATGAAAGTAATTACAATCAAACTGACAACATCACCAAAGGGAATTAAGCTCAAAACCCCAACTGCCAAACCAAAAAGTAAACCAAACTGGACTTGAAAACCTAAAAACAATAATGTTACTGAAACACCCATTAGCAAAGCCAAAGTTACCTGACCAATTAAATAATTTTGAAAGTTTTGCTGAATAGACTGGCTTACCTTCTGGGCAAAATTTCCTGGTAACTTCTTAAATATCCCTTGCCAAATTCTTGGCCCATCTAACAACAGATAAAAAGTCAGCACTACTGTGATTAAAGATTCAGAAATACTATCAATAGTATCTATAATAATGCTTAAGAGTTTATCGGAAACAAACTCTAATTCATTAGGCAATTTGTTAGTTATCTGTGTTAATAGCTGACTGAGATTAACATTTATTTTGTGTCTAAAAAACCAATCATTTACAATCTGAAGTTTTTCTTCGCTAGAATCAATCCATTGGGGAAAAACTTTCACCATTTCATTAAATTGCTCTAAAACAATGGGCCCTAAAGTTATACCCAAAGCAATAACAATTACTAATGCCAATATAAAAACTAACGCTACTGCATAGCCGCGTTTAACTCCACCCCGTTGGAGAATTGAAACAGGATAGTTTAAAATGAATGCAAGCAAAGTAGCCAAGACAAGAATTGTGACAACAGGTTGAAGATTTTTAACCAGCAAAAATACTAGCCAACCATTGAGAAACACTAAAGGAAATAGCAGCGTAAAAATTAACCATCTCAGTAGTTGATTCAGTGAAATGTTCATAATTAATTTAAAAATCAAAATTATTCTAGTTACCAGATTTAACCGAGTAATTAAATATGCTCAAGAGTAAGTAGACAAGAAAATCTTCCCCATTCCCTACTCCCTACTCCCTACTCTCCATTATTCCAATTACTAACTTTCAGCAAAAGCTAAAAATTGCTCCTCATTTATTCGCCCTGCTTGATACAAAGTATTAGTAATTTCTGAAATAGTTAAAACCGCATGACTGCGATAACCATTTTGTTGTAATCTATCTTTCACCCCCTGTTCATGGTCGATAAATACTACAATATCATCAACCTTTAATCCTGCTGATTCTAACTTTCCTGCCCCTTCCATGACGCTTTTGCCGCTGATGAGAATATCGTCAACCACTACAACTGTTTCACCAGGATGAAAGTTACCCTCAATTACTCTCCGAGTTCCATGTGCCTTCACCTCTTTACGCGGGAAAATCATTGGACAATGAAGACGCAAAGCTAAACCAGTCGCAGTCGGTAAAGAACCGTAGGGAATACCTGCTAACCTATCAAAACTAAGATTTTTCAAAATATCCTCATAAGCTGTGAGAACTTGATTAAAAACTTGGGGATTGGAAATAATTTTGCGTAAGTCGATGTAATAAGGAAATATAGCTCCTGAGGCTTGAACAAAGCTGCCAAACATAATACAGTCAATATCATAAAGTTGTAAAATTAAATCCTGTTGGGGGTGCTGATTTAGCAAACAAACATCAGGAAACCACACCGAACATGTAGAATTTTCATAAATAATTTCAGCTTTGATTTGATTAATTTCTGCGCGTAAAGACTGCACTTCTTCAGATAATTGTGTGTTTCCCAACATATCTTGAGGAACAGGAATCAGCAAACCATCACCGTTAGCATTCAAACCTGCTTCTAAAATTTGCTTCAGATTTTGACCCTCTGCCCAGATGCTACGCCCCATAATAATTCGTTCTGGCGCAACTGCTCGAATAAGTGCTAAAACTTCAGGATTTGTAGTTCCCACTTCCAAACCTAATTGTTCTTGAGTCCCCCAGGTTTTTGATTCTTTTACCACCTGTAAATAAAGGGGTGATTCCTTTGTAGGATATTGCTGTAAAGCTTCTGCACCTGGATTTGAAGTACAGCATAAAATAAACACCGCTTTATCAGGATAGACCAAAAAAGGTGCGACATGATCTTGTCCTGTATAGGGACTAAGAGTGATTGCATCTACCTGCCATTCGGTAAACACAGTTCGGGCAAAAATGGTACTAGTATTTAAGTCACTGTGTTTGGCATCTAAAATAACAGGGATGTGGGCTGGAATAGCTGCTAAAGTTTTGTACAGCAGTTCTAAACCGGGAATACCTAACGCTTCATAAAAGCCAAGTGTTGGTTTATAGGCACAAACAAAATCAGCAGTTTCCGCAATAATGAACTGTAACCACTTCTCCAAACCAGCAATGAGTTCTTCAGATTCATAACGCGTAGGCATCATCTCTGGATTTGGATCGAGTCCTACAAACAGCAAGCTTTGATTTTGTAAGATATTACGATTCAATTTATCAAAAAAGTTCATATTTTTTTAAAGAGTCATTGGTGATTTTTCATTGGTCATTTGTCTTTGCTTGTTGTATCTCTCTATTTCCATTACCATAGTTGGTTTACTCAAACATTGATTCTGTTAGTTGAGTTCCTCCAGCTTTCTGCCCTAATTGATAGTGAATCACTGTAAATAAGATAACCATTGGCACTGAGGCAAAGTGAACGATTCGTAATGCTTGCCAACTGCCAAACAGATCCACAATCCAGGGAAATTGAGCAGGCTTATACATTCCTATTCCTGTAAATAATGCCAGCAGCAAGATAGGAATAATTGCTGTATAAGCAATCCGATGCCAAGCATAAATTAGACGCTGGGAATTTTGAGTTTTTTGTAATGCTTTGAAGTCATTAGCACCTAGAAAGCGATGTCGCCAGCGTCGGGTAATTAAAACGTAAATTCCATACCACAACAGATTTAACGAAAATAGCCACATAGCTGCAAAATGCCAGTGTCTACCTCCTGCCAACCAACCTCCTAAAGTAAATATCTGAGGAATGTGCAAACCTGCACGTCCACCAAAAACAGGGTTAGCGTTGTAAATTTGTAGTCCACTGGTGAGCATGATAAACAGACTAATGATGTTACACCAGTGGAAAATTTTGGCTCCTATTGCTTGAGTGGGTGGCTTTCGAGTTTGAGAGGGAACGGTAGAAGTCATAAATTTTGACTGAAAAAATTCGCTGCTTATCTGTCCTAAAAATTGGGTACGGGGCAATGGAAATTGGGCATAGCTAAGAGAGACTTTAATTATTTGTTCTAAGTAGGTGGGCGTTAAAAAACACAACTAGATTAAGAAATATAAATCGCTTAAAAGCTTATATTCAAAGTTTTTCCGATGCTTTACATAAGTTTATGTAGTTCGGTTTAATTGTGCCTACTTACTTAACCGGACACAAGTATCTGTCTTGGGTAAATAGCTCTGCAAATTCGAGGGTGGTATTGCTCACCCTTATTTTCCCATTTTATGATTCAGTATTCTGGTAAAGATATTCACTGCTGTTTTATTGAACTCTCAATTTAAGCGTGGCTAACGTCGTTTACCGATTGCTGTTACAGTAGTCTGCTTGTAACAACACGATAAATTGCATTCCATCACTTTCTCGCTCAAATGATCGCTGATGCTTGAATCCCAATTTCTGCCATACCCGTATCGCACGCTTGTTGAATGCTGCGATCGTCACTCGAAAAGCTTTTGGCTGAAATAAACTGTCTGCAAATTCCAACATCGCATTGGCATACTCAGCGCCCTTTCCTCGTCCGGTCAAGTCAGGGCGAATCCCCATACCAATATCCAACGCCTGCTCATGGTAATCACCACCAGCGACCTGTCCATCTTGTCCAAAAGAACAGTAAGCTACCAACTCGCCATTCTCATCCACAACACTGTAGAAGGTATTCTGGGGGTGCAGAATATGTTGTAGTAGATTAGCTTCTGGCTCTGAGTAGTTATATAAATCATAGGTGGCTCGTATCGCCAACTTAAGATAGCGCGTGCATTACTCTCATTGATTAGGTTAAAGGTGAACATTACTTACTGTGATGTTTGTACTACCCTAACCCTAACTTTGAGATGCGCTCAGTATAACTTGGCGAGACGAATCCCGAACGGAATAATGACATTATCTTTTAAGTTATTCAATGGTATTGAGGCTAATAAAAATATTTCTTTCCAAGAATAGATATAAGAAATTGATAATAACTAACTAAAAAATCTATCTTTGGAAAGATACCCTTTGGATCTTTTGATTCCACAAGAGTATCTAAAGTAATGTATATAACAATAAATAAACATATTAACTAAATTTAATGATATAAATTTCTTGTACAACATTTCTAGCAATGTTTACAATAAGAAAAAACAACAATAAATAATGAAATACAATGCCTAGACTCATAGGAAAACGCTCTAATACTGGAGCAAATATAAGTGTTTTAATCATTCTTGTTGCTATATTTGGGGTATTACTCGAATACTTTGGCATGATTGATATAGTTCCCGGTTTTGGTAAAGAGGGACGATATTTTCAACTTAAAGGTCAGGCAACCAACGAACAAGTGATTGAACAAGAAAATCAATATAGGAGGGATAGATAAATGCGTAAAGGTAGTGATGTTATAGATAAAGTTGTCGTCACCTACGACACAGGCGAGAAAGTTGTCCGAATTATAGATTTAATTTTTGATCAGAAACGCAATCAACTTTTGGGTTTTCTCGTTGCAGAAAAAGGACTGTTTCGAGATGCAAAAGTGATTCCTTTCGAAGAGGTGCAAGCAATTGGGTTAGATGCGATCGTAGTTAACTCCAAAGCATCTATTGTTAAGGCACATCGTATCCCTGTAATTAAAGAGATTCTGCACCAGGGTATTGTGCTGAGAAAAAAGAGAATTCTGACTACCGAAGGACTCGACCTTGGTATATTGGTCGATTTGTTCTTTGATGAGCATAGTGGATTGGTGGAAGGATACGAAGTTTCTGGCGGTGTATTTGCCGATGCTTACTCAGGGCGATCGTTTGTTCCTGCTGCCGAAACCCTGAAAATTGGTGATGATGTTGCCTTTGTACCTCCACAAACTGCTCAAATGATGGAAGAACAGGTCGGTGGTATCCGAGGAGCAGTTCAAGCAACTGGAGATAGATTGCAGGACTCGGCTGATACTACTAACCGCAGACTGCAAACAGCAGTGCAAACTGTGAATGGGCAGCTGCAAAGCTCGGTAGAGAGCGTAAATCGCGGACTACAAGAAGCAAGCCAGAATGCAGGTGAGCAATTGCAAGCTGTAACTGATGCTACTAGCAGCAAACTGCAAGATTTCAATCGAGATGCAACTGCTTCCCTGACAAACAATTTGGTTGATCCTGCCGAACAAAAGGTATATGTGATTGGCAAGTATGTTGAGCGGGATGTGCTGACTCCAGACGGGAATGTACTGCTATTAGAGGGGCAGGAAGTGACGCTAGTCGATGCCGAAGCGGCCGATCGCATGGGTATCCTCGATGAACTCTATAGAGCCACAGGTGGCAGCCTAACTGCCAACATCAGCCGCAATTTGCAAGCAGCAACAGAATCTTTTAGCAATGGAATTGGCAGCGTAACTCACAGCAGCACCGCTCATCTGCGTCGTTCGATTGACTCACTGGCAGATATGGCGATCGAGCAGGCAAGAGGGCGGAGAGTTGGGCAAACAGTGCGTGCTGACGATGGCTTAATTATTGCGGCATCTGGGCAGATTGTGACGGAATCCCTTCTCGATCGCGCCCAGGTTTACGGTAAAAAAGCAGAATTGCTGAATGCTGTCGGTCTAACTCTGGCAACCGCAGTCCGTTCTAGTGCAAGGGATACATGGTTAGAAAACAAAGTTCAACTGCGCGACGGGGCCAGCATTGCTCAAGAGAATCTCAACACTTTCTGGCAAGCCTTGAAAGCGAATGCAGAAAAGTTGCAAGGACGCAGCGCACGGGTAATCAAGAAGCAACGGATTGAACAAGCACTAGGTCGTCCAGTTACCCGTGTTATTCTTGACCCAGAAGACAACGTGATTCTGAATGTAGGTGAATTGATTACACATCGCGCTGTCAGTCAAGCTGAAGAAAGTGGAGTTCTGAATATCTTACTGAGTTCGGTTTATACTAAGGAGCCAGAAATCTCTGACAAGGAGTTACGTGCTTCAGAATATGGAACGGCAGCCTTGGCGCATCATGGTAATGGGTTGAAATAAGTTTTTGAGACGCGATAAAAAAGAGTCAGAATTCAGAATTCAGAATACTCTACCCATGAAGGGATAGAGTTTTAAAATTGTTGTTTAAAATTCAATCTTAGTTTCGCCCACAAGGGGCGAAAGCGCGTAGCGGGACGAAGTACGGTTTTAAACCAATATTTATTACCCAGTCGTACAGAATTCATACTGAATTCTGACTCCTGAGTTCTGAATTCTTCTTATAAATCGCCGTCTCTACAAGTGTATTGGCCTAAAGACTGGCGTGTTTTCTGATTGCGGCATAGTGTCTTGCTGTTGTATTAATTTCAATTACTAACTCTGTGCCTTGACCTAATTGAGAATTACACTTAAGTTTACCTTGATGTTTTTCAACTATAATTTGCCGACTAATTGATAGCCCCAGTCCTTGACCTTTGCCTACTGGCTTAGTCGTAAAAAATGGTTCAAATATATGTCTTTGGATATGGGGTAGAATGCCTTTGCCATTGTCAAAAATGCGAATTATAGCTTTGTATTTTTTATCCTGTTGCTTGTTGTTTATCCAATGTTCATTACTATTGACCAATGATAAATGGCTGCTAACAATTTCTGTATGAATTAAAATTTTGGGAGTAAAGGAATTATCATGCTTCATCCTTTCTTCTAAGGCATCAATGGCATTTGTTAAGATGTTCATAAATACCTGATTTAGTTCACCTGGATAACACTCGATTAAAGGTAATTCACCAAAGGTTTTAATTACTTGAATCCCGGCTCTATCAGGCTTTTCTTTGAGACGATGCTGCAAAATTCTGAGAACACTATCAAATCCTTGATGGAGGTCAACTTTTTTCATTTGACCTTCGTCAGAGGTTGAAAAGTTCTGCAAGGCAAAAACAATTTCTTTGACGCGTTCAGATCCGGCTCGCATTGACCACAGCAATTTTAAAAAGTCTGTCTTCACAAAACCAAGATCGAGGCGTTGCAGGTGTAGGGCAATGACTGGGGTAGGTGTGGGATAGTGATGTTGATAAAGTTCTATGATTTTGATTAAGTCTTCAGCGTATTGGCTGGCGGGATGGAGATTGCCGTAGATGAAGCTAACGGGGTTGTTAATTTCGTTAGCCATATCCGCCACCAGTTGACCGAGATTAGCCATTTTCTGGTTTTGCAATAACTGACTTTGGGTATACTTGAGTTCTTCAAGGGTAGTTTCTAGGTGCTGTGATTTTTCCCTAACTTGGTCTTCGAGAGACTGGCGCTGGACAATCTCTCTTTGGAGTTGTTCAAAGAATTGGTATTGTTGAGTAGCGTAGGCGCAGCCCGTCGTAGACATCGCCTTATCCTGAGTAATATCCTTGTGCGTCCCCGCCATCCGCATCGGTTTACCGAATTCATCCCACTGAAATACTTTGCCACAAGTCAGAATCCACTTCCATTCCCCAGATTTAGTCAACATTCGCAATTCGACTTCAAACACAGGTGTGTATCCTTGGAGATAATCGTGCAATACTTGGCGAATTCTCGGTAAATCTTGCGGATGTACAAGTTGCTCAAAGGATTGATAATCGTTGTCGATTTCCTCTACTTGATATCCCAGAATGCTTTTCCATTGGGGATCGTAATAAGTTTTATCAGTAACTAAATCCCAATCCCATAACCCCAAGCCACTGGCGATTAATGCCATTTGTAAGGCAACTTGTGAGGATTGACAAGAATCTAAATTTTCTTGAGATAAGTCTTTTGTTTCGGGGAAACTCTGAGAATCTGGTACTGAAAATGGAATTTCCGGTTCATAGGTATCGGGTTCTTCGATATGCATAGCTGCTGGTACGATGAGGAAGATATCTTGTAGCTCTCTCTCCACGCTGTCTTAGCACCCTGACGATCCAGTTATGATTTATTGGGCTGTGATTTTGGTCAGAGATATATCGCCCAGATCATAAATTTGGATGGAATAAAAAAAGTAAACAGATGAGTGTAACCTCTGTTGCGATCGCAATTGGCGATTTTTGAGAAAAAGATCGCTCTATTGTGTGCATCTACATTCTAAGATATAGGACTCATATTTGATTTTTGAACAAAACTCAGTACACCTTTATTCCTTCTTCCCAATCCCCAATCCCCATTACCCCTTATCCCCAGTCCCTTACTTACCTCTACGAGTGATTCAGAAATCAAAGACGCTCGATAGCGCAGCGTTAGCGACGCAGGAGCGTCTGACTCGCTACCGCTTCGCTATCGGATTGCTATATGTCTAAAAAAAGTAGTTCAAATCACATATAATTACCTAAAAACTCAGAAAAATTTGTAAAAAAAATTGTCAAGGCTTGTTTGTAGCTTTTTTGGTAATAGCTAGCTGCTATTTATACAAGACACCAAGCATCATGGTGTGAAAAAATTTCATGCTGAATTAGAGCCAATGAGTAATGACTATAGATGAACTAGTACTGCTACTAAAAGCCAGTCAAGCAACCGGTTTAACGACGCTCCAAGAGTTGATATTGCGTTCTTCGTGGGAAGGAAAAACCTACACCAATATAGCCTGCGAAGCGCGCTATGGCGAAGAACGTGTTAAGAAAATTGCTGCTCATCTATGGCAAGTACTGAGTAATTTTTGTAAAGAACCAATAAATAAATCCAATTTCCGCCTGACTTTAGAAAGCTATCCTCTCAGTGAAGCGCATCAGCAGTTAGTTAAGGAATTCAACCAAGCAGCCACAGCAATATCCTTAGAATTTCCGAGTGGGCCAGTATCCCTTAATTCCAGATTTTATATCCCTCGTCCGCCAATTGAAGAACTCGCTTATGCAGAAATAGCTAAACCTGGGAGTATTATTTGCATCAAAGCACCTAAAAAGATGGGGAAAAGCTCTTTGATTGTGCAGTTGCTTGCACGCGCTAAAAAGCAAGGCTTTCACACCGTAATTTTGGACTTTCAACAAGCAGACAAAGCAGTATTTACCAGTTTGGATAAATTTTTGCGCTGGTTCTGTACAAATGTGAGTCAGGAGTTACAACTAGAACCAAAACTTAATGATTATTGGGATGAAGATATGGATAGCAAAGTCAGCTGTTCTATCTATTTCCAACAATATTTACTATCTGCGCTTTCAAGTCCCCTGGTTTTAGTATTAAATCAGGTGGATTGGGTGTTTAAGGAGCAGAAAATCGCTGGAGAATTGCTACCATTGGTGCGATCGTGGCATGAACAAGCCAAGAGGGTAGAAATTTGGCAAAAATTACGTCTGGTTCTGGTTTATTCAACGGAAATTCTTGTTCCCATCAGACTGACTAAATCGCCATTTAATATTGGTTTGAGAATTAATTTACCTCCCTTTACGAAAGAACAAGTACAAGATTTAGCCCAACGTCACGGCTTGGATTGGACAGATGGCAAAGATGCTGAAATTTTGATGGCAATGGTAGGGGGAAATCCTTATTTGGTGAGGTTGGCATTGTATCACCTTGTAGGTAAAGGGGGATTAAAACGGGATTTAGGGCAGTTATTGCAACAAGCACGCACAGAAGCCGGAATTTATCACGATTATTTCAGGCAGTATATATTAGCGCTACAAGATGAGCCAGAATTAGAAGATGCTTTTTTGGAAGTTATTAGTAATACAAATTATGTGAAATTAGAGCCAGCATTGGCAGATAAATTACAGATTTTAGGACTCATTAATTTAGAAGGCGATCGCAGTACTGTTGCGTGTGAATTATATCGGTTATATTTCCGACAATATCTGAAAAAAAGTGAGAGTTTAAATATTATCAATGCTAGTATCTAGATAAATTTCAAAAACCACATATTAAGAAACTGTAGGACTTAATTTCTTACTTTAGTTGCCATAAGATAGCCAGGCACGTAAGTTTCTACACGGATGCTCATTTGACTCCATGAACAAGATACTTATGATGTCCCCTAAAACCTACCACTTTTAAGCGCCTCTGGTTTCCGCACCCGCAGATTTTGTTGTTTGATGAGGCGACATCTGCGTTGGATAATCGCACGCAAGAGATTGTAACTCAAAGTTTAGAACAAGTTAGGGGCAACTCGTGTAGCGATCGCCCATCGCTTGAGTACCATTCGTCATGCAGATCGGATTTATGTGTTGCATAGAAAAAGTGAAGCTTCAAAACCGTACTTCGTTCCGCTACGCGCTTTCGCCCGCAAGTGGCGCGAAACAGTCCTTGTATCTGAAGGTAGGTAAACCCCTCTTCCCGTTGTGTCTGTCTTGATTTTGAAGTAATGAGTAATAAGTAATAAGTAATGGGTATTACTCATTACTCATTACTTAGGATACTTTGGGACTTTTCAAACATCCTCTTAATGGCAAAAATTGTTAGTCAATTAATTCCATCAATTCTTTTGTTTTCAAATCATCTGCTATAGGTTGAGAACATGCAATCTGAGGAGAGATAAAGCAAATCGCCTCTGTGGTTGTTTCAAAACAATTTGATAACCCAATTGTATTTAACAATCCTGTACGTTCTAGTAGTTGTTGGACTTCGGGTTGTAAACCTGTGAGAATTAAGCGGCAATTGTGCCGTTCTAAGTCATGATAAATATCTTCTAAGGCTACTAACCCAGTTGTGTCCATATTTGGTACAAATCGCAACCGCAGAATTAAATACTTTACTTCCGGTTCATCGCGCAGGAAAGTAGCAAACCGTTCAGCAGCACCAAAAAATACCGGGCCATCTACCCGATAAACGGCAATTTCTTTACCTAACTCTAAAGGAGTACCAGGGGGAAATACTTCGGTTTCAGGTATTTTAACTAAGCTTAAATCGCTCATCCGTTTGATGAACAAGGCTCCGGCTGCAATTAATCCCACTTCGACAGCGAGAACTAAGTCAAACAAGATTGTCACTAGCCAGGTGAGAATCATCACCGCAAAGTCTGAGTAGGTAGCACGCATCAATAAACCAATGGCTTCCCATTCAATCATTCGCAGGCTAACCACCATCAGAATCCCAGCGAGTGCAGCTAAAGGAATCTGTTCTGCTAGGGGTGCTAAAGTTAAAACGATGATGGCTAAGGCAAGTCCGTGAATTACGCCAGATAGTCGGGTTTTGCCGCCAGAACGGACATTCACAGCAGTTCGAGCGATCGCACCTGTGGCGGGAATGCCACCAAAAAATGGCACAATCATATTAGCCAAACCTTGACCAATTAATTCGCGATCGCTATTATGTTTCTCGCTGACTGTCATCCCATCAGCCACTACTGCCGATAGCAACGATTCAATACTTCCCAGCGCCGCTAAAGCCAAAGCCGGATTAATTAGTTCTCGAATCACACTAAAATCATTCCAGTGGGGAATACCTTGAGGCATGGGTAAAGATTGAGGAATCGTGCCAATTGTTGGTACATTTAGATGGAAAGCAGAAGCGATCGCAGTTGCTAACACCAGTCCCACTAAAGAACCTGGTATTGTCGTATTGATTCTCGGCCATAAAACATTAGTTGCAATTACTACTACTGCCAAGGCAACTGCCGCCCAGTTTAAAGCTTCTACATGAGTTAAACTTTGCCACAGTCCCGGTAAAAAATGTTCGCTACGTGGTAATTTCAAACCAAAGAAATTATTTAACTGACCACAAAAAATAATCACGGCAATACCATTAGTAAAACCTGCCGTCACCGGATAGGGAATAAACTTTACTAACTGTCCAAGTTTGGCAACCCCCAAGGCAATCTGGATAATTCCAGCCATTACCCCAGCAATCCAAACTTTCTCAAGGCCGTACTTGGCGACAATTCCCACCAATACCACAGCCATTGCACCTGTTGGCCCTGTAATCTGTACTGACGAACCACCAAAAATTGCGGCGACAATTCCCGCCACAATCGCGGTGTAAAGTCCCGCTTTTGGTTCCACACCACTGGCTACCGCAAAGGCTAAAGCTAAAGGCAATGCTACCACTGCTGCTGTTAGTCCTCCCGTCAAATCGCCACGCAGTCCACCAAACAAGCGACTCAGACGCAAAAGTAGAGGTTCTTTGAGGATATCAGATGTTGCCATATCGTCATTTTCAACTCTTGTATACAATTTGTTGAAGCACACCCAAATGTTATTCCATCTTTTCGGTAGATTTCATCAGAGTTGTTGATAATTCCCCGATTGCGTATGGGTTTTGGTTCAAGTTCGCCTATTTGCTAATTCAAAACGCAGGTTTGCTTGACATACTAAATATAGTATGTATATAAAAGTTGGCGATCGCTACAGAGTTCTTTAGCAGGGAAAAAATTCTCTCATAAGGTTGAGAGCGATCGCTTATATTTATCCGCAATAATAAATTAACTTATAGGTTTTTTGTTTATTTATTCCCACCCTTCAAAGTTCACATGACTAAAGATATGCAACGCGAATTTACCAACCGCGATGATTTATTAGCTTACCTGCGCGAACAATTTCCAGGTGCAGCAGAACGCGATGGTCACATCAGCGAAACTGTGGGGGGACACAAAGCCGCACAAAAAACGCTGCAAAAAATTGACCCAGTTCGCTACGCCCAAACACGTAATTTCTTCACAGGTGCAGTCACGCGACTTTCGCCTTATATTCGTTATGGAGTTTTGAGTTTGCGAGAAATTCGAGATTATGTCCAAAACTCGGTACAACACCAAGATGATGCTACGAAACTAATTAACGAGTTAGGTTGGCGGGACTACTGGCAACGGTTGTATATAAAGTTAGGGAATGAAATCTGGAAAGACCAGGAAGAGTATAAAACTGGTTACACTGTGGGCGAATATGCACCTGAATTACCGCAAGATATCAGAGAAGGAACCAGTGACAGAGTTTGCATCGACAGCTTTAGCCGTGATTTGAGAGAAACTGGCTATCTACATAACCACGCACGAATGTGGCTAGCAGCTTACATTGTCCATTGGCGGCGTATTCGTTGGCAAACAGGAGCCAAGTGGTTTCTTGAACACCTTTTAGATGGAGATCCTGCTAGTAATAATATGTCATGGCAGTGGGTTGCTAGCACTTTTAGTCATAAACCGTATTTTTTCAACCGTGAGAATTTAGAACGCTACACTAAAGGCGTTTATTGCCAAAAATGTCCGCTTTATGGTCATTGTGATTTTGAAGGCAGTTATGAAGAATTAGAACAGCGACTTTTTCCCAAAGGCGAATTTAGCAAACAAGCTAACAGCCAAAGTTGGCAGCGTGGAAGGAAGAAGTAGGGGAGGACAAGGGGGACAAAGAAGAGAATAATGACAAATAACAAATGACAAATGAGTAAACCAATTGTTTGGATACATGGAGACTGCCTTAGTCCAAATAATCCCGCATTACAAAAATACCCCGATGCGCCAGCTATTTGGGTTTGGGACGAGGCTTTGATAGAAGAATGGCAATTGAGTCTCAAACGCATCGCTTTTATCTACGAATGTTTGTTAGAGTTACCCGTTGTTATTCGTCGTGGCAATGTGGCACAAGAAATTTTAGCTTTTGCTCAAGAACATGATGCGAATTTAGTTGTCACAGCTAATAGTCCCAGTCCCCGGTTTAATGATATCTGTAATCAAATGGAGCCTTCTATAGCAGTAGAAGTGCTAGAGGTAGAACCATTTTTTGACTATGACGGCTATATTGACCTGAAACGGTTCTCGCGCTATTGGAAAGTGGCTCAAAATTATATTCCCTCACCCTAAGTCCTTCTCCCAATTTGGGAGAAGGGGTTGCGGCAATACGCTTGAGTTAAGGCTAAAAACCTTATGACTTACGCATTGACAGACATGAAATCAATTCGCAATTCGCAATTAAACTAAGCCCGACACTAGGGGTGCGGTTTCTACCTAGCTTGAGACAGAAAGATTTTTCTCTACGAGACGCTACCGCGAACGCGCCACTTGCAGGCGTTCGCGTAGCGGGACGAAGTACGGTTTTCAACCTTCAGTTTTTTTATAAACAAATGTGCATTACTTCTCGTTACAAGGCTCTGCCTGGGAACGAGGTAACTAAGTAATTTTTACGAAGGCGCAACAGTATAAATTAGTCTACGCTCTGGGTAATAAGGTTACTCAGATAAGTTTATGGGACTTTACGACCAAAATCAATTATCACAGGATGCACTACGAAAGTTACGCGAAGGAGCAAGCCACTCTAGAGTAGCCCAAGAAATTGCTCAACGAGACTATGCGAAAGCTCAAGCCGAAGCTGATAAATGGGAACAAGAATATCAACTCGTTGTGCAAGGAAGTAATCAGGATTTAATTAGTAAAGCAAAATTCCAAAAGGAACGATACCAAGCAATTGCTAGTAGACTCAAAAAACTTGTAGGGGAGCAACAACCACAAGTAGACGCAATTAAAAGTAGTTTGAAATCTTGGGAGCAAAAGGTTTCAGAAGCACAGAATGAAGTATTACCCAGTAAGCCTAACATCAGTGAGTTCTCACCGACATTCATGAAGTTTGAACATGAAGATATTGATGTATGGGTTGATGATGAATTACAGCAGATGAAAGAAGCATTATTGCTACCACCTAAACCTCAAAAGCAAACTAAAGCTAAAAACGACAGCAAAGTGCTTTTATCAGAATCTATTCTTGAGACACAAGAAGCTGTGAACAGTGCTATTACTAATCAAGAAAGTATTGAGAAAGATTTTGAAAACGCCCAGAAAGAATCTAAATACTGGAACGAAAAAGCTGAGACAGCTCTGAGAAACAATGATGATGATTTAGCCATTCAAGCTGTAGTAAATAAAAAAGTTCAAAATAAAATTGTGCTTATTCTTCTAACTCAGCTTCAACAGCAGCAAGTAATAGTAGCTGTACTCAAACAAAATCTGATAACTCTAGAAAATTTCAAGAAAACATTAGGCAGTGACACAAAACTCTAAAACAGGTGCAGCATTCATTGCAGGTGGAACCATAGCAGGCGTTGGTGTTTCTGCAACGGTAGGCGGGATGGGACTAGCAGGGGGATTTGGTGCAGTCGGTATTGGTACAACTCCTGTAGTAGCTGCTGGCGCTGTGGCTGGTGCAGCTGCTTATGGCGCTTTTAAAGCCATAGCAAAAGGAGATGCCGCTGCGATCGCTACAATGGGAGTTGGTGCAGTCGGTGGTGCTGGTGTTTATAGCGTCGTCGGTGGTATGGGTTTAGTCGCACCGAAAGTAGGGCTGGCATTTGGGATTGGTGCAGTACCGATGGCAGGAATTGGTGCAGTAATGGGACTCGCTACCTATGGTATTGCCAAACTATTAGATGAATCTGAAATTAGCGAAACTCCAGCACAGCTTTTTGAGCGGATGGAAGAGAAAGTTTTGCAGATGGGCTACTATTCCGAAGCAGTGATGGAATTAGATGCATTTTTATCTGGTGACAATCTCAACCAAAAATTTGCTGGTTTGGAAATCGAGGATGAGTTACAAGCGCTTAAAGCTAAATTCAAGAAAAAATCAGAATTTGTTACGCCTAAAGCTTCTATTCCCAACATTGAACCGGAAAAAATATCTCCGACAACCCAGCTACCTGAAACTTGGAAATGTGTACGCACACTCAAGAGTCACTTAGGGGCAGTTAATGCGATCGCAATCAGTCCTGATGGTACTACCTTAATCAGTGGCAGTGATGACAGACAAGTTAATTTGTGGAATTTGAAAACCGGAAAATGGCTTTATACATTCTCTGGACAAGCAGAAGCAGTTTTATCAGTTGCTATCAGCCCTGATGGACAGCAGATTGTAAGTGGTAGTGTCGATCGCAAAATCAGCAGTTGGCAGATAGACACAAAAAAATTTCTCCGCACATTCTTTTATTTAAACTCTAGTTATAGTCATAATGGTTTTGTTAACTCAGTAGCCTACAGTCCTGATGGAACAATTCTTGCTAGTGGTGCTGCCGATAAGACAATTAGAATTTGGGGACGCTACACGGGAACAGTAAAACGCACCTTGAATGGACACTCAGAGGCAGTTTTGTCTGTCAACATCAGCCCCGATGGTAAAATCCTTGCAAGTGGTAGTGCCGATAAGACAATTAGAATTTGGGATTTGAAAACTTGGGAACAACGCTATATTCTCACTGAACATTTGGGTGCAGTGAATACAGTTGCAATCAGTTTTAACAGTCAAACTCTTATTAGTGGTAGCACAGACGCCACAATAAAGCTATGGAATCTCCCAACTGGAGAATTACTTTCCACTTTGACTGGACACTCAACGGCGGTTTTGTCTGTTACCATCAGCCACGATGGAAAAACCCTGGCCAGTGCCAGCCGAGACGGTACAATCAAACTTTGGAACCTCCAGACTGGGGAATTACTACAAAATCTTTCTGGGTGTAATCCCGTTGCTTTCAGTCCTGATGGTAAAACGCTGGTAAGTGGCGGTAATGGCGGAAGCATCAAGATTTGGAATGAATTTACTCTCAATTCTGGATTATCTGGGGAATGGTGGAAAATCTTGGGCGTAAATCAGAGCGATCGCCCCAATGTTGTTAAAATTGCCTACCGTCGATTAGCAAGATTGTATCATCCTGATGTTAATAGTTCTGCGATCGCAAAAGCCTCAATGCAAGCAATTAATCAGGCTTATAAAGAATTCCAGCAGCAGATAACATGAAGTTAGCAGTTTATCGATGCTAGTCAAAATATGAATAATATTTGAGGAGATAAGCTGTTGCACCTTTAATTTGCACTAATATTTTTCCAATATGATTGTGGGGTGGGCAACATGAGTGCCCTGATAATGCAAGTTGTATACGTAACAGCTTAGTGTTATGTAATATTTAACCCTTGAGATGTATTGACATATTAAGTTTTTCGAGAATTCATCTTGCATATTCTGAAAAAAAGTTATAAGTTATTAGATAATAGGGGAATAATCTGACTTCTTAGTGTCAAAAACTAATCCTGATCAAGTAAATATACTGTAACCAGTTTTAACTTCACACAAACCCTAAACAGCACTGAAGATATGTTTTTGTTTGTTAAAGTAAAGATTCCAGGTATACAACGGAACAATAAATAATCTAAGAATATATCTTGTGTGACTGTTTTTAAGAATCATGTTACTACTTGCGGTGGAGAGCAACAACGATAATTCACCAAAATAGTAATAGATTATCAGCAATTAGCTAACAATAAAGTTGCATAAATTTCAGCAGATTTATTCCTTGTTAGTTGATTAAATTTTCTCCCAATTATATTTGCTATTCAAGGAATCGTTTTTGTTATGCTGAGAATAGCAAAAATAATAAATAAAGACGCATCTACCACAAATTTACAACCAAAATGGAGTTATTCTGGCGATGCACCTAAACGAATTGGAAACTACTGAAAATTCAAAAGAAGTCGAAGAGGCCTGGCAAGCACTAGAAAAATCAATTCTCTATTATCAAGGTCGCCCTGTGGGGACAGTAGCGGCTTATGATGCCTCTGTAGAGGCGCTCAATTACGATCAGTGCTTTGTCCGGGATTTTGTCTCTTCTGCTCTAATTTTTCTGATTAAAGGTAGAACAGATATTGTTCGTAATTTCTTAGAAGAAACCTTAAAGTTACAGCCTAAAGAAAAGGCATTAGATGCCTATAAGCCAGGACGAGGATTAATCCCAGCTAGCTTTAAAGTGATATCAGAAAATGGGCAAGAATATTTAGAAGCAGACTTTGGCGAACATGCGATCGCTAGAGTTACACCGGTAGATTCTTGTCTATGGTGGATTATTTTATTGCGTGCTTATGTCGTCGCCACAGAAGATTTTTCTCTCGCCTATCAACCTGAATTCCAAAATGGGATTAGGTTAATCATGGAAATCTGCTTGGCGAATCGTTTTGATATGTACCCAACGCTGTTGGTTCCAGATGGCGCTTGTATGATTGACCGTCGTATGGGTATTTATGGGCATCCTCTAGAACTACAAGTTCTTTTCTACGCAGCATTACGTGCATCTCGTGAACTGCTAATTTGTCAAGGGAATTATGATATTGTTGCAGCCATTGATAACCGATTGCCTCTTTTATGCGCTCATATCCGACAGCATTATTGGATAGATATTAATCGTCTGAATGCAATTTACCGTTTCAAAAGTGAAGAGTATGGCAAGGCTGCTGTTAATCTATTCAACATATATGTAGATTCTGTTCCCTATTATGAATTAGATAAGTGGTTGCCTAAAAAAGGTGGTTATCTAGCAGGTAATGTTGGGCCGTCGCAGCTAGATACTCGTTTCTTTTCACTCGGAAACTTAATGGCAATCATTTCTGACTTAGCCACCGAAGAACAGTCACAAGCAATTATGACTCTCATTGAGGAACGATGGGATGACTTGGTGGGAGATATGCCAATGAAAATTTGTTTCCCCGCTTTAGAACATGAAGAATACAGGATTGTAACTGGATGCGATCCTAAAAATATACCTTGGTCGTACCATAATGCTGGTAGTTGGCCAGTTTTAATGTGGATGTTGGCAGCTGCGGCTGTGAAAACTAACAAAACAAGTCTTGCACAAAAAGCGATTGAAATTGCCCAACCACGTCTCATTGAAGATGAATGGCCAGAATATTACGACGGGAAGAAAGGGCGATTGATTGGGAAACAAGCTAGGAAATATCAAACTTGGACAATTACTGGGTTCTTATTAGCAAAAGAACTGATGGCAAACCCCACATATTTACCATTAATCAGCTTTGGAAAATTACCAGCAGAACAGGTTTCTAGAGCGTGTGAGTTTGAAATTGCCAGTGTAGTAGACCCGTATATGTCTCGGTAGGGAAGTTATTCAATTTTGAATTTCAGATTTTGGATTTTAGATTTTTACTTCAATCCAAATTCAAATCTAAAATTGATAGAGTTAGGAGCTATTCAATTTTGGATTTTAAATTTTTCTTGAATCCAAAATTGAAAATCTAAAATCTAAAATTGGCAGAGTTGGGAGTTAGAATACAAAAGCCTTCTGACTCCTGAATCAAGTTTCCATGAAAAACCCCCGTCAATTAGCTTTTATCGCCCTGCGAGATGTTCATAAGGGGGCTTATGCTGATGTTGCCCTAGATAGAGTATTGCAAAAAGTTGATTTGGCTGATTGCGATCGCCGCTTGGTGACAGAATTGGTTTATGGGAGCGTCAGAAGGCAACGCACCCTTGATACTCTCATCGATCAACTCGCTAAAAAGAAATCTCATCAACAGCCCCAAGACCTTCGCACCATCTTACATCTGGGCTTCTACCAGCTGCGTTATCAAGAGCGTATTCCCGCCTCAGCTGCCGTTAATACCACAGTTCAACTCGCTAAAGAAAACGGTTTTTCTGGACTCACAGGTTTTGTTAACGGTCT
This sequence comes from Nostoc sp., assembly GCF_036916985.1. Taxonomy (GTDB): domain Bacteria; phylum Cyanobacteriota; class Cyanobacteriia; order Cyanobacteriales; family Nostocaceae; genus Nostoc. The sequence goes on from NZ_JBALFD010000060.1 coordinate 31,306, forward strand.
ATTACGCCAGTATCTCAGACAAGCAGAGGGGCAGGGGAGCAGGGGAGCAGAGGAGAAAGATTCTTTGTTACTTCCCCAATCCCCAATCCCCAGTCCCCAGTCCCCAATCCCCAGTCCCCAGTCCCCAATCCCCAGTCCCCAATCCCCAATCCCCCATTTTGATCCATTACAACTTCCAGAAAACCCAGTGGAACGCTTGGGCATTTTACACAGCTTTCCTGACTGGATTATTCAAGTTTGGTTAGAACAACTGGGTTTAGACGACACAGAAAAACTATGTGAATGGATGAACCAATCACCAACAATTGATTTACGCATCAACCCTCTTCGTACTTCTATTGAAGAAGTTGAGACGGCGTTGCTATCTGCTGGTGTTTTGGTGAGACGCATTCCTTATTTACCCCAAGCTTTACGATTTATTGGTAATACTGGGTCAATTCAAAAACTACCGGGCTTCAAAGAAGGTTGGTGGACTGTACAAGATAGTAGCGCTCAATTGGTAGGGCATTTGCTTGACCCCCAACCAGGTGAGGTGGTAATTGATGTTTGTGCAGCACCAGGGGGGAAAACAACCCACATCGGTGAGTTGATGGGGGATAAGGGTAAAATTTGGGCTTGCGATCGCACTTCTTCTCGTCTTCGCAAACTCCAAGAAAATTCTCAACGCCTAAATTTACAATCTATTCAAATTTACACCGGCGACAGTCGTCATTTTACCCAATTTCAAAACACCGCAGACCGCGTATTACTCGATGCTCCATGTTCCGGCTTAGGAACCATGCACCGTCATGCTGATGCGCGTTGGCGACAGACACCAAAATCTGTCCAAGAACTTTCGGTGCTGCAACAAGAGTTAATAACACATACATCAACTTTTGTCAAGTCTGGTGGTGTACTAGTTTATGCCACTTGTACACTGCATCCAGCAGAAAATGAACAAGTAATTTCAGCATTTTTAGCTAAGTCACCTGATTGGCAAATTGAGTCTCCCAAAGGTCTTGAGTTACCTGATTCTGCCCAGATCGCGCCACAAGGATGGTTTAAAGTCTGGCCCCATCGCCAGGACATGGATGGGTTTTTTATGGTGCGCTTAAGAAAAACCAATAATTCCGAATGAATACTGTTTGGGATCGTACCATTTGGTGGAGGCCTGAATCTACCAGAGGAGGCAGCAATGGTTTCCCCTTCCAATGTGAAAAACTTAGTAAAAATCCTGATTGGAGCGGCCTGGATCGATGGCAGAATCCAGCCAGAAGAACGGCAATATCTCCGCGAAATAGCTCAAGCAAAAGGTTTAGCTAACGACCCAGAAATTAAGCCTTGGCTGTACGAATTAGTTCCTGTGCAGCCAAAAGAATGCTATGAGTGGGTGCGGGAGTATTTAGGCGATCGCCCCAGCCTTGAAGATTGTGAAAATCTAATTGAAGCCATTAGTGGCTTAATTTATAGCGATGGTGAAGTAGCCGTCGAAGAAGCCAGACTCCTGACGGAATTGCAGGATATAGCAAAGCCGAATGAGTCAACTCAACCGGCTCATACTGCGCTTCTCAAACAAATTCAAAAGCTTTACCGCCGTTGGGTTGAAGTGCAAAACTAATCATAGTCAAAAGTCAAAAGTCTAATAACTAATGACCAATGACCAAATTATCGTAAATTAGAGGGTTTAAGACCCCTACATCTACATGTAGCACCCACTTCAGTCGGGGTTTGTCTTGAGAAATCGCTCCACTTGGGCAAAGCCCAAGACCGCGTTTCTCGCTAAATCCCCTTCTGAAATGTCTTTAATTTTGAATTTTGTTAGCGAGTCTGCGTACCCTTACAGGGAAGCAAGCTACGCTTTTAGCGTCTCGTAGAGAGCGTCATTTTGAATTTTGAATTGTTAAGACTTCGGTTCACCCAGACCCGGAGTTTCTTCTTTATCAATCTTAGGTACAAAATCAGGACGCTCTTTGCTTTCCCAACCTGCGGGGCGTTTCGAGTTGTACCAAGCTATTGACCCAATAGTAACAGCAGCAACAAAACCAACGACATACACCAAGGTAAAAGCCACGGGAAAATGAGGGCCAGCATCTATAGCTGGTGCTGCTGTTTGCATAAAAAATAAATGCATGATTATATTCTCCAAGGTTAAGTAACACTACTTAACACACTATAAGATGAGCGTATCACCTAACATCCCCCCGAAGTTGAGTTTTGAGTAACTTGATATTGTATGGCCAAGAGCAGGGAGCAGGGTAGAAGAGTTTTCCCCTCCGCATCCTGCCCCCTGCCCCTCTGCCTCTTTTCAATGCCCATTCTTCATTGCTGAGGAGGTCTAAGTCTATCCCGCCAGCTAGGCTGTGGTGATGAAGAACCGGAACTATTGCTAGGAGAAGACTCTGGCTGAGTTCTTCGACGCGGGGGAGAATCTGATTCTACTCTTCGCCGCCGTGGATTAGATGATTCCCCTGAAGAGTTACTGGAATTTGATTCGCTGCGATCGCGCCTTCTCCGTCTTGGGGTAGAATCGCTTGATTGCTGTTCATCTTGAGAATAGCTCCTCCGGTTTCTACGTCTTTGAGATGAACCAATATCCTCAGAATTCCTAGCACTTTCCCCTTCTGAGTCATCATCAGAGGCAATAGAACGATTCAGCACTTGCTTGGGTTTGATGGACTGGGCTTTGATTGTGCCTTTGCGACCTTCTAATTTGGGTCGTTTGGGAAATTTTTCTACTGGCATCCCCTCCACCGCTTTTTCCATAAATTCGTGCCACGTGTAAGCGGCACTACCACTACTGCCATCTGTGGGACGGTTATCATCGTTACCTAGCCAGACTCCTGTCACCATCTGGGGAATGTAGCCAATAAACCATAAATCGCGGGCTTCGTCTGAGGTGCCTGTTTTGCCTGCAACTGGTCTATTATCTAATTGGGCAGCAGCACCAGTCCCTTCTTCGACGACATTGCGTAGCATCCAAGTCATAATGGCGGCGCTATCGGTGTCAAGGGCCCGTTTTGACTTGAAATTAGCTGACCAGATTACTTTGCCTTGGCGGTTGAGGATGCGGGTAATACCATGAGGTTCTGTGTGCAATCCAAGAGTCGCAAAACTACCATAAGCGCTGGTCAACTCTAGTAGATTGACTTCATTTGAGCCAAGAGCCAAGGAATAGGTCGGCTTGAGTTCAGATTTTATCCCCATATCATGGGCAAGTTTTATCGTGGGCGTAAATCCCACATCAATCAACACCTTCACCGCAATAATATTAACAGAGCGGGTGAGGGCATCTCTCATGTTCATTGAACCCCGGAACTTTTCACTATAGTTTTTCGGTTCATAGCCGTCTACGACAAAGGGCGCATCTTCATAGCTATCGTAGGGGCTTTTACCGCTAGCGATCGCAGTTGCATACACAAACCCTTTAAATGTCGAACCTGGCTGCCGTTGTGCCTGAGTAACCCGATTAAACTGGTTTTTACCAAAGTCTTTTCCCCCCACCATTGCCTTAATTTCACCGTTGCGGGGGTCAATGGCTACCATTGCTGCTTGCTTAAAGTTTTCCCAGCTTCCTTGATTTCGCAGTGTTTTAGCAACTGCCTCTTCTGCAACTTTCTGCCAACTTGGGTTGAGCGTGGTTTCTACTACTAGACCCCCACTTTTTAGCACGTTAGCAGAAACATACTTCGGCAATTCTTTTTGGATGTAGCTGGTAAAGTAGGGTGATTCTACTTGGACTCGTTTGGGTAAACTGCTTTTGAGGGTTAATGGCTCCTGGATGGCTGCTTGCCTTTGTTCTGGGGTAATAACTCCATCTTCTTGCATCCGTAACAATACTAAGTTACGCCGCCGGATTGCCGCTTCGGGATTTTTGTCTGGAGCGTACAAGCTAGGAGCAGGGGCTAATCCCGCAATCGTTGCCATTTCTGCTAGGGAAAGTTGGTCTGGCGACTTACTAAAATATACCCAGGCTGCATCTGCCACACCGTAAGCTCCAGATCCCAAATAAACCAGATTCAGGTAACGCTCTAAAATCTGATCTTTGGTTAATTCTTGCTCCAGTTTTTGGGCTAGGCGGACTTCCTTAAGTTTGCGCCAGATTGTCTGTTCTTGTTTCAAAAACAGAATCCGCGTTAGTTGTTGGGTGATGGTGCTACCACCTTCTACCACACCTTGCGATCGCAAATTATTCAAACCTGCTCTCACAATCCCTTGCGGATCAACTCCGTTGTGTTGCTTAAATCTTCTATCTTCTGAGGCGATGAAAGCTTTTTTTAAATTATCTGGTATTTGTTCCAGCTTTAGCTGTTCTCTGGTTGCTTCACCTTGTTGTTGTAATATGCTGCCATCAGCAGCTTTAATGGTCAGTGTTTGCTCTCTGAGTACGGCATTCAACTCGGACTGATCTGGCAAAGTCCGATCTATTGAATTGATGACGTAGATCAAGGCGACTATTCCACCACCTACACCCAAGCCTGCCCAAAACCATAAGCGGCGGTAGAATGGTTTACCGCCAGTTGACCGATTGGCCTTCGTCCTAGATGGTAAAATTTTCATTTTGCTCGGTAACTGCCTCGTCTGCGCCAGATGTGCTGGTGGTAAGCTCTCATTTGTTCCTCCTTGTCCAGAGTCACTCAAATTAGTTGGTCTTCGCTTGAACCAGGAGGTAAGCTTCCCCACGTCAGTTCCTCGCTCAAAGTAGTAACTATATAACCAACTATCAATCAGCTTTGGGGTTATAGTACTACCTTTGTGTTAGTATAATATCCCATAAATTAATTAACTAAATTCATCATAAAAATAATGTTTTTTAATTTTGATTAATTATAGTTTGTAAAAATGCTGGCAATTTTGATATTAGCAATATAACTATTGACATTTTCTGAAACAGGTGCAGCAAAGTATCCGCAAAGACAGCCCGCAATCAGCTTACTTCAGGAGAGTCTGATGCCTATTGCTAGCTACACCAAAGCAAAACCCAGACGTAGCGCCATTGCCCTGGGTAGTAATATCGGCGATTCCCAGACAGTTTTAGAAGCAGCAATAGAGATTTTAGCCCAAACGCCAGGTATTCTCTTAGAAGCCAGATCCAACTGGTATCAAACCAAAGCCGTGGGGCCACCACAGCCAGATTACCTCAATGGCTGCGTCACATTGCAGGTAGAAATTCTACCCCAGCCGTTATTAGAAATTTTGTTAGGGATTGAACAACAATTTGGGCGTGTGCGTCAGGAACGCTGGGGACCACGCATCCTAGATTTGGATTTGTTATTATATGATGACATTATTATGGATACGCCAAATCTCCAGATTCCCCACCCACGAATGTGGGATCGGGCCTTTGTGTTAGTACCACTAGCAGAAATTGCCCCAGATTGGCTAGAACCAGTTTCCGGGTGTGTTATTAAAGAACTGCTGAAAGAGGTAGACTGTTCAGATGTACATTTATGGGTGGGCAATTAAAATTACCATCCTTAAAGGTAGAAGAACGCTGATTTTGCCTCTGTATTCACAGATAATCAGATTTTAATATGCCATTAGGTAGAGAATTACCACAACTACTAAGACAACGCCTGTTTTATAAAGGACGCAAGTTTGATTTTGAAGTTAATCGCTTGCGTTTGCCGAATAAATCAGAAGGCGAATGGGAATGTATTCGTCACCCTGGTGGTGCCCTAGCTGTGCCAGTGACAGCAGAAGGTAAACTTGTACTGGTGCGCCAGTATCGTTTTGCAATTCAGGGACGGATATTAGAATTTCCGGCGGGGACAGTGGAAGCAAATGAGCAGCCTTTAGAAACAATACAGCGTGAAATCGCCGAAGAAACTGGCTATAGTGCCCAAAAATGGGACAAACTGGGCGAATTTTTCCTAGCTCCCGGCTATTCTGATGAAATTATCTATGCTTTTCTGGCACGAGATTTAGAAAAGCTGGAGACACCACCACCACAAGATGGAGACGAGGATATCGAAACTGTGTTTTTGACTCCCGAAGAATTAGAAAAAGCTATTCTGGAGGGAGAGCCGGTAGATGCTAAATCTGTTTCTAGCTTTTTTCTGGCGCGTCCGTTTTTAATTTAATACTCTTTCCTTATGCTGCTAGAGTTAGCGATTGCAGATGCTTACGGTGCAGGCTTTGAATATGCTGATGAGATGATCGTTAACAACGACTTGAGTCGATACGTCGAACATCCGCGTTTTCGACTCGTTCCTGGCAGCTATACTGATGATACCCAGATGAGCATTGCTATTGCAGAAGTGATTGTTGCTCAAGCACCGTGGACGCCAGAAGTTTTAGCCGATAGCTTTGTTAGAGCCTTCAAACGCGATGAGAGAGAGGGTTATTCTAGAAATTTCTACCATTTTCTGGGAGAAATTCAAGATGGTGAAGAGTTTTTAACGAAAATTAACCCTGATAGTGACAAAAGCGGGGGAGCGATGCGTGCAGCGCCCATTGGCATCTATCCGACACCAGAAAAAGTCATTGAGGCGGCAACAATTCAAGCGGCAATTACCCACAATACACCAGATGGGATTAATGCTGCCGTTGCGGCTGCCTTAATGTCACATTATTTTATCTATCGACTGGGAGCAAAGCGCAAATTAGGACTATTTCTAGAAGGTTACGTATCTGGTGAATGGTCTAAACCGTGGGAAGGTAAGGTAAAGTCCAAAGGCTGGATGAGTGTTAGAGCCGCGATTACTGCGGTGATGCGAAATGACACTATGAGCGAACTTTTGCAAGATTGTATCGCTTTTACCGGGGATGTGGATACCGTAGGGGCGATCGCTCTAGCTGCTGGTTCTTGTAGCGAAGAAATTAGACAAGACATTCCCCATCATCTTGTCATAGGGTTAGAGAATGGAGCTTACGGTAGAGATTACCTCATCCAACTAGATAAGCAGCTAATGAGTTTAGTCAAAAACTCGTAGTCATCGCGTCTAGCCCTTTGAGATGACATTTAATTACGTCTACCTACTTAGCGCTTCTCATTCAAAAGAGAAGCGCTATTTGTTACCTTGGCTAAAGTGACATAGAAATTGACTTAGAGTCAAAGTTGTAAGAGCATGACAGGAAGAAGCCTATAACTCCTAAATATGTGTCTTTATGCCATACACATATATATTTCATACAGATGAGAAAAATTACAACTTTTAACAGTGCCGGCAAACTAACTGCTCTTTTGTTCCTGATAACTCTCTTCCTGACGCCTTGTGTGATTGTAAATGCAGGTGAACGAGGCGTATTGATGAAATTTGGCGAAGTACAAAACCAAATATTAGGAGAAGGACTCCACTTAATTATTCCTGTAGTCAATACCGTAAAAAAGTTGAGTATTCAAGTCCAAAAACAGGAAATTTCGGCTGAGGCTTCTTCCAAAGATTTACAAAGTGTTTTCGCCGATGTCGCTCTTAATTGGCATATTATTCCGCAGGAAGTAAATGTTATTTTTCAAGAAATTGGAGATGAGCAAAATGTAGTCATTCGGATTATTAACCCAGCAGTTGCAGAAGTAATAAAATCAGTCATAGCAAAGTATACTGCTGAAGAAATTATTACTAAACGAGGAGAAGTCAAAAGTGGAGTAGATGAGGCATTATCCACACGACTCAGTAGCTATCATGTTGCAGTTGATGATATTTCTCTAATTCATGTTCATTTCTCAGAACGATTTGATGAGGCGGTAGAGGCGAAGCAGATTGCTGAACAAGAAGCAAAACGAGCAGAGTTTATCGCGCTGAAAGCAACAAGACAGGCTGAGGCTAAAGTTAATTTAGCCAAGGGAGAGGCTGAGGCACACAGATTATTACGCGATGGTTTAACTCCAGAAATTCTGCAAAGGCAAGCAATAGAAAAATGGAATGGAAAGCTACCATTAATTGTCAGTAAAGAGACTCCAAAATTGTTGAATTTAAGTGAACTTTTAAAATTTGATTAAAATTGTTGACCAAGGTTGGGACGGTCTACTACTCTTTCTAAGATACAAGGTTGGGTGGTAGTTTGCTTCCCCGTAGGGGTACGTAGTGAAACCCAACATCAACCCTCGATATTTCCGAATCCCTTTTATGTTGACGTGTACTTAGTTTCTGTAATCGTTTAAATATCAATTGCTGCGGCTGAAAAATACAGCAGCTATAACAATTAAACCTAAAAGTGCTAAAGGAACCCAGAGATTAGGGAGATCCGACAAACTCATAAAGAACTTCCAAATAAGTAAAGTGTGTAAGGCGGAAGCTGTAACGCATCGTCATAGACAGTTGCTACTTTATATTTTAAGTAAGCCTTTTTTTAACTTCCTCTGCCAAATTTTCTAATAGCACTTCTACTTGCTCCCCTGTTTTCAAATCTTTGAGTGATGACTTTTGTGCTGCGGCTTCTTCAGAACCAATAATTACGCAAAATTGAATTCCTTGTTTGTCTGCTAACTGAAATTGTTTACCTAAGGGACGCTTCTCAAAGTTAGTGATCGCATTAATTCCCGCCTGACGCAGACTTTGAGAAACTTTTAAATAAGTAGGCATTAAATCTTCCTGCATATTCACTACCATCACTTGGGCTGGTGTCGCAGCTAAGGTATTTAGAATACCAGCTTTTAACAAACGACTAATTAAGCGAGTTAAGCCAATAGAAATGCCAACACCAGGCATTTTTTCGCCCAAAAATACCCCGACTAGTTCTTCATATCTACCACCAGAACAAATACTGCCTAAAGCTTCATGTCCTAATAAGGTTGTTTCGTAAACTGTGCCGGTATAGTAATCAAGACCACGGGCGATGGATAAATCAATACAGAAACGGTTTTCGGCAACTCCGAGATTACGCACTCCTGCAATTACCGTTTCTAATTCGGTGATTCCTAAGCTCAATTGCTCGGTTCCTGGCAGATTTTGGGCGAGATGTTTTAGTTTATCTAAGACTTCATCAACGGAACCGTTTATTTTGATAAACTCAATGATTTTTTGCGCCTGTTCTTCTAAAATTCCTTCTTTCTCTAAATCGTGTTTTACTTTACTTTCACCAATTTTTTCTAGCGTGTCAACAATACCAATACACGATTTAATTTGATTTTCGGCAATTCCCACTGATTTAAAAAAACCAGTAAGAACTTTTCGGTTATTGATGCGAATCAGAAAATCACCAATATTAATTGCTTCAAATATCTCCGTGATAATTGCAGGCATCTGAGCATCATAGAGTAAACTTAGTTCACGACGAGCAACTACATCAATATCGCATTGGCGAAACTGACGAAAACGCCCATCTTTCGCCCGTTCTCCCCGAAAAACTATATCGGTTTGATAACGAGCAAACGGAAAGGTTAATTCGTTTAAGTGACGGGCAATGTACGCGGCTAAAGGAACTGTTTGGTCAAACTTTAAAGCTCTGGATTCTGAACCAGTTTCGCCAGATTTATCTCTCTCGGCTTGTCGATTTGGTGGCAGTATGGGATCAATGCCATAGATGATATTGTCACCTTGATTACCTTTAGCTTGCAGCACTTCTAAACGTTCTACAGCAGGTGTTTCAATGGGTGTAAATCCATAACTTTCAAAAACTCTGCGGATGATATCTAACAAATGTAATTCTAGACGCTTTTCGCTAGGAAGAAATTCTGGAAATCCGCTAGGAGTAGAAAAGTTTATTTTGTCACCTTTGGCCATGCGTGTACCTTACTAAGTTGAGATTGGAGATGAAAGCCTAACGACTGAAAGTCGTGGCTACACAAACAAAGTCCGCCTGCGCGGACTAGAGAATAATGAGCGTTTATCTTTGAGGGGAGAAATTACTATCTTACCCGTTCTTCTTGAATTAGGGTGCGTTGAAAGATTTGATTGTTCTTAAACCAATGCCAAGTACGGGCACGATTGTTATTGTCAGGGCTAATGTAGATCATTTCATATAAGCTCATTTCTGGGTTTGTCTTATAACTAAACCACAAAATAACAATCGAATCATCAGCTTCCCAGGCTTTTCCGTCTATGCGATCGGTGTCAAACCAAAGCTTATTATCTTTATAGATTCCTGGAAATTCATATTCTTCTCGTTTACCATCAGACCATTTGTAGCGATTAATCTGGTAGTAGGGATGAGGGCCGTTTTCTGGAAATTGACAAGTTAAGTGAGATTCATACTTGTCGAGGATTTTTCCTGTTGTATCAACTACTGTATAAGTTCCTACCCAATCTCCTTCATGACGGGCAAGTACTGGCATTCCTTCTCGAATATTTGACATTGCAATTCACCTTTTCTTTTATTGTTTTAACATTTGGAAAAATCGAGTAAAGTAATCGGGAAAAGTTTTAGCTGTACAACCAGGATCTTTTATTACAATGCCTGGAAGCTTTAAGTCTGTGACAGCAAATGTCAGTCTTCACTAAATAAGGCATTTTCTAAAATCGAGTCACCTGACGCTAAGACTGCGACGAGTAACGCCCGATTGGTAATACTTGTAGAATCAGGAATTTCTACCGTGGCATCTACTTGGCGATTCAGAACAGGGATTGCAATGGTATCCATTTTAAATCTCTGTGCAGGTATTCAGCTACAACTTAAATTATGTTCGCATATTATGAGTGAGGAGTGGGGAAGGTTTTAACAATTCAAAATTCAAAATGACGCTCTCTACGTTCGCGCAGCGTGTCGCAGACAGACGCTAAAAGCGTAGCTTGCTTCCCTATAAGGGTACGCAGACTCGCTAACAAAATTCAAAATTAAAGACATTTCAGTCGGGAGCAATGCAGCAATCGATTGGGCTGACTATCCAAACTGATGTATTAATACGCACTAGTGTAGTTACGGCTTCTTGCTGCCCAAATTACTATATTAATAAACCAATACGCTTGGGTTAAGGGCTACTGGCAACAATTTTGGGTTTTCGAGACGCGATAAATTGCCGTCTCTACAAGTGTTTTATTGCTCATTATAAAATATATTGATTCATAAACTATGCCTACACTTAACGAGGCAAAATGTCATCTAGGCGAAGTTGAATACCGGGCAAAAGTAGCGAGTTAATTAATTAATTGATTGAGTCGGTATTGTTGTTGAGTATAAGTGTCTTCAACCAATTGACAAATAGTGAATGTCTGATGAATCCAAATAAATAATCGGTGCAGGTTGACTGCACCGATTAGACAATTTATATTTAATTGCACCGGACATTTCCCTCACGCCAATGCTGAAGCTTGGGGTTTGGCAAAAATCATTCTTCCTGCGGTGGTTTGCAAAGCACTGGTAACTACTACTCGCAGTTCACCACCCACATAATTGCTGCCTTCTTCAACGACTACCATTGTGCCGTCGTCTAGGTAGCCAATGCCTTGGCTTGGTTCTTTGCCTTCCTTGAGAATTTTTAAATCAAGGTTGTCGCCAGGTAAATAGCTTGGACGCACGGCGTTCACTAAATCATTTACGTTCAAAACTGGTACTTTCTGAACACTGGCGACTTTAGACAAGTTGTAGTCGTTGGTTAGCAATGTACCGCTGATTTCTTGGGCAAAGCGCACTAACTTGGCATCGACTGTGGGAATATCGTCGTAGTCAACTCCATTAATCAGGATGCGATCGGGGTAATCTTCTTTGATGCGGTTGAGAATTTCTAGTCCTCGTCTTCCCCGCACCCGTTTTTGATCTTTGCTAGCATCGGCTACTTGTTGGAGTTCTTGCAAGACAAACTGCGGTACAAGAATTTGTCCTTCTAAAAACCCTGTTTCTAGTAAGGCTTCAATACGACCATCAATAATACAGCTAGTATCTAAAACTTTGGTATTGGCTGGTTTTAGCGTTCCTTCCACAACCATCGATTCGACGGTGTTGGGATTAATGAACCGCAATAAGCCCCGCCCGTGGGTGTCTGCCAAATTCATGCCAGTGACGGAGAGGATAATACTACCGACAACTGCCACCAATGGCTTAATAAATCCAAAATCCGCTGGAATGGGTAGTAAAAATAGTGGGGCTAGCATGAGGTTAGCTAACAATAGCCCAATCACTAAGCCGATCGCACGCGTTAAAATTACTTCTAAAGGCATTTCTTTGACTTGTGCCTCCAAGCGACGATATGTCGTCTGGAAACTCAGCCCGATCGCACCACCAATAATAGCGGCAAAGACGGCAACAACTAAGCGTAAAGCTTCTAAATTCGTTACCTGATCTAGCGCCCCATTGGGTAGTAGTTCAATGCTGTAGAACCCTATTCCCGACGCTGCGAGGATAAATGAGAAAATGATAATTGCGTCAAGCATGGTTGTCTTGTTTTCCTACAACTGTGTTCACCGATCAAGTTAAGTATGTTTTATTGTATCGGTAAGATAGACTAATGAATATTGACTTACACTAAGGGTTTAGGCTGACAATATCTGCAATTATTATAACTAAAGGCTCTTATCTTAATATTTTTCATTGTTTCTTTGTAAAACGACAAAAATTTGTAAATAAACTACTCATTTTGTAAGAATTCAGAATTCAGAATTCAGAAGACCTTGATACCCAAACTTAATAAGTTTAATAAAATCAAGAAGTTATTGCAGGCTTGATTTTACGATTATTCTGGCTCCTGGCTCTTGGCTCCTGAATTGTTATACCAATTTAATGTGAAGCTGCACTAAATGAGTAACTCTCTATTCTTGGCGCTCTTCTGTTCGAGACGCTGCGCGTTGGCGGAGCCTCTCGTAGAGAAGGCGTACTTAGCGGTTCGTTTAATATTCTGTGCATCTTCATACAAAATTGGTATTATCTCATTTTTATTGTCTCTAATTTGCAGTTGGGTTAACTCCAAACTTTTCTCAAAATGAGTCAAAATTTTAGTATTTCTGGAATTGTGAGTTCTGCTTATCTGCATATTCCTTTTTGCAGGCGGCGGTGCTTTTATTGTGATTTCCCCGTGTCTGTTGTGGGCGATCGCTTGCGGGGCGAAACATCTGGTACTATCTCCCAATATGTTGAGGTGCTATGTCAAGAAATTGCCATGACCCCAGCATTTGCTCAACCTCTGAAGACAATTTTCTTCGGTGGTGGTACTCCTTCGCTGCTATCAACAGAGCAGCTACAACGTATACTCAGAGAGCTACAAAAGCATTTTGGGATTGCTTCTGGGGCAGAGATTTCTATGGAAATTGACCCAGCCACCTTTGATTTAGCCCATATAGCAGGCTATCACAGTGCAGGCGTAAACCGGGTGAGTTTGGGTGTACAAGCCTTTCAAGCAGAATTATTGCAGAGGGCAGGGCGATCGCACTCAGTTGAAGATATTTTTGCAGCTGTGGAACTGATTCACCAAGTCGAGATTCCCGTATTTAGCTTAGACTTAATTTCTGGGTTGCCGCATCAGTCTTTAGATCAATGGCAGGATTCTCTCTTAAAAGCGGTGGCGATCGCACCCACTCACATTTCCATCTACGATCTCACTATTGAGCCAGGTACAGCCTTTGGTCGTTACTACAAACCTGGTGATACTCCAATGCCTACGGATGAAGCCACAGTCAAAATGTACCTGATGGCGCAGCAGATTTTAACTAGTGCAGGTTATGAGCATTATGAAATTTCTAATTATGCTCAACCTGGTTATCAGTGTCGGCATAATCGAGTTTATTGGGAAAACCGCCCTTATTACGGCTTTGGTATGGGTGCAGCGAGTTATGTTGAGGGCAAACGCTTCACTCGTCCGCGCAAAACGAAGGAGTATTACCAGTGGGTGCAAGCTGGCGGTGTGATTGATTGTGATGTGACTCCCCCAAAGGAAGTATTGTTAGAAACGTTAATGTTGGGGTTGCGTTTAGCGGAGGGTGTGAGTTTGGCAGCGTTGGCGGAGGCCTTTGGCGAAGAGAAGGTGGAGGAAATTTGCCAGTGTTTGCAAGAATATTTTGAGAATGGTTGGGTAGAAATTGCAGAGGGAAGGTTGCGTTTGATTGATCCCCAAGGCTTTTTGTTTTCTAATGTGGTGTTGGCGGAGTTGTTTGAAAAGTTGGGGTGACGATGCATTTATGCAAAAAAATAAAGTTAGAAAAGCTGTGATTCCGGTAGCTGGTTTCGGTACTCGTTTGTTTCCAGCTACCAAGGTTGTGAAAAAAGAACTTTTCCCGATTATCGATCGAGATGGTAGGGCAAAACCTGTAATTCTTGCAATTATTGAAGAGGCAATTAGTGCTGGAATTGCAGAAGTAGGGATTGTGGTGCAGCCAGATGACAAAGAAATCTTTGAAAATTTATTGAAAAAGCCACCCAAAAAAGAACTTTTAGATAAACTTTCACCGCAAAATCAAGAATATAGCCGATATCTCGAAGATTTAGGTAGTAGAATTACCATTTTATTACAAGAGGAGCAATTGGGCTATGGCCACGCGGTATTTTGTGCCAAAGATTGGGTGCAAGATGAGCCGTTTTTACTCATGTTGGGCGACCACATTTATGCATCTGATATTGAAAAATCTTGTGCTAGTCAAGTTTTAGATGTTTATGAACGAGTTAATCAAAACGTTATTGGCTTAACTACAATGCCAGCAGAAATAATTCATAAAGCTGGTTGTGTAACAGGAGTTTGGCAAGAATTAAACTCGATTTTGTCAGTTACACAACTCTATGAAAAACCTACAATTGATTATGCACAAAGATATTTGCGTTTAGAGGGAATGACAGAAAATGAGTTTTTAGGTATATTTGGCTTATATTTACTTACGCCGAAAATTTTTGAATTTCTAGCAGAACATATAAACAAAAATTTCAGAGAACGAGGTGAATTTCAGTTAACATCCTGTCTGGAAAGATTGCGTCAGGAAGAAGAAATGACAGGATATGTTGTTAAAGGAAAGTGTTTTGATACAGGTTTGCCAGATGTTTATCGCCAAACAATGATTGATTATAGAAATTTCTAGATGAATCGTAGAAAAGTATGAGGCGAATAGAATGATGCCTCCGGCACGCCAAGGGCGAACGCAACTACACAAGCAAAGTCCACCTCCGTGGACTAAGAGAATTTGAGTTACTAATAGCCATTAATTACGAATTACGAATTATGAATTATTTTGCAACGGTTGCTCGCGGATTAGAAACCCTGGCGGCTCAGGAGTTAGAGCAACTGGGTGCCCATTCCGTAGAGCCAGGATTTTGTGGTGTAGCCTTTGAGGGCGATCGCACTCTGCTTTATCGCGTCAACCTCTGGGCTAGGCTACCGTTCCGCATTTTGGTGCATATCCATGAGTTTCCATGCCTTGATGCTAAGGATCTCTATCGCGGCATTCAGGCTATCGATTGGCAAAACTATCTCACGCCAGACATGACGCTGGCGGTGAATGTCACGGGCAAAAACGATCGCCTCAACCACAGCCACTTCACATCTCTACAAGTCAAAAATGCGATCGTTGACCAACAGAAAGAAAATCTGGGTGAGCGTTCAAATGTGGAACTTCATGAACCAGATGTGCGGGTCAATGTTCATATTGAACGCGATTTTTGTACCGTTAAACTCGATAGTTCTGGAAATAGTCTACATCGCCGAGGCTACCGTCCTGCGGTTGGAGTAGCCCCTCTCAAGGAATCTCTAGCTGCTGCCCTGATTCAACTTTCGGGTTGGCAGCCACACCAAATGTTCTACGATCCTCTCTGTGGATCTGGCACTTTACCCTTAGAAGCTAGCTTAAAGGCACTTAACATCGCACCAGGGCTATTTCGCGAATCCTTTGGATTTGAAAATTGGCTCGATTTTGATTTATCCCTTTTAGAAAAACTGCTCCAAGAAGCTAAGGATAGCCAATTGGATACCCTGCCTGCGCCTATTTGGGGAAGCGATCGCGATGAAAATATAATTGAGCAAGCGATTAACAATGCTCAAAACTGCGGCGTTGATAATCATGTATGGTTTTCTCAAATGGAACTTGCTGATGTTGTTGCTCCCGCAGACAGTGGGATTTTATTCTGCAATCCGCCTTATGGCGAACGGCTGGGACGAGATAGTGATTTAGGAGCGTTCTATAAACTTTTGGGCGATGTCCTGAAGCAACGCTTCAAAGGCTGGACTGCATTTGTGCTAAGTGGCAACAAGGAACTGTCTCAATCGATAGGACTAAAATCATCCCAGCGAATTGCCGTGTACAACGGAACGTTGCCCTGTCAGTTAATGAAGTATGAGTTGTATTAAGGGACTTCCAAGAAATAAATTACCCAATCTTGTGGGGTGGGCATCTTGCCATTGGTGTCAACTTAAGTTGACACTCCTTTAAAACCTCGTTCCCAGTCTCCGACTAGAAATGCAACTCAAAAGCGGCTCTGCCGCCATTAAAGAGAGGCGGAGCCTCAAAGACAAGCATTCCCAGTCTCCGACTGGGAACGAGGCAATCTAAAAGCTAGTTCTAGACTTGCTTTCAATCCTTTGAGTCCGCGTAGGCGGACTTCGTTTGTGTAGCCGCGATTTCTAATCGCCTGGTATATTTGCAAAGGTGGAAATACAAAAGGAAAACGAACCGCATACTCCTACAGAGAAGCAAGCTACGCGCAGCGTCTCCTTAGAGAAGGACGCATTCGCGCAGCGTCTCGTCAGACAAGGACACAAAGTAAAGAAAGAAGTTAAAAGGGTTTGGCGCAGCCTCACAAAGAAATGGTATTTGTAGGCTCAGATTGAGCCTGTGAGATTTATAACACTCTTTAAGAAATTTAACTTTAGCAAAAAAAAGCTTCAAAGCTTCTCTGAGCCTATATTATGGCAGCTAGAATGAGATTTTTTCTAAAAAGGTGACAGTATAATCGGTGACTGACAATCTGTAATTTATTTATAGCTAAGGGGCTATTTATGTCAGACCAATTCACGTTTACCGTTACTAACGATACCGAACAAACAATTACAGAGTTGTGGGTATCTGTCGATGATGAAGAGTGGGCTTCATTTACCTTGAGTGATTCAGGGATTCCATCGGGTGAAACAGTAACAATTGCTTGGGCTGAATATACGAATGATTCGCCCTGTGAATGGTATATATCTGCTGTATTTGAAGATGAATCAGAAAGTGAGTCAGCCCTATTTAACTTCTGTGAAGAACCAGCTTTAACATTCGGCTAAATTCCCCAGTGCGATCGCCTATGGCGGGCGTGTACGCCATCGCGCTTGACCAGCCATAAAAACCAAAGCTCTACCTCTAAAGCATCTAGGTGGAGCTTAATATTAAAATTAATATTGGCAATATTTCAGATTTTGCCAATATCAATTCCTCAAAATACTTAAAGCTACCGCCTCCGCCACCTTAATCCCATCAATACCCGCCGAGAGAATTCCCCCTGCATATCCCGCGCCTTCACCAGCTGGATAAAGACCGACTGTATTTAAACTCTGATAATCCTCTTTGCGTTTAATCCGAATCGGTGATGAGGTGCGGGTTTCTACCCCAGTCAACACAGCATCATCCATTGCAAAACCTTTAATTTGTTTGTCAAAAGCGGGAAGGGCTTCGCGGATAGCTGCGATCGCATAATCTGGTAAACTCTGGCTCAAATCACCCAAATGTACCCCAGGTGTGTAAGACGGCTTAACAGTGCCCAATGCTGTCGAGGGGCGATGGTTGAGAAAGTCTCCCACTAACTGCCCTGGAGCTTCATAAGTTCCACCGCCCAATTCAAATGCTCGTTCTTCCAAGCGCCGTTGGAAGTCAATTCCCGCTAAGGCATTTCCTGGATAATCTTCAGGTGTAATACCCACAACGATCGCACTATTAGCATTGCGCTCATTACGAGAGTATTGGCTCATCCCATTGGTGACAAGTCGCCCCGGTTCTGATGCGGCTGCAACTACCAAGCCTCCTGGACACATACAGAAACTATAGACGGAACGACCATTTTGGCAATGGTGAACCAGTTTATAATCAGCAGCCCCTAAAAGCTTATGACCAGCTTGAGCGCCGAAACGACATTTGTCGATGAGAGTCTGGGGATGTTCAACCCGAAAGCCGATGGAAAAAGGTTTCGGCTCGATATAAACCCCGCGTTCAAATAGCATTTGAAAGGTATCGCGGGCGCTGTGACCAACTGCGAGAACCACATAATCGCTGGCGATATATTCCCCACTGGCGAGGGTGACTCCCCGCACCTGTCCATTTTCGATGTTGATATCTTCCACCCGGCTTTGAAAGCGAATTTCACCGCCGAGGGATTCGATTTTGGCTCGCATACTTTGGACGATTCCCACCAGTTTGAATGTGCCGATATGCGGTTTATTGATATATAAAATTTCCGGTGAGGCTCCGGCATTGACGAGTTCGGTTAGTACTTTGCGTCCATAATGCTGAGGATCTTTAACCTGACTGTAGAGTTTGCCATCGGAAAATGTACCCGCTCCACCTTCGCCAAACTGGGCATTAGATTCGGGGTTGAAGTCTGATTTTTTCTTCCAAAAGCCAAAAGTATCAGCAGTGCGATCGCGAACTTTTTTCCCACGTTCTAAAATGATCGGACGGAACCCCATTTGTGCCAGCATCAAACCTGCAAACAAGCCACAAGGCCCAGTACCAATGATGATAGGGCGAATCGCTAAATTGCTCGGTGCTTTTGCCACTGGGCGATAACTCATGTCTGGCGTAGCCATCAGATGGGGATCTTTTTTCAGGCGCTTGAGTAGATGAGTTTCCTGAGTCGTTTCTACATCCAGAATATAAACAAGGGTGATCTCTCCTTTCTTACGGGCATCGTAGCTACGCTTGAAGATAGAATAGCTGATCAATTCTTCATCTGTGATTTGCAGCTTTTTAAGGATGGCAGTCTTGATCTCATCTTCAGGATGATCAAGCGGGAGCTTTACTTCTGTTAGTCGTAACATAGCGAGGAGAAATGCATACTGTCTATCAAAATATTAATCAAAATCACTGTGGCGCGGCTGATTTTCGTGTCTCAAACAAACGTGAGTTCGATAAACCTCTCCCTGCCTTGAACTAAAGTTCAAGTCTGTCCCTCTCCGAGTCTGAGAGGGACGGTTTTGCGTAGTAAAACCAGGGAGAGGTCTTTTTATGATGGCTAATTCGATAGATAAGATATTTTGTGTTAAACAAGACTAACAGCCGCCTCTAACATTTGTATTGTCCCAAGTTCAGCATTTATTTCCACTTCTACACCGATTGGCAAGGTAAATTTATCCTTAATATGACCAATCATTGAACCATACCAAGCAGGAATCCCTAAAGGAAGTATATGATCTTGCAATACTTGCATTAATGTAAATGACGGTTCATCCCCAAGACTACATTTAGTGCATTGTCCAAAGATAAAGCCAGCAATTTGATTAAGTATCCCAGCAGTTTTTAATTGCGTCAGCATTCTATCTACACGGTAAACATCCTCGCCAACTTCTTCCACAAACAGAATGCTTTTGTTCCAAGAAGGTAGGTAAGGTGAACCTACCATCGCTGATAGCACTGATAAATTTCCACCTCCAAGTTTACCTCTCGCCTTTCCCGGTGCTATTGTCTCAACCCGCACTTCGCTAGGGTTGAGATTTTGCATAGTTACCGCTTCACCATTAAATAGGATGCGCTTGAAGTAATCAACTGTAAACTGATTCCAGGTAGATGTGGCAACTGGCCCATGAAAAGTAATCATTTGACTACGGGCATTAATTGCTAACAATAGTGTCGTAATATCGCTGTACCCGATGATAATTTTCGGATGGGAGCGGATCAGCGAGTAGTTGAGTAAAGGTAAAATGCGATTACAGCCCCAGCCACCACGCATAGGAATAATTGCTTTGATGGTGCGATCGCTAAACATCAAGTTTATATCATCAGCGCGATCGGCATCTTTACCCGCTAAATAGCCGTAATGGTCGAAAATATGCTTCCCCAGCTTGACTTTTAACCCTAACTGTGAAAATGATTGCTGCGCTATTTCAATATCTTTGGCATCAACAATACCCGCAGGCGCGATTAATCCTACGGTATCACCCACTTGCAGGCGGGATGGCTTGCGGATGATGTTTGGAGATGGCTTACCTTGGGCGGTAAGTGGTGATATCTGGGTGGCTAAGGTAGCGAGTCCACAGGTTGTAAGAAATTGCCGACGCTTGATAGTCATAACCATTAAGGTAGGGATTAGGATTCTAAAAAGTTAGATCCCCGACTTCTTTAAGAAGTCGGGGATCTAAATACCGCTAATTTTCACAAATCAAATCGGATTGTGATATGTAAAATTAAACCTCTTGTACCACATCAGAAATCAAAAACTCATTATTAGCAAACTTCCTATCATTATCAAGCAAATCACCAATTACGGGTAAAAGATTGTCATATAATTGCATCGCCTGTAAACAAGTATTAATACTAGAAGCTGCTGAATTATATGCGGCAATGTTTTCTTCAACAATATTTAATAATCGGCGATTATTCGCAATTTTTTCTTCAGCTTCTTGTTCTAGTGTTCTCTCTAGATAAGCACGCGCCTGTGGATATTGCTGCAAAATCTGATCTGCTTGCTGATCTGCCATTGGTAACAACTGAGTTTTGAGCGTTTGGTTGATGGTTTGACGGAAAGATTTACGAATAGTTTGGGAAACTTTGGGTTCAAAATCTAACTTCAATAACTGTCTAATTGCTGGCTCTGCTTCTATGATACTTTCAGCATCGTAACCTTGAGAAGTTTGTAATAGAGTTTGGCGAAATTGATATATAGAAAAAGTGCCTTCATCGTAAAATCTGGGGCTTTCTCGCACGAAGCGATCGCACTCTACGCTAGCTGCACTCACTAAGGCTTGACTAACTTGTTTTTCTAAATTTCTCATCTCTTGTTCAATGCCGCCATCACAATCTAATAAACGATACAATTGGCGATAATATTCTGATTTACGAATCTTTTCAATCAACCGCTGAAAATAATTTGCAACTACTTGCTGAGAAGATTCAACCAAGATATCTTCTAATTGATTTGCTAAGTAATAAAATGCCTCCACTAAAATAGCAATTAAAGGTGCAGTAGCATTGCGGGGATGGCTAATGGTTGCACGTCGATAAGCATAAGCCACAGAAAAAGTATCTAGCAATTCATCTAGACGGCGAATCATTCGTGATTGCAATTGCTTAAAATCTGCTTCAAAACTATCACAAGAATTATTAATTACATGGTTAACTTCTTCTGTGATATGCTCACTAAATTCTTTGCCAATTTGTTGGAGTTGCTGATTTAGTCCTTGCAATTCTTGCGCCTTCATCGTCTCAATCTCTTGAGGCTGACTATCTAAATTGCGTTGTACACTCTGATAATGTTTCTTCAGCTTAATACAAATATCTTCTAAATCATCAGCAAGATTTTTAAATAATTGTGGGCGCTTTTCTTCGGTAAGATAGCGAGTAATTGCTGTCCGAAATTCTTCAGTCCCACTATCTTGAATTAGCTGTTGGATTAGTTCATTTCCCCAATCTCCCAAAATCCGCACATAATTTTGATTTGGGGTTTCAAAGCCATTCACTGAGACACGAAATTTAGTGGAAGATAGTTTTCCGGAATTGACACAGTAGTTATTAAACGCATAGACAAATTGTGGTGTTTCTTCTTTACCATCTAAACCTTTAATACTTTCTGCGAAAACAGAGTCTAAACCAAATCTATCTTTTTGACTTGTCTGTTTAATCTGACTGCCGTAAAATCCTAGTAATCCACTGGTTTTATAAACCTTGCTGGAATTGTGAAATTGCCCACTAATTAAATCGTCTAATCGTTGCCGTAGTTGGGTATTGTACCAAGTCTCATCGATGCGGTTGAAGATATAGAAGACGCGATCGCGTACTCCGGTGTTCTCTCGCATTAATTCCAAAAGTTCGGTTTCTTCTTTTGTCATCTCACCCGCCGAAGCAGGTTTTAGCACACACACCACCGCTGAAGTATCAGGATGTTGAATTTTGGCATAAGTTAGCTGTGCATCCTTCTCTACTGGCGCATCGATACCAGGAGTGTCAATAATTACATTGCCATCTCGTAGTAGTGGATGATTGCAGTAATATTCTATTCGCTTCAATACGGCACTGTTACAACCACGACGGGCATATCCCGCAGCTTCCTTGAGGTTAGAAAAATTAAATTGCTCCATTGAATATGTAGCATTAGTTACAGTGTTGATGCGATCGCGGTTTTCTATATATCCCTCTAGTAACAATATTAACGCCTTCGCTTGTTTTGCACGTTCTGATTTACTCTCACCACCTTCCTGCTGAATAACTTTATCACTTCGCAATAGCAAGTCAATTAAATCAGTTTCTTGGTTAATATTAGGAACTGTCTTAAATCCTAGCTGCTGACACAAACAAGCTACTTGTTCCCGAATCTCTGCTTCACTTAAAAACGTTAAAACAACACGTTCTTTATCTATTTCTGCATACTCGATTTTGCATTCTGTACCTGTAGCGTGTCCCTCTGCGCTGTAGAGTAATTCCCTCTCTAATAGTGCATTGATTAGCATTGATTTGCCAGCACTAAACGCACCTGCAAACACAATCTCAAACTTAGGAGAAATCGCTTTACTTAAAGAAGTTTGTACAGGTGTAATATCTTCAGAACGTAGGGTTGGTTCTTGTTGTAAAAGTTGTAATATAGATTCAACCTGCTCTTTCAAGTTTTTGCACTGAAGCGGAAAATCTAACATATTTGGCATCCTGATAATACTTATCTATATATTAGTAATATTTATTGTATTGATGGTTCAGTAAAAATCCTGATAATTTTTACGTGGTTTAATTGCTGGATATTACTTAAAAAACTAATTAATGACTATTGACTAATGAAAGTTTTTGCGATCAGATTGAAACCCCAGGACGATTTAAGACAAAGCTTAAAGAATTTTGTCAAACAGGAAGACATCAAAGCAGGATTTATATTAAGTGCCATTGGTAGCCTAGAAGCAGCAAAAATTCGCTTTGCTAATCAAGACGTTAGTACAGTATTAACTGGAAAATTTGAAATCATCGCTCTCAACGGTACAATTGCAACTACAGGTGTACATTTGCACATTGCTATTTCTGATCGAGAAGGCAAAACTATCGGCGGACATCTTGACGATGGATGCATTATTTACACAATTGCTGAAATAGTTATTGGTGCGAGTGAGAAATTTACTTTTAATAGAACTTTTGACCAACAAACAGGTTATCAAGAACTAGAAATTATCGAACAAAACTCAGTAGTCAGGAGTCAGAATCCAGAATTAATTTTGTACGACTGACGGATAGCGCAGCGTTAGCGAGTCAGACGCTCAAGGATTCGCTTTGCGTGATATCAGAGTTATTGACTATCTATCTTTATAGATTGTTAAACACCACACAAATATTAACATTATGTAATGTACTAGACAGATACAATGGAAAATGGTTAAAAGTTATTGCTAGCTACAAGATTGTTGTGCTTACGGCTAAAGTAAAACAAAATCTTTAAGTCGGCATTTGTTGTTAGACAAAATTAAAATGTAATTTGTTATGCAACCTTCTTTGCCTCTTGCTGGCTTAAATATTCTTGTAGTTGAAGATGATGATGATATTCGCTTTTTTATTACTACAGTATTAGAAGCAGATGGAGCCACCATCGTAGCAGTTCCATCTGCACCAGCTGCACGGGAAGTCTTACCCCAATTGCAACCTGATGTCTTAATTTGCGATATAGGTATGCCTGGGGAAGATGGCTACACTTTGATCCGAAAAATACGGGCGCTTAAGCCAGATATGGGTGGAAAAGTTCCAGCTATTGCCTTAACTGCTTATGGCGATAGCGAGAACCGGATTCGCGCTTTGGAAGCTGGATTTCAGACTCATGTATCTAAGCCAGTTTCTCCAGGAGAACTAGTTGAGATTGTTGCTAATTTGTTTGCTTCTTGTAATTGGTAATCGGATTTACTTTTTACTTTTTACTTCTTAAAAGGTTTGTTGGGTTTCACTTTGTTCCACCCAACCTACAAATATTCTTAACTACCTCCTCATCTCTTTTGAGGTACTAATACAGGCAGTTGGCGGGCACCGGCTACGAATTTGGCATGTTGTCCAACAGTCAAAACATTAAACTGACTGGATATAATTTCTAAACTTTTGTTCACTATTGCCAGCTTTTTGTAAGTAGGGACACTCATACCAGGGAAGAATGATAATTCTGGCACATCCTCTTGACTGATAAAGTCTGTGGGATGGAGTAGCAAAGAAGGCTGGACGCGTGTAAGTTTACACAGCCACAGGGCAATTCGCAGGTAGAGTAAGGCCAATTCCGAAGAAAATGTACTCAGAAACATGATGTAACTGAAGTGAATTGGCACTTTAAAAATTGGCATAGTGGTAACGGGAATCTCTGTTAGTTTATCCTTACCCAGATGCCATTGATAAGGTTTTAGAGGCTGCAAACCCTCTTTAAAACCGCCAAAAAGCGCTTCCCGTTTCTTACGTTCTTCTTTGCTTAATTTACAGGTTATTAAATAATAAGCTCGTGCTATTGGCCCCAAAAATGTGGGAAAAGTTGAAGCATCATATTCGTATCCCCGTCGTGCTAGAACTTTCAATACTGCTGGAGAAAAACTGTATCCTGGCCCCCGAAAACCGATAGGATGCTGATGAGTAACGCGTTTGATATGTTGTTCGGCGAGGGCCACTTCTTCTTCAATTTCATTCTCTGAATACAGATGTAGCCAAGGATCGTGATAAAATGAATGGTTGCCAATTTCGTGACCAGCATTAGCGATCGCTTGTATTGCCTTAGTATTCTTTTCTAGTGCTGCATCCTGACCTACAATGAATACTGTGATTGTCAAATCCCATTGTTGAAGAATATCTAAGAAACGAGGCACTGCGATATCTAGGTAAGATGGGAAAGTCTCCCAACCGGAAGCGCCCTGATTTTTTAAATAAGACCAAATATTATCCAAGTCTAAAGAAAGACTGGCTATTGGTCTGTTTCCTTTTTGCTTGGTTTTCATTATTAGTTCAAGTATTTGGACAATTTTAAGCGTAAATATAGTCTTAGTTTTAGATGCTATCAGTAAAGTTTCATACTTTTACTTAGGGATATCTTCAGTGTAAACCTCATGTCAAAATGTTTACTGCTTCTCAACTTTAAGAACACTATTCTGCGGGCGTAGCCTATAATTGACATCGCCGAGATGAGTGTCCCATATTTATAAAGAAATTCTGCTTCTCTGAAAATATTCCGGGTGAATTTAGATAATAATTTTTTAGCGCTCCTTTGACTCGACTCGATCAGCTCTTTGGACAACTTTTTACCCTGATACTTAAGTACTGGTAATTAATATATCATAAACAAGATACATTTAAACTTATACAAGTATTTTTAGCAAGTAATTATTTGGGTGTTAAATTTCTCTCCTAATTTCTAATCAAAAGCAATTATACAAAAATTTTATTCACATCTAGATATTGATTTGCTGCTTCTGGGTCAAACACATTGCGATTCCCTTTTCGTAGTAAGCTGCTTCATTAATAAAAATCGGCCAAACGGTAGATGCACCCTCATAAACAATTGTTTTATTATCAAGCGTGATAAAAATCGGATCTCCCGGATTCAAGGCTTGATAATCCTTGTCCTGAAGCTCTGGATGAATCATCCCAAATATTGTCCCATCAGATTTTTTTGGGTAGTCCACAGTTGATAAGTGGTCATAGAGAATCAACGTTTCGTTATTTGATGGGATTTCACCCTGGTTAAACTGTTCTAGATAGTCTAGAAGCGCGTGAACAAGTTTCTCTGTTTGTTGGAATAGTGTTGCTTTTAAGATACCTTGGGCAATCGGCCCAACCTCGATCGCAAAGCCTAATTCGCACAGAGAATTTACAAATGGGTTTTCTTCAACAGATTGAAATGAACAGCGATAAATCCTCACGAAAGGATTAATCTGGCTCAGATAAGCAGCCAATTTCAAATTTAAGGGATGACTGTTATCAAGAATAATTGTCAGACCCATATTAGCTGTACTACTGTGTAAGTCTAAGATGAAATCTGCTTGTTTATCCCTATTTGATGTTAGGGTATGTTGAATTAATTTAGCTTGCAATTCTTCGTAACTTTTCAGAGTCGGATCTTGTAAGTCTTGCTTAAGAAAACAGCGATTTAAATCCTTCTCTATATATCGCCTCCCGGCGGTAAAAGCATGAGGGTTTGCTAACAGGGTGACTGTCTCAAAACTCGATCTAGTAATTAAATCAGGAAACTGGGCAAATTTTTGGATCAGGTAGGCTCCTGTAAACTCATTGCCATGAGTTCCACCGACAATTGCAACTCGATTAATCTGGTTCACGATTACACTAACTCCGCAATGTAGCCATCGAGGTATCAGTTCTCAATGTACCTTATGAAGCATTCACCTTGCCGATGCGATCGCGATCGTGTGGTTGATTAAGATAAGACATATCAGGGCCATTGGGGATAATTCCACCGGGGTTGAGTGGGAATAGGTTTCCGTAGTAATCCCGCTTCACGGTTTCTACGTCGCAAGTGTCAGCCACACCTGGAAGCTGATACAAATCACGCAGATAAGCTCCAAGATTTTGATAGTCTCGAATTCGCTGCCGATTGCATTTAAACAGCCCATAGTAGGCACTATCAAACCGAAATAATGTCGTGAATAAACGCACATCTGCAAGTGTCAGATGTTCACCGCAGAGATAGCGATTAGTCTGCAATGCAAGTTCAATTTCATCGAGAGTTGTGAACAGTTCGTTACAGGCTTGATTGTATGCTTCTTGAGTCTGGGCAAAGCCGCAGCTATACACACCGTTATTTACTGCGTGGTAAATCTTTTCATTCCACCAGTCAATTTTCTCTTTAAGTTCTTCTGGGTAAAGATTTAACGTCGGATTGTTGGCGAACTCGTTAAACTCAGAGTTCAGCATGACGATAATCTCTGAACTCTCATTATTGACGATGGTTTTTGTTTGGTTATCCCATAATACTGGAACTGTAGAGCGCCCACTGTAGCCGGGTTCTGCCTTTTGATAAAATTCAGCCAGTGTGCGACAACCTTCTTCTTCATCGTTAAATATCCAACCGCCTTCAATGGGAGAAGGAGAGACGATACATACTGATATTACCGCTTCGAGTTTTTTGAGCGATCGCACAACCAAAGTTCGATGTGCCCAAGGACAGCCCAATCCAACATAGAGTTTGTAGCGCCCGGCGGCTGGTGGGTGTGGATTCCCTTCATCTGTGCCGATGAACTTGCGAAACTGGCTATTAGGACGAATATATGCTCCAGACTGATTGCGAGGAGCAAGATTTGACATCATTATCTGCCACATAGTCGTCCAGACAAACTTTCCTAGCCAGATAATCAGCTTGGGAGGAAGCGACTTACCTTTCTTCTTGGGGAGCTTTTTCTCGTCATCCATTGGAGTTGAGTTAGTCATGGCGACAATTTTGCTTTGGGAGCGATTGGCATACCTTCAGATTTATTACTTTAACTCTACTACGCTTTGCATGAACTATTGGATCTATATGAAAATATTGTTGATATCGATATCGCTTTAAAGACAACTCATAAGCTAGCGATCGCTTATTTTTAAGAATAGTTTATAAGAAGAATTCAGAACTCAGGAGTCAGAATTCAGTATGAATTCTGTACGAGTGGGTAATGAATATTGGTTAAAACCTCGCCCCTAGTGGGCGAAACAAATTAAAATATCTCGCCTTAAAACTCCATCCCTTTATGGGTAGAGTTTTCTGAATTCTGAATTCTGAATTCTGACTCCTGTTTTATTCTGTTTCAGAATCTCTATCCACTTTGTAAGCCTGTAATAAATATTCTCCATTGAAGTGAATGAGATGGGTAGAATCTTCCGCAACCCAAACATCGGTTTCCCAAGCAATTTCAGCCAAATACTCCACCATTGCTTTCCGACTTAAAAAAGTTGTTACCATTACAATGGGAATTTTTATATCGGCAAAGATAACTTCAAGTTCTTTCTTCCGTTTAGGGTTAATTGGCCCATGAGAAGTTACAGCTTCAATTAAAACTAGCCAATCATTTTTTAGATAGTGGATAATCACATCAGGCATTTTCCCATGAGAATCGATAGTAACACCTAAATTGCTCAATGCCACTTCATTAAAATGCGCGAATTTTTCATCTGTATCACCAACATAAATCAGTTTTCCTCCAGGTGTAAAACGTTCTGCAAACTCCTTAATAATCTTTTCGATTAGAATATTCTGTCCACCTGGCGATAGAGTTTTTACCTCTCCTTCAATCACTATCGGAATACGTGATAGTTCCCGCTCTTGAGCATATCGTTTTTTCAAAGTTTCAACTGAAGCTAGGTAAGTATGAATACTCTTTTTCCATTCAGTAGTTCCATAAGTACGTAAGAGTTCAAGCGCACTTTCTTCAATCTGATATACTGTTTTCGGACTATTAATGGGGCGTTCAGGTGCATCTAGATTTACAATTATCAAAGCCGCATCTAAGAATTGATGGACTGTTTGGCGGCGAACAGTTTCCCGTGTATTAGGTTTATATGTTTTGCCATAGTGCAGTGCCATAAATTCCATCATTGGTGTAATTCCCATTAGGGGAGATGCAGCATTTTCCCAAGGATCTGTTGACTTTAAGTTAAGTAAAGCCAGAAGGGTTAAGGCTGAACGCTCATTAAGTTGTGCCCGTGGAAGTCCAAGTTCAATTAGAATTTGGAGTGCTTCATCAATACGGGTTTTAATTATTAAGGGGTTGTTTTCAGACTGATTGCTCATACTCAGTAACTCTTCTTGCAGAAGTTGATCAATTTCTTTCTGTGATGGAAAATGCTCAGTAATATATAGCCCTACGTTCATTAGTTGTGCTATTGTCGGATATTTTAAATTTCGTAAATCGGTTGCATTAACCTGAGTATGTCCATTAAACAACCGAAAAAATGCGTCAACGAGGCTAGAGTTAAGATAAGCAGCAAGACCACGTGCTAGGGTAAGATTAAGTCCTCTTCCGTCCTTGTGAAAATAATTCAGGTGATTTTCAAAACCTACCCAAGAACAATTAATTTGGTTAGCATCATATACAACGGCAACAACTCGTTTTTTTTCCTCTTTGGAGGAAAATCGTTTAGTCAAAACATAATGCTCGTTGGGTACTAAAAGAGATATAGTTTGTTCTGCATATACCAGAGCTTGGTGTTTTTTAGTTACCTTGGGATAATCAATATATCCTGCTGAAAAATTCAAGGGATAAATCAAGGGAACAGTGTCTTCTTTTGGTGTTAAACAAAGATATTCTTTAGCACGAAAATCTACAACCCGTCCAGTTGATACAGTTAATTCTAGGTCTTTTAATGTGCAGGTAAAATTAGCCATTTTTTCAATGACCTGTTGACTTAGTGTATCGGGGATAATGTGAATAAATTGTTGTGAGTCATTAGGAAGAACTATCTCTGTATAAGCTAATGAATTGGACAACATAAAATCATCATCAGCATTTGAACTTGTACTAATGATTACATTGTCAAATTTTTGTTTTTGCTTAACAGCATGAAGAATAATTGTTTCCTGCAAAACTTCATCATCACTAAAAGCTTCCTGTCTGGAATCAAAAAGATGTATTTGATCTAAAGCCATCATTTCCAAAAACATTCTGCGGAAGTCTCTAAAATATGGCCCATTACAGAAACTACGCGGCGAAATAGCTACAAGCTCTCCTCTTGATTCAAGAAGCTGAACCGTAGCAGCGATAAAACCTGTATATAGATTGCTGGTTTCTAATCCTATAGAACGTAACAAATCACGAACTTTGGAATGAGCGTTAATTTTTAAATATGGGGGATTGAGAATAGCGTGGGTAAATCTGGAATTGTCAAGAAGTCTGACTGCATCCTCAATAAAATCCCTATCTCGGATCTCATAATTTAAAGAGATCCCAGCTATTTGACATTCTCTATCACATAATTTCAATGTCTGATGCAAATACCCAATCACAAAAGGATCAATTTCATAGGCAACAATATCTAAATTGGCTGGACGTTTTTGGCTGTGACAAAGTTTAGCTACAAAGGCTGCAAGTAATGAGCCAACTCCTGCTCCAGCATCAAGTAAAGATATTTGAGGACGATCGAATTTGCCAAACATCCCAACCATTAATTCTGCGACTGGAGCAGGTGTCAAAAATTGGCCTAGTTTTCCTTTTTGCTTTTGATCCTGTTTCATGGTTGCAGCAATCCTCAGAAAGTCTACTTCACCGAGCAAGTTTCTGGCAGAACATTTCGACAAGCTTTTGAATTGCAACGGCTTGTGATGATTGTCTGTAGACTCTCTACTGCTTGATTGGAACATCACGGCTCATTTTCACAGAATAAAAACCAACTTTATCAGGTTTTGAATTTACGCCATGATATTTTAAGGAGAACTGATGCAAGAAGCGTCCCTTTATCCAAAAATTATTTTAAAACTATGCTTCAGGCTAAAGTCTTCGTCACTCGTCGCCTACCCATCGAATTAGAGGAACTGCGATCGCTTGCCATTGTGGAAGTTTGGCCAGAACGCCAACCCCCTCCATACGAAATTTTACTAGAAAAGGTCAAGGAAATAGATGGATTGCTATGTCTGCTGACTGACCAAATCGATCGCCAACTCATCGAAACCGGGAAACTCAAAGTCATCAGTCAAATGGCGGTGGGTTACGATAACATTGACATTGCCGCCGCTACGGCACGACAAATTCCCGTCGGTAATACTCCTGGGGTGTTAACCGATACTACCGCAGATTTTGCCTGGGCATTATTAATGGCAGCTGCACGGCGAGTAGTGGAGGCAGATCGGTTTACTCGTGCAGGTTTGTGGCAGACTTGGGAACCAGATTTGTTATTGGGACCAAATGTTACAGGTGCAACTTTGGGGATTGTTGGTTTTGGGCGCATTGGACAAGCAGTTGCTCGTCGTGCCAAAGGGTTTGAAATGCAGATTTTGTATACGAGTAGGCAACGATGCAGCCCAGAATTAGAACAATCTCTAGGTGTGGAGTTTGCTACGTTAGAACACTTACTGCAAGAGTCAGATTTTGTGACACTGCACACACCATCTGCTGATGATACTTATCATTTAATTAGCGATCGCCAATTTGAATTGATGAAGCGATCGGCTATTTTGATTAACACGGCGCGAGGAACTATTGTAGACCCAAATTCTCTCTATCGTGCCCTTGCCAGTGGTCAAATTGCGGCGGCGGCTGTAGATGTCACCGAACCTGAACCGATTCCCAGCGATAGCCTATTGTTGACCTTAGATAATCTAATTATTGCGCCTCATATTGGCAGTGCCAGCCGTCAAACGCGCTCAAAAATGGCAACAATGGCGATCGCTAATTTAATTGCCGGATTGAGGGGCGATCGTTTAGCTTATTGTGTCAACGAAAATCAGTGGGAATCCCATCCCAACAAGGGGAGTGTCCGGGATAGCCGCGCGCCGATTTAGTCATTTGTCATTTGTCATCAGTGATCAACTTTCTTTCTTCCGGGAGTAAGGTAGTTTCATCGTCAGGGCGTTTGCCATCTACAGATTGAGCTTTAGTACTATGGGGTTTGATAATTAGACTAACGCCAATTGTCCAACCTAATGCAACCATCCAACCTGCGAGAATGTCACTAGGAAAATGAACTCCCAGATAAAGACGACACCAGGCAATAGCGATGATATATAAGCTACCAAAGATGAGAACCAACCAGCGCCAGGAGGTAGCCCAAGTTAAAAATAGCAAAATTGCTACCAGAGTTATACTTGTCATGGCATGACCACTGGGAAATGCAAAACTAGACTCAGGTGCAATAGACTCCCACAATTGTGGACGCACTCGATGCATTAATTGCTTCGCTGTGCGGTTGATGATCACACTTCCCAATGAGGCGGTGAGTAAATAAGCTAGCGATCGCCAGCGTTTTTGAAGTAGTAATATAAGTGCGATCGCACCTAAAATCGGTATTGCCATCCAAGGCAACCCAACTAGAGCGAGGGTGACAGCTAAAATATCTAACTGTGGGTTGGCTGTAGAATGGACTGTTAACAAAATAGGCACATCCCACGGTAAGCCTGCTTGATTCTCCCATATCTTCACTGTCAGGATTTCAAATACCTGCAAAGGTAAATAGACTCCTATCAGCAGCAGTAAGAGCGATCGCCAACGAGCAATTAACAAGTTTTTGAGAAAATCAAGCGGCGACTGACTCTCTTTGTTAGCTGTTTCCACTTTTTCCATATCTAAGTTCAAAAGACTAATCAACGACTTCACGAATTAAAAATTGCTGGAATTTTGAGCAGTTCCACAATGTTTACAGTACGACAAATGCTTATAAGTAAGATTATGACAGTTTTGGCATTCAACGTCCTGATAATAACCACAGTGCGGACAGTAAGTATCAAGATATCGAATTTTCTTGGCGCAATTGATACAGCGGGATTTTTGAACTCTGCTAGCTGCCTGGACTTTGGCATTGAAGACAATTTTTTGAAAAAATTGGATAATTCCAAAGCCAATAATTGGAATCAGTAAGATATAAATGTAATTGATTAGGAAAAGTAGACCACCAAAAAGGGCGCTAATGATCTCAAAGAAAAATTTAAATATTGCACCTATTTGGAGAAATTCAAATATTTTAACAATTAGTGGGATAAAAAAGATAACTAGCAAATGCCAGCTAATTAACGAGACAAGTCCATATCCTCTTCTTTGGCCAAAATTGTGAACTGATAAGGCAATTAGAATCAGTGGTAGAAGAAAAAGAGACTGAAAAGCAAGCTGGATACTTGGATACCAAAATGATGCCTGCTGATAGCCTTTTTCAACTTCCCGGAATTGATTAGTATCTTTAAGAAAGGCTAGAAAACTAATACTTTCTGGTTTGGTAAGCAGTTCATTTTTAAGAGTAGAAATTTCTTGTTTCAGAGTAGAAATTTGGCGATTATTTTGCTCTAATGTCTGTTTAGCTTTTTCAGCACTGACTTGATTAATTGATTGTTCGCGACCCTGACCTGCAATTTTTTCTAATAACGTTGAGTCATATTGAGATTTAATAGTGCTATTGGTTTGTTCAAGCCTACTAATTTTTGCTTCTTCCCGATCAATAGTTTTGATGATTTCCTGCTTTTCAGGATTGTTAAGTTTATCTTTGTAGTCTGCATATTGCAGGCAAGTTTTAGAAACCTTACCTAAATGTCCTACTTCAGCTTGCTGATAGTTTCGCTGAAAACTGAGTTGATTATTCGGGTTATAATATGGCAATGAAAGTCTAACAATGTCATAGTCTTTATCTTTAGTGGTTTGTGTCTGATAATTTTGCCACTCTGAATAACATGGATAAGCTGCGGTTGGACTGATATGCCATCTGCTAATATCATCAATTCCTGTAAAGACATTAATCAAGATAAAAATATCAATTATAATAATCACAACCAAACTCACTTTATTCAGTGGTTCGTTGTTGATTGTCCTTGATTTACTAAAAAATTGACTCAAAATTCGGCGAATTCTGGCAAACATATTGTCTTTTCAATAAATGGAAATTCAATCCGAATCAATTTTATCTGATCCGTAGTAAGTAACTAAACAAAAATACATCGATTCATCTGAAGATTTGTTAATTGCTTTGCATAATCAGAGGGTTCATGTTGCCCACCCCACAAGAATTTGATTTACAGCTATTTTCAGTTTCATCACGGAAACATCCAAGAAATCACTGATGTTATAAAATCAACATTTTTACATAATATAAGTGATAAATACTTAATCTCAATCAGTATGGGATTGATTGTGGTGCTTCTGCTCGTTAGCTTATCACTTGCCCTAATCAAAGTGTGGTCATCTCAATCACGGGGCAACGTTTCTAAGCCATACTTCAGTGACGCGAAAAATAGAAAACTGCAAAAACGTTTACTTATTTTACTTAACGGTGATTTGACAACAGCCGAACGATTACTTAAACAGCAGCGCCAGAAGCACCAGGGTCAATCAGATACATGGTATTTGGAAAAAGTGATTTATGACTTGGAACGCGATCGCCGTTACTAAAATTCAAAACACAAGAAGGGCGCTCTTTGAATACGTTCTAGGGGCGCACATCTGTGTATAGGTGTCAACTTAAGACCTGGCGAATAGAATTCGCAGCTACACAGGCAAAGTCCGCCTCCGCGGACTAAGGACAAACAAAGGGTTTGAAACCCAGGATCGGTAGCTTTTGTTTGTGTAGACGCGGTTTCTAACCGCCCGTTTCCCGTTAAGTTGACACTAATGACATCTGTGCGCCCCTAATGAAACCTATTTAGCAGTGAAGTAGGCTTCTAATGCCTCAGAACCACCAATTAATTTACCATCGATAAACACTTGGGGAACTGTTGTCGCACCTGTAACCGCTCGTAACGAGCGTGTGGTGATATCCTTGCCTAAGGTAATTTCTTCATAGTTAATGCCATGTTCCTTGAGCATTGTCTTAGCACGCGCACAGAAGGGACAACCAACTTTCGCAAACAGGGAAACTAGTTCGGGTTTCACTGCTTGAGGGTTGATGTATCTGAGGATTGTTTCAGCATCGGACACCTTAAAGGGATCTCCTGGCTCCTCTGGTTCAATAAACATCTGATTAATTATGCCATCTCTCACCAGCATAGAATAGCGCCACGATCGCTTCCCAAACCCCAAGTCTGATTTATCTACCAGCAGACCCATGCCTTCAGTAAATTCACCATTACCATCAGGAATGAGTGTGACATTTTCTGCTTCTTGATCCTTGGCCCATTCGTTCATCACAAAGGCATCATTCACAGAAATACAGATAATATCATCGACACCATTTTCTTTGAAAACCGGAGCCAATTCGTTGTACCCAGGGAGATGAGTTGATGAACAAGTTGGAGTATAAGCACCAGGTAAAGAAAAGACAACCACTGTCTTATTAGCAAACAATTGATCGGTTGTCACATCCACCCACTGGTTATCCTTGCGAGTATGAAACGTGACATTAGGTACTCTTTGTCCTCGGCGATTAGGTAACATAATTTTGCTTGCCTTTAGTAATCAATTCCAGTCATAACCTATCATGGGAGAACTGGTACAATGTAACTATCAATCGGCTAAGAAACTTCATTAATGAATGGAGCGATCGCAGCTACAAATTCAGTAGTTGATTCATAAGGTAAAACATTACGCCCATTTATTTTTATACCTTGAGATTGAGAGAAACAAGCAAGGTAGTGAGCCAAACGTTCATCTGGCGTTTCTTTTTTATTGTCTTGGCTAATACTCGATGCCGTTTCCCCCACAACTGTTAATGTTGGTTGCCCAATAGAGGCAATAAAACTAGTATAATCATCTCGCCAAAACCCTGCTAAAAAAGAAAACACTGCATGGCGACTAGCAAGATTTTCTGCACCTGCAACCAATGTATTTAACCACTCTGCATCCACAGCATTTTCAGAAGCAAAGAGTTGACGAGTCGAGAAAGAACGTAAAAATTTTGGGGTGCGTGCATAGCGATAAAAAGGACTTCCAAAAGGCGAATCTAAGACATTCCAAAGGAATTTTTCTTGCCATTTTGGTGATTTATTTGTCATCAAAGCCCACGCTGGCGGCCCAGAAAGTACTAGTCCGGCAATTAAATTTGATTCCTTTTGGACTAATTGGATTGCAACTGGCAATAAAGCACCTTGTACTACTATAATTACAGGTTTTTGCACTACTTCTTGTAAAAAGTACTGCAACTGTTCTGCCCAATCACTAGGAGTGTAGGCCAGATGAGGCATATCACTTTCACCACATCCTAGTAAATCAGGGTTGTAAATTGAATTTAGTTGACCTTGATTATACCACTCGCGACAAAATCGCTGCCAAAATTGCCGCGATAATCCAACGCCAATCGGATGAATTAGCAGTAAGGGAATGCCCTCAGATGTTGTATTAATTGGTTGATGAACTTCGTAGGCACAACGATAATTCTGCCAACTATAAAACTGGCTAGGAGATGCTGTTAAATTGGTTGGTTTTGCTACAGCAGATGGTTGCATAATTCCTAGTTGTTAATACTTACTAAAAAATCATCTGTGGATGAATCAACTCGTATCCAGCTTCTTTGAGCTTTTCATTGGATACCCAAGCATTATATGGGCGGATACTCTTGACAGAAGTATCCCACTTAACCTTGGGTAAATTATGTTTTTCAAATAAGCTATCTAACAAGTCTCGGCTAGTAAGATGTGCATCATCGACTAAATTGTAAATTCCTTGTAAACGACGGTGACGGGCAAATTCTATCGCACCAACAATATCATCTAAATGAATCCAATTTGTGATATCTTCGCCACTGCCCGGACGGGTTGTATCAGAGTATCTGCTAAATATCTTTACTAGTTCCCTGCCGGTTCCATAAATTCCTCCTAAACGGAAGATACAAACACGGAGATGTTCGCTAGATGCTGATAACAATATCTCCTCTGTTTTTCTAAGAATTTGTGCATTTAAATTAGCGGGTGCAAGCGGTGTTTCTTCATCTACCCATACACCATTTCTGTCACCATAGACAGCATAGCTTCCTGTGTATATTAATTGTTTCACGCTCTTAATTTGCTGCAAACATGAAACTAAAGCTTGAGCAGTTTGTAGATAAGTCTCTTCATAAACTTCTCCACTTTTTGCACCAATACTCAAAAGTACAACATCTTGATTGTGCAAAACTGATTTTAGACTATCTATGTCATTACCGCAGGTAACTACAACTCTTTGAGATACTGATTTTAGTGCAGGTAGACGCTCAGGAGAAGTTGTGGTTACGCTGACAACAAAATTCATATTTTGCTGCCAATATTGAGCAACTTTATAACCAACATAACCACAACCAATGATTGCAACGTTCATGACAAATTAGACACAAATAAATTAAACTACTCATTGAGACAATATTCTCAATTAAAGCACTAGACGCAAATAAATTTAACAGCCCAGAGCTAACAGTCAATAGTTAATAGGACAGAAAATTTTACCTCATGACTAATGACCAATGACTATTTTGCTAATTCCTTCTCAATTATGGCAATTATTTCTGGTGAATTTGGCTGCACACTACTATTAAATCGAGCGACTACTTCACCTTGCTTATTAACTAAAAATTTTTCAAAGTTCCAAGCAACAGTTCCCGTTGGTTCAACGGCTTTGGTAAGTCGCTCATAAAGTGGATGCTGCTCTGAACCTTTGGCATGAACTTTATCGAATAGTTCAAATGTAACACTATATTTGCTCGTGCAGAATTGCACAATTTCTTCATTGCTTCCTGGTTCCTGCGCTCCAAAATCGTTGCAAGGGAACCCCAAAATACGTAACCCTGCTTCTCTATACTTCTGGTTTAGCTTTTCTAACCCCTCGTATTGAGAAGTATAACCACAGTAGGAAGCCACATTCACAATTAAGAGTACCTTACCTGTGTACTCGTTTAATTGTTTATCCTCACCGTTAATGGTCTTGACTGCAATATCCGAAATTGTGTTACTCATCTTGAATCTGATTTATAGGGAATATTGCCAAGTCTCCCATATTACAGGTACTCTCAACCCAGTTTCTTTAAGGAAATTAAGTTTTTTAGCCTTCTTAACCCTACGATTCTACTGAACCGTATTGGGATATAGTGGTTCCCACTCAAATGCGGTACAAAATTATATCGCAAGGTGTAGGGGCAATTCATGTAGACACGAACGCGAGTGCGTCTCCAAGAGTTGCGGCTTCTCGCAGGGTATTGCCCCTACGGGTGTACCTCAAGTGAATGATAACCGCTATAATACTCTGGCAATACTCGTCAATTCCATAATTTTCTCAAACTGAAAATCATGAGCTAAATTCTTGATGAAATTTCTTAATACAGCATTTTCAGAAGGGATTTGCTCAATTAATTCTACAATCAAATCATCACTACATTGGGCTGCGGCAGTGTATAAATTTTTCACCCATTCCGGTGACATTGCAGATAATAGAGTCACTAAATCGGTGAGCGTCAACATTAATTTTGATCCTTCTTCCTTGGCATTTGTTAGCTGATAGCTTTCTTCTTGATAAATATATTGAACTCCTAAATATTCGCTTAATTTTTCTAGTAATTGTTCTTCGCGGAAAGGCTTATTAATATAATCATCACAACCTGCTTTAATTATTGCTTCTCGCTGTTCTTCAAAGGCATTGGCAGTTAAAGCAATAATAATAGTTCTGCGATTTGGGATTGAGGTTTCTTCTCTAGATTTAATAATTCTTGTGGCTTCATAGCCGTCCATAATTGGCATCCGCATATCCATTAAGATTAAGTGTGGTTCCCATTTCTGCCAAAGTGCGATCGCTTCAGCACCATTTACTGCTTCCTGGACTGCAAAACCAATTGATGTGAGAATTTTCACTAGTACTAAACGGCTATCTGTGGCGTCATCAACTACTAAAATGCGGTATTCGCTTTGAGCGGGAGCTAAACTAATAACTTGACATCTAGTTTTTTTGACCTGGATTTCGCTAGCTGTGGCTAGATTAATTTGAATATCAAAAGCAAATTTACTTCCCTCGTCAATAGTGCTGGCGACGCTAATATTTCCCCCCATTAGTTCCACATATTTGCGGCTAATTGCTAAACCTAGTCCTGTTCCCTGTTGCGATTTTCTTCCGGTTTCAGTTTGCCCAAAAGCTTCAAACAGTAGGTCAATTTCTTGTGGCGCAATACCGCGACCGGTATCTTGTACCTCGAAGATTAGGGATTGGGGATTAGGGATTAGGGATTGAGCATTGGGGATTAGGGATTGGGGATTAGGGATTAGGGATTGAGCATTGGGGATTAGGGATTGGGGATTAGGGATTAGGGATTGAGCATTGGGTATTGGGCATTGGGGATTAATTATTCTTCTCTGCTCTCCTTTCCCCAGTCCCCAGTCCCCAGTCCCCAGCCCCCAGCCCCCAGTCCCCATCCCTACCCGCAACGTCACCCTCCCAGTATCGGTAAATTTGATAGCATTTCCCAGGAGGTTAAGTAAGACTTGACGCAGTTTACTTTCATCAGCTTGGATGTATTGAGGGAGACGAGATGTATATTCAAAGACTAATTCTAATCCTTTGGAGGTGGCACGGAAGCGCAACATTTCTTCGAGGTTTTCCAAGAGGCGAATTAAGTCAAAACTATTGAGATTTAATGTTATTCTGCCGGCTTCGATTTTAGACATTTCCAAAATGTCGTTGATTAAGTTGAGGAGATGTTCGCCAGCACGATTGATGATTGCTAGATTTTGCTGATGTTCAGTGGATAAAGCATGATCGTGGCTCATGACTTGGGTAAAACCAAGGATGGCGTTAAGTGGGGTACGCAGTTCGTGGCTCATGTTGGCGAGGAATTCGCTTTTGGCGCGGTTAGCAGCATCAGCAATGATTACTGCTTCTTGCAATGCTTGTGACTGTCTTTGAGTTTGCGCCAGCAATTGTGCCTGCTGTAAAGCAACACCCAATTGATTGCCAATTTGAACCACGATGTTGATTTCTTCTGCTTTCCATTGGCGGGAATCGGAATTTTGATAACTCGCCAGTAATCCCCAAAGCTGACTACCATACAAAATGGGGACAATAATGTAGGCTTTGGCCTGAAAGCGCTCTAAAAGGTTGATATAAGTAGGATGAAAGTCAGCGTTGTAAATGTCTGGGACACAGCGGAAACTTGTACCTGGGGTTGCTTGCAGATCGGCATCTTCCACTGGGTTATCTGCAATATCCAAAATTTTTGCTAGGCAACGGCCATCTTGTAAAACACCCTCTGTGAGATCGGGGTGATTGTTGTGTTCTTCTATGAGAGAAATCCAACCATTACCCACCGACTCGGAAACAAATTCGCCATTCCAGTGGGGATTGAAACGATAGACAACAACCCGATCGCAGTCGAGTACTTGCCGTAATTCTTCGGTTGTAGCTGCAAATATCGTCTCTAGATCCAGTGTTTGGCGCATTCTTTGAATTACTTGGGCGATCGCTCTTTCTCTTTCTGCACTCTCACACAAGGCTTCTTCTGCTAATTTTCTCTCAGTAATATCTGTAATTGTACCAATATAGCCTTTCATTTCTCCATCATCTCCAAATTCTGGCAAAGCCTGACAAATTACCCAGACGACTGTACTATCATTACGTAAGAAGCGATGTTCACATTTATATGTTGACTTAGCAGCTGTTGCTTGATTCCATTTCAACAACAGCTGATCGCGGTCGTCTGGATGTACAGCATTTACCCAACCTGTTCCCAGAGACTCTTCTAAACTGTATCCAGTAATTTCACTCCAGCGTCGATTAAAATATAAGACATTGCCATTAATATCAGTGTGAAATATACAAGCTGGTGAGGCTTCTGCTAGAAGTTGATATCGTTGCTGACCTGATTGCAAAGCTAGTTCTGCCAATTTGCGATCGTTAATATCTGCCCAATAACCAACCCATTCGATGGGGAAGTTAGCTTCGTCACGAATTAACCTCATCTTTTCGTAGAACCAGTGATAAGTTCCGTCAACGTGTAACCAACGGTATTCGTAAGAAATATACTCCTGCTCAACAAGATGGGAAAATTTTTCCGAGATCAGTTCAATATCTTGGGGATGGACATGATGAAGCCAAAAACTGGAGTTATTGATAAATTCCCGCGCTTCGTAGCCCACCATTTCTTTAACGTTTTCACTGATAAAGGTAGTGCCAAAATCTTCTGATGTTTTGCTACTATAAATGACTACAGGGCTAGAGGTGAGCAGATATTGTAGGCGTTCGTTGGCTAAACGCAGTTCTTGTTCGACATGTTTGCGATAGCTAATTTCTACTAAGACTGTGCCGACACCAGAGGGGCGATCGTCTTCACCAAGAATCGGAAAATAAGAAGCTAAAAAGTGGCGGATAATATCTGGTTCTTTAATTGATGCACCGCTTA
Source organism: Nostoc sp. (assembly GCF_036916985.1). Classification (GTDB taxonomy): domain Bacteria; phylum Cyanobacteriota; class Cyanobacteriia; order Cyanobacteriales; family Nostocaceae; genus Nostoc. The sequence continues at coordinate 72,150 of NZ_JBALFD010000060.1, forward strand.
ATTCTTGATTGATAATGGGTTGACCAGTCAACAAAACCTGTTGATAAATTGGTTCCACTTGAGGGGCGATGTGAGGTAAAATTTCATGGATAGTTTGACCAATATGATCTTTCTGGGGTACTCCATTAATCTCCGCCAGCAGTTGGTTGATTTGCACAAACCGCAGCTGTTTATCTAAAATGTTCATGCCGACAGGGGCACTGCTAAAAAAGGCATTGAGACGAGCTTCTCTGAGTGCTAATTCTTGTTCTAGGGTTTTGCGCTCAATCAACCCACCCAACTGAGCCGCAACAGCACTAACTAGCAAGAGTAAACGCCGATCGACCAATACTGAGCTACGTTTAAAAAATACTAAAACAGCTAATACTTGGCTTCCGGCCACTATGGGAACACCAAAACCAGCTTTTAATCCTACCTTGGCTGCTTGTTGCGATCGCAAAAAAATTGGCTCTGTAACTTTAGAAACATCTTCTATCCATTCTGGTTCCTCGTTTTGCCAAACTCTTCCTGGTAGTCCCACTCCCAGAGCAAATTTGATCGCTTGGCTTTGGCGGGAAAATTCTGCTAAACTACACTCCTCACTGTACCAACCTAGACTGTGTTTTAAAACAGTCCCATCTTCATTAGGTATCCATGCTTCACCAAAATCCCAGCCAATGGTCTGACAAATTAAGCGCAAAACTACTCCTAAGGCGCTTTTGACATTACTGGCGCGAGTGATAGCTTGGGTTGTCAACAGCAGTAAACGGCTTTCATTTTCTGCCTGCTTGCGTTCAGTAATATCTTTCGCTGTGCCCAGTACGTAACAGTGCCCATCAATCTTAATCATTTCCGCACTCAACAGTGTTGTCCTGATTTCTCCTGTTGTAGTGCAGACATCAATCTCAAAGTTGCGGATGGCTTTTGTTTGTTGCAAGACGTGGGTGAGAAAATTATATTCTTCTGGATTCACCCAAAAATTTAATTCTTCATCGGTGCGATTGATCACCTGAGAACGAGAATAACCAAAAAACCGACAAAAGCTGTCGTTAACTTCAATATAGCGTTTGTTGGGAATCTTAATTAAGGCAATTGGATCGGGAGATGACCGAAAAGCTGATGCTAGCTTTTCTTCAGAAGCTCGTCGCGCTGCTTCTGCCCGTTGGCGTTCTTTTGCCTCCAACACCAAGGAGACTAAATTGCCCAAAGAGCGAGCAAAATTTTGGTCTTCTAGCGTCCAATGATGAGTAACTTTTACTGCTTCTAAACATAAAACTCCTACAGTCTTTCCCTCTAGCCGAATGGGTGTATCGAGTATAGAGGTGATGTTTAATCTTGAGTAAGATGCCGAAAATTCCTTGGTTCTGGGATCGGTATAGGCATCATCTGCGGCGATTGGTTGGTCTTGCTGCAAAGCTGCAAAATAAGCTGGATAGTCTGCTGCTGATAAGGAAAGTCCTTGACTATGTTGATTGCGACTACCTTCAAATAGATCGAAACATTGGATTTTCATGCCTGTTTTGTCATATAGCCAGACACTAGCTCGTTCCATCCCAATATTCTTGATAGCTGCTTCTGTAATTTTACTTAAAGCTATTTTTAAATCACCCTGATAAAGTGTCTGATTTTGTGCCAATTGCGTGAGGACTAGATTATGGTTGCGGAGCTTAATTGCACTTTCTTGAAGTAATTTTTCCACTCCTCGACGCTGCGTAATATTACTAGCAGTGCCCGTTATGCCTATAACCTGACCTTCTTCGTTGCGTAATGCGATCGCATTAAACATTAGATAAAGTAAAGTACCATCTTTAGCAACACAGGTAGCTTCATGTTGAAAGATCGACTTTCCCTGAATAACCCGCTCAAATGCTACTTTATCTTCAGCAACTTGTGTAGGCGAGATGAAATCAGTCAAGACACGCCCGATCATTTCTTGGGGTTCATAGCCATAAATCTGTTTGACTGCTGGGTTGACAAAGGTAATTAGTCCATTAATGTCCACCGACCAGATCATATCCTGGGATGTTTCTACCAAGTGGCGATACTGAATTTCACTCTTCTTCAGGGCAGCTTCGACTAAAAGGCGTTCGCTTTGGTAAACTTCTCTACAAATGGCTTTACTAACGCTAACGGGAATTTCTTTAAAAATATCTTCTATTTGTCTGTTACGAATATTTAACTTAACTGCAACCAGTTGACGCTCTTTAATCTCCTGTTGCAGTTGAGCATTTTGCTCTTTTAATTGTTTTTTTAGCCTTTGGATAGTGAGTTGATTTTGTACGCGTAATAAAACTTCTTTAGTTTGGAACGGTTGAGAAATATAGTCAATATTGCCTAACTCTAAAACATCGGTTTTTTCAAAAAAATCATCTAAATCACCGAAAAAAATTATCGGCATCTCTTGAGTTTTATCGTTAGCTTTCAACCTTTGACAAACTTCATAACCATCCATCTCCTGCATGAGAAAATTTAGCAAAAGCAAGTCAGGAGGAGAAGTAAGCGCCGTATTAATTGCCAATTGCCCAGAAATAACACTTTGCACCTGATAACCTTGGTGTTGAAGGATGTCTGATAAAAAATGTAAATTCTTTAAGTTGTCATCAACTAATAAAATTTTGATTTTTTGAGCATCCATATCAGTTCCTAAGTTAATTTTCAATCAAGAGTAATTTGTTGAATCAAACTGAACATGAAATCAGAAAGCAAAACTCTATCACCAGATTGTAAATAAAATCATCGTTCCTTACCACCATACTTCAGCATCGAGTGTATAGAAAAATTTCAGATTAAGCAGGATAACTTGTTAATACTGCCAAATCTCTGTGACGCAAGAAGATCGAAAGACAAAGATACAACAACGCGGACATTGCCCATACACCTTGTTGATTTGATGGTTTGGCATTTACTGCTTGTTCTTTTCCATTTACAGCAAGCTACGTGTAGTGTATTTTTAAATACAATGATTGGCGGCTTTAGCCCTTAGTATTGGGATAGATATTCTGACCACAAGCGAATGTAATTAAATTTACATTACGTAACGCAGTTTAATTTATTATTGCATACTTACAAGAGAAGGCAGAGGGCAGTTCTTGTCTTGCTGGAGGAAAGAATGAAAACTTTAGTTCTGGGTCATTGCCTAGCAAAAAAAAGAATTGTATCGATAGCGCGTAGGAGCGTCGCCGAAAGTGCCACGACTTGCATTGCGTCCAAGATCAATCTCACGTTTTTAAACGTGAGTTCCTCCAACATAGCTGCCTTCTGCCTCCTAAATTTGATATCAGCTATTCTCAAGCTTTTGATCCTTTTTTGTTTGATACGGTAAATCCAACCGATGTTTGTACGGTTTACCCAACTGTTTTGAGATTTTGATTTTATTAAATTACTTACTAGAGAGAAGAAATAAAGCTCCTCTCAAAAAAACTAGAGGTTCGAGAATTACTTAAATATCTAAAACTTCTAGATACCTCTAAAACTTTGTTTGATTACCCAAAATTGAATTAGAAAGTTAAGGAGAGATTGAAATATGGCACTCATTCGTTGGGAACCATTCCGTGAAATGGAGATTCTGCGTCGTCAAATGGATCAACTCTTCTCTGATCTGACAGTAGCCGAGCGCGGCAACTCTGAGATTTCTCCATCATCGAGAACAGCATGGGTTCCTGCTGTTGAATTACATGACAATGGTTCCGAGTTGCTATTAAGAGTTGAGATTCCAGGCGTTGCAGCTAAAGACCTGGATGTTCAAGTCACTCAAGATGCAGTTTCAATTGTTGGTGAGCATCGTTACGAAAAACAGTCCCAATCTAACGCTAAAGTTCATTCTGAATTCCGGTATGGTAAGTTTACTAGAGTAATACCTCTACCAACCAAAGTTCAGAATCAACAAGTTAAAGCAGACCTAAAAGATGGGATTTTAATTTTGACTTTACCCAAACTGGAGCAAGAGCAAAGCAAGGTATTCAAAGTCAATTTAGGTCAATCTCAAAGTTCTACAGCTTCTATAGAAGCCGGCAAAGATAATACATAACCTAAAATTACATCGCAATAAAGTGTTCAAACTGCGTAAATTTTAATAGAAACCCCAGCTAAATTTATTAGCTGGGGTTTTTTTGACTCAGAATTGTTTCAGCAAATTCAGGGAGAAGGTACTATTCCTCTTGTACATCAACCCAGATGCTACCTTCTTCCACACGAATTGGAAACACTGGTAATGTCTTTGGTTGTGAAACTAACGAGAGTACCTTACCTACACCAGGAGGCCAAGAACACCAATCTTTGACCTCACCAGTCCGCAGGTCAAAAGCACTGTGATGGAAAGAACAAACAATTGCCCCACTTTCGGTTATTTTCCCACTTTTCAGGGGTAATTTTAAGTGAGGACAGGTATTATCTACAGCATAAAGCTGATTTTCGTGATTCAAAAGCAGAATTTTCCGGTTGCCAACTTTCACGACTTCTCGCGCACCTGGGGAAAGTGCTTCGACTGCCAGAACTTTAGTCCAACTCATTAGGTTCTCCTCTCCTAACATCTCTGCTTTCAGTTTCCCGCAATTGTTACCAATGCGATCGCCTTTCAGTACCAGAGAGTGGAGAAGGTTAACAATTCAAAAATAAAGTCAACAGATCGCCAACTTTTCCCGAAAGAGCGATTGATGGTTAAACGCAAAAACTATAAAATCTTACATCAAATTGTTTTTTTGTACTGAATAAACTTATTTCTGGGTAAACTAAATAAAGCACTGACTGTCCCCGCATCATAAGGCTTGTGGGTTCTCAAAGACAACTTGAAGGGATATAAAAAATGATTAAGACAAGTTACGAATTTGACCAGTCTATCCTCCCCGCAGGATCTTCATTAAAGACTAATATTCTGCTACGTTTTCGTGTTGACATAGCTGAATCTCCCCGACGTAACCTTAACCTTTCTCTTGTAATTGACCGTTCCGGCTCTATGGCAGGCGCGCCCTTACATCACGCCCTAAAAGCTGCTGAGTCTGTAGTAGATCAACTTGAGCCTTATGACATTCTCTCAGTAGTTGTTTACGACGATGAAGTGGACAGCGTTGTGCCACCCCAGGCTGTGACTAACAAGGCCGCACTCAAAAATTCTATCCACAAAGTTAGAGCAGGCGGTATTACCAATTTATCGGGCGGATGGCTCAAAGGCTGTGAACACGTAAAAGCGCAACTCGATCCGCAAAAAATCAATCGGGTTCTGTTGCTGACCGATGGTCACGCGAATATGGGCATTCAAGACCCCAAAATACTGACGGCGACATCGGGGCAAAAAGCTGAGGAAGGTATTATCACAACTACCTTAGGTTTTGCTCAGGGTTTCAATGAAGACCTGTTGATTGGGATGGCAAGGGCTGCTACGGGCAACTTCTACTTCATTCAGAGCATCGATGAAGCAACTGAAGTGTTTAGTATTGAGTTAGACAGTCTTAGAGCAGTAGTGGGACAGAACCTCAAGGTGACACTGGAATTGGCTGATGGTGTCAGCCTGGTTGACACCTTAAGTCTTGCTAAAGTTAGCCAAAATGATGCCAGTCAAGCTGTCCTCACCTTGGGAGAACTGTACGAAGGTGAAGACAAACTTCTCGGTTTAAGTTTAGCGATTGCCAGCGCTCAAGTTGGTGATTTACCTGTGATGAAGTTGTATTACAGCGCCGATGTTGTCCAAGATGATGTTATTCAAAATATCTCAGGTACAGCAGATGTCATCGCCAAAATTGGCACTGTTGAGGAAGCTGCTTTTGCCTCTACCAGCCAGATCATTCTTGAACTGAGTCGCCTCACCATTGCTAAAGCCAAAGAGACTGCCCTTAGTCTCGCTGAACATGGCAAGCATCAGGAAGCGGAAGAAATCCTCCGTGACCTTGTGAAAGATTTGCGAGATAAAGGGTTAAACGAGAATTTTGAGATAGCTGAAGAGATCGATCAGCTTGAGTATTTCGCAGGTCGAATCGCCCAAAAAGCTCTAGGCAATGCCGGACGCAAAGAGATGCGCGATCAGACTTACCAAACGATGACGCGCAATCGCAGCGATTTGGTAGGTCGCGGTGTCACTGCTGGCGATGAAGTGTATGCAATGCCGATTGTCAATGAAGTTGGTTCAGGTGTTGAATTGCACTGTGTTCGTGAAGGGGGTAAACTGCGGGTGAAAGTCGTATCTGAAGGCTACGATTCCACCAAGAACGTCCAGTTTCCCCGGGCCATTCGTGCCGAGGGGGCACGCTATGTTGTTGAAGGGCTGGAACCTTCAAGCGATGCCACTTTCTACCGTGTACGTGGTGATATCACCCGTTTTGCTCAACCCGGCGAAACAGATATTTTCGTTGCCCCTAGACAATCGAATTTCACTAACACAGGTAAAGCTTCCAAAGGCCCCGCTAGTGCCGCCGATCTTCCCACAACTGATAGTGTTGGGGACAGCATTTTAGTTCAGTGTGTTAAAGATGGCAGTAAGTTACGTGCGAGGGTAGTTTCCGACGGATATGAACCGGATTGGAACATGCGTTTTCCGCGATCGGTTCGGGAAGAAGGAATGCTTTACGTCGTTGATGAAGTCAAAACCGCACCTGATGGCAAGTCTTATATTGCCTGTGGTGAAATTAAGCGATTTGTTCAACCAACTTGATTGGGGACTGGGGATTGGGGATTGGGGATTGGGGATTGGGGATTGGGGATTGGGGATTGGGGATTGGGGATTGGGGATTGGGGATTGGGCGCTGGGGATTGGGGACTGGGGATTGGGGACTGGGGACTAGGAAAATAAGTATATGAGTTCATACCCTAACCAAATCTTAATACTTCGAGTTCGATAAACCTCTCCCTAGCCTTGAACTAAAGTTCAAGTCTCTCCCTCTCCGAGTCGGAGAGGGACGGTTTTGCGTAGTAAAACCAGGGAGAGGTCTTTTATTACGAATTATTTGGATTGCTATAGCATCTTTTAAGACTTACGCACTCGTGACGAAAAACTAAGCCTTTGCAATTACTTTGCTTCTCTTCAAGACGCGATCGCTCGTAATGAAGTAAAATCCTAGTCCGTGGTAAGTCCTAGCTTTAAGAGAATTTCTTTCCCAGTCCCCAATCCCCAGACCCCAATCCCCAATCCCCAGTCCCCAATCCCCAATCCCCAATCCTTAAAATATGCCAAGTAAACATGGCTTAACTGACTGAGACTGTCAGGATCAAAGAGTAAAGAGTAAAAGGCAATCTATTTTGACTTTTAACCTTCTCCTTTTGTTCAACTTTCCACAACGGGAGGTTTAATCTTGACTAAATTAAAAGTCGGTATCAATGGCTTCGGTCGAATCGGGCGACTTGTGCTTCGGGCTGGTCTTGATAATCCCAACATTGAGTTTGTAGGCATTAATGACCTAGTACCACCAGATAACCTCGCTTATCTATTAAAGTACGACTCAACCCACGGTAAATTAAAGCACAAGGTTGAAGCCAAGGAAGACGGTATCCTGATTGACGGACATTTCATTCCTTGTGTGTCAGTTAGGAATCCCGCCGAGTTACCTTGGGGCAAATTAGGTGCAGATTATGTAGTGGAATCTACCGGACTCTTCACCGACTACGAAGGAGCCGCAAACCACCTGAAGGCAGGTGCGAAGCGAGTGATAATTTCCGCTCCCACCAAAGATCCAGATAGAGTTGCTACTCTGTTGATGGGTGTAAATCATCACCTGTTTGACCCTGGCAAGGATATCATTGTTTCCAATGCTAGCTGCACTACAAACTGTCTAGCTCCCATTGCGAAGGTGATTAATGACAACTTTGGGTTGACTGAAGGGTTGATGACCACAGTTCATGCTATGACTGCCACTCAGCCAACTGTAGACGGCCCCAGCAAAAAAGACTGGCGGGGTGGTCGAGGTGCATCTCAAAATATTATTCCTTCTTCCACAGGTGCAGCTAAAGCCGTAGCACTGGTTTTACCAGAATTGAAGGGCAGGTTAACTGGTATGGCATTACGAGTTCCGACTCCTGATGTCTCTGTAGTTGATTTAACTTTTAAAACCGCCAAAGCCACCAGTTACAAGGAAATCTGTGCTGCGATGAAGGAGGCTGCCGCAGGTTCACTAGCAGGTATTTTGGGTTACACGGATGAAGAAGTAGTTTCCACAGATTTTCAAGGCGATACCCATTCCAGTATTTTTGACGCCGGCGCTGGGATTGAGTTGAATTCTAACTTCTTCAAGGTAATTGCCTGGTATGACAACGAGTGGGGTTACTCAAATCGCGTGATTGATCTGATGTTGTCTATGTCACAGAAGGAAAAACTCGCCCCGATCGCGGCTGTGGTTTGATTAGTCATTGGGAATTGGGCATAGGGCAAAACAGTTCCGAGTTCCGAGTAAAGAAATGAGATTCCCCACTCAGCACTCAGCACTCTTGAGGGGCATGGGGCATAGGGCATTCTTTATGAAGTTTCTTCCCCAGTCCCCAGTTCCCAATACCCAATTTGGGATTTGGGTCAGATGGTAAATACCCTGAAAAAAAACGTAATCTAGTATCTTTTTTTAGCAACCCAGTGATATGAAGCACGTGTAAATTTGGATGTTTTGGGCGATGTCTACGACGGGCTACGCCTACGCTCAAGGCATCCAAATTTGCAGGTTACTCCTCAACCCCCAATCCCTATGCGTCGAACCAAAATCATTTGTACTGTTGGGCCGGCTACCTCTGCACCTGAAAAGCTGCAAGCCTTAGTAGAAGCTGGAATGAATGTGGCGCGGCTAAATTTTTCGCACGGGGCTTACGAATTCCACGCCCAAACGGCTCACTATCTCAGACAGATTAGCACTGAGAGACAAAAGCCGATCGCAATTATGCAAGACTTGTGTGGCCCCAAAATTCGCTTGGGAACTTTACCACCGGAAGGGTTAAATCTGGAATCTGGTACTGAAGTCACTTTTGTTTTGCAAGAAAAGGGTGAGAGTATTGACGAAATACCTCTACCATTGCCGACTTTGTTCGCAATGATGCGACCAGGCGAACCAATTTTAATTAATGATGGTCGCGTCAAGTTAGTTGTTACTGCTCGTGATGCTGATCGCATTCGGGCACAAGTAAAAATTGGCGGTTTAATTTCCACCCACAAGGGAGTGAACCTTCCCCAAACTCCTTTACCTGTCAGTTCCATCACTGAGAAAGACTTGCTGGATCTCCGCTTTGGCATTCAGTTGGGTGTAGACTGGGTAGCGGTGTCCTTTGTGCGATCGCCACAAGACTTAGAACCCGCTAGACGAATGATTGAAGCTGCTGGTGCTTCGATCCGTTTAATTGCCAAAATCGAAAGAGTAGAGGCAGTAGAGGAGTTTGACTCCATTTTGAAAGTTGCCGACGGCATCATGATTGCCCGTGGCGATTTAGGCGTAGAAATGCCTATTCATGAAGTCCCTCTGATTCAAAAAGATATAACTCGCCGTTGTAATCATGCTGGTAAACCGGTGATTACAGCCACGCAAATGCTAGAGTCAATGATTAGTTCCCCCGACCCCACCCGCGCCGAGGCAACGGATGTTGCCAACTCCATCCTTGATGGTACAGATGCAGTAATGCTTTCTGGTGAAACAGCTGTCGGGCAATATCCCGTTGCCGCTGTCCAGATGATGCACAATATTGCGGTGCGGACAGAACAGGCGCTAGATGAAGGTAGCAGACATGCCTGGTGTCATGAGGCAGGCAGTCTCAGCGTCACCGAATCTGTGGCAGAATCGGTATGTCGCATCGCTTATGAAACAGGCTCACGGGCAATTCTCTGTAACACTTCTTCAGGGAGTACAGCAAGAATGGTGTCTAAATACCGCCCAACTTCTCCAATTATTGCCTTAACCCCTGACATCACTGCTTATCGCCAACTAGCCCTTTCTTGGGGTGTAGAACCTTTACTGATTCCACCAGTTCACAATGCCGAAGAGATGTTTACCAATGTGGTGAACACAGTTGTAGATATGGGTTTAGCAAATAAGGGCGATAAAGTGGTAATTACCTCTGGCGTTCCAATTGGTAAATCAGGAACAACTAGTTTAATCAAAGTGCATTCCATTGGACAGCCAATTTCGGCATAAGGCACTTAGAATAAGGCTGTGGCTCTCAATAGTAAGCAAACTTGGGCAATGATTCCAAAACAGAATTGAAGGGACTGGGGACTAGGGATTGGGCACTGGGCACTGGAAAGGAGAATAATAACTCCTAACTCCTAACTCCTAACTCAGCACTTCTAACTCCTAACTCAGCACTCAGCACTCACTAAAGACCTGGGGAATTAAGTAAATCCTAAACAAACATCACGGAGTATTTTATGTCTAAGAATTTACTAGAACAATTGCGAGAAGTGACTGTTGTGGTCGCAGATACGGGGGATATCCAGGCAATTGAAAAATTCAAACCCCAAGACGCCACCACCAATCCTTCTCTGATTACTGCTGCGGCGCAGATGCCGGAATACCAGGGAATTGTCGATCAAACTTTACTTCAGGCCAAGAAAGATGCTGGAGCCGGAGCCACCCAAGCACAGATCGTTTCTCTAGCTTTTGACCGTTTGGCAGTTGCCTTTGGATTAAAGATTTTACAAATTATTCCCGGTCGCGTGTCTACAGAAGTGGATGCTCGCTTGTCTTACGATACCGAAGCTACTTTGACTAAGGCACGGGAATTAATTGCCCAGTATAAAGCTGCTGGAATTGGCCGCGATCGCGTTTTAATTAAAATTGCCACCACCTGGGAAGGCATTCGCGCTGCGGAAATTCTGGAGAAAGAAGGTATTCACTGTAATCTTACCTTGTTGTTTGGTCTTCACCAAGCGATCGCCTGTGCCGAAGCTGGTGTTACTTTAATTTCTCCTTTCGTTGGCCGGATTCTTGACTGGTACAAAAAAGATACCGGACGCGATAGCTACCCAGCAACCGAAGATCCAGGAGTTTTGTCAGTCACCAAAATCTACAACTACTACAAGAAATTCGGCTATAAAACCGAAGTTATGGGAGCTAGCTTCCGTAATATTGGTGAAATTACTGAACTTGCAGGTAGTGATTTGCTGACCATTTCTCCATCACTTTTGTCTGAATTGCAGTCAACTATTGGAGAATTACCACGTAAGCTTGACCCTGCTAAGGTAGCAAACTTGGAAATTGAAAAGATATCCATTGATAAAGCTACTTATGACAAATTGCACGCCGCTGACCGCATGGCAACCGACAAACTAGATGAGGGCATCAAAGGTTTCACTAAGGCACTAGAAGACCTTGAGAAACTTTTGGCAGACCGACTAGTTCGCCTTGAAGGAGAGGTAGTCGCAAGTCATTAGGGACTTCCAATTAAAACAACATCCAAGTAATAGCGTGCGTTACGGCTAAAGCCGTAACGCATCGTTATCGTAAATTAAAGGGTTTAAGAACCTGCAATCTACATTTAGCACCCATTTCAGTCGGGGTTTAAATCCCCGTCTGAAATTTTTTGAATTTTGAATTTTGTTAACGTGAGTTCGATGAACCTCTCCCTCCCAACCTCCCTCTCCGAAACGGAAAGGGAGGAGCAACGAAAAATTAAGCTTTTTGCTCCCCTCTC
>NZ_JBALFD010000061.1:0-1185 GCF_036916985.1 Nostoc sp.
AGTTTTGAGGAGTTGACCACTGCTGACATCCCAGATTTTGATGGTGTTGTCACCACTAGCAGAAGCTAACTGTTGTCCATTGGGGCTGTAGGTGACGCTATTGACCGAACTCCTATGACCAGTCAGAGTTTTGAGGAGTTGACCACTGCTGACATCCCAGATTTTGATGGTGTTGTCACCACTAGCAGAAGCTAACTGTTGTCCATTGGGGCTGTAGGTGAGGCTAATGACCGTATTGCTATGACCAGTTAGAGTTTTGAGAAGTTTACCACTGCTGACATCCCATAAAATTATTGTTGTGTCATCACTAGCAGAAGCTAACTGTTGTCCATTGGGGCTGTAGGCGACGTTCCAAACCGAACTCCTATGACCAGTCAGAGTTTTGAGGAGTTGACCACTGATGACATCCCAGATTTTGATGGTCTTATCAATACTAGCAGAAGCTAACTGTTGTCCATTGGGGCTGTAGGCGACGCTATTGACCGAACTGCTATGACCCGTAAGGGTGTTGAGGAGTTGACCACTGCTGACATCCCAGATTTTGATGGTCTTATCAATACTAGCAGAAGCTAACTGTTGTCCATTGGGGCTGTAGGCGACGCTATTGACCGAACTGCTATGACCCGTAAGGGTGTTGAGGAGTTGACCACTGCTGACATCCCAGATTTTGATAGTCTTGTCAAGACTAGCAGAAGCTAACTGTTGCCCATCAGGGCTATAGGCGACGCTATTGACCAAACTGCTATGACCAGTCTTCGCGTAGCGTTCCGCAGGAAGGGATTTGAGGGGTTGGCTACTGCTGACATCCCAGATTTTGATGGTCTTGTCACCACTAACGGAAGCTAACTGTTGTCCATCACGGCTATAGGCGACGCTATAGACCTGAATACTATGACCAGTGAGGGATTTGAGGAGTTGACCACTGCTGACATTCCAGATTTTGATGGTGGTGTCACCATTAGCAGAAGCTAACTGTTGTCCATTGGGGCTGTAGGCGACGCTATTGACCCCATCGCTATGACCAGTGAGGGATTTGAGGAGTTGACCACTGCTGACATTCCAGATTTTGATGGTCTTGTCATCACTAGCAGAAGCTAACTGTTGTCCATTGGGGCTGTAGGCGACGCTATTGACCCCATCGCTATGACCAGTCAGAGTTTTGAGAAGTTTACCACTGCTGACATT
>NZ_JBALFD010000062.1:0-232888 GCF_036916985.1 Nostoc sp.
GACCAACCTACGAATACGAAGCGATCGCGCTTGAGCCAGTCGTCGAGAACGTCAAACCACCCTCTACTGGGGGCACGTCCAACTGCGATGGTCATTAGAGCAAATCTCCAAATGTTTATAAGTACAGGTTGTATCTGTATTATAGATGGCTATATAAAAGCCCTCTACAAGCAGAAAGTTAACCAGGTTGTTAACCAAGTTTACAATTTTTTACACACCTTTAATCATATTAGGTGTAAATCGCTAATTTTTCTAGGGTATTTGTAATAAAAATTAATTTTTGATTCAGATGAGCGAGATGAACAGAAATTCCCAATCCCCAGTCCCCAGTCCCCATTTCCCTAGAATCACTCAGCTGACGCTAAAATGAGTCCACAGTTAAATTTGATTATTGCTAAATGTTTACCATCGATTTAAGCATCAGAAACACTGCTTTCCCTATTTCAGTACAACGTAAGTCAGCAGAGGATGCTGAGGCTGTCTATCAGCTAATTTTGGCAGCAATCCGTTCTGGGAACCCTGACATTGTAGAACTCAAGTGCGAGGGCAAGACAGAGAAAAAAATCGCTGTGCGCGCTAGTGAAATTTCTGGGGTGCAGATTGTTCAAAAAGATGGTACAACCCCTGGTGGTGGCAGACCACCTGGCTTTTTTGCTGTAGCTGCTGAGTAACTAAGGTTGACAAATGTCTCAAGTTGGCATTGAGGTCAAGGATTTAAATTTCAGTTGGCCTAATGGAGAGAAAGTGATCAAATCTTGCTCTTTAGAAGTACCCAAGGGTGAGTTTTGGATGCTCTTGGGTACAAATGGCAGCGGCAAATCAACGTTACTGAGACTGCTGGCGGGGTTATTAGCTCCTGAATCTGGCGAAATTCGGGTTTTGCACCCCGTTGGTTTTGTCTTCCAAAATCCGGATCATCAACTGGTGATGCCAACGGTTGGTGCTGATGTGGCTTTTGGATTGGTGGAAGAAAAGTTGCCACCTGCTGCTACCAGAGCCAGGGTTGAGGAGGCGCTGGGAGCGGTGAATTTGCTTACCCTGCAACGACGCCCTATCTATGCACTCTCTGGGGGACAGAAACAGCGAGTCGCGATCGCCGGTGCGATCGCCCGTCGCTGTGAAGTTCTATTATTAGATGAACCTACTGCCTTACTAGATCCAGATAGCCAGTTAGATTTAGTTGCTGGTGTCCGCCGCCTTGTCAAAAGTCGAGGTATTACAGCCCTCTGGGTGACACATCGATTAGACGAGTTAAATTACTGTGACGGCGCTTTTTTGCTAGAAAAAGGCTCTCTGGTAGATAGAGGTGAACCCCAACGCCTCAAACAACGTCTAATGGAGGTAGACAGCGAAGTTTCCTAATTGAGTGCTGAGTGATGAGTGCTGAGTTAGGAGTGATGAGTAATGAGTGCTGTTAGCGGTAGCGGGGCGTTTAGCCCGTGTTGAGTAAATAAGTAAAATTCATTGCACTGGCTCAACCCTAGCTATTCCTAAACTGCACTCCTGATTACTACTAAAAAAGAACTGCAACGCGCCTTTTAAACTAAGGCGCGTTTTAAGTTGGTGCGTCTATCTTAGGCTTGAGTTTTGTGAGGCTGCCGTATTTTTTATTCTATGTAGCATAGTGTTACACACAATTGATCAATTATTATAAATCTTATGAATGAATTTTGTTAACTCTAGAAAATTGTGATTAAAAACCATGCCCCGTTCCTTACTCCAAGCCGTTTTGTTAGTGGACGGCTACAATATCATAGGTGCTTGGCCTTGCCTTAAAAAAACGCGTGATAGCGTTGGATTAGAGGCCGCACGGGGCGAACTTGTGGAAGCAATGACTGGTTATAGTGCGTTTCAAGGTTACACAACTCAGATAGTTTTTGATGCCCAATATCAAAACAACTCTAGTAATAAAGAAATTATTACTGAGCTTTTATCTGTTTATTACACTGATTATGGGCAAACAGCAGATACTTATATTGAAAAATCCTGTGCTTCTTTTCGGCAGCAAATAGCTCAATCTTTGATTTCTCGTGTGATTGTTGCTACATCAGATCGGGCACAACAGCTGATGATTCAAGGGTATGGGGCTGAATGGTTGTCTGCACAACAACTTTGTGGGGAAGTGGAAGCAACTGTTTGCCGGATGCGGCAAAAGTATCACACGCGCAAACAATCTAAGAGTAGGTTTTTAGCTAATGCCATTGATGCTAAGGCGCGGCAACGTCTGGCTGAATTACGAATGGGATTATAGTATTTAACACTCTCTGCTTAAGTTCCTGAATGGGTTTTGGCTGCAAAATTTCTATAAATTAAGCATCTAAAAAAAATATTATCGAAAGTACTTGCCAAATTCTATTTTTAGCCCTAAGATTATAAATCGTGAGTGATCCTCAGTAGCTCAGTGGTAGAGCGATCGACTGTTAATCGATTGGTCGCTGGTTCGAATCCAGCCTGGGGAGTTTAGAGATTTTGGATTTTAAATTTTGGATTTTAGATTATCCATCAGAGATTTATGGTCGCTTGACTCGGTTGTGACGTTTCTGAATCATGGGTGTTTTGGTGCTTGTCCTAAACAAGTGTTGGAATTTCAACAAAGACTGCGATCGCATCAAGGGTCTGTTTTGCACTTTTAGCAGTCAACATTGGGCCATTTGCCAAATAAATATTTTTCTCAGATACCTGTTGTGCTTGAGCGAGGCGATTAGTATTTTCGGGAATTATGGACGAATTTAGCAGATAGCAATGTCTACGACGGGCTACGCCTACGCTCTCTCCTGCGCCGGATAATCAATCCACGAGGAAAATCCCACACAGCAAGACAAAGGCGTTGTCCGCAAACTAACGCGAAAAGAAATTTTGACCCAGAAGGCAATGCTTTTCAAGTGCCTTTGGTGCAAAAATATATAGAGCAGTTGCTAGAAGAAGAATAAGCCAGCACTATACTAATGCATAGACTTACAAAAATTAAATAGAGACGTAGCACTGCTACGTCTCTACACTTGTTATTAAAATCGCTTTTTCAATTAAACTTAAGTGTGAAACATCACAGTCAGTAGAGGCAGGAACGCCAACAGAAAGCCATGCCAGGATTGCAATTGAGCTTCTGGAGTTGGTTCTGGTGGTGCTAATAGAGCTTCTACTCTTTGTTCTAAGCGATCTGCGCCAGAGGAACCTAATGCAGCACAGCAAATTTCCGATAAAACGGGGCCACTACTAACTACTAATAAAAGTGATTCCGCTAGCACCAGAGGGTCTACCTGCAATGCTGCATAACCATCGGCACGGAGTTCGCGCAAAGCTAACAATTCTTCCCACAAAGGCTCTGTATTCGGCAACCATGCAGTGCAAGAACGCACCCAACCCAACCAAAAAAACCAGAACGTATCCCTGTAATAGTGATGCCCTTGCTCATGGGCTAAGACGCTTTCTAAATGAGCTGGTGAGAGAGTTTGCACTAATCCTTGACTAACCACTAGTTCTGGTTGCCAAAAACCGATTTGACCTGCGAACAGTGCCCCCGTTTGCAGCAGTCTGGCTCGTCTATCGCCAACATTTACTAAAGGGCAGTTACGGGCAGATTCTACAGACTGCCAACCCTGCAAGGCAAGTTTAATGCATGAAATGGCAAAAAATGCCAAATAAATTAATGCTAGTAAATAGCTAATTGAGCCTGTATACATTCCGCCCATTTGTCCTTGAGGCCCCATGAACAGCACAGCGATCGCAGTCATGAAAATTAGCAAGGGCGGGAAGAGGAATAGAAACAGCGATCGCTGCCACCGCAAATTCCAATTGCCTTGGGGTTGATTCCAAGCTGATCTTAACCACCAGGCAACTGCCAAAGCAATCAAAATCATCATCAGATGCATCATTGTTCCTCCCTGGCTTGGCGTGCAGATTGAATGCGTTTGGCGATCGCTGCTATTTGCTCACTAGCTGCTTCATCGAGACTATCAGCAAAGGCTGCAATAACATCGGGATTCCCCACCGCTAAAAATCGCTGTAACTGCTCGTGAGCTTTGATCACTTCTGATTGCTGCTTACTCAGCATTGGCCGCCAATAGAATGCGCGCTCTTTCTTGTCGCAAGCCAGCCAACCTTTATCAGTGAGGCGACGTAAAACGGTAGTAACAGAAGTATAGGCTAATTCGCGGTTGGGATCGGCGAGGATGCGATCGTGTACATCCTTGACTGTGGCTGAACCAAGTTCCCAGATGATATTTAAAATTTCCGCTTCCAACGGGCCTAAAGATAGTTGTTTCGGGCGGTAGTCAGGTAAAGGTGCCATAGCAATTTCAATGGGGAAGAGGAAGGGGGAGTGAGGGAGATGAGGAAGCAAGGGAAAAGGAACTATTGATTATTGACCAATGCCCATGCCTTCTAACCGTAACTTGTTAAAGGTCTTTCTTGTTTTAGATTACAAGATCGTGCAACAAGTCTGAAAGTCCAGAAGCATAAGAATGGCTTTTTGAGTATTGATGTATTCAATGGGATACATTGTGCATTTTGATGCTAAAAAATGCTGTGGGATAATTGTAACTGTAGTTAGCTAAGAGACAATAAAGTTGCCAATTTAATAAGTTTTTTCTGGTAAAATACTTATGGTAAGCTTGACCCACATTGGTGTCTGATAAGCCTCTGCCCAGTAGCATTGCGACTATTGGTAAGCGACTACGTTGCACAGCATGAAATTAAGTAGGCACATCTTGATTAATACAAATTACCAATTGGTTTGTCCAATAGTGCGAATATGCCAGCATTTCATCTAGGACAGTAAAACTTGTAGGGTACAAGGTAGGAAATTCATAGTCTGCGGCAAGGCATTCTGTGGACTTAAAACAAAGCTCATCGCCTCCTAAGCAATAGCCGGATGTGCGATTCGTTTAGCCTAAAGTAAGCTGAAAGGCTCACGGGACGGTTAACCCAGTTGATGAGACTGGTGATAACTGATTACACCTCTAGGTGCGGGTTTCCCCCTAGTCCTAGTCCTCAAGTGCAGAGGTAAAAGCATATCCCCTATTTTGATGGGTAGCAACCATCAGGGTAAAGCGGGGGTAAAAAGGCAGACTACTGGTAGCCAAATCTGGTAACTGTCGAGCAAGACTCCATGCGTAGCGAAAGCAAAGATGTGTCTGAACCACCGTTAACTGCAATGGTCAAAATGGCTGCTCAAGACCAAGCCAAAAGGCAAGGATAGGGCATAAGCGGTTATCCGACCGACTTATAAGCACCGCCCATAAAACCCGGTGGAAAGCATCACGCTAAAGAGTCAACAGGTGTAATCGGAACGAAGTAACCCCTAGATATCTCTGGAAGGTCGAATATCCAGTAAGTAGCTAACGAATGATTGTAGGGGAGGGATTGTATCAGAAGCGAATGTCTTGCTGTAACGGCAAGGATATGCAGACAGATACACGATAACTCCAAGCGGAAGAAAGACAAGTAGCAATGAATAAGTCTAAAACACAGAACAATCTGATGGTGGAATGGAACCAAATCAATTGGTGTAAAGCTGAGAGATTTACGTTCAAGTTGCAAAAGCGAATTTTCCAAGCGAGTGAGCGTGGCGATGTAAAAGCAGTTCGCAAACTTCAAAAGACCTTGATTAGGTCTTGGTCTGCAAAGTGTATTGCGGTTAGACGGGTCACTCAGGACAACCAAGGTAAAAATACAGCAGGTGTGGATGGTGTGAAAGCATTGACCCCAAGGCGACGTATGACCCTAGTCAAAAATCTGAGAATCACTGGTAAATCTGAACCCGCTCGTAGGGTGATGATTCCCAAACCAGGAACAGATGAAAAACGACCATTAGGAATCCCCACAATACATGACCGGGCATTGCAAGCGTTAGTGAAGCTAACGTTAGAGCCAGAATGGGAGGCAAAATTTGAGCCAAACAGTTACGGCTTTAGACCAGGACGTTCATGTCACGATGCGATTGGAGCAGTATTTGCCAGTATCAATCAGAAGTCCAAATATGTGTTGGATGCTGATATTGCCAAATGTTTCGACCGCATAAACCATGAAGCGCTACTGAGAAAAGTCAACACATTCCCGACAATGAGAAGGCAACTTAAAGCTTGGCTCAAAGCAGGGGTAATTGACAAGGGAGAGCTATTCCCTACCAATGAGGGTACACCACAGGGCGGAGTTATTTCACCGCTTCTGGCTAATATTGCCCTACATGGTATGGAAGAACGAATTAAGCAATACGCTGAAACGCTAAAAGGGAATAAGGTAAAAAACCGTCGAACCCTAAGTTTAATTCGATACGCAGATGATTTCGTGATAATACACGAAGATATCAACGTAGTACAAAGCTGTCAGAAAATAATCGCGGAATGGTTGAGTGATATTGAACTGGAGTTAAAACCAAGCAAGACAAAACTAACCCACACCTATAGCAAATTTGAAGGTAGCACTGGGTTTGAGTTTTTGGGGTTCCACGTACAACAGCACAAAGTAGGAAACTACCGAAGTGCCAAGAATTCCAACGGAAGACCGCTAGGTTTTACAACGCTAATCACCCCATCCAAAGCCAAGGTTAAGACCCATCTAGACAAGATTGCTGAAATAATAGATACCCATAAGACCGCCCCTCAAGCTGCCCTAATCAGTAAGCTGAATCCAATAATCAGGGGATGGTCAAACTATTACTCATCAGTAGTCAGCAAGGAAACCTTCAGTAAAATAGACCGTCTGATGTGGGAAAAGTTAAGAGCCTGGGCTAGGAGTCGGGGAAAGGGTGACATCAATAAGGACAAATACTGGCGAACAGTAGGAAACCGAAAATGGTGTTTCAGTACAGAGGAGGGTCTAGAGTTAGCCGAACATCAGGCAACGCCAATTATAAGGCACGTCAAAGTGAAGGGCGAAGCTAGTCCGTACAATGGAGACTGGATTTACTGGAGTAAGCGACGTGGAGAATACCCGGAAACGCCTAGCAGAGTGGCAAAATTACTCAAGAGGCAACAGGGTAAATGTACCCACTGTGTTCTGTACTTTACAACTACAGATATTGTAGAAGTTGACCATGACAAACCAACCTCATTAGGTGGTAAAGACACCTATGAAAACCTCAAGCTTCTACACAAACACTGCCACGACACAAAGACGGCTAAAGATGGTTCCCTCCACAAGAACTATGACGATAACCCGTTTTGAATCGTATCCATAACAAGGATGAAGTTATTGAGGAGCGGAATGAAGCGAAAGTTTCACGTTCCGTTCTGAAGGAGAGGTAGGAGTGGTAACACTTCTATCGACTCTAACTGGGTGAGAAGCCTACACTGCGTTGCAAGCAACGCAGTGTAGGAGTATGTCATTGACACCAACTAGGTAGAATGTTATTTACGGCAGTAGTATTAAAACAGGTGTATCCAGCCCGTGAAGTTATTCGTATACCACACTCCTGAATTGACTCCAACGGATAAAGCGCCAGAATGTGCGATCGCAGTTGATGTCTTGCGAGCCACTAGCACAATAGCGACTGTCTTAGCATCTGGAGGCGAAGCTGTACAAGTATTCAGCGATTTAGATCAGTTAATTGAAGTTAGCGAAAAATGGCCTTCTGAAAAACGGCTGCGGGCTGGAGAACGGGGCGGCGCAAAAGTTGCTGGCTTTGAGTTGGGTAACTCTCCCCTTGACTGCACACCAGAATTGGTGCAAGGGCGGCGTTTGTTTATCAGTACCACAAATGGCACTCGTGCCTTACAACGGGTACAAGATTCTCCAAATGTCTTAGCAGCAGCCTTAATTAATCGAGCTGCGGTGGTGCAATTTCTCTTAGATAAGCAACCAGAGACAGTGTGGATTGTCGGTTCCGGTTGGGAAGGTAGTTTTTCTTTAGAGGATACAGTTTGTGCGGGTGCGATCGCTCACAGTATTTTGCAACAAACCAAGTTGTTACCAGAAGAACTCGCTGGAAATGATGAAGTAATTAGTGCGATCGCTCTTTACTCTCAGTGGCAAGATAACTTATTAGGATTACTTCACCAAGCTAGTCACGGTCAAAGATTGTTACGCCTTGACTGTCTAGATGATTTAAAATATTGTTCCCAAACTGATATTTTAAATGTCTTGCCTATACAACGAGAGACGGGAGTATTAAAAAGGGGATAGGGACTGGGGACTGGGGACTGGGGAGATGAGGTGGACAAAAGGGACAAGGGGGACAAGAAAAAAATAACTATTCCCTATTCTCTATTCCCTATTCTGCAAGCATTTGTCGGAGTCTTTGCCGCCAATGGGGGGGATAAGTCTCTAGAAGTGCGGAAATTTTTCCACAAGCAAGGACGGAATAAGCAGGGCGACGGGCTGGTGTCGGATATTCGGCGGTTGTAATGGGAACAATGCTTTCAACTTTCAAAGGGAAGCCTAGCTGTTGGGCTTCTTCAAAAATGGCGACGGCAAAATCATACCAGCTAGCAACGCCGCTATTAGTGTAGTGATAAGTGCCGCTAATTTCCGGAGTTAACTGGGGAATTATCTGGGCGATAACTGCGGCTATATCTTGCGCCCAGGTTGGGCTACCAATTTGATCGGCGACAACACGGAGTTCTTGACGTTCTCCACCTAGTCGCAGCATGGTTTTGACAAAGTTACTTTTGCCAAAGTTTCCATAAACCCAAGCAGTACGGAGTATAAGGTGATGGGCGCAAGTTTCCCGAATAGCTTCTTCTCCAGCGAGTTTGGTTTTACCGTAGACACTCAAAGGATTAGTCGCATCAGTTTCCTGATAAGGGCTACAGCCATTACCTTCAAAAACGTAATCGGTCGAAATATGAATTAGAAAAGCTCCTAATTTTTGGCTTTCTTCGGCAAGAATTAGGGGTGCAATAGCATTAATAGCGGTAGCAAGTTCGGTTTCACTTTCGGCTTTGTCTACAGCAGTGTAAGCAGCGGCGTTAATGATGATTTGCGGCTGCTTTGATCTGATAACGTTGCGGAGAGTATCGGGTTGGGCAAGGTCTACTGTTGGGCGCGCTACTGAGATAACATTGCTGTGAGATGTGAGGATTTGTTGCAGTTCCTTACCCACTTGACCATTGCTACCAATCAGCAGAATTGATTTACTCATAGTTATTAGTCATTAGTCCAAAGCTACGCCCACTCTTTAACGTGGTTTGAATTATTCCGATGAAAGACAAAGTTTTTCCGCTCACCATAAAAGTAAGCTTAGGGTATTACAAGAGGAGGGGTCTGTAACACAATCCAATAACCAATGACTACTTAATCAAATATTTCAGCAGTTTTCAAAGGTTTACCAGCTTGGTCTTTAGCTGACAAAATCGGTGGCGCATTTAAGGGCCAATCTATCGCTAAATCTGGATCGTTCCATAAGATTGTGCGCTCGCCTTGGGGCGCGTAGTAATCTGTAGTTTTATAGAGAACTTCAGCTACTTCTGAAAGCACGAGGAAACCATGAGCAAAGCCTGGTGGTATCCACAGTAGTCGTTTGTTCTCAGCACTGAGTTCAGAACCTACCCACTTACCAAAAGTAGCCGAGCTTTTTCTAATGTCTACGGCTACGTCAAAAATAGTACCAGAAATAACCCGGATGAGTTTTCCTTGGGGTTGTTGGATTTGATAGTGCAATCCACGTAGGACGTTTTGCTTAGAACAAGAGTGGTTATCTTGGACGAAGTTCGTAACAATCCCGATCTCTTGAGCAAATTTTTGGTGGTTGTAAGCTTCAAAAAAGAAACCGCGATCGTCTGCAAATACTTGGGGTTCAATTTGTAGAACTTCAGAAATTTTGGTATGTAAAATGCTCATTAATATTATTTATAGGATGTGCCGCGTGTTCTGATTGTGAGATGAATTTCGCATTTATATTTTACAGGCACTATGTTCCAACTTTAACGATGGTTTATCGTATTTTTAACCAGTAAATCAGGTTAATTCAATTTTGCAGTCATCGCCAATTAGAAATCGCAAGGCTTTGGGACGACGGGGCGCAAGAGTCAATTGCGCCCGTTGTCCAATGACACTATCAATAATGCGCTGATGAATTCCGGCGATTTTAGCACCTTCTAAAATCACACTATGTTCTAAATCAGTATCAATGAGTGTGGCATTATTAGCAATACTACTATAAGGGCCAATAAAGCAGTTTTCTAAATGGCAATTGTTACCAATGATCACTGGCCCTCGAATTGTGCAGTTAATTACTTTAGATTTTGCACCGATTTGGACTCGCCCAATAATCTGACTTTGGGCATCGACTTCGCCCACAACTGATACTGTCAGATAGGTGTCAAGAATTAATCGGTTAGCTTCTAGTAAGTCATCTTTCTTACCAGTATCTAACCACCAACCTTGGAGATTGTGCGCTACAACTTGCTTTTTTTGATTAATGAGGTATTGAATAGCATCAGTAATTTCTAGTTCGCCTCTGGCGGAAGGTTGGATATTGGCGATCGCATCAAAGATGAGGTGAGAAAAAAAATAAACCCCTACCAATGCCAAATTTGAAGGAGGAACTTTGGGTTTCTCAATTAACTGTAATACCCGTCCTGTTTCATCTACCTGAGCCACGCCAAAGGCGCTAGGGTTGGCAACCGAACGCAAGAGAATCAAAGCATCTGGCTGTTGCTGGCTAAATTGTTCCAGAAAGTAACGTAACTCACCTAGTTGAATCAGGTTATCGCCCAAGTACATCACAAAGGAAGAATCACCTAAAAATGGACGGGCGATTTGAACGGCGTGAGCAAGTCCAAGTGGCTGGTCTTGCACGATGTAGGTGATGTTTGCTCCAAAGGATTCTCCATTTCCGGTTTTCCCTTGGACTTCTGCTCCGGTTTCTGGACTGATGATGATGCCAATATCAGTAATACCAGCCGCAACCATTTCTTCAATGCCATACCATAAAACAGGTTTATTCGCAACTGGTACAAGTTGTTTTGCCCCGCTGTAGGTGAGGGGACGTAAGCGTGTACCTTTACCGCCAGAAAGAATTAGTGCTTTCATCAGGATTTAGGATTAATTATCAAGTCATTAGTCAAGATAATCTAAAAACTTGACAAAATCCCAAATCCTTGCATTTAAATCCTGGCGTTAGCTTATAGGTAACGGGATAAAACTTCGGCGGTTGCCTTTCCTGTTTTTTCCCAACTGAATTGTTGGGAGTGAGTGATACCTTGGCTAGAAAGGCGCGATCGCAATTCTGAATTAGTTGCAACAGCCTGCATCGCCTCTGTAATTTCTGCTGTGTTGTAGGGATTGATCAGAATCGCCGCATCGCCAGCCACCTCTGGTAAGGAGGAAAGATTGGAGGTAATGACAGGAGTACCACAAGCCATTGCTTCGAGGACTGGTAAACCAAAACCCTCCCACAGACTGGGGAAAACCAAAGCGATCGCTTGATTAATTATTTTTGGCAATTCGCTGTAAGGAACATAGTCAAGGAACTTTACCTGATTAGTTACACCCAATTCTGCAACTTGCACTTTTAAAGTCGGGGTGTAACGCGAATCAATTGGCCCTACTAACCATAGTTCATAGTCTTTGCAGTTAGGTAACGCCGCAAAAGCACTGATGAGCCGTTGGATGTTTTTGTATGGATCTTGGCGGCCAATGTAGAGAAAGTAGTTGCTGGTGGGGAGGTTGAGAGGACGGAAGTGAGTGCGATCGTGGGCGAGGGGGATGAAAGTAATTTTGCTGGCGGGAATTTGGTAGAAATCGATAATATCTTTCGCTGTAGTCTGGGAGATACAAATAATATGTTGCGCTTGCTTAAGAACTTGGGGAGTGTAGTAGCGATGGTAGGCTGTGAGTGGTGAGAAGCCTTTGGCAAAACGCAACGGTATCATATCAAAAGATGTGACAACAAAACGACAGTTAGTATAAAGGGGTGCTTCCGGTAGCGGCGAGAATAAAAGACTTGATTTGAGGTTTTTATATATTTGTGGTAGTTGAAATTGCGTCCAGATGAGGCGGTTAAAATGACCTTTTGTGCCGTGGTCTGGTGTTAAGTTTAACGGGACTGAATAGCAGTCAAAATCGGGATATTTTTGCGCTACTAATAGAGTGGGTTGAAAAGATTTTAAATAAGGAAAAAGATTTTGAGCATAGTTGCCTATACCCGTTGGTTTAGACAACAGAATAGATAAGTTAATAATTAATTGTTTGGCGGATAGATTGTCTACTATTGTCATTAAATAATGGTTCTATAAGCGTTTAACGTTTCTTTTGCCGTTCTTTCCCAGGAGAATAATTTTGCTCTGGCTTTCCCTTTATTAATTAATTCTTGGCGTAACTGGGAATCACTGATGACTTTCAGGATAGCTTCGGCTAGTTGAATAGGATCATTGGGGTTAATCAATATAGCAGCGTCTCCTGAAACTTCTGGTATTGAAGAAGTATTAGAGGTGACGACTGGAGCGCCTAGCGTCATTGCTTCCAATACGGGTAAACCAAACCCTTCGTAATGAGATGGATAAACGAAGATATCAGCTTTTGAATAAAATAATGCAACTAATTCATTAGATAGGTAATTAAGATGATGAATTTGGTTTGCCCAAGGCGAATTTTCAATAGCTGCGAATATCGATTCGTAATTCCATCCTTTCTTACCAATCAATATTAATTGATGTTCAATTTTATACCTTTCTTTTAAAAAATCAAAAGCTGTGATTATATTATTAATATTTTTTCTTGGCTCTATTGTGCTGACAAAAAGTAGATATGGTTTGGAGAAATCATAATTAGTTTGCTTTTCTAGGTTTTGGGCAATTTCTTCAGATAAGTAATTAGGATAGTAGCGACTAGCTAAAGGTGTGACATAGACTTTTTTGGGGTCTACTTCCAAATATTCAATAATATCTTTTTTAGAGCTTTCTGAAATTGTTAAAACTAAATCTGTCCACTGTAAACATCGCTTTACCTTTTCTGTATATGTTTTTACAACTGAATTTATATATTGAGGATATCTAATAAAAGTCAGATCATATATATTCATTACCTTTAAACTATTTTGACAGGGATAGACTGAGTAATTTGTACCATGTAATATATCTGGAGAACCAAAATATTTTTCAAAGTAAGATAAACTGGGTTTAAATGCTAGAGCTAATAATAAATCTGAAATTCTCACAGGTAAAGGCAGGACATACTGTTGAGAAGAATGTTTAAAGGATTCAGGCAAACTGAAGTCACCCCGAAGCCAATTTTTTAACCCTGGTTGATAAACTACTCCTAACTTAAAATTTTCCTCTTTTTGTAATACATCAAGAGCGCATATTAAATTAGCAACATAAAAGCCAACGCCACTGGGTTTTGAATCCACTGGGGTGGCATCAACTACAACTTTTAGCATCAGAATATTTAAGCTCCGCCGTTGCTCAATTTTTTTAGATCATAATCAACCATTAATTCGACCAATTGCTCAAAGGAATGCTGAGGCTGCCAACCTAACTCAGTTTTAATTTTATTAATGGAACCAACTAATTGCACAGGTTCATCAGCACGATAAAAAGCAGGGTCAACCGAGACATAATCTTGCCAGTTAAGACCAACGCAGTTAAAAGCACACTCAACAAGTTCTCTGACAGAGTGAGTTTCACCACTAGCGATGATATAGTCATCAGGTTGTGCTTGCTGCAACATCAGCCACATAGCGTAAACAGCATCTTTGGCGTAGCACCAATCACGACGGGCATCTAGGTTGCCTAATTTTAGTTCATTTGCCAAACCTAATTTAATTTGGGCAGATGCATGGGTAATTTTGCGAAATACAAATTCTGTCCCACGTCGAGGCGATTCGTGAGTATAAGTAATACCACAGGAGTTGTAAAGGTTGTATTTCTGCCGATAGTTGACAGTCATCCAATGAGCGTAAGCTTTGGCAACACCGTAAGGGTTGCGCGGACGAAAAGCAGTACGTTCGGTCTGAGGCGATTCATCAGGTTGACCAAAAACTTCACTACTGGATGCCTGATAGAACCTGGCATCGGGTTTGCACCGACGAATAGATTCTAATAGGCGAGAGACACCGAGGGCAGTATATTCAGCAGTGAGAGCAGGTTGTGTCCAAGAGAGAGGAACGTAGCTTTGCGAGGCGAGATTATAAATTTCGTCGGGTTGACACTCGCTAACCACATCCATTAAAGAAGATTGGTCTAAAAGGTCGCCAGATACAATTTGAACATTGCCTGAGAGGTGGTTGATGCGCTCTAGGTTACTTGTGCTAGAGCGGCGGACTAAGCCAAAAACTTCGTAGCCTTTAGCGAGAAGAAGTTCAGCCAGATAAGAGCCGTCTTGTCCTGTTAAACCTGTGATTAGGGCTTTTTTAGTCATCTGCTACAACAAAATTATCAAGATTGTGAAGATGTTAGTTATGAGGTATAAAAATTACTAAGGTAGCAATTAATATCTCTGGTTACAAGTATCATGTCTATAATGGCTACATAAGCCCCTATCTAGGATTCGGGTAAAGGCGATCGCGCTCGTTAAACTTTTTTGACGATATTGGACAAAGCATTTTCCTGTCAAAAACGCTGATTCCCAATATAAGCTTAAACAGGGAAAAAATTTATAGGTAAAATGGCTTCTAGTTCTTTTATCTTTTCAAAGCATATTCTAGAAGTAGTGCAGCGATGAGAGCTTTTTATTATTGATTCTTTGATGAGGTTCATTAGATGCAACTGGGTTTTATTTTTGCCAAATTACCAAAATAACTCCACCCACAATAAAACTCAAACCGATAAGACGGGTTACGGGAATAGTTTCTCTAAATATAAAGTAACCCAACAGAACTGAGAAAACATAAACTAAGGATATAGATGGGCCAGCAATACTCAGACTTACTCTGGTTAAAAGCATGATGTATGCTAGCGCACCCAGACCGTAGCACGCTAGTCCTAATACAAGTTCAGGTGTTGTAATGATGCTAAGAATGTGACTAACAGCATTTCCAATATGAACTCTACCTAACTTTAGCGCACCTGCTTTTAAGAAAAATTGTCCTCCTACACTGGCAAGGACTGACATTAGCAGTAAAATAAGTTCTTGTGGTGTCACAGAAATATCCTTTAAATTCTTTAATTGCAATTTATCTTGCTATTCCTCTTCAATCGTAAATTGCGTAAAATTGACAGTCATCTTGCGCTCATCATCTGGTGCAAATGTAACTTTTCCGTTATTCCAATCTTTGTATTTGAAAACTACTGTATTCCATCCTGGAATACTTTTGAATTTAAGCCTACGCTTAATATTAGTATCTTTGCTAATATTAACCAGTTTGTCCAAAGTTACTCCATTAGCTTCCACAAGAACATCCTGTCCATTAATTGGATTTATAAAGCTGAAAACTAAGGTTACTGATTTAGAATTTGGCAACTTAAATTTGAGTAAAGTTTCTGGACTTAAACCCCAGCGCCATCTACTGCCTTCATGGGTTTCAATTGTACCTAGAGTTAGCCCATTTACATTTAAGCCATAGGGTACTTGAAACTTAATTAAGTCAGCTTCAGAGAAATCTAAAAAAGGTTCAAACCTCAGGCGACTTCCCAAGTTTAAGTCCACTTGATTTCTTAATTTAGAAGATTTAGGTATAAATTTAACTAGACCAGCTCCAGGCACTTTTGTTTCTACAGTTGGCTTGCCGAAGCGTGTATAAAAATCGTTAATACAATCTTGTGGTAAAAAATCTAGATAAAGGTTAATTCCTGCAAAGTCATTCAGCTTATAAAAATCTGTAAAAAAAGCCCATTCGTCTGAACTAAAACAGCGTTTTTGATGGCTTGCTTTGAAAATATCTTGAATGTCAGGAGCAAACAGTTTATCCCAGCCAGCATCAATATATGGTTTTATTTGAGAAGTATGTAAACGCCCGAAATAGTGTCCCATAACTTTTTTCTTATGAAATCTTCTTAAAGTAGAAATTGCCATATTCTTTGAATAATATGGGCAAAGACTGTTGCCACCTACTCCATTACCTCCTACTACACAAAATGGCCAATCTAGAACTGCTTCTCCTGGTTGTTTGTTAACATAGTTCATATATTGAAGAAAGTTATTGTCAAAGGAGTAGAAAGGCCAATCGCCTAGTTTGGGTGAATAAGCAGTATAAATCTCAGTGCAAGCCAAAAATACTAAGAGCGCTGACAGCACCTGTTTAGTATATAAACGTAAGCCATTCAAATTCATATTTAGGGCAAAAATACTAAGTATGATCGGGTAGAGAACGGTAAAACGACCTTGGACGCGGCTGAAGGCAAACCAGGGAAATATCTTCAGTATGGGAAAGTGAATCGGGTGGTAAAGCAGACAAAGGAAAAAAATAAGCAGGAGAGGTATAAAAATGATAATTTTTTTGCGTCCTTGCCATAACCCGATAGATGCGATAATCAGTAAAAACCAGCCTGGACTACCAGCACCTATACCTTCTGGTGAATCGTTAAAAAATTGATCGAGATTAACTTGCCCTGGGTGAAAAAACGGTAGAAAAGGAATTAGTATTCTAAGAGGATTAGCCCACCAAGCTCCACTAGGAATTTCAGTAAAGTCAAAGCTTTTTGCTTCTCTCGCAATTTGGAAAACTAGGGGTAAATTAATAAAGCTTGAAATCAGGCATAACCCCAGTAAAGCTAGGGATATACGAGGATGGGCAAAAAACTCATTTTTATAATTGCCTGCTGTACTTTTGATAAAGCTTACTAAACTCTGTCTTTTATTTATGAAATACCTGTAACCAAGGAATAAGGCAGCAAAAATAGTAGAAATTGTAAACGACGTTAAAGCACAACCAGCTATGTATCCTAATTCTTGTCCTAGAGATAGAATAAGTAAACAAGCTCTTAATAAAATAAGTCGTAGAGATACATACTGTCCCGATGTTACTCTTTTGAGTATGAGGAAGTCAGCGATAAAACTGAGGGCAGTCCAATGAAATATTGAATAGCTAAGATGCGCTGGATATTTAAGAATTGCGTAGAAGCTAAAGAAGGGAATCAAGAATCCAGCCCCACTAGCGCGGGCAAAGCTATAATCTTTGAAAAGTAGAATGAAGGTTCCGATACCTGTAAGTAAAACACTTAAAAGATAGTAGATTTGTATCCACGGACCAATTCCAAAAATTGAGTAGAAGATAGCATAAAAAATATCTCTTTCAATTGACCAAGGCTGAAAAACACTGCTAGTTCCGTAAGGATAAAATACCTGATTATTAACAAGATCCAGATTAGGAAATGGTGTAAAGCTTATATTATTTTTCAGGTAGAATCCTGCATACTCCCATTGCTCTGTATCACCAAATCCGACAAGTGGTTCAGATAAATTTTTGATAATTAATAAACTAAAAGCCAGAGCAACACCAGAAAAGGCTAAGATTGTTAGTATAAAATTTCTATTTTTTAGATGTATTTTTAAATTCATGGTTAATATTTCATGATTTTGTACAAAATTATTTCTCTAGTTTTAGTGATTTGACTGGCTTCAGTATGCACAAAAAGCAATTAAATTTTATCAATTGCAATCAATATAAATTAAGATTTAGGAATAATTTGTTGTACTTTTAAAACCAAGTATTGATAATCTCGCTGTGGCAAAAAGCCAAAATTATTTCTTCCGCTCAAAATCAAAAATACAAAAGAAAGAGATATAGTCAAAGATTGTAGTAATATAATGAAAGACAGCCCAGCTACATAAGGTGCCCAATTAGGAATAGCTACTCTAATGAGTATAACTGTTGCAATTATTGCAACACTGAGCAACATCAATAATAAGGTTGCAATCAGAAATCTAACACCTATAATGTCCCCATATACAGAAATGGCACTGAGTCCATGTATCACTAAAGATACAAACTTCATTTTTGACTGTCCAGCCAGACGTACACCACGGTTACACGGAATTTGTGTCCACGGTATTTTTGCTTTCAAAATTCCAGCAGTATAGTGGTTCCATATTTCTGAAACAACTACAAGTCTTGATAATATCCTGTGAGGAATAATGCTGAAATTTCCTACATGTATCTCCTGACCAGTTAGCAGATGATAAATTAATTGGTAAATTTTATAAAACACCTTGAATATCTGATTCTCAGAACGTTGATTCCTTCGAGCAAAAACTATTTTCTTATATCCTTCGGCGCTGCATTTCTCTATGAGTCTTAACACATCTCTAGGAGTATCTTCTCCGTCTCCATCCATCACAACAACTGCTTGACATATTATATTGGCTTCAATATAAGCTAATCCAATCGCAATGGCTCTTTGATGCCCTAAATTTCGCTTCAATTCTAGACAATTCACTTTTTGAATAGCGTTAAAATCTGCAAACATGAAACTGTCATGAGCAGGTATGCTAGATGCGTCATCTATAACTAAAATTTCACATTGTATTCTTTGATTACTCATAACTTTGTCTAAATCTCTCAGCAAAATATCTAATGATTGCCAATCATTAAAAACGGGAATTACTATCAAGATTAATTCATTGAGAGATTTTTCCTCATTCATGATTTGTAACAACCTATTATTCCTTGTAATTATTATTGAATATTTATGTCCTACATATCGAAGTGCGGAATCTCAGTTTTAACCTCCTTCACAGAAGTTTTTTAGGAAGTTCTAAAATATCTATATATGCTTGAATTACTTGCTTTGCTGTGTTTGACCAGGAAAATTTTTTTGCTTGTCTTTGACTATTCATCTTCAAAATATTACGCAATTCACCATTATTAAGTTTTGCAAATTTTTCTACAATATCATCTTCATTTGTAGGATCTACGTATAAAACTGCATCTCCCCCAACTTCAGGTAAACTCGTAGTATTAGAAGTTAGAACAGCTGTACGAAGACTCATTGCCTCTAAAACTGGCAATCCAAATCCTTCATAAATTGATGGATAAACAAAAGCCCAACAATTTTTATAGAGCCAACTTAGTGTATCATCATCCACGTACCCTAGTATACGAATATGCTTAGTCAAGCCTATATTAACAATGAAACTTTCAAGATCATCTTCCAACCATCCTTGTCCTCCTGCCAAAACCAAAGGTTTAGGATCGTTATAAATATCGATATATTTTTTATAAGCAAGCAAAGTCCGGCGTAAATTTTTCCTTGGTTCTAAAGTACCTACAGAAAGCCAAAAACTATCAGGTTCGAGGTCAACAACCGGTTTTTTTTCATCACCATCCTGAAAACGACTTCCTAAATAGACTACACGAGTTCTTTCTATTGGGAAGTGTGGAAATATTTCCAGAAATCGTTGTCTAGAATATTCAGAAATAGCAATAATTAAGTCAGCTTGCATTGCTGCATGGAAGACACCATTAAAACAATTCCATCGGTTTTCCTCAGAAGTATATTCTGGATGATCGAGGAAACTCAGATCATATAAAGTATAAACAAACCGAGCAGAAGTAAAACGAGGACACGAAAAGTTGTTGCTGTGAACAATATCTGGATTCCCCAACTTTTCTTCATCAATCGCTGCTGAAGTACTCCAAAAAGCTAGAGACTCATGATGTGAAAAATTGTCTAGTAGATGAGTACAATTACTTTTATGAAGGCGGCACGTGCTAGTTCCATGTTCTGTATCCCAAAAAGTATTCCCAAATGCTGAGTAAAGCAAATACTCATTATTAGTGTCGCACTTTACTAAGTGTTTTATGAGACTATCAGCAAAGTACCCACATCCTGCCTTGGCTTTTCCAGTTTGACTAATATCAAAACCGATTCTCATAACTTTTTCAATAGTAAAACTAAATTTTTAAGCAAAAATATATTAGCAGCAATTAACCACCAAATCATCCTGACTGATGCATTAATTGAAATCGATTTTCTCCAATGATAAAATGACCACAGACTATTAAAAATTACTGCATTCACAAAAATCATGTTTTCAATAGGTTTTGTTCTCTCTAATTTCCAAGTCTCTTCTACCTTTATGTGTGCGTAAGCAAAAATCCATTTATCTGGTACATTTCCAAATTTGGAATGCATCATATTATTTATTTCATAATGAACAGCTATCCGTTGACCCAGTGTTTTATTAGTCTTATATAGCCGCGAACCAGCAAGCTTGCGTGGTATATAATGAAATTGTGTGTTTTTACCATAACGAAGCCACAACTCATAGTCCATACAGTACTTGAGAGAATCATCTAAATTACCATATTTTTTAACTAGACTGCGGCGAAAAAATACGGCTGGTTGACAGAGAAAACAAGTTTCAATTAAACGTTGATAGTTCCAATTCTCAGTCGGATAAGCTTCAATGACTCGATCTTGTTCATCAATGTGATCGGCATCACCATATATAGCTTGAACATTGGGATAAGATTCAAAAATCTCTTTAATTGCCTGAAAAGTTCCTGGATAGTAGATATCATCAGAGTTAATCCAAGCAATTATCTCACCGGTGGTCATGTTGATAGCTTTATTAACCGCATCTGCTTGTCCCCTATCAGGTTCTGAAACCCACTTTATGTAATTATCGTAATTTTTTAAGATTTCTACAGTTTCATCGGTACTAGCACCATCACAGATTACATACTCCATTTCTATATCTGCATCTGCCAATTTTTGAGAGAGTACACTCTGTATAGTTCTCTCTATAAAACAACCTTGACGAAAAGAAGGTGTAATAACGCTAAATTTTAATTTCACACCACACTCTCTAATGCTAAAACTGAACTAGATGACCCATCAACTAAGTTTACCCGATAATCGCGCACCATTAACCCAAGCCGACTTTGATCCGAGTTCAGATTCAGTTTACTATACTGGTGTGCAGTTTAATTGAGATACAAAAACTTTGCTAAAATAATTTTACAGTAAGAACTTTAGTGTTCTCATCTAATCGATAACCGCTATAGGTTGAGAGCTGTTTTTTGATTTAAAGCCTCTGTTTCAAATATATTTAGATACTGGGAAGCCATCTCCTTTCCATCAAATAGCTTTAATCTTTGAAAACCTCTGTTTATCAATTGTTCAACCAATAGTTGATTACCGCTAATATTTGCCAAACATGATGCTATTTCATCTGGTTTTCGAGGATCAAAATAGATAACCGCATCTCCTCCAACTTCTGGTAAGCTAGCAGTATTGCTAGATAATACTGGCTTACCAAATTTCATTGCTTCTAAAGTTGGAATACCAAATCCTTCATATAATGAAGGGAAAATTAAGCATTGACAACCTTGCCAAATAGCTGTCAATGTCTCTTCATTTAGAAAACCTAAAAATAGGACATTTTCACTCAAACCCATAAGTTCTACTGCTTCCTTTAATTGATTCTCTTCGTTTTCTAATGCACCCGTAAAAACCAAATCTAAAAATGAATTTGGAAACTGTTTTTTATATATTCCATAGGCTGTTAAAAGGATACGATGGTTTTTATGTGGCCAATAGTTAGCAGGATAAAATGCATATTTACGTTCTGCTAAACCTAGACTACTTAGATATTTTCTAACAGTACTTTCATTTAATTTAACTAAGCGTTCATGAATAGAAATGGGTACAACAGTAAGTTTATCGGTGGGTGTTTTAAAATGATTGATAAATGATTGGCGTGTAAAATCTGAAATGCAAATAACTTTTTGGGACTTGTTAAGGAGATCAACTATAAATTTTGTTCTATGTTGCCGTTCTTGAGCAGTAAAGAAAAAATGATAGTCTAAATGCTGTAAATCGTAAGCAATAGCTACTAACGGGATATCTTTTTCAGCATATGTTGGCGCAGAAAAAGGACAGAATAGTAAATTAATCTTATTTTCTTTGAGTAGGGAACTAGAGCCTATAACATTATTGAACTTAAAGTTGATTTTAGTAAATATTTTTTGTACCAGTTTCGATAAAAATTCCAACTCATTTTTCTCCGGTGTATCAATTAAATTGGCAACTAATAGTCGCTTCATACTCTTACTTTCGTATTGTGCTAATTCTAAATGATTCCAAGGAGCTGTAAGGAGTAAGAAATAATGATGAGGTGCTAATTTTTGAAATTGCTTTAGTAGAGTTAACACTAAAACTTTAGCTCCCCCATTTTCACCACCAGGTCGTAAAGGAGTTAAATCTATAGCAATTCTTAGAGATTGTTGTAGTTTGCTCATATGGTCATTACATTAATGTATTTAACGTATTTAACGTATTCAATTTTTTTGAGTATATAACTTGTATCCTACAGATGCATGATCTTGTGACCCATGAAAGTAATCTAGATATTCGGATTACTTCACTGAAAAACATTATTATTATAGTATTTTTGTCGAAATAATTGTTACTGTATTCATGAAAAAAGTATTCTGTCTAATTCAATGAAACTTGTGATTTCGTTATTAATTATCGTATTTGCTATTTGTGAAAAATCAGCACCGTAGTCGGCGATTTCATGAGAAGGAATATCCTTGTTATATTCTGTACTCTCTCTCGACCTATGATTCAATGACCATAGAATCCACAGAAAAGAATTAATGTTTCTTTCTTTTTCAATAGGTGATGCCAAACCTAGATCAATAATGAATGTCTTCTCCTCAGAAACTATGATATTCCAAGTGCGAATATCATTATGATATAAGCCTTTTTTTTCTACTTTTACTAATACTTGAATAAGCTGATTAATAATTCTTTTTTGATTTGAGCTATTCAGATCGTTTAGAATATCACATAATAGTTGTCCTTCAATGTTTTCTAAGACTATATATGCTCTCTCATCGTTGATCTCGTAATCAAAAAATTTGGGGACACCATCAATTTCATCTTCTAAGGCAATAAAATTTGCTATTTCAGATATAATTTGTACTTTATTAATATTATCAAGACGATTAAGGAATAAATATTCTTTAATAAATATATTTTGGCTAAAATAGTAGAGCCTGCCACTAGGTGCACATGAATCTTTGTAAGCTTTCCATATTAACTTATCTATTTGATAAATATTATTGTTGACTTTAATTACTTTTTTGCTAATCGCATAAAGAGGTCTTTTAACTGAAGAAAGATGAGTAGGAAAATATCCTATCAAATTAATATGTATGTCTTGGCAGGTTTCAAATATGCTTAGTGAATCATTTGGTAATATTTCTCTCCAATATAAATCTTTCTCTTCATTTTCTTCATCTTTAACAGCTAACTCTACAATAATTACTGGTACTTTATCTAAAAGCATCTCCATCATTTTTTTGGTATATTCAAGTCCTTTAAAATATATGATATGATGAATAACTGACAAGAGAAATACAACATCGTATTCTGATTTTTGGAGTAAATTGATATAATCTAAATTAAATTCAGCTACTCTGAAACCAACATTAATACCATTTATTTCTGAGATTAAGCGACTAGCTAAAACATTCTCTATATTATTATCAATTCCTGAAACATGAGCTTTTCGCTCTGCAAAATAAAAGGAATTATATCCTAAAGAGCTACCTACATCTAAAATTTTTATTCCTGTTAAGTTGTTTCCTAAAGTTAAAAGATTATTTTCTATAGCTTTACACCTATCTTCACAGTTTCTTTGCGGTAAGGAGTTTTTAAGTAAATAAGGTGTTTTGTAAAGAGGTTGATAATATTCAATTTTTTTGAGTAAATGACTTAGTTTAATTAAAGGATTATCTAATATTGCCACCAAATAATCAATATCATTGATTATTTTTTCTTCTGTAGAACCAATCCGTTGTTCTGTAGAACCAATCCGTTGTTCTGTAGAATCAATTCGTTGTTCTGTAGAATCAATTCGTTGTTCTGTAGAATCAATTCGTTGTTCTGTAGAACCAATTCGTTGTTCTGTAGAATCAATTCGTTGTTCTGTAGAATCAATTCGTTGCTCTGTAGAATCAATTCGTTGCTCTGTAGAATCAATTCGTTGCTCTGTAGAATCAATTCGTTGCTCTGTAGAACCAATTCGTTGCTCTGTAGAACCAATTCGTTGTTCTGTAGAAGCAATCTGTTGTTCTGTAGAATTAAGTTTGGATATTAAACTTTGATTAATTTGTAAAGATTCTCGAAGAGCCTGAATTAGATTTCTATTAACAACAATTTGCTTTTTGAATATCAATCCATATATTTTTAAAATAAATTTATTGATAATTCCAATACTAAAAGGAAATTTATTTAATTTTTCTGGTAATTCTGTTGGAACTTGAGAACATAACTCGGAGTCATTTAATAGAGATTGAATACGATCAAATGTATCTATGAAATCATTAGCTTGCAAAACATTGATTTCATTTGAAATACTTTGGTTAATAGGAAACAAAGATTTACGATTAGCAACTTCCACTCTAACTTTCTCCATTAATTCATCTACATTAAGTTCTAAGTTATTTTTCAATCAAAATTAGGATTCCTAAATTTAGATGTAAAACATTTACAATTAATTACTTAATAATGGTTTAACTTATAACATCTTTTAAATCAGACTTTAGTTTTGATTAACACTTTTAAAATAAGATTCCACAACTTCATTGGATTCTCCAGATAATTTTATATTACCCTTCTCTAACCAAATTGCTTTATTACAAGACTGTTTAATAAATTCCATTGAATGAGAAACAACTAAAACAGTAGCTTTGGTATCCCAAAACTTATCCATACGTTGCTTACACTTGTTCTTAAAACTCTCATCCCCCACCGATAAAACTTCATCTAAAATTAAAATATCTGGCTGTACATCAGTAGCAATAGAAAAACCCAAACGAGCAACCATACCTGAAGATAAACCCTTAACTGGAACTAAAGCATAATCCTCCAATTCTGCAAATTCCAAAATAGAATGTGCTCTTTCTTTCATCTCATTTCTAGAAAATCCTAGCAGCACTCCATACAACAAAATATTATCCATGACAGAAATTTCTGCATCAAAAACTGCCCCTAGTTCAATCAAAGGAGCAATTTGACCTCGTACTCTTGCTGAACCAGTCGTCGGTTGAAGAATGCCAGAAATTATCTTTAAAAGTGTTGATTTACCAGAGCCATTAGCCCCAATAATACCTATTTTTTCGCCCCTTTTGACCACTAAATTAATTTTGTCTAATACCAACTTCTTTGCAGGCTGTCGATATTTACCCTCAAATACAGACAATAATGTTTTCTTTAAGTCATAAGAGAACTCCTCTTGAGTCCTTCTCCATAGCGAAACATTATCCAAGCGAATTACTTCCATTTACAGTAAATCCATAAACTGATGTCGCCACAGATGAAAACAAATCCATCCCAGGGTCAAAATAATTACGCCACTAAGTAACGCGCCCCAAATTAAACCTAAATCTGGTGGAGATCCTGATAATGTAATTTGACGCAGACTTTCAATAATCGGTGATAATGGATTCAAACCTAAAAACTGCTTTACCTGCTTTGGTACAATAGCTGCTGGATAAAATATAGGACTAGTGAGCCAAATCACAAATACAACTAACTCATAAAAATAAGGTAAATCTCTAAAAAATACGTATAAAGCGCTTGTAAGAAAGCCAACTCCCGTACAAACTAAGACTAGCGCCAAAAATGGAAACACTAGCGCCAGCACATTGACTAGACTCTTGGAATTAATAAAAGTCGTCAGCGCCAGTAAGGGCAATGTTCCCACTAAGAACTGAAATATATTTGCTGTAATCATCGATAGAGGAAAAACGCTTACTGGCAGACGGATTTTATTCAGAAGTGAGCCATTAGCAACTACACTATTCAACGCCTGGGAGGTGGAAGCCGAGAAAAAATTGATGACCACCAACCCTGTAAAGGCTGCCAATACATAGTTCATTATGGAATTGCCATAATAGGATGCAAAAGTCTCGCCAAAAATAGCCGTATATAAACCAGTCATAATCAACGGGTTCAGCAGCGACCAATATACACCTAAAAACGACCCCCGATAGCGCACTTTCAGGTTACGCGATACCAAAACGTACAGCAATTCCCAATAGCGCCGCACTTGCAACCAAGTTAAATTATCTTTAGGCGAAATTATCATCCTTAAAAACCACCACATACCACAGACAAGTTATTCGCAAATCTTATAGTATCAGAGCGCACGTTGTCGCATTAGCCTAACATTAAAAACTTTATTTTAAAAAGCACTGTTAAACGCTCTAGTTACCATTTTTATACTCTTAACCACACACTATCCCGTTAAGACCAGTTAATTTATCAATTGGTTCCGAGAACTCCCTGACATAAACCAGCAGGCTCTACATATCATAAAAATGTTTAAAAGTCAAAATTAATGTTTTTCAGGCTGTCTACTCATTTGGATGATCTCAGCGCTACTCTATTACCTAGCTCAAGCTATCCGGATCGACCCCGATCGATTGCAAATACTCTGCCAGTTTATCAGCCCGTTGGCGTTCTTGGTTTGCACGTTGGCGTTCTTGTTGTAATTGTTCAGCCAGTTCAGTCGGTGTGAGTAATTTCTCCCCGGTATCTAGACGATAAAATCCCAATAGTTCACCCTCCACCGCCACTCTTAATCCTAAAGGTTGAGATATACCATCGGTAATTAACTGGTAAGTCTCACCCTCTAACCTATATCCTCTTAACTTTTCTTCAATCCATTCCCCCTTGGGGTCAAATAACCAATATTCTAAAATCCCTAATTGTTCATAGAGATTTTTCTTTTGCTCTTGGTCTTGTTTTTGAGTTCCTTGAGAAGTCATTTCAAATACCACCTGGGGAACTTGACCTTCCTCCCAAACTTTATAACTATCCCGACCCCCAGGCGGCACATCAAAAATTACCATTACATCTGGTGCAACTCTTAATTTAGGAAAACCTTGAGCATAGTAGAGAAATTGGTCTGCTAAAACTGTGGCTTGCCTGCCTGCTAGGTATTGTTTAATTACTTCTAGGGTGGTGAGAATTGCGTAGAGATGTAGGTATGATTCTGCCAATGGTTCACCGTCGGAACTAGGATATTCGATGTTGGGATTGACTATTTTTATGCTTGTAGTCATGGCTACCTTTTACTAGGGTAGGTTGTTTGGATCAATTCCTTGCGATCGCAAATACTCTGTTAATCGATCAGCCCGTTGGCGTTCCTGTTCAGCCCGTTGGCGTTCCTGTTCAGCCCGTTGATGTTCCTGTTCAGCCCTTTGGCGTTCCTGTTCAGCTTGTTCTCTTCGAGTCGGCACCCAACCCGCAGAATTATACCAACGCAACCACAAACCTGTTGTCTGCTGATAACTACCTTGCCAAAGACCCAATCCTAGCTCTAACTCTGCCAAAAAGAAGCGGTTTTCTGGTAACGAGATTGCTTCATAACGAGTGCCCATAAGTTTAAAGGCACGCAAATGATTTTCATAGCGGTCATAGATAACGTAGTAGGGAACCCTTAAAATCTGTTCATATACTTCCCACTTTGTTGGAGGTCGGTTTACTTCCCGCAGTGTTTTTCCTAAGTCTTCTTGTTCTGTACCAGGTGAAAGTAATTCAACTACTAAAAATGGATCAATCCCTTCTTGCCAAATAACGTAACTTAAGCGTAGGTCTTGCTGTTGGCTAGCACTCGGTAATCCTAAAACCATGTACCAATCAGGACGCTTGTACCACAAAGGATGGCGGGGATCGTAGTAAAGATTTAAGTCGCTAGCAAGCAAAATTTCCTCAGATGGATAAGCAAGAGGCTGACAAGTCTCACTGAGCAAATCCGCCTGAATGCGGTGAAATTCATCTGGCAAACCTGATTCCCCCACTAATTCACTGGGTAAATCATACATCGTAGGCATGGTTTCTTGTGGCGGACGGGGTGGATCTGTTTGATACATGACTACTACCTTTGTTGCTGAACTCGAGCTATCTGAAACAACTCTCTCCAATTTTTGACGACAACCAGCTTTGCGTCTAGACGAATTTTCCGCTAGCGATCGCAGTTGTTGTTATAACCACCATTGAACCTCAGAAGTCATTAGTCATTTACTATTCTCCTTCATCTTCCTCATCTCTACTGAATTTGTGAGAGCAGAGTCACGGATTCCGCTACACTGAGACGAAGGTTTATCTGAATTGTAATCAGGCATGGAAATCGGACAAAAGGTTAAAGTCTATCGTTTGCGCGATCGCGTTTCTCCCCCAATTGTGAAAAAACTCGGACAAGTGGGTATCATCCAAGGCTACAAAGTCATTGATGGTGGAATCGGTGTAGTGGTGCTGTTTGACGACAATTCTTCCACTTGGTTTTTTGAAGATGAAATCAAAGCTGTGTAGTTGTAAAGAACTCAGATTCAGGTTTTTCTTGCCATCTGAAATTGAAAGCACAGGTTGAGAGTCTTTGTTGAGTGCTAAGTTGGAGTTGAAAAGATCGGCGGTGAAAATAGGAATCAACTAATGGCTCTAATATTGACATTTTTGGGCAAAGGCGGCACCGCTCGTACCAAAATTGCGATCGCCGCCGCCAAGTTATTGGCAAGTCAAGGCAAGCGCGTACTCCTAGCAGGACAAGCAGAACCAACATTGCAAATCCTACTGGGGACTCCCATTGCTGCCGATCCCCAGGAAATAGCTCCCAATTTGCAAGTAGTCCAGTTTCAAGCATCTGTACTACTAGAACGCAACTGGGACGAAGTGAAGAAGCTTGAGGCACAATATCTCCGCACGCCCATCTTCAAAGACGTTTTTGGTCAAGAACTGGTGGTATTGCCGGGGATGGACAACGCCCTAGCTTTGAATGCTATCCGCGAATATGATGCCAGTGGCAAATATGATGCGATCGTTTACGATGGCGCGGGCGATTCTTTAACGTTACGAATGTTGGGTTTGCCAGAATCTCTGAGTTGGTATGTCAGGCGATTTCGGCAATTATTTGTCAACTCCGATTTGGGAAAGACAATTACTGAATCACCTTTGATTCAACCGCTGATTAGCAGTTTTTTCAATATTAACTGGACATCAGATAATTTTGCAGGGCCCACTAACCAAGTCAATAATTTCTTAGAAAAGGGGAGAACTGCTCTAGGCGATCCCAAAAGTCTCGCTGCTTTCTTGGTGACTACAGAAGACCCCATTGAGGTAGCAAATGCTCGTTATTTGTGGGGTAGCGCTCAACAAATCGGTTTAACTGTTGGTGGTGTTCTGCTTGTGTCTACGGAGACAACTGGGAACCTGTCAGAGGAATTTATACCCCTACCTGTGAGCGTCATTCCCGACTTACCTACAGGTGACTGGCAACCACTGATAGAGGCTCTACCCAACTTTGAAGCCCAAGCTTTACAGGCTCCCAAACCAATTGAAATAAACATCCAGAATCGTCAAGTACGCTTATTCTTGCCAGGATTTGACAAAAAACAGGTCAAGCTTACCCAATATGGGCCAGAAGTCACCGTAGAAGCCGGAGATCAGCGACGCAATATTCCCTTACCACCGGCTCTGAGTGGTAGACCTGTTGCTGGAGCAAAGTTTCAGAATAATTATTTGATAATTTCGTTTTAAGTTATGGGAATGGGGACTGGGGACTGGGGGCTGGGGACTGGGGACTGGAGAATAGGGAAGAAAGTTAATCACCAATGCCCAATGCTCAATGCCCAATACCCCATACTTCGGCTTCGCTCAGTACAAGTGCCCAATACCCAATGCCCTATTAATCAGTAAATCTTATGTCAGAATCAACTCCCATTACCCCAGACCCCAACCCATCTGAGGCACTAGACTCAGTAGTAAATAATCCCAGTGAGCAAGCGATTGCATCTGCTGATCGCAATGCGAAAACTAGGCAGCTGTTGGGGATGAAAGGTGCATCTGCTGGGGAAACTTCAATCTGGAAAATTCGTTTGCAGCTAATGAAGCCCATCACCTGGATTCCCCTAATTTGGGGCGTAGTCTGTGGTGCGGCTTCTTCTGGTAACTATACTTGGACGCTGGAAAATGTGCTGAAGGTCGCAGCCTGTATGTTACTGGCTGGGCCGTTGATGACAGGTTACACCCAAATCCTCAATGATTACTACGATCGCGAAATCGATGCCATTAATGAACCCTATCGTCCCATACCCTCTGGGGCAATTCCCCTACCCCAGGTAATTATTCAGATTTGGGTATTACTGATTGCTGGTATTGGTTTGGCATTTGTGTTAGATGTGTGGTCTGGTCATGAATTCCCGACAATTACAGCGATCGCGATTATCGGTTCTTTCATCGCCTACATTTATTCTGCACCTCCCCTGAAACTCAAACAAAACGGCTGGCTAGGTAGCTACGCCTTGGGTGCAAGCTATATCACCCTACCTTGGTCTACAGGACACGCTTTGTTTGGTGAACTGAATTCCACAATTGTGATTTTGACAATGTTCTACAGCTTGGCTGGATTGGGCATTGCCATTGTTAATGATTTTAAGAGTGTAGAAGGCGATCGCCAGTTAGGATTAAATTCACTACCCGTAATGTTTGGCATCACCACTGCATCTTGGATTTGTGTAGTAACGATTGATGTCTTTCAGGGATTGATTGCAGCTTATCTCGTCAGCATCCATGAGAATTTGTATGCAGCAATACTTGTATTGTTAATCATCCCGCAAATCACCTTGCAGGATATGTATTTCTTGCGCGATCCTGTGAAGAATGATGTTAAGTATCAAGCCAGCGCCCAACCGTTCCTTGTTCTAGGAATGCTCGTCACTGGTTTAGCACTAGGTCATGCTGGCGTTTAACTATACTTCTGATAAGTGAGAAGTTAGGAATTAGGAGCTAATATACTGTTAACTCCTAATTTGTATCAGGACATACCGTGTTTAAACTGATATTTTTCCTCATTAATGGGATTCAACCTTTGTTAGTCCCAATTTGCTTTGTCGTTGCTTGGACTGTAATTATTCTCGTTGTTTTAAGTCTCTGGTCGGCAGCACGAGATAGTCTGACTACAGCCAAGCAAATGCATCAAATCCCCTGTACTGGGTGCCAATTTTTTACCGATAATTACCGTCTTAAATGTACTGTCCGCCCATCTATTGCCAACACAGAAGAAGCGATCGATTGTTCTGACTATCAACCGAAAACGAATCCTTATTTGTATTAGGGGATTGGGGACTGGGGACTGGGGAAGATGAGGGAGAATAACCAATGACCAATGACCAATGACCAATGCCTAATGACCAATCTCTAACAATATCTTCAAAACACCGCGACTCTGAGCGTGTTCAAAAGCCGCAAGCCCTTCAATGAGGGGGTAGGTGGCATGAATTAGGGGTTGTACATCAACTTGTCCTGTGGCTAGTAGCTGGAGGGCTGGGGCAAAGGGGCCACAACGGGAGCCGATGAGGGTGATTTCATCCACTACTAAAGAAGAGACATCTAGACTGAGATTGCCAGCATAAGTACTTTTGAGTACAAGTGTACCACGGGGACGTAGGGCGCGACGAGCGATCGCAAATCCTTCTGGGTTGCCAGTACATTCTACTGAGATATCGAAATATCCATCTGTAACAGCGTCGGCTATACTCGTTTTTATCCCTCGTGCTTCTAAGTTAGCCAGTTTTTCTCGATGACGCCCTACAGCTAAAAGTTCACAGCCAGTTAAA
The DNA here is from genome assembly GCF_036916985.1 of Nostoc sp. Classification (GTDB taxonomy): domain Bacteria; phylum Cyanobacteriota; class Cyanobacteriia; order Cyanobacteriales; family Nostocaceae; genus Nostoc. The sequence goes on from NZ_JBALFD010000062.1 coordinate 31,451, forward strand.
GCTAGTGTTTGGGCTACTAACTGCCCTAGTTTGCCATCTCCAACCACTAACACCCGATCATTTGGATGTAATGGCACTTGCTGCTGAATTTCTAAAGCTGCTGCTAAAGGTTCTGTAAATGTTGCTACTTCTGTTGGCACATTATCAGGTACGGGATGCAGATTCTCTATCGGCAAACAGAGATATTCACCAAAAGCGCCGTTGCGGTTGACAATGCCCAGAACTGTACGATTTTCGCAGTGAGTTGGTTGTCCGCTGCGACAAAACCGACAATGCCCACACACAGCATTGATTTCTCCAACAACCCGTTGATTAACTAAGTGTTCTGGCCCTTGTTCGACAACGCCGACAAATTCATGCCCCAAAATACCAGTGTAGGGATAGTAGCCTCTGAGTAGTTCCAGGTCAGTATTACAAATACCCGCACGCAAGACACGCACCAAGGCTTCTCCTGGTGGCGCTTCAGGAATGGAAATATCCGTGCGTAGTTGCAACTGGTTATTTTCAAGCCAAAGTCCTTTCATTTTTCTTCACGTCCTTTACCTAATTATCAATTTTGAATTTTGAATTGTTAAGTCTCTGTAGTCGGTATTTCTTTAATTTTAGTTACATCAATTTTGCTTAACCAAGTAACCAAGTCTTCTGAGTCAAGTGCAATCTCGCTTCCTAAGGTTTTGATATAAAGAAGTCCGTCGCTAATAATTAAATCTCTAATTGGATACCATGAATCTCGTGTTCTAATCAGCAGTTCCAACGGAATCCCTAGTCTTGAAGTATACTTGCGATATTTCCACCAGGCTCGCCATAGGAGTACACATTTAGTGCAGTGCATCTCATAGCCTTTAGGAACTTCACAGTATTGATACTGATAGAAACCCCGACTATCTACTTCTCCTTTGAGGAGATAACTATATTCTGCTAATACCTGATTTATCAATTCCCAGTGGGTTGATTTTGGAGAAATCGAGAATTCAAGTAGGGTGTTGGATAGTTGGGCGATCGCAATTACGCCTTCAGATTTTGCTGTCAGTTGGTTGGTTTTATAAACTGTTTGCGCTGTCAAAGCAGGATTTGACAACAAAACGTCTTTTTTCTGAATAGAGTTTTGCACAAACTCTCGAATTAAATCTAGATTAGACAACATAAAATTTTTTATACTAAATTAACCAGTGTGATGAAAGACACAACACTACTTAAATTAATAACTACACTGGTTTTGCACTTAAATCAGGATTATTACCAGCTTTATTTATACTAGATTCTTTGTTTGGCTAGGGTTTTGTTAAGTTTAATATTGATATAGCAATCCGATTTGATTTCTGAATCACTCGTAGAGGTAAGGGACTGGGGATAAGGGGTAATTGGGGACTGGGAAGAAGGAATAAAGGTGTACTGAGTTTTGTTCAAAAATCAAATATGAGTCCTAATATAACGAAATCCATTAGGCTGGTTGACAAAATTACTGTTTCCAGACCCCAAGCAGCAAATTAAATTTTTACGCCTTCGAGAAAAGGTTGAAATACTGGAACTAATTCGGGACGACTGACAACAAGAGTGGGAAAAGAGCGATCGCTATAATCTTCTCCAGGTGATAATGGAAACGGTTCTGACTTCAGCGATAACCAAACGCCACCAGCCGCCTGGACAATTACCCAAGCCCCAGCTATATCCCAAACTTTTGGTGTCGCCTCAATTCCACCGAGAGTAGCCCCAGTGGCAACTGTCAAAAAATTATAGCTAGCTACGCCCAACATCCGAATTTTGCAGGGAAAACCATTTTGGATAACTGCGGTGCTACGAGAACAGAGGTTAAAAAAGTGATTATTGCTGGGACTATCTATACTAGTGTGGATGGGATGGTGGTTGAGAAATGCGCCTGTAGGTGTTGCTAAACCAGATGAACCTGCCCAGAAACCATGAAAAGCTTGATTTAAAGTTGGTGCGTAAACATAACCAAAAATTGGTGTACCTCGATATAGTAAACCCAGAGATATTGTCCAGATGGGAATGCCGCGTGTGAAGTTGGTTGTACCATCTAGAGGGTCAATTACCCAGCACCACTCAGTACCGGGAAATGACTGATCGCTCTCTTCGCTCAAAATGCCGTAACCAGAAAAATTAGAAGCGATCGCATCCCGAATTTCCTGATCTGCCCATTTATCTGCTTGCGTCACCAAACTACCATCAGCTTTTTGGGCAGCCTGTACTTGCCCAAAATCTTGCATTAGCTGCTTGCCCACCCTGGTAGTGGTAGTTTGAGCAAAATCAAGAATTGTTGTCCAAAAATCATTCATTGGTTATTAGTCATTTGTCATTAGTCATTAGTCATTTGCCCCATGCCCCATACAGTTTAATCTAAATCGCTTTCTAAGACTGAAGCGATCGCCAGCTTTGTACTGGTTTGAAATTCTGTGATGTTCACCCGATTCAGAAACCAAATCGACAGCAACATTCCCACAGCTTCTAGAACGAATACCAGTCCATAAGCTAACTCTAGGCTTGGTAACAGCTTGCGTCCAATATCCAAAACTGTACCTCCGATGACTACCGCCACACCTCTAGAGAGGGACTGCGCTAATCCCCATGCCCCAATAAACGTACCTGCGGCTTCTGCTGCGGTCAGATCCAACATCAAGCTAATTGCTGCTGTAGTTAAAAAACCTGCGGCTAAACCGAAAAAGAATAAACCTAGTTTGAGAACCGCTGCATTAGCTGTGAATCCTGATATACCTAGCAATATTGCACAGAATGCCACCAACATACAGCCTAGACGTGCAGTTCTGCGCTTACCCAAACGCGGGACAATGTAAAAGCCAGTAATGCCGTAGGCAATCAGCAAACCCGTTCCATAAAAAATATTTAATTTGGTACTTTCCGCTAAGGGCATTTTAAACACTTGACCCGCATAAGGTTCCAAAACTGGGTCTTGCATAAACAAACTGATAGTCATCACCAATAAAAAGGTGAAAAACACACCTGTCTGTGGGCTAGCGGTCAAGATTTTCCAAGCATTACCTAGAGTAATGCTGTCTTCCCGGTTCACCAGTGTGGAACGGGTTGAATATTGGGAGTACTTTTTTTCGACGCCGAATGTGGCTGCGATCGCTAAACCAAATACAATTGCTGGGACGATCAAAAACAATCTGTTGATTGCTGGCTGCAAGGTTGCGATAGAAGCGCCTAGTGTTAATGGCTGTAGTAACTTGGCACTAATAATCGCCCCAACAATAATTCCCACCATTAGCATCGACCAAACCACACCAACTACTTTGGAACGGTTATCTTCTTCAGATATATCCACCAACAAAGCAGCAAAAGCAGTACCGCTAGCACAAATCCCTAGACCATATACAGCGAAAATAATAGACAGAAGTGCTGTCCAGCCGATTGTTTGGGTTGTCCATACCCAAGTACCTGTACTATTTCCAGCAATATTAAGCTGCCATATCACTTGTATAGCTAAAAATGCTGCGATCGCAAATATTGCCGCGCCCACCCAAACATAAGCTGTGCGGTGGTATCCCCATAACGGTTTGGCATCGGAAATCTGGCCAAACCAGACACGGGAAGGAGCAACAAATAAAGGCAGTGCTAAAACTACTGATACCAGCGTCGCCGGAATTGCTATTTCTTGAATCATGACTCTATTGAGTACCCCCAGAGTCAAAATAGACATCATGCTCAACCCCATCTGAAATAAACCCAGGCGAAACATGGTCAGCAGGTTTACCCTTGGCAGAGATGGGGATTTTGTTTTGGTATCAAATACTTCACCGCTTGCCATAGCTACTTTTTCGTATGGTTTATAAGATTTAATCTCTCTCTTTAAATAAAGATAAACCCTACTCGCTTCAAATCAGCGAACGAAAAGTTGAAGTTGCGATTTGGCAAGCGATTATACACCTCAATTAGGGTATGCTTCAGCCAAGTTAGGATTAATTTTTAGGGCTTGGTTCTAATCTGCGATGTCTACGATGGTCTACGCCTACGCATAACGAGAGAATTTTAGGATGAAATAGTGAAACGAGACTCCATTTACTATCAAATTTTTAAGCGCTTTCCTGGGTTACTCTTTGAACTGATTGATGTCCCTCCTCCTCAAGCACAAAACTATCGATTTGAATCACTAGAAGTCAAAGAAACGGCTTTCCGCATCGATGGTGTGTTTTTACCTCCAGAGGATGCAACATCCAGAGCGATCTTTTTTGCTGAAGTTCAATTCCAAAAAGATGAAGCCCTTTAGCATCGCTTCTTTACCGAGTCGCTGATGTACCTGAATCGAAATCGTTCTCAGTACGATGACTGGTTCTGTGTGGTAATTTTTTCATCACGCTCTTTGGAACCAAGCGATCAAAGAACTCATCGAATATTTCTCAACAGCGACCAAGTGCAGCGAATCTATTTAGATGAGTTAGGCGCGACCAATCAGCAGCCAATAGGCATCAACTTGATGCAGTTGACTCTAGCATCGGATGAAGTGATGGCAGAGCAAGCAAAGCAATTGATTGAGCGGGTAAAATTAGAGTCAACGGACATGCTGCCGAAAAACGAAATACTAGACATCATCACCACAATCGTCGTTTATAAGTTTTCTTCATTGAGTAGAGAGGAAGTTGAAGCTATGCTAGGACTGACTTTAGAGCAAACAAGGGTTTATCAAGAAGCGAAAGCCGAGGGTCGAGAAGAGGGTCGAGAAGAAGGTCGAGAAGAAGGTCGAGAAGAGGGTCGAGAAGAACGGGAAGCTGAAATGTTGAAACTTACCGTCCCTCTGTTGCTAAAAACAGGGATGAGTATGGAACAGATTGCTCAACACCTCAATGTTGATATAGAAGCTGTCCAGCTTGCCACACAACAAAATACATAGAATGGGCATTTTATGTCTGTTGTCATATTTTTGCAAAATGAGGAGAGCTTGATAAGAATCCTCAATTGTCCTTTTATGGTTTCTAGAGCGATCGCCTCAAGACCGCAAATTGTAAAAAAGCTTTAAAAAAGACTAAAGTCAGAAACTTTAGCGCTGCATTTCTTATCAAGAGTAGGCAAAGTCCAGCAATATCAAAGGTTGTGATAGCCTCTTATTCGCATCTTTCTTGCAAAGTAAAGGTGTGGCTAACAGATGGGAAAATCTTTAAATCCAATCTAAATTTACAATTACTAATCTCTTTAGTTGGGTATTCTCGAAATTCGCCAACGGTATTAGAAATAGAAACTCAAAAATATGGATAATACCTATGAAAAATTAATCAAACAGCTTCATAGTAAACGTTTATCTGATAATGTAGCTAATGAAATTATCAAACTTGGTAAACCTGTATTTGATTATCTATTAGTAAAAATAGATGACCCAAGACTCACTGAATATCAAGTTATAAATTTACTGCGTATTTTATACCAAATGAAATATCATGATATTACACAATTCGTTAATAAACTTTTATCTATTACTCAAGATAAAAGAATTGATGTGCGCTCAACAGCATCATTTTTGTCAATTTGTTTATTTCGGATCAAAAAACAATTTCCTGAGTTAAACATTCCCTTAGAAGGAGAAGTATTAGCACAATGTCTTCACAAATCTTTAGCGATGGAACTACACCAAACGATTGGACAACAAGTAGAAATTTTTCTTCAAGATAATATTTAATAACAGCTAATTTACTTACTTAAGCTAATAGCAAAACTGTAAACATGATGACAAAGAGAGAGATTATGTAGTTTTTTTAAGGTTTGGTATTTGTAACATTGAGCATAAAGGGCAGTAAATAAACAATCAAGCAATTTTCATGCCCTTTTTCTCATTTTTACAATGTAAATACTATTTGAAATTATGAAAAGTAAATTGATTTCTAAGGCTTTTATCCAAGAACAAGGTAATGGAAGGCTCCGATATGAGGAGCAACTTGTCACTGAAGAATTCAGAGCCAGAGGCTTACCAATTACTTTTTATACTGAGAAACATATTCATCGAAGACAACTTGCACTTGATAATGAATCTTTAGTTGTTGGTGATATGCGATGTGTTTTAGGTGCAATAAAACAGCTTGGCATTCCAGAACCAAAGCCTAACGATTATCCCGCTTCACTTAAGAACTTCATGCACCGTCGTACATGGACATCTACTCTAGAACAGTTGGAAATGGAATTTTGCGACGGTAGATATATTCCAACATTTGCTAAACCCGCTACACGCCGTAAACGCTTTACAGGTTGTGTTTTTGAATCGGAATATGATTTGTGCCGAGTATACGGAGTGTCACGTCAAGAGCGGCTGCTGTGTTCAGAAGTTGTCTCTTGGGTAAGTGAGTACCGAGTTTATGTTGTTCACTCACAAATTAGAAGCATCGATCATTATGATGGAAACCCCAATGTTCTACTAGATATTGATAAAGTTCTATACGCTATTCAAGCTCTAGAAAATGCAAAAGAATCTTATGCAGGATATGCAATTGATTTTGGAGTTTTAGATTCTGGAGAAACCGCTCTCGTAGAAATGAACGATGGTTTTGCGATTGGAGCATACAAAATTGATCAGAAAAACTACACAGACATGATTTTGGCAAGATGGGAGGAGCTTTTAACGAACGCACTTTGATATGAAGTTTTAAGATTTTGCAGCCACTAAACTAGAAAGTTATATGCCTTATTGTTGTTGATGAGAGTTGATGGAATAAGTTTTTAAGATGCAAACTTTTGATTATTTTGAAATAAGAATCAATCGATCATTTACTCCCTGGACGCTAGGTAAGAGGCTTTGTGTGGCTGAGATTTATATCAATAATCAACCACTCATAGAAGTAGTGCGTCTAATTGAAAAACCATTTATTCAAGCAGAGATTGAGGAACAACGTGTTGCGGGGGAAGATATTGATGAGTTGGCCTTTCCAGCAGGAGACTATTTGTATTTACCACCTTCAATGGTTTTACTTCCTTCACGCAATTTGCTTGACGAGCCTTGGGATCATGGGTTTAGGTTGCAATCAAATAATTTACAAGCTGGTAAAGCAATTGTTTTAGGTTGTACCTGTGGGGTGATTGAGTGCTGGTTTATGCAGGTTCGCATCACACTTAATGAATCAACTGTTGAGTGGGCTGATTTTGGTCAATTTCATCGTGACTGGCAATATAATCTAGGCCCATTCAAATTTGATCGTAAGCAATATGTATCTGAATTGTACAGACACAGCTAATAAGGCAATGAATCAGACAATTATGCTACGCTATAAAAATAAAAAATCTTTAACTTGAAGAGACGCAATCAAGCCACATAAAAATATCAATATTAAAATGTGGTTTTAACTACGCTATTACATTGAATTAGTAAGATAAAATTGCCGTATGTATGTCATCAAAATACTTACCTTCATCTAGTAACCAAAAAGGCATAAGCAATGAGTAAAGAACCAGTCAAAGTAATATTATGGGAAGAAAATCAAAAAGATTTTCTAAAAAAGTTCTACGATCTCCAATTTACTCCCAGAGTAGGAGAGGAAGTTTACCTAAAAAAGGAGAGATGGAAAGTAACCAGAGTTGAGCATGATGTAGAAATTAGTGAGATTAATGTCTACATGGAATTAATCAAAAAACCCAAGCAGGATAAATCATCTAATTCTTAAATACACTCAACTATAGCAATCCTATTTGATTTGTGAGAATTGCAACCCGCAGATCCCCGACTTCGTAAAAGTTGTCGGGGATCTTGTTTATGCGCGTTTGATTCAGGTTTTAAATCTTTATGCAAGGTGCGATGTCTACGACGGGCGTAGCTGCAACACCACAAGATTTGTAGCCAAGTAGTGGCGATCGCACTCAATCTTGGCTATAACGATACACTATAAAAGTAAAGAAATGTAAATAAACTAAATTTTGCAACCGTGGAAAACATCACATTGGGGCAAAATGGCCCATCTGTTACACCCTTGTGCATCGGCACTTGGGCTTGGGGTGATAAACTATTTTGGAATTATGGCGATCGCTATGGACCAGAGCAGTTACAAGAAGCCTTTACCGCAGCCTTAGATGCTGGTATTACCTTTTTTGATACAGCCGAAGTCTACGGAATGGGACTATCAGAGAAATTTTTGGGACAATTTCTGCAACAGACACAACAATCTGTACAAATCGCCACAAAATTTGGCCCCCTACCGTGGCGATTTACAGCCCAATCCGTCTCTGATGCTTTAACAGCCAGCCTCAAACGCTTGCAATTAGAGCGAATCGCCCTGTATCAAGTGCATTGGCCTTTTGCCTTCTTTTTAAGTCAAGAAACTTTGATGAATGCCCTAGCGGATGAAGTGAAGCGAGGGAGAATTGCGGCAGTTGGTGTAAGTAATTACTCAGCAGAACAAATGCGAGACGCGCATCAAATATTGGCAGCCCGTGGAGTACCTTTGGCTGTAAACCAAGTACGCTATTCTTTACTCAGTCGCCAAGTTGAAAGTAAAGGTATTATCGCAACGGCTCGTGAGTTGGGTGTGACTATCTTGGCTTATAGTCCTCTAGCACAAGGATTACTCACTGGTAAATATAGTATTGATAGTGCTGAAATCCCCACTGGTGCGAGAAAAATAGACCCGCGATTTAAGAAAGAAGGCCTGCAAAAAATTGCCCCAGTTATATCTTTGCTACGCAATTTCGGGGAAAAATACGATCGCACTCCTGCCCAAGTTGCTCTCAACTGGTTAATTGGTCAGGGGAATGTTATTCCCATTGCTGGGGTGAAGACAGCCGAACAGGTACGGCAAAATGCTGGCGCTTTAGGCTGGAAATTGAGCGACGATGAAATTGGAGAATTAGAACTAGTTAGTCGTCTTTGGTTGTAGTAGTTTTGAGCTACTCAAACACAGGAGGCCAAATTTCTGACACTACTAGCTCCCAACCTGGTAGTAAGTCTGGTAGTGTCAGTTTGTCGTTGTCCTGCAAAACTATTGGTTCTTGGTTGAGTCGATAAACTGTCAGCGTCAATTTGTCAGGCTCGATCAGGATACCAACTGTAGATCCGACAAACTGGTAGAAAAAATTACCCAAAAAGCCAAAAAGTCAAGAGCCAAAGTCAAAATCTTGACTCCTAACTCTCAACTCTCCAATTTTAGGTTTGGATTTTGGATTGAAGAAAAAACCTCAAATCTAAAATCCAAAATTGATTAACTTCTAACTGTTGACTAAGAAGCTGATTCCCTAGCTGTCGGTGAACCTATCTTTTTACTAGGGGATGCAGAAGACTCGTGTCCACTTGTCCGTAGTTTTGGTTTGGGAGAAGAATGTCTTTCTTCACCATTGCTATTATCTGATTTCCATGCAGAACGGGGGCGATCGCTAGAAGAAGATTCACGACGCTTACCGAGTCTTGGTTTGGGAGCGGAAGATTCTTCTTGGGGAATTTCCACGTCTGAACTCAACCAAGCAGGACGAGTTTGATCGTAAGCGATTTGTAGTGCAGCTGCGGCGATCGCTTGAGCATCGTATTCTTCAATCAATTCGCTGACAATTGGCAAGAATGAAGCCAAACGCTCACCTGTCAAAGCTTCTCGCACCAGTTCTTGCAATTTCAGAATGTGTTTTGCTTCAATCTGGGCGCGTGTGGGAATCGTCAGCACTTGCCAACTTTGGCGGTTATGACGTTCAAATGTTTGCTGTTTGCGCCGCTCAAATGGCTGAACCAAAGAGATTGCTGTTCCTTCTTTACCAGCACGACCAGTACGACCAATACGGTGGACGTAAGTTTCTACGCTATCGGGTAAGTCGTAGTTGATCACATGGGAGAGTTGATCGACATCTAACCCTCTTGCTGCAATATCAGTTGCTACCACCCAACGAACTTGACGGTTACGGAATCTGATTAATAAGCGTTCCCGCGCTTGTTGGGACAAGTCACCGTGATATTCATCAACGCTGTGACCAGCACCTTGTAACTGACTGGTGAGTTCGGCGGCGGTGCGTCTGGTGCGGACAAAGATTAAAGCTGTTTCTGGATCTTCCATTTCCAGAATTGGCTGTAAAGCTTTGGCTTTTGTCCAGTGGCGGGGGATCAGGTAAGCTACCTGATTAATCTTGTTGGGAGCGGCTTTTGGCTGCTCGACGGTGACAGTTGCAGGCGATCGCAAGAACTTGTTCACCAACATCCGAATCGATGGTGGCATTGTTGCCGAGAATAAAGCTGTTTGGCGATCTACGGGCGCTTGCGAGAGGATTTTGATCACATCGTCGATAAAGCCCATACTCAACATTTCATCGGCTTCATCCAATACAAACCACTTGACTTGATCGAGCTTTAAACAGCCGCGATCGAGCAAATCGATCACCCGTCCGGGAGTGCCCACAACCATGTGAACGCCACGTTTGAGTTGTAACATTTGGCGGTCAATTGATTGACCACCGTAGATTGCTAACACCCGCAATCCTTCATTACCGATAAATTGGGCGATCGCATCGTGAACTTGCATTGCTAATTCACGAGTTGGTGTTAAAACTATGGCTTGTACGGCTCTTTGATTAATATCTAACCGCTCTAAAATTGGCAGTGAAAATGCTGCCGTTTTGCCTGTTCCAGTTTGAGATTGACCGACTACATCACGACCGGCTAGCAATTGGGGAATTGCTTGCACTTGAATGTTAGTTGGTTCGGTAAAACCGATTTTTTCTAGTTGTTCGACACGTTCTTGGGAAATGCCTAATTCTTGAAATGAAAGAGTCATTAATTCGTCCTAAATTTTATGTAAGGATTTTTGGATTAGTCATTTAGTCATTAGTTATTAGTCATTAGTCATTAGTCATTAGTCATTAGTTATTGGCTAGTTAGTAAGCCTTGGGCGATAGCAAAGCCTCAAACTATTGGAGAAGCTATGCCCACGAGTGAGTCCCCGAACTTCAGGTAAACCCTCATGAAAACTGCCATTAATGCAGCGTCGATATTGGAATAAGGGTAAATCTGTAAGGGTCATTTAACAAAAGACAAAGGACAAAAGACAAAGGACAATTTAGTTATTGACTACCTGACCATAGAGGTCGTATGTATCAGCGTGGTGAATCGCTATTGGCACGATGGTTCCTAATTTTGCCTGGCCTTTGACATATACCAGACCATCAACCTCTGGGGAAAATCTACCTGAACGACCTATTAATTCACCACTTTCAGGATTTTCTTGCTCAATCAGGACATCAACGATTTTGCCTACTTCCTGTTGATTTTTCTTTTGGGAAATCGGTTGCTGGATTTCCATAAGTTGGTATCGGCGCTCGTCCATCACCAGTTGGGGCAACTGATTTGGCAACTTGTAAGCTGGGGTTCCTTCCTCAGAGGAAAAGGTGAAGACACCAACATGATCGAATTCATGCCTTTGAACAAACTCTAATAAATGCTCAAAATGCTCGTTTGTTTCTCCTGGGAAACCAACAATAAATGTTGTCCGCAATACGGCTGTTGGTAGCGCCGTTTTGATGCGATCTATAATCCCATCATTTACGCGTCCTTGCCAAGGACGATTCATGGAGCGGAGAACATCTGGATGAGAATGCTGCAAGGGCAAATCCAGATAAGGCAAGACGTTGGGTGTTTCTTGAATCGCCGCAATCACATCTGGGGTCAGTCCCGTGGGATAAGCGTAGTGCATTCTGATCCACGGTATATCTACTTTCCCCAAAGCGCGAAGTAATTCGGCTAATTTTGGCTGACCGTAAATATCTAGACCGTAATTAGTGGTGATTTGGGAAATTAAAATAATTTCCTTTACCCCTTGACTAACTAACTGCTCCGCTTCGGCGACTATAGATTCTATAGTACGCGATCGCTGGTTCCCTCGAAGATGAGGAATTATACAAAATGCACAACGATAATCACAACCTTCGGCAACTCTGAGGTAAGCAACGCCCTCTGTTGTAGTGCGATAGCGCGGTGTAGTTTCGTCGGCAATGTAGGTTGGCTCAATACTAACCTGTTTAACCCGCTCGCCAAGTTCTACACGCTCAATTACATTAACAATTTTGTGATAATCGCCGGTACCTACCACCGCTACTGCTTCCGGTAACTCTTCCAAAAGTTGCTCTTGGAAGTGTTGCGCCATACAGCCAGTAATTACGATTTTTTTGTTTGCCTCTGCCAGTTCTACCAATGTTCTGACAGATTCTTGCCGGGCTGCTTCAATAAAACTACAAGTATTAACAATAACGTAATCTGCTAACTCTTCGTTTGTATCTACACCGTAGCCTGCTTCTACGAGCAGTCCTAGCATGTGTTCTGTATCAATTCGGTTTTTCTCGCAGCCCAGGTGAGAAATGGCAATTGTTGGCTTGTCACCCATATTTTGAAAATATCTTCATTTTTTTTCTTGCAGTCAGGCATTTCAGCGCTAATTTCGCTTTTTTTAGATCGCTATCCCTCTAATAACAGCACGTTGGCAGATTCTCACTGTCAGTAACTATCCGTAGAGTTATGACCCTATCAATAATAAAATAGAGGTCATGTTATGATATTTTTATCAATCTGTTCCCCAGGGTAAATTGAAGTGTCTTTGGGTACATTTGACACTTGTAATGTTTTTTAACAATTCGCTTATTGGTATTTTACATTACCGCAGCGTGCGCGTTGTTAACCTACCCATCGGGAAGCCGCCCAAAGGGCTTGTTGTGAGAAGTCGCTACCCTCAGGGAAATCGACGAAAGCGACTACGCCCATAAAGCAGTAATGCTAGCCTGGCGATTGGCAAGTCCTACGACGGTGCGCGGACAATACGCCTAAACCATGGAAAGCTGCCTTGCGTCTAGTGAGTGGCAAACTCCTCTTGTAGCCAAGTTTTATCTTAACATATCTTATGGGAGGTTTCACGCCAATTTCCATCTCAGGAAAGAAGCAGTAAGCCGACTATCATAAAACACATTTGACTAATTAATGGAAAGTCAAGAGTCAAGGGTCAAAAGGAGCCAGTCACGTGCGGGGTTTCCCCCGTTGAAGAGCCACCCCCGTAGAGAAGTTCTCTCTATTCAGGCGAGTGGCGTTGAACTGGCGTTCAATAGTCAAAAAATTCTGGACTCTGGACTCCGCGAGGCGGATTAAAGACGTGGACTTATATCAGATATTTAAAACTCGTTCCCCAATTATTGGCGTGGTTCACCTGCTACCACTGCCTACCTCACCCCGTTGGGGAGGTAGTTTAAAAGCGGTGATTGATCGTGCCGAACAAGAAGCCGCAGCCCTAGCAAGTGGAGGGGTTGATGGTCTGATTGTCGAGAATTTTTTCGACGCGCCGTTTACCAAAAATCAAGTCGATCCAGTGGTTGTGAGTGCCATGACCATTGTGGTGCAGCGGATACAGAATTTGGTGACTTTGCCGATAGGCTTAAACGTTTTGCGAAACGACGCCAAAAGTGCAATGGCGATCGCTAGCTCTGTACAGGCACAATTTATCCGCGTCAACGTCCTTACAGGGGTGATGGCAACCGACCAAGGATTAATTGAGGGAGAAGCCCATCAACTACTCCGCTATCGACGGGAGTTGGGCTGTGATGTTAAAATCCTGGCCGATGTGTTGGTGAAACACGCCCGTCCTTTGAGTTCTCCAAATCTCACAGTCGCCGTGAAAGACACCATTGAAAGGGGTTTAGCAGACGGAGTGATTTTATCTGGTTGGGCTACTGGTAGTCCGCCTAACTTAGAAGATTTGGAACTAGCTTGTGGCGCAGCAAATGGCACGCCAGTATTTATCGGTAGTGGGGCCAATTGGGAAAATATTGATACATTGATGCAAGCAGCAGATGGTGTCATAGTTTCCAGTTCCCTGAAACGTCATGGACGTATTGAGCAACCAATTGACCCAATTCGCGTCAGTCAATTTGTGGAAGCCGCCCGTCGCAATTGGAACTCCAAAGGTGAAAGTAAATCAGCAGAACAAGTGAAGTTACATTCTTAGGGAGTAGGGAGTAGGGAATGGGGAGTAGGGGAGCAAGCGAGTAATTTCTTATTACCCATTACCCATTCCCCATTCCCCATTACCCATTCCCCAGTCCCCAATCCCCAATATTTATGATTCGCCGTCGTTCTACTCCTTGGATTCATAAATGGTCACGTCCATTGATTGCCGCGATCGCTGGATGTGGTGCTTTGATCACAGGTTATCTGACTATAGAAAAGTTAACAGGAGGCAGTGCCGCTTGTATGGCGCAGGCTGGTGTTAGGGACTGTAATGATGTGCTTTCCAGCCCTTGGGCAACGGTTCTTGGTCAGCCATTAGCCTTGTTTGGGTTTTTGGCATACATCAGTATGGTGATATTTGCTTTGGCTCCCTTGGTATTTAACTCAGGGGAAAACAATAGCCGCAAACAATTGGAAAATTGGACGTGGTGGCTGCTGCTGGCAGGTGCGATCGCTATGTCTGTTTTTAGCGGCTACTTAATGTACGTCCTGGCATCTCAAATCAAAGCTATTTGTCCTTACTGTATTGGTTCAGCTTTGTTCTCTTTTAGTCTTTTGGTACTGACGATTATCGGTCGGACTTGGGAAGATATTGGACAAATTTTCTTTACCGTCATTATTGTCGGCATGGTAACGCTGATTGGTACTTTAGGTGTCTATGCGGGTGTAAATAAATCAGAAGTTACGCCTGAAACTCCTGGACAACCCGTTAAAATCATCTTTAATTCCAAAGGAGATCCTAACCCGGCATTCGGTTGGGAAGTTACAACTACTTCTGGTGAAGCAGAAATCGCCTTAGCACGACATCTGGCAAAGGTAGGCGCGAAGGAATACAGTGCTTATTGGTGTCCTCACTGCCATGAACAAAAGCTGCTTTTTGGTAAAGAAGCCCAGGAAATAATCAATAGTGATGTTAAGGTCGAGTGCGCGCCCGATGGACTCAAGGCTCAAACAGAACTGTGTAAAACCGCGAAAATTGAAGGCTTCCCTACTTGGATCATCAATAGTAAAAGTTATAGCGGAGTCCAAAACTTAGAGGAACTAGCGAAAGTTTCTGGTTACACAGGGCCTCGTAACTTCAAGTATTTCAAGTAATTGTGTTGAAAAAGCCTCAGCCCCAGTTCTCAATTTGGGAGCCTGCACCGACCTACTGGTATGGAGTAGTTCACACACCATAGTCAACTGGATAAATACAGAAAAATCTGTTTCTGGTTGGCTTTTTTGTTTTTGGTGATCGATAATAAGTTTTGTTCAATACCCTATTACCAATTTTCCTGTGGCTTTTATCCTCAAATACCTTGGGTTCAAGGAAATTAATCACTATGTTTACTTAAGTAGACTTATTTTTTAGTTTTTTTACACTTGGAAGCCACATTGGGATGTAATCATGTCAGTGCCGAAATAAACTGGGTGAGCAGGATGCCGCCATTGGTGTCAACTTAAGCTGAAACTCCTTTAAAACCTCGTTTCCAGCCAGAGTCGGGAAATGCAACTCAAAAGCGGCTCTGCCGCCAGCAAGTGAGGCGGAGCCTTTAGGAAGGCATTCCCAGTCGAATATTGGGAACGAGACAATATCTAAGCGTCCTGCTTGAATTTTGAATTCCGCCGACCTGTACTAGTTGCCATTTAGTCAGATCATTGGCCTTAATATATGGTAATACATCATAAATACTACGATGTCTTGAAGTACCTTGCTGAGTTAAAAAAAACTCTTAGAAACTCTATTTAGCTCCCACTTGAGCTATGTTAGTCCGATAGTTAATAGCTATAGGAAATAGAGAATATTTCTCTCTATTAGGTAATGGGAATGAATCAGCAGCTAGGCAAGCGTTTTGTGAAGTTTATCTTTGAACTAAAACAATCGCTTAGTCGAGGACACAAAGAATTGATTACTGCTGCCAGCGTTGCAATCTGCGTCCTGCTTTTGCACTCTATTGGATTATTGCAATCTTTAGAGTTACCAGCTTTGGATCAATTTTTTCGCTTACGTCCAAACGAACCGCCAGAAAATAGTATTACGATTGTAGTGATTGATGAAACCTATTTAAACGAAGTAGGTTCATGGCCGATTCCCGATGCGAAGATTGCCCTGTTGTTGCAAAAATTAAATGTCCACAAACCCCGTGCTATTGGCTTAGATATCTACAGAAATTTGCCAGTAGAGCCTGGTAATCAAGAACTACGTAATGCTTATGAGTTAATGCCCAACTTGATTGGTATTGAACTCCTAGCAAATGACAAAAACAAAAACTTTAGTGTTTTGCCTCCACTGGGGCTAAATCAGGATCAAGTGGGCTTTAATAACGTGCTGTACGATCTTGATGGCAAAGTACGTCGCAGTTTGTTGTATTGGCACGTTAAAAGTCAGGTACATGAAAGCTTTGCCTTGAAGTTGGCTTTATTGTATTTAAAGTCAAAAGGAATTACTCCCGCCAAAGCAAAAAGCAACCCTGAGTATTTGCAATTGGGTAAGGCAGTATTTAATCGTTTTGAGGCTAATGATGGTGCTTATGTGGGAGCTGATGACAAAGGCTACCAAATTTTGACCAATTTTCCTAAACCTAAATGTCAAAGTTCATCTGGAGAATTTTGTAGTTTTCGTCAGGTATCGATGAGAGATGTACTGGCAGATAATTTCAAAGAAAACTTAATCAAAGATCGGATTGTACTTATTGGTTCGACTGCACCCAGTCTTCAGGATTTTGTATTCATTCCCTACTCCAGCAGTCTCATGGGTACGGCAAAGCCTGTACCTGGTATTCAACTGCAAGCCTATTTTATTAGTGAGTTAATCTCTGCTGCTCTTGATGGACGACCATTAATCAAAGTCTGGCCTGACTTGGTAGAATACTTGTGGATTTTTATCTGGTCTTATCTGGGAGCCGTAACAACATGGCGGATACAAAACGCAACTAGGAGCCTACTTTGTATCCTAGTTTCTTGCTTGATATTGATCCTGACTGCATACCTTGCTTTCTTGTACGGTTGGTGGATACCTGTCATTCCCTCACTGTTGAGCTTTGGCTGTTCAGCTATTTGGACGATTAGTCATATTGCCCACATACAGGAAGAGTGGAAACGTTCTAAGGAATTTTTGCATCATGTCATCAACACGATTCCCGATCCCATTTTTGTAAAAAATGAGCAACACCAGTGGATTGTTTTAAATGAGGCGTATTGTCGATTTATCGGTTATCCGAATAAGTTGTTAATTGAAAAGTCAGACTATGACTTTTTCCCTAAACATGAAGCTGATGTATTTCGCCAACAGGACGATCTGGTTTTTCGGACTCAGCAACCCCAGGAACATGAAGAAGAATTTACAAATGCTGATGGCCAGACTCATCAAATTGCCACTAAGCGATCGCTCCATAAAGACTCAGCTGGCAATTTCTTTTTAGTTGGGGTAATCCGAGATATTACTCAGCGCAAGTTGATGGAAGAACAGCTGAAGCGTACTGCTGCTGAACTATTCCGCTCTAACAATGAATTAAAACTCAAAGAAGACCACTTACGTTATTTAGCGTATCACGACCCCCTCACCGGTTTATCTAATCGCAAATTTTTTGCTGAACAACTTTACGAGTCGTTACATTGGGCGCAACATAACAACTTGTTGCTGGGACTGCTGTTTATCGATCTAGATGGCTTTAAGCAAGTCAATGATAACTTGGGACACGAAACGGGCGATCGCTTGCTAATGACTGTCGCTGGAAGACTCAGCAACTCTTTACGCGCTAGTGATACAGTTTCTCGTTTAGGTGGCGATGAATTTACTATAATTTTACGGGCAATTCCTAATGTCCAAATAGCTGCTAAAGTCGCCGAAAAAATTTTAAGCAGTATTACCAAGCCAATTGTTTTGGACGGCTATGCAATCCGAATCTCTGCCAGTATTGGCATTAGTGTTTACCCATACAACAGTCAAGACAGTGAAACTTTGATGAAACAAGCAGATGCCGCAATGTATCGTGCCAAGCGCCTGGGTAAAAATCGTTACGAGTTTGCTTAATGAGTCAAGGTCAAGCCTCCAGATTTTTTTCGCTTTAGTTAAAATTTTTACCTTCAAATTTATAAATGTTGACTAGAGATACCTCTAAGGCGCTGTTTTGAAAAGCATAGCTTATATACTTTGTCGGTAAGATGTAGACCTGGCAAGGATTTTTACCTGAATACTAAGCTGATAACTCATGCAAGAAAGGAATTATTCATCAGACTTAATTATAAAAATAAATATTTTTTGTAAATATTAATACCTCTAAAAATATACTTGTACTGCCTCGTTTTATTACGTGTTGCATAGTCATATATTTTTTTAAATCCTTATAGGATAACAATTATATTGTTTTATCTTCATATATCTTTACTCTAATTAAATATTAACTATACAATCAAATAAGTATTATTTAATAATTTATTAGACTCATTATTTAGTGAACATAGTGTTTATACTTATAAATATGAAGCTATCATTAATAAATGGTTAATTAGACAGTATGCTCACAGCGATCCATCAACATATCTAACTTTAGACTGATGTAGAAACGGCTAATTAAGAATACTAATTAAGTATAAATACTATTTAATACCAGCAGATTAAGGTTAATATCTAAGCTAACACCACACCAACTTATACATTACCAATAGTAATTTAATAAAGTTAAAATATTTTTTCAAAAAATTCAGTAAATATACTGTGAGAAATAAAAAATACATTTTGAGATGAAAAATTAGTAAATTTACTGAAAGCTATGAAAACTAACTTCCGAATTACAAAGTTGATAATATTCTGTATAGGTGCTTACATACTAGTACCAAAAATTGCCGCTTGTACAGGTATATTCAGTGCTGCAAATACTAGTGCTTTTGGTGCTACTAGCAGTAATACCTTAATAGCCCGCAAAGCCAATTGTGAAAATATAAAAGATATATATATTCCACCAAATTATGGCGGTCCAGACAGTCATAATGGTAGTGGTACTCGCTGATGCAATTTCGGATTTTAGATTGTGGTAAAGCAGACCGACAAGGCAGCTATGGTCTTGGAAACCACATCCTTTACTTAGCGGCTCATTGCAAAATATTGTGCTTTAGGGTTGCTAAAAACTATCAGGCTTTTTAAAGCATTTTATTCAAGACAGTAGTTGAGATTTCCACCAATGATGTGTTTGTACAAGTGTGTGGACTTCCCAATTTGGATCTGGTTGAGGATAATCTAAACGGTAGTGTCCGCCTCGGCTTTCGGTTCTAAAAGCAGCACTTTTGAGAATTAAATCAGCCACATCTAATAAATTGCGGGTTTCTGCCCAAAGCCCCAATTGCCGTTCAACATCTGGTAGGTCAAAACTAGCTGGTTCGGCTGGACGTAAAGCAAGCAAGAAGTGACTTAAAGGCAAGGCCGCGAAATCTTGCTGCCAAGATTCAATAGTAGCGATCGCAGTTTCCATCCTTGATTGCTCCCGACAAATACCAGCATTTTCCCACACTAGACGCGGTAACTTCTCTCTGAGTGCTTCTAGCTGTGCTTGCTGGATGTGCCACTCACTAGCATCAGGACTAAATTTTCGTAATGGCAGCGCTGGTGTTTCTGATGGCAGCCCAATATTTTCTAACTCAATTTCGCCCATCTGAGCGCCAAACACAATACATTCCAACAGGGAATTACTAGCAAGGCGATTGGCCCCATGCACCCCGGTACTAGCAGTTTCACCCACTGCGTATAAACCGGGGATATTAGTGCGATTCATCAGATCCGCGACAATTCCACCCATCCAGTAATGGGCGGCTGGCGCTACAGGAATCGGTTCGTGGAAGACATCAACGCCCCAATGTTGACAAACTTTGATGATGTTGGGAAAACGGTGACGAATCTTGTCAGCGGGGATGGGGCGCATATCCAACCACACATGGGCTGTAGCTAAATCAACGGCGGTACGTTGTAAATGGCTGAAAATTGCTCTACTGACTACATCTCTGGGTGCGAGTTCACCAGCAGGGTGGTAGTCAAAGGCAAAACGTCGCCCTTCATTATCGATGAGGTGTGCCCCCTCGCCGCGTACAGCTTCGCTGATCAAGAAGCGATCGGCACCAGGTTTAGTGAGGGCTGTGGGATGAAATTGGACAAATTCTAAATCGCGGAGGATCGCTCCAGCACGAGCTGCGATCGCTACTCCATCACCCGTACTCACAGCCGGGTTAGTGGTTTGGGCAAATACCTGACCGCCGCCGCCAGTTGCCAGTACCACAGCACCAGCTCTTATCCAAGTTATTTTACCTTGATAAAATAGGCTAATTCCCTGACAATGACCAGTTTCGGGTTCAATCCACAAACTCAAAGCCAAAGCTTGTTGAATAACTTGAATATTCTGGCGACGTAATACTTGGGCGGTGAGAGTGGTAGTAACTTCCCTCCCTGTGGTATCCGCAGCGTGGAGAACACGGCGGCGAGAATGGGCGGCTTCTAAAGTTAAAGCTAGGGCTTGACCCTGACGGTCAAAAGCTACTCCCAAGTTAACTAGGGATTGAATGCAGCTAGGGGCATGTTGGGCGAGAAATTCTACGGCGGTGCGATCGCATAAACCCGCACCTGCCTGGATCGTATCTTCAATATGTAGCTTGGGAGAATCTTCTGGGTCTACCGCTGCGGCAATGCCACCTTGCGCCCAATCACTGGCAGACAACGCAACAGTTTCTTTGGTAATCAAGCCGACTCGTAAGGATTCTGGCAGACACAGCGCTGTGTATAGTCCGGCAGCACCAGCACCGACTACTAAGACATCAAATTGGCTAGGAATATCTATCTGAGACAAGGTAATGGGTATGGGGAAGTGAGGAGTTAGAAGTTAGAAGTGAGGAGTTAGGAGTTTTGAATTTTTAACTCATAACTCATAACTCCTAACTCATATCATGCCCCACTTCCTAGAATCAGGAGTGGGCTGCTATTTGCTACATTAAC
The DNA here is from genome assembly GCF_036916985.1 of Nostoc sp. Taxonomy (GTDB): domain Bacteria; phylum Cyanobacteriota; class Cyanobacteriia; order Cyanobacteriales; family Nostocaceae; genus Nostoc. Next base: position 52,306 of record NZ_JBALFD010000062.1, read on the forward strand.
AACTGCACGTGCAGTTATCTGTAGATACCGTTGTTAAAGCGATCGTCTCCTTCGTTGAAGGCAGGCTCTAGTTCTGTCACGGTGAATTTATCCAGGTTAGCTTGCAGGGTTTGTTTTTGGCGATCGCTCAATCCTGGAAGATCCAATACTTCCTCTACCTTTTTGTAGGGGGCATTGGTGATGATTTTCTTAGCCAGTGTGGGATAAAGCCCTGGAAACTGTTGAAAAGCCCGGACGTTGGTATTATTCAAATCAATTTTTTTACCAAATTCCGTTCCTAGTTTAGCGTCTGCCCGATTCTGCCGCTCAATTGCTAGAACTGGGACTTGTGGAAAAGCAAAACTATTGAAACTAGCAGCTTGGGCTATTTGAGTTGTTCCCAACCATCCCCAGCAACTAAGTAACAAACTAAACACTGTTAATAAACGCGCCAATCCTTTCACGATTTTCTACCTCTTTCCATCAAACAGAAATAAAAGTTTAAAGATAACAGCAGTCATTAGTCATTAGTCATTAGTCATTAGTCATACCCTACGGGAAGCCGCTAATGCATCTACGTGAGAATGCCAAGGAGAAAGGACAAACAACAAAGGACAAAAGCTGATACCTTAATCAACACACAGCAGTCATCAGAAACTAATATACAGCGTATTAATATCCACAATATTTACCATTACTGGGTTTGAATGTACTTTTGCCAAAAATTATCATTGTGGGAAGAGTACCTACATAGCTGCAATAGTGTTGTATCCACTATCTTGCCAGCATTTCCAGCTAGGCGAAATCTTTTCAGGGTGGCTGATTCTACCTCCCAAGTAGATACGAAACTGTGCGATGTCTAATACCAAAGATCCACCAAAAAAGACTTGATGGCGATCGATTTTTATGTAATATTTCTTAACTAATTAATTATCTACAGCATCATTTTTGATGTGCCGTAGATTGGGCTGGGAAAAGTCTACTTTTGCCCTGGCGAATGGAATGAGACTGTTGGTCAATTCACGGTGGGTTTGACCTATCACCCCTAAAACCTTGGTTTGGCGTTGCTTTCCCGCTCTGAAATAAATTTCGGGCTAATAGCTCAAGTCCGTTGAAACGGACTGAAATTAGAGTAATGAGGAATGATGGGTTAGACCCCCTATTAATTCGCCAACAGTCTCATGGAATTCGCGGCTACACTGGCATTGTCCGCCTCCGCGGACTAAAGTCAAATTAAGGGTTTGAAACCCAGGATCGGTAGCTTTTGTTTGTATAGACGTAGTTTCTAACCGCCCGTTTCACGTTAAGTTGATACCAATGCCTCCTGCCTCCTTCACGCTGCGATCGCTGCTAACAAAAACAGGCTATCTACCAAAATCGTGCTTAAAACTGCGCCACCAAAGGCATACCAGTGTCTCTGCTTTCGACCTAAAGGTAAAACACCGACTGTTAACAGCACTAGAGCAAGAATGATTGCCCAACTTTGTCCCCAAGGTGTTTGTACTTGTATAAGGGCATTTTGTAAAATTTGTGGTGCTAACTCTGCATCTACTCTCATGATTTGCCGCCAATAGGGCATTAAGTCTACTATATAAAAATATACATCTGTTAAAAGTGTACCGAGTAAAGAACCTAAATAAAACCAGTTACCCACCTTGCCCCAATTCTTGAAGAGACACCAGCAAGCAAAGGGTAAACCTATAGATTCTACTGGCAGATGCCATGCAGGTTCCCAACGTAACCAACCCCAGTAAATCGCTCCTGCTAACCAACTCCAGCTAAACCCTAAGAGCAAATCCCCCCAGACATAAGTTGCAGGACGTGACATTAAGGTAAAACTGAGCCACACCCAAAATGCTGTTATCGCTAAACTCAGACTTGGTAGCGAGCGCACTATTGGCGCTTCTATAAATACTGGTACTGATACCAAAAACACTGCCGCTGCAAACACTAACCAAGTTTGTCTCCCAGAAATAGATAAGGGAAGAGGCGGAGAAAAAGAGAGTGTAGATTCCAATTGCCTGATACCTTTCTGCCCAGTATCAGCTAAATCCAACTCGGTATCAATAGAAGGGGTAGAAGCGGCATAAGACGACAGTGTATTATTAATCAAAGTTTTTAATATTTGTTACTAAACTTTATCTTATTTAAGATATCACACTTTTAAATCCCCCCCTGGGGCATTGTAATTATACTGAAATTTCTGCGATCGCTGGTGTCAACCAAAGAAAACATTCTTGTATTATGTACAAAACTCCTCTGTAGTTCCTTTTCAGGAGTGTAGGGAACATGCCCATTGGTGTCAACTTAAGCTGGAAATAGCTTATCTGTTGGCTTCCATACCCGCCCGGAAATAAATTTTCGGGCTAATAGCTTAAGTCTACTGAAGTAGACTGGAGATTTTTGGTGATATTTAGTCATCTTCAGATGACTTTAGCTATGAGACGGGAATTTCAATTCCCGGCGGACAAGCGGTTTCACGTTAAGTTGACACCAATGGGCAATGCCGTGCCCCTACTCGTGATGTAATGTTGTACCGCATCTGAATGGAAACCGCTATAGTCCGCTAAATATTAAAGTTTGATGAATTTCCAAAATTGCGTTGACTTCTTGGGGTGGGTGTAAGAACATAGTCAGCGTCTTCGATGATGTTATTGATCGGTAAAATTGAATTTTCTAGAAGATTAGGTGCAATAAAGAGTATAGAAAACAACATCATCAGCTAAACAATGTTCACAATGATCTCTAGAACGGGAAAAAGGTATTAATTGTATATGGAGTTTATCCAAGCTTTTATTTTGGGTATTGTTCAAGGTATTACAGAGTTTTTGCCAATCAGCAGCACTGCACATCTTCTGATTGTGACAAAGGTATTAGGTTGGAAAGAACTAGGATCTAAAGATTTTGTTGATGCAATTCAATTTGGCAGTGTTGTAGCAATTGTGTTTTATTTTTGGTCGCTGATTTCTAGTATTGTCAAAGGTGGAATTGAAGCACTAAAAGAGAAAGATTGGCAACGAGAAGAATGGAAAATTCTTGTAGGTATTCTAGTAGGAACAATGCCCGCCTTAATTTTCGGCTTTCTTTTAAAAGATATTTTACCTGAGAGTGCATTAATTATTGCCATCATGTCAATCATCATGGCACTTGTACTAGCTTTGGCAGAAAAAATTGGCACTCGTAAGCGAGGTTTCGATTCATTGCAGATTCGCGATGGTATTTTAGTTGGATTAGGCCAAACACTTGCTTTGATTCCCGGCGTTTCTCGTTCTGGTTCGACGTTGACGACTGCCTTGTTTTTAGGATTAGAACGCGATACAGCAGCAAAATTCTCATTTCTGTTAGGGTTTCCAACTCTTACCATTGCTACCCTCTATAAAAGCCTGAAAATATTTAAGTTGTTTCAAGCCCATCAATTGCCAGATAACATTGTCGGGCTGTTAATTGTAGGGATTATTTCAACCTTTATTTTTTCCTACCTATCAATTGCATTTTTGATCAAATACTTACAAACCAAAAACACTTTGATTTTTGTTTGGTATAGATTAGCATTCGGTAGTTCTATCTTACTAGCGATCGCAACAGGTTGGAAAGGATAATCAATTAGTTATTGGTCATTGGTCGTTTGTATACAGTACAATCTGACCTTTCTTCTTTTTAGGAGAGAGGCTTTGAATCTTAACCCCCTTCCCTAAAAGAGAAGGGGTTATTCTTGTTAGGTCTGTATTGGACTCAACACAGAAGCGCTATAATGCCCAATGCCCCATTCCCAATGCCCCATACCCAATGACTATACATCCTGCCCGAATTACCAAAGTTCTTCCAGACTCAATAGCCGCAGAGATTGGCTTTGAAGCTGGGGATGCGATCGTTGCAATCAATGGTACACGTCCCCGTGATTTAATTGATTATCAGTTCTTGTGTGCTGATGAAGTCTTAGAATTAGAAGTTTTAGACGCTGCTGGTAAAACTCATAACCTAGAAATTGAAAAAGATTACGACGAAGATTTGGGGTTAGAGTTTGAAACTGCCCTATTTGATGGCTTAATTCAGTGCAATAATCGGTGTCCATTTTGCTTTATTGACCAACAGCCACCAGGTAAACGTACCAGCTTGTATTTAAAAGACGACGATTACCGTCTGAGCTTTTTGTACGGCTCTTATCTTACCCTGACCAACTTACCAGAAAGAGAATGGCAGCGCATTGAACAAATGCGCTTGTCTCCGTTGTATGTTTCTGTTCATGCTACGGAGCCGGAAGTGAGAATTAGACTGCTGAAAAATCCTCGTGCGGGACAAATCTTGCCACAACTCAAGTGGTTTCAAGAAAGGCGACTACAAATTCATGCTCAAGTAGTTGTTTGTCCTGGTATAAATGATGGCAAACATCTGGAACAAACTCTTAAAGATTTAGCGTCTTTTCATACTGGTGAAGTGCCTGCGGTGGCATCGGTGGCAGTTGTGCCAGTTGGGTTGACACGATTTCGACCTCCAGAAGATGAACTCACACCCGTAACTAGAGAAAAAGCTCAAGAAGTGATTTCTCAGGTGCAAATGCTCTCACGGCAATTTCGCCAAAAGTTTGGTTCCAGCGTTATTTGGTTAGCCGATGAGTGGTTTTTGATTGCAGGTGAGGAATTACCCAGCGAATCTGAATATGAAGAATATCCCCAAATTGATAACGGAGTTGGTTCAATTCAATTATTTATCAAGCAATTTGCCACCGTTGCGGCAGAATTATTGCCGCCAAAAGTTTATCCTCAGAGAAAATTCACTTGGGTAGTGGGCAACGCTGTAGAAAAAGCATTTCAACCAATTTTGAAACGCTTAAATTTGGTTGAAGGTTTAGAAGTTAATATGCGTGCTTTATGTAGTGACTACTGGGGACAAACTATCAGTGTAACTGGGTTACTCACTGGTCATGATTTGCTTTTAAACTTAGAAGGTCAAGATTTAGGGGATGGTATTCTACTACCGAATGTCATGTTAAAAAATGGTGAATTAGTATTTTTAGATGACATGAGTATTCAGGAATTAGCTACTAGACTAAATACCAACATTTTTGCAGTAGCAGGAGTTGAAGATTTAATTAAAACATGTATTCTCAATCCTGCTCAGGTTTAGTTATCAAAGATCCGTTGTTCTTCGGAGGTAATTTATTGTTATGCTGGATGATAAATAAGAAGTAATGCCTAATAAATAATCCACTGAGGAGTCAGTAGTGAAGAATCAGGAAAAGTATCACGAAAAGGCAAATTTAAAAATAAAAAAAGCCGGATTCTTCATTTTAAGTTTTAAGTTTTTAATTTTAAATAGTTTTAATATTTTGCCAGTAATGGCAGCGACCGAAGAACCTGCATTGAGCGTAGTCTATGGTCAAGAAAATGCGAATCAATGGAAAGGAATAAGCGATCGCTTACAGGCAATCGGGGTGAAATATTGTGTAATTCCCCTAAATGATGTCAAGAGTGGGGCAGATTGGGGCGATCGCCGGGTATTGTTTTTGCCAAACATTGAGACATTAACACCAACCCAAGCGATCGCCCTAGAAGAATGGATGAGTAAGGGGGGGCGTTTGATTGCCAGTGGCCCCGTAGGTAGTCTGTCATCGCCAGGAGTACGACAGTTATTGCGATCGCTCTTGGGAGGTTATTGGGGATTCAGTCTCAGTGATACAGAGCAGATTCAAGCCGCAAAAACCAATATTCCAGAATGGGCAAATCAAACTGGACTCTTTGGCAAAGTTCGCGGCGGCGTTGTAATTCCTAACGATATGGGTACTCAACCTGCTGCTGTTTGGAATTCCAAAGATAATCCTGCCGCAGTTGTGACAACTGAGCGTTCCACCTTTTTGGGCTGGCGCTGGGGAACAGATGCAGCCTCAGCCACCGACTTAGATAATGCCTGGTTAAAAGCTGCTCTCAATCACTATTTGACAGCACCAGCACCATCAAATCGCATGAAAAAAATAGCCGGAGGTTCCCAAAACTGCTCTACGACAGTGGCGGCTGTGCCCTCCGGGCAGGCAAGTAGGGGAGCAGAGGAGCAGAGGAGCAGTTTATCTCCCCCATCTCCCTTATCCCCTCCTTTGAAAACTTCCACCGCTCCTATACCTAGACCGCTGCCTATAGTCAAACCTCCAAGTTCTCAAGAGGCTATCGATCAGTTGGAACAAGCAGTGCGTCTAGATGTTGCACCCAACTCCAATGAGCCGATTGACAACAACCAAGCGATCGCCCTCCAGCAAGAGTTAGAAAATCTGATTGGTCGCGTGGAAAGCGCTCATTTAGCAGTGTTGGCCGATGCAGCTAATGTTGGTGAAGTTATATCTGAGGAAAAGCAGACTTCTAGACATCTACGCAATTACGCCCCCCAATCTGTCAAAGAGCAGCCGCCGCAATTGGCCTCAACTAAATTAGGGGGGCTAGCCATAAGTAAAGACCAAGCCTTGGCACAGGTAAGGGTAATTGCTAAAAATTTACCCCAATTAATTGCTCAAAAAAACTACGCTTTGGCTCGCCAGCAATGGCTAGTTGCTAAAACGACTTTGTGGCAGCAGTTTCCTGTTGATCGGAGACTGGCTCAACCAGAAATTCGGGCAGTTTGGTTAGATCGGGGGACGATTGTTCGTGCTGGTAACAAAGCGGGACTAGCCCAGGTTTTTGATCGCCTTGCCCAAGCCGGGATTAATACCGTCTTCTTTGAAACCGTTAACGCTGGCTATACAATTTATCCGAGCCAAGTGGCAAAAGAGCAAAACCCATTAATTCGTGGATGGAACCCACTAGAAGAAGCAGTGAAATTAGCCCATGAGCGAGACATGGAATTACACGCTTGGGTTTGGACTTTTGCTGCTGGCAATCAACGTCATAATGAAATTCTCAACCTCAATCCTAGTTATCCAGGGCCAGTACTGGCGGCTCATCCCGATTGGGCAAACTACGATAACCTTGGCAACATGATTCCCGTTGGGCAAACTAAGCCATTCTTCGATCCAGCTAACCCCGAAGTGCGGCAGTACTTGCTCAAACTGTTTGAGGAAATTGTCACTAAATATAAAGTTGATGGTCTACAGCTAGACTACATTCGCTATCCTTTCCAAGATCCATCAGCAGGTCGAACCTACGGCTATGGCAAAGCTGCAAGAGCGCAATTTCAGCAACTTACTGGTGTAGATCCAGTGACTATTTCTCCTAGCCAACCAGACTTATGGCAAAAGTGGACAAAATTTCGCACCGAGCAAGTTGATAGCTTTGTCGCCCAAGTATCAGAGCAGTTGCGAAAAAAGCAACCGAATTTAATTTTGTCGGTTGCAGTATTTCCTTTGCCAGAACAAGAACGGATTCAGAAAATTCAACAAAACTGGGAAACTTGGGCAAGGCGGGGGGATGTAGATTTAATCGTTCCCATGACTTATGCTCTCGATACTTCCCGTTTTCAACGACTAGCTCAACCCTGGATTGCCTCTAAACAACTGGGAGCTACCTTGTTAGTGCCGGGAATTCGTTTACTTTCTTTGCCAACAATCGGGGCATTTGATCAACTCCAGTTGGTAAGGGACTTACCAGTTAGTGGTTATGCACTCTTTGCCGCAGATAATTTTAACAACGATCTTCAAAAACTTTTTAATAGCACCCAAGGTAGGATTCAATCTACAACAACTGAACCGATTCCTCACCGCCAGCCTTTTCAAACTGCCGCCATCCGTTACACCGCGCTGCAACGTGAATGGAAATTTGTTTTTCAAAATGACCCACTACAAAGGCCTGCTCAGACAATATCAGATTTTAACAACCAGGCAGAAGTTTTACGCACTGCTTTAAATCAGCTGGCTGCTTCCCCTTCTCCTAGTAAGCTGCTAGTGGCAAAAGCCTCTCTAAGTCGCTTCCAGTCACAATTTCGGGTATTGATGAGTCAAGAAATTAAGTCGAATTCCTATCAAGTCAAAGCTTGGGAAAATCGGCTCGTAACTATAGAAAGGCTATTGCGTTACGGTGAACGGCGGGTGCAGTTGCATCCTTAGTGAAGAATCAGGGGGACTGGGGAATAAGCAGGGGAGAAGAATTTTCCCCTCTGCCTCTTTTCAATGACCAATATCTAACTAGCTGGATATAAGCTGGTTTGTAATTCTTAACACACTTCTTGTAGTGTTTATCTCCTCAATATTAATACTTGTTTAGCGTCAAAATATTGGAAAATACTTATATAAAAAGCTTTAGATAACTATTGTTTGATAAGAGCTATTGTAAAAATCTATGCAAGCCTTACCTCAGCTTATCGGGCTACAAAGCTTAGAGTCAATAATTGACTGTTTGCCGCTGATGGTTGTGCCAGAAAAATCACTATTAGATGCGATGTCTACAAAGTGTTACGCCTACGCACTGATGCTAACACAGGGCAAGAATGTCTTGTTTTCTTCATCTTTGCAGGTAGTAAAATGCTTCACCAAGCATGATATGGTAATGCTTGTAGCTTCTGGAACTAGCTTGAAAACAGCCAATATTTTTGAAGTTATACATAACTTGGTTATGACATTGAACATGTCAAAATTTTCTGATACTGCCTCAGTATTATCACTGTTATACCAGCAGCAGTTGGATCTACTAGTAGTTGTAGATAATCAAGGTTGCATTGGTTATATTACCCCCGAAAGTATCTGTGAAGCACTGGCACAAAAAACAGAGAAAACTATAGTTAAGACTAGTATTAGTTCCTTTGAGCTTGAGCTAGAATATAAGATTTTTATTGAGAGACAATTACTCAAGTACCAATGGTTACAAGCACGCGTTATAGTACGTAAAGATACGATAGGCAAACCTACTCGCCTCATTGGAGTTTCTGTGAAGGATTTGGATTTATACCGTAAGTATGATAGCAGGGTCATACAGACGAATACACCCACATATCACATAATTGTGTAATCGCGCTAGTAATATCGCTAATATATTAGACACTCGATTAAGAATAGCAATCGCCGTAAAAAATTGTGTAAATATCTATCAAGGTAAAATCTTTGTCACAAATATGCTGGAATTATTGACAAAATTTACCGTCATTTTTTCATTAAAAAATAAAATGTAAACCGAGGTAATTATGCCCAAAATTTTAATAATAGAAGACGAGGAAGCAGTCCGTGAAAATATTTTAGATTTACTAGAAGCTGAGGATTTTGAAACTATTGCTGCGGCGAATGGCAGAATTGGGGTACATTTGGCTATCTGTGAAGTTCCCGATTTAATTCTCTGTGATATGATGATGCCAGAAATAGATGGTTATGGCGTTCTAACAGCGTTGCGCCAAGAGCCATCAACGGCAACAATTCCCTTCATTTTTCTAACTGCCAAATCTGCTAAATCGGACTTCCGTCAAGGTATGGATATGGGTGCTGATGACTATATAACTAAGCCGTTCACTCGGTCTGAGTTATTAAGTGCCATTATCAATAGGTTAGAAAAACACGCTACTTTAAAAAAGTATTTGTCTCCTCAGACTGTAATTAACAACTTGTCTCCAAAAATGCAGTTGTTAGAAATTAGCTTACATCGGGCTATCAAACAACATAACTTTCAAGAATTTGAAATTTATTATCAACCAATAGTCGATATTGCTTCTGGTAAAATAGTTGCTGCTGAAAGTTTATTGCGCTGGCAAAGTCCAGAATTGGGGATGATTTACCCAACAGAATTTATCCCGTTAGCAGAGTCTACAGGTTTAATTGTTCCTATTGGTAAATGGGTATTAAAAAGTGTATGCAAACAAATAAAAAGCTGGCGTGATGCTGGAATTAATTCATTGCTGGTTGCTGTAAATCTCTCCGCAATTGAATTTAATCAACCAGATTTTATTCATAAAATAGTCAATTTTATAGCTGCCAATGATTTAGAACCACATTACTTAGAGTTAGAACTAACTGAAAGTATGATCATGCAAGATGTAAATAGTGCGATCGCAACTATGAGCAAACTGCAATCCTTGGGTGTAAAAATTGCGATCGATGATTTTGGTACGGGCTACTCTTCTTTAATTTATCTGAAAAATTTACCCATTAACACATTGAAAATAGACCGTTATTTTATCCATAATGTTGCTAACGATTCCCAGAAGTCAGCTATTACCAAAGCATTAATTCAAATGGCTCATAATCTCAATTTAGATGTAGTTGCTGAAGGTGTAGAGACGGAAGCAGAACTGGCTTTTCTGCGACAACACAATTGTAATTATATGCAAGGTTTTCTATTCAGTCGTCCCTTACCAGCAGCAGAATTTGAAAATTTTTTGTTAACTAACAAATGCTTATATGTTTAAATATTGGGCATTGGGCATTGGGGATTGGGTATTGGGATTGATTATTTCTCATCCTCCCTTGCTCCCTGCTCCCCCTGCTCCCTTATCGTACATTAAAGGGTTTAAATACCGTCTGAAATGTCTTTAATTTTGGATTTTGTTAGCGAGTCTGCGTAATATTACAGAGAAGCAAGCTACTCGCAGCGTCTCGTAGAGAGCGTCATTTTGAATTTTGAATTGTTAACCCTGCACCCCTGCTTGTTCCCCAATCCCCAATCCCTAATCCCCAATCCCCAATCCCCAATCCCCAGTAATAAAAATCAAACTTTAGATTGGCGACAGTTATTAAGCCTCAAGTCTAGAGTGGGAAAGTTGTGCATAGTGTCTACCACCATGAAAGTCCCTGCGCGTTTTTTGCTGCCAGTTTTTTTACTGACTTTGGTAGCAGCCTGTAACCAGACTCGCGCTTTCTCAGATAATCCTACGCCACCAACATCTGTACCTTCTACCCAACTCACACAAAATCCTACACAGCCAAAAAATATTGTCCGTACTGAAGCACTTTCACCTACACCTATCCGAATCAATCTGAAGAATTTACCAGCACCTTTCGCAACAGAAAGTGCATCCAAGCGGCCTGAGGTTGTGCCCATTCCGCAAAATCCGGTGCTGCGCGTACCGCCAGGTTTCACAGTCAACGTTTTTGCCGAAGGTTTAGATGCCCCACGCTGGCTAGCTTTAACCCCCAGTGGTGATGTCTTAGTAACTGAAACCGGACAAAATCGGATTCGTTTGTTGCGTGACAGCAATGGCGATGGTATAGCCGACGTTCGAGAAACCTTTGCTAGCAGAGATAACGGACTCAATAGACCTTTTGGGATGGCTTTTACAGGTAATTCTTTTTTTCTGGGAAACACGGATGCTGTGGTGCGTTTTCCCTATACTCAAGGTCAAAACCAGATTACAGGTAAGGGAGAAAAAATTGCCGATTTGCCTGCTCAAGGTTATAACAATCATTGGACGCGCAATGTCGTTGTCTCGCCTGATGGCAATAAATTATATGTCTCAGTTGGTTCAGGAACCAATGTAGATGAAGAACCCCTACCACGGGCTTCGATACAGGTGATGAATTTGGATGGTTCCCAGCAGCAAACTTTCGCTTCCGGCTTGCGTAATCCTGTTGGTTTAGACTTTCATCCTGTAACGAAGGAACTTTATACCACTGTCAACGAACGGGATGGAATTGGTGATGACTTAGTGCCAGACTATTTGACACGCGTTAAACAGGGAGCATTTTACGGCTGGCCTTATGCTTATTTGACACCAAATAACCTCGATCCGCGCCAAAAAACGGATGATAAAAGTAAACGCCCCGATTTAGTAGCCCGTACTCAAACACCAGATGTGCTGTTCCAGGCGCACTCAGCAGCATTGGGTTTGCAGTTTTATGATGGTAAAACGTTTCCAAAAAAATACCAGAACGGTGCTTTTGCGGCTTTTCGTGGTTCTTGGAATCGCGATCGCGGCACTGGTTATAAAATTGTATTTGTTCCCTTCGATGCTAAAGGGCGATCGCTTGGCTACTACGAAGACTTTCTCACAGGATTTTTACTAAATCCTTCTGTACCAAGCACTTGGGGACGACCTGTAGGTTTACTCGTATTGCCAGATGGCAGTTTACTACTAACAGAAGAAGCCAATAATCGGATTTATCGGATTCAGTATACGGGAGGTTAGGCAATTCACGCATTCAAACATTTAGAAATTTACGGATAGGATCTGTTGCCTCAAGTAAAGTTAGAGCAGTTGTAATCAATAGAGACGTTGTGACTGCATCTCCCTACCCAGGTTTATCTCGTTTACGGTAAATTACTGATAAATACTAATACTTATCTGGTTGAGAAATTAATTATGACTCCCAATGAAAATAATACTCAGTCAAATATCAACGAATTGTCTCCACATTCAGGTACACGATACTGGGGCGAAGTAGAGGTAATCGAAGAGGGAGAAACCTATAGAATTAGTCGCGTGGAAATCAAGCCCAGGCACGGCATTAAACCACAAATTCATTATCACCGCAATGAACATTGGGTTGTAGTTTCCGGTGTAGCAAAGGTAACTTGTGGCGATGCAGAAATATTACTGAATCGAAACGAATCAACTTATGTCCCCGCAGCAACCCTACATAAGGTAGAAAATCCTGGACATATCCCGCTAATTATTCTGGAAATTCAAAATGGTGAATATTTAGGTGAGGATGATACTGAGCGTCCTTATGAGTTAAATTTGGTCAAATCTGTAGCTGAAGGTCAGTAGGGGCTGGGGAGTAAGAATTTTAGATTTTAGATTTTGGATTTTGGATTAAATTTCAATCTAAAATCTAAAATCCAAAATCCAAAATTGAATTGCTCAATGCCCAATATTTAATCAAAACCACCCTTCTTGTTCCAGGGTTTCAATCAGCTGCAAGCCACGAGGATCGCCCACTCCTAACAGTGAGGCTTTAGCGTCTTCTCGGACTCCCAAATCTTGGTCTTCAGCAAAAGCCTGAATTAGGGCGTCGATCGCTGTGGCATAAACTACATTAGAAGGTAGTTCGCGGCACAGTTGACCAATTGCCCAAGCACTGTTACTTCGCACAGCTGCTACAGGATCTTGGACTAAGGCTTCAATTAAAGGTGGTGTTGCCCCGATCACTGCTTCATATCCCACTTCTGCCATCTGTGCTAAGGCGCTAGCAGCCCACAAACGCACTGCGGAAATGTCAGTTCTTAAGGCGTCTGCGAGGGGTGCTAAAGAACGGCGATCGCGACAGTTTCCTAAAGCCCAAACAACACCTTTACGCACATAGCCATTCCAATCGCTGTTTAGTTGAGCAATTAACGGACTTACTGCCTCTGAACTGGGGTTGCGTCCGATGCCATAAGCTGCACTCACCCGCACTAAGGGACAGGTATCAGTTAACAGGCGAATCAGATGGGGCGTAGCACGCGCATCTTCAATATCACAAAAAGCACGTGCCGCTAACATTCGTTGCTGGGGTTGGGGATTTTCCAGCAGGGCTAGCATCACTTCTGGATCGGGCTTTGCCACAACTGATTCGGCAGTTAGCGGCTCTATTTTATCTAAGGGGCTTTCTAGCTCCTCCTCAATATCGAGTAGGCTTAGATCGTCTTCGTCATACATAATTTAATTTCAATCCCGAAAAGGGATTAACACATAATCCCCTGCGCCAATAAGTCAAAACTTTATAAGTATTAGTTGCGTTATTATACATCTTCCCTCACCCTCGTTGAATTTTATCCAAACGAGAACCGCTATAACTCAGATGCTAAAGTATGTTACGGCTATCCTCTAGTTTATTTTTCTGCACTCAGGAATTTTACCATCCAGATGGATTGGGTTTGATACCCTAACTGATTATAAAGATTCAATGCGGGTTTGTTTGATTGAAACACTTGCAGGCCAATTTGGCGATCGCCTCTTTGAATAGCCCAATTTTCCACATATCGCATCAAGGCTGTACCAATACCCCGTCGCCGATGTTCTGGTACAACGTAGAGGATAAAGATGTGAGCATGACGATTCCCATGTACTTGATCTATGGCGTTTCCCACCCAGAGGCAGGCTACTGGGGCAGGGGAAGCAGGGGAGGTAAGGGGGGGTAACTCTTCTCTCCCCCCGCTTCCCCCGCTCTCTTCTTCGATCCACCACAAGGGCGTATCGCTGGAGAAGTATTGTTTAACTGTTTGCTCTAAATGAAAAAAATTCTCATTGGGAAAGAGATCCTGGTAAGTTCGCTGCATGAATTTAAGCAGCAGCGATCGCTCCAAAAGGGAGCCACGGCGAATCATATATCCAGGTAGTAGTTGCTCAGACACTTAAATACATTTATTGACTTAGCTGGCTAAGTTAGGTGTTGCTGGTGGTAAATCAGTGGGAGTAGGTTGAGAAGTTACCTCTATCTTTTCAATTGGTGCGGGTGCTGCCATATCGGAGGGTAAAAAGATGCGGGCGCTGACTGCCACTAAGGCAAAGACAAATACTAATACTACAAGCAGTGGGGCGATGTATTGACGAAAAATAGCCATAAGTTAATTGCAAAGGAAGCTACGAACTTTTATGAGAAGTTAGCTGAAGATTTGTGAAGTATTCTTGATTTATTTTAGCAATGTTATGGGTATGGGAATTGGGAAATTCAATTTTGGATTTTGGATTAAATTTCAATCTAAAATCTAAAATCTAAAATTCTTGCTCCCCTGCTCCCCTAATCCCGCTGGCGATCGCGTTCTAAGTCGTCAAGCACTCTTTCGCAATACCAATTTTCCGGCATCCCAGGATAAGTTTCCTTTGCCTGTTCAATTAACCGTTCGGCAGCGGCAGCATCACCAGATAATTTAGCGATTAGCCTGTTTTTGAGATAGCTATCAGATAAACCCTCCTCTACCTGGTTTGGTAGTCCTTCATTTATAGTTGATGGCCGGGACTGCTCTCTTCGCAACTGCCAAAATAAAACGTAATAAAGTGTACCAAAAATTAAAATTAGGCTGAGTGTTCCGAAAAAAGTTAGGAGGTTAAATGCTAGATATCCTAGAACTAACTGCGAGAGAACATACCCAAGTAATAAACCAGTGAGTAAGAGAATAAATGTGCCGACAGCAATAACTACTTGATTCCCCATATATCCTCTTCTTCGTCGTCAAGTCCTGGTCTGGATAATACTACCACTGGCTTTGGATTCCAAGGGGCAAAGAATGGCAATAATAGTAATCCCGGTAAAGCTGCTATTGCTGTCAGTAGAAAGAATGTAGACCAACCGGTGGTTTGTGCCCATGTACCTGCTGGAGCGGTAAGAATATCTCTACTAAAAGCCTGCAAACTCGAAAGTAAGGCGTACTGTGTAGCGGAAAAGCTTTGGTTACAAAGACTCATCAAAAATGCCACAAAAGCAGCTGTTTCTAGACCAGCACAAAATTGTTCTATATTAACGGCAGCTAACATTAGATAGAAGTTTTTACCTACTACTGCTAAAGCAAAGAAAGCCAAGTTGCCGACAGCCTGCATGATGGCGAATATCCACAGCGCTCGATTAACACCAATTTTGGTCATGACTGCTCCTGCTGCCAAGGTACCAATAATAGTGGCGAAAATTCCTAGCGCACCAGGAAATGCGATGTCGGTTTGAGTGAAATGTAAACCTTTATCTAACAAAAATGGGGTGGATACATTCTTGAGTAAAGAATCCCCCAACTTGTATATCACAATGAATACCAAAATTAAAAGTCCTTGTAACCATCCCTGACGCTGGAAAAATTCAATAAAGGGTAATTTGACGGCGGCGGATAAAGTCTGAGGCGGGCGATCGCGTAGGACTGGTTCTGGTGCAAAAATAGAACTTACCAGACCTACGAGCATCAACAGCGACATTAATAAGTAAACAGCTTGCCAAGGCATTCTGTCTGCCAAAAACAGTGTTACATAACCGGTTACTAAAATGGCAACGCGATAACCCAATAAGTAAATAGACGCTCCAGCACCTCTCTCTTCTGCTTCCACGACATCAGTGCGGTAAGCATCAACTAAAATGTCTTGGCTGGCGCTAAAAAAGGCAACAGCCACAGCAGCAATTATTAAAGGTTGTAGCCCTTGGGATGGGTGTTGTAGAGCCATGACAGCTATACTTAACAGTAATGCTACTTGTGTAATTACCAGCCAACCTCGACGCCGCCCCAAAAAAGGCGGTACAAATCTATCTAGTAAAGGCGACCAAAGAAATTTCAAAGAATAGGGCAGCTTTACTAAACTAAAAGCGGCGATCGCTGCCAAGCTAATCCCTTCTTTGGTCAACCAAGCTTGTAATGTCTGACTGGTTAAATACAACGGCAACCCTGATGAGAAGCCAAGAAATAACAAAGCTCCCATCTTCGGGCTGCCAAAAATTCGTAGCAGCGATTTATTTACTTGCACAATCTTGAAGATTCCTTGTTATTTAATTGAATTGCAGTTATCTTGCCATAACTGCTGTCTAATTTCGTATAAGCACACAAACCTACTAAGATTTTCTTTATTTAAGATACATATCAGCAATGCTCTAACATTGTGATTGTTCCTTAATTTTCCTTAATTGAATAAACCTGATGCCCTCTGATTTCGACTCTGTGGGCAGCGAGGCACTTTTCCCAACCTTCACGCGTACCAATGTCGCTTTTTTGGTTAAGCAGCCCTAATTGCTGTTCTTGTTGGGTGAGTTTAGCAAATTCTTCGTAGCGTGGGTAGTTGCTGGTAACAAATGTTTCTTTACGGTGCAAAATCGGCGGATTTGCCCTACTTTCGTAGTCTCGGTGAGTGACGAAAAGGGTTTTTAAATCAATACCGATGCTGGCTTTTAACGCGGGATGAGGATCAGTGTCGAATTCAGGGTAAGACAGATAGGATATTTGCGGCTTATCAGTGTGAAATTTGATTAATGTGGCTTCATCGATACGCCCAATGGTACGGCTAGCGCAACCTTCACAAATTCGTAGTACGGGGTCAAGTGCTGCTAATGCCGAAACATGGACGTAAAGGGCACCGCGCGTGTGTTTACCAATTTTGCTTTTTTCACAAGCAGTTTTAATCACCCCAGGTTTACCTAAGCTGAAAAGCTTTTGGTCGGCTACTTGACAAGCTTCTTCATAGCTACTAAAAAAGGCTTTGATATCGTGACGCATTTCTGGCGCTAGCTTTTGCCATGCAGGGCGTCGATCGAAGTGGGTGAGGGCGAGATAAACTTGGATATCCAGAGAACGACGGTAAGCGATCGCATCCCATTCAGCCTCATCAGTGGCTTGCAGAACTACACCAAAGGCGCGGCGAAAGTTACCAAATTCGCTCAGTAATTCTTGTTCATTTTCCAATTCGCCTTTCACAGGTAATCTACCGCGCTTGGTAAAAAAAGCCATGAGTGGTTGCAGCTGTTCTTGATAGTCTTCAAACCGCTTAGTGGGGATGCGTACTCGCGGTGTAGAAGTAGCAGAAAAGAAGCGGATAGCTTTGTAACTTTCTTTTTCCGCCTCATCTCGAAAAACAAAGTAAACGCCTAGTGCGATCGGTACCGCATCGACATTTAGGACTTCATCAATATAAGTTTTGAGTTCTTCTTGTTCGTAATATTTCTGAAAAGTATTACGGCGCGTCACAATGCCATCATTGTAAGCAAGTTGGGTTTTGCTGGGAGCGTTAATCAGGATTTGAGCCGCGACAATTAAAACTTTCCCGGTGAGTTCCCAAGCTTGGCTCAAGCTTTGACGGCGTTCCTCTGCGTCTTCAATGACGTTGAGGACATAACCCAAGTTGACAACATCGGCGGCGGTGCGTGGTACATCAGGATAGTAGTAAGGGTCCCAGCCTGCACTGGTGTAGCCTAAGTTTGCTACTCGCTGGACATCACCACCATAGCCGCAACCGTAGTCAAAAAAAGTGGTGTCTGGATTCAGGATTGACCCTTCTATAGCCAATCGTACAGGGCGAGATATATCAATGCGAGCGATCGCAGCTCGATGACGCTCAATTTCTAGCGCTTCAGGCATAATATTAGTTGTCAGTTAACAGTGAACAGTTAACAGTCAATTAATATCCTTTCAATTTTTAACCACTAGTTCAATTAAATCTTCAATTTTCTTGATATTTGGATCGCCTGCTAAGTAGCCAATACCGCGATGCAAATGTAAGCGGAATTGGGTGGCGAGGGTTTCTTTATCGGTGGGATAACCATCATTGTGACAGCGTTGCTTGAGGGCGAGGAGGAGAATATCGGACATTTCGCCGCCAAAGACGCGCCAAGTCATTTCGACGTTGCTATCTTGGGGAATTGGGACGGGGGAGGGTGCGGTTGATTCTACTAGGGAACGACAAAACGCCCAACGGCATAGGATATTCCATTGGTCAATTTTGGTACTGCGCTTAAGTTTGGTAAGTTGGTCTTTGGCTGTTTGGGAGAGTTTAATTCTTTCGATTGGTGATTCCATAACTAAAAGTAAAAGGGAAAGAGTGAGTCTGTCTACGCACTCTAATATCAACATTTAAAGTGGTATATATAGTAGTTAGTAATATACAATTCAATAGTTGTCTATATCTTCGCAGTCAATATCTCATACATATTTTGAATCTAGTGTCAGGAAAATATATTTAATTAAACTTCGCATTTAGAAAATATATTATGGCTAAATTGCAATTGCATTTCAATGGCTCTTTTTCCTTTAAAAAAGACGAAATCAATAGACTGCTTCATACTGCTGCCCAAGAAAAAGGCTTAAATGATAGCTTGCCTAATTTGATGGAGAAAACAAGTTTAGGTAATGGCAAAGTAGGACGAGTAAAAAGTTGGGCAGTACGTGCAGGGTTAATTAAGAATAATCGCCCCAGTCCCGAAGGAGAAATTGTCTTGCGACTAGACTCAGGCTTAGAGTCAAATATTACAGACTGGTTGATGCATTTTTATTTAAGTTTTGGTGATAAAGGACTACAACAAACACCAGAAAATCCTGTTGATTGGGGTGGATGGTCTTACTTTGTATATACGTTCTTGCCTCGTTATAGTAAATTTACTAGCGAGGAATTATTGTATCATATTACTTCAGGATTTGAAGAAGAAAGCAAAGTTATTGGTGACAGAATCAAATTTATCTTGCGGGCATACACTGAGTTTCAAGCTTTAGCATCCTGCAAGTTTATCACTCAACAAGAGGATAAATATGTTGCTGGAAATGCCCACTTACCTAACTCTTACCTAGTGGGATATTTCCTAGCCAAGCTGTGGGAACGTGACTTTAAAGGCGAAGGTTCTGTTCTTACCGAGTCCATCTTGAACCAGAAAATGGGAATTGCTGCTGTACTGGGCATCAAAGCAGACGCACTACAGGAACAGCTAAATGCACTAGAAGCTTACGGCATCATAGAACAGCGACGGGCAGTACCTCCTTTCCAAGTGATTCCGCGCTGGGATGAACCTTTGGCACTGCTGGAAAAAGCCTATGACGGATAAAGCTGATTTCCTACTGAGAGATGCCAGACCCGATGACAGAATTCACTTGCTATTGTGGGATACACCTAACGAAAACGAATTAGTACGTATCGCTTTTGACAATAATGCTGAACGGGTCAACTACCGGAAAAATTTGTTACAAAGGATTCATCCGGGAGAAAACTTTCTCACGCTTCATCATAATTTGGATCTGGAATTGGATGCGATCAAGTCAATGTGTTCTGGGGTTAACAAGCAAGTTGTTTTATTGGAAGGGTTAGATTGTCTGATTACTTATCTACAGGTGACATCTGGCAGTCACATTACCCTTTTCTGGAAGCAACTGGAAGAGACTCGCAAGCTAGAAAAACTTTTGTGGATACTGCTACCCCAGCAACTAGCACCCAAAAATTGGTCGTCAGAGCGAATTAAGCGTATTCCTTCAGGATAATTATCACTTTGCATCTGCTATTTTAATTGATTATGCTCCTCAACCAACTTGTTGAAATCAACGAAAAGGGTAGTATTGCCAGTTCTGTGAACTTTGGGATGTTGGATGATTTAGAGAAGAATTTGCCTCTGTGTGAGAGTTTTATCTTTAATTACGACTCAAAAAAACCTGAGTTATCGAGGTTGGTATTTTGGATGCGGTGCGCCGTAGCTATCATAGTCCAAATCAGCCGAATATCCATTTGATGATTCAACAATATGGTAAGGGTAAGTCTCATTTTGCGATCGCAGTAGCCAATTTTTTCAAAAAACCCTTCCACAGTCAGGAAGTACAAGAGATTTTGTCACAAGTAGAAAAGGCGACATCTGCCAAAAACCAGGCTATCTCTGAAGGATTAAAGCTTTTTAAACAAAACCAACGCCACCAACATTTAGTTATCTGTCTTAGTGGTGACATCGGCGGCGATATCAGAAAGCAATTTCTCCAACAACTCGTTAAAAGTCTAGAAGCAGCAGGTATTCAAGATTCTTTAGCACACCATATATGCAGTGAACCCTTACGCTATTTGGAAACTTTGAATCCAGAGAATAGGGCAAAGGCAGAGAAATATTTACAAAGTATTGGTAATCCTGATGGTGATTTAAATTCTCTGATTCGCTTACTCAGAGAAAATAACTCTGGTGTTATATCGACTGTTAAAAAACTTGCCTTTCAAATCACAGGATTTACTCTTGATTTTACTGCTGATATAAATATTCAAGTAATTCTCGAAGATTTGTTAAAAAATTACTGTACTGGTGAAAATGCTCACTATCAGGGTATTTTAATTTTATTTGATGAGCTAAATTACTATCTGAAATCTTGGGCAGCAGATGATATTGGTGCTGGGGGTACGTCACTGCAAAATATTACTAATATTTGTGAGAACTATAAAGGTAAAATCGCACTGCTAAGTTTCACCCAAATTCATCCTGGTAGAGGATTAGGAATTTCTGCTAATGCCATGCCAGAATACCTCAAAATTGCCACTCGCCTCGCCCCAAAAGATGGCACTACCTATGATAATCCCACTTCTAGTTTAGAACTGGTGGTAGAAAACTTATTGTTGCAAAAAAATGCCTCTACTTGGCAAATATTTCGTTCTAAATGGGAGAGCGTTTTGAGGGGAGAAGCGCAAACAGCTTTTGAACGCAGAATTAAAGTTTATAAAGAAAAAGGCTGGTCTTTTCAAGAATTTTATACTCACTTGTCTGAGGGTTGTTTTCCCCTCCATCCTCTGACAGCATATCTATTGTGCAACCTTGATTTTACCCAAGACCGGACTGCTATTCAGTTTATCAAAGGCTACGTCAAAAATTTTATCGCCACTCAACCTTTAGAAAATGCTGGAAAACTTAATTACATTTATCCCATTGCTTTAGTAGATACCTTTATTGAAAACTTTTCTAATTCCTCGGTTTATAATTACTATAAAAAAGCTGTGGATTTGGTTGCAGGTGCTGACAATGAAGATGAATTAATGGTTATCAAAGCTTTATTTTTATATGAAGCTAGTGGAGAAAAACTTACCAAAGCAGACCGAGAAGAACATCAAGAGATTTTAGTAGCTTTAACAGGTTTAACTAAATTGAGACTCCACACAGCACTAGATAAACTAGAAAAGGAAAGAGACTTAATTTACCACCGACCAGAAATTAAGCTTTATCGGTTCTGGGAAGGAATTAACCCTAAAGTTATTCAAGAAGAAATTGAAGAAAAAATCAGATTACAAACAACCTCTATTAATGATGTTGTCGCCTATTGTGATAAAATTAATATTCTTAAACAAGATAAAAAAGATAAATCTAATATAATTAGTGCTACAAAGTTTGTCGAAGATAACAAATTATGGCATGAAGACTGGCGGTTTGAATGTAAGATATATAGTATTGATAAATTCATTAAAGCGCTAGAGAACAATCGTATTCTGAGAGATTCTAAAGAGAAGGGGATTTTAGCTTATGTTCTAACAGAGACTCAAGAGGAGTTGCAAGATTTTCGTAATACTGTAGCTAATTATTTATCTAAATCGCCAATTCAAAATTACATTGCCGTTGCTATTCCTAGAGAAGAAACCGGAAATTTAGCCCGTGTAATTCTACAGATAAAAACTCTTGAAGAGACGGACGCTGCTGATAAAAGATTGTCGGGAAAAGCTTATCAAGAACAGCTTCAGCGTTGGCAAGAAGAAGCAAATACACGGTTAACAAGGTTATTAAATAATTGCACTTATCATTGTGTGGAAATCGAAAAAATTCCATCTGCGGAACAACACAAAGCGCAACGGGTAATCAGTTTACTTTTACAAGATTTATATCCCTTCGTTCCTCCTGTGGATAAAATCGATAAAATGCGTTCAGGCCATCCGACAGGTAAAAAAATTGTCGGCTGGACTGCCAAACAAATCTTTATAGAAGATAACCTCAGTCAACAGACACTGCCTGACCGTTCTTACAGTACTGTTATTGATCAGATTTTTGTCAAGCTATGGGGTCTATTCAAGAAAACATCTGATAAATATATCGTTCAAGAACCAACTGATGAAAAAATCCGTGCTGCCTGGGATAAAATTTCTGAAATAACTGACTTAGAAGGATTACCACAAAATACTTTTGGTCTAGAAAAAATTTGGCAAGTACTTTCTGCCCCACCTTTTGGTTATAGCGAGTATAACTTTACCATGTTGCTAGCAGGATGGTTGGCAATCCACCGCAAAGAAGTATCTCTCAGAGGCTATATCGAACTTGGTTCTAAAAAGTTAAATATGACATTGAAAACACAATCCTTGAAAGACTGGGGTAATACTGATATTCTCCAAAACCCTACTGCATTTGTTGAGGACTGGATTATTAAACAAAAGTCCAAACTAATTCGCCGCCAACAAGCAGAAATGCCGATTTCGGCATCGCTAATAAACTATTATGACCAGGCGCAGGAGTATCTAGAGGTCGTTGCTGCTTTTTTAGAGTTTAATGAACCAGATGAGTTAGAAAAAGAAGAGTTAACTAAGAATAGAAAGCAGATGAGTGCTGCGGTTGCTGAAATTGACAAGTGGTTCCAACCAGTGCAAGCTGTGGAAAATTTACCTCATGATGCACAATTGGTAGCACTTTTACCACTTTACCCGCAACTGTTGAAGCGATCGCCAAACAACTCAATTTTACCAACACAACAACAACGCGATCGCTTCTCTCAAGCATTTCAAACGGTCAGTAATAAAATTGACCAACTTGTAGCAGCAGAAAACAAGCGTGCTGAATCACTATCTACCGAACAAGCTTGCAATGCTTATCAAAGAGAAATTCCACAAATTATTGACCAAATTAACCAAATTACAGACTTGCCTCCCCACTTAATTGAGAGTTTGCAAAATGGCCTCCGTACCAGCAATATTAGATTAACAGACATTAGGCAGCAGGCAGAAGCAGGACAAAAGCAAGCTGAAGATACACAAATTATGCAGAATATTCGTAATTCTGCAACAAAAATCAAAACTATTCATCTTTCTCAAGCAGCGCTGCAAGAAATTGAAAATTTACAATCTCGCTTCAATTATCCTGATAAATTTCAGCATGAACTTGCTGAAATTGTGCAGTCAATTCAAAACAAAATCACTAGCGATCGTTCTAGTCTGGGAAATCTCCGCACTCAACTACATTCAGTAAATAATCTCACAGAGTTAGATATTATTAATACAGAATATGCCAAGCTTGATGTTGTATTTCAAGATTCGGCTGATTACGAAAATTATCAAGAACTACAACCACAAATCCAGAGTTTAAAACATGATTTAGAGCAAATACAAAACCTGGAAATTCGCTATCAAAAAAGTGATTTTATTACCAGTTGTAATGATGCTTTGACAATAATTGCTAGTGGGGAGTTGAATATTTATAATGCCGATCGCTTTCAAGAGAGAATTTTTCAGTTAGAAGCAAATTTTAGGAATAAAATACAGGAATATGAACAAAAACAATTGCAAATTCTCCAACAAAAACAAACTGCCGCCCAGCAATGGATCAAAGATTTAGAAAACAGTTGTACTCAAATAAACCAATCGGTTGATGATGCGGAGAAACTAGAAATAGCAAACAATCTACTTGAGCAAATTCAAGCTGGAAAATCTGATTATATTAACTTAATTAGTGTTACAGAAACTCAGTTACTAGTGAATATAGAACGTCAATGCGTTGAGGAACAGAAGAAAGATATAACCAATCAAATTTTCGTACTGTTGCGGCAACTTACCCGTTTAGGGCAACAAGATGTGTACGAGAGGTTAGGGCAAATTCTCTCAGAAAAGACGGATGAGTGATCAACATATCATATTAGACCCTACTGGATTGTACGATATTCCCTGCGGCTATATCCAAATTACAACAGAGGTGGAATGGATACAGTTCTTTGGAGTCAGTTCCGATCCTTGCTGGGTAAGAGGTGAGCGATTATGCAAATGGGCAGAAACCTGGCTGCGATCGTGGAATAGAAGTGAGGAAATCGCGGAAATTAAGCAGCATCCTCGCAACAAACTAGCACAATTGTTTGATACTGCACCCTTACCGGAAGACTGGACTAACGAGCAATTACTGATTTTTGCTAACAAGTTAGATGCTTATCTCCAAGACAACGCTATTGCCCACTTTTTGGCAGATAACATCACTGAAATTAATGGGCAGATATGGTTTACCGAACCCTCTATTTCACATCTCGCCGCTTGGTTAGCAATTTCAGTTCCACAAGAATATAAACCTTTTGAGCAAGTTTGGCAGCAGCAGTTTAAAGAACATGAGTTAGCAACTTATTACCAAACTGAAGATAAATTATTGTTCCTACGTCGCTGGTTAGGCATAGCAGAACCAGTCTTCAACGACATCGGCAAGTATCCTTTGCCAGTTCCCGATTTACTCAGACAAGAGTTTGACACCTATTGGGAACAACTCATTTCTCGCACCGAAGGTAAAGTCTTGGATACCCTAATGCCTGCGAACCAAGTAGGTATGGAGCGAATTGCAAATTGTGCTTACAAGCTTCTTGGTAATCGACCTAACGGGATTAATCAAGCCAGGGAAGCCAAAGTTATCCCTTATCTTAGCTATCAGCAGAAGCAAGAATTAAATCTTAATCAACATCCCCCCCAACCCCTGGCTTTAGATGCTACTCCTGGGCAAGCTTTAGCTTGGGCAACAAAAGATTACCTGCCCTTCCGTCGCTGGGAAGTTATTAAGCAACCTGCCGTTGCACCAAAAATTAGTGATAGTTTGGCGGATAGCTTTGTTGAGTGGATGCTTCAGCACTACCCCCAAATGAAGGTAGAATCAGTAGAAAATTCCTACCTCAACTACAGCGTTGCATCAAGAGTGCAAAATCTTTGCCAAGAAAGTCCTGTTTTTTGGGTTGTGGTCGATGGCTTAGGATGGTTAGATCATCTAGAACTTTTGTCTTTACTAACGAATAATTACAAACTGGTTGTAGAAACTGCCATTGAGCCTCGGTTTAGCATTCTACCCACTAAAACAGAATATGCCAAATGGAGTTTATACGCTCAACTTTTGCCTAATGATCCTGCTTGGGTTGCTGATGCTGGCAAAGCTTTTGTAAAAATGGGTATGGGCAAACGTTATACAGATAGACAAGTTGACAGACTTGACAGCGCTTTGAGAAAAAAGACTTCTAAGTTATATTGCTGGGATACAGATGAGTTCGATAGTCTTTATCACACTAAAAAAGATTGGCAAAGTCTTTACAAACTTGACCGTCCCCACGCCCTAGAAGGCATTGCCAAGAGAATTGATTACTGTTTGCAACAATACCCCGATCCAGATGCGCTAAGAATCGTTATTGCCAGCGATCATGGTCAAATGATGGGTACTTCCGAAAAAATCACCCATTGCCCTCCAGAACTGGAAGCTAAGGGGAGAATGGCGATTGGTAAAACTGATGATACTAGGTTTGTGGTTTTAGAAGGCGATCGCTACGGTCTTCCTCACGATATTAGTATTGTCAAAGGCTCCGCCAGCTTAGGTTCTTTTAGCTACACTAGCAATAAAAAAATCATCGGTTCTCACGGTGGGCTATTTCCCGAAGAAGTTGTGGTCGGTGTATCTGTTCTGCGAAAATCGATCCAACGTCTTCCTGTACTGGTTTTTTGCTTGGGTGAAGGCAAACCCAGACAGACAGGAGAACTGGAAATTACTATTGATAATCCTAACTCAGTGCCGCTAACAGACCTTTGCCTATATATTCACGAACTACCTGATTTTCAGCAGGGAAAACTATTAAAACAAGAAATTCCTGCTAATCAGGGCTTCAGTTTTCAGATAATAATTCCTGAAGTACCCACATTGCCCCCAAATTATTCGGGAAATAACTTATCTTTAACTGGCAATTTAACTTTTAGATTTGCCTATGCTGAAATTGAAAGCACTGCCCTAACTCCTGACTCAAAAATTATTATTAACCAAATATATAGTAGTGGATTTGATATAGATGAATTCTTGGGAAGCAACAACCTATAATAACGATTTGGTTCGTGAGGTTTTTGGAAATCTCTGTATTGATAAAACTAGACTACCATCTAGTGGACTCAGTTCTATTGGCGTGCCTAGTTTTGTGGCTGAATGGTTGTTAGATAAAATAGTGCCCGGTTCAGGAACACTTACATCAATAGAATTAGAGAAAATCAATAGTTTTATTAAAAAAGCCTTTCCCCGGAAAGATGACCGGAATGAAATTATTTTTGACCTAACTCAAGGGGAAATCCGAAAACTCATTGCTTTAATGCAGGTTCGCATTAAATTAGAACAGGGAGGAAGAGTCATTCCTGAACCCTTGGCACAAATTCCTGCATTGAATTTGACTGAATGTAGCATTGCTACTGATATTGTCGAACGTTATAAAATACTGCTACGCCAAGGGATATGGGGCAAAATTACTCTGGCTATGCTTCCCGATGGCAAAGTGGAAGTGATGGATTTTGAACCATTTCAATGTTCACAAGTTGATTTACAAGGCTATGCAGAATGTCGGGCAAAATTCAATACACAACAATGGCGGGATTTAATATTTTGCTCAATGGGTTTTAACCCCCAGCATTCCAGTTATCAGCAGGAAGCTAAAACATGGATTTTGGCTAGGTTATTACCATTAGTGGAAGCTAATTATCATGTCATAGAATTAGCTCCTAAAGGTACTGGGAAAAGCTTCTTTTTTGAAAATATCAGTAGTAAAGTTACTTTAATTAGTGGTGGTAAAGTTACTCCTGCCCAATTGTTTATCAACGGCAGAACTAAAGAAGTTGGGTTACTCGGTCGTCATGAAGTTGTGGTTTTAGATGAAGTTCAAAGTTTAACCTTCGATAATCCTGAAGAGGTGATTGGGCCACTTAAAAATTATCTTGCTAGCGGTCGTTATAATCGCTCTGGTTTTGCAGATATTTCTAGTGACTGCGGGTTAGTGATGCTAGCTAATATTGAATTAGACGAGCAATTAGAACCACGCCATGAAGATAATTTAATTGCTAACCTCCCCAAGTTTTTTGCCGAAACTGCATTATTAGACCGATTATCTGGTATTATTCCCGGCTGGAAAATTCCGAAGTTTCAAAGAGAAATGGTAGCTTCTCAAGTTGGTTTAAAAATGGATTTTTTTGGTGAAGTATTACTATCTTTACGCCAAGATAATCGCTTCAGGTTCTATGTAGAACAGCATACTAAATTTGCCAAAAATGTGACTATTCGTGACCAAAATGCTATTCTCAAATCAGCATCAGGTTTTCTAAAAATTCTCTATCCTCATTTAGAATTAACATTAATGGACTATGAGCGTGATTGCCTGGAACCTGCTTGTAAACTACGCCAAGCAATCCGAAATTCGCTATATTATCTTGATGATGAATTTAGGCAGTTTGGTAGAGAAATTTATGTAGAGACAAAGTAAATACTAGAATCACCAAAAATATTGATTTTCTACTACTGTTGTTTGGCGGGTGGAGGAGTCGTATTTGAGGAGATATTCGCGGGCGATCGCTTCGTTTTCTCGCAGTGTTTCGACTTCTTTCTTGCCAATCTCAGTATCCGTAGATAGCAGAATCACTTGGTGGCTGGCGGATGGGAAGTAACGTTCAACTAGGTTGCTGCGGTGGGAGGAGTCTAGTCTACCTAGTGGCGTATCGATTGCTACTGGTAGGCGGTGTCCAGAGACTTTGGCTAAACCCCAGAGGAATGCGATCGCCAGTAGTTGTTTTTCGCCTGCTGATAAACGATGTTTAGGAACAGGTTTACCATTTAAATCATAAAGCAAAAGGCTAAAAGTCTTGGTATCAATGGTAATGCGATGTACTAAGTCTGATTTATGGAGGAGATAAAGGAAGCAATTTTTAACTTCTTCCTCCAATTTATTGAGTTTTCGCAGAGTTAATTTTTCCCGAAAAATCTTCAGCGTGTTTTGAACTTTAGCCGCAGAGTTAATAATATGTTCGCTATTTTTATGTTTAATATTTTCTACAGTATAATCACTTAATTCTCTCTTTGATTTGGCAATAATAGTTTCTAATTCAGCTAAACGGCGGCGGATTGTTTCGTAATTGGCTTTAGCTTCAACAACTTGATTTTGTGCCGCTTCTAGTGTGTGACGCAGCTTTGTATAATCTTCTGGTGCTGCTGCTGTTTGCACTTGCCTTTCTAGAGTATGAATTTCTTCTTCTTTATTTTTGAGAATAGCTAATTTCTCTTTTGCAGAAAGTTTAGAATTTTGCAAGTGATATATGAGATTATCTAGCTGACTTAAGGTTTCATCATCGGCTAATAGCCAAGGTGCTTCTGTCTGGATAGTCTTTGTATATAAATTATCTACATCTTGGATTAAAAATGATTGGATTTTTTCAACTTCTATCGGAGAAATTTCTACTTGATTTAGCCAAGCGAGTAAGCGCTGATCTCGTTCAAGTAATAAATCCTTGGAGATTTGTACCTGTTGATGGCGAAATTCTTTTTCTCCTTGTGTCTGCGCCTGATTAAGCAAATTGGGAATTAATGCTAGAGGTAAAACATCAGCTGCTAATTCACACATTGACTGACGTACTTGTTCAATTTCCGCAGTTTTTGTATTTTGCTGTAGTTCTAGTTGATTGCGTTCTGCTGCGATCTTCCCACCTTCAGAAATAAATTTATCAAAGGCTTCTTGCTGCTTTTGTTCTAACTCTTCTACCTGATTTTTGAGAATTTCTACTTTCTCTTCTGTTGTTTGATAATCTTCTTGCTGTTGGGTTAACCTAGTTTCAATTTCCTCTAGGTTTGCTAAATCCTTACTATTACCAACTTCTTTAAGTTTACGGTTAACTAAGATATCTAAATCAACTGCTAAACGATCTGCCAACTCTAGCCCTAAAAGTCCGCGTATTGCATCTACTACAACTGGTGGTGGTGTTTCCTGTTCTGCAAGTTCTTTAACCTGTTCACCATCAAAGAGAAATAAATTAGAAATACCTAATGGCAGGAGATTTTCAATATACTCATCCCAGATATTAACTAAAGCATCAGGCCATGTATCACTGTCGCCTAAAATACCTAATGTATCTTTACCGTCTTTAGGATTTTTTGTCCAACTACGCACAACCCGGTATTTTATTGGCTTATCATTTTCAATATGTTCAAAAAGTAATTCAATACGCGTATCTGCGACTGGATCTATTTTATTGTTAACACATTGATTGAGAAAATCGCTATAACTTAAATTACCACGGGTAGAACATTGGGCACGAGCGCCATAAAGAGCGAGACGAATGGCATCCATAAGGGTGGTTTTTCCGCCACCATTCATGCCACCTAATAGGATGATTGGACGCGAGTTTTCCTCATCAATTTTTGGGTTAAGGTTGATTACCTGTTTTCCACTGTAGGGGCCAAAGTTTTGTAAGACGAGTTCAAGAAATATCATTAATTTTTAAGATTAACATGAGTTCGACGGCGATCGCAGAAGCAGAAAGTTTGTGATGAAAGAAATCAGATAAAATTAATTAGATGGTTTTGTCTGACGCATTGAGAAAAAATATTGTCTATGAAATATAGATAATACCATCACTAACTGTTAAGAAATGCGATTGTATAGCGGTTATTGGTAAGCGTGAAGTACAATTTTGACCTCTCTCCAAACCTCTCTCCTAAAAGGAGAGAGGCTTTGAATTTTTCCCCCTTCCCGCTTCGGGAAGGGGGTTAGGGGGTTAGGTCTATTTGCACACCTCCAGCTTGAAAAATCTGTTCGGCGGTTAAATTCAATTCTGGGAAAGTAGGTGAGACAATATGGGTATCGCCTTTAAATTGAGTAACTTGGTACTCACCATCAATTAATTGATAAATGGATATAGTAGGCAGCTTAGGATTGCCAATAAACTTCCTAGCACCTATAGCCGCATAATCTATAATCCAATATTCGGGAATACCTATAGCTTCATAATCAGCTAATTTTTTGTAGTAATCATCTCGCCAATTAGTACTAACAACTTCAATAACTAAGGGAATAGATGTAGCTTGAGATACAGTTGATTCTTTTTTCCATAAAGGCTCATTCACTAAATTTGGTCGATTGATTATTAAGATGTCTGGTGAATAAGCTGATTCAACTTCAAATGGCTTGACTAATACAGTTTTTGGAATGAAGTAAGGAAGTTTTTGTCGCCCAATTTCGATAGATATATTTAGCGCCAAAAAACCAACAACATCCTCATGATCTCCCACTGGTTGTGCCATTTCAACAATCACGCCATCATGTAATTCATATCTCCCACCCTCAGGCCGCCAAGCTGCAAAATCTTCAAAAGTTACTAATTTGTGTATGGCTTGAATCATAGAACCTCGTTTGTTTTCAGATAACCCAACTTTGTCAAGCGTTCTTTAAGTAGTTTGGTTGACTCCCGTCTTCTATTATTCTGAGTTTTCCTTTTTAAATTTCATATTTGCCCAAGTTACCTCTTCATCACTTTCACCTTCATCTATTTCATTAACTGCTGCAACATCGCCCAAAGTCATCTGCTTGACTTTTGCAACATCACCTTGACTAACTGCTTCGCTTAATTCGCGTTTCAAACGAGCATTTTTAATCGCATCTTCTGGAGAACGGGAACTCGTATTAAAACATTTTTCTAGGGTTTCATATATCCCTACGCGACGAGTTTTTTTGCGATACTGGCGTTCTGTGTCTAACAATTTCGCCATGAGTTCCAAGTGCATCGCGTCACCTTCACAGATTTCTTCTAATACTATCCATTCATCACGACCTAGTAGGCTATAGTCAGCACCGGGACGGGGATCTTGAAATTCTTCGCCAGTCACTTCTTGATAAATCCGGGGTAAGCTATCATCAAATTCGTGTTTTTCTTCTAGCCAAATGCGGCGAATTTCGCTCATTTCTTCTAGAGTAATTAGGGTGATATCGCGCATATTTTCTGGCGCTGTCCGACGGGTTTTTGTTTGCGCTTCTAATAATCGTCTAAGCCAATGTTCCCGCCAATACTTGGTATAGGGGCCAGGTATTGGTTCAATGGAAATTTCCCCATTTTTATTGCGTTCAAATAGTTGGACATCTCCCCAAATTCTTCTAAAATCTCTTTTTTCTCGGTCATCTTTGATATCTAGTTCATTACGGATATCTAATAATGGCTGCATCCATTCTTTTTCTTCATCATTTTGGATCATCGCCTCCATTGATTTATCCTTATTCACTAGTGTGCAAACCCAGCAGCCAAATCGTGAATCACCACAACTAGGAGTAGAAGTATCAACAACTAGTGGACATTCATTATCGGCTGTTGCACCTCGATACATAGCAAATAATTCTTTATTACTTTGTCCCCAAGGATTATCCCACTGATTCAGGTATATCCAGACATCGTTATTACTCCAATCTTCTATAGGAGTATAAATTAGGGAGTTGGGTAGGCTGGCATTAGGACTCAGGCGATCGCGTACTCGATCAACTTGATGCTTTTTCATTGTGGCAGCACGTTTGGCGCTTTCTGCTTTGCGAGTACCCAATACAAGAATTGTTTCACCGTTAGCTCTAACTATTTCACGGATGAATTGATTGGCGGGATTAATTTTTAAGCGTGGTGTACACCAGCGAAACTGGTTACGAGGTGCTGGATATCCTTTACCAATAAGATTTACCCAAAATGTGTCTTGAATTACTGGTTGTAGTAAATGGGGATCGATTGGTATCCCCTGTTTTTTAGCAGCTACCTTGAGATTCTGCATGGATTTGCGAACCCAAGCAGACACTACAGGGTTTTCTACTTGAGTATCGGTTGTAATTACATAGACTGTTTTAGTTCTTTTTTCTGGAGGAAGAACTGCGATCGCATTCCACACAAGCTGCAATACCGTGCTAGAATCCTTTCCCCAAGACACGCCTAAAACCCAAGGTATCTCATCTAAACAATACAATTCTTGAATTTCAGTAGTGAGAGCTTTGATATCTTCCACTAACTCTGCTACAGTACGTGTTTGCTGACCTTTATTTTCTGCTTGTTGTGCTGTAGTCATTTCTCCTTCTCTCTGGAAACCTGGCGTAATATCGGGGTAAATAGGGCGAATAGAATTCGCGTCTACACATACAAAACCCAGTGACCTGGGTTGAAAAAACAGTTTTTAAAAACTTTACTACTAATATCTAATTTTTTAGATAATTAAACGACATAATCCTATTCTGTTTTTAAAATTTAACATGAAAGATAGTGCATCTGACCCAACTGCTGACATCGCTAGAGAATACCTGGAACGAGAAGATAAAGAAAAACAGGTACTAGCTTTACTCCTAGAGAAGTTTTTAGGGAGAAAAGATCAGATTCTCGTTCAAAAAACCGAGATGGGTGGTACTGAGGCTTATGTTAGCTCTGTTACCTTGGAATGGTTCGCCGGTCGGGTTCACTTCGCCTCTGGTTTGCCTCTGTTTCAGAAAAAGTACAATCCTGAGACTGATAATGTCGAAATTGACGCGGATAGTATTGATGAAATTCAGCAACGTCCCCTTGATTGGTCACGTCAAGCACCGCTAGTCCAGTATTTAGCGGCTAGAGACAATCATAAGTTTCCGCCGGTGCTGGTGGTGATAAATCAACCGTGGGTGGATAATCCTAAAGCTGCTGAGTGGGACAGCGAAGGACGCGCTACAAAGTCTACGACTGATTTTATACCTTTAGATAAAGACAGTAAGGTAGGTCTGCTAAATATTTCTGAGGATGATGTAACTATTTATGCACTAGATGGTCAACATCGACTGATGGGGGTTCAAGGATTGATGGAGTTAATCAAAACTCGTAAACTCCAGCGCTATAAAAAAGATAAAGGTGCTGATGACAGTTTTATTACAGTCAATGATTTGATAGAAAAGTACCAAGTAGACCTTGCTTACTTGCAAAATTTACCCAAGGAAAAAATTGGTATTGAGTTCATCTGTGCAGTAGCGGCTGGGGAAACTCGCACCCAGGCAAGGCGGAGGGTGAGATCGATTTTTGTTCATGTCAACCTGATGGCTGCACCCTTGACTAAAGGGCAACTAACCCAGTTGAATGAGGATGATGGTTTTGCGATCGTTGCTAGAAAAATTGCAGTTACACATCCACTATTAGAACAACGACAAGATCGCAATCCTCGTGTTAATTGGAATAGTGCAACAGTGGCTTCCAATTCAACAGTTTTGACCACTTTGCAAGCTCTGCAAGATATGTCTGAGCGATATTTAGTTCATAAGTTCCCTCACTGGAAACCCTTGGAGAAAGGTCTAATTCCCATGCGTCCAGAGGATGAAGAACTTGAGCAGGGAATTGAGGAATTTAAAAAGCTATTTGATTCTTTGGCAAGTCTTTCTAGTTATAAAATTTTAGAACACGAGGATACACCAGCTTTACGGCGCTTCAGCTTTGAGAAGGATGGAGGTGAAGGAAATATGCTTTTCCGTCCAGTTGCTCAAGTTGCATTAGCGCAAGCTTTGGGAATTTTGGTTTTTAAAAAAGGTTTTTCCCTGGGAGATATTTTTAAGAAACTGCGGAAGTTTGACCAGCAAGGTGGTTTTAGTGGTATGGAATATCCCCAATCTCTCTGGTATGGGGTTTTGTATGACCCAAATAAAAAGCGGGTGCAGGTTGCTGGAAGAGATTTAGCAGCGAAGTTATTGGTTTATATCCTGGGTGGAATTCAGGATCACATGGAATCTGCTGAACTTCGTAAGGCTTTAGCAGATGCTAGGACTGTGGAAGATAAAACTATAGGTTTTGATGGCAAGTTTGTTGAACCAAAAGCTGTAGGACTTCCATCTATTTTGTAGTTGTTAATGATTACTCGCCTTTAAAGAAATTATTATGCTACCCTGATACGTATTGTATAAAGGGAGTCTACTTTGTGGCATGGCTATATGGTAGTGATGCTGTGCAACAGCTAAGTGAAAACGTCGTCTTGTACGATTTGGCACAGATACGTGGAAATAGTGCTGTTTTAAGCCGCATCCCCGATAATATCGGCGGTGTCTACGCTTGGTATCGTCGCTTCGAGATTGATGCTAATGCCATCAATGATCCTCAAGTCTTCGCTAACTATATTTTGGAGGAACTTTGTAAGGAGCATTCGGCTCCGAGAGAAACAAAACTGCCTCCAGCACACAAAATAAAACTCCAAGCAGAGACTTCATTTTCTAAAGAGCTTTTGCTGAAGGAGTTAGCTGCTGATTCCTCCTTTCGTCAACTGCTCTTTATGCTTTTGAATAATTCCCTCATATTTCAGCAGCCATTATATATAGGAAAGGCAACTAATTTATACTCTAGAATTCGCAGTCATATTCGTGAAGGTAGCATTTTACGCGATCGCCTTGCAGATGCTGGACACAAAATTCATAAATGCAGACTGCTAATTATTCATACTTCATATAATACAGACACTGTTCCATATAGTGTTGATGAGGATGACGAATTAGATAATCAAATTGAAGAAGACTATGAATTTTCTAAACTTGCTTCAGACAAACTAGTTGAAGATATTTTATCTAGACTATTTCTTCCATCATTTACTCTTAGATACGGTTGATAACAAATGCTGATATTCTCTAATAATGAAGGAAAATCAAGATTTAATAAACCGCTATATGGTTTAACTGGTATTTACACTTTATCAGAAGGTATAGCACTTCCATACGTTCTTTCACTGGTTGAAGTTAACCGAGCTATTGATGAACTTAAGATAGCTGAACAAATTCCCGCTTCATTAGAGACAAAATGGTCTCTCAAAGAGCTTTTTCAACGAGAAATTGATGAAAAGAGGGTAGAAGATGACATAGTTAAAGGCTATCTTCTAGATCCAAACAAGCTGAAATTTTTTAATGCAATTACTATTGTATTAATGCCAAAGGACGATGATGGTAAGATTCAAAATGCTTTTGATGAAACAACAAGCGTAGCACCTCCTCCTATACCTTGGGATAGTACTGATCCTGATGATGAACAATGGAAAAATTTTCAAAGTGAGGTTGCGAACTTCGGGGGTGTTCAATTTGTTTCTACTGGAGTCTCTGCTAGGCTGCGTTGGGATGAAGATAGAGTATTAGCAGTAGCAGTAGATGGACAACATCGTCTTTGGGCGCTCCGTACTTTTCGTGAAGATCCAAGATTTCGAGGTGGTACTCTTAACACGATTGAGCAACAAACAAAAATACCAATTTTATTTATTTTGCTTCATCCCAGTGCGGGTTTTAAAAATCTTCAGAGTACATCTGATTATTCAATTCGAGGAATCGCTCGTGAATTATTCACTGATTTGAATAAGAATGCTAAGACTGTAGATAAGGCTAGAGAGCTTATTCTTGATGACAAAAGTATTAGCGCCCAATGCG
Source organism: Nostoc sp. (assembly GCF_036916985.1). Classification (GTDB taxonomy): domain Bacteria; phylum Cyanobacteriota; class Cyanobacteriia; order Cyanobacteriales; family Nostocaceae; genus Nostoc. Next base: position 87,930 of record NZ_JBALFD010000062.1, read on the forward strand.
TTAGAACTTTATTGACTGAGAGTACAGGCGAAGATGCGAAAGATAAGCTTCCTCTTTCTCTAGTGCGCTGGCAAGACGACTCAAACCGATTTGATAGCTCCTACTACCTCAATTCACTAGTTCATTTAGATTTGCTGATTTCAGCAGCACTGGATCTGAAACCACCACGCGATCCAATGGAAAAGAAGCACGTGCTAGATTTTATCGATAGTATTGATTCTGCCCTTGGCACAGGTGAGGAAAAAGTTCAGTACGAGGGGCGTAGTCTTGAAGAATATTACATAGAAGACTATTGTGACGAAGATGGAAATCCTGATACACCATTTGCTCGAATACCAGAAAATTACCTTGGCTCTGCAATAGAAGGTTTTAAAGTTAACTTTCGTCCTTGGCTAATCAAACTTTTACTCGAATTTAAGCCATATCGAAACCTACTCCAGTATGCTCGCGAACATAATTTGATTGAGGGTACTTTTGGTAGTTACCAAGCTCAAACAAGTAAACATAAAGGAATTATTCGGCAGCGAGAAATTGCTAAAGATAGTGATTGGAATAGCCGAGAGATACTCTCACACCAGGCTGCTATTAATAGCATCAAAGAAAATCAATGGGCTTTCAAAGCAATATTCCAGAAAGCTATAGTTCGTTTAGGCAGAATTGTCGAATTTGACTATAAAGCCAAAGATAAAAACTTAGGTAATATCGATGACGTATTGAGTTGTCTAGATAGACTATATGACAAAGGCATTCTAAAAGTAGATGCTGACTTACCAGATTACCCTTTTCGCTTATGGACATTTGTAGCGATAAACCAAGGTACTGACAAAATTAAAGTGGCGAGAACTGTAGAAGATAGGATATTTTCCTTATTATGTTTGTGGTATTTCGGCTCTCGTAAAATACAAATCGACGTTGCAAAAGGTTCTCAAATCTTATCGAGGCGAAAACTACTCAATTTCTTTAGTGCAGACAAAAATAAAGCTGAGTGGCCAGCTTGCACAGATGCTTATAAAGCATTATATAAAGGTTTCGATACTGTTGCTTTTTATGGTAGAGAACATGAAAAAATGAACAATCAACAAAAAGAAGAGATGGTTCGAGATAGGTTCTCTGCTATACTCGCTATTGGTTTGCCAGAATTAAATACTCAATCTTCACTTCTCCAAGTATCAGAAGAAGATGATGAACTTGATGCTGAATAGAAATATAAAATCTATTAAAGTTAACTGTTGTTAAGTTGTAGTAGAGGATAATTCAAGATAGGAATTTGGTTAGATCAAATTCCTCATCTTGTTGGTCTATATTAGTTCTCTCATAACTAAGAATCAATAAAAGTCGCTCTGAATAGTCTACTGCTCCATGCAGTTCATTTTGTATAATTTCTAAACCACCATTCGCATACTCTTCAAAAATGTGAATACGTTGCTCATCAGCAACATTATCATCGTCTAGAATCTTAATGTTTTCTGTTTCGGTGATAGCTAACAAATTAATTAACAGAGTGAAGCTGCTAGTAAAATAATCTTGTCGCAGTGGGGATAAATCTTTAGAAATTATGTCTAAAGGAATGCGCTTTTTATTTTTAACGCCCAATGCTGCTGCAAACACCATTACTTCTACATAAGTCTGAAAAGGCCCAGTTGTGTCTTTTGATGCGACTAGAGATTTCACCAACTCAGCCTTATCTTTAGCAACCCTGATTCTATTTGCAGCCATTGTTTTAATATCTACATTGTTGCTATTTTAACCGAAAGTTGGAAGTGATAGTAACTGTCAACGCATTATTTTATACTAGTATGTGAGCGATCGCTAAACAAACAAATTATCTACTACCATAGTCTATCCTGGCACTGCGGGTTCGCTTTTTCGCACCCCTTGAAAATTTAACTTCGTAACTCACGCAACATCCTTGCTTATTTCGTTTCTTATTTCGTTTTGAATTTCATCCCAAGATACAGTGCCATTAATGCGTATATCTTCCCTAGCTTCTTTAATGGCTTTTAAGTCTTCGTCATCATCTACATCATCGATTTTTTTTAATAGTGCGTGAATTTCAACTAAAGTACTGTCATAAGCTTGATGTAGCAGTACGTTGATATCTTTAATTAACTGTTCTCTTTCATCTGCTATCATTTTTAATCATCCGAGCGTGGGTTTACTTTTTCTGCCATTGTCTCTAGTTTCCCATAAACTCAAGTTGGAAACTGAACATCCTCATAAACCAAGGAAATAGGAAAGTGAAAATCAACACTAGTTAGATGAACTTCATCCCCTGCTTCATAAGGATGTAACTCCCAAAGTCCTCTATCATTTAACCGAAAACAATCTAAACCAATTTTTTCAGCATCGATGAGGACGTATTCTTGCAAAGTCTGAATGCGACGATACCGCGTAAATTTTTTACCTCTATCGTAAGCTTCCGTACTTGGGGATAGAACTTCAACAATTAAACAAGGATATTGGAGAAATTGAATAGCTTGTTTATCCCGTTCATCGCAACTCACCACAACATCGGGATAATGAAAAGCCACATTTTCAGATACACCTACTTTTGCACCTGCCATATTGACACGATATGAACCTCCTCGACAGTGGCTTTTTAATGCTGAAGCCAAATTTAAAGCAATGCTATTGTGAGGAATAGTACCCCCAGTCATAGCGAAAACTTCACCATCAATATATTCGTATTTAATTTCTTGGCGTTCTTCCCATTCCAGATATTCCTGTGGAGACATATAATTTCTGTCTGGATTCGCCACCATCACCTCATTTCTACCTTTTCTCAACTGTAACTAAAAAACCTCTGCGCCTCTCCGTGAGTAATTACCCATCTCGTTCAACCGCGATAATTTCTGTATATTCAAACTCATTCGGACTTTGTTTCACCAAAGGATATCTTTCCCCACCCAACTCAATATAATCTTGTTCGCAATCCGGTTTAGAAGAATAATACGTAAGCACATATTCTCTCCCAATTCTCTCTGTCATTTCCGCTTCTACTTCACCCCGCCATTGAGTCTTAGTTACTAAGACTATCAACTGATTCGCCAATTGGGGAATCGTCTTCGCAATATGTCGCCGCGAACTTTCATCTAAACTACCAAACGGCGAATCCATGACAATTGGGAAAGTACTACTATCAGGAATCATCATCATTTTCCGCTTCTCACTCCATTCCCGTACTTTGTCAATAATGCTGGCAATAAAGGATAAACTGAGAATTTGATTCTCTCCAGTAGAAGCTGCAACAAGTGCTTCTACACCTGTAGTATTTTCTACTAATGTCAGTTCATATTTATCACTAATTTTAGGAATGTATGGAGTTACAGAAATCTCTGTAAATATCTCTTGCACTCGCTTTTCTAATTGCAGACGAAATTGTTGTTCTTGACGATTTCTAACTTCCGTTAACCGTTCGATTGCATCTTGAGTAGCATTAATTCGTCGCTGTGCTAAAGTTTGCTTATCTTCATTCAGCTTTTGTTTGGCGATTTGTTTATTTAAACCTTCAATTTCAGTTGTGAGTTGAGCAATTTGCTGCTGATTTGCACCCTGTTCTCGATTTAATTCATCAATTTTACTTTCAATTTCATCTAACCGTTTTTGCAAACTGCTAATTTCTTCATTAGCATCTTTTCGCAACCGTTCTTGAATATTATCTAAATCGCCTTCAATTTGAGATATACTCTGCCTTAACTGATTAATCCTAGTTTGTTCTCTATCAACTTCTTCCCAAAATCCTATCGCTTGCTTATCAATTTCATCTACTTGTGCGCTCATCCGAATTGCAGTTTCTTCTACCGCCGAAGAACCTGCTTTATTTAACCAAGTACTCACATGAGTATGAGAATGATTACCCTCGTGTAATTCTGCACCACAAATACAGCGTTGAGAATTGAGTAAATCATTGACAAATTCCCGTGAAATTCCAGAGGTTAACTCGCCTCGCGCCTTCAAATCATCGATAATTCCTCGGAACTGGGATGTAGTTTCTGAAAGTAAAACTGTATAACCCCGCGCGGAAATAACTTTTTTTAGTGCTTCCTTAGTTTTCTTATATTCCTCTTGATTCGCTGCTTTCTGCGATTCTAAATCTTGCCATCTTTCTTGCAATTCCTTGGCAGCACTCAATTCTCGCAAACGATTACTTGTCTCTTTTTTAAAAGTTTGTTGATATTCTAACTCTTCTTTAATTTCTGTTTGCCGTTTGGTAATGCGTTCGCGCTCTCGTTCTATCTTTTCTTGCTGTCGTAACAGTTGTTTAGTTTGGGAATCACCAATCGCTTTTAAGTCATTTTCTAGAGTTTTTTTAGCATCTCCCAAATGTCTGATGGAACGATTGATGACTTCCACACCTAAGAAAATTTTTGTAGCTTCAGCAATTTCAGCTTTTTTATCAGAACGGACTATTTCTTCAATTCGTTCGCCGTCAAAGAAAAAGTATTGATGTAAAGTAGCAGGTAAAATTTGATTAATTATATCATCTGGTTGCTGAGTTGGTATATTCCAGTTGCCATCGTCACTACCAACCCACATGGTTAATTGAGTTTTGCCAGCGTCAAAATCATTTTCGTTTTTATAACCCCGACAGGTGCGTTTCACTCGATAGCGTTTACCTTCATGTTCCCAGCCAATCTCTACCCAACATTCTACAACTTGACCTTTTTGAGTTTCTGCGAGCGCACGCTTATTCACCAACTGCTCTATCGATGCAAAAGCTGCACTAAATTTTTCATATAATACCCAAGTAAAGGCATTTAGTAAACTAGTTTTTCCAGAGCCATTATTGCCATGAATAATTGTCGTGTTCTGAGCATCTCCAGCAGCGAGGAGCATCTCTGGTGTCGTACCATAAAAGGAGCGAAAGTTGCATAGCTTGATTGAAGTCAGCTTCATCGCACCTCTTCCTTAATAATGTCCAAAATATGATCATTTATATGGCTGTTAATCTTCTTATCTAGTCTGCCTTTTTCCAGCTTCCATACTCGCTCAATAATTCGCCGTACTTCTGGTGGTGCGCTGGTTATTGGCTCCTGTACATCATCGATATTCGCCTCTTGTGACATATCAGATTTGGAAATATGCTTTTTCTATATTTTAACTTTCTCTAGAGCTGCATTTACCTCCGTAAACCCACTATTTCCGTTATCTTTAATTTTGCAAAAACTGTTTTTTCAAATTTATAATTTTCTGGAAAAAACGCTTTATTATTTAATGGTTTTCTGTTATGCTTAACGAAGCATCTTGATAATAATGGGATGTAAGTGAAATTTTTAGCGCAGCTTATATCTCATTATGATCAAACTCATAATTTTATTATTTCATATTTAGTGCTACTTGTTGCAAAACTCGAAAATTTTTACAAAAACATACAACTATTCTCTGCTTTATCATCAAATATCTAATAAACCATATCGCTTTTGTAAATCAAGTAACTTCATTCTTGCAACGCCTGCATTATCAGCTAAATCAGCGAACTCTACAAAACGACGTAATTCCTTTTTCAACAGATTCCGCTCAACTTCTATAGTTTCTCTATCCAAATCTGGCGGTAAAACAATCATGTCAAATATAGTGGCGCGTTCCTTACCTGGATGAGGACGTAAAACTCGCCCCCGTCGCTGGATAAACTGGCGTGGATTTCCAGAACTTGATAAAATCACCGCAGTTTGAATTGCCGGAATATCAACACCTTCATCTAAACAACGAATTGCCACCAAACCCTGCAACTCTCCACTTTCAAATTGATGGCGCAATATTTCCCGTTCTTGTAAAGTTGTTTGAGCCGTATAGGTACTTACCTTATACCCCAAATCCACACCCAGAATTTTAGCCACAGCTTTGAGTTGGCGTAGCGATGAACGTTGTCCCGCATCCTGTGAACCATCACTGCAATAAAAAAGAGTGTGAGTAGTGTCGCGGCGAGTTGCCATTAAATCCCTTAAAGCATTTAATTTATTTTCCGCCGCCCCAATTAATCTTGCTCTTTGCATCAATAACGGCTTTAAATCTTCATTGTCTTCAAAGTTTCCGCCATTTTCCCGATCTCGATAAAGAAGCGATCGCCCAATTCTTTTAGTTAACTTTAAATAGGCAATACTTTCTGCTTCAGTTAACTCCACCAACACCGGATAATAGAGATAATGTACCAAAGCACCTTGAGCGATCGCATCCCTCAATGTAAACTCGGGCTGGAGAACTGGGCCAAAATAATCAAATAAAGATTGCGTACCAAAATCATCAAAATATCTCTCCGGCGTGGCAGATAAAGCCAGTCTCAACCCCACACTGCGCGGTAAACTTTCTTCTAACTTGGGTGCGCCTAAATTATGCGCCTCATCACCAATAATTAAAGTTTTGGCGGGAAAATATTTGAGTTGAGACTGAAACCCATCGCCAATTAAAGTAGAGTTCGTAGTAATTACCGTGACAAACCGTTGAGAACCAGAACGCAGATTATAAATTTGGGTAGAAAGTTGACTTTGCCAAGTGCGTAAATTCTCGAAAGCTAAAATGGGTTGTAAATTAAATTTTTCACATTCCCGCGCCCATTGGGTGACGAGATGGCGATAGGGACACACTACTAACAAAACTTGTAAATTAATCTGCTGATATAATTCACAAGCGATCGCTAATGCGGTAATGGTTTTACCACTACCAGTAGCCATTTTCAGCGTCCCTCTGCCATTGTTGGTAAACCAGCTAGCGATCGCTTGGCGCTGATATTGCCGTAATTGCAGAGACGGAGGCATTCTTGGGCATCCTGGTAATGGTTGCGTATAATAACTGCCCTTACTTTCCCTTGCATAAGGTAATTTCAACCGGAAAGTGGGCAGTTGCAGCACTGGATTTTTCGTCAGGTACATATTTATTTAGTCATTAGTCATTAGTCATTGGTACTTATCTTTCCCAATCCCTATTCCCCAGTCCCCATTACTTAGTTGTAACCACGCCAAACACCAATGAGTGAACCTTGTACCTCGACTTGTATGGCACTGACTTCAATGGGATTGTACTTAGGATTTGCTGGTTTAAGGGTGACGCGATCGCCTTGGCGATAAAAACGTTTTAATGTTGTACCAAATCCATCTACTCTGGCGGCGACGATGGTGCCATTTTTTAAATGATTTGGTTCTGCTACTGGGCGCAGAAATACCACATCACCATCAGTAATTAAATCTTCAATCATGCTATCGCCAGCTACGCGCAAAGCGTAAGTTTGGGGAGGTAAATCGAAATTAGAAAAGTCTAAATGATCTACAGCATCAGTAAACGGTTCTATTAAACCACCAGCCGCGATCGTGCCCAAAATTGGTACACCTTGCTTCACAGGACGCAAAATCCGAATCGTTCGCGCTTGTCCTTCAGTCCATTCTATATATCCTTTAGTGCGTAAATGTTCTAAACGACTTTGAATTGGTGCCGGTGACTTCAGATTCATCGCTTGCATCATTTGTCGAATAGAAGGCGAATGCTGGTGCGTTCTGATGTATTCTGCCAACCATTCGTAAAGTTCTTGTTGAGCTTCTGTTAGACGTTCCATAAATTTGCGGGAAGTAATTATTAATGTCTCTAGAACATTAGTACTACAAAAAACTCCCCATAAGCAATAGAAAAATAAAAATATAAAAGGCAAAAGCAAGATGATTTTATTTTCTTTTGCCTTTTAACTTTTAACTTTTGACTTTTTACTCTGCTCCTAAGATACTAGCAAGCAAAGCTTTTTGGGCGTGCAAGCGATTTTCAGCCTGTTCCCAAACTCGTGATTGGGAACCTTCAATAACTTCTTCGGTAATTTCTTCACCGCGATGGGCTGGTAAGCAGTGTAAAACAATTGCTTCTGGATCAGCAAGGCTCAATAGCTGCTCGGAAATTTGGTAAGGCTGGAAAATTGGCATTCGGTTATCGGCTTCTGCCTCTTGTCCCATACTTGCCCAAACATCAGTGTAAAGTACAGCAGATCCCTTAGCGGCTAATTCTGGATCGTGGGTGAGGAGGACTTCAGTTTTGTGATTAGCGATCGCTCTTGCTTGTTCTACAATCCTAGAATCTGGCTCATATCCTTTAGGAGTAGCAATTCTGACATTCATCCCCACTAAAGCACAGCCCAACATCAGAGAATTAGCCATATTATTCCCATCACCCACGTAGGTTAAAGTTAACCCAGCAAAAGTGCCAAAGCCTTCTTTAATGGTCAATAAATCTGCTAATACCTGACAGGGATGTTCTGCATCAGTCAGCGCATTAATCACCGGAATCTTCGCATACTCAGCAAAAGTTTCCAAATCTTGCTGGGCAAATGTGCGAATTGCCAAAATATCTAAATATCGATCTAACACCCGCGCCGTATCCTGTAAAGGTTCTCCGCGACTAACTTGAGTGACATTAGGGTTGAGATCGATTACCTGTCCACCCAGTTGATACATCGCCACGGTAAAACTTACCCGTGTGCGAGTTGAAGCTTTGGAGAACAACAACCCCAAAACTTTATTACTCTGCAACCTCAGCTGTTGTGATTTAAGTTGAGTTGCCAATTCTAGAAGTTCTTGAAGTTCCATTGGACTAATGTCCACCAGACTTAATAAATCTCGTCCGAGCAGTGCTGCCATGCTTATGATCTGTAAAAAATAATTATATATTTCTGTTCCTTTATTCAGCTGTGTAAAGAAAAAACAGTTTTAGAACTGCACCAGATATTTTTGCGTCCAGTCTGAAGAAGGAGATATTTTTTAGCAATTACAGCTAGACAAATAAATTGATTATGGTACAATAAGAAATTGTGGTTGCTAATTAAAAGTAATCGCCAAGCTTGCCAGCATAGCACAGTGGTAGTGCATCCGACTTGTAATCGGAAGGTCGCGAGTTCAAATCCCGCTGCTGGCTTTAATGACTGTACGTAAAAATTCCCTTAATACAGGTGTGATATTTTCTTGCCGCCACACTATAGCCGTTTCTACTAATGGTGTTTTCTCCTCCAGAGTGCGATAAACTACGCCAGCCCTCTGAAGATTTTGCAATGAAGACGGCGCGATCGCAATTCCCATTCCTGCTGACACCAATCCGATAATCGTCTGCATCTGAATCGCTTCTTGAGTCACTTTTGGGCTGAAATTTCCTTGCTGGCAAAGGCTTACGATTTGGTCGTAAAGTCCGGGGCCCAAATGGCGAGGGAACATGATAAAGTTTTCGTTTACTAGCGATCGCACTGAAATCTTTTCTTGTTCAGCCAAAGGATGAGTTTCTAACATAGCCACAATTAGAGCTTCCTGCTGAATGCACTCTTGATTGAGTGTGTTGTCTTCTAAAGGTGGATGGGCAAAACCTACATGGATGCGGCTATCCTGTAGGGCTTGTTCCTGCTGAGTTGTGGTTAATTCTTGCAATCCCAACTCTACTTCTGGAAACTGTTCTCGAAACCGCCGCAAAATTATTGGAAGCAAATCATAAGTTACCAAACTGGTAAACCCGATTCGCAATTGTCCCTTTTCACCTCTTCCTGTTTTTTGAGTTAGCTCAATTGCTTTTTCTAGTTGAGCCAAAAGTTGATAAGCCTCTTGCAAAAAAACTTGCCCAGCTTCCGTTAACTGCACCTGTCGCTTGGTTTTGCGCTGAAACAGTTCTACCCCCAACTGCGCCTCTAGTTGCTGAATTTGTTGGCTTAAGGGCGGTTGAGCAATATGCAGTCGCTCGGCGGCTCTACTGAAGTGCAGTTCCTCAGCGACAGCAATAAAGTAGCGCAGGTGTCGCAATTCCATTTTTTTGATACTTTATAAGTTTCAATTCTCTATAAATATATATTGGACATCTCAAAATTACCTACATATCATACTTATACAGAATCGTAGGGAGTCAAAGCGATGCCGGAAAAGTATACTCCAGGCTATTCGAGCAATGCGACGAATTTTATGGCAAATCGTAGCGTAGATACTCATGCGGCGTTTTTTACGCCTTATTTACGCCCAGGGATGAAATTGCTAGATTGTGGTTGTGGCCCTGGTGCGATCGCTTTGGGTTTAGCAAGAGTTATTGCCCCTGGTACGCTTATAGGTATTGATCGAGAAATATCTCAAATCCGCATAGCTGCTGAAAGTGCTTTTAAGCAAGGTGTCAATAATACTAATTTTCTGGAGGGAAATATATATGCTCTACCCTTTCCAGATGACTCATTTGACGCAATCTTTTCTCATGCGCTGTTTGAGCATCTTCAAGAACCTGTGCAGGCGTTGCGCGAACTGTGCCGAGTTTTGAAACCGGGGGGAATTGTTGGGCTTCGTAGTCCTGACTGGGATGGATGTCTGATTGCACCGTTCCCGCCAGAACTAGATCGGGCGATTACTTATTACAAATGGCTCCATGAGGAGAATTCTGGTAATCCTTACGTAGGTAGAGAGTTACGCGCTTTGCTGCGGGAAACTGGGTTTATTAATATCAAAGCTTCGGCTTCTTATCAATGTTATGAGCCGGTGAGTGCGATCGCAGAATATCTAGCATTGCGAATCGAAGATTCTGCAAAGGAAGACCAAGCTGTAGAGAAAGGTTGGACTGATGAGATATCGCTTACAGCAATGAGTAATGGTTTGCGGGAATGGAGTCAGCACCCAGATGGATTTTTTGCTCAAGCTTGGTGTGAAGTTGTGGGAGAAAAGGGTTAGAAGTGAAACGCAGAGGGGAGGCAGCGCGTTGCGGGGGTTCCCACGCCACTTGCTTTATGCCGGGGAACCCGTCCACCGCAGTGGCTCCCCGTTGTAGCGACTGCCGTCGCGCAAAGTTGAACGCAAAGTAGCGCAGAGGTTTTAGAGAATTTGTGACAAAAATTTGCGTGTTCTTTCTTCTTTGGGGTTGTTGAAAAATGCGTCAGGCGTGGCTGACTCGACGAGGAAACCGCTATCCATGAGAATAACTCGGTCGGCGACTTCACGAGCAAACCCAACTTCGTGGGTGACAACTACCATTGTCATTCCATCACGGGCTAGACCTCGCATTACATCCAAAACTTCTCGTACCATTTCTGGATCTAAGGCTGAGGTGGGTTCGTCAAACAGCATAATTTTGGGTTGCATAGCTAAAGCACGTGCGATCGCCACCCGTTGCTGTTGTCCACCAGATAACTGTCCTGGATATTTTTGCGCCTGTTCTAAAATTCCTACTCTTTCTAAGAGTTGCATTGCCAATTCTTCGGCCTTTGCCTTTGGCGATCGCCGTACCCAAATTGGTGCTAAAGAGATATTTTGCAGTACTGTCAGATGAGGAAATAAATTAAATTGCTGAAATACCATTCCCACCTCTTTGCGAATGGTTTCAATATTTCGCAAGTCATGACTGAGAGTGATGCCGTCGATTTCAATTCTTCCCTGTTGGTATTCTTCTAAAGCATTAAATGTGCGGATAAAGGTAGATTTACCTGAACCAGATGGCCCCATCAGCACTACAACTTCTCCACGATTGACTGTCAAGCTCACACCCTGAAGAGCATGGAATTTTCCATACCACTTGTGAACATCTTCAGCAATAATTATTGACGCTTGTTTTGTTGTCACAGATTTACACCTCCGAATTTTTTAGTAAATTAGCGATGTCTCGCTACAAGCTGATGAAATAACTATCAAATAATTGCTGATTTTAGAGATTAATAAAAACTTCTTGATAGACTAATCTCTAATCAATAATAACTCTAATTAATCAGATTTTACAGTGCGATACCTATTTAATATTTTCCTAGTGAACAATATCACACATTACAAAAACACTCATAAATAAAATTTGAGTTACAAGTACTATGAAGATATCTTATGAGTTCAAATAAATTTTTTGCAGCCCATAGATGCGCCGAGACTCAATTTTCTACAAACTCTTTCAACAATCCCCAAGCTTATTATTTGAATTGTTGACAAATCCCCCAGCCAATGCTGATAATTATCGCTTTGATTCCGTAGCTGTCAAGGAACCCAAATTTGAAATTGATGGTGTGTTTCTTCCACCTGATACTGCTGATGGCGGGGTTGTATATTTCAGCGAAGTTCAATTTCAAAAGGATGAAATGCTTTACGAAAGGCTATTTGCCGAGTCGTTATTGTATTTCTATCGCAACCGGATGAGATACAGTGATTGGCAAGCGGTGGTAATCTACCCATCCCGCAGTATTGAACAAAGTAATAGCTATCCCTACCGCGCATTCCTTAATAGCGAACAATTGTATCGCGTTTACTTGGACGAGTTAGGAGATATTCGCCAATTACCTTTGGGTTTAGCACTGATGGTACTGACTACGATAGAAGAAAATGCAGCACCAGAAGAAGCTAGGTATTTGCTAACCAGAACATATCAAGAAGTGCCCCAAGTATCAAGTCGCGCCATAATAGAATTGATAACGACCATAATGGTGTACAAATTTGAACAATTAAGCCGAGCCGAGGTGGAAATCATGTTAGGCATAACATTACAGCAAACGAGAGTTTATCGAGAAATTAAAGAAGAAGGACGACAGGAAGGAGAACAGGAAGCAACTATTAAATTGATTTTTCGACTCTTAACTAAGCGTCTTGGACAAGAACTGTCTGAGCAAATGCAAGCAACGATTTCTCATTTACCCTTAACAGTACTTGAGAATCTAAGTGTTGCTCTGTTGGATTTTAGCAGCTTGGCGGATTTACAAGCTTGGTTAGATGCACAATAAATTACACAACTGACCAAATAAGGCAAAATTTAAAGATTAAAAGGAGTCAGAATACTAGAAACATTCTAAATTCTGGCTCTTAATTTTCTCTTAGATAATTTAATGTGAGTTCGATGAACCTCTGCCTCCCAACCTCCCTCTCCGAAACGGAAAGGGAGGAGCAAGAAAAATTCCGCTTTTTGCTCCCCTCTCCGTGTCTGAGAGGGGCTGGGGGAGAGGTCAAATAAGACTTGTCGAACTCACGTTAATTTATTTTTTAAAATCTCTTAACTACTGACTTAACTGTTTTTCTAATCGCCGAGAAGCTAACGACATGGAGTAACAAAATACCCAGTAAATAAATCCAATAAATAGATAAACTTCTGCATAGCGTCCGAGAAACTGTGGTTGTGCCAATATTGAACGGGCAATACCTGTAAGTTCCACCAATCCTACTAAAGATAAGAGTGAAGTGTCTTTAAATAAGCCAATAAATTGACCAACGATCGCAGGTATAACACTACGTAAGGCTTGAGGTAGGACAATTAATATCACTACCAAAGGTGTATTTAAACCTAGTGCTTTCGCAGCTTCAATTTGCCCGCGAGGAATTGATTGGAGTCCACCACGCACGTTTTCTGCCATATATGCGGCACTAAATAGTACTAGTCCAGCTATTGCTCGTAATACCCGATCTAAACGCACATCTGCTGATAAAAATAAGGGAAGCATTACCTGAGCTAAGAACAAAATTCCAATCAGTGGTACTCCCCTAATAATTTCAATATATAGGATAGAAAACCAACGGACTACAGGCAAATTGCTTGTGCGCCCTAAAGCGAGTAAAACCCCAATGGGAAAGGAAAGTACAATACTCACTGCTGCCATTAGTAGGGTAAGTAGCAAACCGTTCCATAAATTTGTAGGTACAGGCTGCAATCCAAATCCACCGCCAATTAGCCATAAAATTATCGGGAAAGACAATAACCATAATAGGGAAAGCCAAGGACTTAGTACCTTAGTAAACTTTCCTCCAACCCAAAAACCTACAAATACCAAAACTGCAATTAACAATAACCAAAGGCGGGATGTAAAATCTAGTGGTAAAACAACTAACAAAATGCCAATGATGAAAGCAAACAAAGCAATTCCCCGCTTTGTTAACTGTTGTCTACTAAAGAATACACCGCCAGTTATAGCGCCTAAAATCGAAGCGATCGCTAGCACAATCCAAGTTCGCCAATATAGCGTTTGCGGAAATCTGCCAACTAGAAATAAACGTAAATTAACCTGAATTATCGCCCATTGTGCTTGAGTAGTTGCCCAAGTTAGAATTCCTCGTACTACCCAAAACAGAAACACTAAACAGACAACAGTTAATAAGCTGTTGTACCAAGTACTAAACAGGTTTTTACGCAGCCAAGTTAATTTGTTATTAGTCATTGGTCATTGGTCATTAGTCATTGGTCATTGGTCATATTTCAACCTTAAAGGTGCAACTTCCGAGTTCAAAGGTGCAACTTCCGAGTTCAAAGGCTCAACTTCCGAGTTCAAAGGTGCAACTTCCGAGTTCAAAGGCTCAACTTCCGAGTTCAAAGGTGCAACTTCCGAGTTCAAAGGTGCAACTTCCGAGTTCAAAGGCTCAACTTCCGAGTTCAAAGGCTCAACTTCCGAGTTCAGAGGCTCAACTTCCGAGTTCAGAGGTGCAACTTCCGAGTTCAAAGGCTCAACTTTTGAGTTAAATTGCTGATTTATGCCCCTCATCACCCTTATCTCTCTTTAATTTGCACGCTGCGATTGAATAAATTCATCACTACCGAGATAGTCAAACTCAGAGTGAGATAGGTGAGCATAATCAGTAATATCACTTCTACGGCTTTCCCTGTTTGGTTAAAAGTGGTAGAGGCGACAAAATAAATATCGGGGAAGCCGATCGCGATCGCTAAACTGGTATTTTTGGTCAAATTCAGATATTGACTCGTTAACGGTGGAATGATTACCCGCAAAGCTTGGGGAAAAATTACCAACCGCATTACTAACCCTGGTTTTAATCCTAGCGATCGCGCTGCTTCCCATTGTCCCTTCGGTACTGATTGAATCCCACCTCGCACAATTTCTGCAATAAACGCACCTGTGTAGAAAGTTAATCCCAACAGCAACGTTGAAAACTCTGGTGATAGGGTAAACCAAGGAAATTCTAAGCCATTTTGACTAACGCCAATAAAACCCCAAAGGGATATCTTATTTTCTGTTTTGGGAAAACTGATAAAAACAGCAAAGTACCAAAACAGCAATTGCAGCAGTAAAGGCGTATTGCGGAAAACCTCTACATAAACCATCGTGATATTCCGCACCAGCCAGTTGTCAGAAAGTCGGGCAATCCCAGCACTTATCCCAACAATGGTGGTCAGAAAAATTCCTGCGATCGCCACCCGCAAGGAGTTAATTAGCCCCACCCACAAAGCACGACTGTAGGTGTCAGTGGGTTTGTAGCTAATCAGCGTCTCGCCAATATCAAAAGATGCTTGTTGCTTAAGAAAATCAAATCCAAACGGAATACCCAATTGCCGCAAATTGCGCTTGAGATTACCCCACAGTATTACTACTGCAACTACTGCTAAAAATACAGCAACTAATTGCAAAGCAATCCTCCAAAAACGCACATCACGCCATATAGACGGTTTTAAATTAGTCATTAGTCATTAGTCATTTATTATTTCTCCCCCTGCCTCCCCTGCCCCCTGCCCTTCTACCGGAACGGTGGAGAATAAAGCAGTCCGCCTTTGCTCCAGAGTTGATTTTGACCGCGAGCTAGATTGAGTTTTGTCTTGGGGCCGAGGTTGCGATCGTAAATTTCGGCGTAGTTACCAACATGCTTAATTATTCTGGCTGCGAAGTCGTTAGTTAAGCCGAGTCCTTCGCCAAGATTACCTTCGGTTCCTAAAAAGCGCTTAATATCTGGATCGGTACTTGTAGCGAACTGACCTATATTCTGGGAAGTAATGCCCAATTCTTCAGCTTTTACTAGAGAATAAACCACCCACTTAACAGCATCACTCCATTTAGCATCCCCTTTAGCAACTGCTGGGGCAAGGGGTTCTGAAGAGATCACTTCATTGAGAATCACGTTATCTTCTGGTTTCGGTAAAATTGTGCCCCGCGAAACTAATGCTGAACGATCAGCCGTAATCCCGTCGCAACGACCTTCGGTATAAGTAGCAAAGGTAACGTTAACGTCTTCAAAGACAACGGGTTTGTAAGTGATGCCCCTTTTCCGCATTTGGTCTGCTAAGTTCTGTTCGGTAGTAGTTCCAGTTTGAACGCAGATGGCTTTATTCTTGAGGTCTGCCAGGGACTTAATGTTACTACTTTTGCGAACCATGATGGCTTGTCCGTCGTAAAAGACCACAGGTGCAAATTCTAGACCTACTGTGGTTCCGCGACTAAGTGTCCAGGTAGTATTGCGGCTGAGAATGTCTACTTCTCCAGTTTGCAAAGCTGTAAACCGCTCTTTGGAATTGAGATTGCGAAATTCTACTGCATCTGGCTTATCAAACAAAGCTGCGGCGATCGCTCGACAAACATCGACATCGATGCCACTGTATTTACCATCGGTTCCCACAAAGCTAAACCCTGGCACTTCACCACTGACACCGCAAGTTAACTGACCACGGCTTTTAATGCTATCCCAACGATTTCGAGTTACTGGTGCAGCTGGAGTACTGCCTGGAGTGCCGGGTGTACTTGCTGTTTTTCCTGAATCTCCATCACAAGCTGCGATCGCAAAAACTAAAGGTGCGATCGCAAAAACTAAAGCTGATTTAGGCATGAACTTCATAAATTACTAGATCAAAGAATTGTATTGCTCACTACAATCATTTAGTGAAAACAATTTGTTGCTTGTAATATAAAACTGTACCAGCCTATGTGCTATGTTTATTCACTTTTAAAAGCGGCAATTAAAGTTTTTACTTATATATTCAAAAGCCTCAAATACTATGGGTAAATTATGTCAACTTGGCTTCAGTTTTCAAGTTTGATTAAAAATCCTGCTATCATGCTTGCTCGAACAATACACTTATTAAACCTAGAAGACAATATTAAAACTTAAGTGAGTTAGTGCTATATCCTTCACTGGCTAAGATTTGAAAAATAGTGATTATTGCTTCTTTAAGAAGAAGCTAATAAGCAACAATCCTTAAAAAAATATCATTCACAACGCCGAACGATCATCTATTTTTCTTATCTTTCAATGCCCAACAGCCAGGGATTGGGGACTAGTGACTAGTGACTGGGATATTTTTGCTAATACCCAAATCCCCAGTACCCAATCCCCAGTACCCAATCCCCAGTACCCAATCCCCTTGCACACTTCTATGCAATCAGAAGTATCCACACCAACCCAAACAACTACCCCTAGCAGGTTAAACTAGACCTGGTGACAACTGCTCCACGTTCCTTATGAGGCTTTTATGGGAGCTAACCTCGAACAGATTGCCAACTATTTAGACAACCTTGGTTGGGACTACCGTTTTGATGATGAAGAAGACCGAATTATAACAGGTGTCGAGGCTGATAACCTAGAAGATTTCCTAATAGTTGTCCAGTTGGATGAAGAGGGAAAATTTTTTCGGGTATTTGCCCCTCAAGTTCTGGCAGGAATCCAAGACCATCCTCACAAGGGAGTTATCCTACAGACGATGCTTGCCATTTCTTGGGAAACCAAAATGTTGCAATGGGAATATGACCCATCTGATGGTGAAATCCGTGCCATTATTGAGTTTCCTCTAGAAGACTCGATTCTTACAGAAAAGCAATTTCATCGTTGTCTGAGTGGGTTAATTCAAATTGTGGATGGCATAGCGATACCTCGCCTGAAAGAAGTGATGGCAACAGGTCTTGATCCGGGGAATATAGAACTTGGGGAAAGACTGTTACTCAGTATCCAAGAAGAAGCCCCAGGATTATTAGATTTACTAGAAAAAGCAATGGAAGCGCGAAAAAAGCGAGGAAGTTTTCCTAGTGAGTGAGACGGATCATCACTTAAATAGCTATACTCCAAAGTGATACCCTCACTATATACATGAAATTTTCTGGGGCTGGATATTATGACATCCTACGCAACCTCCTCTGCCAAAGCGGAAATGAGTGAACTACGGCGGTTGAAAGGCTTATTACCGCCAGAATTGCAAAGCTGGGTTACGGTTGAAGGCACAACTGAAGTCAATCCACCCCTGGTTCGCTGCGAAGAAATTGGTAAAGACCAGGTAGAAATTCAAATTGACTTGGTAAAATGGGATGCCCTCGCAATGGATCAGCGTAATCTGCTGTTCTGGCATGAAGTTGCTCGCGTTCAAAATGACACAATTCCCAAAGATGGTTGGGAAATGGCAGCACTAGCCATCGGTTTAGGTGGTGCTGTAGGCGAATTGTGGGTACAAGATGGATTGCTGCTGGTGTTAGCTTTGTCGCTTTGTGGTGTGTCAGGCTGGCGACTGTACCAAAAGAATAATGGGGAAAAGCAACTAAGAGAATTGCTCAATGCTGATGAGAAAGCGATCGCATTGGCAACTCGTTTTGGTTATAGCCTCCCCAATGCCTACAAGAGTCTTGGTAGCGCCTTAAAAACCCTGATTGACAATACTCCTAGTAAGCGCCAACGGTCAAGATACGAAGCAAGACTCTCTGCCCTCAAACGCAGTGCTAATAAGGCAAAAGCTAAATCTAAAACTCCAGATGAGGACTCACTGTAAAAACAAATCAACCTGAGTTCGATGAACCTCTTCCCTACCTGTTAAAGTCTATCCCTCTCCGAATCGGAGAGGGACGGTTTTACGCAGTAAAAGCAGGGAGAGGTCTTTTGATTGAGCTAATTAGATTGCCTGTAACAGCCTCACCAAATCTTACTTTTTTCTTGACTACATCTTTATCAAAATCAAATTTTACAACTGGTTCAGCATTTTATGCGTCTGGGGGATCACACGCACATGTTTGATAAACCCCTTCATCAAAGCTTGCCAGGTCAAAACTTGATCGCTGGAAGGCGCAAGCATAGGGATTGGTGAAAATTGTTCTGACACTGCCAAAGGCGTAACAGGTTGTAAAAATACTGAGATATCTGGACTAACCTCTGCCACCAACGAAGCTGAACGTTCCAACTCGGCGGGATCTGTGTTTTGAGACACAATTATCTTGACAAAAACATTTAAATATGAGTCATAACATAACTGGAGAGATTTACTATGTTCTTGCCAATGACTTTCGCCGCTAACACTGGGCAATTTGAAATCCATACCTACGGAGTCTAAGTAGGGGAGAATCATTGCTAGTTGTTCTGGGCGATGTCCGCCAGTTTCTAAATATATAGGTAGGCCAGTTATGGCTCGCACTTGGGGTAGAAACTGCGTTAAAAATGGGGCATGAAGAAGGGGTTCGCCTCCAGTTAAGCTAATGCTATCGTGTAGACAAGGAAGATTTTGCTGTTCCACCCATTCGAGTAATATGGGTAATGGGACAGGGTTAGAGTGGATTTCAAAGTCGCGCAATCCAGGCGATCGCTCTATCCGACAAGTATCAGGTGCATTCCAAGTGTGGGCGCTATCACAAAACTGACAACGCAAATCACACAAAGCAAAACGAATAAATATTTGACGTGTCCCTACATTCAGTCCTTCCCCTTGAATGGCAGAAAAGACCTCAATCAGGCGTGCGGTAGGTGTAACCGTATTTTTAGCAATCATAAAATGAGAGCAACGCGATCGCGCTGCGTCGGCACAACGGCAAGGATGTTTTTTGGCTTCTTGTTCTATTGTGAATCGTCGCTAACGATCTCCAATTTCAGCCCCGGTAAATAGCAATTAGTCCTGATTACTACTGATTCCGATATTTAGGTTAGATAATTTTGTAGGACAAAATAATGTTTGGCAGATTACATTATACTTGACACTCCCTGCTCTAAAGAGACAGAGATTCTTAAGAGATTTTCACCCTTAACGGCGCTGCCAAAGCGCTCCTACCCAGTCCGATATAGCGGCAAGGCGGTTCAAACCGCTTGTTTGTTTTTCCGCTCCGCTCTAAACAGACGGAGTTCCCAAACGTATCAGTTATTTCTTATGGCAACGAAAGTGCAGAGCTTCATGACTAGCCAACCGACAGAGGTCGATTTTCCAGTTAATTCCCTAAACGACACCGCTATAGTGCAGGTGCCAACGCGGTTAAGCGTGCTGGAGGCTTTAGGCTTTAAGCAAACCTGCCAAGGCTTAATCCAGACCAATTCACATCCTAAGCAAATCATCATTGACTTTCACCAAACTACTTTTATGGATAGTAGTGGTTTAGGTGCCCTGGTCAGTAATTTTAAATCCGCTCAAGCGAAAGAGATTACATTAACACTGCGGAATGTAACACCCCAGGTAATGGCAGTCCTGAAACTCACGGGATTGGATCAAGTTTTTCCCCTTGAATCTGTGGCTGATGGGTCGCTAAGAGAACCAGAAGACTTAGTAGATAATCGGAAGACAACTCCCCGAAAAGTAGAGCCGTTACCCGCTACTCACCCTTCTGTGGCATCTTGGATGAAACGGTTCTTAGATATTATCGGGTCAATAGTCGGTTTATTAATTACAGGAGTTTTGTTTATTCCCATTGCGATCGCTATTCAAATTAACGATCCTGGGCCCATTTTCTTTAGTCAAACACGTTGTGGTTGGATGGGGAAGCGGTTTGAGATTTGGAAATTCCGCTCCATGTGTGTGGATGCAGAAGCGAAGAAATCCCAAGTTAAAAACCAAGTACAAGGTGCTTTTTTCAAGAATGAGAATGACCCCAGAATTACCAAGGTAGGGCGCTTTTTACGGCGTACTAGTCTTGATGAACTACCGCAATTTTTGAACGTCCTCAAAGGAGAAATGAGTTTAGTAGGCACTCGACCACCTACACCCGATGAAGTGGAACGCTATGAAGTACCGGAGTGGCAACGTTTAGATGTGAAACCCGGTATGACTGGCGAATGGCAAGTAAACGGGCGTTCTACAGTCCGTAGTTTTGAAGATGTAATTCGTTTGGATTTGCAGTATCAAAAAAATTGGAGTTTGGTGTACGATTTAAAGCTAATTTTCAAAACTATAGGTATTCTATTTAATAGAAACAGTGGTGCTGTTTAGCTAATTACCCTTATTCACAATTTTTTGGTAATTTCCAAGTCTCACTATATTCTTAAATACACCCAAGCCTAAAATAGGCTTGGGTAAATTTTAGGTTCATTTACGCCAAGTGTCAGCCAATTTCGGATTTTAGATTTTAGATTGCAATACAGTTCAGTTAAGCATTTCTTTTTTTGTTTGTGTTCTTCTCTAACGAGACGCTGTGAGTCTACGTTCAAAAAATTGACTTTGACAAAAATTTTAAATTTTGGATTTTGAATCATTCAATCCAAAATCCAAAATCCAAAATTTTGTAATCCTTTATATGAGATTATCCCGCAGCCTTCTGAACACCAACTACTTCAACCTGCTGTGTTTCTGGCAACAAACGCTTCACACCTTGCTTAACAAATCCCTGCAAAAAACCAATCTGCTGATTTTGCTGAAACACCTTTTGCAAGGTTTGCCGCAAATTCTCCAAATTCAAACCAGTCCCAGAATCGATCGCTATTTCCTGCTGTTGGAAATATTCAACTAGACTTAACCCTGCGACTCTAGTTAGATAAGCTGCACTGACTCCCTGAACTACGCCACCAGCAACAAAGGTAAGGGCATTACTTTTCAGAACAGTACTAATCGCCTTTGTCGAAAGTTCAACTAAACCCAATTTCAGCATCAAACTTCCCATTGTTCCAGCTACAGTTTGCGCTTGTTCTAGGGAAAACTTCTGCTGATAGATGTTACCCAAATCCATTACCATTTGAGCATTAATTGCCGCAGTCGCCAAAATATCAAGGGCTGGTACTGGGTTAGCAAAGGCAGCAGCAGCAGCTATCCATTGATATTGTTCAATAATTGGGGTGGTGCGATCGCGTCTGGTTCCATTCAGCCAGTTTTTCGCCTCAGCTTTCAACAACCCGGCTTTCCTCATAGTAGTTAGCCAAACCAACCGTTGTCCTTGCTGTACCAAAACTTCATCCAACTGCTGAGTTAACTGCTGGATATCTGCTGCTGGTTGTTCCATCCACTCTTGCACAGCACCATCAGCCTCATGCTTTCGGACTTTGATGGCAATAGGAGAGGCCGCAGTTGCAACTACATTCCCCTGCATTCGCTGTTTTAATGACAGCAAGATGCTGGCGCTTTCATCGGCTAAATACTGGTCTTGTTTGTTGAAAACCAGGATTGTGGGCTGATTTGCTGCCTTTAGCTGCTGTAAGGTTTGAAATTCTGAGTCTGTCAAATCACCGTTTGTCAGGAACAGAACAAAATCAGATTTTGCTACTTCTGTCAAAATAGCTGCATCGGAGTTTTCACCCACTTCTCTAAATAAAGGTGCTGTCTCTTGTAAAGACACGAAATTTCGTGTCTCGACATTTTGCTTTAGCACTTGAATTAAAGTGCTTTTACCCACGGATTTCCCGCCAGTCACAGCCACTTTAATTTCTTGTCTGTCTAATTCCAACAATAGTTGGTTAACTTGTTCTCGCAGTGTTTGTAACGCCGGATGGTTTTCTGATTCTTGTGCCAGTTGGTTAATTACAGTTTCAGTTTTAGTGATCGCACTTTCCACAGTCGCCCGACCCACGAGCATACCATTTAGCTGCTCTAAACTGTCTTTCGAGCGATTTTGTTGGAATAACCACAAACCACCGCCTACAGCTAAAGCACTCAACAAACCAAACTCACCCACCTGCACTATCGAATCGTGCCAACTGTCCAACATCCACAAAGAAAAGGACAATCCCAATCCTCCCACTAAAATTGGTCGCTGCAACTTCACAACCATGATTCTCCGCGCCTTTTAGATGGCTATTTCTTCCAGAATAGATCAAAAATAAAACAAAACCCTGCAATCTTTACTGATCGTAGGGTTTTGTTTTATATTTTATTTGGTGGCGGGAAGTGGATTTGAACCACTGACCTTCGGGTTATGAGCCCGACGAGCTACCAGGCTGCTCTATCCCGCGTTGCTCTCGACTTATTTATAGTAACCTATAGTCAAGAGTTTGGCAACTACAAAAATGATAATTCTCCAATTACTTCTAAACGCTTGTATTTTCCTAAGGTGACAAACTTCTCTGAGAGGCTTTCGGCGGCGCTGGGACTAATCCAACCCATTTGCTGGAGTAAGTGAATCGCCACGGCGTATTTTGCTCGTTTCGCCCCATCCATGACTTTGATTGCCAAGCCCAAGCCCTCACCGAGTCTACCAATGCACTGCACTCCTTCGGAACCAGTTTTACTGACTAGTTCCCCTGGAGTTAAGCGCATCAGTTCCGTATCAAATTCTCCATCTCCTGCTACCATAGCCGGGTGATGAGTCATCGCTCGGACGATGCGCTCCATATCTAAGTTGGTACTAGAGGCTAGCAGTGCATATAAAGATGCCATGTGACCGAGTTGCATCAGATAAGTTGGTACGCCACAGTCATCATGAGCGCTGATAAATTCTGCTGCTGGCATTCGCAGCAACTCTGCTACTTTGCCCAAAATTAACTGCTGTATTGGGTGCTTGCGATCCAAGTAGTTATTCAAGGGCCAATGGCGTTGCTGACAAACGGCCAACATTCCTGCATGTTTTCCAGAGCAATTGTATTCTAAAGCACTCCGCTTACCTTCAGGAATTGGACACTGGAGTATAGTTGGGTCAAGATCGGCCCGCCAAAGGATGTTAAATACCTGTCGGACTTGATCTATTCTTCCTTTATGGGAACTTGTGATAATTGCTAAGTCGCGATCGCTGAGTTGATAGCGTTCCAGTGTCCCTGTGGTGGTGACAGCGAGTGCCTGAAATGGTTTGAGGGCTGAACGGATAAATGCAGCAGTTTCAGAATTTCCAGCAACGGTGAGAACCCGTCCTCGTTCGTCGCAGACAACAGCTTGGACTATATGCCTGGATTCAATAATACCTTCTCGCAGCAACCGGACTTCCAGTGCTGCGGCCTGAGTTCGTTTTCCCATTGTCATGGGTTTATATTTATCACCTTTTTTAATTAATTAGTCATTAGTCATTAGTCATTAGTCCTTAGCTAATGACTAATGACTAATGACTAACAACTCTTTTAAAACAAATGCCAACCTATAGTACCAATAACGTACATTCCCGCCAAGCCAGCAAAGGTAAATTGTAACCGTCGCAGAATGGGTTTGATTTCGTATGCAACAATTAAGCGATCGCGGTTGAGAACTTCCTCTGGTTTAGTCCAAGTTTGGCCGTCGTACCAGCCTGACTCTTCATAAAATACTGTAGGACTGCAAAGGCGATCGCACACGTAGAACCAACCTAAGTACAACCTTACCAGTATTAGTACTAACCCGACACTCGCCCCGGCTGCACCACAGAGAATAAAATGTGCAATATACTTGTGAGGGGGAAAACTTGCCGCAGCTATGGGCCCTGCGAATAACCAAGATAAACCCCAAATCCAAAAGAGTTTCGTGATATACTCGCGCCAATCTAAAGTAGTATCACGAAACAGCCAGGAAGTTTTTAACTCTTCGTATTCATTGAGCGGTTGTTGGTCTGTAGGAACTGGGCAATTAGAAACCGAAGACCTAATCATGTTGGCTTACCTTCACCCTCGTCTGATTCTGGAAGGGAAATACGTTCTGCATGAATCCAGAACGCTTCTAAATTATAAAACTCCCGTTCCTTGGGCATCATAATGTGAACGATCACATCACCGTAATCTTGTAGTACCCAACTCCCCTCGACTTTTCCTTCTGTCCTTAAAGGACGGCGTTGCAACTCAGTTTCAACTTTTCCTTCAATTGCTTGAGCGATCGCTCTGACTTGTACCCTAGAATAGCCAGTCATCATCACAAAGTAATCCGCTAGGTAAGATACCTCTGCTACTTTGAGCAATATAATCTCACCTGCTTTGCGGTCTGATGCCGCTTCTGCGATCGTTGCAGCTAATTTTCTGCTTGCCTCTTCGGTTTGGCCGTGGCTTATTACCGCACTCTTCGTCAGTGGGACAGATTGCAATGGGAAATTTCCTTGGAAATAATCAGTCATTAAACCTCAGGTGCTTTCTTCCTTTTGAAACAATTGTTTACATTTACTTACAAACAACAAACAATTGATCTGACAAACAAATGTGTCAATAGGTTTTTTTGAATACTAACAAAAAAACAGGTGTCTATGGGGCTAGTACCGCAAGGCGGAATTTAAAATTCAAAATTCAAAATTCAAAATTAATACAGTGTAAGCGTTTCATTGATTTTGAATGGTGAGGCAGTCCTGTCTTTTCCCAAAGGGAGAGGCTGACGCCAACGCGGAGCGTCTAGAAGGGGGTTCCCCCCATGAGGAAATGCCGTTAGCGAGCCTGTGAGCGTCAGTGGTGGTTTATTTACGCCGTGTTGTACTAGTTTGATAATTGGCTGTTTGGATTTCGACATCCGCAACTGCTGATTGCTGATGGTTATTGTGCAGCGATAAATCAACCAATAGCTTTCCAGCAATAATTGACAGCGAAAATAATCGCAGATTCATCAAACAGCATAATATGTGATGTAAGGCTAGTAATTCGCAGGTAACGCTAAATCTAGGCTTTAGACTTAGACTGCCTGCTAAAAACTACGAGCCAACACAGCATACTCATAACTGAATCTACCAAAAGTACGAGTAGTACACAGAAAACTTAGTATTAAAAAATACTAAAAATTCTCCATATATAGATAAAGATAACAAATTGGTTTACTCACGGATTGAATAAAGTGAAGCCGTGGGATTTTTAGTTTAACAATACACCTAAAAACCTGCTTATCTATTACTATATGTTTCCTAATAAAATTAGCTACCCTCAAAATCTCCTGTCACCTAGATTTGAGGGCATAATTGCAATTTCTACAGATGCAATGTAAATTTGCTGCAAAGCTTAAACTTCTTGTTTCGTAACTATGCCTGTAGACTGAATTGCTCGACGATTTGCCATCAATGAGTAACATAAGGACTCATACTGATTTAAAGCCTGCTCAAAAGAATATTGCTCAACGGCATATTGGCGACTTTTGTAACCTAGAGTTTTGACTTTTTCGGGGTTTTGGTACAAATCTAAAATTGCGCTCGCTAAAGCTTGCGGATCTTCTGGAGGTACAATAACTCCGCCGCCACTTTGCCTGATGGCTCTTGCTGCCGTACCATTGTCAGGGACAGAGGCAACTAAGGCCCCTCCACTGGCAAGTAACACTTGAATTTTTGATGGCATATTGAAGGATACAACATTTTTCTTTTGCACCACCAAGCCAACATCGGCAGCTGCTAACATTTGTGGCAAATCTTTGCGGGGTTGAAATGGCAGTAACAAAACATTATCTGCGCCGCAGTCGAGACATTCCTGTTGCAATCGCTGTAGACCTTTGGCCTCCCCAACGATGACAAAGACAATATCTGGGATATGGCGCAATACAGAAGCAGCTTTGACGACGCTTTCTAAACCTTGGGTGAGGGCAATGTTGCCAGAATAAAGTACTATAAATTTGCCATTCAAATTATGGGCTGTGCGGAAAGGGTTATCTTCTTTAGGCAAAGGGCGAATAAAATTTACATCAACCCAGTTGGGGATTTGCACAATTTTGTCAGCTTCTACACCCTTAGATCGTAAATTGTCTACAAACCCATCGGCGATGACACTAATTTTACTAGCACTGCGGTAGGCAAATTTTTCTAATAATGCAAACAACTGGATGAGTAATTTATTTTTAAGTAGACCGACGTGGACGGCTGCTTCTGGTAATATATCTTGTAGATTTAAGATCACAGGACAAGCACGTAACCATCCTAAAAGAGCAACTGGTACACAGCTTGGTAAGGATGGTGATGTTGAGAGGATCACATCTGGACGCCAACCGATGAGGGCAGGTACAAAACTAGTGACAACGAAACTAGCATCTAATAACACCCTATCTAATAGGTTGGGTTGTGGGCGAATCCAAACGTAACTGCGTTGAATTTGAACGCCATTTTTGTATTCGTTGACATACCACTTGCCCCGATACTCTTGGTAAATTTGACGTTCGGGGTAGTTAGGCATAGCAGTTACTACGCGCACTTCATGTCCACGCTTCACTAGTCCCTCTGCTAATTCAGTCATCAGTGGGGCAATACCAATTGGTTCTGGATAGTAGTTGTAGGAGTAAATTAAAATCCGCATAAAAAATTAGTCCGAAGTACCCCGGTTTTTCTTTAATGACAAATATTTGTCCGAAACATTATTTGGAGCTTGTTAACTCCTATATTTAATTGTGACTTCAGACTCTTTTTCTGTCAGGGATTTTCCTTAAAGATTGAGTAAACTTCGATATGAGATACTTAGAGGAAGTGTGAATTTTTTTTACTATTTAAGCAGTATTCAAATTTTTCATTTTTGATTGGTACTTACGTATAAACCCTAAGTATATTAGGGTTTGCCAACCCTTAAGACCAAATTGAGATAGTTAGTATTAATTTCCCTGGAAGGAAGGATATAAGCAATTTTATGAATATTTGATATTAATTAATACTGTTTTATCATGCGAGTCATTCAATGAGCGATCGCCCTTGTATTTTCTCTTTTTTTGCTGGATCGGGTTTCCTCGATATAGGTTTTGAAACCAACGGTTTTAATATTGTCTATGTCAATGAAATCTTCGCCCCATTCATCGCCGCCTATCGCCATTCACGAGAAGTGCTGAAAATGCGATCGCCTGAATATGGATATCATCACGGTGAAGCAGCAGATGTAACAAATCTTATTACCGGAAAAGCAGCACAACACCTTCAAGAATTAGTCAAAGACTGCCGCAAATCTCATAATATAATTGGTTTCATCGGCGGTCCTCCCTGTCCTGATTTTTCTATTGGTGGAAAAAATAGAGGACGTTTAGGAGATAATGGCAAGCTTTCCGCTTCTTACATTGAATTAATTTGCCGCAATCTTCCTGATTTCTTTTTATTTGAGAATGTTAAGGGTTTATGGAAAACGGCAAAACACCGTTTATTTTTTGAATCGCTCAAGCAACAATTACAAGCAGCAGGTTATATATTAACAGAGCGGTTAATTAATGCTATTGAATACGGCGTACCCCAGAATAGAGACAGAATTATCCTAATTGGCTTCAAAAATAGTTTTCTTCAGGAAATGAAAATCGCATTTGATAAAAAATTACTTTCTGAAGAAACTTTCCCTTGGAATAATTCTATTTTATATCCTCAAGAAAATGTTTTCGCTTACCCTTGGCGTAAGTGTGAACCATTCAAAGAAAATTCTCTAACACCTTGTCCTGATGGCATACCTGAAGAACTGACAGTTGAATACTGGTTTAGAAAAAATAACGTTCTTAATCACCCCAATGCTGAACACTATTTTCAACCAAGGGCAGGTATTACAAAATTTGCTGCTGTTCAAGAAGGAGATAATTCTAGGAAGTCTTTCAAACGTCTGCATAGATGGCGTTATTCTCCAACAGCTTGCTATGGAAATAATGAAGTACATTTACATCCTTACAAAGTCCGGCGGATTTCTGTAGCGGAAGCTTTAGCTATCCAATCTTTGCCTGCAAACTTTATACTTCCAGAGAATATGTCGCTCACAAATATGTTTAAAACTATTGGTAATGGTGTTCCATATTTGGCATCAAAGGCATTAGCTCAAACTATGATTAACTTCTTAGAAAATAGTGTAAAAAATACTATTGACATTCATAACATTACTACCACTTAACGTCAACTTAAATACTTACAGTAATTCTGGGATATCTGTAAAGCTGATATTCAAGACAATTCAGCAGCTTGTTTTCAGGATAAACTCGTAATAAATGTGGTTTAATATATATATAAGAAATGTTTTAATTTTTTATAAAGATTAATAATCAATCACTGGCAGAAGACACGATGGCAGCAGACTATCCAGACATTGATATTGCGCCATTTATCGATCACTCCCTGTTAACGCCAACGGCTACTCCAGAGCAGGTTGAGCAATGGTGTGAAGAAGCATATAGATTCAACTTTGCGGCGGTTTGTCTGTTCCCCGCGAATGTCAAGCAAGCAGTTGAACTCCTCCACGGTAAAAACCCGAAAGTTTGTACGGTGATCGGTTTTCCTTCTGGTGCAACGACTTCAGCAGTGAAACTGTATGAAGCTCAAGAAGCGGCTGATAGTGGGGCCACTGAGTTGGATGTAGTAATGAATTTGGGCTGGTTGAAAGCTGGCAAAACTGAAGAAGTCCACCGAGAGATTGCCGAAATTTGCGAAGAGACTGGGCAAACGGTTAAGGTAATTTTGGAAACCAACCTGTTGACGGATGCGGAGAAAAAAATAGCTGCTGAAATAGCTATGGAGGCGGGAGCGGCATTCTTAAAAACTAGTACTGGTTGGAATGGTGGTGCAACAGTGGCAGATGTACGACTTTTGAAGGAATTGGCCAAAGAAAGGGTGGGAATTAAAGCTTCAGGTGGTATTCACACAATCAATCAAGCCCTAGACTTAATCGTAGCTGGTGCTACTAGATTAGGCACATCTCGCGGTATGGATTTGCTCCGTCAGCGCGATAACCTGGGAAAGGGTGAATAGTCATTTGTCCTTTGTCATTTGTCCTACCCTGCGGGAAGCCGCAGAAGCGTCTATGTTATTTGTCCTAATCTAATGATCCTTGACCAATGACTACTAATGACTAGTGACTAATGACTAATGAGTAGAACCTACAAAGCAACTGGTATTAATCTTAAAACCCAGGCGCTAGGAGAATCGGATAAAATAGTGACGATTTTGACACGGGAATTTGGTCTAATTCGAGCTGTGGCTCCAGGGGCACGTAAGCACAACTCCAGCCTGGGCGGTAGGAGTGGAATGTTTGTTGTGAATGAACTATTGATTGCCAAAGGGCGATCGCTTGATAAAATTACTCAAGCACAGACTTTAAAAACTTATCCTGGTTTAGCTAAAGATTTGGGAAAACTGGCCGCCAGTCAATATTTAGCAGAAATAGTTCTGTGTGAAGCTTTGAGCGAACAACCCCAAGAAGAACTTTATGATTTGTTCAATGAACATCTTCATCGCTTGGAGATGGTGTCTAGTGCAAATCCATCTGGTGTTTTAGCTCATCTGGCTCATGGTGTATTTCATCTTTTAGCCTTAGCAGGACTAACGCCACAAGTGCAAATCTGTTGCCTATCTCAGCACCCCCTCAAGCCAGACTTTACAAACCCCAACTGGCAGGTAGGATTTAGTATCCCTGCGGGTGGAACGGTTTCCTTAGAAGCTAGGGAACGTTTACGAAAAGAAGGGCAGAGGGAGATTAATAACCAATACTCCATGCCCAATGCCCCTTACCCCTTATCCCCAGAGGGGGCCCCACCATCCCCAATGCCCAATACCCAAACAGTTGTTGTGCATCGGCAAGAAATACCTGTGATTTCTAGTCGTTTGGGTGCTATGGAACTAGCTTTGCTTCAACATTTATCACAACCAGAGATAAGGCAAATTGATGGTGCTAGAGATTATCACTGGTTATCTGTTGAGCAGACTTTGCGCCAGTATGCTCAGTATCAATTAGGTCGCCCTATTCGCTCTGCTACGTTAATCGACTCTTATTTTGCTGCCAACCATGATGCAACCGTCTGATTTGGATAAAAAAATCCTGCCTTTGTCACCAAGCCTCGTAAAAAAACAGAATAGGGTATCAGATCCGACAGTCAGAAATCACTTGAGTGCTGTTTCTAAGTGTACACCTAGTCAAATAAATGGCCAAGAAATGTCCCCAAAAGACGTTTCTAAAAACGATCAAAGTTGGACAGAGGAGATCCCAAAAACTGATGTTCCAAGTCAATCAGAAACACAATCTGAGGACAAATTAACCACTGCTGAAGTAGATAATAACGGCGCTCGCAATGGGCATAATTTGCCAGTAGCCGCGATCGCAGAAAAAGAACCACCGCAATTAGATGGATCTGGTTCAGGTGGAGAAGCTATTGCAGGGAATGTAAAACAGCAGGGATTTTTACCTGTATTAAAAAACCCTAATTTTCTCGCTCTTTGGGGCGGTCAAGTTTTTTCCCAATTGGCAGATAAAGTTTATTTGGTGCTGATGATTGCCTTAATTAATACTCAGTTTCAAGCAAGCAATCAGAGTATTAGTGGTTGGGTGTCAGTCTTGATGATGGCTTTTACGATTCCAGCTGTATTGTTTGGTTCCGTTGCTGGCGTGTTTGTCGATCGCTGGTCGAAAAAAGCTGTACTCGTGGCAACGAATATTTGGCGCGGCATCCTAGTTTTGTCAATTCCCTTCCTGCTGTGGTTGACTCATGATTGGAAACCCATAGGAGTAATGCCAGTGGGTTTTGTAATCATTCTGGGCGTGACTTTTTTAGTTTCGACTTTGACGCAGTTTTTTGCCCCGGCAGAACAGGCGGCAATTCCTTTAGTAGTAGAAGAACAGCATTTACTCTCGGCAAATTCGCTTTACACAACAACGATGATGGCATCGGTGATTATTGGGTTTGCCGTTGGAGAACCCTTATTAGCGATCGCAGATGGACTTTGGCTGCAAATTGGTGGTAGTGGTAGTTTGGGCAAAGAACTTTTAGTAGGTGGCAGTTATGCGATCGCGGGACTAATTTTGTTCCTCTTGGCAACTAAGGAAAAACACCACCACCCTGATACAGAATTCCCTCACGTATTCTCTGACTTGCGGGACGGTTTTGCGTACCTCAAAGCCAATCATCGTGTCCGCAATGCTTTGCTTCAGCTGATTATCTTGTTTTCTGTCTTTGCAGCATTAACAGTTCTAGCCGTTCGGATGGCAGAAATAATTCCCAATATGAAAGCCTCCCAGTTCGGCTTTTTACTAGCAGCTGGCGGGGTTGGCATTGCAGCGGGAGCAACAATTCTCGGTCAATTTGGTCAACGCTTCTCCTACACCCAGCTAAGTCTGTACGGTTGTATGGGTATGGCAGCATCCTTAATTGGTCTATCAATATTTACAACTCAACTGTGGCTAGTCTTGTTACTGGTGACGCTATTAGGTATCTTTGGGGCGCTAGTGGGAATTCCCATGCAAACTGCAATCCAAACAGAAACACCTCCAGAAATGCGCGGTAAAGTTTTTGGCTTGCAGAACAATGTAATTAATATTGCCCTCTCCTTACCTTTAGCATTAGCTGGTGTCGCAGAAACCTTTCTGGGATTACAGGTAGTTTTTTTGGGATTAGCTGCGATCGTCTTTTCAGGAGGTATATTAACCTGGTATAACTCACACAAGTAGTTATCAGCTAACAGGAGTTATTATTCATTACCTTTAAGTAATTAATATTTACTTAAAGATTTTGTGTTCATGGTAAACTGTGGTCAGTGAAAATTTATCACATACTTGCCGGATATGAATCTGACATTAGTCAGAATAAGTTGTTTAAATATCAGAAATTAACAACTTATAACTACAATAAATAAAGCCATCAATCCACTGGTTTAATCAGCTGACAATAAGCTTTTTAAACTAGTAGAAAGTTTTGGGAATTTTTAATAAATAAAAAAACCAGCAAGTATAGCTAGATAAAAGAAAAATCACAAAGGACACACAAGTAATACATTAAACCCGCTTTTATTACAGCTAAATAAAGAATGCGTATAGCCTGGATTGGAAAAAAAACACCCTTTTGCGGCAATGTCACCTACAGTCGAGAAATTACAAATGCCTTGCTAGATAGGGGACATCAAGTTAGCTTTCTTCACTTCGCCCAGGAAGAGTCTGAACCTGATAATTGGCCAAATCTTCGAGAGGTTTCCCTGCCTTTTATTTACAAGTCCCAGGTTTACACAATTCCTACTTTTAAAGCCACCAAAGTTTTAACCGATTCACTGCGAGAAATCAAACCAGATGTAGTCCATGCTTCCTTGACGTTATCTCCTCTAGACTTTTTTCTACCGGAAATCTGTGAGGAACTGAGGTTGCCCCTAGTTGCCACTTTTCATACACCCTTTGCTGGCAAGGGTGCTAAGCTGATATCGGGAACACAACTTTTGGCTTATCAGCTCTACGCGCCTTTTTTGGTTAACTACGATCGCGTGATTGTATTTTCCCAAATTCAACGAGAATTATTAGCAGGGATGGGCGTGCGGGAAGAAAATATTGCCGTAATTCCCAATGGGGTTGATACCGCTAAGTATTCTCCAGGACTTTCTAAAATCAAAGCAGAATTTAAAGCCGAACGCCTGTTTGTCTATCAGGGTAGAATCGCGCCAGAGAAAAATGTCGAAGCCCTCCTCCGGGCTTGGAAGCAGTCGGCAATGGAGCCTGGTAGTAAGTTGCTAATTGTTGGCGATGGCCCTTTGAAGTCTTCCTTAGAGCCGTTTTATGGTTCAGAATACGGCATTATCTGGTTGGGATTTGTCGCTGATGAAGACCGACGCATCGAAATTTTGCGGGGCGCAGATATATTTGTTTTGCCTTCATTGGTAGAGGGTTTGTCCCTATCTCTATTAGAAGGAATGTCATGTGGGTTAGCTTGTTTAGCAACAGATGTGGGTGCAGATGGAGAAGTCTTAGAAAAGGGCGCAGGTGTTGTTATTAATACTAAAACAGCGCGATCGCAATTAAAAACCCTCTTGCCAGTGTTGCAAGACCATCCAGAGTTAACAACGCTACTGGGGCAAAAAGCTAGACAACGTGTATTAGACCGCTATACCCTGAGTAAAAATATTACTCTGCTCGAAGAACTTTATAAAGAAGTTTTAGCACAGCGACCTCTACCGCTAAGTCGCAGAGCGTAAGGGTAGAATATCACTTACCTAAGTGTTATATTATATGCCCAACTTCTTCAAGAAGTCGGGCATTTGGGCAATTATCGGCAAAAATTAATATATTAGTTAATATAAAAGAATAAATAACTCTAAATTCAAGCGACAAGATCAACAAATGACTGCAATCATCGACATAAAAACATTATATGAATCCAATTACCTGCAATGGTTAGAGGAGACTATTAAATGTCTCAAAAATCGACAATTAGCAGACGTTGACTATGAAAACTTAATAGAAGAATTGGAAGATTTGGCTAAAAATGAAAAAAGGCGAGTAAGAAGTTTATTAGAACAGATTATTAGACATTTATTACTTTATCAATATTGGGATTTAGAAAAGCCAAGAAATGCTAATCATTGGGCTGCGGAAATTATTAGTTTTCGCAACCAACTAAATGAAGATTTAAGTGCCAATTTACGCAATCATTTAGAGGAGAATTTCAGCATAATTTATAGTAATGGCTTAGATTATGTTAAAGCTAAAACAAATTTAACCAATTTACCTGAATTATGTCCTTATACCTTAGAGAAAATTTTAGATAAAAATTGGTTGCCTTAATCTTAAATTTTGATTTTTTACACAAAACATATCCATATTTTAACTCAGCAACACCATAAAATTAAGTCGCTGAATTATCTACTAAAGACCATCCCAAAGTAGTTGGCTGTTCATAAACCCACTTTAAAGTATTTACATCTCTGGGAGAAATAGGCAACGGATTACGAACTTGAGAAAAATATAGCGCATCAGTTTGTAGCGGACTATGACCCCAAATTCCCAAAGCATGACCGAATTCGTGACGGGTAGCTGCAATGAGATACTCACCTGTTTGACTGGGACTTAACAAGATGGTGAAGCGGTGGGATAAAATTTTGTTGCTGGTGTATAACTCGTAAGTAGTTTGTGCCGATCGCGCACGGGGTATATTACTACCAGGGGAAATTTGTAGAGGTGGCGCTTTTCGTACAATCGTAATATCAGCAACTTCTGGCTGTTCGACTATTGTTAAAGGTAAATAAGTACTCCATTCTTGTACACCCTGCAAGACACCATTAACCCATGCTTGAGCTTGTTTTTCGCTGATGGCTTTTGGTGGTTCTACGTAAACTCGAATGGGAAATTGCGACCAGACTAAATAACCAACTTGGGTCGTTTTGACTTGGGAAAAGTAGTCACCACTGTTAGTCTTATCTTGCCACTGTGCGAGTGTGGGCGGTAAGGGATGGGATTTTGGGGGAGATGGTGAGGTTGAGAGAGAGATGATTAAGTTTGAATAATCATATTTTGGTATTATTGTAAACCCATCACTCGACTCGATATTAGTAAAAACGATTAAAAGCCCTGTGCCAAAAAACAAGGCAAGAGCTACAATTAACCGTCGTGAAATTAAATTTATTAGGGTGTTAAGTATTGGATTTTGGGTTATTTTCCCCATTTACCTATCCTTATTTAGGCAGCCAACCAGCACTTAAAACTACTGTTAAACCGAGAAAAATTACTGTCAATGCCCAAGTAATGCGGTTTAAGGTATTTTCTGCACTCTTGGTACTGCTAAATAGCTGGGCTTGTCCGCCAATAGCCCCAACACCATCACCTTTGGGGCTATGCAGCAAAACTAAGATAATCAAACCAGTGGCGGAAAATGCCCAAATGCCTTGCACGATATTACTAACTGTCATGGTAGGAATCTCATTTATAAAAAGTTTCAAAAAACAGAATTCAGAAGTTAGGAGCCTATTAAAAACTCCTAACTCTTGTAGAGACGCGATTAATCGCGTCTCTCTTTTACAGTCCTACTTGCACGGGGGTGCGAGTACGTTGTAGGTCATATTCTGCTGTTTTCAGCAGCGATCGCCCGGTCATTTCTGGTGGCTGAGGCAGCTGTAAAATCTCTAGAATTGTGGGGGCGATGTCGGATAGCTTGCCATCGCTTCGCAGTTCGACATTTGTACCATATCCAGGGATTTTGACTTTCTCGCCTTCCACCAAGATAAAGGGGACTGGATTAGTGGTATGAGCCGTCCAGGGATTACCCCCATCATCTAGCATATACTCAGCATTGCCGTGATCGGCAGTAATAATTGTTGTACCGCCGGCTTTAATCACGCTTTCTAATAAGCGTCCCAAGCAGCGATCGACTGTTTCAATTGCTGTAATGGTAGCGTCGATTTGACCAGTATGCCCTACCATGTCTGGGTTAGCATAGTTAATCACAACTAGAGAATACGTACCCTTTTGAATCGCAGCGATCGCAACATCTGTAACTGCTACTGCTGACATCGCTGGGGCACTATCATAAGTTGCTACCATCGGGCTACTTACCAGTTCCCGATCTTCTCCGGCAAAAGGTTCCTCCAGACCCCCATTAAAGAAATAGGTGACGTGGGCGTATTTTTCGGTTTCGGCAGTGCGGAACTGATTCAAACTATGATTGGCTATGACTTCTCCCAGAATGTTACTGAGATTCTGCGGCTCAAAGGCTACAGCCACGGGTAAGTCTGAATCATACTGCGTAAAGGTAACAAAAGATAGCGGTGTGATTTGCTGTCTTTCAAAACCGTCAAATTTGGGACTGACCAAAGCTTGAGTTAATTGTCTGGCGCGATCGGGGCGGAAGTTGAAAAATATTACCCCATCGCCTGGTTCTATTGCGCCGGGAGCAATTCTGATGGGGTTGACAAATTCATCTTTTACCCCTTCGGCGTAAGATGCTTGCAAGACTTCTACAGCCGTGCGATCGCCACCTGCACCATCTTGGGTCATCACGTCGTAGGCGCGCTTGACCCGATCCCAGCGGTGATCGCGATCCATCGCGTAGTAGCGACCACTGAGGGTGACTATGCGCCCAATTCCGGCGCGGTCTATATAATCTTGCAGCAGTGCGATCGCTTTTACCCCTTCTGTTGGGGCGGTGTCACGACCATCGGTGATCGCGTGAATACAAACTTCTGGAATTCGCTGGTCTTTGGCTAAGTCAAGTAGTCCGAATAGATGGGTGATATGCGAATGTACCCCTCCCTCAGAACAAAGCCCGACTAGATGCAGCTTACTATTCCGAGAACGAACTTCCTGGCAAATTTTGACAAGTGCTGGGTTAGAGGCAATAGAACCGTCTTCAACCGCATCGGAGATGCGTACCAGTTCTTGCGGTACAACTCGCCCAGCACCAATATTCAAATGACCAACTTCCGAGTTGCCCATTTGTCCCTCTGGCAACCCTACGGCTTTTCCTGATGTGCGGATGAGGGTATGCGGGTAAGCCGCCCATAAACTGTCCACAATGGGAGTTTTAGCAGCAACAATAGCGTTTCCTCGCTTTTCCTCGCAGTAGCCCCATCCGTCTAAAATGACTAGCACCACAGGAGCAACAGGTGCTTTGGTCATAGTAAAATTGCCCTTTACTTTTTGTAATACCCGAATGATACCACTGCTAATCCACGCCGCAAGTGAATTTTTGCTTATTAACTTATTTTCTGAAGGACTTGCAGCTTTTTGAAAGATTTTTTAAATTTTAGTAATTTTTCTGTGATGTTTGAGAACGCTAATAAGGAGTGATTACTTAGTAGTAGTACTAAAACGCTACTACTAAGCCCTTTTCTAGTTTCTCATTTCCTTTTCGCGGAAGCTTTAGCAGCTTTTTTCGCTGCTTTTTCGGCTTCTATTGCAGCTAACTTTGCTTGTTCTTTTTCTTCGGCAATTTTCTGGAGATAGTAATGATAGTCTCCTAAGTAAACGCGGAATTCTCCATCACGAATTTCGACGATTTTATTAGCTACTTGAGAAATAAAGTAGCGATCGTGGGAGACTACAATTGCCGTACCATCATAATTTTTGAGTGCTTCTTCCAGCATTTCTTTCGCTGGAATATCTAGGTGGTTTGTCGGCTCATCTAAAATTAGTAAATTCGCGGGACGTAAGAGCATTTTTGCTAACGCCAAACGAGCTTTTTCTCCTCCACTTAATGCCCCAACTGCCTTAAATACTGTATCACCAGTAAATAAGAAGCGTCCTAAAAGCGTGCGGACTTCTTGATTATCCCAATCTGGAACTTCATCATGGATAGTTTCCATGACAGTTTTCTTCAAGTCCAAGGCTTCAGCTTGATTTTGCTCAAAGTAACCGGGAATAACATTATGATCGCCTAATTGAACACTACCTTCTGTGGGTGGTTCCATACCCATAATCACGCGCAGAAGGGTAGATTTTCCAGCACCATTGGGGCCAAGAAAAGCAATGCGATCGCCTCTTTCAATTAGGAGATTTGCTGCTAAAAACAGGATTTTCTCACCATAAAGATGAGTTAAATCTTTAATGTCCACTACTTCACGTCCACTGCGGGGTGCAGGGGGAAAACGGAAGTGTAAAGTTCTTACCCCAGCAATGGGTGCTTCAATGCGCTCAATTTTATCGAGTTGCTTTTCCCGGCTTTTTGCCTGGGTGCTGCGGGTAGCACTGGCGCGAAATCGATCAACAAAGGTTTGCTGTTTCTCTAATTCTTTTTGCTGGCGTTCGTAAGCACTCAGTTGTGCTGATTGACTTTCGGCTTTTTGTTCCAAATATGCTGTGTAGTTACCAAGGTAGGTACTGGAAACACCACGTTCAGTTTCGACAATTTGGTTGCAGAGGCGGTCAAGGAACTCCCGGTCATGAGAGACTATTACCATCGGCGTAACCAGTCCTCTGAGGTAATTTTCCAACCACTCAATGGTTTCTAAATCTAGGTGGTTAGTCGGTTCATCCAGTAGCAACAAATCGGGTTTTTGCAGGAGGATTTTACCTAAACTCATCCGCATTTGCCAACCACCACTGAAGGCACTGACGAGGCGATCGCCATCTTCTAGCCCAAACCCCATTTCTGGTAATATTTTCCCAATGCGTGCGTCTAAGTTGTAGCCATCTAAGGCTTCAAATTTGCGCTGCAAGCGATCCAACTTATCTATAAGTCGATCCAGTTCCTCTGGGCTAGCCGTTTCCATCTCTTGTGGTATGTGCGCCAGAGATAACTGTACTTCGTTGGCTTCTTTGAAGACAGTCCAAAATTCTTCTCTAACGGTGCGGGTGGGGTCTACTTCAAACTCTTGGTTAAGATAGGCTATATGTAAGCTATTAGGGCGAATGATTTCGCCGGCGGTGGGTTCAATTTCCCCAGAAATGATCTTTAACTGGGTGGATTTTCCAGCACCGTTGACACCGACTAAGCCAATGCGATCGCCTGGTTTAACTTCCCAGTTGATATCTTTGAGAACTTCGCCTGTGGGATAAATTTTACTTATATGTTCTAATCGCAGCATTAAGTTTCTCTCAGGTAGGGAGTGGGTGGTTGAGGACGAAGTACTAACACCGCCTCTAATATTAACAAAAATTAACTATAAATTCGTCGTGATCAAGTTTGGAAGCCGCAAACCAAATTTGGCTTGAGCCACGGATAAAATTTACCACATCTATCTTAAGACTGACTTTGTGCTACTTGTCTGACTTCTTCGACACTCAAATCTAGCGCCTGTGCTACTTGTTTTACAGTCAACCCGGCTGCTAACATTGCTGGTACTGCTTTGAGTTTACCTTGTTCAATGCCTTGAACCCTACCTTGTTGAATGCCTTGTTGAATGCCTCGTTCAATACCTTGTTCAACACCTTCCTGAAAGGCTTCCTGATAAAATCTGGTTTGCTTTAACTCGCTTAAGCCAAACATTTGCTCCATCTCCTCCCTAGTCATTGTGGGAAACTTGTAAACCAAAATAGTCTCTATAAATTGTAATAACTGCTGCTGTTTTGGTGGTGAGCTTATCTCTGACTTGGTTCTGTCTATCAACTCCCTTGCTTGTGCGATCGCTATATCATCAGTTGCAATTACTAATTTAGCAGTTGCAATGCCAATTGGAAGCGATGCAGCCTCACCTAATTCATCCAAATAAATGCGCCTGACGCGCCCACTTGTGAAAAACTCACGGTAATGTTTGATATTACCTGTATCTACATTTCTATTTGGGTATAAAACCACAGCACCCCAGTCATTTAACGGTTGATTCTGACGGAGGTATAAACATATTTCTGCAATTAGCCGTGAATAAATTTCCCCATCAGCTTGAAATTGCACTTCAAGAAAGTAAATCGGGTTCTCACTTCCTTGTGTAGGCAGAAATACACCATCGATTCTGAAGGCTGTTTGTTTGATTTCAACCGATGAAAATTGATAAAGGCTAGCTTCTTCTGGCGGATTACCAATAAGTTCAAAGAAGATATCAGGAAATTCTTGAAACAGCCGATAAAAGATGATGTCTGTTTTCACAACTTTATATCACTTGAAGATTTTGATTTGCTGTTCATCTGTTAGTTTGTTATTCACAACCATCTCGCACTTTCAGTAATTGCTCTTTTGGTATCCCTAATATACGTGAAAGGGGCGCTAATAAACTATCATCAAATGCTTCTCCAGCATAAATATTATTCAGTTCCGTAGGAGATAATTTAAAGGTATCGCAGAATTTTGCAAACTCCTGGTTACTCAAATCAAGCTCTTTTTGCCTATCTTGAAGTAAAACTGCGATCGCTCTAGTTCCATGCTTCGGACGCTCACTAGTTTTTACATATTTTTCCATTAAATAATTGACTTTTCTGGTATCGCCACCGATTTTTTTAATTAAATCAGTGCAAGCCATTTTTAGCGCTTTCTTTAAAACTTCTTCTTCGTTTAAAATTTTAATAATTTCACTGGCATATTCTGGTTTAAAAAATCCCACCAAATTCCCTTGATGATAAACTGGTATATAAGGATTATTCGTTTCAAGTTGCCAATCTAAAGGCTCATTGCGTAGCGACATAGCTGCACCCCTAAATATTTTAAGATTGCACTATTTTAAAACCATTTATTCCTTAACTGCCAGTAAAGTATGCTAGCCCTGGCGATTAGAAATCGCAGCTATACAGACAAAACCCACCTCCGTGGGTTTCAACTTGCTGGAGTCCACGCAGATGGACTTCGTTTGTGTAGGCATTACGTATTTCTACCAGAACTTTAACTCAGCCAAAATTAGCGATCGCCTTGCTCATCGGCAAGTGGCTAAAGGCTTACCAGAGAAAGGTTTGGTAGTGTTATGAGGCTGTTGGTAGATATTCAACCATAGTGGGCATACTGTAAATATCAAGTAATTAAGCATCGAAACAGGGTAAACAGTATGTTGACAATAACGTGGCAAGAAGAGATTGCATCCTTAAAACAAGATTTGAAGAAGGAAATTAAAAAAATCTCAGGTAATTCTGAAATTAATATACCTAATCATATTTGCCTTAATAACCTGAAATCAAAGTTAGAGCGATTAGATGAAATAGAAAGAATTCTTAGTATAGAAAAATATAAAATTGCTTTTATAGGTACTATTGGTCAAGGAAAAACGACAGCTATTTGCCATCTTTTTAACTTAATAAGTGATTTAAAGGTTTCCAAGACTAGTGGTAGTAAAACTGAAGATGTAAGCGAAACCAAAGAGCTACTATCAACGGGGGCAGGCAGAACTACTATATGTGAAGTAATTATCAAAGCATCTGAAAAAACTTACATAGAGATAGA
Source organism: Nostoc sp. (assembly GCF_036916985.1). Lineage (GTDB taxonomy): Bacteria > Cyanobacteriota > Cyanobacteriia > Cyanobacteriales > Nostocaceae > Nostoc. The sequence goes on from NZ_JBALFD010000062.1 coordinate 129,072, forward strand.
GCCGTATACAGTTGATGAAATGGAAAATATTATTATTGAATTCTGCGAATATATTGCGAATAAAGATAATCCTCAGCCAGATCAGAGAGTAATTATTTCTAAAGAAATTGAAAGAGCTATTAGGAATATTATAGGAATGAAGTTACGTTATAAAACAATTTATGTTGACAAGAAAAAGAAAAGTGAAACCATTGATCCAGCGAAGGAAGAATTTGATAAACTTGTATTAGATGAATCAGAAAAACTAGAGCCTGTAGAAGACCTTGATAAGTTGAGGTTAGATGAATTAAAAAAAGTTGCTTTGAATAAATTTCAAAAGCTTACCTTGAATAATGCAAGCCTGGAATCTAGAACTACGAATAGGATTGAATTTGATAATCAAAAAAATGAGCAACAATGGATAAAAAACACCTTTGCTGCTATTAATACTGCTGAGTTCCAGGAATTTGCTATTCCGAGAAAAATATATCTTTATGTGAGCCATGATGTTTTATCTGGCTCAAACTTGTCTCAGTTCGATTCAGTCATTGATACCAAAGGACTTGATGAAAATCCTATTCGTAAAGACTTACAGAAATATATTGAAAATCAGGATACTATCTGTCTCTTTGTAACTCCCTTCGCTGCTGCTCCTGAAGCTAATATCAGTAAATTAATAGGTTATCACCTTACATCTAAATCCAAAGATTTTCATCATAGATTCGTAACTTTGGTATTACCTCACAAAGATGAACCTGAAAAAGTGAATGAATGTGATGGAGATTATGATAGAGGGATTCAAATCAAAACAGATGAGATTCAAGATACCTTCCAGAAGTTGAACTTAGATTTCTTCCTAGAAAATATCTTATTCTATGATGCTTTGAGGTACTACCGTGATGATATATACAGCGAAGAAGATATACAGGCAGATAAAAATGAATTTATTGAAGCTATAGCAGGTGTAGTAGAACGTAGAAAAAATATTTTATTAGAAGAGATCAAGGATATTAAAGAAAGTTTTACGAGAATCAAAAATGGTGATGCTCTAACAATATCAGAAATTAAGGCAATTGAAAATGCCATTCAGAAGATAAAAGATTTAAGATATTTGAATAAAAGAGTACCTGGTTTTGTTTATAAAGATTTTATTGATAAATATGTTGAATACTATCGTACCGTTTATCGGGCATGGAATACTAAACATGCTATCCACAGAAACTTCGGTTACTATGAGCCAAGAAATATAGATATATATTACGACATGAGAGTTATTGCTGAAGGAAGAAATGAAGATGAAATGTTGAAGAAGTTTACCAAAGAAGCAAAACAGGAATTAGAAAATATCCTTAATGAGCTTACATCTGCAAATGAATCTTTAAAAACATTTATCCCTGAATTAGTCGTACAATTTAACTCATTTTATGACAATTTTATAAGTGAAGTAGGTGTAGAAATTCAATATGAAGCTATAAGAAAATTATCACCTCAAAGCGAAGATTCTGATTTCTGGATAGCTTTAATTAATGAAAAAGGTCGGGAAAGACCTCAAGGTGAAAAATATGTAGATAATGTATGTCAGACATTGAAGCACGAACTTGAAACTGAGCAAAGCCTAAATACATTTTTAGAGATTAAAGCAGGACAGTATTGGGCAGAATTAGTTACTAAAATATTAAGCTTTTTCGGAGAAAAATAGACAAAAAGCAATTTTAAATTGCATGGAAAATAATAAGGGATGCAATATTATTGCATCCCTATAAACAGTTTATAAATCAACCTAAGTATCTATGACTAGCTTAAGTGAAGAAATATCTAGAAAACTAAATATATATAACAGAAACTATGCAGAATATACCAAGTGTTTGATTAAAGGCAGGGAAATTGTTCTAGATGGACGACCAGAAGAAAAAGTTAGACAATTGTTTATCTATTTTTTAGTAAATGAAAGTGGATTATTTCCAAGCAAAATTGATATTAAAATTGAGTCTGATTATCATGATATAGAATTATATAAAACTGTACAAAATGAATATTTTAAACCATATTCACCTCCTATAATGATTGTAGAAATAAAGCGAGAAGAAGAAAATTTGCGTAATCATGAGAAGCAGATTGAAAGATACCTAAAAAAATCTTGTTCAGAAATTGGTATTTTATACAACTATCATCAAATTATTGCTTATATAAAAAAAGACGCAGTGTTTACGAGAAATAAGCTCAATAGTCTTGAAGATATACCACCTTTAATCTTGCAAAGTTCTAATAAATTAGATAAAAATCTACTAGAATTTGAAAAAGCTGTAAATGGAAGTTTTGATAGCTTTATTTATCTTGTTAATCAATATGGAAAATATAAACTTAACAGAATAGTTTTCAGACTTAAAGGTGAACAGTTACCCATAGTAGGATATTTCTTCAAATTTAAAGAAAATAAGCTGTATTACAATATATATGTTCAAGATGTTAAAAAAGAGCAAAGCTGCGATTTCCAAGATTTTGAAAAACTAGTTTCTATTATTTATTGACAAATATAACGTGTCTCCAAATAACAAATGTTCGTAAGAAAAATTGCAGGAATTATCCTTCCCAGTCTTGACGAGTATCGCACAGAAAATTGTCTGCGTAGGCGTAGCCCGTCGTAGACATCGCATCATCAAATAAATAGGGACAATGTTCTGGAAAAGTTCGTAATGGTAAATTAGTTTCTCGTAGCGCCAAATCGACTCCCGCTTCAAAGCCATCTAACAAAGCTTCTTCGATTCGAGACTTTAAGCTGGGGTTCTGTCGCAAATGTCTGTGGATGGCGCGACGCTGTTCTCGAATTGTTAAAAACCAACTGCGATCGCGTTGTTCGGGTTGAAACTCCCACTTCAATAGATGACCGATTAATACACTCAGGCGACTCACAAGTTCCCGATACTCCTGTCTGCCCAAAGCTTGAATTTCCTCTTGCAGGTGTTGCCAGTCTAGTTCCATAACTAGCCTCTGCTCTAACGCTTTAGCCTGCTGCTGTGTCCAGCCATAGAAATCTTGGTCATACAAAAAAGGTTTGTCCATAGAGTTGAATCTTGACAGCAAGAAACCACGAGCTAGTTTGAGCCAATTTTATGCTAGGGACTTCCAAGAAATAAATTATCCAAATAAACGAACCACAGAGACACAGAGAACACAGAGGGAGAAGAGATAGAGAGAATTTTTGCGTTAGTTTTGGGATATTGTTTTATTTGGAAGTCCCCTAAATCGCTTTTAAAAAACTTAATTACGAATTATTTTAATATTCAACTAGCCTTCGCCTCATCCCCCGATGCTTCAGCCACAGCCGCCAATCTATCTGCCGCAGCTTGGACAATTTGAGCCACTTGGGCCAAAGGCATGTGCTGGATTTGTCTAAGAATCAGACTCAAATCTGAGGTTTCTGGAATTGGCTTACCATCTATGCAGCTGATTAACTCTTCCATTGTGTAGCCTGCTTTCGATGCGATTCGAGCCAAATTTTCTGTATCTGGAACCTTCACACCTTTTTCCCACATCTGAACAGCAGTAGCAGATACCCCCAAAAGCTTACCAAACGCTCGCTGACTCATTGAACCGCGAGCTAGTTTAATGATCTCAATCAGTTTTTGTTTGCTTTCGATCTTCACTGCTTATATAGCTAGCCAACTTTATTTACAAGTCTACTTTCAATATTACAATTTTACTTTTATATTGACAGCCTTGTGTTTTAGTATTAAACTATATCTCTGGTTGTAAATCAGCAACTACAGGCATCAAGCTAGTAGACGAACCCATCTATCTTTAACCAACCCAAAAAACTTAGTTTGCTACGGCAGTTGTGCTAGTAGCTAGACTTTGCTGCGAAGAAATAATATCGAAGGTGCATCATGTTTCGCAAGCCACGCAAAATTAATCAATATCGCCGCAAAGGTAAAAACCTTATAGCCACTAATAAAATTAAACCAGAACAGTGGAACATTTCTGACGCAGAAACCAAAGAAGCTTTAAAAGTTAAAGGCTACGATGTTAAGCAAATCAAAAAAATCCACCTTCTGAAACATCAAGTGTGTATTTCCTACTGGGATGCAAAAGGCAATATATGCAGCAGCTTTTTTAGCTACCGGATTTTTGCGCGTTGGCAAAAAGAAATAGAAAATTTAATTTATACCTGTAAAACCCTGAAGGAATGGGCAAAGTTAAATTACCTTATGAAGTACGAATTTGCCTATTACCATTATCCCAGTGAAATAGAAAATGTACTCCACGCGATATTAGAAAACCACCTGTCTGTGTTAAAAGTAACAGACGAACAAGTGGTTTTACAGAAGATTTAACAGCAAAAATTATGACCATTTGTAGAGACGCGATTCATCGCGTCTTTATCCAACCAAAGATGTGTTGCAATCATTAATTGAATTGGTATTAATTAGCGGCAGAAGTCGCTAACTCCGCGAGACGTTCTTGCTGGTCTAGAGATATACAAGATTGGATAAGTGTCTCTAAATCACCATCCAAAACAGGGGTAAGGGAATAATTCTGACCTAACCGATGATCGGTAGCGCGGTTATCTTTATAATTATAGGTGCGAATTTTTTCCGATCGCGATCCTGTCCCAACCTGCGATCGCCGCATGGAAGTTACAGCTGCTTGTTGTTCGCCTAACTTGATGTCATACAACTTCGCCCGCAGAATTTGCATCGCCCGTTCTTTGTTTTGCAACTGGCTGCGTTCTTCTGTACAGAAAATGCGTATTCCCGTTGGTTTGTGCATCAAGTCAACGGCTGTTTCCACCTTGTTGACGTTTTGTCCACCAGCACCACCAGAACGGGCTGTAGTCATTTCAATATCTTTCGGGTCAATGTGAATTTCCACATCATCTACCTCTGGCATAATCGCTACGGTAGCTGTGGAAGTATGAACCCGTCCTCCAGATTCAGTTGCCGGCACGCGCTGCACACGATGCACTCCAGCTTCAAACTTTAGCTGGCTGTAAACGTCATTACCTTTAATTTCGAGAATGACCTCTTTCCAGCCACCCATTTCTCCACGAGATTCGCTCACCAGAGAAACTTTCCAACCTTGAGTCTGGGCATAGCGGGTGTACATCTGCATCAAATCGCCAGCCCAAATACTTGCTTCATCGCCACCAGTACCAGCGCGAATTTCCAACATGATATTCTTTTCATCATTGGGGTCGCGTGGTAGCAGTAAGACTTTCAACCGAGACTCTAAATGTTCTATTTTTTCTTCAAGTTCTTTTACTTCCAGTGATGCCATTTCTTGCAACTCTGGATCACTGGCAGATTCTTTGTAAACCTGACGCGCTCCGATTAAGTCTTCTTGGGCTGTTTTCCAAATTTCATAAGTATCAACAACCTCTTCCAAAGAAGAACGAGACTTAGCAATTTCTTGATACTCATCAGGATTGCTAGCGGTATCAGGGTCGCCAAGACGACGGGTTAATTCATTAAAAGTTTGTTCAACGGATTTTAGTTTGTCTAGTAAGTATGATTCAGCCATGACGAGTGCGATCGCTCCTTAAAAAAATAACAAATTGGCTCGAGCATATAAATGAAAATCGACCCAGCTGATGCAGGGCCGTCGTTAACAGCAGAGCCAACTCGCTACTTTTTGGTTTGTTCGTCGCCAGATGTTTGAGTGCTGCTCATACCGTACTTACGGAGGAAGCGCTCTACTCGACCCTCAGTGTCAATAATCTTCTGAGTACCGGTGTAAAAGGGGTGATTTCCAGACCAAACGTCCACGTGCAATTCTGGCTTAGTAGAGCCAATGGTCATAACAACTTGACCGTTGCAGTAAACTTTAGCGTCTGGATACCACTTGGGGTGAATATCAGCTTTAGCCATTGTTTTTTTTTGTGATGAATCTATATAAATTATAACTTTCAGCGTTCAATTGGCGCTAGGGATTAGGGACTGGAGACTAGGGATTGGGGACTGGGAAAGATGTAAATAAATAACGGACTTTTCCCAATACTCAATTCTCAATACCTAATCTCCAATACCCAGTACCCAGTACCCAATACCCAGTCCCCAATCGCTTAACGCTTAGAGTACTGAGGCGCTTTCCGAGCTTTATGTAAACCATATTTCTTCCGCTCTTTTGCTCTCGGATCGCGAGTCAAATAACCTTCGGTTTTCAAAGGTGGACGGTTATCTGGATCTAGTTGGCATAAAGCACGCGCAACTCCCAAACGAACAGAATCAGCCTGTCCGGTCAAGCCGCCGCCTTCTGCTTTTACCAAAATGTCATATTCGTTTTCTAGTCCCAGAGTTTCCAGGGGTGCTTTAATCACTCCCAGGTAGTTGGGGTTGAATTGGAAATACAAGGTTCCATCTTTACCGTTCACAATCAGTTGACCGGTGCCTGGAACCAAGCGTACCCGTGCTACTGCATTCTTACGGCGACCAGTACCCCAGTATACGGCGCGACCGCTATTAGCATCTGCTACTACCATTAATTTTCTTCTCCAGGAATTGTACTAACTTTTAGTTCTTTAGGTTTTTGAGCATCATGCGGATGGGTAGGCCCAGCGTAAACCTTCAGCTTGGTGAACAACTGCTTACCCAGGCTATTTTTAGGTAGCATACCTTTAACAGCTTGTTCTAAAATCCGCTCTGGTATACGGTCTTGTAGTTTAGCGAAAGTTTCGGTTTTCATCCCACCAGGGCGACCAGAATGGCGGCGGTAAAGCTTTTGAGTACGCTTTTTACCTGTGACTGCCACTTTCTCGACATTGATGACGATTACGAAGTCACCTGTATCTAAGTGGGGTGTATATTCAGGTTTCTTTTTGCCTCTCAATACCTGGGCGATTTCGCTGGCGAGACGACCAAGGCGTTTATCGGTGGCATCTACTATGTACCACTCACGCTCAAGGGTTGCTTGAGAAGGAAGGTATGTTTTAACTGTTGTCATTTGTCATTTGTCCTTTGTCATTTTTAATTTGTCATTAGTCATTTGTCTTTTGTCATTTGTTATTTGTCCTTTGTCCTTTGTCCTTAGTTATTCACTAATGACCATTGTACAGACGCGATTAATCGCGTCTCTACTGACCAATGACTAATGACCAATGACTAATGACTCTTGACTAGTGACGAACTTTGGCAAGGTGTCGTACCAAATCTCTTTCGGAAAGGGAAAATCGGGATAGCCGACTCGCAACAAGCACAAGCCTTGAGGCGGTGCGGCGTGTTTTACTTCTTCCCGACGTTGTTCTTTCCAGAGTTCGGTGAAGCTAGAAAGTGTTCGTTGTCCAGAACCTACTTGTACTAGCATCCCTACCAACAGCCGTACCATGCCATACAAAAATCCATCTGCCTGTATTTCAATATGGATAAATGGCCCACTGCGACGACACTCTGCTGCTTGCACCTCTACCCAGGAATGCGATCGCTTTGAGCCTGCACGGTGAAAAGCAGCTAAGTGATGCTTTCCCAACAGAGGTTTCAAGGCAGCTTGGATTAAAGATTCATCCAGGGGTGCATAATAATAATGCCAACTGAAGGGTCTTACAAACAAGTTAAGCCGATCTTCAGTATATATTGTGTAGCGATACCGTCGATAAGCTGCACTAAAGCGAGCGTGCCAACGGTTATCGACACTAGCTGAAGCCCTGATTAATATATCTGGCGGCAGGTAGCTGTTGAGGATTGTTGCCCACTTGTGAGGCGGAATTAAACCTGTAGCTTCAAAATGGGCTACTTGGGCAGCAGCGTGAACTCCTGAATCGGTTCGCCCAGCCCCATGTAGTGTTACATGGTATCCAAGGATAGTCGCGATCGCAATTTCTATCTCTTCCTGAACTGTCCGCTGTTTTTTTTGCCGTTGCCAGCCATGAAAATGAGTGCCCAGGTATTGGATTACCAAGGCTACTCGATGAGTTTGTGTAGGCTGGTGGCTTTCTAACATACAGATTTTGTCCTTTGTCATTTGTCAGTTGTCCTTTGTCATTTGTGAATAACCAATGACTAATGACTAATGACCAATGACTTAAACCAATTCAATTATTGCCATTTTTGCATTATCACCCCGACGCGGTACGGTACGTAGGATGCGGGTATAACCGCCCTGGCGATCGCCATATCGAGTAGGAGCTTGCTCAAATAGAGCGTGAACCAGTTGTTTGTCGAAGATATAGCCAAGAGCTTCCCGACGTGCTGACAAGGAGCCATTTTTGGCTAGGGTAATCATTTTTTCCACTTCACTTCGGAGAACTTTCGCTCTAATTAAAGTGGTGGTGATCTTACCATGACGGATCAGCTCGGTGGCGAGCGATCGCAGCAAAGCACGGCGTTGATCGGCTGGTTTACTGAGTTTTTTGACGCGACAACGGTGACGCATAATTATGCACTATGAATTATGAAGGTTTTTCTTAAGGGTGTTTAGAGCCTCTTTCCATTGGCAGGGTGATGCCCAACCGTCGCTGCAAAGCTTCCACAACTTCTTCTGCTGACTTCTGCCCAAAGTTCTTAATTTCTAAGAGGTCTTCTTGGGTATAATCCAACAAATCTGCCACAGAGTTAACTTGTGCCCGTTTGAGACAGTTATATGCCCGCACAGAAAGTTGCAACTCTTCGATGGGTATCTGGGCAGTTGGATCGTCTGGAATATCGGAACCTGTGTCTGTTGGTTCTAGGGAGATATCTTTCAACGGGTTGAATAAATCTACCAAGATCGCAGCAGCAGAAGATAGTGCTTCTTGAGGGGAAATACTGCCATTTGTCCAAACTTCCAACAGTAGTCGGTCTTTTGGAATCAAGCCTTCCCCACGAGATTCTTCAACACTGTAGTTGACTTTTCGCACCGGCATAAATATCGAGTCGATTTGGAGAAAATCCAACGATGTGGCTTCCTCACGTCCTCGCTCTACAGTGCGATAGCCTTTGCCCTTTTCGATCCGAAATTCCATTTCCAGCTTTCCACCCTCAGCGATGGTAGCTACATACTGAGTCTGATCGATGACTTCTACTTCACTGGGTAAATCAAAATGTGCCGCAGTGATTGTTGCTGGGCCGCTAACGAGTAATCTACCAATCTGAGGCTGCGAAGAATAGTTTTTCAGGATAACTTCCTTCATTCTCATGAGGATTTCCAGCACATCTTCCCGCACGCCCGGAACTGTGGCGAACTCATGTGAAACGCCCGCAATCCGCACTGCTGTAACTGCTGTACCTTCTAAATTAGACAGTAAAACCCGCCGCAGTGCGTTGCCAACAGTTGTTCCTTGACCGCGTTCGAGAGGTTCCAATACAAATTTACTGTAATGGTTCCGACTTTCTTCGGTATTCGACTCTACACATTCAATTTGAAACTGCGCCACGGATGAGCCTCCCTTCTTCTAAGGTGCTGCTAGCAGACAAATCAATTGCCTCCAGAATTGATTGCCAATTTTCGATTTTGGACTTTGGATTTTGGATTGTGCTTCTTTCGTTCATGCTCCGCCTCGGATTGACGGAACAAATCTTAAATCATCAACTTAAAATCCACGAGGCCCAGCACCCTTATAGTCGGGTTCAATCTAAAATCGCAAATCTAAAATCCAAAATTGATTAATAATATTTTGAGTAGCCCAAAGCTTAACAGCTTTCCCGGTGGGAAAATCTGACACGCTTCTGGTTGCCCAAGCTTTGAATCAATGACAATTTGCACGTTAGACGTTCAAGTGGTCATTGCTGGCTGTCACTTTTCGCCCTCGCTGCCAAGTCTTAGTATTTAAACTCGACGGCGCTTGGGTGGACGACAACCATTGTGAGGAATCGGGGTAATATCCCGAATCAATGTAATTTCTAGTCCTGCTCCTTGAAGTGCCCGGATAGCGGTTTCTCTACCTGCTCCTGGGCCACTGACCATTACCTCAATTTGGCGCATTCCTTGATCGATAGCTCGGCGGGCTGCACTTTCAGCTGCGGTTTGCGCTGCAAAGGGAGTTCCCTTTTTTGCTCCCTTAAAACCGCTAGAACCAGCACTAGCCCAGGAGATGACATCTCCGTTTTGATCGGTAATGGTGACAATGCTATTGTTGAAAGTAGACTGGATGTAGGCCATTCCACTGGGTACATTCCGTTTCTGCTTCTTGCTCCCGGTTTTTTTAGTTGGTTGTCTCGCCATACTTGTTTAGTTGATTTAAGGTAAAACTTGCTCGGATTAGCAAGCGTTGCAAAATTATTTCCCTGGAGCCTTCTTCTTCCCTGCCACTGTCTGCCTTCTGCCTCTACGGGTTCTGGCATTGGTGCGAGTTCTTTGGCCTCTGACTGGTAAGCCCATACGATGACGACGACCTCTGTAGGTACCAATGTCAACTAAGCGCTTGATGTTCAAAGACTCCAAGCGCCGCAAGTCGCCTTCAACTTGATAGTTGGTTTCTATTTCCCCTCTTAGGGCTGTCACATCGGCATCACTTAAGTCCTTAACACGGGTGTCTGGGTTCACACCAGTTGCCGCTATAATTTCTTGAGCGCGTGATAACCCAATTCCGTAGATGTAAGTCAGACCGATCTCGACGCGCTTATCGCGTGGAAGGTCTACTCCGGCAATACGTGCCACAATGAACTCTCCCTATTGTTCTCGCAATTACTGTTAGTTGGAAAAACGTGATTAATCGCGTCTTTTCGTTTTAATGATGATATGCGTCCTGCAACTCACTCTGTTGGTAAGAGTGTTATCCTTGACGTTGTTTGTGCTTTGGGTTCACGCAGATCACCATGACGCGACCACGACGTTTGATCACGTTACACTTTTCACAAATTTTCTTGACTGAGGCTCTAACTTTCATGCCTTTTATTTTTTGACTCCAAATATAAAATTATAGCATTTCTAGGGAAATTAATCCAGTTAAATGACTAATAAACAGTCAAAAAAATGGTTTTATGGTAAAATTTTCTACATATACTTACTTCTTTCGTAGTCGATAGGTAATTCTGCCTTTGGTCAAGTCGTAGGGGGTTAACTCCACCTTGACGCGATCACCGGGCAAAATCTTGATATAATTTCGGCGAATCTTGCCGGAAATGTGTGCTAGCACGTTAAAACCATTGTCCAAGTCAACGCGAAACATCGCATTGGGCAAGGACTCTGTAACCGTGCCTTCCATTTCAATCAAATCTTGCTTAGACAATTTGTTTTTTCCTCAACTCAACAATTTCGTGTTCAGTTGCAGCCTTCATCTGCAAAGAAACACATTTTAAGAAATATATCAACAGTTTATTAATATATCTTAGCTAAAATTGATCTTTTTTTTGCTATGGGGAATAGTGAGTGATAAGTGGTGAATTCCCTACTCCCTACTCCCTACTCCCCTTTCAAGAAGCGATTACCTTTTGTAGTTCACCAGTGACATCTTCTTGGGACTGATTGCCATTGACTGTTAGGAGTTTTTGGCGATCGCCGTAATAATCAATTAAAGGTGCAGTTTCAGCGCGGTATACTTCTAAACGACGACGAATCACCTCTTCGGTATCATCTTTTCGTCCTCTAGCTAGCAAACGTGCGATGACAATTTCATCTGGTGCATCTAAATTGACTACCTTTTCGCCACCTTGATGTATTGCTTCCAGTAACTTCTCCAGAAAAGCTGCTTGGGTCACTTTCCGAGGAAAACCATCAAGAATCCAACCATTTTTGGCATCTGGTTGACTGAGGCGCTCCTTTACCAAGTCCTCCACTAGCTGGTCGGGTACTAACTCGCCGCTATCAACATAACTTTGAGCTTTGATTCCTAAAGGAGTCTGCTCTTTCATAGCTTGTCTTAATATTTCACCCGTAGAAATATGGGGAATATTCAAGTGTTCAGCCAAGGTTTGAGCTTGTGTTCCTTTACCCGCTCCAGGTGGCCCCAAGAAGATTAATCGCGTCACTATTATTTCACCATTCCTTCATAGCGCTGAGATATGACATAAGTTTGGACTTGTTTGGCTGTCTCAATTGCCACACCAACTAAAATTAACAACGAGGTTGCACCTATTCCCCGGAAAGTTTTCACATTCAAAGCGCTTTCTACGGCTGTGGGGATAATAGCAACGAAGCCCAAAAAGATCGCACCCAAAAAAGTGAGTCGGTTGGAAACGCGTTCGATATACTCGCTAGTTGCCTTGCCGGGACGAATCCCAGGAATACTAGAACCCATTTTCTTCAAGTTCTGCGCCACATCTACCGGGTTGAGAATCAACGAAGAATAGAAGTAGCTGAAGAAAACAATAGAAATCATGTAGACCAAGGCATAGACCCAGGAGCTAGAACCGCTTGGACTCAAATAAGTGTTAACTATATTTGCCAAATCGGCATTTTTAGTAAAATTGGCGATTAGCAGTGGCAAACTGAGGATGGCAGCAGCAAAAATAATTGGCATTACGCCGCCTTGATTTAGCCGCAGTGGCAGATAACTACGCTGCTCTGCCAAAACTCTTCGACCTACTTGCCGACGAGCCGAAATAATTGGGATGCGGCGCATTCCTTCCTGCACAATCACAATCCCAACAATTGTTGCGAGGAAAACTAAGACCAGCACAATTACCCGACCCACTGCTTCCCGACCGCCGACTTGTACCAAGTCGATGGTATCACCCAAAGCTTTTGGTAATGATGCAACAATATTGACAAAAATCAACAATGATGCGCCGTTGCCAATACCCCGTTCTGTAATCAGTTCTGATGCCCACATGACGAACATCGAACCAGCAGTCAGAGCGATCGCAGTTTCAGCCACAAAGATTGGCCCTGGCTTTAAGGCGAATTGTTGGAGGAATAATGCCGAAAAAGCTGTACTTTGAAGGATTGCCCAACCTACAGTTACATAGCGGGTAATTTGCGATATTTTTCGCCGACCTGCTTCCCCTTCATTTTTCTGTAAATTTTCTAAAGTTGGAATCGCAGCTGTGAGTAACTGGATGATAATAGACGCATTAATGAAGGGTAAAATTCCTAAAGCAAAGACACCCAAAGTCGAAAGTCCTCGCCCGGAAAATATATCCAATAAGCCGAATATGGAATTACTGCCCGATATGGCTTCGGCAAATCTCGGTCTATCAATGCCTGGGACAGGTAAGAAAATACCCAGGCGAACCAAAATTAAAATACCGACGGTGACAAGCAGCCTACCTCTAAGCCCAGCTGCCTGCGCCATCTGCATAAAAGTTTCTTGAGCCGTTGGGGCTTTATCTCGACTGATCATAGAGTGCTACCTTTATAGTGAACCAAGCACTGGCAGCGAGTTGGCTTGCATTTAAGTGCGCTGTTCCGGCTCACTCATAAGACTTCACAACTACCACCAGCTGCCTCAATTTTGCTACGAGCTGAAACTGTAAAAGCTGCCGCTTGTACCTTGAGCGGAATGCTCAATTCCCCGTTACCTAAAACTTTCAATGGCCCTTTGACAGCAGTCAGGATACCTGCGGCTTTCAATGAGGTCAAAGTTACTTCTGTATTCGCGGGAAGGGAGGCTAGCTTCTCTACATTAATCGTAGTGTAAATCTTCTGATTAACAATCGGAAAGCCCTTTAGCTTAGGTAAGCGGCGGTACAATGGCTGTTGACCACCTTCAAAACCTGGTCGAGTGCCGCTACCAGAACGAGATTTTTGACCCCGCATACCTAAACCAGCACTAGCGCCTTGACCGGCAGAAATACCTCTAGCTACACGCTTCTTGCGTTTCTTGGAGCCTTTTTGCGGCTTAACATCATGGAGTCTCATAATTTATCAAGTTCTCATTTGTCGTTTGTCATTTGTCATTTGTCATTTGTCCTTTGTTATTCACTAATGACCAATGACTAATGACTAAATTAGATGTAGAGATTTTGAATAGGAATACCGCGATCTTCAGCGACTTCAGAAAGGGTACGCAGTGTAGATAAGGCATTAACTGCGGCTCTAGCATTATTGAGCGGATTATTAGAGCCTAGTTGCTTGGCTAAGACGTTACGAACTCCTGCTAATTCCAACACAGTTCGTACTGCACCACCCGCAATTACCCCAGTACCAGGTGAGGCTGGACGCATAATCACTTTTGCACCACCACCGACACCATCAATAGGATGGGGGATGGAGTTAGATTTGGTGATTGGGATATCAATGAGGTGTTTTTTGCCGTCGGCTACGCCTTTTTTGACAGCGCCAATTACATCGGAAGCTTTGCCTACTCCAACTCCAACCTGACCGCGTTCGTTACCCACGACAACGATCGCTCGGAAGCTGAGTTTTTTACCACCTTTGACCACTTTACTTACGCGGCGAATTTGAATAACCCGCTCTTGCCAAGTGGTTTCTTCTTTTTTGGCACGCTTTGTTCTACTTTTACGCTCTGTTGCCATAATTTATGCTCTGGTGAACGTCATTTGTCAGTTGTCATTTGTCTTTTGTCATTTGTCCTTTGTCATTTGTCCAATAACTAATGACCAATGACTAATGACCAATGACTTTAGAAATCTAAACCAGCTTCGCGGGCTGCATCAGCTAGTGCTTTGACACGACCGTGATATAAGTTACCACCGCGATCGAAGACTACTTTGGTAATGCCTTTTTCTAGCGATCGCACTGCGATCAACTTACCAACTTGTACCGATGCGTCGCGGTTTGCACCTGACGCTAAACTAGATTTCAACTCTGGTTCTACAGTCGATGCGGCCACGATAGTTTGATGCTGAGTATCATCAATTAACTGGGCATAAATATGCTCATTAGAACGAAATACCGCTAAACGGGGACGTTCTGGGGAGCCAGTTACTTTGCCACGCACGCGTCGATGACGACGGTTTTTTGATTCTCTACGAGTAAGTTTCATTTCTACTTCTTACCACCCTTACCAGTCTTACCAGCTTTCCGTCTGACCACTTCACCGGCATAGCGAATGCCTTTACCTTTGTAAGGTTCTGGTGGACGAACGGCACGAATTTTGGCGGCTGTGTTACCGACGATTTCTTTGTCATAGCCGCTGACAATGATGTTAGTGGGGTTTTCTACGGCAAACTGAATTCCTTCTGGTGGTTCAATTTGCACCTGATGGCTATAACCCATATTTAAAACTAGGTTACGCCCTTGAAGTTGTGCCCTGTAACCAACACCTTGAATTTCCAAACGGCGCTGAAAACCAAGGGATACTCCCTCGACCATGTTGGCAACTAAAGTGCGGCTCAAGCCGTGCAATTGCTTCGATGTCCGAGTTTCATCCCGACGATTTACGTGTAATATTTCCCCCTCTTGAGAGAGTGAGATATTATCTCTGAGAGTGCGAGAAAGTTCTCCTTTCGGGCCTTTCACCACAATATTCGTACCATCGATCGCCACTTGAACTTTGGCGGGAATAGTAATTGGACGTTTACCAATACGAGACATGACTTTTTGTCCTTTGTTATTTGTCCTTTGTCTTTTGTCCTTTGTTATTTGTCCTTTGTCTTTTGTATTTCACTAATAACAAATGACTAATGACCAATAACTAATGACTAATGACTAATGACCAATGACTACCAAACGTAACAAAGTACTTCACCACCCAAGTTCTGACGCCGCGCTTCGCGGTCAGTCATAATGCCACTGGATGTAGAAATAATGGCAATGCCAATGCCGCCTAGTACCCTTGGTAATTCTTTTCGATTTGAATAAACACGCAAGCCAGGCTTACTTACCCGCTTTAAAGCGGTGATCAAAGGCTGACGGTTTTTTCCCTTGTATTTCAGGGAAATTACCAGATTGCGTTTTACCCCTTCTTCTGCTTCTTCGATTTCAGCAATAAAGCCTTCCTCCCGTAGCACTTTGGCAATGCTCCGGGTCAATTTTGTCGCTGGCACTTGTGTAGTTTGATGCCGCGCCAGGTTGGCATTGCGGATGCGCGTCAGCATATCTGCAATTGTGTCGTTAGCCGCCATCGTTCCCTCTATAGATGAACTTATTGATCGCGAAAGGGCATTCCTAATTCTTTAAGTAAGGCGCGTCCCTCTTCGTCGTTTTTTGCTGTGGTAATGATGGAAATATCCATCCCACGTACTTGATCGATGCTGTCGTATTCGACTTCTGGAAAAATTAGCTGTTCTCTCACACCCAGAGTGTAGTTACCGCGTCCGTCAAAGCTTTTAGGGCTAACGCCGCGAAAATCTCGAATTCTGGGTAATGACAGGCTAACCAGTCTGTCGAAAAAGGCATACATCCGTTCGGCTCTGAGAGTAACCATGATTCCCACAGGCATCCCTTGACGAATCTTAAAGCCAGCGATCGCCTTTTTCGCCCGTGTCACCACTGGTTTTTGACCTGTTACCAAGGCAATTTCGTTGATGGATGCCTCTAGAGACTTCGCATTTTGAGCTGCTTCACCCAAACCTCGGTTTATCGTAACCTTTACCAACTTCGGTACTTGATGAACGTTGGTATATTGAAACTGATTAATCAGTTTGGGGACGATTGTCTCTTGATATAAGGTTTTGAGTCTTGTTGTCGCCATAGTTTTTTTGTCCTGATATCCCTGGGCTTGGTCAGGGAAACTTTAATTTTGGATTTTAGATTTTGGATTTTGGATTAAATTTAAAATCTAAAATTTCAAGTTGGCTAAATTCTTATTTATCGAGAATTTCGCCAGTTTTCTTGAGTTTTCTGACCTTTTTGCCTTCTGAGGTAAAGGTGTAACCAACACGACTAGCAACGTTTTGCTTGGTGGAATAAAGCATGACGTTGGAGCTATGAATCGGGAATTCTTGGGTAATAATTCGCCCCGATTCCCCTTCTTGCTGAGGTTTGACGTGCTTGGTTTTAATGTTGACACCTTTGACGATGACTTTACTCAGTTGGGGAAGTGCCTGAGTAATTTCGCCAATTTTTCCTTTGTCTTTGCCAGCAATCACTTGTACAGTGTCGCCAGTTTTGACGTGCATTTTATGGAATACTTTGGGCGTACCTTGTTTGGCTGCCATTAAAGCACCTCCGGAGCCAGAGAAACAATTTTAGTAAAGTTTTTATCGCGCAGTTCCCGTGCAACTGGGCCGAAAACCCGTGTGCCTCTGGGATTACCGTCTTTGTTGATAATTACAGCGGCGTTATCATCAAAGCGAATACTCATACCGCTGTCACGACTTACAGCTTTCCGAGTCCGAACAATTACTGCTTCCACAACATCAGACTTTTTAACAGCCATGTTGGGTGTAGCATCTTTGACAACTGCGATAATTTTATCGCCGATAAAGCCATAACGGCGATTGCCTCCGCCTAAGATGCGGATGCACATTAGTTTGCGGGCGCCGCTATTATCTGCGACATTCAGGTAAGTCTGGGGTTGAATCACAATTATTCTCCCTTGTAATGTTGTTAGTTTCTAACAACGATGAGGTTTAAGTAGGCTTGACGTTCAGGACTTCTGTGATTTTCCAGCGCTTGGTTTTACTCAGGGGTCTAGTTTCCTGAATGCGAACGCGATCGCCTACTTTACACTGATTTTCTTCGTCGTGAACTTTATATCGTTGGGTGTTAACCACAATCTTGCCGTACTTGGGGTGAGGAGCGCGGTTTTCTATGGCGACTACCACAGTTTTTTGCATTTTATCGCTCACTACCAAGCCAACTCGTTCTTTAACTGCCATAATCTCCTACTTTTTTTCTTTAGCCGATTGACTTGCTGCCCGTTTGCGTTCTGTTTCTAGCGTCAGCAATTGGGCTAGGCGGTGGCGCAATTGTCGGAACTGATGGGGCTTTTCTAGTTGTCTGGTGGCTTTTTGCAAGCGCAACTGAAATAGTTGTCTTTTGATTGCGACAATTTCATCAGAGAGCTTCTCGTCACTTAATTCTCTAGCTTCTGAAATCTTGGGAAGAGGCATAAGTTACTCCTGCTCCTGTGGTTGAGAGCGCACAATAAACTTAGTTTTGATGGGCAGTTTAAATGAAGCCAAGCGCATTGCTTCACGCGCAATTTCTTCAGTAACTCCACCGATTTCAAACAAAATCCGCCCCGGCTTGACTACAGCTACCCAAAACTCTGGATTACCTTTACCGGAACCCATCCGGGTTTCCGCAGGACGCATGGTTACAGGTTTATCAGGGAAAATCCGAATCCAGATTTGTCCACCCCGACGAATATAACGAGTCATTGCCCGACGGGAAGCCTCGATTTGACGCGAGGTAATCCAAGCAGGTTCTTGAGCTTGGAGTGCAAAATCACCGAAGTTAAGGGTGCTACCACGGGTGGCTAGTCCCTCCATCCGTCCGCGCTGTTGCTTGCGGAATTTAGTTCTTCTAGGGCTTAACATGGTTTGTTACTTGTCATTTGTCATTTGTCATCTGCCATTTGTCATCTGCCATTTCCTAATGACTAATGACTAATGACTAATGACGATTTATCCTTCATTTGATCTGTCTTCAAATTGCTGGCGACGACGCTGTTGTTGACGGCGACGGGGTTCACGTTCGCGATCGCGGGGGTCACGTTCGCGATCGCGGCTTGCGGGTGGTAGTGGATCTGGTTCTTGTCCAGGAATAATTTCTCCCTTAAACACCCATACTTTGATACCCAAAATGCCGTAAACAGTTTTTGCCGTGCAATAAGAGTAGTCAATGTCAGCCCGTAAGGTATGTAAAGGTACTCTACCTTCACGAGTCCACTCTGTCCGGGCAATTTCCGCACCGTTGAGGCGACCGCTAACTTGGATTTTAATACCTTGGACACCAGCCCGTTGGGCACGTTGAATCGATTGCCGCACTACCCGTCGAAAGGAAACCCGACGTTCCAATTGTTGAGCAATATATTCAGCAATTAGGTAGGCATCAGCATCAACTCGTTGCACTTCAACTACGTTAATGCGAATTTGGCGATTGCCACCCAACACTCCTTGGAGTCCGGTACGTAAGGATTCAATACCTTGTCCACCACGACCTACTACAACGCCAGGTCTAGCTGTGCGTACTTCTAAGTCGATTTGGTCGGCTTTGCGCTCAATCCGCACTTCGGAAATTCCGGCGTTGTTTTGAGCCTGTCTACCCAGCTTTTGTTCTATGTATTGACGGAGTTTGTAGTCTTCTTGGAGAAGTTCTGGATAACGATCAGGAACAGCAAACCAACGGGATTGATGTTCATGTGTAATACCCAGGCGAAAACCAACTGGATGAATCTTCTGTCCCACGAATGCTTCCTCTAAAATTTCTTACTTTACGCAATTTATTCGTGTAAACGTGCTTATTTTTCTGGAGCAGCTGCAACAGCCACAGTAATATGACACGTCGGCTTGCGAATTTGGTAAGCTCGACCTTGCGCTCTTGGCTGGAAGCGCTTCAACGGCGGTCCTTGATCGGCATAAGCCTGAGTAATCACTAGTTGAGTCCGATCTAACCCAGCGTTGTGTTCGGCATTAGCAGCAGCGCTTCTGAGAACCTTCAATATGGGTTCAGTGGCGCGATAGGGCATGAATTCCAGAATGATTAACGCTTCTCGGTACGATCGCCCCCGGATTTGATCGAGTACCCGACGCACTTTATAAGCCGAGATGCGGATAAAACGAGCGATCGCTTTTACTTCAGTAGTATTAGTAGCCATAATTTTCTCCAATTTTATCTTTCGTCCTTCGTCCTTTGTCCTTTGTCAAATAGCTAATAACTAATGACTAATGACAAATGACCAATGACTAATAACTACCTACCCGCTTTTTTGTCGCTTTTTCCATGACCCCTGTAGGTGCGTGTCGGGGCAAATTCACCCAACTTGTGTCCTACCATCTGTTCATTTACAAAAACTGGGACGTGTTGGCGTCCGTTGTGAACAGCGATGGTATGACCTACCATTAAGGGCAAAATTGTCGAAGCTCGTGACCAAGTTTTAATAACTTCTTTTCTGTTGTTGTCGTTGAGCTTTTCAATTTTCTTTAGGAGATGATCCGCAACGAAGGGACCTTTTTTTAGAGAACGACCCATAGTTCAATTTTGGCTTTAGGATTTAGGAATTAGGATTTAGAATTTCGGATTTTGGATAATTAACGTGCCTGAATCAAGTTTCACAAATTTTCAATGTTCACAAGTAGACCCAATCTAAAATCCAAAATCTAAAATCTAAAATTCTATGATTCACGACCACCGCGACCGCGTTTAGAAGACTTACGACGACGACGTACAATCAACTTGCTGCTAAGTTTCTTGCGATTGCGTGTCTTTGCGCCCAATGTGGGTTTACCCCAAGGTGTAACAGGCCCCGATCTACCGATAGGCGCTCTACCTTCACCACCTCCATGTGGGTGATCCACTGGGTTCATGACGCTACCCCTAACCTTAGGACGGCGGCCTTTCCAGCGATTTCGTCCGGCTTTACCTGCACTTAGGTTTCTCGCATCGGTGTTGCCTACTTGCCCAATGGTGGCGTAAGACTCGCGTCGAATCAAACGGACTTCTCCTGAAGGCAACTTGAGAGTTACATAATTACCTTCTTTTGCCACAACTTGAGCGCTAGCACCAGCAGCACGGACAATTTGACCACCTTTACCAGGAGTCAGTTCTACGTTGTGAACACTAGTACCCAAAGGAATCTTCCAGAGTGGTAAGGCATTACCATCTTCAAAAGGTGCTTCCGGCCCAGAAATAATTATTGTTCCAACTTTCAACCCGTTGGGGTGAAGGATGTACCGTTTTTCGCCATCTTGGTAATACAAAAGGGCAATTCTGGCGTTGCGGTTAGGATCGTATTCAATTGCTGCGACTTTGGCAGGAATATTATGTTTATCCCTTTTAAAATCGATGATCCGATAAAGCTGTTTGTGTCCGCCACCCCGGCGACGACTAGTAATCCGTCCGTGATTATTCCGACCTTTGGCGCGATGCTTCGAGGTTGTTAGGGATTTTTCTGGCTCGGTTCTAGTAATTTCCGCAAAGTCAGAGATTGTAACTTGGCGAGTACTGGGGGTATAAGGGCGATAAGAGCGAGTACCCATATTTTTAAGTGCTGAGTGCTGAGTGCTGAGTGCTGAGTTTTGAGTTTTGAGTTTTGAGTTCAGTAACTCCTAACTCCTAACTCCTAACTCCTAACTTTTTTAGACTTCTGGGAATAGAACTTGTCTAATCTTGTCTTCATCCCCAGGTGCGACAGTGATGATCGCTCGTTTATATTGGGGTTTATAACCAATAAACTTACCAACGCGCCGCTTTTTACGTGGTGGTAGGATGGTGTTGACTTTTACAACCTTGACCTGAAACAAGTCTTCGATCGCAGCCTTGATTTCTGGCTTTGATGCTTTGGGAATTACTTCAAAGGTGTACTTGTTTTGTTCCATCAAGATGGTCGCTTTCTCGGTAACGATTGGGCGACGTACTAAGTCGGCAAGATCACGGGGGTCAAAGCTAGGCACTGTAGACCTCCTGAATTTTTTCTAGGGCTGATGCCGTAACTACAATTTTGTCAGCGTGCAGTAAATCAAAAACATTTAGCTGGTCGGCTGCAATTAGTTTTAAATTTTCAATGTTGCGGGCTGACAAATAAACGTTATCTGTATCCGCAATCTCAGACAAAATTAACAGTGCCTTGCTTTCTGGTACTACTCCCCAACGGGCAAGGGCTGCCACTAATTCTTTAGTTTTGGGGCGAGATAGCTCGGTGCTAAATTCTTCTACTACAATCAAGTCGTCAATACGGCTGACAAATGCTGTCCGCAATGCCAAACGTCGCTCTTTGCGGTTCAATTTGAGGTTGAAGTCTCTGGGTTTTGGCCCAAAGATCACACCACCACCACGCCACAATGGAGAACGAATAGACCCGGCACGAGCGCGACCAGTACCTTTTTGTCTCCAAGGTTTCCGGCCACCGCCTCTGACTTCAGCACGAGTTTTTGTACTGGCATTTCCTTGACGAGCATTGGTCAATTGCCGTACTAAGGCGCGATGCACAATATGAGACGCTGTTTCTTCTTTGGCAACGCGCAACTCGAAGGTCGTCTCGCCGACCTGTTCTCCTTGCCAATTTTTAACTACGCTTTCAACCATTTTTCTTATCTGTCCTTTGTCATTTGTGAGCCACTGCGGTCTTGGGGTCTCCCCAGATGAAGCACGTGGCGTCATTTGTCATTTGTCTTTATGCCATTTGTCTTTAGCCAATGACTACTGACTAATGACTTCTGACTAATGACTTTTGACTATCCCACTACTTTTGCAGGCACAACGCTGACTAGAGCGCCTGGTTTACCAGGAATGGCTCCCTTAATTAGCAATAAGTTGCGTTCTGAATCAACTCGCACTATCGTCAATTTACGGATTGTGATGCGTTTTCCACCTAAACGCCCTGCCATCCGCTTACCTGGATAGACACGACCTGGTGTTGTACCAGCACCAATTGATCCGGGCGCTCTGTGGTTTTTGGAACCGTGTGACATTGGCCCACGAGCAAAGTTATTGCGCTTCTGGTTTCCTGCAAAGCCGCGACCGATGCTTGTGCCGACGACATCGACAATTTGACCTGCGCTAAAAATATCTGCTTTAATCTCTTGACCTAAAGCATAATCACTAGAGCTATCGGTGTGATATTCATTTAAGTGACGCAATGCTGGGGCAGATGATTTTGCCAAATGTCCCAATAGTGGTCTGTTTAGTGCCTTGGGTTTAACTTCGCCATAACCAACTTGAATGGCAAAGTAACCGTCGGTTTCTTTCGTTTTAACTTGTGTAACGGTGCATGGCCCTGCTTGAATGACAGTCACAGGAATAGCTACTCCTGCTTCGTCAAATATTTGGGTCATGCCCAGCTTGGTGCCGAGAATACCTACAGACACAATAACTGGTTCTCCTTTCTACTTGCTGACCTTGGAATTGGACTCTAGAGGACACGCTTTGTACGCATCAGTTTAGGCTGGGTTAGCCTGCGAAATTTGGAAGGGCTTATTTAAATAAACCGCTCCAAATGCTTTCGGACACAACAAACCGTGTCCGTACTGCTTGGTGAATCTGTTTAGCTTCACTCACTAGATCACCAGAGCAGCCACAAGTCCCTTCCCACTGGGAAGGAGTAACTTCTGGAATCAATGCAAGGCGCTACAGCTTTAAGCTGTGTGCAGCAATGCTTTTGTCCAAGCAATTGCTCTGGCACTTTCTGGAGGCAGCGCTGTCGGCGGGGTTTCCGATTTTCACACGCCTATGAGACGGGTTCCCGGAGATTGGCTACTGCCGTGTTGCAGTTGGACTTAAGCGGTTTTTACCGCCCAGTATCCGTTAACTGAGACTGACGTAATGCCATGAAACCAACATTGCTGCTCAGTTTTACTTCCTTAAATACCTTAAACTATTGTTTAAGACTTTGCCTACTTTTTCAGAGGCGCAGGAGTAAACTTACCCTGGAGATTAAGACTCGCTTTGTTTGTTCGTCTCTAAGCTCCAATGTTGACCTGAAAGCTTTCTTAGTTTACCAGTCTATGATCAATCTGAGTTAGATTATCCAATCTGGATTAAGTCATCAGCTTTTGATGCTAACACTACCTCAGAATGACAGTAAAAAGTCAACCTAATTTGCGTTTTTGGTCACAATCTAATAATATAAATTATTTATTTATGTTTGTCCAGTAGTTTATAGAGTTATTTTTAGGGAATGGGGACTGGGGACTGGGAACTGGGGGAGAAGAATTAATAGCCAATGCCTCATGCCCAAAAAAATGCTTTTAATCTTATCGGTTCAGGGTAAATAATAGAGATATCTAAGTGGGATAAGACGAAAATCTATGGCACTAATTACCACTGGCAACGGTTTAATCCGCGATCTGGAAAAATTTGGCGCTCTTGGTGTGTATGTACCTCTGGAAGGGGGTTATGAAGGTCGATATCAGCGCCGAATACGGGCAGCTGGCTATACTACTCTCCACATTACCGCTAAGGGACTGGGTGACGTAGCTGCGTATCTCACAAGAATTCATGGAGTCAGACCTCCTCATCTTGGGAAAAAAAGCACTGGTAGTGGTGCAGCAGTGGGTCAGGTTTACTATTTGCCACCCATTCTCGATTCTCATTTAGAACAGCTGCCACCAAAATCGAAGGGGCTGGTCTTGTGGATTATTGAAGGGCATATTCTTTCTAATGAGGAAGTTGAGTATTTAACGAATTTGCCTCAGCTAGAACCACGAGTGAAAGTCATTATTGAGAGAGGCGGCGATCGCTATTTCCGTTGGACTTCTCTAGAAAAAACTCTGTTAGCTAGTTAGTCCTTTGCCATTAGTCATTAGTCATTTGCTCATAACTAATGACTAATGACTCAATTCAATCAGCAGCGATCGTTAGCTGGTAAGTTTTTTCGTAAATCCACGCAATCGGATTAACACTGGCTTCGCCCAATTTCCACCAAGCAAATCGTGCAGCAGAATATAAAAACAAGGGATGATAAATAGTGTCAGCATTGTTGCGATCGCCATCCCAAAAAAAACTACAATCCCTAAAGGCTGCAAAAATTCCGAACCTTCGCCAATGCCCAATGCCAAAGGAAACAGTCCTAAGATAGTGGTGACTGTGGTCATGATAATTGGGCGCAAGCGTTGAGGAGCAGCTTTCATGATGGCAATTTGGCGACTACAACCTTCTTCATCCCGAATTTGATTCGCTAGTTCCACCATGAGAATCCCTGCGTTTACCACAATTCCCACTAGCAAGACGACACCAACAATTACAGTTGCGCCAATTGCAGTTTGGGTAATGTAAAGTCCAAAAATTCCCCCAGCTAAGGCTAGTGGTACGGTGAACATAATTACCAATGGGTCAATTAGGGAATTGTATTGCACCGCCATAACTACAAAGATTAAGAACGTCGCCAACAACCCCAAAGTTTTTAAAGCATCCTGAAGTTGCTGATTAGTTTCTTGGGCAGAACTAGGCACAATGGAAACGCCATCAGGTAAGTCTACATCCTTTAGTACTTCGTTGACTTCTGCGATCGCTTCACTAAGACTAGCTCCCTCGCTCAGGTTGCCTGCCACAATAAAAGCTTGGCGTTGATTAATTCGTTGCACCTCACCAGGCGCTTGACCTTCTTGAATTTTCGCAACATCTGAAAGCCGGATTAGTTGATTGTTTTCTGTAAATAGCGGTAATTGCTCTAGCTGAGAAGGACGCTGAATCGCTTCTTTATTTAGCTGCACCCGCACATCAACTAAACGATTACCGCGTTGAATTTGCGTCGGAACTGAACCTTCAATTGCTGTTTGAACTGTTGCACCAATTTGGCTGGCGCTCAATCCTAAAGCTGAAACTCTTTCCCAGTCGGGGCGAATTTGGATTTCGGGTTGCCTAGCATCGGCATCTGGTCGGAATGTTGCTAATTTTGCCCTTTCTTGCAATGCTTGCAGCACTTGTGCGCCTGCTTGGGTTAAGTTTTCTTCATTCTCACCTTGCAGAATCACGTCAACTTCTGACCCTTGCACTGGAGAATTACTCAAGATTAAACCCCGCACCTGACCAGGATTGAGGCGCAGCAGGATTCCTGCTAAGTTGAGTTTGTTAAATTCCTGAGTTACTTTTTTGACGAAAGCTTCGACATCTGTGCCTGGTTTTAGATTGATAGTGCTGCTAGCACGTAAAGGATTCTCTGTAGTATTGCTACCAAACAAAGAACCACCCACAGTTGTGAAAGCAGACTCGGTTTCTGGTTGTTTGAGCAAAATGTCATCGACAATTTGCATAACTTTTTCCGAAGTTGCTAAAGGTGTACCCGGCGGAAACTGCGCTCTCAAGTTAGCTTGACCAGTACTGATGCGGGGTAAAATTTCTTGGGGAATTTGACCAAACATAAAGAAGCTACTGCCGCCTAAAATTAGCAAAGCGGCGGTAACGACGATGAGCCGATAGCGTAAAACCTTGGTTAAGAAGTTACCGTATCCCCGAGTCGCATCTTCAAATCGGTGATTAAATTGTTTAAGCAGCCAAAATTCACTGATCCGACTAGACCAACGAATTCCCAAGAGTCGAGAAGACAGCATCGGTACTACTGTGATGGCGACAACAAGGGATGCTGCGACTGCGAAGCTAATTGTCAGAATCAGTTCATTAAATAGCAGTGCAATAAAGCCGCCAATTAAGAGGAATGGTACTACAGAAACTAAGTTTGCACCTGTAGCAGCAACTAAAGCAGATTCTACTTCTTGGGAAGCTGCGATCGCACTATCAATAAAGAATCTTGAGTTTCTCCCCTTCCCCTCTGCTCCTCTGCTCCCCTGCTCCCCTGCCTCCATCTCCCTCTGATTGGGAGTCATCCCTGTTTTTTCGGAAATGTTTTCTAGGATTACAACCGATGTGTCAATTGCTTGACCAACTCCTAATGTCAGACCTGCCAAACTAAAAACATTCAAGGTTAAACCAAATATTCTCATTAAAGCGATCGCTGCTAGCGTACACAGCGGAATCGTCAAACTGATAATAAATGTTTGCCTGAACGATCCCAAAAATAACAATACTGCTGCTGCTGCTAACAATGCCCCAGAAATCCCCGAAAAGATGACATCATTTAAAGAGTTGCGGATGAAGACAGATTCATCTGTGGTGGGACTCAAAGTCATGTCTGCTGGAATTAAACCCGATTGTCGTAATTGTTCAATTCGCCGCTTGACAGCATCTACAACTGTGATTGTATTGGCTTCAGGCTGCTTTTGAATTGAAAATTTCACCGCAGGCTGACGGTTGAGGTAAACAAATACTCGTTGTTCTTCTGTATCGTCAATTACCTCTGCAAAGTCTCGCAAGTAGACGCGGCGGGAAGGTGTACGGGAGGCAGGGGAGGTAGGGGAGATAGGGGAAGCAGGGGAAGCAGGGGAGGCAGAGGAAGCAGGGGAGGCAGAGGAGGAAACTTTCAAAGAAAGGTTTTCAATTTCCCTAGCATTTTGGAAGCGTCCAACAGTCCGAGTCAATGGCTCGGAATTTTGCCCTAGAATCCGACCACCAGAAGTATCTTGGTTACGCGCTGTTAATTCATCTAAGACATCATTTAAGCCTACACCCAAAGCTTGCAATCGGTTTAAGTCAACAAGCACTCGTACTTCTTCTTCTGCACCACCAGATACGTCAACTGAAGCTACTCCCGGTACGACACTGAGTTCACGGGTTAACTCTTCATCAGCAAATACGCGTAAATCTTTCCCTGGCAATGAAGGAGACGTCAGCGCCAATTCATAAACTGGCAATTGGGAGGGATCGACTTTAAATAAGCGCGGCTCCTCTATCGTATCTGGTAGTTGTCCTCGACCTCGGTTAAAAGCAGCAGTAGCATCATTTAGGGCTTGGTCAATATCGCCCCCTGGTTGAAAGTATAAATCGAGGCTTACCTGTCCCTCACGGGTGCGGGAAAAAACTTGCACTACATTCTCGGTTGCTGATAAAGCTTCTTCTAAAGGTCTGGTGATTTCATCTACTGCTACTTCTGGTGAAATACCAGGGGCTTCTAGCCGCACCCCAATTCGGGGATAGGTAATTGATGGTAGAAGATCGACTTGGATAGTTGTGAGAAAAAATACCCCAATGACAATTACTGCCACAGTGAGCATGAGTGTGCCAATGTGTTGGCGGATAGCGATCGCACTAAGGCTAAATCCGCCATTGCCATTATTATTGTTTGCCTGTTGCATGATACTAAGTGATAAGTGCTGACTACTGAGTACTTTTTTCTTTGGTATGGTGGTTATTGCTCACCCGACTATTGCTTTTCTGAAAGAATTGAAAGACTTACAGTGTCACCTTCTTTTAACGGCTTACCACTCCGAACAACATAGCGCTCTCCTGCTTGCAAACCGGATAAAATTTCCACTCTGCCATCAGCCCTTTTTCCTAAAGTAACTGCACGTGTCGCTACTTTCGTCTTGCCTTCTGTGTCTTTCACCACAAATAGCGTCCCTGATGGGTTTTCTTGCTCTTTTTCTGCTCCCTTTGCTGCCCCTGCTTGTTTTTGAATCGCTGTTTGCGGCACTACTACCCGCTGTTGAGTCTGAGTTTGAAAATTAACCCGCGCCAGCAATCCGCTGCCAATCTTGGCTTGAGTGTTAGGAATCACTACTTCTACAGGTATCAAGCGAGCTGTGGCATCGGCAGCTGGAGAAATGCGTGTAACTCTGCCAATTAATGTTTCTTTGGGAAAGGCATCTAAGCGGACTTGTACAGACTGCCCAACCTGAATTTGTGCCAGTTCTAATTCAGAAACTTGAACGATGACTTTGACACGGTTAAAGTCGCCAATTTTCAAGACTTCGCTACCTGCTTGCAGAAGATTGCCTGGTTCTGTCATCTTTTCTGTGACTACGCCAGTGATAGGGGATGTCAATCGAGCATAAGACCTACGCTCTTTGGTTTGGGCAACCAATGCCTGTTGAGCAAGTACTCTACCTTGGGCGGCGGCAACGGCTTGCTGTTCTGTACGGACTTGCTCTTGGGCTGCTCGGAGTGCCTGGGCGGCTGTTTGTGCCTGGGTACGTGCTTGCTGGGCAGTTTGTTCAGCGATCGCTCCAGCTTTGAATAGATTCTGTTGGCGTTCTGAGTCTGCCTGAGCTTGTACTACTTCTAGGCGCGCCCGTTCAACGTCTGCACGGGCATTGCTTACTTGATTAGTTGCCCTCGCTACTTCTGATTTCAGGGCTGCTAGTTCTGCTTCTGCTTGCTTTAATTGGGTCGAAAGGATGGCATCATCTAACCGCCCAACGTTTTGCCCAAGCTTTACTGTATCGCCAACATCAAGGTTCAAAGCCAACAATCGGGCTTCTACTTGCGATCGCACTGATACAATCCGAAAGGGTGTTGTATTACCTGTGTATTCTGGTTGTGTTTGCAGCGTATCAGTTCGAGCGATCGCCGCATCTACAGCCGTTGCACCACCACGTTGTCCACTACCCGGACTCTGAGATTGGGCATCAGCCACTTCTTCCTTGGGCAGCACTCCACAATTTACTGTCAGCAATCCTATGCCCAGCAAACAGGGAATCAATAATATGGATGCGAAAGGGGAAGACCCCTTTGTGTCAACGCTACTCTTTGTATCTACAACAGCCATATCAGTTTTTACAACTGAATCTAACTGGGCATTAATTACCTGGTTAGCGGCTGCGAAAGGTGAGATTTTCACCTGCTTGTGCGGCTTCTTTCTGTCCAAAATCATTTATTTTTCTCGTATTTGGGTAGCTTTTTGGGTTTAAACAGCCGTGCATTACCAAGTAATTTTGAGACATTATGAATAGTGAAAAGCGGCGAGAGTCAATTAGCTATCTTCTTGCAGAATTTTGTATCAAAAATTACTTTCTTTCAAAAAAATTCTCACCACTTTAACTCATTACATTGAGTCGGCAGCTTTTTAGCTGCCGATGCAATTCTTAACTCAGTATAAATATTTTTAAATTTCTTGCAATCTGCCCTTAGTAGAAGACTTATGTTTACTGAAGATGCGGGATTTTCACACCCCTACTTCTAAAATGGGCGGTATTAAGTAGCTATACTTAGGTCGACATAACCAAATTTAATATAGCAAAATGCTTAGTAATTTTTACGCTTAATCCAATATATTAAGAATAGTAAACATAGGTTGCTTTTTTTTGCACTGTGAAATTTTGCTCAAGCGTAGGCGTAGTCCGTCGTAGACATCGCATAAAAAGCAAAGAAAAAGACGAGATATATTACAGCACAGCCACCAATATTAGATCAGGAAAGTTACAAGTGACATCATTGCTAAAAATTGCACAAACCGCTGACGAAGCCCAGATTTCCGAATTTTTCCAGGAATCAGTTGGTAAGTGGCGATCGCAACGACGCTATTACAGCCTACCTGAGGGAGAAACCAAGGAGATGGAGAGTATAGTTACGATCAATTTTCTCAAGCAGGGCTGTGATGAATTGCAAAAGCTAGCTCAGATGCACGATTTGTATGATACAGGTAGCTTAATTTGTGGTGCAGCAGTTACATGGGAAAGTACAGATGTACTGAAGTCTAGGAAAGAGTCGCAAGGTTCTACATTATTTGGGGCTGTAGGAAACCTTTTGTATCGCGATCGCGGTTTTGCCATATCCAAACCAGTTACCGCCCACTATTATTTCTCCAACCCTAAAACAATGTGTTTGCGAACTGAATACAACGGTTCAGTCTTTGAAGAAGAGTTAAAGCTAATTGGCAGCAAATACCGCACCAGACAAACCATTATCTCTCGTGCTGGTGAGCAGTTGATGATTGGTCAATATTTAGAAAAAAGAGTGGGTTAGTTTAACTCGTGGGTGTGGTTCGCTATAGCCTCACCGAAGAAGCAAAGGGGTAGGGCGCAGGGAGAGCAAGCCCTGACCTGGCTGGGGTAGCCCCGCCCTTCTAGGGCGCTCTTACGCAAGCTGCGAGTACAAGCTCCGTCTCAGTTTTCCCCCTTGCCCCCTGCTCCCCTGCCTCTTTTGACCCATTCTGCCACTAGCCAGCACTTAGCTGTCAACTGCTCATATAACTTTTTATAACAGTTTTTCAAACTTTTACCCAGAAAGTTAGTTGCTATGTCATCATGGAAAGTGAAATGAGAATTAATTCGGCGACAGTGTTTGTTTTTAGTATTGACAGGCTTTTCCCTTTTGGTATTACAGACTTCTCTCCGAAATCTAAATCTCTACAAACTTATGATTTTGGAGACATTTGATGTCAATTTACGTTGGTAACCTCTCCTATGATGTTACACAAGATGCGTTGAGTGCTGTATTTGCAGAATATGGTACTGTTAAGCGTGTTCAACTACCCACAGACCGTGAAACAGGTCGTTTACGCGGCTTTGCTTTCGTGGAAATGAATTCAGAAGATGAAGAAACAAAAGCTATTGAAGCCCTTGATGGTGCTGAGTGGCTTGGTCGTGACCTCAAAGTGAATAAAGCCAAGCCTAGAGAAGACAGAGGTGGTGGTTCCTTTGGTGGTGGCAATCGTGGCGGTGGCGGCGGCTACAACCGCAACAACCGCTACTAAGTTAAGTAGACGAAAGTAACTTAATTGAATCTAGAAAAGGCTCAGGCAGCAATGCTTGAGCCTTTTGTGTGCAAATACTTGACTCTATATAATTTCGGGTAGTTACTTATCATACTGCACATGTCATATCTTGACTAAAGTGCCCTGATGAAAGATCATTTTCCATTGACCGTTGTTCAATTTCCAGATAGAACTTCGCAGTGAATGAACAGGCTGTTCACCAGATATGTGTCTAACTATACGATAAGTTACTAAAATAACCCCTGTTGCTAAAACTAACGTTTTAAATTCTGTGATCGATCTTTCAATCAGGGGTTCTATGGGTTCATTCTGCAAGCTTTCGATAATTTGCTGTTTATCGAAAACACGCCCTGAGCTTCCGATCTCAATGAACTCATCAGCAAGTAAGTCTATGATATCTTTAGCTGATTTTCGGACATCAGGTTGGAGCAAACGCTCCTCCAATTGACGCAGAAGTGATTCTTCTAAATAATCTGCTTTCATAAGCTTAACTTTGATTTCTACGCGATCGCGTCCTCATGAGCAAGTTAATAAAAAACCCCGCTGATTGGTAGGGATTCCAGCGGGGTTAAATAATACAATTATTTTTCAGATAAACCAACACTAAACTTTATTACGGAGCTACTAGAAACTTTTACGACTAATAGTAACTATTTATGCGTGAGTTTTATGAGTTAGGTTTTTAACATGACGCTTGTAATGTGTCTTGTGATGTTTCTTGTGATGAACTTTAGCACTTCTTACACTAGCAACACGGACTTCTTTCGCTTGAGCTTGAGATGCAAAAACGGTTACAGGAGCAGCAAATACTAGAGCCAAAAGTAAAGCTTTAGCGAACTTATTCACTTGAAAATCCTCATCAGGTAATCAACAATCTAACTATCCAATAGGCGTATGTCATAAGTTTGTAATTGATATGAAGCTTTCATGTCTATTTTTACATCCGTAGATATAGGACTTAGGTGCAATACTGTGGTAGGAATACTTGCTAGTATTTTTATCCAAATGTACTATTTTTGACATCAGAACCAAGTGACTATCATTTGCTCTGATGTTTGTGTTAATTTTGATTAATAAATGCTGATATTCATCAATTCTTCTGCTATATCAAAGTTCGCTGTGACATTTTGCACGTCATCCAATCCTTCTAGAGTATCAATTAGCTTGAAAAGCGATCGCGCCTGATTGAGATCAGTAATTTCTACACTATTACTAGGAATCCAGCGCAATTCGGCATCAACTACCTTAATACCTTGATTTTTGAGTGCCTGGCTAAGGGCTTCTAAATTTCCGATGTCAGTAAATACCTCAGCTATCTCATCTTCAGTCATCTCATAAGACTGGGCACCGCCTTCGAGGGATGCTTCTAAAAGTTGTTCTTCGTCAACCACACCCTGCACAACACAAACGCCTTTTTGGTCAAACATCCAGCTAACGCAACCTGTTTCACCAAGATTGCCACCATTTTTACTAAAAGCTACACGCAAGTCAGCAGCGGTGCGATTACGATTATCTGTAAGGGCTTCAATTAAAATCGCTACACCACCGGGGCCATAACCTTCGTAGCGAATCGCTTCAAAAGTAGCATTATCGCCGCCAAAAGTGCCTGCACCTTTAGCGATCGCTCGTTCAATATTATCATTAGGGATACTCGCAGCCTTGGCCTTGTCAATTGCCGTGCGAAGTTGAAAATTCAAAGCTGGATCTGGTACGCCGCTTCTAGCTGCAACAATAATCGCCCTGGATAACTGAGTAAAGGTTTTTCCCTTTTTTGCATCTACTACCGCCTTCTGGCGCTTAATATTTGCCCATTTACTGTGTCCTGCCATAATTTTAAATTATCAAAACTCTATTCAAGATTAGGATATACCTAACTTTTGCCCCGATGCAAAGGTGCATTTGGTAAAAGTGAGTGGAGAGCAGGGAAGAAGCAAGGGAGCAGGGAGAAGAATTTTCCCCCCCGCACCCCGCTCCTCTGCCTCTTTTCAATGCCCAATTTAATGAATATTATGCACAATTTCTTTAACCCTCCTGGCTATGCCAAGCGAAAAATCAAGAAAGTGTCGCGCTACTTTCGGAGCTTAGTGCTTGTATTATTAGTGGGCATACTAGCTTTAGTTGGATGTCAAAGTATCTTACCTGGTATTAAAGAAGATAAAGTAATTCATTTAACTCTTTGGCAAGGTGTCAATCCGCCACCAAATCGGGATGTGCTGCAAAAGTTGGTAGACAAGTTTAATCAATCCCACCCAGATATTCAAGTAGAGTCGCTTTATATCGGGCAACAGGATCAGCAAACGCCCAAAATTTTAGCGGCGGTGGTAGGAAATGCACCCCCAGATTTGTTGTGGTACAATCCGACGATCGCAGGTCAATTAGTAGAACTCGATGCGCTTTTAGCTTTGGATGAAATGCTCGAAAAATCTCCAGTACAAGCCGAAATTGACCCGGCTTTGTATGGATCAATGAAATACAACGGTAAGATTTGGTCTGTGCCCTTTGCTACGAATAATGTTGGTATTTTTTACCGTCCGAGTTTGTTTAAGGCTGCGGGAATTACTGAATTACCCAGTAC
This sequence comes from Nostoc sp., assembly GCF_036916985.1. Classification (GTDB taxonomy): domain Bacteria; phylum Cyanobacteriota; class Cyanobacteriia; order Cyanobacteriales; family Nostocaceae; genus Nostoc. The sequence continues at coordinate 162,524 of NZ_JBALFD010000062.1, forward strand.
TTGGAAGGAGTTTGGGCAAGTTGCCAAAAAATTAACTCGTGATACCAATGGTGATGGGCGAACCGATCAATATGGGATGTTTCTGCCTTTAGGGAAGGGAGAATTTACAGTATTCACTTGGCTACCGTTTATGTGGAGTGGTGGCGGTGATTTGGTGAGTGGTGATTCACAAAATGCCGCAGCAGTAGATTTGGAAAATAATCAAGGGGCGATCGCAGCTTTGCAATTCTGGCGAAATTTAATTACGGATGGTTCCGCTATTTTATCTGGGCCGGAACGAGGTTATGAAACAGATGACTTGCTGACTGGCAAAGTTGCAATGCAATTAAATGGCCCTTGGACTCTGGGAGAATTTCAAGAGACTGGTGTCGATTTTGATGTCTTTCCCATTCCGGTTGGGCAGAAACCTGCTACTATTATTGGCGGTGAGAATCTCTTCTTTTTCAAAACCACACTAGAACGCCAAAGAGCAGCGTTTAAGTTTGTCGAATATGCTTTAAGTGAAGAATTTCAGACAGAATTAGCATTGGGAACTGGCTATTTACCAGTGAATTTGAAGTCTCGTGAAAGCCAAAAGTATCAGGATTTTATCAAAAAAATCCCACAGGTGAAGATATTTTTAGATCAAGCCAAATACGGGCGATCGCGTCCAATATTTCCCGGTTACAATCGGATTTCTGACAGTGTAGGTCGGGCAATTGAATCTGTATTGTTGGGCAAAAGTTCACCAGCAGAATCACTCAAAGTAACTCAGCAGCGTTTAGATTTGATTTTTAAGTGACATGGTTAACTTGTAGAGACGCGATGAATCGCGTCTGTTAATCACATTTATAATTCAATACGCTTGGGTTAAGACTAAAATCCTTTGTCAAAGCCAATTTTTTTAACGTAGACGCGGAGCGGCTTGCCGCAGGCTACCACAGAGACGCAGAGGGCACTGAGAAAAGAGACAAATGTTAACTGAACCGTATTGGTTTATAATTCATCGCGTCTATTAATCGCGCGCATCCCCTTTAAATCACAAAAGGTTCAAGTTCAGTGTTATGCCATTTATCTTCAACCCGTTCAGTAATTAGCGGTCTGATGATAAACTTAGGCGGGCTACCATCCAAAACATCAATCCGCACACATGAGTAAGGTAGTCGGTTCTGGAAATTGTAGTCATAACGACCCACAAAAAGCATTGAATCTGCAACTTTCCGGCTGGGTTTACCTGCAATCTCAGTAAAAGTCTCCATTAATTCAGTTCCCCCTCGCCGCTGATAACGGGGACGATGACCACTACCACCAGAGATAATGCAGTTAATGTGAGAGTCAGCAAATCCGGTATCAGTTGTGCAAAGATGCTCCAAACAGTGAGCGTGACCATTTAAAATCAAATCGACTATGGGACGTTCTTTAATTAAAGAACCAAGAGTTTCTGCAACTTGTTCAAACACCCAGCGCAAACGATGGCGAACCGCCAAGGTTTGCGCCTGATTCCACTTGGTAGCTTCTGTGACGTAGGGGGGATGGTGGAAAAAGATTACACGTCCGCGGACTTCAGAGTTATTCCAAGATTCGATTAGTCTGCTTCGCAACCATTCAAGTTGTTCAAAATCGATCGCAGGCATTTTCTGAGATGTCAATTGTTTTTCAATGTCGATTTTGATCTCGTTGATTTGGTCTAATTTGGCGCTAAGGTCATCAAGTTGTTCCGCTTCGGTGGGTTTATCTGGATTGAGTCCATCGCATATTTTCAAAATCTGCAATTCTTCTCGATCGATTTCATGGCGACGTTTTTGCAATTCCCGACGGTAAATTTCTCCCTCTTGAGTTGCAGGTAGAGGTGACGGTGTATTAAAAGTATTAGAATCCAGTGCGAAAAAGTCAATCCCACCGTAACGAAAGGTGTAATAGCGATTGGGTAAGCGGGTAAACTGTCCAGGTTCGTAACGCAAACATCGCCCTGTGTCGGTCTTTGCGGTGTAGTGCCGATCTAAATGACGTTCTAACTCTTGTGGAGATATTGCCTGAGTGTAATCCATAAATGCTTGTGCATAGGCATTACCTTGATACGATCCATGCCAGCCAATCTCTGTATCTTTGTAGCGGAACAGGTGACGTAGTGAGGATGTTGTGCCAGTAAATAAACGGTACATCAACGGTACATCGTAGTAATCATGATTACCGAGTACTGGCAAGAACGGCAGATTAAACACCATGCGGTCATAAGGAATGCTTTTCGGGTTGTCACCACCGACAAGAAATTCCCGATAAGGCTCAATAAAGTTTGTTGAATAATATTCTTGGGAACCCACCACATAGATAACATCGCCTGTGTGCAACACAAAACTGCAATCATCGCGGTGAGTCAGCATCAGTTCGGCAACTTTTCGTTGGGGGTGGTATCGAGAATGGGATTTAGTGCCAGAATCACCGATAACCATAAAGGAAAATTCTGGATTATCTTCTCTGCGATCGTCAATAACTAGACTGGTTTGGTCAATTCCCCGTTGCACAAAACTTGGATGCATCCACCGCACCCGTTCCTTCATCTTTTGAATTTTCACAGGAATCGGTGGATCGGAAATCAATTTCATGGCTGATAACTCTTGAATGCCTAACGCACACACCGATTGTAACGAAATATTTAATTGTCATTTGTCATTTGTCATTAGTAAATAACCAATCCCTCATGCTCAATGACCAATGCCCCATACCCAATGCCCCATGCCCAATTACGGCAAATTCTCCCGCAATAATGCTCGAAAGCCTGCTTGTTGAAAATGCTCATCGGCGGTCAGTGCTTCAGTGATTCCGCTATATTGCATGACAATAAAAGATATGCAATCGACAAATCCCCATTCTTTCTCTGTTTGTTCCCGATATAGCTGAAAAGCACGTTCGTAGAGTTCCTGGGAAAGGGGGACAATTTCTACTTTAGAGTCTGCTACTAGAGAATTTAATAATATGATTGCCGCCTGACGGTAAGGTTGTTGGGATAAGGCATTGCCAATTTCCAACATTACTGCCTGTGTTGTTACCAAACGAGTTTCTGCTGCTTGTAACATTTTAGCCAGATGCAAGGCTCGGTCATGCAGGCGATCGCTCGGCGCAGATAAGGCAATGGCAAATGATGTATCCAGAAAGACTTCAGAATGCATGAAAAGTTTACTTACTATACAAATATTTATCTATATTGCTAGACCAGTCAGGCGGTCCTTCAAGATTGAGCGATCGCGCCGTCTGCAAAAATGATACCGTTTCATGTTCGCTTGGCGGTAAAATTTCAATGCTCATTCGCACGCGGGTATTGATTGGCAGTGCGATCGGTTCAGCTGGATAGAACACTTTGCCATTAAAGACAGCTGTGATTTTTTCTACCATTTTCCTCAAAAATTGCTTCTAGTCTATCCTAAGCTGGTTGTGGTGCTACGGGTAGGGTAGACGACGCTATAAGTAGTAAAGATACGTATACTTCTTTTACAAATTATCTCAATTTTTCAAAATTGCCTAAACCACCAACTGAATTACACCCCACTGTCCATTTGTCAACCAAGAAGAGTCAGATTTGGCTACTTCTTCAATAACTTCTGGTTTCAAACCTACTACTACTTCGGATTTCAAGGTGCGTAAAGCTACCATTGGCACGGGTAAATAACAGACTATATCTGCAATGCTGGTGGTAAAATTCCAGTGGCGATCGCCTAATAATCGGCGATAATTTGCATCTCCTTTGACTATAACTAAACTCGCATTGGCTAATTCATTTTTGAGTGAGTTAGGTATTTCCCAAAATGCTAAAGGCGATGTCCAAAAGTAATCTTCAGATAGTACTAAATGCCCTGATGCAATATTTTCTTGCAATCTTTGGGTAAAGGATGTGAGTTGTTGATTTCCACTAGCGGTTAAAAAATTTATTGTGTAAGATACATCCTTAATCATGGCATCAGATACAAAAGTCGGATGTGGCTTTAAGTGTAGGTAAACCTGATTAGCCAGTCCGCTACTTAATAAAAAATCCACTAAAGATAGATCACAAACAAGTTCAAAACCAGCATTATCTACAACAAAATCAATTCGTCCACCATGAGAACTAATTAACAATTCCGTGACTTGCAAGGCATCATTTACTAAGATGTGAGCTAGTTGGGTTTGAATATCAAAACGACTCCGGTCACTCTCGAATGCTGACCATAAACTCAAGTCAACTCGATTTCCCCACAAAGCAAAATATAACAGTGCAATTAAAGCTGTTTGGTTTGATTTTTCCCCTGATTGGGAATTATCTAACCAATTGTTGACTTGTTCGCATAACAAAATAATCGAGTCTAGAGATGCTTCCAAACCTTGAGATTTTTGTAACTCAAATGGATCGACACCTTGCCATACACCAGGGCGAAAATAATTGGTAATTTCCAGAATTAATCGATAAAAATAAGTTTCGGCAAAAAACCAGGGAACATCTACCCAACGCTGACCTTTATAGAATTCTAAATATGTATTCCAGGCAGCAAAATCTCCAGCAGTGTCATTTAAAAGAGGTTGCAAAAATCCTGTCGGCAGTTCTGTAGCCAGGTTTTCTAAGCTGGTATTAATCTCAGATGGGAAATTATTTTCAGCAATAACTCGGCGAGCGATCGCAGGCATTCGCTGAGTAACTGTAAACTCAGTAAAAGAACCGATTTCTGACCCCAAAAGAGATGGTGGTATAGGTAATTTGGGGATGTGGGATATATTCACCACAAACTTTTCTTATCCTCATATTTCTAGTTATTCTAGCTTGAGCGTGAAAATGAGGTGGGAGAATTGTCAAATCAACTCAAAAGCGGGATAACTTGACCGATGGCTGCAAACAAAGCATTTAAAAAAGTCAAAAAATCTCTTCAGTAAGCTGTAGTTAGGTTTGTCCGTATCCTTTGGTGCGTCAAGCTGAATGATCAGCCATGAAAGATTGGGAATTGGAGGCAGAAGTAAAGCTTTTATTAGAGAAATACTAAAGTTATTGGGAGATGCGGAGATTGATTTCAGCACTCCTGACAACTTAGTTGTTGCTGTAAATTCGTTACGAACTTGGCAAACCTATATTCTAGTTACATGAATCATTAGTACTGCCCAATGATGTCAGCTGTAACTCAACCGCGTTGACGTAACTTGAATCATTCAAAACTTGCGCTGGTAACTTATTAGCTTTAACAGCAGCCTGAACCACATCTTTGGCAGTCAGGTTTCCGCTTTGGTATTTAAATAACAAAGTGCCCCCACTGGGAATACCCTGCTCTTTTAAATAACCTTGATAAGCTAGAAAGGCAATATTGAAAGGTTGCAGATATTTGGCATCTGTATTTATTTGTCCACCACCATTGTTAGTATTAGCTGTTTGAGCGCCAGCAATTCCAGGTATAAAAGCAATAGAAGTAATGATAAGTGCAGAATTTAACCAAGTTGTGAGTTTCATAATTTTCTCCTTATTAGAGATTAATTGGTGTTGTTATGTAAATTACAGATCGAAAGCATAGAAATAACTTAGATCATTCAAAATCACCAAGACCCATCATGTAATAGGCAATAAAAGCAGTGTCGAAGGGTTTGAGGTAATTGACATTTGTAGATTTTCTAGGGAAATTGTTAGAGTTGACGACAGTGTTTATTGATGGGCTATTGTGATTCTTAAGTGGATGAAGGCTAGTGATTTTAGGCATAGAATTAATCCAAGCAACAATATATGGAGAATTTATCAAGTTTGTGAGTTTCATAGAGTTATCCTCAATTAGAACAAAGTGCAATCAGTATTCTCTAGTCATAGAGTTTACTGTTTTATTAATCTCAACCTTTTTACGATCAGTTCACATGACAGTTTGATTTGTTAATTACCCAAATGGGAATTTTCAGAAGGTTTAGTAATAACTTAAAAAATGCAAAGATATTGTAAATAAAATCCTTAGTTTGGAAGTATTTCTAGAAGGTGCATTAGCGTAGCTCGCCACAGGCATCGCTGATACTCTCTTTTAGACATTTTTTATTCAAGCTATAAACCAAAATCCAACTTTGTTTGGACTAATTAACTTTTCATATCAATATGCTATAAAATCTTCTCGGTATAAGCAAATGCTTTTAATTTTCAAATCCATAAATAAAAGTGATTGTAATTAATAGCTAAAAGTAAATCCTACAACCCATTACCTTGGATGTATCCGAGTTTTTATTTTAAAATCAGAGAATAACTATTATTGCGATCGCCTAGCGTCTCGTAGAGAGGAAGAACAACTAAGCTATCGCATGGACTCACTCTTGTAGAAAATTTTCTGATTGCTTCACTTCGTTTGGTTCGCAATGACATGCAAAAAATTGACTAAGATAACAGATTATCATTGCGAATGAAGCAAAGCGGAATGAAGCAATCGCAAGGTCTAGGTGTTGCGATTGCAACTATTAGAGACGCTGTTCGCGTTCGCTCCATTTCATTACGTACCCTACGGGTTCTCAGAAGGAGTACGCAATGACAAAATATGTTTTTACACATTTTTGATGCTCTCGGATACTCCCTGTTGCCTCTTAGTGACTTCTGAACTCTTTTGGCAGGGTAGCAGGTTCTATAAATTCACTACAAATAAACGGATAGTGTCAAAATGTTATGTGTATAGTTTATTTACAAAGTCATTTATGCCAAAAGCAATTTGGAATGGTGCTGTTTTAGCCGAGAGCAATAATACTGTAGTTGTGGAAGGCAACCATTATTTCCCTGTTGACACCATTAACAAACAGTACTTCGCAGAGAGTAACACCCACACGACTTGTCCTTGGAAAGGTGTTGCCAGTTACTACAGTATCGAAGTTGATGGGCAAATCAATAAAGATGCTGCTTGGTATTATCCAAGCACCAAGGAGAAGGCTAAGAATATTGAAGGTTATGTGGCCTTCTGGAAGGGTGTAAAAGTTGAGGCTTAATCAAGGTTCCTGAAAGTATTTTCGTTTCAGGGAATTGATATTATGTCCTAATACAGTTCAGTTAAGAGTTATTGGTGTAGATAATTGGTCTTTCAAGACGCGATAAATCGCGTCTCTACATGAGGGTTTTGTTGCTCATTCTGAACTGTATTATGTTATGTCTGACTAATTGCCCATAAAATAATTAGCCCGCACAGGCGGGCTAATTATTTAAACTATTTACGATATTTGCAAATTTATTTTAAATAGTGCGATCGCACTAGGTTCGGGTGCTATTCTCGAAATTCTGATTAATTTGTCATACTTTAAAAAGTCTGAGATATTATTCTTACATCTTTTAACTGAATATTACTCATCTTTATTGACTAATTTTTGTTGGTTTTAGCCATGCAAAAATTTGTGTAACTGTTAAATTAAGTTGCAAAAAATCAGGTACAGGCAATACTTCATCCCCAGTCATCTCTATAGGTTGCTGCCCTGGCAAAAATAACAATACTAAGCGTTCATCAGGATCGATCAACCACCCTAATCGAGTGCCGTGTTTTAGACAGTGAAGAATATTTATAATTACCTTGGTTGTATTCTGTTCTGGTGAAAGAATTTCAATTGTCCAATCAGGGTAAATTCCAAAGGTATTTTCAATTTCCCCATTAGCATCAAAAGGAATCCGTTCCCAGGCAAATACACTCACATCTGGGACAATCGAGCGTCCGCCAAAAGTGCAGCGTAATTCTGGAAAAGCCAAGGCAATTTCTTGTTCTTCAGCAATTTGGGTAATTGCGTTACAAAGTTTTAGTTGTAGCCGAGAATGTTTGCCTTGTGGCATTGGTTTCTGGTAGATACGACCATCTATAAATTCACTAGCAGGCTTGGTTTCTGGCAGTTTGAGGAATTCTGCTAAGGAGATTGATTTATGCAGCGTGGTTGCCATAGCTGTGCAAATGCCATATTTCATTGGAATCTTAGCATTTTCTGTCCTTGGATTTTAGGAAGCGAGTCTATTCTCCTTGATGTTTGTTACGATAAATTTTATACTAATCAGGTTTGCTTAAGCATTTGCTAGAAATAAACAAACTGTTGTTACTAAAGTGCAAGCATTTATAACAAACAAGTACCTAAATACGATATTGAAGTACCCAAATACGATATTGAAGTACCCAAATACGATATTGAAGTACCCAAATACGATATTGAAGTACCCAAATACGATATTGGAGTACTCAAATACGATATTGGAGTACTCAAATACGATATTGGAGTACCTAAATACGATATTGGAGTACTCAAATACGATATTGGAGTACCCAATTATAATTAATGCTTAATTTGTTAGCTTAAATTTTAAGAATTCGTTATGGTGAGTACACGATCGCTGCGATCGCATTTTCTTTGAGATCATCTAACAAAATCGCATTGTTTCCCAGAAAACTTTGCGGCATTTTGTGTTTAGATATTACTATATCAAACCTAGACATTTGCTACTTCTGCGAAGTTCGCTTGGAAGATTTTGTTCTTGAACTAAAGTAAAACCATGACGTACATAAAATCTGAGTGATTCAGGCGTAGGGAACACATAAATTGGTCTAACTCCTCTACGTGCAAGGTTTTGCACTAAACAAGAACCCAACCCAAGACGGCGATAATCCGGTTTAACATATAAAGATTTCAACAACGAATAACTACCTTTCTTAGACTGTATAGCATAAGCTACTAAGCGATTATTATGTTCTATTAGCAAAACTATCGAGCTATCTTGTCTATGAAAAATACTTGCAAGTTGTAAAGAGGAAGTTATTAATATTCAACTGGTTACTATTAGTGGAATTAATACTAAACATATCAAAAAATCATGAAGACTGATAGAACAATTCCCGATAATAATACATATAGCAGAAAGGAGTAAAAAAATACCTATTATTAAAAATAGAGCAAAAATAATTAAAAGTTTTAAACCATTAAAACTCACTAGAATAATTTGATATATTGCTGGAATGTCAATATTACGGGCTTGGCGAATAGTATAATCCGGTGGCAAAGATGAAGCTCTATTCATTTATCTAGTCTGCGCTTTTCATTATGCCAACCTCAATCCATCACTAATGTCAAAATCATCGTGTAAGCACCCCAAATCTTGATTTAACATGAGTTCGACGGAACTAAAAAACGACACAAGGCAGTGCAGGCAAATCTTTTGGGCAAATGTCAATCGAGGATATCTAGCAAGCTTTTTGCCTTTTTCTAACCGTCGAATTCATGTTCAATTAGATGCGCCCTTTTCTGCTACAGTACGAATTATTTCCTCCAGCGTTTGGAGTAATTCTTGCTCATTATAAGGTTTAGAAAAATAAGCCCGCGCCCCCAATTGCATAGCTAGTTGTCGATGTTTATTACTACTCCGAGAAGTCAGCATTGCAACGGGAATATTTTTTGTATCAACGTCTGAATTTACCTTACCTAAAAAGCCATAACCATCAAGGCGAGGCATTTCAATATCGCAAATTACCGCCTCAACTCTCAATCCACTATGGAGTTTTTCTAAGGCATCTTGACCATCTTTAGCTTGCTCTACTTGATACCCTCCTTTTTCAAGGGTCAGTGCTAAAAAGCGACGAACATTAATCGAGTCATCTACGATTAAAATTGTGCCTTTCTGCTTAACTGAAGCTGCTGACATTTTCTCTTCATCAAATATGAGGAACGGTGTTTTTAACCTTGCTGATGGTAATTGAGTACCTCTAGGAGTCTTCCGATTTGTAGCAATCCAATACAGCAACTCATTGATATTAACTAGTGGTACGACTCGACCATCACCGAGAATTGTGCAGTTGCTAAAGCCTTCAGGTAAAGGTATATTTCCCTCAACTTGGCGAATAGCAACTTCCTGTTCACCCCAGCAACGGTCTATTTGAATCGCTACTGGCTGATTATTACCTTTGACTACTAAGACGCTGTTAGCATTAATCGCTGCCGGAGTTTCTAATTCTGAAGTATCGTAGCGTAGGCAATTAAACTCTAAATAACGAGTCAGGCGAATCAGTGGTAGCATTGTTCCTTGCCAATTTAGGACTTCACTACCTGCCATTTGGAAAACTCGCTCGTCTTGGAGTAAAGATATTTCTGAAATGACATCTGTAGGAAATGCTAATAGCATTTTGTTGATTTCTACTAGTAGAACTCGCGCAACCGAAAGGGTAAATGGTACTGATAGGGTGAAGGTAGTACCAACTCCTGGTTCCGTATCAACTTTCACATCTCCTCGAATCAGTTTGAGGTTGTTACGAACCACATCCATACCGACACCGCGACCAGATAATGCTGTCACTTGCTCGGAGGTGGTAAAACCTGGTTCAAAAATTAGTGATAACAGTTCTTCATCACTAGCATTAGCGAGTAGAGAAGCATCCAATCCCATAGCTAGGGCGCGGGTGCGAATTTTCTCCAGAGAAATGCCCCAGCCATCATCTCGGATAGTAATCAAAGTGCGATTGCTGCGGTGAGTAGCTGTAATTTCAATTAATCCTTGTTCTGGTTTACCCAGAAGGCGGCGGGTGCTAGAGTCTTCAATACCATGATCGAAAGCATTCCTTAACAGGTGCATTAAAGGTTCATTTAAAGCTTCTAAAATGCTGCGTTCAATTAAAGTATTGCCACCTTCAATTTTTAACTGGACATTTTTTCCATACTCTACATTTAAATCGCGCAAGGCTCTAGGAAAACGTTCAATTAAATCGGACAGCGGCCGCATCCTGATATGATTTAGCTTTGTTTGTAATTGTTTGGATGTTTTGTTTAATTTCCGAGCAATATTGTCTGTATCATCTACACTGAGTTGCACATCAGTTGTAACTTCCTGTACCTGAACAATGGTTTCCATAACTTCCTGCGATCGCAGGTTTAAATCGTTATAGCGATCCATTTCTAAGGTATCAAATTCCCTGTCTGTGTCTTGTGTTTGATGACCATTTTCAGCTTGTGCCCGTACCCCAGCCGCTTGAGTGGAAATTTTGTCGTAAGCTATACGTAAATCTTGGTTTTCGCGGTCGAGAACTTGGACTCGCTGGTTGAGATTACGAACGAGTTTGCGTAATCTTTCTAGGTGTGAGTTTAACCCATTGCGTTGAACAATCAATTCGCCAAATAAATCATTAATTTGCTCTAGTTGTTTGCTAGGAACTCTAACACTATTTTCATGAGTTTCCCGCTCTTTTACAACGCCATTTTGCTCTCCTTTGCCTTCGCCAAATTTAGCATCGGCAGAATTATCTTCTCTAGAAAAGATGGTATTATGTTCGGTGACATTGACACCATTTACCTCGTCAGCAAATTCTGCATCTACGAATGTAAAATTTGCTGCAATTGCTTCATCTTTAATCCAAACTTCGGGAGTTATTTCGGCTTGCCAAACAGCTGTTGAAGCTGCTTCTGTGTCGAGGATATCTGTGGGGAGAAGCTGCGGTATTATTTCTGCTGGTAATAGTAGCGGGGGCTGCGTAGAACTACCCAAGTTAATTTCTGTAGGCAAATTATCTAATTGATTTATCATTACTAAAGCTTGCGATCGCCGCCATGCTTGCAATGCTAACTGGGCAATTTCGGGAATGCGCGAGCTACTAACAGTTTCCAAGTGCTGCGTTACTGACTCACAAAGCTTGCTAAAAGCTGGCAACTGGAGCATTTCACCCAAACCGCCCAATTCAGCTGCCATGATCGTAATTTCTTCATGCAGTCCGGGCTGTTCGCTATCTGTCAATATAGATTCTAGACGCTGCAAACACTCTTCTACTTCGGTGGAAAATAGTAAGGGAATAACGTCTTGGCCATCTTCTGGGGATAGCATAGTTGAGGCATCCTCAGGGGTGGGGTCGCCTAAGCGATCGTGCAACTCATCAAAAATTGGATAACAAAAAGTTGCTAACCACTGATCTTCGACAACATTCCCTTCGGCAAGCAATTCTACAATCTGACGCAGCCAGTCAACTCCAGATAGCAATAAACTTTGTAACTGAGTATCAATTTCTAAAGAATTTTTTTTAGTTTTTAAAACTTTAAAGGAATCTTCCAGACGGTGAGATAAATCACTGAGCGATCTAAATCCCATCATCCCCGCGCCACCTTTAATAGAATGAGTGGCCCGGAGTGCAGCATTAATTTTATCTAAATCGATACGGTTACTAGTATCGATTTCCAACAATACCCCTTCTAAGGTATTTAAGTAATCAGTTGCTTCTTCCAGAAATTGCATCTGGATTTCTAATTCTTTGTCTTGTGGCATAGTTTTTGTTAATAATTGTTGGGCATTGGACATTGGGCATTGGACATTGGAGAGTCATTCCTGTGGGCGGGTTTCCCGACTTGAGGTGACTGGTGTCATTGGGCATTAGTTTTAGACAAATGACTAATGACTAATGACTAATGACTAATGACTAATGACAAACTTAACTAACTTTGAAAGCCTCGACAGTCTCTTGCAACTGCTGCGAAATTTCCACAGTTTGTTGCAGAGATTCGGAAACTTGGCGAGAAGAATCGCTGGTACGTTGTGATATGGCAGCGATATCTTTCATCAATTGGCTAACACTTTGGGATGTTTCAACCTGAGATGCAGTTGCAGTAGAAATTGACTGCACTAAGGAGTCAATTTGAGAGGATACATCCAAAATTTCACTCAGACTTTGTTTAGCCTCCTCCACAATGCGAGTCCCTTCTACCACTTGGGTAGTGCCTATTTCCATTGCTAATACCACTTCACTGGTTTCTCGTTGGATATTTTCAACAATTTGTTCAATTTCTTGGGTTGCGGCGGCACTCCTAACTGCTAGTTCGCCGACTTCTTCGGCCACGACGGCAAATCCTTGACCTTCTTCACCTGCACGCGCGGCTTCAATACCGGCGTTGATGGCAAGTAAGTTGGTTTGAATAGCGATTTGGTTAATTAAGGAAACTACGCGAGAAATTTGTTGCGAAGATTCTCCCAAACGCTTTACTTTCTTAGCAGTTTCACCCACGGTTTCCCGCAAAGACAGAATATTTTGTACTGTCAAATCCATTGCGTGTCCGCTCTTGGTGGCGGTGTGAGCTGCATGGTTGGCAACAAAGGCAGCTTTTTCAGCACTTTCGGCTACGGCTTTCATCGATTGAGTCATTTGGTCAACAGCATCCAGGGTGCGATTGATTTCGGCAGCTTGGGTGAGCGCTTCTTCTGCTAGGTGGCGGATGGCTCCTTCGTTTGAGCCAATGGCACTATTGACATGGATAGCAGCTTGTTTAACTTGGGTAACAATATCCCGCAGGCTTTCCACAATGGAGTTAAAAAAGTCGGCAACAGTGCCGATTTCCCCGGCGGTTACGTCTGCGCGCACTGTCAAGTCGCCTCTGGCTGCACCTTCTACATCATTGAGTAGTTGTAAAAGTTGTTGTTGCAGTGTTTCGTCTGAACCACTTACAGTTACATTTCTGACTTTTTCTATTTCTTCTAATAGCTTGGCTTGTTCTAAGGCATAGCCGACTTGAGTTGCTATTTGTTGAAATAAGTCAATTTCTGGCTGTTGCCAAACATGAGGAGTTTCGCAATGATGAGCAATTAATAAACCTAAAAGTTTCTCTTGAGCCAGAATCGGTACGATTAAATGAGCTTTGACAGCAAATTTTTCCAAAAGTTGGATGTAACCGTCGGCATTTTTCAAGTTTTGGTCTTGATGAATGTTGGCAACAGCTTGCACCTCTCCATCACGATCAGTTTTTAGATAATGTTCTCGGAAATAGGGGTCGTTAATTTGCACTCCCAGCATTTCCGGCCAATTACCAGTGACGGATTCCGCAACGACAGCGCCAGCTAAAGTATCTGGATTCAGACTATAAATAATTACCCGGTCTGTTTTTAGCGATCGCTGAACTTCTTTGACTGCTGTATGATAAATATCTTCAGTTTTCAGAGTTTTCCGAATCTGTAAGGTAATATCTGCTAGTAATTTTACCCCTTCAACGTCGAGTTCCTGTTCCTTAACTATGACCTGCAATTGTTCGGCCATCAGGTTGATATTTGCACTCAATACCCCTAATTCATCTTCTCTTTCGATTTGCAGACGGGTATTGAATTTACCTTGACCTAGTTTTGCTAATGCCGCAGTGGCATTGAGAATTGGCTGTGTAGTCAGTTTCGCTAATCGAGATGCGATCGCAGCTACAATCAATGCTGTCGCTGCTGTACCGATGGCTATGATCCACAACAATTGCCTTTGCGGTTCAAATACAGTTGCGGTATCTGTAGATAAAAGTACTTGCCAGTTTAAATCAGGTAAGCCATCTATAGTACTAGCTGGTACGTAGCTAACTAATTCTTGTTTTTTCTGAGTTTTCGGAACTTCTATAAAACTATTTACCTTTTTCGCTGCCAGCAGTTTCGGTAAACTAGAATACTCTTCCTTGGCATCTCTCCCCAATAATTCCTTTTGGGGACTCAAGAAAACTGTTCCCGAAGCATCGAGCAACTGGTATTGTTGACCATTGGCTACGTAGTTTTTGATGACTTCCTCTAAAGATTTTACGGGCATACGTGCTTGTACCACGCCAATAGTTTGCCCCGTCCTTGTCTCTTTCACAGGTGCAGCTAGATAAATACTCACTACACCAGTATTTTTTGCTGCTTCTGGTTTACTGATAACAGGAGTATCTTTTTGTAAAGCGTCTTGAAAATAGGTACGATCTTTTTGATTTTCCAGGGGTTCGCCTGTAGATTGGACAATCAAGTTACCTTGGCGATCGAAAACAGCAATACTGTCATAAGCTTTGTAGGCTTGGACAATACGATCGAGGACTGCTTGCTTTTGCTGGGTAGTGACATTAGTTTGGGGACTTGTCAAAAATAGCAAACTTGATATTACCTGAATATCACTGTAGCGTCCCAGCATAAAGCGGTTAACTTTATCACTTAAACCAGTGGCTTCGGCTTGTTGAGACTGGGTAATTTGCTTAGTAATAGATTTGTTGGCAAAACCAAAAGCGATCGCGCCGATGCCCAATACTGGTATTGTACCGATTGCGATCGCTAAAATAGTCGCTTTCTTAACCAATCCCAGCTTTGTAAAAAAGGCAATACTCTGATTTGAAGAAGAATTATTAGCACTTTCGGTAGTTAGCTTAGTTGTTAGTTTTACTACAGTCCCAATGGCTTTTTTGGATGAAATCAGTGATGCTCGATTTTGAGCGCCATTACCTTGATTCGTGTTGGTTTTATTAAACATAAAAATAGTTCTCCTAAGTATGTGAATAAGACACTAAAAATCTTTTTTAGTAATACACTCTAATCACTGCGGAGAATAGAAGATTGTACAATCGCCTGTGCATCTAATACCAGTAATATTTCTTCCTGTTGCACAACACACCCACATAAGTAAGGAACTAAACTAGATGCCACTTGTCCTATAGGAGAATGAATATCATCAACGATGAACTTGGTTGTACCTTTGATTTCTTGTACAACTAAGCCCAACACTAATGATTCCACTTGGATAACGATTACATTGTATTGTCGCAGTCGATAATCTAGGGATTCTAAATTGAGTATTCTTGGCAAATCAACTACCCAAATTATCCGACTACGCCAATTCATTAATCCTAAGATACAGGGCTGCATATTAGGCATTGAAGTGATAGATTCAATGGGCACAAGAATAGCTTCTTGTGTATGCCTCATTGATAAAACAGCAGTAGTTTGTTCATTTAGCTGAAACTTCAGATAACCATCTACTAAGTTCTTTTGGGTTGTTTTTTCAGGAAGAGTAATGTTTGTACTAGTCATTGATTCAAATTACCACTGATTTAATAGTACGTAGGAGATGTTCGCGGGTATAAGGCTTAGTTATATAGGCATCTGCACCTTGCCTCATCGCCCACAAACGGTCAATTTCTTGATTTTTAGAACTACAAACCACAATCGGCACTTTTGCAGTAATTGGATTTCTTCTTAGATAACGACATAATTCAAATCCACTCATTTCTGGCATAACTACATCAGTAACAATCGCATCTGGTTTTTCTAACACAGCTTTCTCTAAACCTTCTTTTGCACCACTTGCCTTAATTACGTTGTAACCACTTTCTTTGAGATAATGGCTCATTAATTCCAATTCACTGGGAGAATCTTCTACAATCAGAATCGTGCCAAGCAAAGTCAGACTCACTATTAAATCTCCTAAAAAAATAAATTAAACGTATTAGCTTTTTTATAAGAATTCGGAATTCAGAATTCTGATTCCTAAATCAACCAAGATGCTTGAAAACCATTTTTAGCAATTCTGATTGTGTAAAAGGCTTGGTCAAATATCCTGACGATCTAACGATTTTAGCCTTTGCTCTGTCGATAAATCCTGTTCTACCAGTCACCATAACTATCGGTGTATTTTTAAAAGCTGAATGTTTCCGTAATAAGGAACATAGCTCATAACCATCTAAACTTGGCATTTCAACATCTAGCAAAATTAGATCGGGTTTACTCCGCAGAATTTGCATTAAAGCTTTTACCGGATCGTTGATCATCACAACTGAAAATGTGTTTTCATCCAAAAAGTGTTTGATGGAATTCAAAACTGTTTGGCTATCATCAATGCAGGCAATTGTATATAATCTTTTACCAACAGTTGGCTGACTAATTTTATTATTCTCAGCAATATCAAAATTGATTGGTATCGGTAATTTTTGGCCAATTTTTATTTGCAGTTGTGGCTGAACTTGAGTCTGTTGTGTTGCAGCCAAAACTTGGGAACTCCCACCAGCCGGAATTGATGACTGGATATTTTGCCGATTTCTTAATTGCTTTTGACAGTGTTCAACAAGTAACCGTAAATCCAGACGACAGAACTTTGGTAATTCATCCAAAGAGCTTTCAGGGCTAAATTCATAACTACCTTCTTTTAAACACAGAAATGATTCCAGCACTTCTTTTGCCAATTCGTCTATCAGGCTTCCTGCTTGCACAGAGGTAATATAGTCCTGATTTACTAGCCAACAAATAGCTTGGTAATCCGCATTTGGTATTGATTGATGTTCATTCTTCGTCTCAAACATCAGCCGCATCTGCACGCGAGTGGCGCTGTTGAGAGCAGGAATTTGCTGACTCAATCGCCGCAAGTGACTGTCAAGACGCTCAAACAGTTTATCTGAATAGGAGGCATAAGTAAGTTTACCGTCCTCTAGATAGATTGACCAAGAAACTATCCCGGTAAATATGCTTAAGCAACCTGTAGCACGTCGACTGGTTAATTGTGCCAACAGAGATAGCGGATGTAGTTTCTGGAACAACCTGTAGCTACCTATAGGAGTTGTGCTCATTTTGCTTTTACTTCAGCTAAATTCGATACGTGTAAGCTCAATTCGTGCAGAGTTATTCCACAAATTAAAGTTAAGTAAAAGGCTTCAAAGTTTTGTATTTTAAAGTACACAATTTTGACCTCTAGGATTTGTGGTGAAACTCAACGAAAGCGGCTTTATATTCAAATGCTCAAATCTCAGTAAATTCGTAAATTGTTATTAATTTACTTCCTGTTACTGAGATTTATAAACATTCGGGAAAAATAAGACATAGAAATGTCAAGACTAGATGAAGCCACTTTCCATTGAGTAACCCCATTCTGACCACAGGAATAATACTGATTTTCTTAAAATAATATCTTTGAACTTCTGTATTTACACTTAAGTAAAATCTAGTCTTTAAGGATATGAGTACTAAATGAAGCCACTTTCTATTAAGTAACGCCTTATGACTACAGGGATAATACTGGTTTGCTTGGTAAAAATAAAACAGACTTGATAAGGTCAGGAGTTAAAAGACTTTAGGCAAACTTTTATACTAAAGCAATATTTTACTGCTTTGGCAGAGATGTTTGTCCAAAAAATTTGCGCGATCGCCTGTTTTCTCCTGATTACTCTTACTGTATTGATTTTGCAGTTGCTTGATTTTAAAAGCAGTCAATACCTGAATTTCTGGAACTATAATAAACCCCTCGATTCAGATGCTCTCTACGAGATGTTGCGCTATTCACTAATTGCATAAAATTTCATTCCGTTAGCGGATAAGCTCAAAAACATCTAATTTGCATAATCGAATTAAACATAACTCTTGTGGGGTTGGCATCTTGCCCGCCCAGCTTATGCAATTTAAATATGGAACAGCTTAGCTAAGGTTTAGCCCATTCTGACGACTGACGCTTGAATTCTGTTTTGATAAAAACCCGCCATTGACAGGTAATACAATAAAATGACAAACCAATGACAAAAATTGAGTAACATTATGCGTTATTCTGTATTGGCCACTGACTACGACGGTACACTAGCAACTGACAATCATGTAAATAAAAATACTTTGGCAGCGCTTTCACGTCTGCGAATTTCTGGTTACAAACTCATCTTGGTGACAGGTAGACAGCTAGATGAATTGCTGCAAGTTTTTACACAAGTAGATTTATTTGATTATGTAGTGGCAGAAAATGGCGCTTTGTTGTACTCACCAACTAGCCGTAAGGAGAAACTATTAGGTTCGCAACCATCACCAGAATTTATTAAGGCATTGCGCGATCGCCAAGTCAAACCTCTGTCAGTTGGTCGTGTAATTGTCGCTACTTGGCATCCCCAAGAAACCATAGTTTTAGAAACTATCCGCCACTTGGGATTAGAATTGCAAGTCATATTGAATAAAGGTGCGGTTATGGTGCTACCATCAGGAATTAATAAAGCCACAGGATTAGCCGCCGCTTTGGAAGAGATACAGTTATCACCTCAAAATGCAGTGGGGATTGGCGATGCAGAAAATGACCATGATTTCCTGAGTGTTTGTGGTTATTCTGTAGCCGTTGCCAATGCTTTGCCGACACTCAAAGAACGTGTGGATTTTGTGACTAATGGTAGTCGGGGGGATGGTGTTATAGAACTAATTGAAAAACTCATCAACTCAGATTTAGCTGAATTTAAGCATTAATTTGAGCAGGTTTATGCAAAGAAAAAAGGAGAGTATTGCTACTCTCCTAATGTAATATGAGTGAGTTATAATTTCTTTTTTTAATTTCTTTTTTTAGTGGTAAAGCCTGGCTTGACGTTCACGCAATTCACGGGTACGTTGTTCACGAGCTTGACGTTCACGTAATTCACGGGCGCGTTGTTCACGAGCTTGACGTTCACGTAATTCACGGGCACGTTGTTCACGAGCTTGACGTTCACGTAATTCACGGGCACGTTGTTCACGTACTTGGTGTTCATGTTCAGCTTTGCTATTATTAAAAGCCAGAGTATTACCATTAAGATGATCGCGATCGGATTTAAATTCAGCAGCATTAGCATTTTGAGAAAGAGCAGCAATTGAAGCAGCTGCTAATACAGCGCTTCCCGCTATTATGCAATACAGTTTTTATCCTTGCCCCCTCCTAGCATAGCTTTTAGTTTTGAGGATGTACCTCATAGCTGCCGGAAGTGCTGTAAGCCTCCAAGAAGAATAGATTTAAAGCGGTTCATATACTCTGTAATCTCTCTTGTATTAATTGATTTGTACATTCTCAATGTAATCGGAAGAATCAGGCATCTGCCTGTATATAAAGTCATGTTGAAATAGTTACTTTTGTCACTAATACTAATATTTTGCGATCGCCCGCCTGAAAGCAAACCAAACCATTGCTCATAGTGCGGTGCTGTACCGAATGACAAAGCCCACCCACAGGCTAAATTTCCTCTCAAGAAAAGGCGGTGAGAAGAGCAGATCACAGTAATTACCATAAGAGACGATTATCTTCAGATTTGGTATCACTCAATAACTAAGTACAGCCCACCACAAAAAGAGTATGGAATTGAATCATTCGTAGGTTGGGTGGTAGCAATATCCCCATAGGGGTGTATAGTGAAACCCAACATCAACCCTCGATACTTCCGAACCCCTTTTATGGTGACGTGTACTAAGCGATCGCAAAACTAAAAAACACAGATAATAATCTTCATTACGCCAGCAAAATCTAGCTCTACTGAGCTTCGTGCCAGTAGTTGATGACGAATTTATGCATAAAATTACTGCATGAACCTGTTGGCTCATGCAGTTTTTGGTAATTATAGAGTGCGGATGAAAGGACTTGAACCTTCACTCCTTTCGGAACTAGAACCTAAATCTAGCGCGTCTGCCAATTCCGCCACATCCGCATCAGTTTATTATCGTACCATAAGAAATTATTTTTGGGAATAGGGGAAGCAGGGAGCAAGGGAGAAAAGTTTTCCCCTCTGCCTCTTTTCAATGCCCCATACCCAATTACATAACTGCAACACGAGGCAGACGATGCTTGAAACCGCAGAGAATTTCCCAGGAAATAGTATTTAGTTGTTTTGCCCAATCATCGGCTGAAATTTGTTCTTTTCCCTGTTCTCCTAGCAAGGTGACTACTTCTCCCTCTTGGATATTAGGGATGGCACTCACATCCAGCATTAACTGGTCCATTGTAATCGTCCCGATTTGCGACACTCGCTGACCGCGAATTAACGCCTGCATCTTGTTGGAAAGACCGCGAGGAACACCGTCAGCATAGCCAATGCCCACGACGGCTAGGCGAAGTTCACGCGGGGCAATAAATTTATGACCGTAACTAACAGCTGTTCCTGCGGCAATTGTTTTAACTTGGGTAACTCGTGCCCTAAGTTCCAAAACGGGTTTGAGGTCGATCGCATTTTGTAAATGCGGTGCTGGGTAGAGTCCGTAAACGGCTAAACCTACTCGCACAATGTCGTAGTGTAATGCCGGATTTGTGAGTGCGGCGGCTGAGTTGGCCAAGTGCAAGCAGGGCACTTGAATTCCCATTGCTTTGATTTGAGCGATCGCATCCTCAAATCGTTTATGCTGTTCTTCCATTGCCGTTGTATCAGGATCATCTGCTGTTGCCAAATGAGAATAAATACTAGCAATAGAAAGATGTGGTAAGCGCTGGACTAATTGCACAAATTCGCCAGCTTGTTGCCAATTAGTTCCCAACCTCGACATTCCTGTGTCTAATTTGATATGTACGGGTACTGGAGAACTATAATTCATGGATTCCAGAGTATCAGAAAATACTAAAGCTTGTTTAGGGTTACAGAGTGTGACCTGGAGTTTCCAATGTGCGATCGCATGAATCTGTTCTGGTGTATGAGTTGCCCCTAAAATCAAAATGGGCGCTTGAATCCCGCCTTCTCGCAATTGAATAGCTTCTGGGACTGTAGCCACTCCCAGCCAACTAGCTCCTGATTGGATTACGGTTTGGGCGACTGTCACCGCACCATGTCCATAGGCATCAGCTTTGACTACTGCCATCAACTGGGTACGCGGCGATAAAAACCGTACCAATTGCTGTACATTGTACGATAACGCCCCTAAATCAATTTCTACCCAAGCTCGTTGCGAAAACCACGCGTAGGTGTCGCATTGCTGATCGGGAACTACACCAGGGATTCCTTTGCCACTTAACATTTGTACTGACTCCTATCCCACCACGGCTAGACTTTCAAATTATCTATCTATACACGCTCCTAAAAGCGAGATCAGATTAAATAGGAAGTTTAACCTTCATATTGGAATTGATACAAGATGTTGCGGCACTAAAGTAAAAGTTAGGAGTTGAGAGTTATTAGTGAAGAGTTAGAAGTTAAGAGTTAGAAGTAAATCTTACGGCTCAACTTTTCACTCTGTTTTTCTCTACGAGACGCTGCGCGATTGCGTTACCATACGTAAGCTTATTCGCATCATGTTATAAATTTTACTTTTAAACTCCTAACTCCTAACCCCTAACTCCTAACTTAATTTCCAAATTCTCCCGGAAGTATAATTTATTCTCATCTCCCTAGCAGGGTGTATTTGTGTTAATATATTGTAAAACTCATACCCTGAGCGCAAATAATGGGGAAGGTTTTAGTCTTAAACGCCTCTTACGAACCTCTCAACATAACGAGTTGGCGTCGCGCTGTAGTTCTTTTAATCAAGGGCAAAGCAGAACGCGTGGAACACAACGGTAAATTTCTGTACTCGGATTTCCCGTTGCCGACTGTGATCCGGTTACGTCATTATGTACGTGTTCCTTATAAAGAAATTCCTCTGACCCGCCGAAATATATTGCACCGTGATGGTCATGCCTGTCAATACTGTGGTTACACAGGTGATGAATTGACCCTAGATCATGTAATACCGCGATCGCGCGGCGGCGGCGATACCTGGGAGAACATTGTTACCGCTTGTGTCCGTTGCAATGTCAAAAAAGGTAGTCGGACTCCCCACGAAGCCCACATGCCTTTGCGTCATCCTCCCCGCCAACCTTATAGCAGTCTCTATTTCGAGGTCAGCAAGCATCTTAAGAGTGGACTGCACACAGAATGGCAAAAGTATGTCATAGGTCTTTGAGCAAAATAAAGCAGAGGAACAGAGGGGAAAGAGCCAATAACTAAAGTTATGGAATGTTAAAAAATTGGCGGCTGTGTAGCTTGCAACGAAGCGGAGTGCTTCAACGTTCGCTCAAGCCTCTAAATTTGTTTATGAGTTTTCCCTTTGCTCCTCATCCCTGCCTTGAGAGTGCTGAGTAATGAGTGCTGAGTGATGAGTAAAAATACCAGTCCCCAGTCCCCAGTCATTCTTTCACCCTCCTGCCTTGTGCTTTTTTCCATTAGGCTTTGCTCTGAACAATCAGAATTTTCAAAGGGGATATAAACACACATTGTTCATCAAAAAAAAATAATTGTTAATTGCTTAAATAGTCACAATAATGAGAATATTAAGCATAAGAATATTTAAAATATCAAAGACTAATCCTAAAGTATAAGATAGAAAGTATATCCTAAGTCAGAGAAAAATCCCGCCGATCAAATTTACGAAAGAGAAAAAAGCCCCTAAAACAGATTTATGCTGCCAGATACAGCCCAATATACTCAACTTACTTGCTGTATGCCCTTTAGTGGAATTTAGTTGATGTTAAGCGCTGTTACTGACAAAAAATATACTTAGATGTATAGTGCAATGTTTTGATATTTTTGCGAAGATCATAATAATGTGGCTAAATTCAGTGAATTGCTGCTCGTAGTATTTCTGAATTAAAGGAGCCTCACACTTTAAAAAAGTTCCCTATGTACTTTAATTCTCCCGTTACTCAGTTTGAGAGTTTGTCGTTGACCACAGAGCCAAACCCAGAGGAACCTGAAATCGAGAAAGCGCCAGTGGAAGTTGCATTTAAGAGTCCGCCATTATCGCCATCGGTAGGTGATGGGGCTATATATCTCAACCAGCGTGGTAATTCGCTGGCACAACAAAAATCAGAAGAACTGCAAAAAACCCTTTTGGCACACCGACACGATCGCCAGCTGGTAATTCTGCAAGATTTTCCCGATCCTGATGCCCTCTCATGTGCTTGGGCCTATCAGTTAATTGCCCAGCAATATGATATCAAATGTGAAATAATTTATGCTGGTGCATTGAGCCATCAAGAGAATATTGCCTTGGTAAGACTGACGAACTTACCGATCCAACGCTGGACAACGCAAACCTTGAAAACCAAAGATTTGTCGTGTTATCAAGGTTTTGTCTTAATTGATAACCAGGGAACCACTTCACAGCTATTATCAGCGGTGCAGCAAGCTAAAATTCCCCTAGTGGTACTCATCGACCATCACAGTATCCAAGGCGATCTCCACTCAGAGTTTGAGGATATCCGTCCTTATGTAAGAGCGACGGCAACAATTTTTACTCAATACCTCCAAACGGGATTATTGGCATTAGATAGCAGCATAAATCAACACGTCAAATGTGCTACCGCCTTGATGCACGGCTTGCGATCGGATACAAATCGGTTAATGCAAGCCCAAGAGGAAGACTTTATGGCAGCTGCGTATTTAAGCCGATTTTATGACGCTCAACTGCTGAATGCCATTCTACAGGCGAACCGTTCCAAGCGGGTAATGGATGTGATCGAGCGATCGCTAAAAAATCGTATCGTTCAAAATAACTTTTCCATTGCTGGTGTTGGTTACTTACGCTACGAAGATCGTGACGCCATCCCCCAAGCGGCTGATTTTCTCGTCACCGAAGAAAACGTCCACACTGCCGTAGTTTACGGTATTGTTCACGATGAAAACGAAGAACTAGAAATAGTCATTGGCTCCCTGAGAACCAGTAAACTCACCCTTGACCCCGATGAATTCATCAAAGAAGCCTTTGGACAAGATAGTGCAGGGCGCTTTTTCGGCGGTGGAAGGACAAGCGCAGGCGGCTTTGAAATTCCGATGGGCTTCTTATCTGGCAGCAACGAAAATTCCGCTTATGCAAAAATAAAATGGGAAGTATTCGACGCTCAAATTAAGCAAAAATTGTTGAGGTTAGTTAATCCGAGAGACAACCCGATTCAGTCGGAGTAGAGGGAACTCAAGGATCATTGGTATCAACTTAACGTGAAAGCTGCTTCTAGACTTGCTTTTAGATTGCCTCGTTCCCAGTCTCCGACTGGGAATGCTCGTTGTTGATGCTCCGCCTCTCTTACTGGCGGCTCTGCCGCTTTTGAGTTGCATTTCCAGCCTCCGGCTGGAAACGAGAATGGTTTTAAAATGCGGTGAAATTCCAATAAAGTTGGTTCGGGATTGAACCAGTGGAAAGCTTGAAAACAAGTAACTAAATCAACTGAATTATCAGGTAGTTGGGTAAATTCTGCTGTTCCATCACGAAACTCTATCAAAGGATGTGCTTGGGCAGTTTCTCGCATTGCCGCGTTTGATTCTATGGCGATGACATTAACTCCGCGTTCAGCTAACAATCTTGAAGCAATTCCTGTACCTGCACCAATATCTGCTGCTACGAGTTGTGAATTTTCACCTAATCCTTCCAAGATAATATCAATTGCATCTGCGGGGTAACTTGGTCGATATTTTACATAATCCTCTGCTCTCTCAGAAAATCGATTGAGTGGGTTTAAGGTATGTAAGGGAGTTGTTTCAGGATTAATTTGGCTCATGGGTTTTGATGTAAAAGTAAAAATGAACCTGTTAGTTAGGCATATTTTCAGGGAAGCATAGAGCTGTAGCTCATGAAATGCGTCAATCTACCAGAAATTATGACAGCTAAAGTGATAAGCATTTGCAACCTCAAGGGTGGAGTTGGTAAAACTACCATAGTCATGGCATTAGCAGAATACTTAGCAGGCGATACAATGTACAAAAAGCGTGTACTTGCTATTGACCTTGATCCTCAAAGTAATTTGACTAGTGCTTTAATGTCAGAAGAGGTTTGGGAAAAAGAATTTGAAAGTAAAAAATTGACATTGCCTTATTTATTTAAAGATCCTGAATATTTTTTAGAAAATATTAAAAACGAAAATTTTATAGTCAAACACAATGTTTCAAATGTTAGAAATAGAAATTCTTTCGCCCACTTACATCTGATACCTAGTAGCCCAAGGCTATTTGAAATCCAGGAAGAATTGCCATCAGGTTATTATTCTTTTAACTTTAAACCTGTTGATCTTATTCGTAGAATCCTCAAACCCTTATTGAATAATTATGACTATATCTTAATAGACTGTGCCCCAAATATTAACACAGTAGTTAAAAGTGCATTTCTAGCTAGCCATGCTTGTATAATCCCTTGTGTACCAAACCGAATGTCAATTCATGGATTAGATTTATTACTTGAACACATTGAAAAGTTTAATAGAGATTATATACATAACTTAAAAGCAATTGGAACATTAATTTCTCGTTACAACCGAACTATAGCCCAAACTGAAAATTTAAACTCTATTATTGTTAACCCTTTCTATCCACAAGTTTTTGAAACCAAAATTTTAGAAAGAGCAAGAATTGCAGAAGGGTTAGAATTAAGTAATTATTTGACATATAAACAAAAATATGATGATTCTCATGATTCTATGGTGAAATTAACTAAAGAATTTATTCAGAGAGTAGGTAAATAATGGAAAGCTCACAAATTGCAAACTTATTAAGAACGATCGCAGAAGTTGTAGAATCAGATCCAAAATTTGCCAAGGCTGTAGAAAAATGTCTAACTAACAGTTTAAACGCTCAAAAAAGTAAAAAATTGTCCGAAGTAACACCAAAGCAATCAGACGCTAGTAAAACTCTTGAAAATGGCTATCTTATCCTAACTGAATGTCGGCAAATTTTACGCGAACAGGGTGAAGAACAAGTGAGGTTTTACTTAACTGAGCTAGGAGAACAAGTTAGAGAATTATTGAAACATGGTCAACTTGACCCGAAACGCTCTATGCGCCGCAGGAAGGATTTGAATAGTATTATTGAGCATATTATTCAAAAATTGCAAGCTCAAGATAAAAGCGGAAAACTACTTGCAGCCTCAATCTCTAAAATATGATGCAGCTTTAAAAGTAAATTGTTTTTATTAATTCCTCTATTGCTGCTCTAACCAAGCTACCAAATCAGCAACTTCCGAAAAATCCAACAACGCCTCTCCCAAATCCTCTAACTGTTCAGCAGATAAATTCCGAACCTGCTCAACTAACGATCCATCAATATCACCAAAACGCCGTTTCAACTGACGACTAATCAATTTAAACGCTTCCTTTTGAACGATATCTTGATAAATTACGGACTCTTTCATAATATCCTCCCGTAAAAATTGCCGAACTAAATCCTTATCAAATCGCAAACCCGCCAGAATTTCTACACAACCCGCGATATTTTGTCGCTCCTCCCTATCTGGAATTGTAGCGACTTGTTCAGCCACTTGTGCCAGTAAAGTTTGCGGCGAGTCAGTTCGCGTCAGACTTGCTAAAGGTAACAGCGCCGGATTAACTAAAAATAGTGTTGAATCTTGCTCCCAAAGACGAACAACCTGATATTGGTGAATCGTTGTGTTGTCCCGATATTCTTCGGTAAAAGCCATTTCGTTAGTAGTTTCTTGTAAAAAGATTAGCACTTGCATTACAGGACAACGGTATTGGCGCTTCAGCCTCACAGAATAATCGAGCATTCGGAAATTAAGCGCCGGATTGGATTTCGCCAAAGTTTGAAATTCAATGTGCAAAATTTGGTTAGCTGCTTGCAAAAATGTCACAGAATCCGCGCGAATTGGTTCAAGCGTCAGTTCCGTTTTTAAGACTTCAATTTGTTGCACCTCTATCCCAAGTAACCAACGCACAAACTCGGCTGGATACTGTTCAGCTAAATATTTACAAGCGTTGTCGTAACTCTTCTCCTGACACAAAAAAACAGCCGCCTCCACAAGGGAAGCAGCTGTTTTCACAAATTATGTAACTACAAAGTATTAGTAATCGAAGTCGCCACCGCCACCAGCACCAGCGCCAGCAGGAGCGCCATCCTTAGGCTCAGGCTTGTCAACTATAATACATTCGGTTGTCAACACCATGCCAGCGATGGAAGCAGCGTTTTGCAGAGCAGAACGAGTCACTTTCGCAGGGTCAACAATACCAGCAGCTAACAAATCGACGAATTCGTTTGTTGCAGCATTGTAGCCAACGTTGAATTCTTTCTCTTTCACGCGTTCAGCGATCACAGCACCATTCTGACCAGCGTTTTCAGCAATCCGCTTCAGAGGTGCAGGTAAGGCGCGAACGACAATCAACGCACCAATCAACTCTTCATCTTTAAGATTGCTCTTTGCCCAAACTTCCAATTCAGGAGCAAGATGAGCCAGAGTTGTACCACCGCCAGGAACGATACCTTCTTCCACAGCAGCTTTAGTAGCGTTGATAGCGTCTTCTAGGCGCAATTTCTTGTCTTTCATTTCGGTTTCGGTTGCTGCACCCACTTTTACTACAGCAACACCACCAGAGAGTTTAGCAAGACGCTCTTGTAATTTCTCTTTGTCGTAAGAAGATTCGGTTTCATCGATTTGACGACGAATCTGTTCTACACGAGCCTTAACAGCAGCTTCGTTACCTTCGGCAACAATTGTAGTGCT
This sequence comes from Nostoc sp., assembly GCF_036916985.1. GTDB lineage: Bacteria > Cyanobacteriota > Cyanobacteriia > Cyanobacteriales > Nostocaceae > Nostoc. Next base: position 190,377 of record NZ_JBALFD010000062.1, read on the forward strand.
GTCTTTGGTGATGGTGATTCGGCGAGCTTTACCCAGGCTATCCAGCTTGGTATTATCTAGCTTCAAACCAGCATCTTCGGTAATTAGTTGACCACCAGTTAAAACAGCGATGTCTTCTAATAGTGCTTTGCGGCGATCGCCAAAACCAGGAGCCTTAACAGCAGCCACGTTGAGTACACCGCGCAAACGGTTTACTACCAAGGTTGCCAAAGCTTCTTTTTCAATATCTTCGGCGATAATCACCAAAGGACGACCAGCACGAGCTACTTGCTCTAACACTGGTACCAAGTCTTGTACCAAAGCGATTTTCTTATCGGTCAGCAAGAGGAAAGGTTCATCAAAAACCGCTTCCATCCGTTCAGCATCGGTAGCGAAATAAGGAGAGATGTAGCCTTTGTCAAAGCGCATCCCTTCAGTGATTTCCAACTCGGTGAACATAGATTTCCCTTCTTCTAGGGAAATTACGCCTTCCTTACCCACCTTGTCCATTGCTTGGGCAATCATCTGACCAACTTCTTCGTCATTACCAGCCGAGATCGCACCAACTTGGGCAATGGCTTTGGAATCTTCCACTGGACGGGCGTGTTCTTTGATTTTGTCTACCAAAAAGGCAGTAGCTTTGTCAATACCGCGCTTCAGCGAAATCGCGTTAGCACCTGCTGCAACGTTCCGCAAGCCTTCTTTGACGATCGCATGAGCTAAAACGGTAGCAGTGGTAGTACCATCGCCCGCAGCATCATTAGTCTTAGAAGCAGCTTGACGAATCAGAGCTACGCCAGTGTTTTCAATATGATCTTCTAATTCGATTTCTTTGGCGATCGTTACACCGTCATTGACAATTTGTGGTGCGCCAAATTTCTTTTCTAGAACTACGTTACGACCTTTAGGGCCAAGGGTAACAGCTACAGCCTCAGCCAGAATGTCAATGCCTCGCTCTAGAGCGCGACGAGCGTTTTCGTTGTAGATAATGCGCTTTGCCATAGGTGTCTAAATCCAGGGATTAGGTCAATTTTTTCTTGAATTGGGTATTAGGGATTGGGGAAGGTGGGGTCCCCTCTGGGGATAAGGGGTAATGGGGATTGGGGATTGGGGATTGTTCCCATCTGCCATAACCCATACCTGATAACCCATAGCCCTCATAACCCACTAGATAACAACTGCTAAAATATCTTTTTCAGAAAGCAGTACATATTCTTCTGTGCCGAGCTTAATGTCAGTGCCAGCGTACTTGGAGTACAACACTTTATCGCCGACTTTAATTTCCAATTCTTGACGGCTACCGTCGTCATTACGCTTGCCAGGGCCAAGGGCGACTACTTCCCCAACCTGGGGCTTTTCCTTAGCTGTGTCGGGCAAATACAGACCACCTGCGGTCTTTTCCTCAGAAGCGTTCACTTTTACGAAAACGCGATCGCTTAGAGGTTTAACTGTAGAAACGCTTAGAGATAAAGCTGCCATAATTATTTTCTCCAGAGTTTAGCACTCTCAACTCCTGAGTGCTAATTTACCTAAAAGTGGCATCTAATGACAAGAATCCCTTGAGTACGGGTTCCCGAACTAGAGGGGCATAGATGTACTTAAGTATAAATGCTTAATTATCTCTACCTTTCAGGTTTTGTTCTGTAAGTTACGAAGAGAGTAGAGAGTGGGGAAGAGGAAGCAGGGGAGCAGAGGAAGAAAATATTACCTTATTATTTCCCTCATCCCCCCAGTCCCCAATCCCCAATTTTCAAAGCTTGGAAAAGGGATCTGCTTGATGAGTAACAACACAGTGATCCAGTCCAACCATCAAATCGCCAAAATCACTAAGTCTCTAGAACATAAGACCCTGAGTAATTGTGTAGAAAGTTTAGAAATTGCAAAAAATCAGCAACACATTTTTATTTGTTCTGACGAGACAATTGTTAATTTCTACTTAAAACGAGCTAGTCTGGAATCCTGGGAATGCTTAAAAAGCGACTTAAAGAGTTCAAACTCAATGAGCCGCATACTAGAGTTACGCCATTTGCGTCTTTAGAACAAAAGCCAACTGCTTGCGTGTTTCTTGTTCTAGACTCATAATGGTGGTTTACACTGATGGTGTCGCCAAGCAAACCCGGAAGTTACCTTGCGGATGATCCAAGAACACTGAATAGGCAATAAGGTGGTAAAAGAATATGCGTTTTTAACCCATCCTTTGCCAAAAACTTCCCTAGTTTCTTGTGAATTCCTCATAGAGGCTTAACAACCGAAGGATATGTTATGGCAGTAAGCTTAAAGAAAGTGCGGGTTGGTTTTGAGGTAGGGTCATCTTTAAGCCAATACTTAACTTGTGAGTCAGAAGGATTATTATTTTATCAGTGTTTTTTACCCCGCCCCTTTCAATGCGATATATAATAGCGCATTATAGATACTACTGCTATACGTATCCTTGCTGGACTTTTGCTATCGAGCTACCAGTCTATTGAAAATGCTCGGCATTTTTGAGACTTCGAGACAGCAAAGGCAAGTTAAGTAGGAAAAAGGACAACATCTCGAATAACCCACCATAGAGGATAAATATTCAAGACTTTGATGGACCGAAGCGCGACAAGTGCCACTGCTATGAAAGAGCCCAGCATGAAAGATCACAAACGACTTCTATTGATTGATGATGACCCTAACCTCATCTTGCTGGTGAAGGATTACTTAGAATTCCGGGGATACGAAGTCATCACCGCCGAAAATGGACGTGAAGCTCTGGAAATTTTAGAGCAAGATGTTCCAGACATGATCATCTGCGACGTGATGATGCCGGAAATGGACGGATATACATTTGTGGAACAAGTCCGGCAAAACGAACGCACCAGCTGGATTCCGGTTCTTTTCCTTTCAGCTAAGGGACAAAGTGCAGACCGAGTTAAGGGTCTGAATAAAGGTGCTGATGTTTATATGGTCAAACCCTTTGAACCAGAAGAACTTGTAGCGCAAGTTGAATCCTCGCTGAAACAAACTATCCGTTGGAAAGAACACCAAGCAAAAGGAGGCGAAAACGGTTCCCGTATCCAGGTTCCCTTCGATGTCCAGTTAACCCCAACTGAACTGAAAGTAGTCCAGTTTGTTGCTAGGGGTTTAGCTAACCGTGAAATTGCTGAAGAACTAAATGTTAGTCAGCGCACAGTTGAAAGCCATGTGTCCAATATGTTGGGCAAAACCAATCTCCACAACCGCACTGAATTAGCGCGGTGGGCGATTGAAAATCAAATGGCCTAAACTCAGTACCGAGTGTTGAGTGCTGAGTGCTGAGTGTTTTTGACTCAGCACTCATAACTCAGGACTCAGCACTCAATTTACCAACCATCTTCTTCAGGGCTGGATTGGTGCAAAACTTCTAAATCCAGTTCATCCAGGTAAGTTAGGGCGCTTTCAATTTGGGAAACAGTACCTCGCAGTTCCAGATCGAAGCAGCTATATTGTGGCACGTTTGCGCTTACCTGAGCATCAGTAATAATGACTGTGATGCCATAGTGAGAAACCAGTCGTGAAATGACTGGTTCCTCATTCAAGTCTTTAGGAATCCGAACCTGGATGCGAGTCTGGGTGCGTCTATTATCTAAAATATCAGTATTAGATTTTACTTGTTTATTTGGAATTGCCATTGTAGCTTCCTGTTCGACTTCTTGGATGAGGGTTTAGTTTTGGATGATTTCTTTTAACACTAGCGTCACTTATCCTATGCACGCAAGCGGTAGCAAATGATTCATAATTCATAATGAAGGTTAGATGATATGAATTATGGGTTCCTATAAACAAGTGCGATCGCACGCATCTAAATGCAATACGGTTCGGTTAAGCTTTTTTGATGAAAATTATAGAGTGCAAAGATGCGATAAATTATCACAAAGACGGCGATGAATCGCCGTCTCTTGTCTTAACCAAATAGTATTGGTATCAAATGGATTATGTATTTATTAAAACAGAATTCAGCATTCTTCTTTAGAAACTTACAAGTTAAATTTTGTTAGAAGATAAATCAACGTCCTAAAAAATAATTATCTGGTGAAGTCTTAATTTAAGTGTCACTTTTATGATTAACAGCTAATGCTATTGGAATTTCGATCGCAAATTCTGTTCCATAGCCAAATTCGGACTTTAGCTGAATATTTCCCTGATGTTTCTGAATAATTTGATGGCTAATTGCTAAACCTAATCCCGTTCCTTTGTTGATAGGTTTAGTTGTAAAGAAAGGATCAAATATCTTGCTTTGAATCTCCGCATCTATTCCATTAGCGTTATCTCTGAATGTAATTATCACTGTTTCTAATTCAGTTACTTCAGTTTGAATCACAATTTGCTTTTGGATCTGATTATCTAACTCTAGTAAAGCATCAATGCCATTACTAAGGATATTCATGAATACTTGGTTTAGTTGTGCTGGATAACATTGAACAGGTGGGAGATTTCCATATTTTTTAATAATTTCAATTTTTGGGTGTAGCCGATGATTTAAAAGTAATAAAGTACTTTCAATACCTTCATGAATATTAACAGCTTTTTTCTCTGACTGATCGAGTCGAGAAAAATTTCTTAGAGACAGCACAATGTCACGAATCCGATCAGTACCTATCCTCATAGATGAAAGAATTTTTGGTAAATCATCTACGATAAAATCAAGGTTAAAATCACCAAACTCATCTTGCAATATAAAATGTGATTCAGGATGTTTTTTTTGATATAGTCCAATTAAATTTAAAAGACAGTTAACATGGTTATTTAAGTGGTTAAAATTGCCATGAATAAAATTGACAGGATTATTGATTTCATGGGCTAAACCTGCAACCATCCGACCCAAGCTAGACATTTTCTCAGTCTGGATCAATTGAATTTGGGTAGTTTGCAATTGCTGTAAGGTATTTTTTAACTGTTGTGCTTGAAGTTGGGCAGTAGCAGTTGCAGTAGTGAGTGCTTTAAGATTATTGTATGCTTTGGAATGATAACGAATGCGGGCAATTAACTCAACGGCATCAGGTAACTTAATTAGGTAGTCATTTGCACCCTCGGTAAAGGCATCGGCTTTCAACTTTGCTTCTTCTTTACTGGATAGCATGACGATCGGAATATCACGAGTTACTGGATGAGAGCGAAACCAACGCAGTAGCATTAATCCATCAATATCTGGCATAATCATATCCAAAAAGATCACCGTTGGTTCTATGGCGATCGCATCTTGAATAGCTTTAGCTGGATTACTTGTGTAGTGAAGGGAAATATCTGTTTCTGTTGCAACGATCCGACGAAAGGCTTCGCTGATAATTACCTGATCGTCAATTAGCAAAAGTCTCACTGTGGATATTTTGGCATCCAGAATAAATGGCGCAGCTTGCGGGGTTTCTGGTTCACTCCACTTCGGTGATGATTTTTCTGTCTTTTGAGATATTTGTAAGAGTGCTGTTTCTTGCGGGTTCATTTAGCACCTCTAAATAGGTCTTTGTTTTCACGACTACAAACTAATAAGTTAAATGTACTAATTTGCAATTGTCGCAATTATATCTCGGTAATTCAGGATTTTGAAATACTTCGTAAAGGTGTTTTAAGCATTTGCTTTCAGGCATATATTTTGATAAAAGTATAATAAATTACTATTTAATTAAGTATTTTGCCGTAAATTTGATGCAGGCTGATGCGATCGCTTCAACAGGCAAAACCTCCACCGCAGCTTTTAATTCCACTGCTACTTTCGGCATTCCATAGACGACGCAAGTTTTAGGGTCTTGGGCAATAGTGTGCCAACCTGATTCGCGCAATCGTTTTAAGCCTTGAGCGCCATTTCGACCCATACCCGTCAGCAATGCCCCAACCCCCTTTCCAGTCCAATTTTTAGCCACACTCTTGAAGAAAACGTCAATCGATGGATGGTAGGAATAATTTAGTGGTTCTTTGTCATAACCAAGGGTGAGATCGGGATGCATTACCAAATGAAGATTTGTGCCGGCAATCATAACTTTACCAGGCTGTGGTGTATTGCCTGCGATCGCTAATTGCACAGGTAGAGGAATTTGCTCATTCAACCAGGTGGCAAAACCTTGGACAAATTGAGCATCTACATGCTGAACAACAATTACAGCCGCCGGAAAATCTTGGGGAAATTGCGAGAGAATAGTTTTCATTGCTTGGGGTCCACCAGTGGAAGCCCCGATCACAATTAGCGGTGGGAGTGATTCTGGGTGATGGATAGGAAGCGATCGCCGATGTGAAGATTTGCCAATTAATTGAGCGATCGCGGCAATTTTATTTAGTAGCCCATCATCACCGAAAACTGGCGTGTTAATGGCATCCAAGGCTCCATAGCCCATTGCTTCAAAAACCTTGGCTGTATAGCGATTAACGCTAGCTGTCACCATCACAATGGCGCAGGGAGATTGGCTCATGATACGCCGTGTCGCTTCTACTCCATCCATGCTTGGCATCAACACATCCATCAAAATCAAGTCGGGAGTATCAGCCGCACACTTGCTTACAGCCTCCGTACCATCGTAAGCAACCCACGCCAACTGATAGTTTGGCACTTTTACCAGAACCCGCCGTAGTGCCTCTACAGCCATGAACATATCGTTAGCGATCGCAATTCTCACAGGCTATACCATGTTTGGATTTTGGATTGTCAAAGGTTTATTGCTAATTTTCTTTGTGGTTGCTTCCTTTATTTCTAAATTTAAAGTTTACAAATAGTTCGATTAAGACAAGAGACGCGATAAATCGCCGTCTCTACAAAAAATTTATTCCAAAATCTAAAATCTAAAATTGGTTTATGCCTCTCCAATTAAATCAATCACCGCCTTTAACAGAGTGTCATCATGAAAACTACTCTTAGTCAAGTAGTAGTCTGCACCTGCTTCTAAGCCTTGCAATCGATCTTCTTCCCGGTCTTTGTAAGAAACAATAATCACGGGTGTTTGCTTCAACGTTGCATGAGTTTTGATCTGGCTGGTGAGTTCAAAGCCGTTCATTCGGGGCATATCAATATCTGTCACCACTAAATCATAATCGCCGCTACGGATTGCATTCCAACCATCAATGCCATTAACTGCAACTTCAGCTTTGTAACCGTTGTTTTCTAAGAGTTTGCGCTCCATTTCGCGCACAGTGATCGAATCATCTACTACTAACACTCGCTTGTAGGTTTTGGTAACTGCCTGATGAGCAGACTGATTTACCTGAGAAAGTTGTCCACTAGAAAAGACCTTGGCAATGGAACGTACCAAATCTTCGACATCGACAATCAACACTGGGGAACCATCATCCATCAGGGCGGCGGCGCTAATGTTAGGGACTTTACCAAGGCGGGGATCTAAGGGTCGGACAACCAAGCTGCACTCACCGAGAAACCGATCTACAACTAATCCGTAACGATTAAGGCGATCGCTAATTACAATCACTGATAACGATTCTATATTCACCGCAGGCGACGCTAAATCTAAAACTTGACTCGCCAAAATCAACTCCACTGGTTGATTATTCATCAGGAAAAATGGGCGATTTTCCGATACAGCAATCTTAGACTTCGATAATATCAACACCTGTTCAATGCGTGTCAACCCAAAAGCATAGGGTTCGCCAGCAATTTCCACCAACAGTGTACGAATCACAGATAGCGTCAATGGTAACTGCAAGTGAAAGGTCATGCCTCTTCCCAACACAGAAACCGCCCGCAGCGTCCCGCCAACTTCCCGCACTGCGCTATGGGCTATATCCAAACCCACACCTCTACCCGAAATTTCAGTTACAGTCTGGGTTGTGGAAAAACCAGGCAAAAATAGGAACTCCATCAACTCAACTTCGGTAAGTTGGGCTGCCATTTCCGGGTTTGTCAGTTGTTTGCTGATGACTGCTTGGCGCAAAAACTCGATATCGATTCCCCGTCCATCATCTGCAACGGTAATAAACAACATTCCGGCGCGATGGGTAACTTCAATACGAATAATTCCTTCTTCTAGCTTTCCTGCTGCTAAACGATCCTGGGGCGTTTCAATGCCATGATCGATCGCATTCCGCAAAATATGAGTTAATGGAGCTTCTAGGCGTTCTAGAATATCTCGATCTACCAAAGTAGACTTCCCAACGATTTCCAGTTTCACCCGTTTACTCAACTGTCTTGATAAGTCGCGCACCATTCGCGGAAATCCCTGTCCCCCATCAGCAAAGGAACACATTCGGGTAGCAATAACTTCCTGATATAAACGATGGGCAAGGTTAGCAGAACGCTGAGAAAATTTTTCTAGTTGGTTTTGGCGATCGCTCATCATCTGGTAACATTCATTAGCTTTTTGATGAGTTGCACTCAAGGTTTCCTTAATTTGCCGATCCAGATGATAGTTGCTCAATAACTCCTGTAACTTCTCCAGCAGGTTGGATAATTCCCCCTGATTCTTTCTCAGCTTCAGCAAAGAGTTAGCAAATGGTTCTAATAAATTCGCCTCAACTAAAGACTCTCCAGCTAAACCCATTAAGCGATTGAGATTTTCAGTACTCATTCGCACCGCCCGATTTTGGGTGATGCCTAGTTCTTCTAGTGGGAATGGGGAAATAAGGGTTGTCTGTTGGTTTTCTTCTAACTGCGCTGTTGTTATTAGGGGATGAATTTCTGTAGAGGTTGCCTCTGGAGTTAGGATATTAGCGATCGCACTTACTAACGATTGAATGCCGATATCTTCTAACATCTGCAAATTTGGGTTAGCTGTAAACATTTCAGCGATATTCAGGAGCATATCTACCCCTTGCAACAATACATCAATGCGATCGGCAGTTAAGGTAACTTTTCCCTCTTGAGCCGCCACAAAGCAGTCTTCCATGACGTGGGCAAGGTTGACAACCGGATCGATTTGGACAATTCGGGCAGCGCCTTTGATGCAATGGGCTGCCCGCATTAAGGCTGCTAGTTCTGGTTGGGGATCGGGTTTCGTCTCCAGTGCCAACAGGCAATCATTCAATACCACAACTTGGGCTTTTACTTCCATGTTGAATAAATCCAGCAAGGAAAGATTGCTGACATCAAATTCTTCTAACATTACTGCACCTTCCTAGCCAAGGTGGTGAATAACAATTCATCATCCAAATAACTGACACTGTGCGTTAGCGTAGCTCTCCGTTCGCGTAGCGTTCCGCAGGAAAGGAATCGCTCTTGTGACACCCCAGATTGCCAGTGAAATAATCCTTTAGTATAAGTTTGAGTCAAACTCTTGGGCGGATCTTGTAACTCATCCCGATGAAATCGGTGTACTCCATAAAGTTCATCTACACCAAACACCCAAGTGTTACCTGCCTTTTCTAGCACCACCATGCGTGGATACACCACAGGAGTTAGGGTTTGTACTGGTGTATCGGCAACTTCCAGATTCAGCAGATGACTCAAAGAGATACACAATCGTAATTCGCCTCGGATACTTACCAAGCCCCTTAAGATTTGGTTCCTGCGATGCGGTAGGGTATGAACCACGCTCGGAGGGGAAATTTCCTTGAAGATTTGAGCAGAAAGTGCCAGCCATTCCCGTTGCAGACGAAAAATCACAACCGTTAGAGTTTGAGTTGTGGGCAACCCAGAGAATGATTTTTCATCGACTCTAGATTCTGCCAACAATTGAGTCCATTCGTGCCGATAATTTTCGGCTATGGAACGCTCCAATAAGTGGCGACCGGCGGTAGAGTAGATAGGACAATTGCGGCAGTGGGTGTGTGTGGCTAATTGGGGACAGGAGCGATCGCCCTCAATGCCGATAAAATTCCAACAACGTTCAATATTTAAGGGAGTAACGATCGGGTTCATAAAGGTTGCTCAAGAGAGTTGGTGAAATCCGGGTATAGCGTCTTCTGTTTTCACCTGAAAGCGGGCAATCTCTTGACGCAATCCTTGGGAAACTTGGTTGAGTTGGGCTATGGCATGATTGATCTCTCGAAGGGAATCTGTAGTTTGCACAGAGGTATTGCTCAACTGCGCCATTGTCTCACTAATTTGTTGCGCTCCTATAGATTGGGTTTCCATACCCCGGTTAACAAACTCAAATCGCGGATTCAGGTCTTGCACTTGCTGGATAATTTGCCCAACCTGTATGCTGATGCTGGCAACATCTTCTATACTCCGTCCTACTTCTGCGGCAAACTTGTCCATCTCCATCACACCTGTAGAGACTGACGATTGCATCTGCTTCACCATCTGCTCAATATCGAGGGTAGCAACGGCAGTTTGATCTGCTAATCGGCGAATTTCTCTAGCAACTACAGCAAAGCCTAAGCCATATTCTCCAGCCTTTTCGGCTTCGATCGCCGCATTTAATGACAGCAGATTCGTTTGATCTGCAACCTTGGTAATTGTGACAACGATAGTATTAATGTTGTTTGCCTTTTCGCTAATTACTCCCAATCGAGCTGCGATCGCATTAGTGGCTTCTGCTAACTGGCGCATGGTGGTTTCCATCCGCAGTATATCTTTTTGACTATCATTGGCTGCTGTCGTTGTAATTTGTGAAATGGTCGCAACTTGTTCCATTGCACTTACTAATTCTCTAGAGGTTGCGGAAATTTCTTTAGTAGCCGCAGCTACCTCATTCGTAGAAGCTACTTGCTCAATGAGCGTCCCTTCTAATTGTTTACCTGAAGCTGCTATTTGAGTCGCTGAAGAAGTAACCTGTATACCTGAATGCTGTACCTGACGAATCAGAGTGTTTAGATTCTGGATCATGGTTTGGAAAGCAGTTAATAGTCTATTAATTTCATCTTTGCTATTGGAGTCAGCATTGACCTGAGTTGTTAAGTTACCCTGAGAAATTTGCTCTGCAACCCTAACGACACCAAAAATCTGAAATGCAATTTGTCGCGCGATTACAAACCCAAGAATAATTGCAGTTATCGGGCCAATGACAATTCCTACAGAAATCCAGAAAATGCTGTGAGCCACATTCTGTTCGACTTGTTTTTGTGTATCTGATATGTAACCTTCATTAAGTTTTAAAAGTTTTTCTTCTTGATCATCAGTTATTTTAAATAACGGCTCTTCTCTATTTTCTCCCTCAGAATCCATGCGATTACGTAGTTGAATCGCTGTTTGAACAGTGGCAAAATCTGAAGTTTTCTCTTTTCCTTGACGCATTAGCTCAATTTGTTTTTTCCAAGGATTGTGAATACCAATTTGATTGTACTGCTGCTCAATATCTAACAATTTTTCATGGTCTTGTTTCCAGGTATACAATTGTTCTTTAAGTAAGCCATATTCTTTTTTCTCTTGTTCGCTTAATGGCGTTGCTTCGTACTGTTTAATGCCTTCGTTAATCTGTTTCCAAGCGTCCTCAATTTGAGTTATTGCACCCTGTCTTTCACTAACAGTGATTTCAGGATTAAATAGTAACCGTTCTGCCGATTGGATTTGTGTCTGACCTTCCTTAATCTTCCATATCCCCGACACACTGGGGATGTTATCCGTCGCTAGTATGTTAATATACTGATTTAACTCGTTGGTGGTGAACCATCCCAGCAAGGCCATCGTGAGTACAATCAGTCCTATGAATAAAAATGAACCGATCAACCGTGTTTGCAAGGTCATGTTCTTGAACATTGGCTATCCTACTGTTCCTCTGCTGCTGTAAAACGCGTTCATCTCTTAAAATTCCCAAATCACAAACAAGATGAACAGTCTGTATTTTCATTTTGAAACAAATTATTAAGTAGGTAGCCTTAGCTCAGAGACTAACTTTTCCTTCTGATGTCAAAATGTTGAGTGCTGAGTAAAAAGTTTGAGTATCTGAGGTGGATGAATCCAGTCATGAGATAGATGAAGGGAGTTCTGAGGTGGATAAATCCAAATAAATTATCGCGTCTCTTACCTTAACTGAACAGTATTGCGATTAGCTTACCTCCTGCTCGATCTCCTCAGAAATGCTTGTCCTTCGTTAATCGGTGAATTCGTTGCCAGAGAAGATTAGCACTATCCGTATTTCCTTGATGTTCTTTGAGTAATGCCAGATGAGTCAACGCCTCTTGGTGAGTCGGTTGTAAATAAATTGCTTTTTGAAAAGATTGTGCCGCCCGCTCATTTTGTGCCATCGCTTGCTGCACCTGACCTAGTAAAAGATATGCTTCTGTACTCACCTGATTTTGGTTGAGATAGTCGTTGCATAGTTTAACCGCCTCATCCAATCGACCTTGATCGGCTAAAGCTCTAGCTGTTTCTAACAAATTTACTTTTAGTTCTATTGGCAATATCGGATTCTGAGGAGCAACATTTAACCTTTCTTGGGCAACAAACTTAGAATTATTTTTTTTCGGCAGATGTCGCTTATTGAGAACATCTATATTTTTGCCTGTGATGCTTTGTCTCTGAATATTTGGATGATGATTTTTGCGAATATTTTCGCCCCCTGTGGACTTTCGATGAGCAACTGCTGAATCTTGACGAACTGAGATCAATTGAGTTTTAAACAATAACCAAGTTTCAGCGTGTCCCACAAATAGCAAGCCTTCTGGACTTAGCAACCTTTCTAAGACTTGAATGGTGCGCTCTTTTGTTGTCACATCGAAATAAATCAACAGATTACGGCAAAAGACTACATCATAAAGCGGCGTGTCACCAAGAAAAGCCGGATCTGCCAAGTTGCCATTAATAAAATTCACCATACTTTTCACCTGTTCGCACAGGTGATATCCTGCCTCAGTTGCCTGAAAATAGCGCTCTTGAAACGATTGGCTATTGCCGCGAAACGAGTATTGACTGTAGATTGCTCGTTGGGCTTTTAGTAGACACTTGTTGCTAACATCAACAGCATCGATGTGAATGTTTGTCGAATTTAATCCTGCTTCCAAAAGAGCGATCGCAATGGAATATGGTTCTTCACCCGTTGCACACGGTACACTCAAAACCCGCAGTACGCCCTGGGGATTTTTTGGTAACCATTCAGATAATACATAATGCTTCAGAAATGCAAAAGATTCTGGTTCTCGGAAAAACCAAGTTTCTGGAACAATTACAGTGTCAATCAGTGCTTCCCATTCCTGGGTAGATACCTGTAATTTCCCCAGATAGTGAGCAATATCCGTTATACCGCAATCTGCCATGCGTTGATAAATTGCACTTGCGATCGCATCAGCACCAATAGAGTTTGCATCCAAACCAATCTTGCTTTTTAGTAAAGCCTCAATCACAGATTGTGCCATTTATAGAATCTTCAGACCAATCTAAAATCTAGTATTGTGATGACTTTCTGGCAAGAGATTGACTTGCTGCGCTTCTGACAACAAGTACTCAATGCGAAGACACTGAATCATCCCCTGATCATCTACAATCATTTTGCCCAAATATGGCGCTGTATCTATCTGGATATTGGAATCAACAAATTTAGACTCAGATTTGTGTAATGTTTCTACAACTTGTTCTGTCATCAAACCCAAAATATAGGGAGCCTTAAGTTCTGCATTATTACTCCCCCAATAGTTGACTAGTATAATCCTAGTACTCAGGTACTCTCTGGAAGGTTTACCACGCATCAACTGACATAAATCGATTACTGGTACAATGCGTCCCCGATAATTAAAAACACCAGCGATATGCTCAGGTTGGTGGGGCAAACTTTTTAGCATAACAAGTGGTATTACTTCTACAACCTGTCGGCTTTCTATGGCATATCGCTCATTCCCAATATTGAGAAGTAACATTAACACTAATTTACATCTCCATTGCTAGCTTTGATGTTCCTTGTAGGCTATGCAAGGAATATCAAAGCTAGCAAATTTAATTTTTATCAGCAATACATGATACCCATTCTTTAAAGCTGCCATGTATGACAATATTTGTAAATTCATTGCCGAAAACTTCAAAGATGACTTGGCAACTTGGTTACTAGGTTCACCGATTAAATTAACAGAACTTAGTCCTACTGAATTATCAAACGAACCAATTCGCGCCGATTCATTAATTTTATTGCAATCTGATAATTTAGTTCTACATACCGAATTTCAAACCGACCCTGATGAAGATATTGCCTTTCGGATGTTAGATTATCGGGTTAGGGTTTATCGGCGCTTTCCTAATAAAGAAATGCGTCAAATAGTAATCTATTTGAGAAAAACCAGTTCAGAATTAGTCAGTGAAAACAGTTTTAGATTAAACAACACTTACCATCAATTTGAGGTAATATGTCTATGGGAACAACCAGCAGAAAGGTTTTTGAGTATTCCAGGTCTATTACCCTTTGCCGTGCTAAGTCAGACAAACGATCCTACAATGGTATTAACCCAAGTAGCCAAAGCGGTTGAAGCGATTAGCGTAGGTGTAGCCCGCCGCAGGCATCGCCAGCTACAAAGAAATATAGCTGCTGCCAGTGGCATCTTAGCAGGTCTGGTATTAAATAAAAATTTAATTAGCAAGATATTAAGGAGTGAGATTATGCGCGAATCAGTCATTTATCAACAAATCCTAGAAGAAGGCGAAGCCAAAGGTAAAGCAGAAGGTAAAGCAGAAACAACGAGAAAGTTGGCTTTAAATTTGTTGCGAATTGGAATGAGTTTAGAACAAATTGCTCAAGTTACTGAATTACCTATTGAGCAAATTCAAGTTTTGCAAGAGGAAATTCAAAATTCTTAATTTTAACTCAATACGCTTGGGTTAAGAAGAATAGTAGGTTTGGTTGAGCTTAAGCATTACCCAACAAAGCCTTGATAATGTTGGGTTTCGTTCCTCTCAAACTAAAACTCAGCACTTTGCGGTGTACGAGGAAAGGGAATCACATCACGAATATTTCCCATACCCGTCATAAATTGCACGAGTCGTTCAAAACCCAACCTAAAACCCGCATGGGGAATAGTTCAATAAGTATATAAATGATGTGAGACCTAATATTTATCAATCATTATTATTGTTCATAATCCTTAAGCCAAGGATAGTACACAAAGCTATTGCCAATTCATCTAAATAATTATCATCCAAATGACCAATCACTCTGATAATTCTTGATTTATCAACAACCCGAACTTGCTCACAAAGTACAACAGAATCTTGGCTTAAACCACCAATACCAGCAGGTACAAACACATGGGAGGGTAGAATAGCGCGTCTAATCTTTGAGGTGAATGGTGCAATAATGGTATGAGGACTAACAGCATTTGCCCGATTAATTTGTACCACTACAACAGGTCTAATGCCTGCTTGTTCTGTACCAATAACAGGATTGAGATCACACAAAAGCACATCTCCCCGTGCGATATCTACCACTGAATTTCCCCACGCGCCAAGCGTTCTTCATAATCTTCTAAATTAGATAAATAGTCAGAAAAATCTGATTCAACTATTTCCACTGACTCGCTAAACTGAAGCCATAATTCCCAGTTCTTACCGCTATGCTTCATTAATAGGAAGTCGATAAAATCACTTACTTCTTGAACTAAAGATTCTGGCATTTGCCGGATTTTACCAATGGTTTGATCTTGTATACTCATGATAAATATTTTCAGTTGGATTTCTCTTTATCCACAAAAGTCAAAAACCTGGCGATTGGAAATAGCCAGGTTTAAAATGCAAACTAAAACTCAGCACTTTGCGGTGTACGCGGAAACGGAATCACATCACGAATATTTCCCATACCGGTTATAAATTGCACGAGTCTTTCAAAACCCAACCCAAAACCAGCGTGTGGAACAGTACCATAACGACGCAAATCAAGATACCACCACAAGTCTTCTGGGTTTAATCCTTGCGCTAATACACGGCGTTCTAGAACTTCTAAACGTTCTTCGCGCTGGGAACCGCCGACAATTTCGCCAATTTTGGGTGCGAGAATATCCATTGCGCGGACAGTTTTTTCATCGTCATTCAAGCGCATATAAAAGGCTTTGATTTGCGCTGGATAATCTGTAACAATTACTGGCTTTTTAAACTGTTGTTCAGCTAGGTAGCGTTCGTGTTCTGATTGTAAATCTAAACCCCAACTCACAGGATATTCAAATTTAACATCAGCTTTTTCTAAAAGTGCGATCGCTTCTGTATAAGTTAAGCGTTCAAATTGATTATTAACAATATTTTCGGCTGTTGACAACACAGATTTATCAATGCGTTCATTGAAAAATTCCATATCTTCTGGGCAAGTTTCCAACACATATTTAAAAATGTGCTTCAGAAACGCCTCAGCTAAATCCATATCGCCTTCTAAGTCACAAAAAGCCATTTCTGGCTCAACCATCCAAAATTCTGCTAAGTGGCGGGAGGTGTTGGAATTTTCTGCGCGGAAGGTAGGGCCAAAGGTGTAGACGTTAGAAAACGCCATCGCCATCACTTCCGCTTCCAACTGGCCGCTAACTGTTAAATATGTGGGTTTAGCAAAAAAGTCTTGACTGTAATCTACTGCTTGGTTTTCTGTGCGGGGAATATTTTTTAAATCCAAACTAGTAACGCTAAACAGTTCACCTGCGCCTTCGCAGTCGCTAGCGGTGATGATGGGTGTGTGTACCCACAAAAAGCCTCTCTGTTGAAAAAATTGGTGAATTGCAGCCGAACAAGCATTTCTGACGCGGAAAACTGCACCAAAGGAATTGGTACGCGATCGCAAATGTCCAATGGTTCGCAGAAACTCAAAGGAATGGCGTTTCTTTTGCAGGGGATAGGTATCGGGATCAGCTTCGCCGTAAACTTTCACTATCTCGGCTTTCAACTCAATTCGCTGTCCTTTACCCAGAGAAGCCACTAGCACCCCTGTCGCTTCCACAGCCGCACCCGTATTC
Organism: Nostoc sp.; assembly: GCF_036916985.1. GTDB lineage: Bacteria > Cyanobacteriota > Cyanobacteriia > Cyanobacteriales > Nostocaceae > Nostoc. The sequence goes on from NZ_JBALFD010000062.1 coordinate 207,087, forward strand.
AATTTTTTCAAGATAGCTTCATAATCTGGCAAATCCTGATTAATGACGACTTGCAAATTAGCTAGTGATGAGCCGTCATTGACTTCAATAAAAGCAAACCCTTTGGACTCGCGCTTCGTCCGCACCCAGCCTTGCACTTGGAGGGATTCATCAGGTTGGCCACTTCGCAATATTTCTGCAATTCGTCGATTTGCCATATCTTACAACTTATATTTCGTCAACTTAGTAAGTAAAAATATTAAAGAATCTTAACTATTTAACCCAATCCAAAATCTAAAATCCCAAATCCAAAATTGGATTTATCCAGCATAAGACTTTAATATCCAGCCTATGATAACGCCCATTCCACCAAAGCGGACGACTTGCCAGAAAGGTTTTTTGAGGCTACGCCAAGAAAATAACTGGCTTTCTAAGTTGAGTTCTAGCCTTTCCAACTGCTGTTGAATGTGCCGTAACTCTGCTTTAATTTCTGGTGTCTGAGATTTATTGTGCTTTAGTTGATCGCGGCGCTGTTGCCATTGTGCCTGTTGTTGGCGATCGCGTTGCACTTGATCGTAACGTTCTTTTAAGGATAGGAGCGATCGCTCTACTTCCTCTAGTTCTTGTTCAAAATCTGGTTCGGGATTTTCTGCTGACGGCTGTGATTGTTTTGGCGGCTTCATTTACAAGTAGTAAAGTAGAAGTAAATGCAAATGTGCCAATAGTTATGTCTCAATCTACCCAGCTGCCGAAAACCAGTCAACTGAATGAACTTAGTACTCTGGAACTAGCTCAAGCCCTCATGGAAAGACTGAGCATTTCCCCTAACGATTGGCATCGCCTCAAGTCTAACCGCAATTCCCGCGCTAATGAACAAGTGGCAGCAGCAATTGTATATCTTTTAAAGAATCAACCAGAAGAAGCTCAAGCTAGATTACAACAAGCAGTTGGTTGGTTAGATCGCTCTATTTCTGCGCCTCCCTGTCCAACTCACGGTAAATAGGTAGTAGGGAGTAGGGAGTAGGGAATAAAATCAATCAATCAACTAATAACTTTCCCCACTCCCCACTCCCCTATTATCGCCGCAGAGATAGTCCCCGGCGATTTTCCATTTGTTTACAAAGCCTCAATTCTGTGCCTTTGCGGTTCCACTGCACCTGATCAAAAATTTGATGCAAAAGACATAAACCACGACCATTTTCTGACTCATCTGGTGGAAGATAGTCTGTTGGTTCTTCATTAGTAGTAGATGAAGGAGTAAAGCCACTACCCTGGTCTGATATTATCCACCAATATTGATTATCTATTACGGAAAAACGAACTACAACTGTTTTGCTTGGATCGAGATTATTGCCATGTTTAGCCGCATTGACTAGGGCTTCTTGAAGTCCTAGACGCAGTTCTGCTTGTAATTTTGCTGGAATTTCTGCCAACAATAAGTCTAATATAGGACAAAGGTAGAGGGTTGAGGCAAAACTAATAGTGCCCCAATAACGTCCAACTGGACGAAGTGAAATAGTAATCACAAGAGAAACCCCATAGCTTTCAGTTAGCTAGACATCAGTTTGCTATTACAGTCACCCTGATAAAACTTGAGGTGGTCATGCTGCCTTCAAACTTGCGTCTTTAAAACTAAATTTTGAAAATGCTAGGGAGCATTGGCTTTATAACTATGAGTTGGGATTGTCTAGATATATATCGGCCAGAATTTGTTTGATAATGAAGTCAGCAAATTAAAAAGATGCTGCTAATTTGAGAGAGTATTGGCATACTCTAGTTATTTGCCGATTTATAATTCATACAATCCACTTCATATTTTTAAGAACCTATGCAACTTGAATTTATTTAAACAAAATGAATTTTTATTTTTGCCTCAATTCAATTTTAGCATCTTTAGTATGCACTAGACTAAAAATTTCAAATTTCAGTTTTTGTAAAGGAATTACCATCCTTGTTCAAATGTGACAGCACAAGGAAGGCAGCAGCTTCAACATGAGCAGTTTGAGGGAAAAAATCAGCAGGTTGTACCCGTGTGATGGTATATAGCCCATCTTGACAAAGCAATTTCAGGTCGCGGGCGAGGGTAGCTACTTTACAGCTGACGTAAACGATCCGAGATGGTTTCAATTGCCGTAAAGTGTCTATGACTGCGCGATCGCACCCCTTACGTGGCGGATCGAGTATTACTACTTCTGGTATTGTGCCCATCTTTGGCAGCAATTTCTCTACAGCGCCGACAAGGAAAGTCACATTATCAATTCCGTTGCGGTGGGCGTTCAAAATAGCTTGTTCTACTGCTGCTGCTTGCACTTCTAATCCTGTAGCAACACGTACTTTTTTGGCGAGGGGTAAAGTTAAAGTCCCAATACCACAGTAGGCATCAATTAGCAACTCATGCCCTTGAAGATTGAGTTCTGATTGAATTACCTGCAATAGTGCCTCTGCTGTTTCTGTATACACTTGGAAAAATGTATCTGGGCGTACTTGAAATTCCAGTCCAGCAAAATTTTCATGCAGGTGGGGGACTCCAGCAATACAACGGGTTTCTGATCCAAAGATAGCATTTGTGCGATCGCCATTGCGATTTAGCGATACTCCCACTAACTGCGGATAGCGCTTTAACCATTCCTGGGCTTGGGTTTCAATTCCTGATAAATTCCAGTCCTTTACTACCAAAGTCAGCAACATTTCTCCAGTGTGTCGGCCAATGCGTAAACCGAGATGGCGAATTTTTCCTTGGTGACGTTGTTCGTCATAAATTTGCCAGCCTTGCTGTTGAATATCCTGTTTAACTTCGGCAAGTAAAGGATTTAATCGTGCATCTTGGACTGGACATTGATTTAAGTTAATTAATTGGTGACTACCTTTTTGATAGTAACCAGCCTGTACCTGTCCTGTTGCCGATAGCGAGAGAGGATATGTAGATTTGTTACGGTAGCCGAAAGCAGAAGGGGCGGCGAGTACTGGATCTACTGGTGGTTGGATAAAACCGCCAATGCGTTCCATTGCTTGGATAACTTGATTTTGCTTGGCTACTAGTTGGTAATCATAACTAATATGCTGCCACTGGCAACCACCGCACTTGTCCGCCACAATACAACTAGGTCGGATACGGTGGGGCGATGGTTCTAATAGCTGTTGGAGCTTCCCGTGGGCGTATTTAGGTTTAACATGTACTAAACGGACAATAGCGCGATCGCCTGGGACGGTATCTGGGACAAACACTACACGCTCATCAGCACGTCCCACACCATCGCCTGTATCACTCAGATTAGCGATCGTCACTTCAATTAATTCACCCTGTTGCCAAATTATTTTAGTCATTAGTCATTAGTCATTGGTCATTAGTCATTAGTCATTAGTCATTAGTCATTAGTTATGGGGCATGGAGCATTATTGTCTTCTTCATTTCCCCCAGTCCCCAGTCCCCATTACCCCTTATCCCCAGAGGGGACCCCACCATCCCCAGTCCCCACTCTCCCCAAACAGATAAATTCAATACATAAGTAACTCCGATCCCTTCACTTGTGTACCTCCAACTCGGTAAACTAACAGATAATATTTCAGGTGATTTCAATAATCATGACTGTAATTAGCCAAGTTATTCTCAAAGCCGACGACGAACTGCGTTATCCCAGCAGTGGCGAACTTAAAAATATCAAAGACTTTTTGCAAACCGGCGTACAACGGACACGGATTGCAGCTACTTTGGGTGAAAACGAAAAGAAGATAGTTCAGGAAGCAACCAAACAACTTTGGCAGAAACGTCCTGACTTTATCTCCCCCGGAGGTAATGCTTACGGAGAACGCCAACGTTCTTTATGTATCCGTGACTTTGGCTGGTACTTACGCCTAATTACCTATGGCGTGCTTGCTGGTGACAAAGAACCAATTGAAAAAATCGGTTTGATTGGTGTGCGGGAAATGTACAATTCATTGGGCGTTCCCGTGCCTGGAATGGTAGAAGCGATCACTTCCCTCAAAACAGCCTCCCTTAGCTTATTGAGTGCAGAAGACTCTGCCCAAGCAGCACCATACTTTGATTACATCATTCAGGCTTTGTCATAATACAAAGTGTGTGCGAGTTTTAGGAGTATACTTTCGGTCTACTTAGGCATAAGATACCCAATTTGATCATACCTTCCCCACATTTGGTAGTGGCTATGGCAAAACCTTTGTCAAGTTACAAACCAGTTGTGGGGAAATTTCATAGATATGGGCATGGGGCAAAACAGTTCCGAGTTCCGAGTTCCGAGTGCTGAGTAAAGAAATGAGATTCCCCACTCAGCACGGGCGGCTAAACGCCCCGCTACCGCTAACAGCAATTTTGAGGGGCATTGGGCATTTTACTAATGACCAATGACCAATGACTAATGACTAATGACCAATGACAAATACAAAAAACCGACAGTCCTTGAGTAAGGCTGTCGGTAATTAAGTGTGTTCCCTATTAATGACTCGGCTAGAGTTCAGTTGTCATTAATTATGCCTAGTTAGCGATCGCAGGGAGACGATCCTAATCATCGATATGTGTGATTCTCGTCACTTGATTGTTACATCTAAACTGCATATACCCGAATAATCTCTGAGTGACACTAGATTTATGCAAGTTTTGGGGCTAGAAATTTCACTGAGATGAAAAAATGAAGTTATCTTTAAAAACTAAAGCATTTGGTGTACAATAGCCATTCATCTTGTGTATCTCACTGTCGGGATAATTCTATTGAGCGTATTCTGAGGTTGTCCTACTCTCCATCCAATAAAAAAATTTACTTGTAAGAAAAGCTATCTCAGGAGGCAGCAGGCAGAAGGAACTCACGTTTTTAAACTTTGTGGTTGAGCGATCGCTAATTCCAATCCACCCATATTGGAAATGCCAGCCGATCCACCTGACTGCTCAACTATGCAATGATAAAGTTCCAAGACCTCTTCTAGGGTGAGATAGCGCATCACGCCAACCGCTTGTAAAGTTCAGTGTTTTTCTTGAGTACGTAATTCATCGCACCTTTGAAAGATGCATTTGGTTTATCTAGTATTTCTTCAATACCCATTAGCACTAATTCTTCTATTGATATACCAAGGTTATTGGCAGTTTCTTGCAGCTTCAACAAACGCTCATCAGGAACTTGAATGGTAATGCTGTTCATGGTAAAATAAACGCCTTGAAGATAGCATTACTTTAGCATTGGAACTTATATTCAGAAAAGAGCGATCGCATCCAAAACTCTTAAGAAGAATTATCTGCATTTCTAGAACTGCACCCACAGGGCAAGTAAATCGATAGAATAATGCTCTGTCCCCCAGAGTGCATTACTTCCATGACTGCAACCTCAAAACCAGCCTTTTCCCCCCAAGAAATCGCTGCTGAAGGTCTTAAACCAGAAGAATACGCAGAAATTGTCCGTCGGCTAGGCCGTCATCCTAACAAAGCTGAACTAGGAATGTTTGGCGTGATGTGGTCAGAGCATTGCTGTTACAAAAATTCTCGGCCTCTACTCAAACAATTTCCCACCGATGGCCCCCGTATCCTCGTGGGTCCTGGTGAAAATGCTGGTGTTGTAGACTTAGGTGATGGACTCCAACTAGCTTTTAAGATTGAATCTCACAACCACCCCTCAGCAGTAGAACCATTTCAAGGTGCAGCAACGGGTGTAGGAGGCATTCTCAGAGATATCTTTACAATGGGTGCGCGTCCCATTGCTCTATTAAACTCGCTGCGCTTTGGTTCTCTAGAAGATGCTAAAACCCAACGGCTATTCACTGGTGTGGTAGCAGGAATCTCTCATTATGGTAATTGTGTGGGAGTACCCACCGTTGGCGGCGAAGTTTACTTTGACTCTGCTTACTCTGGCAATCCTCTAGTGAACGTTATGGCACTGGGGTTGATGGAAACAGCAGAAATCGTCAAATCTGGAGCATCTGGCTTAGGCAACCCCGTGCTGTATGTTGGTTCCACCACTGGGCGCGATGGTATGGGAGGCGCAAGTTTTGCTAGTGCAGAATTGAGCGATCAATCCATAGACGATCGCCCTGCTGTGCAAGTGGGCGATCCATTTTTGGAAAAGTCGTTAATTGAAGCCTGTCTGGAGGCGTTTAAGACAGGTGCAGTTGTCGCCGCCCAAGATATGGGAGCCGCGGGAATCACCTGTTCTACCTCAGAGATGGCGGCAAAAGGCGGTGTGGGAATTGAACTAGATTTAGATAAGATTCCCGTCAGAGAAAGTGGGATGGTTCCTTATGAATATCTGCTTTCGGAATCTCAAGAACGAATGCTGTTTGTTGCTCATAAAGGGCGTGAGCAGGAATTAATCGACATTTTCCACCGTTGGGGACTTCAAGCCGTTGTGGCTGGTACAGTCATTGCTGAACCGATTGTGCGGATTCTCTTTCAGGGTGAAATAGCAGCAGAAATTCCTGCTGAGGCTTTGGCGGAGAATACCCCACTATATCACCGAGAGTTATTGACAGAACCACCAGAATATGCGCGCAAAGCTTGGGAATGGACTGCTGATTCCCTACCTCCTTCTACAACTGCTGGAATAGAACTCCAAGGACACCTGCAAAGCTGGAATGATATTCTCTTAACTTTGCTCGATACACCCACGATCGCTTCTAAAAATTGGGTATATCGTCAGTATGACCATCAAGTACAAAATAATACTGTAATCCTGCCAGGTGGTGCGGATGCGGCTGTTATCCGTTTGCGCCCCCTAGAACAAATCCAAAATCCAAAATCCAAAATCCAAAATCCAAAATCAGGAGTGGCGGCCACAGTAGATTGCAATCCTCGTTATGTTTATCTTGACCCTTACGAAGGAGCTAAGGCAGTGGTGGCAGAAGCAGCCCGCAATCTTAGCTGTGTGGGGGCTGAACCTCTAGCGGTGACGGATAATCTGAATTTTGGCTCTCCAGAAAAACCCATTGGTTACTGGCAATTGGCAGAAGCTTGTCGCGGTTTGGCAGAAGGTTGCCGAGAATTGGCGACACCAGTCACAGGCGGAAACGTCTCTTTGTACAACGAAACCTTTGATTCTCAGGGCATTCCACAACCCATTTATCCCACTCCTGTTGTCGGAATGGTGGGTTTGATTCCCGATATCACCAAAATTTGTGGTCAAGGTTGGCAAGCAGCCGGCGATGTGATTTATCTGCTCGGATTGCCTCTGACATCCAAACTCAGTTTGGGAGCATCTGAGTATTTAGCCACTATCCACAATACTGTTGCTGGAAAACCACCAAGGGTAGATTTTGACTTGGAACGCCGCGTCCAGAAAGTTTGTCGTGAAGGAATTCGTAATGGTTGGGTACGTTCAGCCCACGATTCTGCTGAGGGAGGAGTGGCGATCACTATAGCCGAAAGTTGTCTTGCTGGCAACCTTGGGGCCCAAATCAATTTAGAAATAGCACCAACACAGTCAAACCGCCTCGATGAAGTGCTGTTTGCCGAAGGTGGTGCCAGGATTTTAGTTTCTGTTGCATCAGCACAACAAGAAATTTGGGAATCATATTTACAGGAACATCTAGGGCAGAATTGGCAAATATTAGGTACTGTTGGCAATTTTGAAACGGGTTTGGGGGTTTTCACCACTGATAACCAAACCTTAATCAAAGTTAGTATCGAAGATATGAGCGATCGCTATTCCCATGCGATCGCCAAACGTCTCGCCGTCCACACCACTACCCCCGAAGAAGTTAGGAGTTGAAAGTGAGGAGTTGGGAATAAAAAGCATAACTCCTAACTCTTTTATTAACTTTCTTGAACATAATTACGGTACTGTTTTAATGGATGGTTAAAGATTTATTAAGAACTCTACCACCATCGATATAATCCCAGTGACCGACTACCGATTTTAGATTTTGAATTTTAGATTTTAGTGAGGTAGTGCGGTCTTCTCCCAAAGGGAGAGGCTAGCGCCAAGGGAGTTTACCCCATGAGCAACTACCGAACCCAGAGGGATTAGGGGCATTGCTTCTAGTTCCTGTCTTGCTCTTACTAGGCGAAACAAATCTAAAATAGCCATTCTCAAATCCCAAGCCGCATCCTTACTATGGTGCGATCAATCCAAAAGACGCTCTCTACGAGACGCTGCGCGACACACGGACTCGCTAATGCTCCGCTATCGCCAATCTCAAATCCAAAATTGATTGACCCCCCCACCAGGAGCAAAGCTAGCATGATTTCTATTCATTCTGTCACTTCGGATGAATACCCCGACCCAACCAACAACCCAATCAATAGTCATGAAAATCAGCCTGACAAGCCCGAAGAAGCTTGTGGTGTTTTTGGCATCTATGCCCCAGGAGAAAACGTTGCTAAACTGACCTACTTTGGATTGTATGCCCTCCAGCATCGGGGTCAAGAATCAGCTGGTATTGCTACCTTTGAGGGTACACAAGTACATCTCCACAAGGATATGGGCTTGGTGTCTCAAGTTTTCAATGAATCCATCTTGGATCAATTGCTCGGTAGCCTTGCTGTTGGTCACACTCGTTATTCGACTACGGGTTCTAGTCGTAGAGTTAATGCCCAGCCGGCAGTGCTAGAAACCCGTTTAGGTTCATTAGCTCTTGCACACAATGGTAATTTAGTCAATACTGTGCAACTACGTCAAGAGTTGCTTGACAATAAATGTAACTTAATTACCACAACAGATTCAGAAATGATCGCTTTTGCGATCGCCGAAGCCATTAATGCAGGCGCAGATTGGCTAGAAGGTGCAATTAAGGCATTTCACCGTTGCCAAGGAGCCTTCAGTTTAGTTATCGGCACTCCCATCGGCGTTATGGGTGTCCGCGATCCTAATGGCATTCGCCCTCTGGTAATCGGGACTTTGGCTGGTAATCCAGTCCGTTACGTTTTGGCTTCCGAGACTTGTGGTTTAGACATCATTGGAGCCGAATACCTGCGAGATGTAGAACCAGGTGAATTAGTTTGGATTACTGAAGAAGGCTTGGCTTCTTATCATTGGGGTCAAAAATCTGAGCGGAAATTGTGTATTTTTGAGATGATTTACTTTGCCCGCCCTGATAGCATCATGCACAACGAGAGTTTGTACAGCTATCGGATACGGTTAGGGCGACAACTGGCACAAGAATCTAATGTAGATGCCGATATTGTTTTTGGTGTTCCTGATTCTGGTATACCTGCTGCCATTGGATTTTCTCAAGCTTCTGGTGTCGCCTACATGGAAGGACTGATTAAAAATCGCTACGTTGGGCGAACCTTTATTCAGCCAACCCAAACCATGCGGGAATCGGGTATCCGCATGAAACTCAACCCCCTTAAAGATGTGCTAGCAGGTAAACGAGTAATCATCGTAGACGATTCAATTGTACGGGGTACTACCAGCCGTAAACTAGTCAAAACCTTGCGTGACGCGGGTGCAATAGAGGTACACATGCGAATTTCTTCTCCGCCTGTAACTCATCCCTGCTTCTATGGCATTGATACCGATTCTCAGGATCAGCTAATTGCTGCTACCAAATCAGTAGCGGAAATTGCCAAGCAACTGGAAGTAGACAGCCTCGCCTATCTGAGTTGGGAAGGAATGCTAGATGCGACACGAGAAGACACCAATAGTTTCTGTTCTGCTTGTTTCACTGGAGATTACCCCGTGGCGATTCCCGATCAAGTGAAGCGTTCTAAACTGATCTTGGAAAAGGTAGTGGTGTAGGGATTGGGGGATTAGAGACATGAGAAGCAATACCCAGTCCCCAGTCCCCAGTTCCCAATCCCCAGACTTAATCTGGGGATGATTCTAATTTTTCTGGCTTGAGTAAGGGGAAGGCGATCGCATCCCGAATACTGGCACAATCAGTTAATAACATCACCAAGCGATCGATCCCAATCCCTAAACCACCAGTAGGCGGCATCCCATATTCCAAAGCGGTGAGAAAATCCTCATCTACACCTTGGGCTTCTAAGTCACCGGCGGCTTTCCGTGCCGCTTGTGCTTCAAAACGTTCTCTTTGATCGATCGGATCGGTAAGTTCTGAGAAGCTATTCCCAGTTTCTCGCCCGACTATAAATAACTCAAATCGTTCTACCAAACCAGGTTGAGAACGGTGAGGTTTTGCTAAGGGCGAAATTTCTACAGGGTAATCAATTACAAAAGTAGGTTGAATTAAATTGGCTTCTACCTTCTCTTCAAAGGCTAAATTTAGTAACTTACCAATTGATTGGGCTTCATCTATACCAGGAATAGCAGCATTTTTACTTGCTGTTTTTGCTTCTTCCAAACTTTGAAACGAATTAAAATCCAAGCCCGTAACTTCTTTAACTAAATCGTGCATTGTCACCCGCCGCCAAGGTGGTGTTAAATCTATCGCTTCCCCTTGGTAGGTGATTTCCAATGTGCCGAGTACCTCTTGGGCGACAGTGGTAATAATCCCTTCTGTCAGCACCATCATATCGTTGTAGTCGGCGTAGGCTTGATAAACTTCAATCGTAGTAAATTCGGGATTGTGTCGAGTTGAAATTCCCTCATTGCGGAAAACTCGCCCCAATTCAAACACCTTTTCAAAACCACCCACAATCAACCGTTTGAGATGGAGTTCTGTGGCAATTCGCAGATACAACTCCATTTCTAAAGTGTTGTGGTAAGTGATAAATGGACGCGCATCTGCACCCCCAGTCTCACTTTGCAAAACCGGTGTTTCAATTTCTAGAAAATCCCGTTCTTCTAAATAGCGGCGAATACCAGCAGTAATTTGAGCGCGACGGCGGAAAGTTTGTCGCACTTCTGGGTTTACAATCAAGTCAACGTAGCGCTGACGGTAGCGCTTGGCAACATCCGTTAATCCATGCCACTTGTCGGGTAGGGGCAACAGGGATTTAGTAAGGATAGTATATTGTTTAACGTAGACAGATAACTCGCCCTTTTCAGTCCGTTTAATAGTACCTTTGGCTCCCAGGATGTCGCCTGCATCTGTAAGTTGTTTTAAGTGATTGAAGGCATCGGCATCAATATCTGCCATACCTTCTTGAATGCGATTTTTATCTAGATAAAGCTGAATTGTACCGGTTTCGTCTTGTAAAGTGAAGAAAGCCAATTTACCAAAAACGCGACGCGCCATAATGCGTCCAGCTATGGCAACATCTAAATCAACTTCTTCACCACTGACTAAATCGGCAAACTTTTCTTGCAACTGCGCTGCATGATGGGTAGATTCCCAACGATAGGCATAAGGGTTAGTCCCTAACTGCTTGAGTTGTTCTACTTTCTCCAGCCTGGCGGCTCGGATATCTTCTTCCGACATGGTAACGAACTAAATAGGGCAAGATTAATTATAGATGCTGCCAAAGTTGAGAGTAAGAGAAATCGCTTAAAAGTAATGTGCGTAGGCGGTAGCCCGCCACAGGAAATGTACAATGACACAAACTAGAGTGCGCTTGTGGACTGTAAACGAATATCACCGGATGTTTGAAACGGGTATTATTACAGAGAATGAACGCGTGGAACTGATTGATGGGCAAGTTATCCCGATGAGTGCCAAAAATCCTCCCCATGCAGCAACAACACTGTGCGCGTCTGACTATCTCAAGCGTCTGCTAGCAGAAGTTGCCTTAGTTCGGGTACAAGATCCCATTCAGTTGAGCCAATATTCGGAACCTGAGCCAGATATCGCTGTTGTCCAGATTGATAGGCGAAAGTACATCGATCATCATCCTGCGCCGAATGAAATCTTTTTACTTATTGAGGTAGCAGATACAACACTAGAAACAGATCGTAAACAAAAAGCGCCTCTTTATGGTAAAGCGGGAATTGCTGACTACTGGATTTTGGATGTGAATCAGCGTCAGGTTTATGTTTTCCGCGAACCGGGTTTAGAAGGCTATAATCTTGAATTTATTTTGCAGGAGGATGCAATATTATCTTTGATTGCATTTCCAGAAATTGAAGTCCAGATTAGTCAAATGTTTCCCTAGTCTTGATGAACTCCGTACTAGACTTTTGTCAACAGCAGAATTAACAATAACGCTTTTATTAATGACAGGTTACAACAGAATATTGTATAAAACGAAACTTGTTTTATTTTGAACATACGATTACCTTAATATTAAAAAGTCAATCGCTTATTATCAAAACTTTCCAGTATTATTTAACCCTTTATTGTTGTCTAGTGAATGTCTAGATGAAATAGCCTTCATTTTCAAGTTAGTAAATTGCACGATCGCCTTGACTAAATCTTGCTGCTCTGGTTGCAAATTTATTTTTTCTAGCGCTTGCTTGATATTGTTACCAGCCCGGAGATTGTGAGTAAGTTGGGCACGCTGGGATGAGGTTAAGACTGCCTCTATTTCCCTGTTTCTTCTCTGACGCACAGCCTGAAGTTCTTGGCGTTGTAGAGGAGTCAGGTTAATTTCCGACGAGGTAGAATAGCTTGCAGTTTTAGTAGTTTGGGCGAAAATAATACCAGAAGTCGTATTGATTTGAACGGGTGCAGCGAAGGCAATTCCCGGCATGAAGAGGATAAGAGCAAGAATATTAGCGAACACAGATAGCCGTTTTGTCAAGTAAATTGCCATATTGAGAAATGCCTAGTACACAGTGGCGGAAGTTTGCCTGCTTTTAACAAGTTGCTTGAGCAATTTGTCTAGTTAATTAACCTCCAAAACCAGAAATTAAACGCTTGAGGGCACGACCGGCAATATCGCCATAGCCCAGTTCTCCACACATAATCTTACCCATGACTTGGGGAGCAGAGGGGTGCTTAACACCAACTTGGTAGGCAATGTTAGAAAACCGATAAAACGCTCCAGCTAACTTTTTCGCCCAAGCCATCTCAGTACCCCATTGTTCGTTCATAGCTTCGCTATATTTTTCTAAAGCGTTGGTATTACCAGAAAGTGCTTCATTAATGGCTCCTGCTGCAATTAAACCGCTAAAAATTGACGGACGAATGCCTTCTGCTGTCATAGGATCAACTACACAAGCAGCTTCCCCAGCCAAAACTGCATTTTGGGTGTGCAGTTTTTGATTACCATCCCAAATAGATATGGGATAACCATACTGCTTGCTAGTTTTGATATCTAGATTAAACGATCGCGCGTACTCATCTAAAATCTTCTTAAAGTCTTGGCGTTCGCCACCGACAAATGTACCGACACCAATGGAATAACCGTCCGCCTTTGGGAAGTTCCAAATATAGCCATTTTTCACCAAGCCTAACTCGATGTGCATTGTGGATTTATCCTTGACAGTTGCCGTAACTTCTGCTTCTAAAGCTCCTGCTAAACTGCGTTTACGTTCTTTGAAGCCTAGCCATTTTGCCATTGGTCCTTTGACACCATCAGCTGCGATTAAGTAGCGGCCTGTAACTGGGCCATTAGCTGTGTTAACTAGCCAATAGTCGCTTTGAAACTCAATACCTATTACTTCCGTATTATCTCGTAGTTCAGCCCCTTGCTTCTGTCCTTGCTGCACTAGGAAATGGTCAAAAATATCTCGTCGCACCATCCAGACTGGTTCTTTTGTGGGGATTTTTGCTTCTACGGGATCGCCCAATTTCCAGGTAAAGCGAAAAGAGTCGGCTTTTACAGAAATTACTGGGCTAAAATCAAAGTCAAACCATTGGGCGATCGCTGGAGATACACCACCACCACAAGGTTTATATCTTGGTAGGGATTCTTTTTCTAAAACTAATACTGAGCGGCCTTGTTTGGCTAAATGATATGCAGCTGTTCCACCAGCTGGCCCCGCGCCGACGATGATGCAGTCGTACATATTGAATTTTTGCTCCAGAATTAGTTTATTCTCTATTGAAATAATTGATCAATTTTTGTTAAATATCTCAGAAATGATAAAGGTTGAAGAATTTATCCATCATCCTTCAACCTTTATGCTTCAGACTTTAGACTTTAAACAGTCGTAATGTCCTTTTCTTTTTCTGCCAGTAATTCGTCGATTCGGGCAGTGTACTTGTTTGTCAGTTTTTGCAATTTATCTTGCTGATCTCGTGCTTCATCTTCAGGAATTTCAGCATTTTTTTCCTGTTTGCGAATGGCATCTATGGCATCGCGGCGGATGTTGCGAATACTAACACGACCCTCTTCAGCATACTTAGATGCTATTTTGACGAGTTCTTTACGGCGATCGCTTGTCAAGGGCGGAATATTCAGCCGAATCACGGAACCGTCATTACTGGGGGTTAAACCGACATCTGACAAAGAAATCGCTTTTTCGACTATGTTTAAACTGCTGCGATCGTAGGGTTGAATTAAGATCGTCGTGGCATCTGGCGTGCTAATGTTTGCCAGTGATTTCAAGGAAGTGGGCGAACCGTAATAATCTACCAATACCTTATCTAATAGGCTCGCATTGGCGCGGCCAGTGCGAATTGAGTTAAAAGATCGTTGAGTGGCCTCAACGGTTTTTTGCATCGTACTTTCAGCTTCAGCTAATTTCACAAGAACCTCCCACAAGGGTGCCGATGGATTCTCCCAAGACTGCTCGGTGGATGTTACCTCTCACCGTTAGGTCAAAGACCAAAATTGGGATATTATTTTCTTTACACAAGGCGATCGCAGTACTATCCATCACCCGCAAATCTTTGGCTAAAACGTGTGCGTAGGTTAAGCTATTGTAACGCTTGGCGTCAGGATAAATATGAGGATCAGCATCATACACTCCATCTACTTTGGTGGCTTTAAAAATCACCTCGGCATCAATTTCTGCTGCTCTTAATGCCGCAGTTGTATCTGTAGTAAAGAAGGGATTTCCAGAACCAGCGCCAAAAATTACCACCCGCCCTTTTTCAAGATGACGGATGGCACGACGACGAATATACGGTTCTGCTAATTCTTGCATAGCGATCGCAGTTTGCACCCGCGTCTGTACTCCTATGCGTTCTAGCGAATCTTGCAGCGTCATGGCATTCATTACCGTGGCAATCATCCCAATATAGTCAGCTGTTGCCCTGTCCATTCCCGCCGACGCTGCTTTGACGCCACGAAAAATATTGCCGCCGCCAACAACTATGGCGATTTGAGTACCAGTGGCTATCACCTCTGCTAATTCTTGTGCTATTCCTTTGACCACCTCTGGGTCAATGCCATAGCCCATGTTGCCCATTAAGGCTTCACCGCTCAGTTTGAGTAAAACCCGTCGGTAATTCGTTCCCATGAAGTTCCGCTTTATCAAAAAAGTTGCAATTGCCTCCAATTTAAGATAACAGTTACAGGGACTATCTATGTCTAGTTACGCCAAATCAATGTAGTACCTATTGCTTCTGTTTGTGGTATGACTATTTCTTCACCTTTAAACAGAGAAGCGATCGCTGTTCTCAAATAATCTTCTCCTGCTGATGATGGATCTTGATGATGATTATCAATTTTACCTTTGTAGCGGACTATACCATTAGTATCTATTAGAAAGGCCGTTGGTGTTTTTCTTGCACCGAAACTACCGGTCACATCTTGGGTTGAGTCCCACAGGTAGGGAAAGTTCAACTGGTGACGCCGGGCAAAAGCTTTCATATTTTCAAAGCTTGACCTAGTATCGTAGTCAACATTACTACCATTCAATCCAATTAGTGTGAAGCCTTTGGGGGCAAATTCGGCTTGAATGTTTTTTAGCCTGCCTAAATACCGATCGACATAAGGGCAGTGGTTACACATGGAAATAACGCCGACTGCTCGGAACTTCTCAAGATAACGCCTGAGATGGTGTACTTGACCATCAATTCCGGGCAATTCAAAATCTGGTGCGTAGCTCCCAACGGGAGTATCGATTGTTTCTAGTAGATTCATGATTTCTGGCTCGCAGAACTAGGAACAAGAAAAATATTGTTAAATTCAGCGTCAGTTTCCAGTTGCAAACCACCCCTTAGCCGATGCCTCATATTCGCCAATCTTATAGATCAAATTTGCGATCGTAAATTGTAAAACTACTGAATATAGCACTAATGCTAATTCACTTACATCGAAAAATAGCCAAAATATTACTCACATGAAAAAACTTATGATTCATGATACTTACATAATCTTCAGTTGTGAGTAAATCACCTCTATCAACCAAATTAAAAATCTCTATACTGGATAAAACTATCAGCTTAATGCTAATGTTATCAGCCGAGAAGTTTTCATGGTATATGTATAGGCTATCACCATAGCAAAAGATTTATTTTGAAAATCTGATAAATTTTATTCAAGTTCAAAACAATTCTACTTAGGCCTTAATGCTGTTGAAGAAGAATTCAGAATTCAGAATTCAGAATCAAGACACTCTCTACGAGACGCTGCGTGTAGCAAGATCCCGTAGGGGTACGCGGACTCGCTCTAAGCGTTGGCGAACGCAAACAGGTGTCGTACAGAATTCATTCTGTTAGTGGTAGCGGGGCGTTTAGCCCATTCTGACCCCTGAATTCTGTTCAATAAGCTTTTTACCCTTGTTATCATCAAATTTTCCATGACAACCTCAAGTTCAAAAACAGCACTTCCCTCTACAAAAACCTGGATTTGGCAAGATTTCCCGATCTGCTATCAAACCCAAGGAAGCACAGGGCCCGCTGTTGTCCTGATACATGGATTTGGCGCTTCTTGGGGGCACTGGCGGAAAAATATTCCCGGATTAGCGGAAAATTGCCGTGTTTATGCGATCGATTTGATTGGTTTTGGCGCTTCCGCCAAACCTCAACCTGGTGAAAAAATTACCTATACACTAGAAACCTGGGGACAGCAAGTAGCAGATTTTTGCCATGAAGTTATCGGTGATCCAGCTTTTTTAGTGGGAAATTCCATTGGCTGTATTGTCGCCATGCAGGCAGCAGTAAGCAACCCAGAAATTGCCTTGGGAGTTGCTTTGCTCAACTGTTCTTTACGACTGTTACACGATCGCAAACGGGTAACTTTACCTTTATCTCGTCGTTATGGAGCGCCTCTACTGCAACGCCTGTTATCTATCAAAGCAGTTGGTGATTTCTTTTTCAATCAACTCGCCAAACCGAAAACGGTGCGGAAAATTCTGCTGCAAGCATACTCGAATCCTGAGATGGTGACAGATGAGTTGGTAGATATTCTCACTTCACCAGCAAGTGATCCTGGGGCTGGGGCTGTGTTTCTGGCTTTTACTTCTTATTCTACAGGGCCTCTACCAGAAGACCTTTTACCACTGTTACCCTGTCCAGCGATTATCTTGTGGGGAACGGCTGATCCGTGGGAACCAATTAAATTAGGGAGAGAATTAGCTAACTTTCCGCAGGTAGAAAAGTTTATTCCTTTAGAGGGAGTGGGGCATTGTCCGCAGGATGAAGCGCCGGAATTAGTCAATCCGATTTTACTCGATTGGATTTTGGAGCGATCGCGGTAATAGACTCGGCTCAATTTTTATCTAATAGACATCTCCAGAAAAGAAAAAAGACCCCTCTCCAAACCTCTCCCCGAAACGGAGAGAGGCTTTAAAACCCCACTTCCCTTGTAGGGAAGCAGGGAAGGGGTTAGGTCTGCGTGCAAATTTGTGGTCACTAAATCTTTTCCGGAGATGTCTAATGGTGGTATTGAATTTTCATAATTCTCCCCGATTAATTAGAACTGCTAAAGCTAGTAGCAGTTCTAAATAAGTCCTTTTACCTCTGCTAGCATCCACCCATCAATTTTGGGTTGGTGAACTATTAGGTTAATGTTCTGGTTTAAAGTCCTCCCCAGACCTCTCTTTCTCCTTGTTAGTTGGGGCAAAAGATATACCTCGTAGCGCTTGACCAGAGATGGGGGTACGGATGAGGCGGAACTGCTCAGACGCAGATTGTCCGGCTGTTGTGTAGGAAAGTCTATCAGTGATGGCAACCACTTCGTTTGGATCTGCTCCTTGATCGCCGCTACCGCTAATGGTAGAAGTTACTGCATACAATGTGACAGTGCCATCAGGATTGACTCGACCCGTAAGATTGCGAAGACCATCTGTTGCCGGATTGTCAGCAGTAGGTAAACCAGCTACGGGATATTGCTGACCAAGATTCAAGCCTTTTTGCAAAACGTAGTCCAATTGCCAAGTGCCGTTTACCAAACTCCACTTCTGAAGACCTGCGGTAGTGCTGGTTGCGGCATCAGCAGCAACACCGTCACCTTCATCAGCAACATAGAGGGTGGTTGCGTTGGCAAACCAAATACCAAAGGGATAGTAGATGGGTTGGACAGTTCCATTCACGTTCTTGCCAGTCTTAGCGAGGTTTGTGGGGAAGCCAGGCAAAATGGTGATTGGTGCAGTAGCTGCATTGGCGAGGGTTGGTAAGCTACCTGCGTTACCGACCTGGTATACAGTATTAATTCCGTTGCTACCACTACCTTTGGTTACATACAAAGTGTTATTGAAAATAGTCTCGCCTCGGAAATTGTTGTCTTTAGCAGTCTTGTCGGGTGTGGTGTAGCCATATTGAGTAATGTTGAACGATCCTACCTGATTAGTGCCAGGAGTTGATGAAGTCGCGTTCTGACCAGGAATGACAATCTGTACACCAGCCGCCGCTGTGACTGCTGGCGAGCCATTGCCATTACCAGCATTACCCACAGTGTAGTACAAGCCGTTTGAACCTAGTATACCTGCACGACCATTGTTCCCAGGATATGCGTTGGTTGTAGTTACCTTGGGAGTGAGAAAACCGTGAGAGATAAAGTGTGCATCATCAAAGTTGATTTGCGCTACTGCCCTATAGGTGGGAGTCGTTGTCACAGGGTTGCCCGGTTCGGTAATTCCTGGCGTATTAGAGTTTGACACGTCAAGCTGATTGATTGGGCTAAGGTAACCCATGAAAGTCAGCCCTTTGCCGTCGGGTGTCAGATTTAAGGCTAATTCCGATTTAGACGGAAAACTGGTAGTAATGACACTAGGATCAACGTACATTGTACGGATATCTGTGCCACAAGTAGTAATTTCCTGGAGGAAAATTGGCGAAGTTATGCCAAAGCTGCTATCAACTTTATCGTTGTTGAAAACGTCTGGATAAGTGCCGTTTGCGATCGCTGTACCCCCACCCGGAAGTGTCTGACCAACAGTTACGGTACTAGCTGTACCCGCATAAGTACTGCCAGAAATAATCAGGTGATCTGCATTAGAACATTTATCATCCTTGTTCCAATCATCAGCTATTTTGACTATGGGCGAGGAGTAGTCAGATGTAATTGCTGGAGGCTGTAAGTATTGAATTGCTATCATGATATTTGTATATGCTGTGTAAACAGATTTTCTGAGACTCGAATCATCTTTTTTTTGCAGCGATGTATCCGCAACAAATCTTCTCTTCATCCCTTCGGTAGATCGTGGCAACCAGAATAATTGCTTATCCCGAAGTTTTGAGGAGATACAAGTTTTGCGATCTTTGCGGTACACCGATTTGCTCTAAGCGCAGGAATTACTAGAAATTGATGTGGTATTTAACACATCAATTTCTTCATTTGGTGTTTTTTTATTCCTCGTACTCCCTGCGCTCTTGATCTATTCGGTATTTTTCTATTTGCAAGTCCCTACAGTCCAGTGGTAATGTCTGAGTTCTATCAATCTGAACACCTTGCAGTCGTTGAGGATTTAAACCTAGAACCTGTAATGTCGTTGGAGCAATTTGGGTGGTAGAAACGGTTCGACTTATAGTTTTACCTTGCAGATTATGGGAAAATCCAGTGCTACCGACAATTAGTGCTACGTGAGTGTCAGCATCAGTAAATCCACCATGCTCTGCACGCTTCTTGGTAGCATTACCAAAGAAATAGCCAGTTTTGAGTGGAACAATAATATCAGGGGTGCGTTCGTCTCTGACGTTGCCGAAGGTATCGCTTGTCCTTGGATCTCCCAATCCAGCATTGATGATGCTCTGACCATACAATACCTTCCCCTGAGCAGCAGCATCCTCAGTTGAAAACGCTACCCCAGTATTTGGATCAATCGTATTATCAAATGAGTAATTTTTGGACTTCAGCAGGGCTACTGCTTTTCGGACATCAGATGGATTTTTCAAGAAGATCAGCGATGAAGTATCCTGACCTCGCTCAGAAGCAATCTGGATGCCGTTTCTTACTAAGAGAGCGGCAACAGCAGTTAGGTTTCCATCGCCACCAGCAACACCAGTAACACTATCAAATGTACTGCTCAAACCAACAGTTGGATCTTTGACGGGATTTTGCCCGTGCTTGGCGGTCAAAATCACCAAAGTTGAACTATCTAATCCTTTCTTTTTCAGTTCATCCAAAATCAGACCGATGCTAGCATCAGTGTGAGCTACTGCACTTACGAGGTCAGGACGGGCATTGCCATTAGAGTCAATTCCGCCACCATTAAATTGAGAGGCAGTCTCTTTCTCGCCGACGCTCACAGCTTGGAAATTCAAGCCAAAAATTGCTGGAGTGCCTACTTTTATAGTGCCGGAATCGTTTAATCCATCAATCTCGTTTAATATCTGCTTAACCTTGAGATCATCGTAGGCTGAGGTTGTTGCTACACTTGTGAATTGGTTGGCGCTGAAACCAGCAGGTGGAGCCTTAAACAGAGCCGGATTACCCTTTGTCCCGTCGTTAAAGAAAGTGGACGTGAGTTGAGAGTTGGTGTTGGAGTAAGGAGTACCTGTTGATTGATCGACTAAAGCCCCAAGGGTGTTGGGGAGAAGTCCTGGCTTAGTTGGATTAATCGCCACTGCTGCGTTAATTTCTAGTGAAGAGTAATCGCTAATGCTACCAACCCGACCCGTTGCCAAATTAAACTTCGTTGGGTCTTGTGTATTTCCAGCGAGGATGGTGTAAGCTGCGGGATGCTTGTCAGACCAAGCAGTACGGAGTCCTGCCGCGCTAGCTACGTCAAAAATGGTGTTTACCTTTAGGTACTGGTTGGGGTAAACAGGGTTGCCATTGCGATCGACTGGTAATTGGGTTTTATCAAATCCCTGACCGCCATCTAAAGTGCCACCCTTACCATTATTCCAAGATGCATCGCTAGTTTCATCAAATTCTACTACAGTACCTCGTTTGGCGGTTCCTGCGGCGATTTGGGCAGCAGTGGTGCCTGGAGCATACAACGCACGACTGTAGGAAAGATCATAAAATACACCAGTCGTGCCGGGGTTAGCACCAGTGATATAGTTTAGCTCCCCAGGGAAGGAATCTGATGGTGCAGAAGTAAAAGCATTGGTGTATGTCACACCTTCTCTCTGCAACCGCTTGATATTTTTCAAAGAAGATTGCAGATTAGCAACTGATAGATCCCAGTTGTGCAATCCATCAATCGAAATAATCAGAACATGACTAAAGCGGGCAGTTGTATTTCCGAAACCGATTGCTTGGACACCAGGAATCAGGGTGTTGCTAACAACCGCCGTCGTCAACACCCCAAAAAGCGTTTTCTTCATTGTGTGTAACTAAATTGGAAAAATGGCTTGTAATTTCAAAAATCTGCAAAAATTCTGAATTCAAGGGCTACTTCTTTTGGCAATGGCTCTCGCCTAGCATTTATCAAAGACTCCAAGAATCAACCCATTGAGAGCATTGAAGAGACAGAGCGAAATATATTCACAGATATTGATTACAAATATGCGCGGGTATTAAATGCTTGCAGTGGGTTTTACGTGATTTTGCTGGTTATTGGGAAGCACAAATTTGATTAAATCAATAACAATGTAAGCAATGCAAGTAGGCTGAATCTTGCTTTACCAAATCTTTATAATCACTTCTGATGTAGCAAAAATATATTCAGAACGATTTAACGCCGTTCTAGCAATCACCCAGATGAGCAGTAATTGTTAATTCCCATTTTTACAAGGCTTCAGAGTTAGGGAATTTCCAATTCCGTAATAATTTTCTGCCTAGTTTTTTTGAAGTATTAGCCAAGTTAAGGATTTGTTAATGTTTAATTAATCTGATAATGCAATCAAAAATGGCGTTGTTGTACGAATAGGAAGGTGAACAATTTCAGCCTGATACCAAGTTGCAATAGATAGTATTATTTAGTAGAAGTAAAATCAGTGTATAGCTATGCCTCGTACTCGGATTAGAATCATTCCTCACCTGAATTACGCAGAATTAACCCAACGCTACCATCGTTGTAGAAACGTTAAAAAAAACACACCCGATGGTTAGTGATTCGTCTGTTGAGCAGGCATCCCCCAGTACGACCACTACTGAGCTTACCTTTGCTTCTATCTGATTACTGAATTACGTCTAATGTGAATTGAGGTGTGAAACCCTTGGCATCTCGTTAATGGTTTAAAATCTTTAATTTTGAACATGTTTGCTCAATTAGGAATAGTACATTAAAGCAATTACTAATTCAAAACTAACTGACTTAAAAAGAAGGCAAGGGCTGCACTGCCCAAAGGAACTGTCAAATTATCAATACCCAAAAATGAAACAGCTTCTAAAGCAGTAGCTAGAACTGCCACTATTAGCGATATCACCCAAGTTTGCCAACTGTTTCCTTGAGTTCCAACTAAAATCAAACTGCTGACGACATAGCTAACGAGCATCATAGTTAGGGAGCCTTCCCAACTTTTTTCTGTACCAAAAACTTGATACTTGTGTCTACCAAAGCGTTGCCCAATTAAGGCTGCTAGTCCATCTCCCCAAGTCATGATCAAAATTCCTAATGCTGCGTACTGGGGTTGTTGCAAATACCAGAACCAGGCAACTAAAATACCGAAACTGACGGAATAAAAAAACGTCCCTAAACTTTGCCGTCCGACGCTATTAATACCAGGAAGAATTGGTAATCGGTAGGATAATAAGGTGGTTGCACTCGCTAAAATAGAAGCTGTAATCCCTACGCTGGCGGGAATATCTAGCCACCAAGCGATTAAAATCACATTACCAGTGCCAATATGAACTATCTTTCGTACAATTTCTGGTTTGTCGGCAAAGCGGTTTACCAACCCTGCAATCAGGAGGATGAGTAACACCCAAAGTGCAGCCGACGCAATTTGCAGCCAGAAAACCGGAATTGAGGTGAAGTCAGAAAATGTAATTAACAAAGATGCGACAAAATGAAAATTTTTACCCCTGTTACTAATTTATAAGATTTGGGTAGCTGCAATGAAATTATTATTTATTTGGCTGATTCGGGGCTACCGAATGTTTATCTCGCCGTTGTTTCTCCCGACTTGTCGCTTTCAACCAACTTGTTCGATGTATGCTATTGAAGCTATTGAACGATTTGGAGTGTTGCGTGGTAGCTGGATGGCAACTCGGCGGATTTTGCGCTGTCATCCGTTTCATCCAGGTGGTTACGATCCAGTGCCAGAGGTTGAGGTGGTGGAAAAGGTGAAGGAGGAGTAGTTTTGTGCAAATGGTGGCGAATTGAAGATTGGAGTTTAAACGCAGAGGAGCGCAAAGGTAAGCGCAGAGGGACGCAGAGAATGACAAAATTATTAAAGGATGTGTTCGTGGGTATAGCTATTTGGGGAGATGTCAACAGATGAGGTTGTCATCTAGCGTGGGAAGGTTGAATAATTTAATTTAGACTTACGATGATTAATCTTACTGCGATTTCTATACCCGAACCACAAATTCCTACTCCTGGCCCGAGTCCGCTACCTAGCCCCAATCCTGAGCCGAATCCGCTACCTAGTCCCGAACCTGTACCGGGGCCAGCGATTCCTCAACCGTTACCGGGGCCTGTACCAGAAACAGTACCTACTCCTATTCCTCAAACAGTTCCAGCACCAATTCCCCAAACCATACCGGAACCTGTTTAGATTACCTTGGTAATGTAATCCAAAATCCCAAATCTAAAATCCAAAATGCTAAGAGCCGGAATTGTCGGACTTCCCAACGTCGGAAAATCTACTTTATTTAATGCTGTAGTTGCTAATGCCAAAGCAGAAGCAGCTAACTTCCCTTTTTGCACGATTGAACCGAATGTCGGCGTTGTCGCAGTACCGGATGAACGGTTAAATGTTCTTGCTAAGCTTGCCAGTTCGGCACAAACTATCCCGGCGCGGGTTGAATTTGTAGATATTGCCGGTTTAGTTAAAGGTGCAAGTCAGGGTGAGGGACTAGGGAATCAATTCCTGTCCCACATCCGGGAAGTTGATGCGATCATCCATGTGGTACGTTGTTTTGAGAATGACGATATTATCCACGTTGCTGGTTCTGTTGACCCAGCACGAGATATTGAAATCATTAATATAGAACTGGGTTTATCAGATTTATCACAAATTGAACGGCGAATTGAGCGCACTCGCAAACAAGCTCGTACCAGCAAAGATGCACAGTTTGAAATCACAGTTTTAGAGAAATTAGCTGCGGCTTTAAATGAAGGTAAATCGGTGCGTCAGGTGAGCTTGAATGAAGAAGAAGCAGTAATCATTAAAGGACTGGATCTGCTCACTTATAAACCGATTATCTACGCCGCCAATGTCTCTGAGGATGAGTTGGCAACGGGTAATGATTTTGTAGAAAAAGTGCGGCAAATTGCAGCTACAGAAAATGCTCAAGTTGTGATTGTTTCTGCCCAAGTTGAAGCAGAATTAGTGGAATTACCAGAGTCAGATAAAGCTGATTTCCTCGAATCTTTAGGTGTGGAAGAAGGCGGCTTGAAATCATTGATTCGGGCAACTTACTTCCTTTTAGGCTTACGGACTTATTTTACCTGCGGTCCCAAAGAAACCCGCGCTTGGACAATTAATGCGGGAATGTCTGCACCTCAAGCTGCTGGCGTAATCCACAGTGATTTTGAGCGGGGATTTATTCGCGCCGAAACTGTTGCTTATAAAGATTTGGTAACAACTGGTTCAATGAATGCTGCAAAGGAGAAAGGGTTAGTTCGCAGTGAAGGGAAAGAGTATGTTGTACAGGAAGGGGATGTAATGTTGTTCCGATTTAATGTGTAGGGGTAATTAATTCGGTGGCCGTTATCAATCAGATAATGGTCAAACTACATCAAGTTGTGTAGGCTTTGCCCGCCGTAGGCATCGCCACCAACCAATAACTTGACAAAAATTTTAATATGTGTGCCTGCAAAGCGATCGCCAATAAACCAACAATTCTCAAAATTCTTGTTCAGCTACTTCCACACACAATGTATATATAAGAACGCAAATTTTCATCATCTGTACCCACAACCACACCGCCTTCTGCACCGGGAACAAGTTCTATACCTTCAATTTTGTGGTAATCAGAGCGGTAGAAGGGAACAAGTTGAGGGTTCGGTCGCCATGTAATTTTGCGATCGCATAATCCCAAGTAACCAGCAACATATACAGCTGACTGAAATGGCCCATCATCCCCTGCATCACTTGCTGAGGTGATGTAAACAATTCCTACTGGGTCTACTTTTAAATCAGAAATATGTCGTACATTTCCCTTTGGAAATGGCACTTTAAAGTTACCATAACCGGAGAAGCTAATTTCATAAGTATTTGAGTCAAATTCCCCAAAATAAATAGTTCCTGTTTCTTCTCCCTCTCCACGATTACCCCAAATAGCTACTAATTTACCATCTATATATTGCAAGCCAAATGCTTCAAAGTTACTTTTTGGGGGAATTGCTGGTAACTCAAATTCTTTGAGGACAGAGATATTTTTGGTTGATATATCTAATTTTAGATAATACAGCACTTCCGGCAGCTATGAGGTACATCCTCAAGTCTGAAAGCTTTGATAGGAGAGGGCAAGGAGAAAAACTGTATTGCATAATAGCCGGAAGCGCTGTAAGCTTTCCCAGAACTACTTAAAGCGATAAAATCAGAATTTGATTTTTTGGGAACCGATGTTAAAGATTCTAAGTCGATGGGTAATTGTGTGTTATTTGGCCAGTTCAATAGACATCTCCAAAATAGTATGTTTTGTGGTAAAAGAGCATCATGAGGTATTTTTTGACATAAACAATGAGTAATATACTGAATTACATTGAAGA
>NZ_JBALFD010000063.1:0-7463 GCF_036916985.1 Nostoc sp.
GCCATTGCGATCCAGAAACAAAACTTGAGGTGGCACTGTTTCATCCTCGTCAGCAGCTTTGGTCAGAGCATTTTAGCTGGAACGATGATTTTACAGAGGTTATTGGTAAAACTTCCTGTGGTCGAGCAACAGTGTCAGCTCTGCAATTAAATCGGGTTGGAGTCGTTAACTTGCGTCGCCTTTTGACCTCGGCGGGACTGCATCCACCGCCATAAAAATGTTGGTAGTGGTCAATATCTAGCGATCGCCAATTCTCATTTTAAGGTTTCATGACATTAAACCCCTTGCAGCAAGCAGGGTTGATAAATTCCTAACCAATGCAGCGATCATACCTGTAATTAATTGGGAGCTTTGTGAGGATGTGACACCAACCAATCGCACACCACAGACCTACACTCGTCTGCAAACTTAACCCAAAGGAGCCACTGCCCCAGGTATGCGTTCTGTGTAAGGCTCATCATCGGGTGGAACTTCCACAACAGCAGACGGCGCAACAGACTTTTGCTCTTGGAATACTTCTAATAGACATCTAGGATGGTGCCAGTATGACCTTTAGTCACTTCCGCCCCAAGTGCAGGCAGGATTGCCATTCTTGAAACTGTTGTTTAGCAAGACTAGAGGATAATTATTTGGATCGGAGCCACCAGCCAAATCTAAGATGAAGTAAACTTTACCTTTAACAAAGTGCATCCGTAAATAATTAAGATGTTCAGAGTAGGCTTCTCCATCAACCTTAGTCATTCCAGCAGAAGCAAAGCATTTAGCATATCTCGGCTTGAGTGTCCCAACCCATGTAACGCTAAAACTATTACTGGCTTGAACAGAGATTTTACTGGCGTAGGCACTCAGGTTAACAGAGCCATCTGTTGAAAAACTGCCTTCTTGATAAGGATGGGGTTTTTCACCTGACTTTTCACTTTGTCTGGACAGCTTTGTTTTTGCTCGTTTTCACTATAAACTTTTAGCTCAATGTTTTGTGATTGATTTTGTGCAAGGACTCGCCAGTTGGACAACAGAGGCAGTAAACCAATACTTATGCCTATAATCAATATCATTGGTCTAAAGGAAATCATACTCATAACCGAACAAATATCGAATTGAATGTAGTATTATATTTTACTAATTAATCGGCAAATTCAAGCCAGTGTAATTGCTGAGAAAGAGAAAAGGGAAATGTTGAAGAAAAAACTTTTCCCCACAATGCCAAGAAGTGAAGAAGTCTATTTTTTACTAACCCAAGCAAGATCGGAAAATCTCGAAAAAATTGCGTTAGATATTACTCTGATTAAGGCTGACCAAGAAAGTCTCCTTTGCCAAGTTCTACACCACAGTGCCTAAGAATGTCATACGCTGTTGTGACATGGAAATAAAGGTTTGGTAAAACAAAATATAGCAGAAATGGCATTCCTTGAAAAGAGAGAGTGTTGTCACGCATTTGTAGGGTAATTTCTCTCTCTTCTGAACCGTCAATTTGCTCAGGTTTAAAAGTATTTAAATGAGAAATAGTTTTTTGAATGCGGTCAATAAGTTGAGGAAATGTAGTTTCATTGTCCTCGAATTTAGGTGGTTCTATTCCTGCTAACCGTGCAGCACCTCTATTTACTGTGTCAGAGGCAATTTGCACTTGTTTTGATAATGGAAACATATCTGGGGATAGACGACTATTAATCAAGACATTCGGATCTATTTTTTTAGTTTCAGCATAAGCAGCACCTTTTTCAAGAATGTTTATAAGATTATTCAGTGCGCGAATAGACACGGGTATTAAAGCTTGGTACATTGAAATGGTCATTGAAATTTCTCCAGAAAAAGTTCAAACGACTTTGAGCCGCCCCATCTAATATTAGAGGGGAGCAACGGGAAAAAGTGAGATCCTCGTGAAATAGGCTGTTCTTGAGCAGGGGAGTAGGGGGAGTAAAGAGACAAATAAGCGTATTTTTAGCTCTAATTCCTCAAAAATGAGCCAACGGTAAGTACTTGTTAAGATGATGTTGACTCATTTTGAATGAGTCAAAGCAAACCATCACTGACCACTCAGGCGATAGCATCAGTCGAGTGTATTCAGATTCACTTGAGGAGACAGTCAAAAGTCTGTTGCAGTCGTTGGGGAAGGTAAATCGGCCTTATCTTACTGCTGTGGAAGAGAAATTGTTGACGCTTCTGGAGTCTGAATACCGGAAGGAGATAACCTAATTTGGCATCTAATGTTGAGGCTTGGAAAAAAAATTAAGCGATATCCGAAAGTGTTTGATGAATCGAGCAATAATAATTTATCTATCTAGATGATTGTCTTTACTTTCTCTGGCAGTTTCAACTTCATGAAAATGATCCATTGACCACTGACACAGCAGACGAAGTGGCTCAACTAAAGTTTCTCCCAGTGATGTCAAGGAATACTCTACAGTCGGAGGATTAGTAGAATAAACTTTGCGCTTCACAAGACCATCTCTCTCCAAATCACGCAGAGTACGGGTTAGCATTCGTTGTGAAACGTCTCCAATTTCTCTATGCAATTCACCATAGCGTTTCGTACCTTGGGATAGAACGTAGATGATTGCTGTAACCCATTTGTCAGAGACCAGTTCAAGTGTCTGGCGTAAATAAGGATGCTCGTTGAGTATTTGAGGTGATTGAGCCATGTTTAGGATAAATGATACGTACACTTGTGTTCCTACTTGTGTAATGCAAGATGTTTGTTTGAGAATGAAGTCTAGAAATCTTTAAGATGATCTCAATGTTCAACTTTGCAGACTAACTTGCCGTACCTATTCAGGCAAAAGGGTGGCTCCTGACACTATTTGATACAGCCTTTCACTAAAGATATTAACTGTTTGTGTTCATGACAGACAATAAGAGAGGAAAACAACACAATGAAATTTTCTGATTTCACTCAAGAAAACTCGGCCATGCTTCTGATTGACCATCAAGTTGGGACAATGAAGCTGATTAAAAACTTACCTTTGAGCGAGGTAGAAAAGAATACTCTTGCCCTAGCAAAAGTAGCAAAGGTGCTTAAGATACCTGTAGTTTTGACAAGTAGCCAAGAGGATCGGTTTCAAGGAAAGCTAATGACTACTCTAGCAGAATTGCTAAGAGAAGCTTATGAGGTAAGAGTTAAACGTGCAGGGATCGTAAATGCTTGGGACGATAAGAACTTTGTTCAAGCTGTCAAAGATACGAATCGTACTAATTTAATTATGGCTGGAATAACTACGGATGTTTGCTTAGTTTTTCCCGCAATTAGCGCAGTGCATGAAGGCTATAATGTTCAAGCAGTGATGGATGCTTCTGGTTCACCATTCCATCTGTCAGAAGATTTAGCACGGAAGAGGATGCATGATGCTGGAGTTGTGCTAACTACTACGATCACAATGATAGCTGAATTGGTTAAGGATTGGAGCCGAACAGAAGGTGTCGAATTACAGGAATTATTGTTTAGTGAGATATTGCCTCCTGAGTTCATCGAAGGCAGTACTACTCCATATTGATTGTTGTTGACCCTACTACAAATAAACAGGAGCTAATAGATGGAATAGCTCAGATAAAGGGTTCATTCAGAAGATAGTCATCCGGCTATAGTTGTGACTGCTGTGACTATACTTTACTATAGTGCGTCAGCAATTGGTCAATGTAATCGCTATATTGCTCTGCCAAGCTTTCATCATGTAACACAACGATATTTTCAGCATTTTGTGTGGCACTGCGAGAAAAGTTAAAACTGCCGCTGATCACAATATTGTCACATACTACAACCTTATTGTGCATGAAATTGTGTTTGCTATCTGGTTTATAAGGCTCGGAGTGCTTCCCAACTAGATGAGATGATACCTCTTTAAAAGTTTCAGCAACACCGACACTTGCTTCAGTTTTGAGCCAAAGTTTCACCACATGAGACATTTGTGTAGCATCGTATACTCCACTAAAATCTTTCACCTGTTTGTGTCTGAGGGCATCATCAAGTGCAGCGAGAATTGCATGAGAAGTGATCATCATGGAAGCAATCTTGATTCGCTTTTTTGCTGAACCAATTAAACTGGAAATGATGTGGTCAATGGTCTGACCCTCTCCTGGGGAGAAGGCGAAATCAACTTCTGTAGAAGCAATATAAACTTTACCCGTATCCCCAACACCCGTGGTCTTGATATTGCCACTCACCCACAATTCCTGAAAGTCAGTTTCATAGTATGAACAAAGCTGCGGCGAAGAAATTTGCAATATATTGTTGTCTTGGTAAGTCCAAGCATCGTCTGTAAAGTTAGCTGAACCAGTCCATAAAGTTGCTTCACTGGTATTCACATCTCGGATGACATATTTATTATGCATCAGCTTTGAGCCAGCAATGCTCTTTATTTCAACTTGAGTTCCCTCAAATACACTTTCTAGGAATGCTTTGGTTCCTTTCGGTGCTGGATCGCTGCCACTAGCGATAAAAGCATCAACTGTTTTAGTTTCAGGTTTTCCATGATCAAAAGCAATTCGGACTTTGACACCCGCTTGGGCTTTGTTCTTAAGTGCTGTAATTACGGGTTCTGCAAGAGTTGATTCCGTTAAACGAAAATCATAGATTGCAATGTGCAGATTTGACTTTGCTCCATCAATAAACTCAGCTAATTGTTCTGCAATCAAAAGTGGTTGCCCTTTATTTCCACCATGATTTACATCTGTTAAGAAAGTCGGATTGATTGCTGAACTCACTTTTTTCGACATAAGTCAGCCCTGTTTGAGGTATTTGCTTTTACTGTACTCCATATTGATGAAGTAGTTTGACAAATAAGTGAATTAAAGATATTAAATAAATCTGAAGGTTATCTAAAAACCAGATAAATTAATATTTGTTTATCTAGAGTTTAAGTTAGTTTTAAGTTGAGGATGAGTGGATTTGTAAAAATGTATCTCATGTATACTTTTGAAAGCCTTGCTTCGTGATTGACTCAAAAGTATCTAGTAAAATTTTTCAACTCGAAAAGGTAGTGTTTTATGAGCAAGTTCACCAAAGCAACAAGATACCTAAATCATCATCGTTTCAAGC
The DNA here is from genome assembly GCF_036916985.1 of Nostoc sp. GTDB lineage: Bacteria > Cyanobacteriota > Cyanobacteriia > Cyanobacteriales > Nostocaceae > Nostoc. The sequence continues at coordinate 5,030 of NZ_JBALFD010000063.1, forward strand.
ATTCATTGGGCGCACCACTAATTCGAGTAGTTGGGGATATTGAAAAATTGTTTCCGGCTCCAGAAAATCATCATGGTGCGAATCATCAGCATTTAATTTTAAGCAATATTCAGGTAGAGCATACTGAGGGATTTCCAGAAGGACTGGAAGTGAGCAAGGAAATTTTTGTAGCTATTCGCTTCGGAGATAATGAAGGGTTAGTAGATCCAGTACCATTCATCGCCGGAGAACTAGCACGGTTACAGGGTGAATACATAGACGCATCTATTGCCTATGCGACAGAAGATAATCCCGGTTTGTCTGTACTGCATTTTACTCATCATCCAGTGGGTTTTGTAGAATTTCCCATTCGTAGCCAAGATTCACATGGGCCAATTTACACCTAAATAAGTCGCAGTTGCGTCTAGGAAGTAAATTTTCTAGAGGCAACTGCAATAGAGGATTAATCTTTTGTAACTAAAGGCTGATAATCTGCATGAAATCATCTCATCTTCTATTATTAGTAAGTTTATGCTTAAGCTTATTATTGTTTGTCACACCTTTACGAGCAGAGGAGAAACAAGGCAGACCCAAAGGATATGCTTTCATGAGCAATAACACCAACCAACAGGTATTGGGAGTGGGTAATACTGAAGCGATTAGGCTTGCTGAAAAATCCCCCTTAGTGCAGTCAGCGAAAATTTTTTTGGTAAACCAGACAGAGAAAATAAAAGATATCAAACTGAGAAAAGCCACACTTGATGCAATTGATAATCCCACAACCTGTATCATGCATAGATATGGGTTAAGCAATCGCAGAAAGCAGGAGATTGTACAGCAATTGCTCAAAGTCGGCTTGGTAGATGCTGTGGACGATATGACCTTTCCAGGTGGACTAATAGCTGGAATTTTCCCACCAGTTAGCAATGATGGTAGTGTCTGCCCTCAACTTCCCCAGTCTTTTTTCTCTGCACCTGGAAGTGGAAATAACAGTCACCATGCTTATCCCGGAGGACTACCAATACATGAAGCATTTAATAATATTAGTAATTTGAGCTTTGCGAGTAACTATCGGCTAATATATGGTCAAACAAACAGTAATGGTTTACCAATTGTCAATCCAGATAGTGAAAGTAAAGTAGATTCAGACATTTATATCAGTAACGACCTATTAATTGCAGCACCAATCTGGCATGACTGGGCAAAATCAATCGTCTTTCAGTGGAACGCTTTAGGCACTGAGTTCCAGGAGTTGAACTTCGGTGGGAATGGTAAAACAGACAATTATGGTGCGTCGGGCGATTCTAGAACTGGTGGTCATCACATCATCAGTTTGGCAGAGACGATGAAGCGAAAGTTATCCCCAGAGTTTGTGATTACTCAAGCTTGCGCTCACTCATCTCCCACTCTCGGTAACGAGTACAAGGTAGTTAACTGGTTACGTGCGGCTGCAATTATTGCTGGAATTGACCCCGTGATTCAAGGTTATTTATTCATGGATAAGCAAAACCATCTACGTTTGCCGATAGTCCGTAAGCTTGGCAGTTTCGCGCTGAGTACAAATTCTTCACTTACTAACTTCCTGGCTGAATATGCCTTGCATAACCTGTCAGATGCCGATTTTGTTTTATCAATTCCGGCTGTTACCACTGTTCAAGAGCAATTGAAAGCGATCGCTCCCCAGTTTGGCTATAATCCTACAGATACAACATATATTAAAAAATTTCGTAACCCTGTGCTAAGTTACTTATCTGCGGAACGATTGCTAATTATTTATGGCAATCGTGGGCTTGATGGTGTAATTGCAGAAATCCGAAAGCTTAATCAGAAAAAGATTATCTAGCAGGAACGATGTATCTTTCAAATCTGCACTACAAAAATTAGTCCCTTGAATATCTGGATTTTACAGTTAGCAGCTGCAAGAGTGAAAAGCGCGTAATTTACAGCCGTAGGCATCGCTGAGTACTATTTGAGGGGATTAAAAAGATATCTCTCTATAGAGGGTTGCGCTCAATCAAATTGAAAAAAGTCTTTATCTAGAATTATGTTTAATCAGCTTTTTTCTCTTCAGTGCTAACTGCTGAAGCCGCTCAATTTCAGTTAGTACATCTTCGGGCTTGGTTTCCATTTCTAAATCAGCAAGCTCACTGTCTTCATCATTGTCAATCCCCATTTTGTCTTGAATCGCATCAAGCATTTGTAATACTCGTGTGACTTCATGCTCTGTCAGTAGCGCAATTTGTAAATTTAAGTTTGTTCGATATTCACTTTCTTCACTGAGGCGGTTTTGACTAATTAACACAAATGTTGACAGAAAAATTGCTTCCAGCGATACCACCATTGTCAATAGTCCGTAGGGAAATGGATCGAACGGATGCACGCCGATTCTTCCCGTGTTCAAAACAATCCAAGCTCCAAACCAGACGATATGTACGTAAACAAAAACTATATGTCC
>NZ_JBALFD010000064.1:0-131387 GCF_036916985.1 Nostoc sp.
GCTTTGCCTTTTGAATGGGCAACAACGCAAAATAATCTCGCTGCTGCCTACAGCTATAGAATCAAAGGAGACAAGGCAGATAACATCGAAAATGCAATTGCGGCTTATACTGCGGCTTTAGGTATCCACACCAGAGAAGCTTTGCCTTTTGAATGGGCAACAACGCAAAATAATCTCGCTGCTGCCTACAGCTATAGAATCAAAGGAGACAAGGCAGATAACATCGAAAATGCGATCGCTGCTTATACTGCGGCTTTAGGTGTCTACACCAGAGAAGCTTTGCCTCAAGATTGGGCAATGACGCAAAATAATCTCGGACTTGCCTACAGCAATAGAATCAAAGGAGACAAGGCAGATAACATCGAAAATGCGATCGCTGCTTATACTGCGGCTTTAGGTGTCTACACCAGAGAAGCTTTGCCTCAATATTGGGCAGCAACGCAAAATAATCTCGCTGCTGCCTACAGCCATAGAATAAAAGGAGACAGAGCAGATAACATCGAAAATGCGATCACTGCTTATACTGCGGCTTTAACCGTCAGAACTCCTGAAGCTTTGCCTCAAGATTGGGCAGCAACGCAAAATAATCTCGGACTTGCCTACAGCTATAAAATCAAAGGAGACAAGGCAGATAACATCGAAAATGCGATCGCTGCTTATACTGCGGCTTTAACTGTCAGAACTCCTGAAGCTTTGCCTCAAGATTGGGCAGCAACGCAAAATAATCTCGCAATTGCCTACAGCGATAGAATCAAAGGAGACAAGGCAGATAACATTGAAAATGCGATCGCAGCTTATAGTGCTGCTTTAACTGTCAGAACTCCTGAAGCTTTGCCTCAAGATTGGGCAATGACGCAAAATAATCTCGGACTTGCCTACAGGGAGAGAATCAAAGGAGACAAGGCAAATAACATTGAAAATGCGATCGCTGCTTATACTGCGGCTTTAACTGTCTACACAAGAGAAGCTTTGCCTTTTGAATGGGCAATGACGCAAAATAATCTCGGACTTGCCTACAGCAATAGAATCAAAGGAGACAAGGCAAATAACATTGAAAATGCGATCGCGGCTTATAGTGCTGCTTTAACTCTCAGAACTCCTGAAGCTTTGCCTCAATTTTGGGCAATGACGCAAAATAATCTTGCTGCTGCCTACAGCGATAGAATCAAAGGAGACAAGGCAGAGAATATCGAAAATGCAATCGCAGCTTATAGTGCTGCTTTAACTGTCTACACAAGAGAAGCTTTGCCTCAATATTGGGCAGGAACGCAAAATAATCTCGCTGATGCCTACAGCGATAGAATCAAAGGAGACAAGGCAGAGAATATCGAAAATGCAATCGCAGCTTATAGTGCTGCTTTAACTGTCTACACAAGAGAGGGTTTGCCTCAAAACCATGTAGGATCTTTGTGGGGACTGGGAATTGCTTACCAAAACACAAACCAGTTTACCTCAGCTTACGATAAGTTTAAATCTGCCATTGCCACTATAGAATCTTTACGAGAAGAAATAGTATCTGGAGAAGAGAGCAAACGCAAACAAGCGGAACACTTTAACGAAGTTTATAGCGGCATGGTAGAAGTTTGCCTGGAATTAGATAATATCACCCAAGCAATTGAATATGTTGAACGTAGTAAAACTCGCTATTTAGTTGAACAAATTCTCGAACGTGACTCTAAAACCATCTTTCCTCCAGAAGTATTCACTCAATTAGAAAAATACAGGGATGAAATAGCCGTAGGACAATATCAAATCCAAAATGGCAAAGCTGAAAATCCCAAAGTCCTTGCACAACATCTCCAACAGTTGCGAAAGCAGCGTAATGAATTGCAAAACCAATACTTACCTGTTGGTTATGGTTTCAAATTCGACTCCTTCCAAGCTTCTTTGGATGAGCATACAGCCATTATCGAGTGGTATATTCTCAACAATAAAATTCTGGCGTTTATTGTCACAAAACAAAGAGAGGTAACTATTTGGCAATCCCAGCCAGAAGATAGAAAAGCTTTGACTGATTGGATAATTCAATATTTGCAGAACTACTACACTCAAAAAAAACAATGGCGAAATAACTTAGGGAAAGCACTCAAAGAATTAGCTTCGATTCTGCACATTGATAAAATACTAACCCAGATACCAAAGCACTGCGATCAACTCATCCTAATTCCCCATCGGTTCCTGCACTTATTCCCCCTTCATGCAATTCCAATAAATCAAAATTCTGAAAATTCGTCTTGTCTTCTGGATTTATTTGCTGGTGGTGTGAGCTATGCACCCAGTTGTCAACTACTGCAACAAGTACAACAGCGCAAACGTCCTGATTTTCAATCTCTGTTTGCAATTCAAAATCCTACAGAAGACCTGAATTACACCGATTTAGAAGTACAAGTTATTCAAAGCTACTTTAATACTTCCAACGTTCTGAAAAAAACAGCAGCGACACTCACAGCAATTAATAATACTGACTTAAATACTTACCATTGCGCCCACTTTAGCTGTCACGGGTATTTTAACTTAACAAACCCCGGTAATTCAGCCTTAATTTTGGCAAATGCACCCATCGCAGACACTCCAACAAAACCCGACTCCGAACGTTACCTGAATTTACGAGCAGGGGAAACCCACGATTTAGAAAAATGCCTGACTTTAGATAGAATATTCAGTCTCAAATTAGCAAAATGCCGCCTCGTTACCCTTTCCGCTTGCGAAACTGGATTGATTGATTCTAAAAATACCAGTGACGAATACATTGGTTTACCTAGCGGTTTTCTGTTAGCAGGTAGTCAAGCTGTAGTCAGTAGTTTGTGGACTGTCAGCGATTTATCTACAGCATTTTTGATGATGAAATTTTATGAAAACCTGCAAACAATAAATAGTGTCTCCATAGCACTCAATCAAGCTCAACAATGGCTACGGAATTTAACCATAGAAGAATTTGAAATAGTTTTGGAGCAATATAAGCCGCAAATTGCGACAACGTTAGCACAAATGCGACCCGGACAACGTTTATTATTTCAAGAATATCTGAAACGCATCAGGCAAGGACAATCCTTGCCATTTGCAAATCCTTACCACTGGGCAGCCTTTACTGCAACAGGAGTTTAAGCATCAGGTTTATTTACACCGCAAAATTTCTTTGCCCCTAACTTAAACACACAAATACTCAGTGCAGTTGCCATACCTGGAGGAATCGGAACACCAATTGCGATCGCTTCTATCGCTGGAGCAAGCAATCCAGATTCCAAAGCTTCTCTAACTTCCTCCTGACAGAAAAATTGGCGGCATTTTTCCAGCCAATCATTTAATCCTCTATCTGCTTCTTGTGCAGTCTCGCGCATAACAAGCAGTGCAACTGCATCGTCTAAATAGCCTTCACACTCTTCTATGGTATCTAATGCTGTTAAAGCTTCAGGACTATTCGCCAACTGTCTGCGAAACTGACTAATTTCCTCTGGTGTAACGGTAATCATTTAATAGTTTTAACCAGTAAATAAATATACGAAGCATTCAGCAATTATACATTTAATGCCTAATCTAGAGATATGGCGTAGTTTACAGCCGTAGGCATCGCGATCGCACGACATCAACAGTAGGAATAATGTTGCTGTGCGATGTCTACGACGGGCTACGCCTACGCGCATTTTCGACAACCAGAAAATTCACGCAATTTTGGGTTGATATGCGATCGCTCCTTCAAATCAAAGCCTCGATAAATCACTCAAACTCAGTTTCGCAGAAAGCTTTTAACAAATCGATACAATTAGCGATCGCTCCTAAATGAGCAATTTCATATCCATGTGTATTTTGGGTGGGAAATGCCAAACAAGCAGCACACTACGCACCAGACTTCCACACCCAGCGCCGTAAATCGTTGCATCAATAACTGGTTAATCTCAGCTTCTACACCACTCGGAGAATGGTGCATGGCTAATTATTCAAGTATTTCCAATCAGCGATCGCAATCTCACATCGATTAGTTTAGTTTTCAACTGTTATATGAGATCATTGTGCATCAACAACCCGACCTGCTGAGACAAGTGCCGATCTTTTTTGTTGACGCTTCAACACTCCTACCGCGCCAAAAGCACCAAGAGCTAAAATCCCCAAGTTTATTGAGGGTTCAGGAACAGACTTAGCCTCAATTGCCGCCAATACCGTTTCTGCTATCACCCTATGACCAGCGGTTGTTGGGTGAAAATCGTCCCAAAAGAGAAAATTGTTGTTCACTGGATTACATATATCTAGCCTATCTAGACAAGACTCAGTTACATTTGTAAAACCGAATGTGCTTGCCTGACTAAATAAAGAATTAGTATCAATATAACTAATGTTGAGATTAGGGTTTTGACTCAAACCGCTTACAGTTTGTCCTAAACCTAAGTTAAACGCACTAGTCGAATTACTAAGAGTTGTAGGGTTGCGACCATCTTTATTAGCCCCTGGTACCTGTCCTAAATCTGGCAAGTTAAATACCACAATATTTTTCGCGCCGATCCCTACTAGAGTATTCAACGCCTGCGATATATTACTGATTGGCGTAGCCGAGTCTCCAGGATTAACAAAAAGGAAATCATTCGCACCTGCCCACAATGTATAAAGTGCATTGGGATCGGCAGTTTGATTAGTTGCTTGCAAAATTCCAGCAAAATCAGAGACTTGTTTGAGAACTCCCGGTAAACCTTGATTGGGAAAGACAGCGTTATCTAAACCAGAGGTAGCACCACCGAAAGCGAAGTTTATCCCTTGGGTAGGAATTGGTGTGGGAGGAATAGTAGTGAAATTTATATCAGTTACTAAAGTGGGCTGTAATCCTAGTTGATTTCCAAGATAATCCACCCAGTTTCGCCCATTAGAAAAACGTCCTTCAAAGTAAGGTGGGCTTGGAGGATATGTTTGGCCGCTAGCATTGTATATATTACCTGTATCAGAAAGACTATCGCCAAATACATAAAGCTGATCGAAACTCGCAGCCGAGGCTTTGGTCGGCAACATGAAAGAAAATAGAACAAATCCGACTGCGACAGCTTGTTTTTTCATATTTGTTTTATCCGTGGTATTTTTTGGTCTGCTGAAAAGTGATAAAAGGGCGATAGTCTGACAAATTGTCCTTTGAGTTACTTCAATGGGTCGCGCCGAGAATTCCTCAACTTCTCTACAACACGCTACGCGTAGCTTGCTTCTACGAAGTAGTACAGCACAGCAAAAAGGTGAGTAATAGTAGCTCTGGGACTGAGTACTGGGGATTGGGAAAAATAATTTTTCCCAATTTGGTTGGGGTTTGAATCCCCATGAAAATTGTCCCAGTCCCTAATCCTCAATCCCCAATTCAAAACTAAGTACCTTTATTGAGCTATTCTGCGTTATTATACTTAAACTATGCCTTAAAAATTCATAAAACACAGATAAAAACGCTGAAAATACTTAGATTTACATTTTCTTCATCAAAAATCGGGATTTTACAAAGAAATAGCAAAATTTACTACCTAAAAGGTTGTAATTGCTCACTTTTATGTTTAGGCTAAAGTAACTGCTTTTTAACTTCTCTTTAACTTCACAGCCTCAGCAGCCGATACACCCTCACCCTGAGTGCCAAAGTACCACAAAGCCATAGCAGCCTCAGCACGCGTTACTGATTTTTTGGGTTGAAACAGAGTCGTATAACCAAACACCCGCCGAATATTCGATTGTTCGCTATTTTGGTAATCAGCCAACACTGCTCTTAAAGCCTTGGGGTCAATTCGCGCTGCATCTTGGAAACCCCAGGTTTGTTTGACTGTATCTAAGTTAGCAGAGGGTAAAGCTTGGCGAGTATCTAGGGGTAATTTCCACAGTAGTAACTGTTCCCGCGTTAGGGGTGCATCAGGACGAAACAAAACTACTGTCGAGTCTCCAGACAAAGGACTGGGAATTAATCCAGCTTCCGCTAATCCCTGAATAGCAGGAAAATCAGGGTCTTTTGCCGATAAATCACTAAAAACTGGTTGAGTACTTTCTGATGCCAAGCGAATTTGTTTAGCTGGATTGCTGGCATACATAGCATTATTAGCAGCAATTAGCCAACGGGCATATTCCCGATGTGTAACGATTTTACTCGGTTCAAACTGTTTAGTAGTACTAATAGTAGAGTTGCTTTTAATTGTCTTTGGCTCTAAAGACAAAACACCTAATGTAGCCAAGTCTTGGATATGTTGCCGCCATTCTTGCGGTACAATATTAAGATCGTTGAATACCTGAGATTCAGGTGTTGCTGTCGGGATTGTTTGGTTATTAGCCGTACTTGGTGTCTGTACTGCTAAGTTTGCAGGTGGTATTGGGCCAATGAACTGGGGATTTCCTGGTTGAGGAGAAATGGCGTTAGTAGTTTCGCCAGGATTTGTAGTTGGGGCAGGTTGTGCCGTTGCAGGACTATTGGGTACGTAATCAATCAGTAATTCAGTAGCCGTTTGGGGTTGATTCGGTGTGGCGTTAGTAACTGATTTAGGCTGAATGGAAATCTTCAACAGCAAATCGTTACGACGTGCCTCAAAAGCGCCCCCTGCATCATCTGTTGGCTGTTGCAAAATCTGCCAATTATTTGTTTGAAACTGGCTGCGATAAAAGCTAGCAATAAAGTTGCTGGGGTCAGAACTCAACCAACGAGTTGAGATTTTATTTTCTGAACTGCTAGCAGGTGTAACTTCCTCTAGTTTGGCATTGGAATATAGGGGAATATCTTTAGGAAAATCAGCTGGTAACTGGACTGTTGATTGGTTTTGCTGTGCTTGTGGTTGGTTAACCTGAGATTCTCCAAAGACAACTGGATTGCTTTGCAGTTTCGGATCTGCTGCCAAAGATTGCTCTAGGTTTTTGGCGACTGGACTGTTAGCACAGGCTGTTAAGGAAGTGAGTAGAACAGCCCAAATTAGAAATACAGCTGGACGTTTACAGGGAAGCACAGGAAATCACAAATTGAGTTTCAATTCCTACCCTAGCGCAGACTGTTCATTAAATGGGCATTGGGCAAAGACAGTTCCGTTTGCGGATAGCTAAGGTTTAGCCCGTTCCGAATGGGGAATCTCACTTATTTACTCAGCACTCCTGAATGTCACAATGCCACTACCACACATCATAAAATTAGGACTTCGACTACTGTTTGCGTAAGTCCCATCATTCAGATCACCAAAAGACACTACCGACTCGCGGCGTCTTCTTCGTAAATGTCTATGTTGGTGAAGATAATATCTCCAAAAATGAGTAAACGGTAGCAAAAGCTACCGTATTGTCTTTGTTTTACAGCCATTAGGTTTTTATAATTCCCATGCTTACTTATAGAATTCCCTAAAATTCTGGAAAACTAACATTTTTGAAAAAAAAAAGAAATAAAGCTGAAATTCTTGCTAGATAAGAGTTTTATGATTTGGGAGTTCGGAGAAAGTTTAGTTCTTAGATCAAGGCTAAAGCCACCGACTACGAACTGATCAATACTAGATTGTGAATCAATAGGTCGCGCCCTTTCCAATATTTTAGATAACTGTCTAAAATATTCCATTGCTAGAGTGCATGACTAGCTTTAATCTGGTTGCAGATGCACTAGTTGTAATGCGATGCCTACGGCGGGCAAAGCCTACGCCAAGCAACTGAAGTGATAGACTAGGACTAAAGCCCCCCTAGCCTCACCCAAGGAGGGGAAATCAAGTTCGCTAACGCTGGCTTACAATCAATTTTGGAAATTATTCATCTAACGATGGTAAGCTGAGTAAGGCAATCTCTGGAAAATGCCAGTGTTAAGCAATTCCAGGAACTTAGCGTAAGTTCATTATTCTTGGCAACTGGGGTAATAAGCAAAGTAGCTGAGTGTCGCAGCAGTTTTCCTAGCATCTCTAAATTGATTTTCTAGGGAAAATGCTACTTGTGCTATTGTCAAGAGTTTCTTGACAGCCTCGAAAGCAGTGAGTGCTTTCTCTAAAAGTGCGTAGTTTACCGCCGTAGGCATCGCCTCTATGTTATCTAAAGCTTTTCCTTACTAACCCATCCCCTGTTCTTCTAGGAAGGATGGTAGTTTTTAAAGGACAAAGCTGGACATAAGGTGTGCTTCGCAATTTATAGAGACAGTACACAATTAGCTATCGCTATTTTACCAATCATTAGTAAGATTAGGTAAAGGCAGGCAAAAAAGACACTTCATCGAATCACTGGCGGTTGAGAAAACCCTCTACAAAATTGGTCTGAACAGTTAACAGCTTCCTGATAAATTAGATACAATTAGCATCTGTGTTTACTTGGGTGATTGCTTATTCAAAGCAAGTACTCGAATTGACAGGCTGCCTCACTAACCGATTTGACATAGTAATAACGTTTTCACCTGCTAACTCTGGCGAAAATTTTTAATTCAGGGCAAATTAAGACTTATATTCAAGGGGCTTGGGTGTTTCTTGGAGATGAAGTTAGCCAAAAGGCTGAAAAATATGTATCTGATGTCAAAAATGCAGATCGGATAGGAGTATGAAAATCTAAAATATATATTAAGAAGAAAAACAACGACCATCGACAACCGTCAGTCTATTTTACTTTCTGTAAAGCGTCACCGGGTTGTTACCAGTGCTGAAACACGATTACATGCAAGTTTCCCAGGATCAGCCGATTCATTCTGAGGCTCCACTCCAACTGCTGCTGTTTGTCGATGGACGCCCCAAGTCCCGCCAACAGGTACAGCGAATACGTGCTTACTTAAAAGAATTGCAGGCTGAGTATAGTTTTGAACTTCAAACTATTGATGTTGGACAACAACCTTACCTAGCAGAACACTTTAAATTAGTAGCAACGCCAGCTTTAATCAAAATTCATCCCGAACCACGACAGGTTTTAGCTGGGAGTAATATCATAGCGCAATTGAAAAACTGGTGGCCTCGCTGGCAAGTTGCTGTAGACGCCTATTTAAAATTACAAGAAGACTTACAAGAACGTATAGATGATACTGCAAGGGTCACATCACCCAAATCTACTATCCGTTCTGTTGCTGTTTCTGCTGAACTAATCCGACTCTCAGACGAAATTTTTCGCTTGAAACAGGAAAAAGATAACCTCCAAGAGCAGTTACAGTTTAAAGATCGGGTGATTGCAATGCTGGCGCACGATCTCCGCAATCCGTTAACTGCTGCCGCGATCGCCATAGAAACTCTTCAATCTAACTACAATTTAGATACAGGTCAATTTCAACGCCTCAAACCATCCTTGACCGCACATCTCTTAAAACAAGCCCGTAATCAAACTAAGGTTATCGATCGGATGATTGCCGACCTTTTGCAGGTAGGTCGTGGTAAAGATACAGAGTTTCCTATTCTACCACAAAAAGTGCAGCTAGGTAAATTGTGTTTAGATGTACTAGAAGAATTGTGCGATCGCTATACCGCCAAATCCCAAGAGGTAGAAACGGATATTCCCAATGACTTACCTTATGTATATGCTGACCCAGAACGCATCCGGCAAGTGCTAGTAAATCTGTTGGATAATGCCATCAAATATACGCCAGAAGGTGGCAAGATTAGCATTGCTGGATTACACCGCACTACCCAAAAAGTTCAGTTTAGTATTGGTGATACCGGGCCTGGTATTCCTGTAGAGAATCGCGATCGCATCTTTGAAAACCACTTCCGCCTGCAACGGGATGAAGGTACAGAAGGTTACGGCATTGGTCTTTGTCTATGCCAACGTATCGTCTTAGCACATTATGGCCAAATTTGGGTAGACTCTGCCCCCAATAACGGAGCATGGTTTCACTTCACACTACCAGTTTATCCTTCTTAGGTAATGACCAATGACTAATTCACAAACTTGAGACAAAGCGATCGCGCCCCCCGGCCTTTGCTTGATATAGTGCTTTATCTGCCAGCACAATCAAATCCGAAGCTGAGGATTCCCAAGTGGGGACAACAGTTGCCACGCCCATACTTATGGTGACATGCTCACTCACCAGAGATCCGTCATGAACAATTTGCAAATCTTTGATTCCCGCTTGTATCGTTGCAGCAACGTGAAGTGCGCCAGATGCAGGAGTATATGGCATAATCACAGCAAATTCTTCGCCACCATAACGCGCTACTAAATCCTGATGTTTTTGTGCCTTAAGGCTTAACACAGCACCCACCTTTTGTAAACAGACATCGCCAGCTGGATGACCATATCTATCGTTATAAAATTTAAAAAAGTCGATATCACACAAGATCATCGACAGAGGAGATCCCTCTTGTGCGAGATTAATCCACTGAGTATTCAGATAATCGTCAAAGCGGCGACGATTAGCCAACTCAGTTAAGCCATCTACATTGGCCAGGTGATGCAAAGCTTCGTTTGCCGCCTCTAATTGTTTGTATACTTGCGCTTGCTGTAACAGTCGGCGTAATCGCTGGCGCAATACAGGCCAGTGAATTGGCTTAGTAACGTAATCAGTTGCACCAGCGTCAAAAGCACGGTTTACGGAATCCTCATCATCCAAGCATGTGATCATCAAAATGGGAGTGCGCTCCCATATCTTGGAGATAACCGTATTGTTAAGGGTCGAGTCACTATCAAAGTTTGCAAGGGCTGATATTAAATTATTCCTGGCAATCTGGAGCAAGTGCTTACAGCAGGTAAAGCCATCCATCACAGGCATGACAGCATCTAGCAAAACTATATCCGGTTTGATCGTCTCGTAAGCATCTAAACATTGCTTACCATCATTGACCTCGACCACTCGATAACCTTCTTGTTCCATCGCTTTACGCAACAATACGCGGATGGTCTTGTCATCATCAGCCACTAGAATTAGTGGCGGTTGCTTAGTAGAAACAGGAAATGGGCTTATGCCTGACATGAGTTGCCTTCCACTTGCGGGACTATCCTGAAAAAGGCTGTACAATTCGTCGATCGCATGGGGGCGATCGCTATTTTCATCAATGCCAGGATTTGCGGTGGAGGTGTGTCTAGCTTCACAATCAACTGTTTTTTGACAATGGACTGCTCAATGTTCTTGAGCCAAGCAAGCGGTAGATAACTAAATTGCATAGACAATCTATAATTGGAACACGAAGGCAATTATTACCTTTTTGTTCGGCTGTGGTTATGGGAGGAAATGTTACTTTTATATTTCCCAATTGTTAAAGTTAAATTACAACTTTTTTGAGAATTGCAAATAGACACCTTACGCATTTAGTTTTGGAGTTACTTTAGAAACCTAGTAAGACAGAACAAAGCAATTGCCAAAGTCCCCTCAAAAGATAGCTAATACTAAATTCTCAGATCGGCTGACTTAAATTTATTCAGTCTATCCGGTAAGGTTTGCTGGGGTTTAGTATAATTACATAAGGTTGAGATTAAGCCTGTACAAGGCTTGATTATCCATTGACTCTAGTTAAGAAATTAAGTAAAAATTCTTATTTAGTTGTATTCAGAATATTGAGTTATAAAAAAATATATGTGTTTTTATAAAATGTATACAAATATACTAAAAATTAAATTTATCTAATATATTGAACAACTAAATCTTAGGATTTCTTTACAGACTGCACATTAAAATTGCCATCTTAACTAAACAAATAATCAAAAATTCTTTCAAAAATTTCCAAAACTATTTACATTCACTAAATCCTTAAAATGCCAGACTCATTAATGTATCAGCAGGATAATTTTGTTGTCCTAGAAACAAATCAGCCAGAACAATTTCTGACACTATCAGAGTTATTAAAAAAGCTCGAAACAACTCTTCAAAAACTCATAATTCAAGATTTGTCGCCTGACCTACAAAACTTTGATACTGTGGAAGCTCAAGCACAATATTTGCTAGACACCAGCTGCGAATTAGATATTGGCCCTGGACAATATTTACAGTGGTATGCAGTTCGTTTAGAAAAGTAACTTTTTGGTCAGTGATTAAGAGAATCCCAAAAAATAAATTTTTCAATAGGAATACTACTTGCCTAAGTTGCTTAGATAGTCGGCTTCTTAAAGAAGTCGGCTATCTAAATCGTAGATAAAGGCATGGAGTTAGAGTAACAATAATTTTTGTTATTGACTACTGACTAAGGACTCTTTTTGAGTATTAATCAGCGCTAGCTCAATTGTATTTTCAGATGGCTGTGTTATTTGAATCTCCAATCCAGGGCCAAAATAATTGGTCATTTTTTCCTGCTTTTTTTGCCACACATCAAATGGTATTAGCGGTGAATCAAATTCTAGAATTAGGGCATAGCTCCCATTCACTTCTGTTTCTCGCAACCCTGTTACCGTTGGTCGTTCCTGGTCTGTGGGACTTAAACCTAGAAAAGAAAGTGTTGTATCTAGATGAGCGTCTTGACCATAGCAATATCGGGTGATGTCTTTGCGAATTTTATTTTGAGTTTCAGTTGCTTGCTGCTGGCGTAGTATCAATGCTGAAGGTGATGTCGTTTGGCTAAAAGGTACTGGCTTAAGTTCATTAGCTTTTAGCGCCAGCCCTCCCAACAATAGAGGAATCCCGTAAAAAAATCCGACAAGATTGAGCGTGGCATTATTATCAGCATAGGCAATGAAGCCAATGACGGTTAATATACCGCCGATAGTTAAACCGAGTGTTCCCAAAGATATTTGGCGTAGCATGAGCTTAAATTAGTATAAATTCAGAATACCTTAGTTTTATTATCATCGGCTATGAGCAACAAATTAGGGAAGAACATCGTTCCCATCTGGTAGTTAAAAGGTCGAATGAAATTTGCCCTAGCTCTAAGTTGACACGTATGAGTAGGGTTACGGAAGATACAGAGAGTTTCTGACGAAGAAAAGTTACTTTAGTGAACTACTAAGGGCGTACAGTGGCCAAAATATTAGATTTTGAGTTAACTTTAAATTTAAAGGTAGTTAAAGATAGGAAAAAATAATGGATTTACAGACTATAAAAGAACGAATTGCCGCAGTTCAAAGTAAACGGGAGTACCTGTTAAGCCTACTGGAACAACCAAACCTGGGAACTTTGAGAGTTGACGTAAATCAAGCTTTAGAAGAACTAGATGAATTAATTGATGAATTTAGACGCACCATTCCTGTAGAGTAGAAAATATCAAAAATTGCGTCGGTTTAACCCTCAACTTCAGGCTATACCGACGCTTTTTATTACTATCATGTCCTCAAATCCCCAGAATTAAACTAAACCTGAGTTGGCGAAGCAACATAGCTTAATCGGCTTATCCTGCTGCTGAATCATCTCCTGCACGCTTACCTAATTGTCTAACTAAGGCAATAAGTTCACTTGTAGGTACATCTTTCTTACAAACGTCATCAAAGCTAGACATTTCTTTTGTACCCTGGAAATTTACGTCTTCCACTGAGGAGTAAGCAAGGATTTGGGTGTTTGGAGATATAGCTTTAATGTGACTAGACGCACTCCAGCCATCCATGACAGGCATTTGTAAATCTAGAACAATTACGTCAGGATGACAACGTTTAACCATTTCTATAGCTTCTTCACCATTACTGGCTAAACCCACTACTTGAATGTTTTCCTGGCAAGAAAAAACCAATTGTAAGGTTAAACGAGTCAGTTCGTGGTCATCAACTACTAGAACACGCAAGGTAGAAAGCTCACAGGATAACATTAACATTGAGGGGAAAGACAAATTTATTCAGAGTAACCCCTCTAGTTTATGGGAACAAGTACCAGCACTAACTCTATCCTATGGTTGAATAACTTGCGTGAACCCATGACAAAAAACCTAGACAACCGCTCAAAAAATTCAGGTTTTCCAAAATTAACTAAGTTGAGCTAGTTGTCAAGGTATAAATGAAGAGTGCTGAGTTCCGAGTGCTGAGTGCTGAGTTAAAAGACCACGCGACAAGGGGCGGGGCTTGTACCAAGTACACAATTGCTGAGTAGTTCTTCTTACTTACTCGCTTGCCGAGGCACTCAGGACTGAGTGTTGTCAATACGGTTCGGTTAAGGCTTTACTCTTTGTCAAAGTAATTTTTATTAACGTAGACGCGGAGGGCTTGCCGCAGGCTACCGCAAAGGACGCATACTCCTACGGAGAAGCAAGCTACGCGCAGCGTCTCGTCAGAGAAGGAAGAGAAGCTTAACTGAACTGTATTGAGGTATAAGTAACTTATTTTTTAACGCTTTGCAGAAGTCTGCAACCTCAGCGAAGCAGGTTGGATTGCTTCACTCAATCAGGTTTGAGGCTATACCAGTTGAACGTAATGCCATGTTCATAATAATTTTTTGTGAGTTAGCTTCTGGAGAATCATCATAAGGACGACGTTGAATATAACTGCCATCGGCTTGTAATTCCCAAGCTTGGCGATTGTCTGCGAGCATAATTCCCATAATTTCTTGCAAATCTTTGGCAATATCTGGGTCTTTGACTGGGGTAATTACTTCGACTCGGCGATCTAGGTTGCGGCGCATCCAGTCGGCACTACCGATATAGATTTCCTCTTGGGTATTGTTATGAAAATAATAAATCCGAGAGTGTTCTAAAAAGCGACCGACAATGCTGATGATGCGAATGTTTTCACTAATGTCTTTGATTCCTGGACGCAAACAACAAACGCCCCTGATAATTAAGTCGATTTGCACTCCGGCGCGGGAAGCTTCATATAGAGTGGCGATAATTTCTGGATCGACCAGGGAATTCATTTTGGCAACTATACGCCCAGAAAATCCATTTTGAACATTTTCGATTTCGCGGTGAATTAGTGCCAAAAAGCGATCGCGCATATTCACAGGTGCAACCAGCAACTCTCGATAAGACTTTTGCAGGGAGTAGCCTGTCAAGAAATTAAATAAATCTGTGATGTCAGCACCCAATTCTTCACGGCAACTAAATAATCCCAAATCTGTATATAGGCGTGCCGTCTTCGGGTTATAGTTACCCGTGCCAATATGTACGTAGCGACGTATCCGGTCTTTTTCACGCCGTACTACCATGACGGTTTTACTATGGGTTTTCAGCCCTACTAAACCATAGACAACATGAACTCCAACTCTTTCTAGTCGTTTTGCCCAGTAAATATTATTTTCCTCATCAAATCGCGCCTTCAATTCCACCAGTACGGATACCTGCTTGTCATTTTCGGCAGCAGCAATTAAAGCATTGACGATGGGCGAGTCACCAGAAGTCCGGTAAAGGGTCATCTTGATGGCTAATACATTCGGGTCATAAGCGGCACTAGTGATAAAGCGCACCACTGTTTCCGAAAAGGATTGATAAGGATGGTGTACTAGTAAATCCTTTTCCCGAATCACAGCAAAAAAGTCTTTTCCTTCGTCCGTCTCCAAGACATCTGGATCTAAACTCGGTTCTCTCAGCCTTTGCAGGCGTAATGGTACAACAGATTGGCGTGGTGGATCTTTGAGTTCTGGTAATGGCAAGGCCATGAAATACATCAAATCCCGCAGTCCCAAAAGACCGTCTACTTCGTAGAGATCGCTTTCTGTTAATTCCAAATCTTGTAATAATCGCGATCGCACTATTTCAGGAGTCTGGGATTGAATTTCTAGCCGGACTGGACTCCCACCCAACCGTCGTTTTCTTAATTCCTGTTCAATGGCTAACAACAAATCATCTGCTTCATCTTCTTCTAAGACTAAATCAGCGTCACGGGTAATACGGAACGGATGATATTCTTGAATGTTCATCCCTGGAAATAGAGATTCCAAGTTATGAGCGATCACCTGTTCTAAAGGTACTCCAGTCCAGTTGGTGGGTTTGTCGCTGTTCTGATCTCCCAATTCTGGTGGTATGGGTAAAAATCGTGGTAGGACGCTGGGGACTTTCACTCTGGCAAATAATTCTTCTTCGGTGTCTGGGTTTTTGACCACAACAGCTAGATTCAGACTGAGATTAGAAATAAAAGGAAAGGGATGACTAGGATCAACAGCCAAAGGAGTTAAAACAGGAAAGACTTGTTCCTCAAAATAACTGTTGATATGAGTCCGCTGTTTTTGATTTAAATCTATGTAATCCAGAATATGGATGCCATGATTTGCTAATAAGGGTCGAAGTACTTGCTCAAAATGTTGGTGCTGTTTCTTAACGTGGGGAGTGAGGGTAGACCTAATATCGTCTAACTGTTGTTGTGGTGTCCGACCATCGGGGGTTAACAGACTAACTTTCGCCTCTACCTGTTGCTTTAAACCAGCAACGCGCACCATGAAAAACTCATCCAAATTCGAGTTAAATATTCCCAAAAACTTGAGGCGTTCCAGAAGAGGTGTGCGATCGTCACAGGCTTCATGTAACACCCTGCCATTAAATTCTAGCCAGCTTAACTCTCGGTTAAGATAATATTGTGGATCGCTGAGATTGATGGGGGTAGCGCTTTTCTTAGATTTTGCCATAATGACCTAAAGGCAGCAAATGTAGCCCATTGAACTGGGGGACAATAAACATAGTAAGTTAAATGGTGCTTGAGCATAACGCTAAGGCCATTTTTGGCAATGCTAATTTTCCGCCGCAACACAGTGACTTTCTTTGGAACAAGGGGTCTAAAATTTTTGTAGTTTTGCGTAGGCATAAGTAAGTCGTCGATATCGCCTCTGACGCTTACTTTGCACTATCGTGTAGCGTTTTTTTCAGAGAATCACTCTACCCAACCTATAACTATATTTTATAGGTGTTTTCAACTGTGTGGAATATGGTACTTGCATACAGTTGTGTGCCCTGACAAAATATCGCATTCAGATAAGAACTGTAATAAGTCTAGGGAGTCAAATCGTTGTCCACAGCATATTACCCATGAAGATGCACTTAAGATTTCGTCAAGATATGACATGGGCATTTCTGAATATGTGTGACTCATTGTTAAGCAGAGTTTACAGAGAATTATTGCGTTTAAAGTGGTCTAAAGCCTTACCTAGAATGCTTTTGGAATTTGGCTTTCTAAAATCATAGTCTTTGTAAGTATTACCACAATTTCTATACATACATTAAGTAAATCCAAGCCTTGCTGGATATTGATTTTATTGTTGTTGTGCTGATGTTTAGGAGATTCTCGCCAACAATTTTATCTATTAGTTTTTTTAATTTATAACCACTGATATTTTTAAAAATTCCAGTATTGTTACTGAGAAGTTTTCTGGAAAGCGATGGTTATATTGAAAACGCAAAGAAAAACAACACGAGGAGTTTGTTAATCATGAAAATTTCTGCAATTCTCAAAGGAAGCATCTGCTTGTTAGGTTTGGTTAGCGTTGGTAACATCCTGGCTGCACCAGCAAGTGCAAATCAAGCAGCAGCCCGTGGTGCAGTAACTCTTGTTAGAGCTTCAGGTGCTTCTATCAGTGTTAGTGGTGAATTAACTTTGCCCAATAACGCGTTCTTTCCTGGCCCTTTAACAATTACACCTACTTATGGTGCTGGTACAGCAGCTACAGACGATGAAACTATAGCTACTTTGGAAGTAGATCCAGGCACACCTGATACTACTAATCTTTCTACTAGCAGCAATCCTTTTGTAGCTTCAGCAGCAGCAGCATTAGATGCAGCTGTTACAAATAATGATATTGGCGCACAAGCAGCTATCATTCGGGCTGGTGCTGGTGCTAATGGTTTAGGCGGTTTAGAGTAGATTGAATTTTTGTCTCTTAAGTACTTACAAAATTTTCTGCAACTGACAGAACAGTTGAATACATTTTAAAAATAGGGAAGAGATATAGCAATGCTATTTATCTTTCCTATATTTATGTTTTTGGTAAATTTGTCAGCTAACGCAATGTGCAACTTAATATTCTGACTCCTAGAAGGAGAGAGGCTTTAAATTTTCTCCTTTCTCTGAGATGGAATGGGGAGCATCCCAATACAAGCAATTTTACTAAAATTCTTAGGAATAATAATTAAATAACATACAATTTATATCCCTGGTTTACCTCACCCTTAATCCCTTTCCTTATAAAGGAGAGGGAAGCTAGAAACAGGATGAAGTTTTGCATCTTATTTAATCCATGTTCCTTAGTAGAAAAGCATACTCCTTCGCTACACGGTAGCATCTCCAATAGTTGCTGAATGAAGCGATCGTAACATCTGTAGTTTGCGATCGCTTTGCCTCACTACATTCTTCTTGCAATGACAAATTATTCACCAATTTCTGAATAAACCGTCAGCTTTCTTATCCTTATAAGGTAGTAAATAAAACTCATTCAGATTATCAGTTATTTGGAGTAAATACAGACCACTGATGTTCTTCATCATATCTTTGAATACAATTCGATGCAATCTCAGTGGATGTATGAATAACAAAATTAATTAAAATATTCTTGAAATTAATGCTAAAAATACGCGCTTATCTGTCAAAGCTATTACTAATGCCTATCCAGGTTGTAGCTGCTGTTAATTAAAAATAATCTCAATAAATTGCTCTAAAAATAGAGACTATAGAGATACTTAATTCATACTGCGTAAGACTTTGATACATTTTATTTGTGTTTATTTGTATTTTGAGTTCTACATTAGAAGTCATAGAACTTGATGTGATAAATTATCTATGACTTACGATAACCGCGCCGAAGTACGAAAAGTTTTAATTATTACCTTACTGCTCAACTTGTTTGTACTGGGATTAAAAGCACTTGTGGGCTACTGGACAGGTTCTTTAAGTTTGCTAGCTGATGCCTTGCATAGTGTGACAGATAGCGCTAACAATGTTTTAGGATTAGTTGCCAGTAAATTTTCTTCTCCACAACCCGATCGCGAACATCCCTACGGACACCACAAATTTGAAGCAGTAGGCGCTCTAGGAATTGCCTCATTTTTAGGAATAGCCTGTTTTGAAATTCTGCAAGGAGCGATCGAGCGCATTCTCAAAGGCAGTGGTGAACCTGTGAAAATTTCGCCACCTGAGTTGTGGTTATTACTAATTGTCCTGGGTGTGAATATTTTTGTGGCGTTTTATGAACGTGCTGTAGGTAAACGGGTAGGTAGCTCAATTCTCATTGCTGATGCTACACATACCATGAGCGATATTTGGGTGACAATCTCTGTAATTGGCGGCTTAATAGGAGTTTGGCTAGGTTATCAATGGATGGATTTGGTGTTAGCTTTTCCTGTGGCCTTGTTGGTATTTTGGAGTGGCTGGTCAGTTTTAAAAGAGAATTTGCCTTGGCTTGTAGATCAAATGGCGATCGCACCAGAAGCAATACATGCGATCGCTATTTCTGTTCCAGGCGTAATTAACTGTCATGCGATCGCTTCTCGCGGTGTTCTTGGTCGTCAAGTGTTCATTGAAATGCATTTAATAGTGGATGCAGCAGATGTAGAAACCGCCCACCACATCACCGAAGAAGTAGAAAGCCGATTAGAAGAACGGTTCCGTCCAGTGAGAATCTTAATTCACGTCGAGCCACCAGCATATAAATCTGAGCAAATTAGTTTTGAAACGAAGGGATGAGGGAGAAATCAATTCAAAATTCAAAATTAAAGAACTTCTGCTTCCCGCCTCCTCTTTACCAATGCCCAATGCCCAATACCTGTATCTTTGTGTCAACTTTTATAAGATGCAACCAAATTAGCAACGATCGCAACTAGTTCTCCTGGATCAACCGGTTTAGGCACATGAGTCTGAAAGCCTGCTTCCAAAGCGCGGCTACGATACTCGCTATCGCCATAGGCAGTTAAAGCGATCGCGGGTATTTTTCCATAACTATCAGACTTCAGCGCCCGAATTTTGCGGATAAGAGTGTAGCCATCTTCACCAGGCATTGCAATATCACAAATCAAGACATCTGGTTGCAACTCAGGTAGTACTTTCAATGCTACCGCTGCTGATGCAACTGCCGTAATTGCGGCTCCATCAGCTTCCAACACGGTAGTAATGTAAAAACGGCTATCATCATCATCATCAACTACGAGGATGTTTAAGCCAGCAAGGGGAAAAGCAGGTTCCATAACATCTCCATAAACGTTGATTTAATGAAACTTATTTCTAATAATCTGCTTGTTATTTTTTATGGCATCATACCTTTGGTAATTTTACTGCGATCGCGCCTATTTTCCTAGACAATAACTCAATTTGTCTAGCCACCATCCAATTGATGATTAGTCATTCATTGGTATTTATAATTATTGAGTAGATAAAATTATGTTAGTGTTTAAATTCCTTTATATTTAAAAAATTACCTTTCACGAATAGTTGAAGTTTTATAGGACTACTATTTGATTTTTGAAAAGATACGTAGTTGGGTATCAAGGCTAAAATGTTACAAAAAAATGTAGGCTGGGTGGAGGCTTTGCACATTGGTGTCAACTTAAGCTGGAAATAGCTTATCTGTTGGCTTCCATGCCCGCCCGGAAATAAATAAATGAATAATGAGTAATAATTAATACCTATTACTCATTATTTATTACTTATTACTTCAAAAATAAATTTCTTTGGCTTTTAGGCTAAAGTCTACTGAAGTAGACTGGAGATTTTTGGCGATATTTAGTCATCTTCAGATGACTTTAGCTATTATACGGGAATTTCAATTCCCGGCGGACAAGCGGTTTCGCGTTAAGTTGACACCAATGGGCTTTGCGTAACCCAACATCCTGATATATGTTGGGTTCCACCCAACCTACGTCTAATGTACTATTTTAAGCTTGCCACACTAGTAGGGTGCGCTACGCGAAACACTAACGCACTACAAATACTTAATTCTTTCAAAAATCAAACTGGATTCCTATAGAATAATCTTGCTGATTAATAACCGCTTTATTACTAAGGAATAAGAATTAAATAAACGTGAGTTCGATGAACCTCTCCCTCCCAACCTCCCTCTCCGAAACGGAAAGGGAGGAGCAACGAAAAATTAAGCTTTTTGCTCCCCTCTCCGTGTCGGCTACGGTGTACACACAAGTTGTATCTACAAGGGTTTCAAGCTTTCTAGACCCAATAAATTGTCATTACGAGCGGAGCGAAGTAATCGCATAATCCCGTAGTTTTTGCGATTGCTTGTCTGCGACACGCTCTTGCGTTCGTCGTTCCTCCTCTCTACGAGACGCACTCGCGTTCGCAATGACAAGCTTTCGGAGCGATCCAACAGCTTAGGGATAGACGACGAAACCAAGTGTAAGGTGTAATTTCAAGACTTGTGTGTACACCGTAGCCTTATAAAGGAGAGGGAAGCTAGAGACAGGATGAAGTTTTGGATCTTATTTAATCCACGTTCCTAACAGGTTTAGATATTAATCGATGCTTTAAAAATTAAATGTAGTAATACCAAAGTCAAAAAAATAGACAATACCGAGGCTTCAAACAAGTCAGTTCGGCATTGTCATTTTGAAATACAACTGAAGCGGAGGCGGAGACGCTCTGCCACAAATCTTCAATTGGGAGTCAGAAGTAAACTAGGTTTTATCCTTGACTATTAACTTGCAAACTGCTGTATTATGAATCTCAACTAATATAACTAATCTGAATCAGATGAAAGATTCATAAGCTTTGAGTTAAGTCAAATCAAAATTTGATTACTCCCATTCAATGGTTCCAGGCGGCTTAGATGTGATGTCATAAACCACCCGATTTACGCCTTTTACTTCATTCACAATCCGCGTGGAAATCACTTCCAGGACATCATAAGGTACTCTCGCCCAATCAGCAGTCATACCATCTTCACTGGTAACAATCCGCAAAACAATGGGGTAAGCGTAAGTACGTTGATCTCCCATAACGCCAACGCTACGAATTGGTAGCAATACAGCAAATGCTTGCCAGAAATCATGATACATGCCGCGTTGGTTAATTTCTTGCCGGACAATCAAATCTGCATCACGCAAAATGTTTAATCGCTCAGATGTGACTTCCCCCAAGATGCGAATTGCCAAACCAGGCCCAGGAAAAGGTTGCCGTTGGACAATTTCTTCTGGTAAACCAATGGAACGTCCAACTTTGCGGACTTCATCTTTAAATAGTTTCCGCAGTGGTTCTACTAATTTAAATCTGAGGTCTTTGGGCAAACCACCAACATTATGATGACTCTTAATTTTAACCGCTACCCGCTCACCACTTTGGGGATCAACATTGGTGTCAGCAGATTCGATGACATCTGGATAAAGAGTCCCTTGAGCCAGATAGTCAAACTGACCGAGGCGCTTGGATGTTTCTTCAAATACACTGATAAATTCGTGTCCGATGCGGCGGCGTTTTTCTTCTGGATCTGTGACATCAGCGATCGCAGCTAAAAAGCGATCGCGAGCATTAACATACTCTACAGGAATGTGAAATTGCTCTTGAAACAGCTTTACCAATCGCTCCGGCTCATACTTTCGCATAAAGCCTTGATCGATAAACACGCAAGTTAATTGCTCACCAATAGCTTTATACAACAAAAAGGCCAAAGTAGAAGAATCCACTCCGCCAGACAAGGCCAGCAACACCCGCTTTTCACCAACCCTGGCGCGAATTTCTCGAACTGCATCTTCGACAAAAGCTGCTGTTGTCCAAGTGGGTTCGCAATCGCAGATATGGTAGACAAAATTACGAATTAATGCTATCCCACCAATAGAATGTACTACCTCTGGATGGAACTGAACACCATAAAGTTTCCTTTCGTGGTCGGCGATCGCAGCACAGGGAGTATTTTCGGTATGTGCCAGCAATTCAAACCCTGATGGCATTTGGGTAACTGAGTCTCCATGACTCATCCACATCGTAGTACCATCTTCGACATTCGTGAGCAAATCTGTAGGATCATCAATATATAATGAGGCTTTGCCGTATTCACCCCGCTCGGCCTTTGCCACTTCGCCACCGAGTTGGTTTACCATCAGCTGCATCCCATAGCAAACACCCAAGACGGGTATTCCCAAATTCCAGATTTCTGGATCGCAATGGGGAGCCTTTTCACCATAAACCGAACTTGGACCACCAGAGAGGATGATTCCCTTAGGATTGAGTTGGCGCAAATGTTCAGAAGTAGTGCGATAGGACAAAACTTCGGAGTATACTTGAGTCTCGCGGATGCGACGGGCAATTAGCTCAGAATATTGAGAGCCAAAATCCAGAATTACAATCAATTGACGATCAAGCCGCCCAAAATTTTCCAATGTTTGGGGCGCTTCTTGAGTTGGTAGAGTCACCGCTGTATTCATGACGGGAGAGTTATATCTGTTAAGGATAAGTAGATGCTTTGTGGTCTATGGAGATGCTATTATTCAGCCTGGGCAGGCTGATAATGGTATAGAAAGCCTTGACAAACGCAAGTTTATGTGCGTTTGTCAAGTACCGGAGTCGGAGATGGTATTAGAACGATAAATCTACCCTAGAGTGGTTACTTAAAGGATTATTTATTTGGATTGTTTACGATTATTCATAATAAATTAACATAATTTTCCCATCAACAGACCAGCAGTTTTACTCTTCACGATAATTTTGCGATCGCGATCAAAGAGAATAGAGCCGCAGACTGTTACTTTTGTGCCGCTTTCGCTATGACTTTGAATGTATTCTTGGGCACGAACATCGATAGTTTCGGCGATCGCACTGTAAACTTGATTTACCCAATCACTACCAGTTGCAGCATCTAGGGATTTTAGATGTGTTAGTGCTGCTTCAGCAGTAGCACTATTAAACACAGCTTGGATATCTGGTAATTTTAAACCTGCGATCGCACAGTGCGCGGCTAAAATTTCTCGCCGTCCATCAGCTAAGTAATGATGGGTATGAAAAATCCCGCCAGCCAGTTTCATCAGCTTACCGTGATAGCCAAATAATAAGATTTCTTTCACACCCAGCACATCAGCTTCTACTAACATTGGGCCAAGCCAGTTAGCAGTTTTGACCAATTGATCGGGATTAATCCCTAGTTTACGCGCCAAATCTAGGCCATTCTCCCCGATACAGAATACTAAAGTTTCAAAACGACTGGCTTTATTTTGTAATTCTGCCCGAAAAACAGCAAGCTGATCTGGGGTACTTAAGGGTTGAGAAATGCCAGTAGTGCCTAAAAGCGAAAGTCCTTCAACCACACCAAAAGCAGAGTTTGAGGTTCTAACAGCTAGCGATCGCCCTTCAGGTAGAATAATCGTCACCGTGATTTTTTCCCCTGGTGCTAGTATTCGTTGCAAATTCTCTTGCAACAGCCTTTGAGCGTAAGCATAAATAGCCGGCTTATCATCAGCATTTAATTGCCTACCAATCCCTTCGCCACCTTTAATAATTACTGCATCATCACCCTGTTCTCGCCATTCTACCAATGCCCAAATCGGTGTATCTTTAGTCAGGTCAAGATTATCACCGGGATCGCTGCGAGCGATCGCTAAAGCTGTATTCTCAGATAATCCTGCAACCTGTTCAATGGGGATTTCTGCGATTTGAGCGGGTTCAATCAAATCTACAGATGCTAAAGTTAGGGGTTTGCGATCGTGTAACCAGTGTAAAGCTGCAACAGCAGCAGCGCACGCAAAGACGGGAAGTGTGTATCCAGAACGGGACATTTTATATCACTGAACCTAGCATTTTTTCCCCAATTGTGGTTTGATATTAGCTTTGGTAATAACGTCAATACAATCATTGTCTGTAACAATAAAGTAATGAACCACATCCTTAGTTTCCAACATTCCGCAAGATTCATCCACTAACTCCTCTACAATATCTGAATTGGACACCACATATAATGTTTCCTCCATTGGTATAGGCAAGTGCTGGAGTTGCTTGAGCCTGCGTCCTTCGTCTATAACCCGATACACTTCTGTATATGTGAACTTCACTGTGATAGTTTGATTTGGATTGTAAAAAATGAGGTCTATTTCCAGACCATCGTCACTATCTTTAAGCAATTGCACATCACGACGTTTTTTTGGGAAAGCTCCTATCTGCCACGGTTTGTAAGACTGATGTTGAGTTCTATCCACTTTGTTGAGACCTCACATAAACCCACTCTGTTGGATTGAAAATTATGATGTCTAAATAATTCTTCAAAATTGTTCGCGCAGCGTCTCGTAGAGAAAACAGTTTCAGATAGCAATTTAGACCCATCTGTAGCTTGCTTCATGTGATACAGCCGCTTAACTAAAAACTAGGATAGTTTTGATCGCCTTCAAACATCGATTCTAGCTCCTCAACTGCTGCAAGAATTGCCTCTATATCTCCATCTGAAGCCAACTCCTTAATTTCCTTGAGACATTCCAAAACTCCTGTTTTCCCATCTGCAAGCAATGCATTGAACTGATACCAATTGTACAGGTGATACAGCAGGTGATACGCAACACTAGTATCTAGTTCATGACTGGGTTCACGTAAAAATAACTCTAAATCAACTAACCAGTCTATTGCGGCTCCAATCCCATCAACGTAAGTGTGAAAAACAGCAGTTTTCAACATCTCCTCTGGTGCATTGGGATAAGATTGGCGGAATGCCTGTTTTGCCTCGCTGGTCACGTTACTACGTTGTAGCAAGGTTTGTACAATTTCCCAACGTTGTTCTCGATTCAATTGTTTTGGCGTGTTCGCATCTTGTGACTGTTGCATCTCAGCCCATCCAATAATAGCTAACAGTGTAACCAGTCTGTCTTAACTGCGATCGCCTAACCAACACTATAAAAAAGTAGATAACCTTTCTTTGACTTTCTTTGACTTTCACAGATCACTCTTGGTCAGTTGGCTCCAACGCAGTGTTAGCCTGCTGACTACTGCTTCTTGCTGCTTCTAGCTTTTGGCGAATCGCTGCTTGAACCTTCTCATCAAAATCGGGATCGTTGGGGCTTGCGACAATCCTACGCGGACGCTGATTAATCCTGTCCAAGTATGCTTGAAAAGCAGCTTGATCTCCCCGATGCTTGAGAAAATACTGTTTCAATTCAACATCAGACATTAAATCGTAATTAATTCGGCTCATCAGACAACTCTCCGTTGGGTAAAATTTGGAATTCAATCTCTTCGTCATACCCAGCAAGAATGTATACATTACGAGTCCGATTATCAACGCAAATGAGGTATATGGGCTGAAGCATGATATACGTCAGTTGATAGCTAATACGATACAAACTTGTTAGTTGAGCAGCAGTAGGCATTTTAGTTAATTACAGCAAAATTCCGAATTACGAATTTGTAATTAGTTAAACACCTACTTCTAATAATAGAGCTTCCATAGCTTCCCAAGAGAGTCCTTGTTGAATATAACGGGGTGCTTCAGGATTGTAAGGACTGGCTACTCGGTCAATGTTGAGGATGTTTGCCCCATCTGGTAGAACTGGTACATCTGCATCAAATGCCGTTGGACGCATCAAAGAACTGGAAAAGCCTTTGAAAATAGCAATTGTATCTTGCTCATCGGCAATTTCCACCCTTACAATTAGGACTTCTTTGGTGCGTTTAGCGGTGTATTGTTCCAGTCGCTTGCCAATGGAATTCATTTTTTTTAGATTAGGGTTACTGTGGTGTGGCTGAACGTCCCTGTTTACCCAGCTTAATTAGAACAAAATAGCTTAAATAAAGCACATAAATTACTAAACTAGCTATGCCAAGAAAACCTAAGAACTCAGCCTTGCTGTTAGCATGAAAATATTCTTTGAATAGTAACGGAGCCTCGAACCATACCTGACAATAGGAAGTCTTCAGCACATTGCCAGAAAAAGCACAACCCAAAAAAGGGATAAAGGCGAGTGTGCCCAAAAAACAATAAACAGTTGTCGCCCAGCGCCAAGAAGTAAAAATAAATTTCAAAGAACCACTGGTTTGATACTCAATTTCATCGTTGATATCCACCCAGAACCACAGCGAAATCGGGATCAAAATCCGAGCCATCAACCCAGAGATAAAGCTAACTGGATACTGAGCAATCATTAAGTAAATCGTGATTGCCACTAGGCTTGCGACTCGCCAGTATATGATCAATAAGCGTTGTATACCTTCTGCTTTTTGCACAAATGCCCAAATCAGAAGAATTAGCGGAATAATTACCAAGAATAATACTGATAGTCGGTAATCAATCCAGACGAAAGGGCGAAACCAAATATTATAGTCCATAGTTTTTCTCAAACAGTAGATAAAAAATAAGTCAGAAGCCAGAATAAATCAAGTGGGGTTTTATACCACTACATGATTGTAGACTGCTAAATAAGGCAGTGGTAAAAACCCTTTTATTCAGGAGTCAGTCGAACTCCAATTCATCCTGAATTCTTCTTGATAATAGTTTATTGAACCTCGTATGACTATAAGTCACGAGTATTACAAAAAATTTATAGGGGCATACATCTGTACGCCCCTACTAACAATTAATTTGTTGTTTAATTTATAAAAATCCTAGTTTATCCCTTTGGAATAAGCCTCTTGATTCAGATAAAGAATTTACAGATGATTTCAAGTTAGTGAAGTACACAAACTAAATCTCAAAACCAGGGTATAAAGCTTGTTTTGCTTCTGTTAGGGCATCGGGGCGTAGCCTATTGTGATTCCTGAATTCTGCTGTATTTTTTGTCTCCACGACTAAATTCGGGGGCTTTAAATAAAACGCTTGCAAGTGGAGGAAATTGGTAAATCTCCGCATCCCCCACTTTGGGCGTATTCTTTGGTCAATGCTGGTTGCTTGCTGACCAAACAACAGAAAATCCGCTTGCTTCAATTTTTAGTCGTCGTAAACGCGGCATTCAATTGCATCTGGGTTGTCATCACAATACTGTTCTAGAGAGTTTTTTGGCTTACTTTGGCGCTTGTGAGAAGCTTCGGCTTGCAATTCTTCTACTGCATCCCAAGCAGCAGCACACTCTGGTGAGTTGCTACCGTTGATATCACAAACAGTACGCGCTTGTTCTACTTCTTCTTGGATTTTCTCTTGGATGTCGCCTTTTGCTGTTTCTTGGATGTTTGTCATTGCTTTAGTCTCGTCGTGTGTTGTTAATACTAGTATAGAAAATGTTCAGAAATGGCAATTTTTCGCTTGATTAATAACCATTCTAACCATTTAGCCGATCATAAGTTGGTGCTTTAGCTATTGATTTATAACCAATACAGCAAGTTAGCGTATATATAATGCATTTACTTTTATTTTTTAAGATTTTGTGGAATCAGTAGTATAGATAAATAATCATACAATATATTTAGATGCCTATATAGGGAATGACAACCCCAGCTTCTTGGGATGGTGGAGACAAAGGGCTGGTGTCAATTCTTGTAAAATGTAATTCTTCCCAAAATCAAAAGTCAAAACCTACTAGCCTAAAAAGAGAAAGAAGCTCAAAACTCATGGCAGACCAAATGCAGTGGGCAAATGCCCTATCAACCCGTCATTCTTTGGAAGCCGCTGTTACAGATGTGGTGGAACGTGCTGTCTCATCGTTAACGGCACCTGCGGATCTAGGACTGGTATTCATTTCGTCTGCTTTTACGAGTGAGTATTCCCGACTGTTACCTTTGTTAGCTGAGAAACTTTCTGTGCCAGTGTTAATTGGCTGTAGTGGTGGAGGTGTGATTGGGACAACAGTTAGCGGAGATACCCAAGAACTAGAAGCTGAACCAGCTATTAGCTTGACTTTAGCACATCTTCCAGGAGTGAAGATTCAAGTTTTTCATGTTGTTGCTGAAGAATTACCTGACTTAGACAGTTCACCAGATGCTTGGCTTGATTTGATTGGTGTACCACCCTCCCCCACGCCCCAGTTCATCTTACTTTCTAGTTCTTTCGCCTCTGGAATCAACAATTTGTTACAAGGGCTGGATTTTGCTTATCCAGGATCGGTGATTGTGGGGGGACAGGCTAGTGGTGGGGGTATGGGTGGTCGTGTTGCCTTATTTTGTAACGATGCTAGTAGTGAGGAACACCAAAACCTTTACAGAGAGGGTACTGTTGGTATAGCTTTGACTGGCAATATTGTTTTAGAAACGATTGTAGCCCAAGGATGCCGACCGATTGGCAAACCATTGCAAGTCACAAAAGCCGATCGCAATATTATTCTGGAGTTAGATGAAAAAGTACCTTTAGTGGTGTTGCGAGATTTGATTGCCAGTCTCAGCGAACAAGAACGGAGTTTAGCACAGCATTCTCTGTTTGTGGGTGTGGCAATGGATGAATTTAAGTTAGCTTTGCAGCAAGGAGACTTTTTAATTCGTGGTATTCTTGGGGTCGATCCAACAGCTGGAGCGATCGCAATTGGCGATCGCGTCCGTCCTGGTCAAAGGCTGCAATTCCACCTCCGCGATGCCCAAGCTTCTGCTGAAGACTTAGAATTACTCCTGCAAAGTTATCAACACCAGCGAGAATCTGAACCCTCTGCTGTAGCTGCTTTGATGTTTGCCTGTCTGGGACGAGGTGAAGGACTGTATGGTAAACCCAACTTCGATTCGGAACTATTTCAGCGCTACCTTAACGATATTCCTGTAGGTGGCTTTTTCTGTGGTGGTGAAATCGGCCCTGTTGGTGGCAGAACCTTCTTACACGCCTACACTTCAGCATTTGGAATTTGTCGTCAAAATCAGTAATCAGTGTTAAACCAATTTTAGATTTTGAATTTTGGATTTTGGATTGAAATAAAAATCTAAAATCTAAAATCCAAAATTGAATCACTCCTAACTTTTATCCAGCAAAAGTGTGGTGTTATTATCAATCAGTGTCAAAGTTCCAGCAGTGGCGATGCCTGGATTAGGCTGTGATGCACTATATGTCTGAATATAGCGCCGCACTTCTGGGGGAAAATGAGGATAATCTAACACTGCATCACCATCGGCAATAGTTGCCCAGAAGTCCCGCAAACCAGGGGCTAATTTTTTTGCCTGTGATAATGGTAAGTTTAATGGGGAGTGAGTTAGTAGCTTAACTAGGAAGGGGAAAGAGCGATCGCCCATCCACTGCCTTGATGACTGTTGCAAGTCGGGAAACTCCGGCACAGACTCAACGCGATGGGATAAAATTTGCAACCATTCTTTACCTTCGTGATCTCGATGAAACTCTAGCACCCGATAAGGGTGAGGGTAGCTCACTAAAGAACCAGTGGTAATATCATAAACTCCATCTGAGTAAGCAATATCCTGAACGTGCAAATGCCCGGTAAACACTAGCTTGACTCCATAGCGCCTTAGCAATTGCAACAGTTCTGCGGAATTAGATAACATATAGCGATTTGCTAGTGGATGACTCGATTGATTGGGCAAATGCTCCACTACATTATGATGCACCATCACCAGAACTAAATCATCACCAGACGCCGCCAGTACTTCTTCTAACCACCGTAGCTGTTTGGCATCTAAACACCCGACTTGCTCCCCCTGGTCATTAAAGGAGTTAGAATTCAGTCCAATCAGCTTGACTCCAGGTAGCAACTCACGAATGTAGTAAATCTGCTGTGGATCTTCATAGCCAAACTTTGTGTAATAGTAGGGAAAATCCGCAAAAGCAATTGATTGCTGATCGGCCAAAAGTACAGGAACGTCATGATTCCCAGGAACAACATAGACGGGAAAAGGAAGTTCGGCTAAACATTGTTGCAACCAAGCGTGATTTTCTGGTTCGCCGTGTTGGGTTAAATCTCCTGGTAACAACAGGAAATCTAAATCGAGTTGTATTAAATGTTCTAGTACACTTTTAAACGCTGAGATACTTACTTCCACTAGATGAAAGCGGCTGGGATGATCCCAGATTGTGTGAGGAAGTGCCAGGTGTAAGTCGCTGACTACCGCAAAGCGAAAATTGAGAGTCATTGATTTATGAAAATGTTAAAAGCAGGGGTTAAAACAAGTCTTTTTCCAAAAGTATAACGCTTGCTTTGTTTCCCTGCGTAGGAGTGCATCTACTTAATATTTGTATACATTAAGCTGCGATCGCACCCCATATACAAAGGAGATTTGGAATTAAATTATTGATGCTTTGCTAAGATATTTAAAAATTTTATCCAAATGGATATCGGCTAAAGATATAGAAAAGTTGTGGTCGGTTCAGAGATGTGAGAGTTTTTCTAGAACTAAAACCTGGAAGTCAAGCGCTCAGTATTGATCGGTTTTGGCGAGGGCGAAGATTTACCATTGACTCAAAAATAATTTTCCCAGTCACAGGCATAAAACTGGCAGCCCAAATATTTTGTTGCCTACTACCCTCATTCAACAAAACTTCTTCACAGTCAGCATGCATATCACCACCTCCAACTATTACCCGACGTTCTATATCAACTGCAAGTTTGATGCAGAACTTGTGTTCTTGGAGCATCTGCTCTATTTGTTCAGGAGTAGCACGAGCGTGAATTAACAGAATCAATGTATTTTCCTCACTTCTAAGCGTTGAGTAAAGAATAGTTTGGCAAGACATCCACGATAAAATAACTTAGCAGATCAGCAAGTAACAGGTTCAGAGTCATGGGTCAAGCTAGTATTGGAATTATTGGTGGTAGCGGTCTGTATAAAATGGATGCGCTCAAAGATGTCGAAGAGGTGCAAATCCAAACTCCTTTTGGTTCACCATCTGATGCTTTGATTTTGGGGACTTTGGATGGGACACGGGTAGCGTTTTTGGCGCGTCATGGTCGCAATCACACGCTTTTACCTTCTGAGTTACCGTTTCGCGCTAATATCTATGCGATGAAGCAATTGGGTGTGAAGTATTTAATCTCAGCTAGTGCTGTCGGTTCCTTGAAAGCAGAGGCGAAACCACTAGATATGGTGGTACCAGATCAGTTTATTGACAGGACAAAAAATCGGATTTCAACGTTTTTCGGTGAAGGAATTGTGGCTCACATTGCCTTTGGCGACCCGATATGTAAGAATTTGGCTATTGTGTTGGCAGATGCGATCGCATCTCTCAATTTACCAGAAGTTACTCTCCATCGCGGCGGTACTTATGTGTGCATGGAAGGCCCAGCTTTTTCTACTAAAGCAGAATCGAATCTTTACCGCAGTTGGGATGCAACAATTATTGGCATGACGAATTTACCAGAGGCGAAGTTGGCCAGGGAAGCAGAAATTGCTTATGCAACTTTAGCACTGGTGACAGATTATGATTGTTGGCATCCAGACCATGACAGTGTGACAGTAGAATTAGTGATTGGCAATTTGCTGCGAAATGCTGTGAATGCTCAAAAAGTGATTCAAGAAACTGTGCGCCGCTTGAGTGAAAATCCGCCAACCAGTGAGGCGCATTCGGCGTTGCAGTATGCGATTTTGACTCAGTTGGATAAAGCACCAGCAGCAACAAAGGAAAAATTAGGGTTATTGTTGCAGAAGTATTTGTAGTGAGGAATTCTCAATTCAGGAGTCAGAATTCAGAATTCAGAAGCCAGAATCAAGACGCTTCTCTACGAAGAGACTGCGCCAACGCTATCAGTGGGGCATAGATCCCATGTGAGAAGAAGGCTATAGACTTGCTACTAATTAAAAACCACCAAATCTTACAATTTGGTGGGGGTATTAAATCTATCTATTCATCAGCTACTTGTATAGAATTCATGCTGACTCCTGAATTCTGACTTCTGAATTCTGTTTCGATAACTAATTTCAATCAACCTTTCTGACTGCACCCTTCACTGCGTCACCTGCATCCTCAGCTGTGCGCTGAACATTTTTACCAGCATCATCAGCCCCACGTTGAACATTTTTCGTCAAGTCTTTGGCTGCATTTTGGGTATTTTCCTTGAGATTTTCAAATCCACGCTGAGTACCCTTAACAAGACCTTCCCGCAATTCCTCGGCGGAACTACCAACATCTTCACCCAGATTCTTCACTCTTTCGCCAAGGGGTGTACCTTGTTGGAAATTCCGAACATATTGCTCTCGGCTGTCAATTCCCTTCTGCTCAATATTTTTTTGAGCATTTTTTACTAGTGCCTCAGCTCTATCATTAGCTGCTTTTTCATCTGTCGCTCTGGGATCTACATCACTAAAGTTATTTATCCCGCCAGCAGGAGAAGAGAGAGGATTATCTTTTGTAGGATCATATCGCTGGACGTTAGGTGCTTGGGAACCTGGCTGTGGTGGCTGTGCTGCTACTCCTGGAGCGCCACAAGCCTGTGTCATAAATAAAAACATTCCTGCCAAAAAAACAGTTAAAACTTTCAGAGGACGAATGTCTTTCAGCCAATTCATTGCTTTTTTCATAGTTCTCACTCCTTGCATTTTTGTGACTAAGTTAAACTTCAACCAACATGGCATTTGGAATTATTTTTGTATGCCAAGCATTCAGAAAAATAATAACTTTTATTAATGATATTAAGAATTAAATGAGTTTTACTCTAGCGCAAGTAACATTTCATTTATTACAAAAGGAATAGTTTTATCTAACTTTAGGGAGAGATAAACTAAGATAATATAGTTGTTGTAAAAAGAGCTACATCAACCTGTTTGATACCTGAAAAGCTTTGGATATATAGCTGACATACCATAAGATTTAAGCTATTTAGCCTTTGTAGCTCTCACCGTTAAATTACTAAATCCATGAAGCAATTTTTCCGCTGGATAATTTTGGGGGGAACGCTGTTTTTTTTAGGGAAAGCTTTGAAGGATAATTGGAGCGAGGTTACTGCTATCCGCATTGATGATGTAGGATGGGCAATTATGGCGATCGCTACAGGGATAACTTTACTAGCTCATACTTGGGCAGGCTGGATCTGGACTTGGATTCTCCAAGAGTTAAATCAACCTGTATCATCTCCCCAGTTTATCCAAGTTTACCTAAAAACGAATATAGCTAAGTATTTACCAGGTAATATCTGGCATCACTACGGACGAATTGTCGCCGCCAAAAATGCCAATATTCCTACTGGTGCAGCTACCCTAAGCGTTTTGCTCGAACCCCTACTCATGCTAGCGGCTGCTTTAATCATCATTGTTCTATGCAGTAGCCAATTTGCACCAGCTAATACTACCCTTGTTATACGAGTACTACAATTGCTGAGTTTAGCTGTAGTCCTTTGTGCGATTCATCCCTGGTTTTTAAACCCAGTTATTCGCTTTTTGTACAGATTGAAAGCAAAAAAGTCTGCTGCTACCACTCAACCAACCGTTCCTTTCAGTCTTAAAAGTTATCCTCTACGCCCTTTGTTAGGAGAATTGGGCTTTATGGGATTACGCGCCACTGGGTTTATACTAACTGTATCCGCCCTGGGTTCGTTGAATGCGAATCAAATCCCTTTGTTGCTAGGGGCTTTTAGTTGCGCTTGGTTATTGGGGTTTGTCGTACCGGGTGCGCCTGGTGGCTTGGGTGTGTTTGAAGCGACTGCGTATGAACTTTTACGACACCACTTTCCAGCAGCTTTAGTATTTAGTGCGATCGCTGTATATCGTCTCATTAGTATTCTAGCTGAAACTGCGGGTGCAATCCTCGCTTGGCTAGACGAACGCCTTGCTAAATCATAAATCAGGCAAAACTTATTTTTTTCTATCTACCTTCATCTGTGAAAACACACGATAACCATCGAGATTTAACTGCTGATTACTGCTTTGTTCTTCTTCTTCCATCTTAATCAGGTTATATTCTACGTTTTCTGCATAAATTGCAAAGGTGATATTAAAAATCTCGATAAAATTTATTACTCCCTTGCATTCCTCTTCTGAATATTTTTCGTAAAAACGAATCAGATTAGCAATGCGAGTTTCTAAATGTCTGCGAGAATTTCTAGAAATCAAAATAATCTTTAACAGAATAATTACCAATGTTAGAGCATTGCCTTGGTTCAGCAATAAGACAAATAATGATGAAGGCTCTTTGCCATTTTGTGTTGTCAAGCAATCAATCACTCGATTACAGGTTCTCAAAAATAATTCTTTAGTGATATTTTCTTGATTATAATCTGTCTTCCATAAGGATAAACTATTTACAAACTGCTGCCGCCAAGCCTCTATCGATTCTTTATTGTCTACAGAAATAAATAGATATTTTTCCAGGTTTATTTTAAATTCTTCTAGAGTTTGGTTTTGAGTTTGCTTGATAAATATATGGGCAATATTTTCATGACTAAACACACCTCTTTTTAAGACAATTGCTTTGATTAAACGCAGAGCTTGATCTCCCAGAATACTGGGATTTGTATAACGTGCTGTACTTGAGACGGCAGATTGAGAACGAGCAATATACATTGCTAGTTCAAACTTAAATTTGTCTTTCATCTGTTTAGAAAGCCTTCTAGCAGCCTCTTGTTGCTCTTTAGGATTCTTCTCATTAACAGATTGATCGATTAATAAATAGGAAGTGTAGCGATTAGCCCAATGACCTTTAGATGATTCCTCGTATTTAGTAGCAAATAATTTCAAATCCTTGTAATCTTTGCTGTTGACAAAATTCTCTAGCCAACTTTTACAAATCTTTACTACTGGAGGATTATTGTCTTTTATCTTG
Source organism: Nostoc sp. (assembly GCF_036916985.1). Lineage (GTDB taxonomy): Bacteria > Cyanobacteriota > Cyanobacteriia > Cyanobacteriales > Nostocaceae > Nostoc. Next base: position 35,204 of record NZ_JBALFD010000064.1, read on the forward strand.
AGATTTTCATTAACAAATAAATTAACTAATTCTTGGATATATTTGTCTTTTCGGTTAGTTTTCCAATTATTAACTATGATGTAGCAACACCGCTTAAGTGTATTACATAATTCCTGCTCGTTATCATCTAAAAAAATACTATATATTCCAGGTATATAATCGGAATCTTCTGAATCAAGACCATCTATAAATAAACCTTTGAATTCGCGTAAAACATCCTCTGGTGGCAACTTTTTGACAATTTCCACGAAGAAGCTATAAACCTCATCTTGTGCAATTTGCACATTTACTTGTTTAGAGTTAGTAGACTTAACACAATGGGAATCTTCCTGACTAATTGATAAACGATGAGCGGTCATTTCAGTTATCAGGACAAAAATACTTCCTGTTCATATTATTACCAGCTTAACCTTGCTGAACAGTAGCATCAATCTATTCTTCAGTGATTCAGTAATTTTTTTACACAAATTTGATTAACCAAGACCATAAATAAAGTATTAAAGACAAATTGTTTAATACTTCATCAAATAGTTCAGTGAGATTACTTACTTGTGAAGGAGGTTAGGAGATTGTAATACAGTTCATATCAGCCCAAAACCCTCATGTAGAGACGCGATAAATCGCGTCTTCTTTAGACTACACTAATAACCCCAAGCCTATTGCAGTGTAGGTAACTCTTGGGGGTGCTGCGCGAACAGTCCTACACTAACCAAATTAGAGATTTAGAGGCTGGCTAAAACCCAATACGCTTGGGTTAAGGGCTACTGGCAACAATTTTGGGTTTTCAAGATGCCATAAATCGACGTCTCTACAAGTGTTTTGGGCTTATCTGAACTGTACTGGGCTAAAATCCTTGCTCTCTCTGTCTCATTAACTATCGTGCTAACAATTTTCCAGAGTCCGAGGGATGCTTTTGCTGCGGGGATAGCGATCGGCGGTAGTCGGCTTCACCGCATGATTCCTTACGATGAAAACTTTCAGATTCTTACCTTACCTACAACCTCAGAGGGAAAGGCGAAAGTTCAATCTGGAAGCGGCGTAAAAATTAACTCAATCTATTACTGGTCTAATAGTTTTCGTGACCCGCAAATTGAAAATACCTCTGGACTGGCTCTCTAGGAAGCTAGCGCGAATAGTGGGACTGACACAAGACAAAGCACTCCAGACAGACGAGGAGTGGGAAGAGTTCATGGCAGTGTGGGAGGATAGTTACGATGGTTCTCTTGGAAAGTGAGCAATTGCCCTTACTCGATTTTTAGAGGAAAAGTTAAGGATGCGTAGTTTACCAATCGTACTCAAGCCTAAAAATAAGCAATTTAACCAAGATAAGGATATTGTGGCGGTTTGATTTTCAATAATTCTGTCCAGTATCGTATAGCATTATATTTGGTGGTTTCGATGTCACGCGATTTGTGAACTCTGCCTATTTCCATTAGAAAATATGTAAGTTTAAGAGCAGTAAGTAAGTTAATCAACCCTACAGCTTTAAAATGTTGTAAAAATAAGTGAATAATAGTTTGTAATTTTTGTTTATGACGAAAATACATCCACCATTTCATTTGATGTATGGCGATACTGTTTTGATAAACTAATGTAGTTTCTACTTGAGTTAATTTATCTTTAACTTGATGATAAAACTGTATTTCTTTGTCAAAATTACCTGCTTTCTGGGCTAAAGCAGCATAATCCGCTAATTGATAAGCCTGACTAATTAAGTTACCTGCCGTTTCTGCCTGCTGTTGAGTATAACCAAGTTTCATATATATAGTAGCTGCTGCTGATGCCAATTGGGCAAACTCCTCAGCATCATGTAACCAATATATTTGTGCTTGTAATTCCCCTAGTGTGGCTGCTAAAGTCTCATTCATATTCAATCTAACTTTTCCTATAAGGCAATCTGGTAGTGATGCATTCAGGGTTTCCTCTAAGAGGATGTTTGAAAAGTCGGGCAGTTTGTAAAAAAACTCTCTCAGTATACGCTGATCGGGAAGCTTTTTATGCATTAACGGACAAACTTAGAGAAGAACCAGGAATTGAAATTACCTCAACAGAGCAAATGCATGAGCTAATTGAAGCAAGGTTAGATGAGGCTGATGTAAGAGATGCTCATACAGCATTAGAGGAAATTGCAGGGCTGGGGACAACACCCTTTGAAGAAATTAAAAAGGAGCTAGGGATATGAGCTACCAAGTAGCATTAGCACCTTCAATTGTGCAGAAAATTACAGAATTGGACTCAGAGGTGCAGCAACGACTAGCACAAAAGTTAGAGGAACTAGCATTAAATCCACGTCCAGAAGACGCTCACCCATTGAAGGATACTGAACGGTTGTATAAGGTTCGTTTGGATCAATACCGCATTATTTATCAAATTCAGGATCAAGCCTTACTACTAACAGTGATAAAGATTGCACATCTCAAAGATTATTAAAGCTTATCTGGAAAAGCGATCGCCTATATGCTACTCAATCGTCACTAAAAGAAAACCTGAAAACCCTTGAGTTCACAATTTACTCACCACTACGCAACTAAAAATCTCACAGAATATCTGCCAACTTTACCAGCAAACTATTTGCTAAATCTGTATCAACACTATTTTCTTCACTAACTAACAAGTGCCTCACAGCAGATAATCTGTCATGGTTTTCAGAAATTCTCCAAGATTCTTCTAAATTTACTGCAAAATCAAACAGCGATCGCTCTCCTAAGTGCTGTCTTACTTTCACTGCTACACTATCATTACTTACCAAAAATTCTTTGATCGTATCTAATTGAAAATTACCCAATATTTCGTCATGTCCCCACGTTTCTAGCCAGTCTCCATCCACATCTTCAACGTAAATATTGACAAAATCAACCCCATAAGTTAACCAGTTCTGCTGCATTTGTCGCGCTGTTGCTAAAGCTTCAGCAAATGTATCTACTTGATTGTTGCAGTGAGTTTCTCTTTTGTTAGCCATAAAAGCTCTAATTAGCACGTAAGTATGTAGGCTAGAACACAAATCTGAAATATCAAATTCCTGAAATTTCACGAAAATTTTAAATATTTGCCACCAGAAAGGTAATCACTGTTATACAGGGCCACGTTGACTAACTGGTTTACAAAATTAGCATCCTTGGGATTGTAGCTTAAGAACAACCCTCTCTCGATTTCCCACGATCGCAGTGTATTTTGCCAAGCTTCGTACTTTTGATGATTAAGTTCTTCACTAACACTTGTAACTTGAATGCACAGTGGTTGATTGTTACGACTAACAATCAAATCTGTTGCCATAGAAAGGTCGGCAATATAACGCTGCCAAAAACTACCTTCTCGTTGAACTATATCTTGGGCTATTGATCTAATGATATCATTATCGACCTGATTAAATTCGCCTGCCATCAATTTTTGTTTCCAAATATAAAACTTGGAGTCACTTGCATTTATCCATCTGGGAAAGAGATAACCATACCAATATCTCTCAATTGGCGTCATTAGCTCGAACTTTGCTTTTTGTTCTTCTGAAGGTAATGATTTGATGATCAGCCATATTGTCGAATCTGTAATCACCTCTAGCAGGAAGGCAATGACAAAGGGTTTTGCAGTCAGGGAACCTGGTTTGATGTTCTTTACCCAACGATTGATTTCATCTAATCTTCTCGCTAAATTATGATCTACCGAGGAGGCTTGCTCGATAAGGGACTTTAGCTTATCCTTAATCTCTTGTGCTTGCAAACGATGCCCTACTTTCAGAAGATAACTCTTTTTTTACACACTTTCAACTAAATCTTAACCCAAAAATGTCTTTAGTTAATTTCCTGATGTCATTAAATATTCTCTAGGTCGATGCCCTGTGTACGTAAAACCTCCCGCAATCGAGCAATTTCTTGCTCTGCTTGTTGGACACGTTCTTTTGCTTCTTGGGCACGCTCTTCTGCCTGTTGGGCACGTAAACGTTCTTGTTCAGCCAATTCCTCTGATGATAGTATTAATTGATTTTCAGTAGTGAAGAATCTTAATTTACCTTCATAAACTCCCAAATAAAGTTCTAACTGCTGACTCCACAAACGTCCATCAGTGGTTACTTGGATTTCTTGATACTTACCATCAACTAAATGAAATCCCTGAAGTTCGGTTGTTACAGGGTCAAACCAGAAATAATCTGGTGTACGGAAGGTATCTTGGTAAACTTGTTTTTTTAAACCTTTATCGACTGCTGTCGTCGAACTTGACAAAATTTCCACAATTAGGTTTGGATATTTGCCGTCTTCTTGGCAAACTACCCAACTCTTACGGTCTTTTTTCTGGGTTCCCAAAACTACAAAAAAGTCTGGGCCACGGAAATGTTCTGATTTTTTCTGGTTAGGACTATAGTAAATTGTCAAATTGCCAGAAGCATAGAAATCTTGCCGTTCTCGCCACCATAATTTAAGGATGCGAATCAGTAAATCGATTTGTTCTCGGTGTAGGTCACTTTCCAAGGGTGGTTCGTCACTCAGTATATCGCCAGGAGGAAAAATCACTTCGTCCTCTGAAATATTATCAGAGATGAGTTCTAGGGTAGCAGGTTCAGACATCAGTGATCGCTCCGCAATTTCGGTTCATTTTACTGAAAAGTCGGTAACTTACAGATAGCTTTGAAAACTTGTAATAACTCGATTGCACCGGGAGATTCATTCAGACTTAATAATGGCATTAACTGATAAGTTGGCTGCTGTTCATCTCTTAAATAAACAAATTGATAACGCAGTCCGTTAGTTACCAAACCCCAAACTGATGGTAGTTGGTCTAAACTCTTAAAAGCATAAGTGAGTAATTGAGGTAAACCCTCACCTACTTCAACCGCGCTGTTTTTAGTTTCAATCACTACAACCCAAAAAGGCGATGCAATCATACTTTGAGGATTGTTGATTGCTAAAATATCCATCCGCCCGGTAATTCTTCTATCTTCATCTTCGACTGCGTTGTTTACCGCCGCAGGCATCGCAATACTATCTTCCATTGTCAACCGAATTGGCACATCGTAAAATCCAGCTAGCCGCATTAGTGGCGCGATAGTTATAAACTTAACCAAACCTTCAGATATTTTACGTGCGCTTAAATAACGTTCAAAGTCGCTTCTGATTCGCAATAAATCCTGCTGTTCAAACTCAGAGAGTGGTTCTAAAGTTAAGAAATCTGTAAATGAACCACTTGAAAGCTTTTCTAGTTTGAGAAACCGATGAACATCGTTGAGAGATAAGCTGCTAGCTTCAACGGTAAGCGTCATAATTTCAGGCTTTGTTTGTCAAGACTACTTACAATATTGCAACATTCCCAGTAGATAGGTTGCAAAACCTGTTTACATTTCTTGATCGCTTGCTTTTGGTAGATGAAAATGAATTTGACACTCCCCGGCGTGAACGCACGGGGATTCTTCTATCTACGAGATAGCTTGCTCTGACAGGATTGCTCCAATTAGAGTAGAGGCGATTTCTCCAGAAGCGTTGCTTGCATCTAGTGCAAAGGTTCCAGTATGCCCTACTGTACCCAATCCTAAATTAAGAATGTTTAGAGAGGCGTTGTGATCTCTATCTAAATTGCATCCGCATTGACAAACGTGTGTGCGAGTAGACAGAGACTTTTTTACAATTACGCCACAGTTAGAACATACAGCAGAAGTATATGTGGGATTTACCGCAATAGTAATCCTTAAAAACACTTTCCCAAAGTACTCCAACCAAACTCTAAATTGATACCATCCAGCATCATTGATTGATTTCGCTAGACAGTGATTTTTCACCATGTTCTTAATCCTCAAATCTTCGTAGACTACAACATCGTTTAATGTGATTACGCACCTTGCCAACTTCACGGCATGGTCTTTACGCTGTCTACTTATTTTGAGGTGAACTCTACCTAATCTAGTTTTAGCTTTACGTCTGTTGCTAGAACCTTTAACTTTTCTGGAAACAAGTCTTTGCGACCGCTTTATTTTCTGTTCCCCAGTTCTATAGAACTGGGGATTTTGAACTTTATTTCCAAGTGAATCGGTGTAAAAGCAATTTATTCCTACATCTAGCCCAATTGTCTGATGAGTGGGTTTAATGGTTTCTGTCCGCTCTGCTGATATGGAAAACTGAACATAATAGCCATCTGCACGTTTAACTAATCGGACACGCTTTATTTGCTCAGGCTGATAAAAATTCAGGTCACGAGTACCTTTCATCTTAAGAGTGCCGATTCCATTTTTATCGCTAAATAAAATAGATTTTCTGTTTGGCGATAACTTCCAGCCAGTTGATTTATACTCCACGCTTCTACAATCTTTTTGAAAAGTTGGATACCCCTTTTTACCCAATACTTTTTTCTTGCAGTTGTCGTAGAACCGAGATATAGAAGCCCATGCCCGTTCTGCTGCGGCTTGTCTGGCCATTGAGTTTAACTTATTTGCAAAAGGAAACTCTTTCGCCAATAATGCACAATGTCGTGAGAGTTCAACCCAAGACGAAGCTTGACCGTCCATCCACAATCTAATCGCTTTATTCCGAATAAACTGGGTTGTTCGGATAGCTTCATCAATTGCTTGAAACTGTCTTGCTTTGCCGTAGGTTTTAAACTCAAAAACTAACATGGAAATTTCTGTTTATCTTACTCTTATGATAGCATGGTCATCATAAGATAATCAAAAATAGCAAGAAAATACAATCTAAAGCTGTCTTGGAAGGAGGCGGCTTTTACCCAAATTTTCGGTAAACTAAATAACTCGGCAATTTCCACCCAGCTTAACGAAAATCTAAACCCTGTGTAGCACAACTGGGCTAAGAATAGTTTTTAGTAACAATCGCGATCGCACTCATAACTAACCATGTCTCAACCAACCATCGAATCAATCCTACAAGAGAATCGCCTCTTTCATCCTGCCTCGGAATTCTCGCAGAATGCCCATATCAAAAGCCTGGCTGACTATCAGCGTCTCTACGCTAAAGCCAAAGCCGATCCGCAGCAATTTTGGGCAGATTTGGCTGGAACAGAATTAGAATGGTTTCAAAAATGGGATACGGTACTAGACTGGCAACCACCTTTTGCTAAGTGGTTTGTCGGTGGTAAGATTAATATTTCTTACAATTGTCTTGACAGACATCTCACAACCTGGCGCAAAAATAAAGCCGCACTGATTTGGGAAGGAGAACCAGGTGATTCGCGTACTCTTACATACTCCCAACTGCACCGGGAAGTTTGCCAGTTCGCCAATGTATTGAAGCAACTGGGTGTACAAAAAGGCGATCGCGTTGGTATTTATATGCCGATGATTCCCGAAGCGGCGATCGCGATGTTAGCCTGTGCCAGAATTGGCGCACCCCATAGTGTGGTATTTGGTGGTTTTAGTGCCGAAGCTTTGCGCGATCGCTTAATTGATGTTCAAGCTAAACTAGTAGTCACGGCTGATGGTGGTTGGCGCAAAGATGCGATCGTTCCTCTCAAAGAACAGGTCGATAAAGCTTTAGCTGATGGTGCTGTTCCCAGTGTCGAAAACGTGCTAGTTGTCAAGCGCACTGGACAAGAAACTTATATGCAGTTGGGCGGACGCGATCATTGGTGGCATGATTTGCAAAAAGGTGCATCAGCAGATTGTCCCGCCGAACCGATGGATAGTGAAGATATGCTGTTTGTCCTCTACACTTCTGGCAGCACCGGCAAACCGAAGGGTGTAGTGCATACAACTGCTGGTTATAATTTGTATAGCCATATCACCACCAAATGGATATTCGACCTGCAAGACACCGATGTATATTGGTGTACTGCTGATGTCGGTTGGATTACTGGACATAGCTACATTGTTTATGGTCCTCTTTCCAACGGTGCAACCACAGTGATGTATGAAGGTGCGCCTCGTGCTTCTAATCCTGGCTGTTTCTGGGATGTAATTGAAAAATACGGTGTTAATATTTTTTATACCGCACCTACGGCAATTCGGGCATTTATTAAGATGGGCGAACACCATCCCAACGCGCGCAACCTGTCTTCATTGCGTTTGTTGGGAACCGTTGGCGAACCGATTAACCCGGAAGCTTGGATGTGGTATCACAAAGTCATTGGTGGCGATCGCTGTCCCATTGTTGATACTTGGTGGCAAACGGAGACAGGCGGTATCATGATTACACCACTACCAGGCGCAATCCCCACTAAACCAGGTTCTGCAACTCTTCCCTTCCCTGGAATTATTGCAGATATCGTGGATTTAGAAGGAAACACCGTACCTAATAACGAAGGCGGTTATCTGGCGGTGCGACATCCTTGGCCAGGAATGATGCGGACAGTCTACGGCGATCCAGAACGCTTCCGCCGCACCTACTGGGAACACATTCCGTCTAAGGATGGTAACTATATTTACTTTGCTGGTGATGGCGCAAGACAAGATGAAGACGGCTACTTCTGGGTAATGGGTCGTGTGGATGATGTACTGAATGTCTCAGGACACCGACTTGGTACAATGGAAGTAGAATCAGCCTTAGTTTCGCATCCAGCGGTTGCAGAAGCGGCGGTAGTGGGGAAACCTGATGAACTTAAGGGCGAAGAAGTAGTTGCTTTTGTGACTCTAGAAGGCACTTATCAGGGAAGTGAGGAACTGATTAAAGAACTCAAACTGCATGTTGTCAAAGAAATAGGTGCGATCGCCCGTCCGGGAGAAATTCGCTTTACAGACGCTTTACCCAAAACGCGATCGGGTAAGATTATGCGGCGCTTATTGCGGAATCTAGCCGCAGGGGAAGAGGTATCTGGTGATACTTCCACACTGGAAGATCGGAGTGTGTTGGATAAATTACGGGAAGGCGCATAGAAATTTTAGATTTTGGATTGGCATTTCCTGTATTGGAGATGCCTTTCTATAATCGCACTGTTGCTAATTTCAGCTGGGAGCATCTCAATGAGTGTAAAAACATGCCTGCCCTGGCGAATGGAATTCGCGGCTATACAGACAAAACCCACCTCCGTGGGTTTCAAATTCTTTGAGTCCGCGTAGGCGGCCTACCCTTCGGGAACGCCAAGGGCGAACGTTTGTGTAGCCGCGATTTCTAATCGCCTGGTATAGTATAGCTAAAGCGAATAAAATTCGTAGTTATACAAACTGTCGTCCGCCTGTGCAGACTAAGAATTGAAGCTTTGAAACCCTACAGAGGTTGGTTTTGCTTGGGTAGACGCAATTTCTAACGGCTCATTTCAGTTGTAGTGCGTTACATGCTAACACGGCACATTTTATCATGGAGATAAGAACATTATCGAGGCGTTGAGGGCGATGAAGCTGAAGAGCAAACTAAAATCAGCATTTGTTCAACCTTTTAGCTGCATGATGCTGAGTATTCTCGCTGTAATGGGGATATCACCATTAGTTTTAGCGGTTCCTGGAAGAGTTTCGTTGCATACGCCAGAACAGGATACATACAAAGAACCACAAAAACTAGCACAATTTTCAGGTGCAGATTCACCAGAGCGATCGCAGCTGCTACAACAAGCTAATGCTTTATATAATCAGGGAGACTTCAAAGACGCAGAAGAAAATTTACGTAAATTCATTAAAAAATTTCCAGAAGATGCCTTTGGACACTTCCAACTGGGAAATGCGCTTTTTCAGCAAAAGAAATCAGAAGAAGCAATTAGCGTTTATCGAGAAGCCATTCGCCTCCAGCCAAAATATGCTCTAGCTTACAATGCGATCGGTATGGCTTACGCTAGCCAAAGTCGCTGGCAAGAAGCCATTACTGAATATAAAAAAGCTCTGGAAATTAATCCTAATTATGGCGAGGCGTTGACTAATTTTGCACTGGCAATGTGGCAAACCAATAAAAAAGACGAGGCGCTATCTTCTTTAGAAAAAGCTTTAAATATTTTCAAAGAACAGAATAGAGGTGAAAAAGTCAACCAAGTCGAACGAATTTTGCGAGAAATTAAAACTGCTGATGAACCTAGTGTTTCATGAAAATCATATTATTTAGAGTTGCTGCGATCGGCTTTAAGGATGCTTTGCAAAAACTGCGATCGGGTATTATCCAGCAGATTCCGTGGAATTTTGCTACTGGGTAAGAGGTATCCGGTTTTTAATTATTGTGTGGTGGGCTTTCCAGCCCGCTCTCTTAAAAGCATAGAAATAGAACACTTGTAATGATAAAATCAGGCTCGTTTATTCTCAATTGAAGTTGTTGTTATGGTTTAATCTTTTAAATCATCAATGTAAAATTCTGTCGCAGTTATTTGCCATTCTATCCAACCTAATGGCTTAATCAATAAGCCCTCTATGAAATATTCCGAATAATCCACACTAGCGTCATAACTATAATTGAATTCATTATTGAATAAGTGTTGTCTAAAGCCTTTAATTTGTTCTTGATTGTACTCATTAAAAATTCTTTTTGATGATATTACTCCTTTAAATATGATCTTATACCAATTTTGTATGAAGATGCACAGAATATTAAACGAACCGCCAACGCGGAGCGTCTCTAAGAGAAGAGCGCCAAGAATAGAGAGTTACTCATTTAGTGCAACTTCACATTAAATTGGTATAAGAGAGTTGAGTTAAAGTAATTTCAATTGCTAAACTTTTCGCGATTTAGGATATAGCCAGAAGCTAAACAAACGGCTAACTCTAGGCATGACAACATAAGTCAGCAGCAAAACCATTGTAATGGTAATAATTAACGAAATAATCAAGGGTGGTAAACCGCGAATTAGAGGCGTGATAAATGTATTCAACAAATTAATCAACACAAATACTGCTCCCCAAGTTAGCAATGCTATTTTATAGCGTGGTGGAGTTCTCAGCGGTTGACCAGGAAGAGAAAACCAAGCTTCTAATCCGCAGATTTGTTGAACATCAGGATCAGATTCTACCAAATGTTTACCTTGATTCAGCCAATATTCGCGATCGCGCGATGTCATCCACGCCTTTAAATTTTCATAACCGTCAAACCGGAAGATGATCACATATTCATTTCTTACCCCAAGTTGAGGACGAATCACATTTGTTCCCAGATGACCTATATAGGTTCTAGAAACTCTGGTAATTTCTTTCAACCAAGCCTCGTAAGCAGTTTCACATCCTGGTTTGACAACTTGTGTAATGACCACGGTTACAAATTGATCGTCCTGTTCCATCTCCATCAATTTTGGATTTTAGATTTTTTCACGTAGCTTGTTTTCGCGGGGTGAGTATCAATTTGCTTGTTGTAGAACACTTTTAAATTTGGGATTTTGAATTTAAAATCCCAAATTTAAAATATAAAATTCGGCCACGCTCAAGTCAAGGGATATCCAGCTTTTCCAACCTCAAGCCGAACAACGTTGGCAGGAACCACACCATTAGGCGGAGGTAAAAACATTCCGCCATTAGTTACAACATAAATCGCAGTGCGATCGCTTTTACTTTGACCAAAAGCCACAGCTGTACTACCAATTACACCTGCCTCGGCTTGAGCAATAATAGTAGTACTGCGATCGCTGGCAATTCGGACTACACTATTGTATATATGCGTCGCTCCGTAAAGATTGCCTTCCACATCAAAGGCAAAGTCATCAATATTAGTTTGCTCAACAAATATTTCCGGCTCACCTGGTTGATTTGCAGCATCAACGGGAATCCGCAACAACAACATTTTTTCCGTATTTGAAACGTAGAGGAAATCACCAAAACGCTTCAAACCATTTGCCGCCGGAGTGACATTTGCCGAATTGCTACGAGCAAGTAAAGGATGTTCTAGCCAAATCGATCCATGACGTTGAGCGATATCAATCAGCCAAATTGCACCCCGATATGAATCTGCTGTCAAATACTGAGTGTCAGAAAGTGGAGTGATGCCATTGAGAAATATTGCATCTGGCAGTGTTAGTAAGGTTTCTACTGTTCCATCATTGGCAACTAAAGAAATTACTGGTATAGAATCAGCATTCCAACCTGTGGCCACCAAACCCCCATTAGCAGTGAAAGCCAGACCGCTCACTTTGCCCTCAACAGTAGCATGAATCTGCTGATCGCCATCTGGACTAATGCGAACAATCTTGCCAACTTCGTGGTTACTTACAAATATTGTGCCATCTGGTGCGATCGCTAGATTTTCTAAAAAAGTATTGACAGGAAACGAGGTAATAACTTTAACAGGAGCCAATTCAATCGGCTTCTCTGCATAAATAGACGGTAAAACTGCGGAATCTCCCATATTAACCTACCACTGTAATTGAATGGGCCCACCAAACTTTCGCATCTCTGCAATGATTTTGATGAATTGCAATATGACCAACATGATACCGCAGACTCCCGATAACAATCGCAAGTTTCAATCCCTAATAGGGATTTTGGTTAATTGCAAGCCATCGATTTGGAATATCTCAAGTTTGCAGATTTTAGTTTCAATCCCTAATAGGGATTTTGGTTAATTGCAATGCGGCAGGCTGAAAGCCGAGCTATATTTAGTTTTCAAGGTGCGATTGCGCGAATCTGGGGTAATCATAGCATTAGAAAATTCCTTTGGGAAGAGTTCGGCAAAGATTGAAGACTGAAACCCACTTTTTGTAAGTGTTTCAGACATTGCGCGGATGATGCTTGGGCGATTAATGGGGTGAAATGCTTGCTGGGGTTGGGATAGAAGCACTTTTTTCGGGCTGTGGAATTTGTACACCTACCCTTCCGCGCATTGGACGTATAGAAATGGCTTCAAACCCTATAATAGCGATCGCTGCAATTCTGGAAAAACTTTAGACACCTTACTCAAAACGTAATCACCATAGGTTCCGCGAAAATCATGAATGTTAGCTTGATCCCAGCGATCGCCTATATTATAATTTGCCACGATATGATCTAATTCAATGGGCTTTACTTCGACATCAAAATTGGGATCGAAAAAGAAGGGGAACGAAAGGCGATGATTTCCCGACTGGTTTTACACGCGATGAGGTGTAGAACGATATAAACCTGCTGTCATTTTCTCTAGCATATCGCCGATGTTGCACACAAAGGAACCGGGAACGGGAGGCGCAGCAACCCAATGTGACTTGGATTTAACTTGTAATCCGCCTGAGTTATCTTGCTTGAGAATGGTCAGAACGCCATAATCAGTATGTTCGCCAACGCCCCATATTGGTTCACCATCTGACGGTGACAAATTTGGAGGATAATTGAAGATGCGAAATAACACTAAGGGATCTGAGGTGTAACGGTCAGCAAAGTAGGATGCTTCCAATCCCAAACTTAGGGCAATACCAGTCATTAAAGTGTGTCCCAAGTTTGTCATTGCTTCCATATATTCAAGGATTGTTTCGGCAAATTGGGGGATGTTGGCGGGGAAGAGATTGGAACCATACATCTGAGTACCAGCTTGCACTAGTGGGTGTTCTTTTCCCTGTTCTGCACCAAAGTAAATACCTTCCTTCAAGTCGGGTTTACCGGATGTCAGTTCACCACCAACGGGGAAATAACCTCGCCATGCGATACCTGCTAAAGCCATGCGGATTTTCAGTTTAGTTTCTAAATCCTGGGCGAAAAACTGGCGGCTGATTTCTTCGAGTCGCTGCTGCAAATTTTCGTCTACGCCATGCCCGATAATATAGAAAAAACCTGATTCTTGACACGCTTGGTTGATTTGTGATGCTACGGAATAGCGATCGCCTTTTTCAGAAACCAAGGTGCTAATATCAATAATCGGGACGTGTGAAAACTCTTTATCAGCAACTTGTAAATTAGTAGTCTGTCCCATTAATTTTGAGGAGGTTGAGAAACGAACCGCAAAGGACGCAAAGGACGCAAAGGACGCAAAGGAAGAAAAGTTAAGAATAAGTTCACCCATTATATTTAATGTGTGAATCAAATTTCAACTTCTCTTCTTTCCTTCTTCCTTTGCGACGGCAGTCACTCATGGGGAAAACCCCCAAGACCGCGCTGCCTCCTCTTTGCGTCCTTTGCGGTTCGTTCTCTTATCCCTCAAATTTAATGCGATACACCACTAGTTACACTATTAAAACCGCTGACCTGTGGTAACTTCCAATCTAACTTCTCCTTGGTCGCTAATTCCTAAATCGCCTCGAATTAACCCAAAGGATGAATTAACTCGCAATCCTAAGCCGTAACCAAAGCCACTTCCAGGTTTGTTTCGCAGTACTCCTGGTTCGCCTAGTACGGTGTCGCTAGACCCGAAATCGGAAGCGAGGTCAGTAAACAGAACTCCTCCGATTGACTGAAAGATTGGGAAACGATATTCCACCGAAGCTAAACCATAACTCCGACCACTGGCGACTTTTCCATAACCGTAACCCCTGACAGAATCTAGTCCACCAATATTAAAAGCATCAGCTGGTGGAAAGTCTCCGATAATCGTACCAATTTGGAAATTAATCGCTAACATTTCGGGATTGTCGGTTGGTTTGCCGTTACCAATCCAACTAACTGGTAAATACTGAATATAATCTCCCTTGAGGCGATTGCTGGAAATATTACCCAGTCCAATGGGAATCGCTTGTTCTGTGCTAAGGGTGAGGATTGAGCCTTGAGTTGGATTGTTTCGGCGATCGCGTTGATCTCTGGATACAGCAAATGATACGGTAAATAAGTCATCAATGCCAGTACCGCTCACAGATAAAGGACTCCCTAATCTATCAACCTGTACAACGTTATATTCGCGATCGCGTAGGCTAATCCTGGTATAATTAAGACTTATAGCTGTATCCCACTCATCAAAAGATTTTAAAACTCCTACAGAACCGCCAAACCTGCCCTCGCGCACTCTGTCACCGTTAGACAATCTGATATCTTCGTTGAAGGTTCCCGATATATTACGACTACGAAAACCTCTAATGGTGTAGCCTAAGCGGTTTGGTTCTTCAGGACGATAACGACTAGTGAATTGACCATGAAATTGGACATCTTTGCCGCTGATTTGCAAGGTTGTATCTAATTTATCGTTAATACCGCTAATATTTGCATCTCTATAACCCAATTGACCGTATAGACCAACATCATCGTTATTACCGCCTCCGAAAATTAGAGCAGGAAATTCACGCTCTTTGATTTCATAGATGAGATTAACGCTTGTGGTATCTTCTTGTCGATAAACATTGACTTCATTAAATGACTCTAATCTTCTCAACCGTTGCAAGTCTGCTTCTAGTAAATCTTCACGAAATACCTGACCAGGTTTGAGTTTCAGCAGACCAATGATAAAATCTTTTTGAGTGCGTCCTTTAATCGGCTGACCTTTGTCATCGAGTAACTGATCTTTGTTATTCACAAAACGAATCTGAATATCTTTGACAATTCTCTGAGAAAACTCCACAGACTGCGTATCTACTGGAGTTGAACCGATATAATCACCATATTTTGCATATCCTCCCTCTATCTGTAACGTAGGTTTTACGCCATCCTCAGTAGAAAATTGCGAGTTTGCAATAGCTTCGAGATTTTGCCCACCTACTAACATTACTGCGATCGCAATAGCTATTTGAATACGCATAAATAAAGTTTTATCATTACCCGCATTTTGGGAACAGTTAAATTGTCCCATTAGAACAGGACTATCGTCACTAATAGCTAGAGGCTGGGAACAAGGAAAACAAAGGTGCAAGTCAATGCAATAACGATGCAAAATGAATTATCCAATATTGTGGAGTGGGCAACATGAGCGCCCAGTCTGTATGGCGGGCAAGATGCTCACTCCACAAGAGTTAATTGGATATTTTTTTATTTTCCAGTCCCTAATCAAAGTTTTTTTTCTTCAGTAACTAACGTTAGACTAACCCATTCGCCTTTATCGTTATAACTGCGAATCATTCGCTGGCGCAGATTTGGCTGGATTAACCAACCCACTTCTATAAAAAATGGTTGGCGTAACTGCACCTTGAGAGGAGAAGTTGCAGAAGCGCCATCTGGTAAAAATAATACTTGCACCTGTTTTTGGGGGTCTTGGTCAAAGAGAACAATGGGGCCTTTGATGCTAGCAGTTGAGGTAATTGTGCGTTCTGCAAAAGATGTATTTTGAATTAATCGCCCAGTATCATCAAGTTGTAATTTGAAGGTTGTAGAGTAAGTATCAGGCGAACGCCAATCTGGATATATTGTAATTGCTTCGCCTTGCCATTCTCCCAACAAATCATTTATCTGCAAGGGTGGACGTTCTGCTGCTGGTGTTCCAGCGAGATGTTCTCGAATTAAGATGAGTTCTTTTAGCTGACCAGTACTATCAAACAGTTGCACCAGACGCAAGCGGCGATTTTCATGAACAAAGGCGAGTTCTCCACCAAATTCGGAAAATGGCCCTAGCTGAATTAAACCTTCAGAAAATGAACCATTTTCAAAAAACAGCAGACCCCCTCCCACAGAACTAAAATCTCTAATTACATCTTGTCCCGAACGACTCAGAGTTAGACGCACTTTCTGGCTATTGTTTAAATGTTCTAGGGAAAGACGACTAGGAGTATCGTTCAAAAGTATTCCTTGGGGAGAAAAATTCGTAAATGAACCTTCCCAAACACCAAGATTTTGCAAAAAACATTCCCATTGTGATTTTGTCATTGGTCATTTGTCATTTGTCATTGGTCATTGGTCATTGGTCATTTGTCAGTGGTCTTTGGTCTTTGAAAATTTCGTAGTTCAGAGGTCGAAGTTTCGAGTTCAAAGGACAAATGACTAATGACTATCCTTTAGCAAAACGTCTGACAGCAAATAAGCTTCCCATTAATCCTACAGCTGCACCGAAACTCAAAAGAATTAGGGGCAATAATAAAATTTCTCCTGGAGTGAGTTGCACTCTGTTGGTGATGACTTGGATAAACTCAGGTTGATTGACTAGCAACTTACCGAGAAACTGTTGAATCACAGAAATGAAACTCCAAGCGATCGCACCACCAACTAAACCAAAGGCAATTCCTTGTAAAATAAATGGCAGGTAAATCCAAACAGAAGTTGCTCCCACTAGCTGCATAATTTCAATCTCCTGGCGACGCGCCATGACAATTAGCCGAATTGTGGTTGTAGTGACTGCGATCGCTGTTAAAGTCAGAATAATTGTAATTGTGAAAGTAATCCAGTTCAAACCTTGGTGCAACTGAGCAATGCGTTTGACTGCTTCATCAACATACTGCACCGTTTCAACTCCCCGTAACTTAGCCAACTGGGTTGCTAAGTTTGGCACAACTTGAGAATTCCGGGCTTTCACCTTTATCTCATCAACCAGAGGATTTTCACCTAGTTGTTGGGTAGCACCTTCAATATCAGAAATTCTCATTTCCTTAACTAACTTCGTCCAGGCTTCTTCTTTGCTAATGCTTTGTATCCCCGCCACTTCTGGCATTTTGGCGATTAGTGGCTCAATATTTTCCATCCGCGTATCTGGTTCAAGATAAACTGATACTTCTAACTGGCTACCAAACTGATAGAGGAGTTTTTCGACTTGCCAAGAGGTTTGCAGACTCAAGCCGAATAAAAACAGTAACACCGTTACAGTACTGACAGCTGCCCAATTCATCCAACCTCCCCGCAGTAAACCGAGGAAAGTTTCTTTCAGTAGATAGTCAAGTTTCGTGAGAGATTTAAACACAAATCACCCCAGTCAATAATTCGTAATTCGTAATTCGTAATTTATATAGTTCCCAATTCCCAATAGACATCTCCGAAAAAGAATGTAGAGACGTAGCACTGCTACGTCTCTACAAGGGTTCTGGGTAACGCATATTTAATTTGTGGAGATGCCCAATGCCCAATTCCCAATTCCCCACTCCCCAACTTGATAGAATTAAAATAGTAGGAATTTTCACCATCTAGCCATCAAGACTCATGCCCTCTGAAATTGCTGTAGAGAAAAAAAAGTTAAAAAATCCACCTTTGGAGCTTCATTATTTAGGCGATCGCGTGTTGCGTCAAGCTGCAAAGCGGATTTCTAAAGTTGATGACGAACTTCGCCAAATAGTGCGCGAAATGCTGCAAACTATGTACAGCAAAGATGGCATTGGTTTGGCTGCACCCCAAGTAGGAATTCACAAACAACTAATTGTCATTGACCTGGAACCAGAAAACGCAGCTAATCAGCCTTTAGTGTTGATTAACCCTACCATTAAACAAGTCAGCCGCGACCTCTGTGTTGCCGAAGAAGGATGCTTAAGCATTCCCAATGTATTCCTAGACGTGAAGCGCCCCGAAGTCGTGGAAATCGCCTATAAAGACGAATACGGTCGTCCCCGGACATTAAAGGCTAGTGACCTTTTGGGGCGTTGCATTCAGCACGAGATGGATCACCTCAACGGTGTGGTATTTGTAGACCGTGTGGAAAACTCCTTGACTTTAGCCCAGGAGCTATCTAAGAATGGCTTTTCGTATCAAGCGGTGAAACCAATAGCATAGGGGGCTAGTAGTGTATTTAACTCCAAAAAGCAGTTTATTTCTGGGTGGTTCTTGTGTAAGTGCGATCGCAGCCGTAGGTTCGATTTTTGAACTCGCTTATGGACAACCAGATTTTGGTGTCACAGCCACGGCGATTATCCTGGTATTGAGCATTCCACTCACAGGATTATTTTTCTTTGCCGCAGTTAAGGACGCAAGGGCTAACATGAAATAAGCATCAGGTACATAAAAAAGGTAAAGGAATGAATGAAAAAGGCAAAGTTCATTCTTTTACCTTTTATTTTTGCTCTTTATTTTCCACTGCCCCTAAAGCTTTTATCGTTACTAACTGCGCTGCCGTTAGCCCTGTAACCCCGGTGATATTCATTTTTTCGTAGGGTCGTGGCGATCGCAGTGTTCTTAAACACTCACCCGTCGATACATCCCAAAGCTTAATTGTCTCATCTTGGCTGCCACAAATCAGGGTTTGACCATCGGGACTAAAGGCCACTGACTTTACCCAATTAGCCCCTGACAAAGTTTTAAGGCACTTGCCATTGTAGACATCCCATAATTTTACTGTTTGGTCTTCGCTAGCACTAGCTAAAATTTGACCATCGGGACTAAAGGCAACTGACCAGACCCGATTTGTATGTTCTTGCAAGGTTGTCAAGCACTTGCCCATATAAATATCCCATAACCTCACTGTTTGGTCATCACTGCCACTAGCTAAAGTCTGTCCATCGGGGCTGAAAGTAACCGACCTGATACGATTGCTATGTCCCTCTAAAACTTGGATACATTTTCCTGTATAAATATCCCATAACCTGACTCTTTGGTTTTCACTGCCACTAGCTAAAGTTTGACCATCGGGACTAAAGGCAACCGATCTTACCCAACTGGTATGCCCTTTCAAGGTTTGGAGACATTTTCCGGTGTGGACATCCCATAATTTCACTGTTTGGTCGTCACTGCCGCTAGCTAAAATTTGACCATTGGGACTAAAAGCAACTGACCTAATTCGATTGGTATGTTGCTGCAATTTTCTGAGGCATTGTCCCGTCTGAACATCCCATAATTTAATTGTTTGTTTTTCGCTACCGCTAGCTAAAATTTGACCATCAGGACTGAAGGCAATTGACCGTACCCAACTGTTATGCCCCTCCAGAATTTTGATAAATTTATCGTTGCGGACATCCCATAATTTTACTGTTTGCTTTTCACTGCCACTAGCTAAAGTTTGACCATCGGGACTAAAAGCTACTGACCTGACTCGATTGCTATGTCCTTGCAAGGTTGTCAAGGATTTACCATTTTGGACATTCCATAACTTCACTGTTTGGTTTTCGCTACCGCTAGCTAAAGTTTGCCCATCGGGACTAAAAGCTACTGACCGTACCCGATTGCTATGCCCCTGGAAGGTTTTCAGGCACTTACCATTACGGATATCCCATAATTTCACTGTCGGGTCATCACCACCGCTAGCTAAAGTTTGCCCATCGGGACTAAAGGCGACTGACCATACCCGATTAGTATGTCCCTGTAAGGTTTTCAGGCATTTACCATCACGAACATCCCATAATTTCACGGTTTGGTCATCACTGCCAGTAGCTAAAATTCCCCCATCGGGACTAAAAGCAACTGACCTTACCCAACTGCTATGCCCCTGTAAGGTTTTCAGACATTTACCATCACGAATATCCCATAACTTCACGGTTTGCTTTTCACTACAACTAGCCAAAGTTTGACCATCGGGACTAAAAGCAACTGACATAATTCGATTGGTATTTCCCTGCAAAGTTATCAGACACTTACCATTGCGGACATCCCATAACTTCACTGTTTGGTCTTCACTGCCACTAGCCAAAGTTTGACCATCGGGACTAAAAGCAACTGACCTGACCCAATTGCTATGTCCGTGCAAAGTTTTCAGGCATTTCCCATCATGAACATCCCATAACTTCACTGTTTGGTCATCACTGCCACTAGCTAAAGTTTGCCCATCGGGACTAAAGGCAACTGATTTTACCCAACTGCTATGTCCAATACAAGTAAAAAGTAGCTTGCCCTCGTCAACTTGCCACAAGTAAGTCTTACCATCAGCATCACCCGTAGCCAAAAGTTTTCCATTGGGGCTAAATGCTACTGACGAAATACTAACTAATGTTTCTGCAAAAACGGACTTAGCTAAATCAGTATTGGTAAAATTCACTCGATGCAAATTCACGCTTTGTAAATATGCTTGCCAAATAATCAAGTTAGAAAAGTCATAGCCGCTAAAATCAGTTTGTAATTGACAAAGGATATTTAGCAGATTTCCACCTGCATAAGCTGCTGTTTGGGGAACCTGTCGCAGATACAATAAAATTTGATATAAATGATGTTCAATATTTTTAGCATATCTAAAAATATTTAATAATCTATCGATGATTGGTTTAATAATCAGAGTAATTTGAGTGTTTCTAATATAATCTTTTGCCGTTGCTTCCATTAAAGCATGGCTCATAAATAGTCTCAGATCGCGAGTGGTAATTTCGTGACAAACCTGTTCTACTAATCGGTCGGTCATGTATTCCATCACCACAGACTGGAGGGTGAAAATTGCTCTTCTTTGTTCAATTAGCGATCGCCGCCGCAGTGATTCTAGCGCTTCCATCATTTCCCTTTTGGGCAAGGGACGCACAATATCATTGAGCAATTCGTCTAGAGAAACTAACTCGCGCTTGATTGCTAGCCAATAAATTATTTCTTTTTCGATCTCTGATAACCGCTCAAATTGCTGGTCTAGTAAATTTCGGGTGTCGCCAAAAATGATCTCGCCTTCAGCCAGAAAGGCAGCAATATCACCACCGAATAACTCCCGAATTGGTTGAGAAACTAGCTTTAACGCCAAGGGATTACCAGAATATTTCTCAACTAGTTTGGCCCATTCTTGTGGTGAGCCAAATAACCCTTTATCTTGGAGAATTTCTTGCCCTTCTGTTTGTTCTAAACCGACTAATGATAATGTTCTAACTGGTGATTCTTGTCCTTCTAAAGGAGCAAACTCTTTTGGCTTTTCGCGAGATGTCAGCACTAGGCAGCTTTGATGTAGTTCTTCTCCTACCCGTTGCAGTAGTTGACCATAATCTTCGTATTCATGTCTATAGTGTCCAGCGCGATCGCCTTCTTGTAAAATTGTCTCTGTATTATCAAATACCACCAGACAACGATGCTCTCGTAAATAATTAATCAGCAGTGTTACTCTACTATCTATGCTTTCTGGCAAATCTGTTTCTCTTTCATCAGATAAAAATCCGATCAGGTTTGCTAACATCTCGGCTACAGGTGGCGCATTGCGGAGACTTCGCCAAATCAAATACTCAAAATTTTCCTCAACTTCCTTTGCCAGTTTCACGGATAAAGCAGTCTTGCCAATTCCGCCCATTCCCAATATTGCCACTAGTCGGCAATTATCTTCGATCAACCACTGCTGTAGCTGAGACAATTCTGCTATGCGTCCCCGAAAAAAGCAGACCCCAGGCGCTTCACCCCAATCTTGGCGATTTTGGGTAATGGATTTTTCATTCAATAAAGATGCTTGATACTCAGATTCAATAACTTGCTGTAACTTAGTGAGCTTACCTGGACCACTACCAATAACATTAAATTTCTTGTAAACTTCACTTAATCTTTTGCGTACTGCTTCGGCACTGATTGCCAATTTTTTCGCGATCGCATTTGGCGATTGTCCCTCAACAGCATATAAAAACACTTCTATCTCGCTGCTAGACAAGCACCGTTTTTCGGCGAAAGCCAAAAGAACGTTTTCGGGAATGACACTCATACTCACACAAAGACACAGTACAAACCAATGTTATCTCACTATGTGAGATAACATTACTGCCAATTTGGTATCCCCTCAATATTTCGGGGTAGACATTTGTTGCTCTGGGAATGCTTTCTTGGGCTTTTTTTGATGAGGTGCGCGATCGCGCCAATTACTTTATTGTACCTCACTTCAAGAGTGCTGAGTAACGAGTGCTGAGTTTAGGAGTTAGGAGTTAGGAGTTAAAAATTTATTATTCTCCCCCTGCCCCCTGCTCCTTGCTCCCTGCCTTATCCCAACGATAATTATTTACGCTGACTTTGTGCAACTGGCTGCACGCGCAAGCCCTCTGTCTCATCAACCGTAGGAGTGGCAATGAGCGATTCATTTCCTGTCAGAC
The DNA here is from genome assembly GCF_036916985.1 of Nostoc sp. GTDB lineage: Bacteria > Cyanobacteriota > Cyanobacteriia > Cyanobacteriales > Nostocaceae > Nostoc. Next base: position 57,725 of record NZ_JBALFD010000064.1, read on the forward strand.
CAGATGTAATTTCTACTTCAGTACCATAATCTCGCCCAACAGCAACTTTTTGATAATGCACTGTTTTATCTTTAGTTACAGTTGCTACCTGCGTCCCTCTGGCATTAACGACTAAAACACTATCTGGCACAACAAAGGGAGGATTGGCGCGGTTAATGGCAAATGTGACATTGGCATACATCCCAGGTCGCAGCGTCGCATCTAAATTCTGCACCTCTAATTGTGTCAGCAAAGTGCGAGTATTTGGATCTATGGCGTTGCTAGTACGCACTACTTTACCCTTAAACACTCGTTGTGGTAACTCTCTAACTGTAATTTGTGCTGTTTGTCCAGTCTGAAGCGACTGCGATAAACTCTGTGGAACACTTACATTCACGTTGAGCTTGTCATAAGCAGCAATAGTATAAAGGCTGGTATTGCTAGTGTTGGTGTTGCTGTTACTGGTGTTGCCATTACCTGCTGAAATCAAAACACCTGTATTGACATTACGTGCGGTAATCACTCCCGCGAAGGGAGCAGTGACTTTCTTATAAGACTGCAATACTGTATTACGCTGGAAGTTTGCTTGACTTGCGTAGGCGTTAGCTTGTGCTGCATTGATATTGGCAGAGTCAGAATTAACGGTGTTTTGTGCTGCTTCAACGTTGGCAAGATTAGCTTGATATGTGGCATATTTTGTATCTGCATCTTGTTGAGCTACAGCACCTTGCTTGACAAGAACTTGCCAGCGCTCCCAACTCTGACGCGCTATCAAGAGATTAGCGCGGGCTTGCTTCAAATCAGAAATACCTTTAGCTAAATTAGCACGGGCTTGAGACACATTGGCTTGTGCTTGCACGAACTCTGCCTTCGCTTGTAGAACTTGCTGATCGGTGTCTGGTGAGTCAATCTCCGCCAACAACTGACCGGCTCGGACGCGATCGCCAATATCTGCATACCACCGCCGTAAATAGCCAGTACTGCGAGCGTAGATGGTCGTTTGATTCAGGGCTACAACATTGCCAGGTAGTTCCACTTTCGTAGCACCAGTAGCACGGCGGGGAGTCATTACGTTGACTGAGGGTACTGTGCTTGCTTCCTTGACTGCTGCTTGTAATTCTGACTTTTGACCCAACCGGGGTAGAATGCCTATGGCCAGTAGGCTACCAAAAAAAACAACACCAAGTACAGCCCAACCAATTCCACCGATGCCGCGTTTTTGTTTTTTAGAAGTCTTTTGTTCTTCAGAATCAGGAGATGGACGATGTTGAGAATCCATAGGTAAACTGTCCTGTATTTTCTAATTTGCAGCAATTTAGCATGGGGACTGGGGATTGGGGACGCAGAGACAAATGGCACTAAGAAAAGCTATAAGCTTTGCCCTAACGGGTTCCCAGTCTGGAGGCTGGGAACCCATTCTCGGAGGCTCCGCCTCCAGTGGGCTGACCAGAGGCAGCAGCCCTCTTGGAATACATTCCCAGTCTTCAGACTGGGAACGAGGTGACACAAGCCTTTCGCCTTTTCTTAACGTGAGTTCCATGAACCTCTCCCTCCCAACCTCCCTTTCCGTTTCGGAAAGGGAGGAGCAACAAAAAATTAAGCTTTTTGCTCCCCTCTCCGACACGAAGCTACGGTGTACACACAAGTCTTTGAGAGTTGCCTCACAGCGTTTAGATCCCCCCTAACCCCCTTAAAAAAAGGGGAACCAGAGTCAAAGTCCCCCTTAAAAAGGGGGATTTAGGGGGATCTTCAACGATTTTGGTTTTATACAAAGATGTGTGTACACCGTAGCCGACACGGAGAGGGGCTGGGGGAGAGGTCAAATAAGACTTGTCGAACTCACGTTTTCTTAGTGCCATTCGACGCAAAGACCAATGCCCAAGTCTCGTAGAGAAGTTAGAGAATTCTGAGCGCGACCTTTTGAATTGCTCATGACTTGCCTTGAGATGATGACAACGAATAGGCTGCCTTGGGATCTGAGAAATTTAAATCGTCATCCTCTTCATCAATAGGACGAGGTGGTTGACGCCTCATAATGCTGTATACAACAGGTACAAAGATCAGAGTAGCGACTGTTGCAGCTGACAAGCCGCCAATTACAGCGCGACCCAAGGGCGCATTCTGTTCACCACCTTCACCAAGACCGAGCGACATTGGTATCATGCCGATGAGCATGGCTAAGGCAGTCATTAACACCGGACGCAACCTTGTATAACCTGCTGCTAAGGATGCTTTATAGGCATTTTCTCCTTCTACACGTTGCTCGTTAGCAAAAGTGATCATCAGAATACTGTTTGATGTCGCTACACCGATACTCATAATTGCACCCATTAACGAAGGAACGCTTAGGGTGGTGCGGGTGACAAACAGCATCCAAATGATCCCTGCTAAGGCACTTGGCAGCGCCATCATAATAATCAGGGGATCGAGCCAAGATTGGAAGTTCACCACCATTAAGCAGTAAACCAACACAATTGCAAATACAAGTCCTAAACCAAGTCCCAGAAAGGAAGAGTTCATCGTTTGCACTTGCCCACGAATATTAATCTGACTTCCCTTAGGCAATTTTTTCTGATAATCAGCGATGATTCGATTTACATCGCTGGCAACTCCCCCCAGGTCGCGACCAGAAGAGTTAGCGTAAATATCGAAAACTGGCTGAATGTTGTAGTGATTCACAACTTGCATCACTGTGTCGCGTTTGACACTAGCCAAATTACCTAAAAGTTGCGGTGCAGTTTGACCGTTGCCAACTGGCGTATTTTTCAGGCTGTCAATAGAGTCAAGTTTATATTGAGGAACTTGTACAGCCAGAGTGTAACTCACGCCTTTTTTGGGATCGAGCCATTGGTTGATTGCAGCTTGACCGCTTGAACTTAAGGAAGTGAGGACGCTATTGGCAACATCACGCTGGGTCATCCCTAATTGTTGAGCCTCGGTGCGATCGACATCAAGACGTAATTTCGGCGCATCGACAACTTGCTGGAGATGTACATCTACAGCCCCAGGAATACGCGTCATCCGCGCAGCGATTTGTTGGGCAATTTCAAAGTTGGCTTTTGAATTTTTCAGAGGGCCAGATATTTGCACATCAACAGCAGCAGGTAAACCGAAATTGAGAATTTGAGTCACAATATCAGCTGGCTCAAAAAAGAAGGTGTAGCTGGGAAATGTCGCTTTCAATTTCTGGCGGAGTTCCTTGATGTAAGAATAAGTTGCACCAGATTCTTTTAGAGAGACAAGAATATCAGCATCAGCCGGCCCAATTGTCGCACCGTTGTAGCCATAAGTAAGGTTAATGCCACTGGTGGGTAAGCCGATATTATCCAGAATCAGAGCGAGATTCTCTTTCGGTACAGTCTGGCGGATAACGCCTTCAACTTGGCTGACAATTCTTTCTGTCTCTTCCAAACGAGTACCAGGTAAGGCTCGAATATGGAGGCTAAACTGACCGCCATCGACTTCCGGGAAAAAGTCTTGACCGACGAACGGCAACAAAACTCCGGCACTGACGATAAATGCACCAAATAGCACAAATACTATGCGGCGGTGATTTAATGCTGAGGTCAGGACACCATAGTACCAACTGCGAAATTTCTCAAATTGTCGGTTAAACTTTTCGTGTAGTTGCCAGATCCAATCTTTCTTCACAGGTTCGGCAGTTGTCGTTGCGGCCTCTTCTGTTTGGTGGTTGTCGCTACCGTTATTGTTTTGGACTGGCGAATCTAGATGATGGTCGCGATTATCATGGATTTCAACTAGTGAAGAATGGCTGTGGCGATCGCCATGACCATTATTATTTTGAACTGGCGAATTTTGATGATGGTTGTTGTTACCATTATGCTCCTCGTTTTCTCTATGCCAGTCTGCTTCATGCGGTAAAAGATAGCTTGCCATTGTCGGTACTACAGTCCGAGATAGCACATAAGAAGCAAGCATCCCAAATACTACCGCCATCGCTAGGGGGACAAATAAATACTTGGCCACTCCACTGAGAAACACGACCGGCACAAAGACAATACAAATACATAATGTTGCTACAAGTGCTGGAGTGGCGATTTGCTGCGCCCCATCTAAGATTGCTCGCTTGATGGGTTTACCTTGTCCGAGATTTCGGTGGATATTTTCAATTTCTACTGTGGCATCATCTACCAGAATCCCAACCGCTAAGGATAAACCACCTAAGGTCATGATGTTGAAAGTTTGTCCCAAACGACTCATGACAATAATCGAAACTAGCATCGAGAGGGGAATCGATACGGCTACAATTAAGGTGCTGCGCCAACTTCCCAAAAAAATCAAAATCATTAGCGCGGTGAGACAGGCTGCAATCAATCCTTCTTTGAGAACGCCTTCTATTGAAGCTTTCACAAATATAGATTGATCGAACAGAAACGCTAAATTCAGTTCTGGGGGTAAGGTGGATTGGATGCGAGGCAAAGTTTTTTTGACTCGCTCGATCACATCAATTGTCGAGGCATTACCACTCTTCAGAATACTAAGTAAGCTCGATCGCCTACCATTCTGACGTACAATGTTACTTTGGACACCAAAGCCATCTCTTACCTGGGCGACATCACGAATGGAAATGATAGTACCATTAACTTGCTTAATCGGTAAGTCGTTCAGAGCTGTCACCACATCTGGACTATTGTTGATTTGGACGGCGAAATCGCGATCGCCTATTTTCATACCCCCTGCTGGTAAAACCAGGTTTTGGGCACTGACAGCATTAGTCACATCTTGGGCAGAAATGCCATTAGCCAACATCGCTTGGGGATCGATATCAACCATAATTTGCCGAGGTTTACCACCATAAGGTAGAGGTACACTCGCTCCTTGGACTGTTGCTAATTGGGTGCGGACGAAGTTGGTAGCATAGTCGAAGAGTGCTTCTTCTGGCAAGGTTTTGCTACTGACACTCATCTGGATAATCGGCACCGAAGAAGCGTTGTATTGAATGATGAATGGCGGTGTAATCCCAGGTGGCAAAGGGCGGAGAATTGTTTGGCTGACAGAGGTAATTTGAGCCACTGCTGAGGCGATATTAGCGTTAGGTTGGAAAAAAACCTTGACGACGCTAACACCACTTAAAGATTGAGACTCAATATGTTCGATGTCACCAACGGTTGTGGTCATAGCGCGTTCGCTAATGGTGACGATTCGCTGTGCCATTTCCTCAGATGTGGTACCAGTGTAAGTCCAAACTACGCTGACAACCGGAATGTTAATTGCAGGGAAAATATCAACTGGTGTACTAAATATTGTTACTACACCAAGGATCACAATCATCAAAGCGGCGATCGCGAATGTATACGGAAGACGTAAAGCAATTTTGACGATCCACATAGTTAGTTAGGATACTTCAAAAGTTTTTTGTGTTAAAGCTGTTTCACTCAGCACTCATCACTCATAACTCACCACTCAGCACTCTTGATTGAGTTTGACGTTTGAGCTAATTGCAGTTGCTCTATTTGGAGTTGCTCAACTAGCCACTCAATTTCTGATTTGATCACTTCAATTGCACGCCTTTGCACTTTCCCTTGATATAAATCATCAGTAACTTCTAGTGCTTTTTTCTCTTCCAGGCGTAACTGACATGACATCAATCGATGTTCAATTAACCGCACTCGTTCTTCAGGTAATAGATAACCAAAGAAAAAAAATTTGATTAGGAATCGCGATCGCGCATTCACCCAGCTTTCATGAGGATATGCCAACATCTCTTTATACCAAGTGTTTTTGCCAATGGGTGTAATCTCGTATACCTTTCCACAATGTCCAGCTTCTTCTATTTGTTCTGCACATAAGCTCACTTCACCTTGTTTTTCCATGCGCTTCAGAAGAGGATAAATCGCACCATAGTTGACACAAATACTGCAACTCATAAACATATCGAGTTGCTGTTTAAGCCGATAACCGTTTAATGGCTCTCGTTGTAATAGACCTAATACTGACAACTTCAGCATTTTGATATATCAATCTGATATGTTGATTAACCATATCAAATTGAGCCTTTTTAGCCAAGTACTTAAGGTTCAGTTGTCAGAATTCCTTGTGATCTCACATAAGTTACCTGTGTACTGGCTACGGGTGAGTGAGACAAGTCAGTATTTTTTATTTGAAAATCCCTTCGTGCCAAAGGGACTTCCAACAAATAAATTACCAAATATTGTGGGGTGGGCGACACGATAGCCCAGTTTATATGGCGGGCAAGATGCCAGTGGTGTCACTTAACGCGAAACCGCTCGTCCGCCGGGAATTTCAATTCCCGTCTCATAGCTAAAGTCATCTGAAGATGACTAAATATTGCCAAAAATCTCCAGTCTACTTCAGTAGACTTAAGCTATTAGCCCGAAAATTTATTTCCGGGCGGGCATGGAAGTCCCAAAAGTCAGGATTAATTTGGAGACTTCAGCCGAGTTTGTAGTATTTTATGCTATTTAAATAATTTTCTTTATAGTTTACCTTGACCTAAGTAACTAAGTTACCTTATAGTGAGGGTAACAGCAAAACCACGGTAGCTTAGTAAGGTTACGGGTGAATTAAAGAAACTTAGTTAGCCAAAAATAGAGGCAAAGGCTGAAACTGCAAATTCTGAAAAAGGCAAGTATACAAATTGCCTGTAAGAATTTCGAGGGTTCAATGCGCGTAATACACTTCTGTGCGATTACGCGCATTGAACATCTAACCAGATTGCCCTGGTAATTCATCAAAGAGCTTAATTTTTCACGATCTGCAAATATTAAGACCACCTTCGTTAGCATTCCCACTCTACTCAGGAGTAGGACTGTTGTGTATTTTGACTTGGTGGGAGCAAAACTGTGGATATTCGCTGTTTCTTTAGTGTGTCAGGGGAGTGCTAACTGCTGCCTAGATTCAACTTTCAAAACAGGAAAAAACTATGAAACCCAGTCTCAAAGATAACGATAATCTGCTGTTCAAGTGGTTTTTTATAGGACTCAAATATTTTCTGCTGGGGCTGCTGGGGCTGGTAATAGCCTTGGTTGTATCTCACGTTTTAGGGGCAAATGCGATAGTTGGGATGCTTTTATCCGCAAGTCTACGGTTATGGGTTGCGAGGATAGCAATTTTCCTAATGTGTCTATTTGCGATCGCAATGATATTTGAGTCTTGGGGTTAAGCCCATCTTGGCAATAAATAGCCTTTGGCTAAGTGAAAGTTAGCCAAAGGCTTCGTAACTTTCCATTTGGAGATTATATCATGCCCAACAACAACGGCTCTGGGTTAGAACCAATTTCGCCACTTTTAGTGATCTTAGTGGCAGGATCTATTTCTTTAGCGATCGTTAACAAAGCTAATCACCCAGCATATTTTGACATCGTTAAAATAGCTATGGCCTACAGCTTTGGCTCAAGCAAGTCCCAAGGAAAAACTAAACATTCCAATCACCAGGATGAGGTAGATCAAGACGAGTTGAAATAGCAAATATACCAGGCGATTGGAAATCGCAGCTACACAAACATTCGCCCTTGGCGTTCCCGTTCACGTAGCGTCTCCGAAGGAGAAGGGTAGGCCGCCTACGCGGACTTAAAGAATTTGAAACCCACCTCCGTGGGTTTTCTCTGTATAGCTGCGAATTCCATGAGACTGTTGGCGAATTAATAGGGGGCCTAACCCATCATTCCTGATTACTCTGATTTACGTGAGTTCGACAAGTCTTATTTGACCTCTCTCCCAGCCCCTCTCCGTGTCGGCTACGGTGTACACACATCTTTGTATAAAACCAAAATCGTTGAAGATCCCCCTAAATCCCCCTTAAAAAGGGGGACTTTGACTCTGGCTCCCCCTTTTTTAAGGGGGGTTAGGGGGGATCTAAACGCTGTGAGGCAACTCTCAAAGACTTGTGTGTACACCGTAGCTCCGACACGGAGAGGGGAGCAAAAAGCTTAATTTTTCGTTGCTCCTCCCTTTCCGTTTCGGAGAGGGAGGTTGGGAGGGAGAGGTTCATCGAACTCACGTTGATTTCAGTCCGTTTCAACGGACTTGAGCTATTAGCCCGAAATTTATTTCAGGGCGGTAAAGCAACGCCAAACCAATGTTTTAGGGGTGAGGGATCAAACCCACCGTGAATTAACCAACAGTCTCATTCGATTCGCCAGGGCAGGTATGTCTTTACTGCCAAAGGTAAGTTGCAGATTATAATTTACTTCTAAAATAGAAGAATGCTATCAACTTCAACTCAAATATTGCGACTGTCTCAAGGACAACTTAACTTACTAGAAACTTGTCCGCGTAAATTTCAACATACCTACTTAGAAAAACTCAATTCGCCCTCAAATCCAGAACAAGAAGAACGGCTAACTTTAGGTAGTCGCTTTCACTTGCTAATGCAGCAGCGAGAAATGGGTTTGCCTATTGATAGTTTCCTGCAAGCAGATGCTCAATTGCAAAGCTGGATGCTAGGTTTTGCCGATGCAGCCCCAGAAATCTTAACGGCTGCATCTGATAATCAAACTTTCCGTGAAAGTGAACACTATCGGACTCTGCAACTTCAAGATTATTTGCTGACAGTTGTCTATGATTTATTGATTGCAGATAACCAACAAGCGCAAATTCTCGACTGGAAAACTTATCCAAAACCACCCAATAAACGCAAGTTAGAATCCAACTGGCAAACACGGCTTTATCTGTATGTATTGGCAGAAACTAGCGACTATTTGCCAGAAAAGATTTCCATGACTTATTGGTTTGTCCAATCTGAAGGAAAACCCCAAAATATTAAATTTAATTACAGTACTACTCAACACGCACAAACAGCAAAGAAACTTAATCAACTGTTAAGCCAGTTAACTAATTGGCTAGAAAATTACCAAAATAACCAACAGTTTCCGCAAGTTGTGGAGGGTAGTAAAAACTGTGATTATTGTCAATTTGCTAAAAGGTGCGACCGCATCCAAGCTACTGAAGAAGCAGTGAAAGAATCATTGCCAAATTTTGACAGTATTCAAGAAGTCTTACTCAACCCTATAAATTAGAGGATGTTTGTAAAATCCAATCGGGGTATAAAGAAGTTATAACTTTTAAATTTATGTAAATCTATGTCAACTTTTGATGAGACTGAAGCAATTTATGTGCGCGAATTAGGAATTGACGATATTGCTCCCGTTTACCACTTGGGAGAAGGTTTATTTACCAGCGATTTATATCCTTATTTATACCGCACCTGGGACGAGTGGGAGGTAATTGGACTTTACAACACCGATCCAGAATACTGTCTTGTGGCTGAAACAGAGGGAGAATTAGCCGGATTTATTTTGGGAACCATCATCACCAAAGCATCCTGGACTTACGGATACATTTTATGGCTGGGAGTTAGCCCGAAGTATCAGCGTCGAGGAGTAGCAGACAAATTGGTTGATAAAGTCGTCGCTCGGATGATTGAAGATGGAGCGCGGTTTATGCTAGTAGACACTGATCCTACCAATACTTCAGCATTAAAGTTTTTTAACCGCAAAGGTTTTGGTAATACTCGCCAGCATATTTTCTTGTCGATGAATTTAAGCAAGCACGAATATTATGGCAGATTGATTGATTACGAACACCAAAAAGCTGAAAGAGCCGGTTATAGAAGATCGCGTCCAGCAATTCGTGCCCGGAAAGCTGATAGTGTAGCTAATGAAGTCATCCTCAATCCTCTCGTGAATGAATCTCAAATAACTGAGGAGCAATCCCCAGCTTCACAACAGTTAGATTAGCCCTTTCAAGGTAGGTAAAATTTTCAGAAAATAATTTCTCTTTTCTCCGTGTTCTCTGCGTCTCTGTAGTTAGATAAATAACTTTTAAATCGCAGATACTTAGAAAACGCAGAGAGAAAAGCTTAATTTTGAATTTAGAGCAAAGCGACGTGACTTATGTGTATAGAATTTGGGCGGGAAATCTGCGGCAATCTTGACATTGCAGAATCGCGGGAGTGGTTAATTACTAACGGTATTGGTGGTTACGCCTCTGGGACTGTGGCTGGTTTATTGACTCGCCGCTATCACGGACTACTAGTAGCAGCATTGAAACCACCTTTGGGTCGCACTTTAATGCTGACAAAACTAGATGAAACTGTATTATATGATACCCGCTCTTATCCTTTAGACACGAATCGTTGGGTAAATGGTATTGTCAGTCCCGACGGTTATAAACATATTGAACGTTTTTCTTTGGAAGGTACGATTCCTGTATGGCGTTTTGCTGTTGCCGATGCCTTGCTAGAAAAACGGGTATGGATGCAACAAGGCGCGAATACAACTTATATCCAATATACTCTGCGTCGTGCCACTCAACCCCTGAAGTTGACACTGAAAGCAATGGTCAACTACCGCGATTATCACAGCGATACTCAAAGCAATGGTTGGCAAATGTCTGTTGAGGAGGTGGAACAGGGGATTTGTGTAACTGCTTATCCGGGTGCTGTACCACTGTATCTAGTGAGCGATTCACGCGCTAGTATATCTGTTGTCAACAATTGGTATTATGACTTTGACTTAGCAGTTGAACGCTATCGGGGATTGAGCGACAAAGAAGACCACCTCCACGCCGCCACTTTTGAAGTTACACTGAATCCTGGAGAAGCGATCGCCTTTGTAGCCAGCACAGAAAAACAACCAAATCTAAATGGCGAAGCTGCGCTGAAGTTACGTCGCACTCAAGAGCAGAAATTAACAGGATTTTGGAAAACTAATCGACCCCTGAAGACCAAGGAATCACCTAGCTGGATCAACCATTTAGTACTAGCTGCTGACCAGTTTATTGTCGATCGCCCAGCGCCAGAAGACCCCTACGGCAAAACCATTATCGCTGGTTATCACTGGTTTAGCGACTGGGGACGCGACACCATGATTAGTCTACCTGGTTTGACAATTTCCACTGGTCGTCCAGAAATAGCGCGCTCAATTCTTCGCACCTTTGCCAGACACGTAGACCAAGGTATGCTGCCTAATCGCTTTCCCGATGCGGGTGAGCAACCAGAATATAATACAGTCGATGCCACTCTCTGGTATTTTGAAGCAGTCCGCGCCTACTACAGTGCTACAGACGATGATAATTTGCTTGGTGAACTCTTTCCCATACTTGCAGATATCATTGATTGGCACTGTCGCGGTACACGCTACAATATCCACCTTGATGCAGCCGATGGCTTACTTTATGCTGGCGTTGCTGGTATACAACTAACCTGGATGGATGCCAAGGTTGACGATTGGGTGGTTACGCCCCGAATTGGCAAACCAATTGAAGTTAACGCCCTCTGGTATAATGCTTTACGGACAATGGCAAAGTTTGCCCGTCATCTTGGTAAACCACACCAAGAATATGAGGCAATGGCAGACCGGGCAAAGTATAGATTTTCTCGCTTCTGGAATGATGAGACAGGTTATTGCTATGACGTTTTAGACAGTCCCGATGGTGATGATGCATTGTTGCGTCCTAACCAAATATTTGCTGTGTCATTACCAGAAAGTCCACTGACACCTGCACAGCAAAAGGGTGTGGTGGAGGCTTGCGGGCGAATGCTGCTGACTTCTCATGGATTGCGATCGCTAGCTCCCGACCATCTTCAATACCAGGGAAAATACGGTGGAAATCGGTATCAACGTGATGGAGCTTACCACCAGGGAACCGTCTGGGGTTGGTTGTTGGGGCCATTTGTTTTAGCACACTTGCGCGTCTACAAAAACCCTGAACAGGCTCGTCAATTTTTGGAACCAATGGCTAATCATCTCACTGCCCACGGTCTTGGTAGTCTCAGCGAAATTTTTGATGGTGATGCGCCAATGACTCCACGGGGATGTATTGCCCAAGCGTGGACAGTAGCCGAAGTTTTGCGTGCTTGGTTGGCGACAGAGATTTGATGCGGGGAATAACTTAGAAATTATAGCGGTTAACGTGAAAGCCAGTCTAGAACAAGCTTTTAGATATTCTCTCGTTTGTCTCGTTACTGAGTGCTGAGTGCTGAGTGCTGAGTAATTTTGCACTATGGTAAAAGCCCCGCCCCTTGTAGGTGGTCTTTCAACTCAGCACGGGCTAAACGCCCCGCTATCGCTAACGGTACTCAGCACTCTTCATGCAAGTGGTCAATTAATAATAACTGCCAGATTTCCGATGCTCTAAAGCAGTGATACCATCACTTTCCAATACTTCACCGTGATTGATGACAGCATAAATTAACCATCGATCGCCACATTCAAGCTGATTTTGCACCGTACATTCTAAATAAGCTAATGCCTCATTTAGAATCAGACAACCATTAAGAGCAGTTTTTGTGGCAAGATTTGCAAAGGGATTATCTCCTAAAGTGCTATGACGAGAAAAATAGCGTCGCAGATTTTTTCCTTCTTTGAGGATATTCAGGACAAATTTATCACCAGGATGATGCATTAAATCTGCATTTTGCTCGTTAGCGATCGCAATCATAATTCCTGGTGGGTTAAAAGTTGCCTGAGATATCCAAGAAGTTAAAACCCCTTTATGAGTTTCTTCATCACGAGTTGTCACAACACATAAAGAACCAATAATTCGCCCCACAGCTTGTTCAGTGCGATCTACATGGGTTTCTGTGACAATTTGGCGGGAAGTACGCAGCTTTTTGGTTTTCTTCAAGTTTTGGGCAAAGGAAGCGCCTGCTTCTTGACACTGCTGGAGAATTTCAGGAGTAGGACTAAAACGCACCCGAATTGTTTCAAATCCTAGTTGATAATTTGCATCTTTGAGCTTGCTTTCGATTAAATCAATTGCTTCTCCACTCCAACCGTAAGAACCAAACACCCCTGCTAACTTAGTTTTAGCTGTCACCGAGAGGACTATTCCTAAGGCTGTTTGAATTTGAGTTGGTGCATGTCCGCCTAAAGTGGGTGAACCGATAATCAAACCATCACAAGTTTCAGCAATGCGGATAATTTCTGCCGAGTCTGCTAGTTCACAGTTGATTGATTCTACATTAATTCCATTTTGAATCAAACCTTGAGCGATCGCATTTGCCAAAATTGCTGTATTTCCATAAGCAGAAGCATAAAGCAAAGCAACACTTAATTCTTGAGATTTTTGCCCTTGACACCATTGACGGTAATCATAAGTAAAACGACTCAGACTGTAACGAACAACCGGGCCATGTGCAGGGGCATAACATCTAGCTCCCAAAACTGATATTTTATCTAATGCTGCTTCGACTTGTTTAGCTTGGGGCGCATGGAGACATTCAAAATAGTAACGGCGTTCTGCATCTAATCCCTTCCAATCTTCATCAAATAAGGTATCTTCGCAAATATGAGCGCCAAAAAGTTTGTCTGTGTAGAGAATTTTGGTGACGGGATCGTAAGTACAAAGTCCATCCGCCCAACGGGGAGTTGGTACGGTGATAAATGATAGATTGTGTCCTTGTCCTAAATCTAAAGTATCTTGCGATCGCATCGCTTGAATAGGTGATTCAAATTCGGGAAAGGCAGTTTTTAGAGCATTGGCGGCAGGGCGAGAACAAATTATCGTGGCTTGAGGAACCAGAGAGAGCAATACTTGTAAGGTGGCTCTGCGGTTGGGGTTGACATGACTGAGAACAATGTAATCTAGGCTAATAAAGTCTAGATGTTGTGCTAGTTGCTCAAGGTAAATTTCGGTAAAAGATTCGCCGGGAGGGTCAATTAAAGCCTTTTTATCAGCTTGAATCAGATAAGAATTCGCCGTAGTTCCCCGTTGACGGGAATACTCCACCTCAAATTTTAGTCTGTCCCAAGTCCGCGATCGCAAAATCAGAGTATTTTTACCAATTTCAGCAACTTGTACATCTCTTGGATGGCTGGTAATTAAACTATTTGCAGACATAATAACCTCTGGGAATGGGGCATTGAGCATTGGGAGAAGATTCTATTTCCTACAGACGCGATTAATCACGTCTCTACTGACTCCCTACTCTTAATGACTGTTGGTTTGGATTAATTCAGACTTGGCTAGTTTTTTATAACGTTTAGATACTTCTTGTTCAGGATCGATACCTTCAAAGGTTGGGGGTAGCCAAACTCGGAGGAACTGTAGTACTCCCAGTACTAATAAAAAGGCGCAAGTTGCTAAAACTTGACTCCAACTTGTTTCTAGAACACCTTTAACAATGACTTCTCGCAAGGCAGAAACGATAGAAACTTCAACAGCTACCCCAATAGATACTCGATGCTCTTGTAGATAAATAATCAGCAGTCGGAATAACTCAACTAAGATGAGTAAAAAGAGAATATCGGCAGTAACAGCATGAAAATCTAGAGGTGGAAGTAAGGAGAGAAACATATCTCTCACCTGAAGCACCATAAAGCTAAATAAACCGATACACAAACAAATCACAATCACATCTTGGATAAATTCCAAGGTTCTGACGACGCGCCCACGATTGATTTCGTACATGTCAATTGAGTTATTTTCAGCAGATTTATACATAGTTTTTTAGGATTGTGTTGTAGAGACGCGATTCATCGCGTCTGTGGATAGCAGAGGAGACAAACGACCAATGACCAATTAGTAATGATTGCCAATTTTGCGGTGATGGGCGGCAGTAAGTGCATTTAACTTGGCAACTCTTCCAGTTTGGACTGTGCTATAAATTACCCAATGATCTCCACAATCTATACGGCTAGTAATTTCACATTCCATGTAAGCTAAAGCTTCAGCCAAAACGGGCGATTGATTGTTAGCTGGATATGTTTTCACTCCAGCAAATCGATCTGCACCAGGAGCAAAACGCTTCAGGAAATGTTTCATTAATCCTTGATATTTGCCTTCTTCTAAAACGTTTAAAACGAAGCGATCGCCAACGTGCATCAAAGATTCAATTGCCCGATCTTTGGATACTGCGATCGCTACTCCTAAAGGCTCAAGACTCGCTTGTGTCACCCACGAAGCCAGCATTGCACTCTGAATTTCTCCTTTTTTAGCGGTGATAATGTATAATCCTGTGCTAATACGCCCTAAAGCTTTTTCTAGCTCGGTATTGATGGATTTAATTTGTTTAATGGTGCTATCGCGATTCAACCATTGACCCATATCTGTACCCGCTTCATCACAAAGTTGTTCCGTTGCTTGGGTAGGAATTTCCTTAACTAAGATCGGTGAAAAGGCTTCAATTAATCCCAGTTCTTGAAACTTATTGCGTAAGGGATAAACCGGTTCATCTTCTCCTCCTCCTGACTCTAATAAACCAATTGCCTGTTTCTTATGAACAGCAGCTAAAATGGTACTTAAAGCAGCTTGAGCCACTCCCGAAGACTGATTTGGCATTCCAATTACTAAACCAGAAGCTTGTGCAACTAATTCTCGAACTTCTTGAGGTTCAGCACTATTGAGGTCTACTAATTCTACTGCAACGCCTGTTTTCGCACATCCATGAGCTATGGTACGGATTAAATACTCGCTATACCCGTAATCTTCAACATAAAATAGAGCCACTAATGTCTCTGTTTTGGCTTGTTCTAAACTCCAGTTTTGATACCGTCCAAGCCATTCGGAAATATAGTTTTGTAATAAAGGGCCGTGTCCTGTCGCAACTGTGACTATTTCTAACTTTTCAATCCGCTTTAAAGCGGCCAAAACAGACCGAGCATTGGGGCCCATGAGACAATCATAGTAGTAATGAAAATCTTCTTCTATTAAGCTAATATTTTCGTCATAGGTGTGGTCATCACAGTAGTGCATCCCAAACACATCACAGGTGTAGAGAGTGCCAGTTTTGTGGTCATAAGTCAAGATGGTATCAGGCCAGTGTAAGTTAGGTGCAGAGATAAATTCTAATTCGTGTCCGTTGCCTAAATCTAATCGCTCTCCACTTTTCACCTGCATTGATTTAAAAGGCTGGTGAACCATATTTTCTAGAAATTGAATAGCTACCTTAGCACCAACAACAGTAATCTCAGGAGCTAATTGCAAAATATTTTTCACTAAGCCACTGTGGTCGGGTTCTGTATGGCTAATAATCAAGTAATCTATTTTAGCCGGATCTATTAATCCCAGCAGGATCTCAAGATATTGCTGCTCAAATTTGCGGTGAGATGTGTCAACTAAGGCAATTTTTTCTCCCTGGATTAAGAAAGAATTATAAGTCGTCCCATTCCGTAAACCGAACTCGATATCAAAACGTTCTCTATCCCAGTCGAGACAACGAATAGCTGTAGTTTGAGGAGCAATTTCAACAGTTTGAATCGTCAAACGTCCGGGATTGGGAATAACTTGAGTAAGCTGTGTGAGTGCAACCATAATTTTTCCCCAAAAGAATATTGTCTGGAGCGAGTGTTATGTTTTTTATATTTACCTGAAATACTCAATTAGTAAAATGCTAATTTCTAAAGCTAATCATCAGAAAGATTTATTCTTTCTTTTGATTGATCTACCATTGAATTACTCAATGTTTATCATTACTTTTATATTCAATGATGAACGTGAGAGAATGTAAAATCTAAGTTAGAATGCTGACAGATGTCGTTAATCTTTATTCCTCCTCCTCTACAACTCAACACCAGCGAAATTGCCCGTTACGCTGGTGTTGAGTTGTATGTGCTGCGGCTCGATCTCATGCACCCGTGGGTTAACGGCAATAAGTGGTTCAAGCTGAAATACAACCTTTTAGAAGCTAAGGAGAAAAATTTCACAACGCTGCTGACTTTTGGCGGCGCTTATTCTAATCACATCTATGCAACTGCGGCGGCTGGTAATCTTTTCGGATTCCGTACCATTGGCGTAATTCGTGGAGAGGAGAGGCTACCGCTGAATCCGACGCTGAGTTTTGCTGTACAGCAGGGTATGCAGCTTGTGTACCTAAATCGTGAGACGTATCGACAGCGCAATACACCAGCGCTACATGAATATCTGCAACAACGTTTCGGTGAGGTGTTTATCATTCCCGAAGGTGGTAGTAATTTAAATGGTGTGCGCGGTTGCACAGAGATTCTTAACGAAGCTATGCCTACGGCTGGCTACGGCTACGCCTTTGATTATATATGCGTCGCCTGCGGTACAGCTACCACACTAGCTGGTATTGCTCTTTCCTTACATCAAAAACAAAAAGCGATCGCTTTTCCCGTTCTGAAAAATGGGGCTTTTCTTGCACAAGAAATCGAAAGTCTATTGACAAATTACCTCGCCTCTGGTTTACCCGCGCCATATAGTTCTCCAGCTTCCTGGGAATTGGTGTGTGATTACCATTTTGGCGGCTATGCAAAGGTTAACAACGAGTTGCGACTGTTCAGCCAGCAGTTTACACAGGAGCATGGCGTACCCCTTGATTATGTATATACCGCTAAAATGTTTTACGGGGTGATGGATTTACTCAATCAGGGATTTTTTTCTAGAGGCGATCGCCTATTGCTGGTACATACAGGAGGTTTACAGGGTAATATCGGTATGGAGGAGCGATGGAGCGATCGCAATACATTTTAGTGAAGCCAAAAACCATATATAAAGAGTTTCTACCTCGTGCCTCAAAATCTGTAACTTTGTACTTCATACAAAAGAAAACTGCTGTAAATGAATGTTGAGAGTATTCGTCTAAAAAATATCAAATTACAACAAAATAGTATCCTACAAAGAATTTTTCATTTAGCCTCAAATTCTAATGATGATTCCACCCAAATCCGACATTTAAATCAAACTTTAATTAACACAGCAACAACAATTGAAACAATATGTTCTAACAAACAAGCAACGCCAGCAAATCTGACTCCTTCATCCCGTAAAATCTACTCATGGATTAAGTTTTTGACAGATGAACAGTATTTACAACTTCACCTGAAAGCTACTGTCTGTATGTTAGAAAGTGCTAAACAACTTCTGAATATACATCGTCAAAACTCACTCCAGCTAATGATTGAAATAACTAATTTAGCTGGACTATATCAAGGTAAAAGGTCTGCGAGTGCAGCTAATATAATGATTAATGAGGGATTTATAAATGCACCAAAAGCAGTTTTGCAAGCGTTAGTAGAATCTGCTCTTGTTGGCAAAAGTCAAGATAATACACAACTTATCAGGTCATTTGCCAGTACAGGAGAATACACCAATATTTTGTTAGAGCTTGATTTAATTACCGAGGTAGTGGCAGAAAACCCGCAAGGCAAATTTTATAACCTAAATGAGTTATTTGATAAAGTAAATCGTGAATATTTTGCGGCAAGTCTTGCCAAACCACGCCTAGCATGGAGTCGAATTAACACTTACCGTAAATTCGGACACTACGAATCAGCAAGAGATAGAGTAGTGATGAGTTTAACCCTTGATGATCCTAAAGTACCTGGGTTTGTAGTTGAGTTTGTGTTGTATCACGAATTGCTGCACAAGTACCACGGTATAAAGTGGGTTCAGGGAAAAAGAATGGTTCACACTAAAGAATTTCGTGTTAGTGAAAGCCAGTTTAAATCCTATAAGGAAGCATCGAGATGGTTAGAAAAATTGGTATCTTTTGTACATTAAGCTAACTAGCAGCATCATAACTCACCAGGAACTTTTAGTAGAGTTTAAAAAGCAAATAGTTTTTGACAGTATTATGGTCTGTGATAGTGCATTATATAGTCAAGAAAACCTCAAATTAATTGAACTTTCAATTTTTCCCTTTATCTTCTAGCTTTCTTAGAGGTTGTTTGAAAAGTTTTTTTATACGCCTAACCCTTGGAGATCCCCCTAAATCCCCCTTAAAAAGGGGGACTTTGATTCTGGTTCCCCCCTTTTTAAGGGGGGTTAGGGGGGATCAACGAGTGCCTAAAATTACACTTAACTACTTTTCAAACAACCTCTTAGCTGTTGGCTCGGCTAGATTTCCACACCTATATGGATAGTGAGTTGTCATTGATTGAGGATTTATTGCTGAAGTAAGTCGGCACAATAAAACCAAACTGTGTAAAGAAAAGTAAAGAAAGCTCAAACTCCCTCTCCCCCTGCTCCCTGCCTTATCCCAACAATAATTATTTACGCCGACTTACTTACAATTGCAGAGGTGCGAGGGGCAGAGGGGAAAACCCTTCTCCCTTACTCCCCACTCCCCACTCAATAAGGATTTGAATCAATCCGTCCCCTTTTAACACTCCTGAGATAGTACCCAGAGGTTGGTCTGTTTCTCAAGTTAAAGGTGTCGCCACTGCGAACTTTCCAAATTTTGTAATTAGAAAAGGTCAAAGGCTTTCGGGGTTCGCATACTTCTGGCTGATGATTGCCAAGTACAAAATATGCCGCACCCCTACCCATAACTTTCACCAAACCGTTTTTATCCACAAGAACCGATGTACTTTCACTAACCGCTATGCCTAAAACACTGCTAGATACACCATCCTTAATTTGACGGGCAATAAAAGTCATAATTCGACCCATTCTTTCTCGCCTGTCGAAGTGTGTATCTACAATAGTTCCCTTCAAATTACTCCAATTGAAAAAGTTGTAAGTAAAAGTAATGTCCCGGTAAGGATCTTCGAGTGCGTCTCTAGTTTCGATGCCTTTTTCGGAAGAAGCGCAAGCATCATAGACACAATCACTTTGGATCATTGCACCCGCACTAGTGCCACCGACACCACCTCCCTTCAGGTAAACTGACTTAACGGCGGTTTCAAGCTTGGTATCTTTCCAATTGCGGATATACTGACATTGGTCGCCACCAGCAAAGAAAACTACATCAGCATTTCGGACTTTTTCAAAAATCTCGGATTTGTTTGCTTCTTCTCTACTACTAACCACAAGAGTTTCTACAAAGTTTACGCCCTTCATGGCATAAATTAGCCGATTGTAATCGTGATTACCACTCGTGCGGATAACTACAACATTAACTTTGTTGTTGGAGTTACTACTTCCCCGAACTTGGTTAATCATCCACTGAATAGCATCATCGACATCGGGACCACCCCCACCCAAACTCAGAACTGGCCCCCCTAAGGAAGGACGGATATCATTGGAGGGAGAGTGGCGGACATCAACAGTGTCACCCAGGAAGTAGCGTTTCCAGTTTTCGATAAAACGGGTTATTAGGAAGGTTCCCATCTTCAACAACTTGATTCCTATATTTTTCAAGCGCCTTGCTATGCTTGGGAATGCCTTTGTCATACTAAGCTTCTAGAGCAAACTGCAATTATTGCTAGGCTGTGACGCATTTTGATGGCTTATTTATTCGTGAAATTCGTCCTTTGTTATTAGTCATTTATCAGTCACCTTTTGTAAATAATCAATAACAAATGACAGTCTTGACGAAAAATGTGCAATCTAGATGTGCCTTAGCTTAACTGTCGCACTAGTGAGGGTAAAATTTCCAGCGTACAGGTCTTGTACTGTTTTTTAACGCAAAATAGCGCAGAGTAATCATTAATTCTCTGCGCTACTGTGCGAAAATCTCCATATTGCTTGTAGCGTTTAATTCCAGCCAGATGAATGAAATCTAAAATAGACTACTAGTCATGCTACCAAACTTGTATTAATCATAACCCCCAAACATAAACAGAGAAACTTGTTCATCAGTAGCATTCATTAAAGCGTGGAGATTACCACCTTTGAGCATGGCAAAGTGTCCAGGTTGTAGTGTACGGATTTCAAAGCAGCGTTCTCGCTCTGGCATTTTGCACCAATCACCTACTACCATAAAGCCTTGGCCATCCATCATCAGAAAAACTTCCTGATTATCACGATGGCGATGTAAACCAATGCCACAGCTAGGATTGAGGATATGCAAATCCATGTAATCTACGGCAAAGAATCGTTCAAAACCGTTGCCATGATTTTTAGTACCAAAGGCGTTGAAGTTCCATGATTCTAACTGGCGACCCAATTCTGGTTTACTGGAGTAGCGCCCATAATTAGACATCAAATTGCGATATTCCAAAAAGCCAACACCACCGTGAGGGTTAGGACTGATACCTGTTCCCAAAAAGTGATCCCATCCCCGGAGGATCATGTTGAATTCGTAGTGGTAGTTTGCCCCATTTTGGGAGTCCCAAATTTTTTCGCTAAAATCTGCCCAAGCAAGTTCCACATGGAGGGGTAACACAGGATGCATTGTGTTTGTGGGGGCAACGTCCAGTATATAGCGATCGCTTAATACTTCCCGATTAAAATCTGATACACTGCCATGTACTAAGTCAGTCCGTACTTGGAGTTCACCGCGATCAAAGGCATTGCGTCCCTTGTCGTCTAGCTGACTTCGCAGATCGTTGCCTGGATAACCCCAAAACTCAATTTCATAGCGATCGCTCAGTGGATTATACGGTACTAAAAGCGGAGTCGGAGTTGCTACTCCTGCCACTTTAATCCAGAGTTTAATTTTTTCTCCTAGTTTATGATTGGCAGCAACGGATAACTTTGTATCAGGGCCGCCACGGTAAGAAACTCGCAAAAATGGCCCTGTCCACTCTCCCACAGTTACCAACCCCCGAATTAAAAAGGTGTCGGTACTAACGAAATCCTTGACATTTTGTTTTTGGAAATCTGTTTTATTGTCCTGCTGAGTTGGATCGAGAATATTAGCATCATTTCCCTGAGGCCCATATAAAACTAGGGATTCATAGGGAAATAAATACTGGAACTCCCCAGTTAAATAAAAATCACGTTCAGCCGCTAGTTGGGAACGTTCTAGAAAGTTTAACAACTTCAGCAGCGGATTACCCCGACTATACTCAGGCGGGGTATTGGGATCAACTTTAAAAACACTGTCAGAATGAAGGATAAACATGGCAGAGATGGATCAAAGAATTTTGGATTTTAGATTGACCCCATACTTGAAAGTAGGGACGTAAAGAATTTTAGATTTTAGATTTTAGATTTTAAATTTTGGATTGGAAATTCAAAATTTAAAAATAACAAATCCCAAATCTAAAATTCGGTTTAGATTGTGTGATATAAGAAAGCAACGAATTTTAGAGGTTGTGTACCAGGGTTACGAATGCCATGCATCCCACCACTCTTGGTGAAAATAATGCTACCTGGTTTCACCGGCAGTTCTTTAAATTCGCGTTTCCCCAGTCCCATCACTTGACGTTCGACAGTCGGGTATTTATCGGTTGCTGGATCATCACCGACGCGCATGTAGGCAATGCCCTCACCCTCGGTGATGTAGTACAATTCTTCCGTGCCAATATGTTGGTGAGTGCCTTCGACTTTGCCGGGAGGAATTGTTACTTCGTGGAAGAAGATGTTGGAACCGCCTAGTTCTCGTTGCACAATCCAGCGCATATCAATAATGTTGTCGTCTCCTCGATCTGGATTGTCGCTATCCATCATGGCATTGCGATAGCGCACAGGCTGAATGTTTGGTGCTTGCAAAAACCAGCCGCGTTGGAAATTGATCAGGTAATTTTGATCCGAGATCGTATTTTGCGGTGAACTGGGTTCTTGGGTGCGGGGTTCTTGGTGCGATCGCGAATAGTCATTATCCCAACAGGCATCAGCATCACTAATTTGGTAGCCAGTGGGTAAATTGCGATCGTTTTCCCGAAATGCCAATTCTATCTGCGTCAGTGCTTTGATATCTTGTAAAGCTGCGTTAAATGCCTTGACTCGCGTAATTGGCCCGTTACGCCCCATCTGATCCAAAATCTGAAAATCGTGGTAGCTGGTGGCGGGAGCTTCTAGGGTTTCCCAAATCTCCACCTCGTAAGCATCAATCCACGGACAATAGTGCAGCTTGACTCTAGACTCTGCTTTTTTGCTTTGATCTTCCGGTAATAGCCTCACCCAAGCAATTATACCATTACTGAGCAACCGCTTTTTCTCGCGTACTTGCTCTACTAAACGACTGGATCTGTATTCCAGTCTCAGGAAATTACTGATAAATTTGCCATCAAGATATACTTCTCCCTTCAGAGCATTGATACCCAGGTAGCTGCGAACCTCGCGCACATTGTAACGGTAGCGGGGACTGCGGGTAGCGTTGAGGTATTCAGCATGGTAAATGCGATCGGGAAAGAAGACGACTTTGAAAATCTCATTCCACGGATTACTTTGAATATCGTTAAATGCTGGGTCCATAAAGTTAAAGCCTCTTAAGTAATTCGTCAGCTACCCGAAAAGAATTGGCCTGAATTGTCAAGGTGGGATTCGCGCCTCCGGAAGTGGGCATAAATGAGCCATCGGTGACGTAGAGGTTATCAAAGTCCCAAGCTTTACAATTGCGGTCTAGCACAGAATCATTGCGGTCATTACCAAACCTTGCTCCCCCAAGAATATGGTTAGCAATCCGTGCCAAGGCGTTTTCTGCCAGGTAAACGCCACCCTGACCTTGAAATTCAAATTTGAATTCGCCAGGAATTGTATCACCACCCAATTTCAAAATCTGGCCACACATTTCAGCCAAGGTGTCCATGAGATATCTATCGTGACTGTGCCATTGTTTGATGATGTGAGCTACAGGACGACCCCATTTATCTTGAATTGTGGGATGGAGTTCAATCCGATTGGTCTTTAGGGGTACTTGATTGGCCATAAAGCTGACGGATAAACCCCTGCCTATGTTGTTGTCCAAAAAGTCAGTCAACCCTTGAGCCGCTAAACTGGTATCCTCAATAAAGCCTTTCCAAAGCGTGTCTAAATCTCGACTACCGTGGGTACGTCCGAGAGAAATAGGCAAGGCTTGATCGGAAGTATTGTTGTAGACTGCTCCACCAGCCCAAAGCCCTCTGCTTTTGAGAAAGTCGTCAGTGGCGCAAGCATCGGTTGCCCAATCAGCATCGAGAGCTAAGGTTTTATCGCTACGGGTGGGCATGAGGGCGCTAGCACCTCCAAAACAGTGGGTAAGGAAGTATTTACCCAGTAAATCATTTTGGTTGATGCGTTTATTGAATTCGGAACTCAGCTGTGCTGACAGCTTCAGCAAGCGAATAGATTCAATGGCAGAACAGGCTACGATTACCAACTTTCCTTGAACAAACCGGGTTTTGCCACTAGGATCGCGGTACACAACTCGGCTGACTTTCGACCCCTCACTTTCTAGATGGGTGACTACGCAGTTTGTGCGAATTTCAAAGTTTGGTAAATTAGCGATCGGGCTGAGTAAAGATACCCAAGTACTCGATTTCACACCCAAAGGACAGCCAAAGCGGTTCACATAACTGGTTTTGAGGGTTTCGGGGTCTTTGGGAACTTTGCGCCCACTGGGTTCATGGTCACGGGTAATCACCGCTAGGGGTGTGCGGTAGGGCTTAATCGGTTTACCAGCACCCAATTGCTCACCTAGCTTGTCCATACCCGCTTTCGCATAGTTACTAATTGGGTTAGGTTCTAGGGGCGGTTGATAGCTATCTTTACTAAAAGGCTTGAGTTGGTTGTCAGCAGTGCCGTTAAGACCTACAAGGTATTCAGCTTTCACATAGTACGGCTCTAGCTCATCGTAACTAACAGGCCAATCACGCGCTTCTCTCTGGACATCGCCATTCGGGTCATTTTTTAAGTCATTACGTCCAGCATTAAAGCTTTGTAGGCGTAAATCGGTAGGTGTAAACCGCAGAGAAACACCACCATAAAGTTGAGTACCGCCGCCTACTACTTGGGCTGTATAGCCTTCGATTGTGGCTCTATCTTGTCCATTGGGATCGCGGTAGATATGCGGCTCGTCGTTAATATCTGGTTCAACGTGGCTAGAATAAAAGGCTTCATTGAAGTTAGCAACTCCCGGAATGCGGATGCGCTTTTCTGGGCCATCAGCAAATAATTCGTCACGCTTAAAGTCACTTAACCCCTGAGGATTCTGATACTGGGGTCTAAATAGCGGGCCTTTTTCCAGGATTAGCACTGATTTCCCAGCCTTCGCTAAAGTGTAGGCAATGGGCGAACCCCCAGCGCCACTACCAACAATCACTACATCAAATTCAGTTTGCATATATATTCTCCTGAGGAAATCAATTAGCCCCGATAATCGCTGTTAAGTCCAAGGGGTGCTTCTATCGCTCTGCGCCAATCAAATAGGGTTTTGCCGTTCTGATCTGTATACCTTTCTGAGAGATAAGCCCAACCTGTTCCTCCCACGTTGCCACCATATTTCGGATGAGAAAATGCACCTGTAAATGTGTGACGACGCAGTAATTGGAGGAAGAAACGGGGTTCTTGGTATTGCTGATAATTCCAACCGTTGACTTGGTTAGTAGCCATTTCGTTATACAGGTCGATGTACAACTCTTTAGAGACATCTTTTGGTTCAACGTAGGGATTGCGCTGTCTCAATATTTGGTTAATTTGACCTAAGCAAATTTTGTAATCAATTAAATGATGATTTTCTTCTCTAGCTAAAATGTTGTCAATAAAGTTTGCCGCTCCTACAGATTCATCTAGACGATAAGCATAGGCATATTGCACTTGTTTATCTTGTTTACCCAAAAAATTGTAATAACGGTTCAAAAAGTTCTCCCCTTCCTTGGTTCGGAAAGGCAAAATATGATCTACTAATCGAGTTACAATGTCAAATTCCCAATCTTCAAAGTTCAATGGTTCAGTGCATAATTGGGTAAAAAAGCGTGACCATAATTGACCGTTATCAAGCTGGGCGCGTTGGGGATTGATTGGGTCTATAATCGCCTGCCCATCAACGATAAATTTATAGGTGTGAAATTGTGCTTTCGGTACGACAATGGATAAAGCATAATATCCTGTGGCTTCCCCGGCAAAGTTAACAGGCTGAAGTGGAATTGGCTCATAAAGGTTGGCAAAAGTCCCAATCACAGCAACATCTTTTGGTGGTGTTGCTCCTGGTTGTTGATAGACAAAAGTTACTACGTTGGAAGAATAACTTTTAACAAAATCTTTACCATTGCTGTAACTATCGATAATCGGAAATCGCCAATTTTCGGCAATACGAGAACGGGGATCATCGTCAGTCAATTGTCCAAAGTTATGACGGGAATCTTTATTATCTCTGGCGATAAATTTAGTGCAGTGGTTAAGTACGTACTGGTCGTCTGTTTGTAGAATTTCAATAGCCATTATTTTTTCGTGGTAGATATTTATCAATGGGTTTTGGCGTCAGAAAAGTTTTGTAGTGCAGTACTTTTACACCCCCTCTTTCATCTATGAAGATCGCTTTTATGAGTGTACTACTCACTTACACAAGAACTCTCTGAAACTCTGATTTTTTTGTATATATGCGCCTTTTACGGTAGCTTTCTCCTTCGGAAACCCTATGCGAACGGCAACGCCAACGCATCTACGTTTTTCATAATTTTGCGTCAGTCCGATGATTGAGAGAAAATCAAGACGCTATAAGCCCCAATCCCAACATTGGCACGGAAGGGCATACCATCAGAATCATTGGGATTGCTGCGATCTGCAAAGGTGTCATAACCAGGATGGTTGCCAAAATCTGGGCTGTAGCCATTCCAGTCACTATTAAACCTCACTCTCCAAATTCCGCCGTTAGGAAAGCCCAGACTATAGCGATCGTAGGAGCGATCGCCCATATTCACAACAACAACAACATCATCCCCTACCCCACCGCGATCCCAACGATGGAAGGCGATAACTTTATCGTTATTGTTGACATGATGTACATTTACATACTGTCCACGTAAACCTCTAGTATTGTTATTCCAGTTGCGACGTAAACGAATTAACGACTGATAAAGATTCCAAATACCACTAAATTTATCTTTCTTGCTCCAATCTAAAGTACCAGAATCACTCCAACTTCCCCACTCCAGAAATTCCTGACCTTGAAAAATCATTGGAATTCCAGGAGATGTAAAAACGAGAGCGGCTGCTAATGTAGACCGTTTGCGGGCAAACCAACTATCTGCATTACCACGCCAAATTGCTTCCGGGAGTCTGACTTTGTGGTTAATTTCAGCTACTTCATCATGATTTTCGCTGTAGATAACTCGTTTCCAAGCATCGGTTTCAAACCTCTGCAAAATAGCGTCCCGCACGCTGTACATATTACGGGCGCTATCTGTGGGAGCTACCACTGCATTAAAAATAGAATAATAAAAAAAGCTACCCCATTGAGAATCAAATCCTGCTCCCCCGCCTCCTGTACTACGGTTGATCCATTCGTTGTTTTGCAAGTCTTCCGCAATGGTAATCTTCCACGGCATCTTGCTATCTATTTCATTATTGATCGATTGCATCAAACTCCAGCCTTCAGGAATATCATTTTCAGGCTCGTTGTTCTTGCCGTAAATATTACGAATATTGACTGTAGAATCAAACCGTAAACCGTCTATTTGATATTCTTCTAGCCACATCAGAACGTTGTCACGGATATATTGCCGCACTTCACGCCGGCCATAATCTGGGCGAGGGCCAAAACCTGTTTGTACACGTCTGTCATTGTAGAAATAGATCCCATCCCCATCATTTTGACTCCAACCATCAAACCGCCGTAGAGAATAATCTAGTTCTTTATCACCAAAATGGTTATAAACTACATCGAGGATGATGGCTATGCCCAATTCATGGGCTTTTTTGACAAAGTTTTTAAAGTCATGAGGATCGCCATAATTACTTTCTATATCAAAGGGAAAAGCCGGATTATAGCCTAGAGAATATTCCCCTGGGAAAGCAAAAATCGGCATCAGTTCAATAGCATTG
Organism: Nostoc sp.; assembly: GCF_036916985.1. GTDB lineage: Bacteria > Cyanobacteriota > Cyanobacteriia > Cyanobacteriales > Nostocaceae > Nostoc. The sequence continues at coordinate 85,217 of NZ_JBALFD010000064.1, forward strand.
ATACCTAAGTCTTTTAAAATGGCTAGTTTATCGATTATTGAACTGAAATTTCCCGGCTTGTTTTTAGTTCTATTAAAAGAAGCTACGTGCATCTCATAAATCACTAATTCATTCCAAGGTGGCATATTGAAGGTATTGCTTCCCCAGTCAAACTTATCTGTGACAATCACACCATCAGCGCCATCATTGTCGAGGACATGTTTGCAGTAGGGATCGGTGCGCCACCATAGAGAATCAGCTGGTATGAAAGATCCTTGAATTAAATAGCGGTACTTTTGGCCTTCTTTAGCTTCAGGAACATCTACAGACCAGTATCCATTATTTTCAGAGGCGAGGGGATTTGTGGTTGTAGACTTATTATTAAAATCTCCAGCCACATAAACTGCTGAAGCAAATGGCGCCCAAACCCGAAAGGCTGTTCCTCCTTCGTAGGGAATAGCTCCCATTCCATTACGGGTAGAGGCTTTGAGCGCAGGTGTACCTAAAGTAACACTTACTTCGGTTGAAAGCGTCATAATTAAATTTATCTCCAGAAGATGACTCAATAGTGATGAAGTTGCTGAGGGAATTCCAAATAAAAAACATCCCAAATTTTCTTGTGGGGTGGGCAACATGAGCGCCCTAAATCTGGGACGGGTGGGGACACCCATCCCACAAGATGGATAATTTATTTCTTGGAAGTTTCTAACTCAAAGCGATCGCAAAACAGTTGTATAGAAGTGAATTATAGGAATCTGGTTTGATTCGGAGAATTTACTTGCGTGGACAGGGAACAGGGGTACATACGTAGTGAGTCTTGTTCAAAAATCTAATTTCTATATGTGGATTCATACTGCAATTGAGCAACGTCAAAACCAGGTGAAATTTGTACTGCTGAACAAATTACAGCAGTGCCTCTTGTGGAATTATCAAAAGCTGATTAGGAATTTATGCAGGCTTTAACAAAGTTTACATTTCTTTACTTACAGCAGTTTGCAAGTAAATGAGGTACAAAATGCTGGACTCCAGATTCAGATATAAACAGTTTCTATCTCCTGTCTCAAAACCAGTAGCTTTTGTACTCCATGCAAAAGAAAACTGCTGTACTTGATTGATTACCAAGCTATTTGCGATCGCTCTTGCACAACTTGCTGATAAACTCGATCGGTTTGCTTGGCTAACTTTGGCCAGCTAAAGCGGCGTTCTAAATCTTCATAAGCGTTATCTACCAGCCATTGGCGATAACCCGGATTTTTCAATACTTCCAAAATTCCCCAAGCTAAAGAATCGGGATTGTTCACCCAAGTTACAATACCTGTTTTGGTATGTTGCACCACTTCAGGAAAACCACCAGTATCAGAAACTACTACAGGAACACGAGAAGCAAAGCTTTCTAAAGCCACAATTCCAAAGGGTTCGTAAAGACTTGGAAAAACCGCGCAGTCAGCGATAGTTTGAAATTTATCTAAGTAATCATCGGAGAGAAAACCAGTAAAATAGCAATGATGCCAAATTCCCAAATCCCAGGCTTGGCGCTTGAGATGGTCAGTATTGCCGCCACCAACGATCACAAATTTAACATTACCTCCCATTTCTGAAAGTATCTTAGGTGCGGCATTGAGCAATATAGGTACACCTTTTTCGTAGGTCATGCGACCGAGGTAGTAAACGATTTTCTCATTGTCTGTGGCAAATTGGCGGCGAAAATCTAGAGCATGAAAATCTACGTGATGCTGTTTCTTTTCGGCTCGGATACCGTTATAAATAACATCGATTTTATCCCAAGGACTATGTAGCGCTCGTTCTACTTCTTGGCGCATATAGTCGCTACAAACAATAATCCGCCAAGCATTGTAAGCCAGCAAGGTTTCTTTGCCATTTATATAGCCTTGGATGTCTGTGTGAATACCGTTGTAGCGTCCATATTCTGTAGCATGAATTGTGGCAATTAGTGGTATTTTAAAATTATGCTTCAGAGCGATCGCAGCGTCTCCGACTAACCAATCATGGGCATGAATTAAGTCAAAGGGCCCTTCCTCCAAAATTAACTTACCACCATGATCTCCCATACTCAGGTTGAGATTGACTACCCAGTGGAAAAAGTCGTTACTATGTGCTACTGGCACTCGATGTACTTTTACTCCCTCAACGACCTCATACATCGACGCCTGACCAAACTCCGCTGTAATCAGGTGGATTTCATGTCCTAGCTTTACCAACTCCGGGTACAATTCCGCTACATGCCGCGCAATTCCCCCAATAATCCTTGGTGGAAACTCCCAACTCAATACCAGTATCTTCATCTACTAGACTCCCCGACACTTTACAAATATCTAATATCTAAACAACTACATTTACCTAAAAATACAGGTCTAGCGAATGCAGTGAGTACTTTTACTAAAATTTTTAGATTTTTTAACAGTGATTTTGTTAAAGGTTATCAACTATAGGCTAAGGATAGAAGCAAGGTATAGTAATAATTCGTAATTAGGAGGACTATTGTCCGTTTTGCAACTCAGGCTTTAAGAAGGAGTCACGACGCAAACAGCATGAAATCGATCGCGCCCTTGCTGTTTAGCGATATAAAGTGCTTTATCTGCTGCATTAATCAAGTCTGGGGGCGAAATTTCGCAGTTTGGTACAATGCTGACAACGCCTAGACTAACGGTAACGCGATCGCACACACGAGACTGAGTATGGGGAATGGCTAAGTCGCGGATTGCTTGTCCAATAGTTTGAGCTATATAGATTGCTCCTTGAATATTTGTATTAGGCAGAATGACAGCAAATTCTTCACCACCGTAACGGGCGACTAAATCGGCTGGACGCTTGACAATATTTTTCAGGGCACTTGCTAATTGCCGCAAACAATCATCCCCCGCTAAATGACCATAAGTATCATTGTAGAGTTTAAAAAAATCGACATCGAACAAAATTAAAGACAGTGAAACTTGCTCGCGTTTGAGTCGATGCCACTCAGCCTCAAGATACTCATCAAATCGGCGGCGATTGGCTATTTGAGTCAAGCCATCTAAGGTAGCTAATCTTTGCAATTCTTCATTGGCAGCTTGCACTTGCTGGTAGAGTACTGATTGATGAATCGCGATCGCCACTTGACTTGCCAACTGCTGCAATAAATTAACTTCAAATTCTTGCCAGTAACGAGGTGCTACACACTGGTGAACAATGAGTAAACCCCATAGATGCTCTCTATTCAAAATAGGGGTTATTATAGCAGCTTTAATCTGATATAGTTGCAATAACTCAAAAAGATCGGCTGAAAAATCAGACTCCTGAATTTCATGGAAGACTTTAGGTAATCCCTGGTAATAGTCGCTAAAATCTCGGTTAAGCGAAAATGGGTGCATTGTCAGTTCTAATCTCTGAGGATACTCATCACGAACTGATTCGGCCGCAAAATGTCCACTTCCGTCAGATTCTAACTGGTAGATAGCTACGGAATCTGAACCCAAGCACTGGCGAATACTGTTGACTGTTGTATTCAGAACTTCTTCCAAATTCAGTGATTGTCGAATCTGTTGAGTTACTTCAGTAATTAGCCGTTCTCCCTCAGCCTGCTGTCGCAACATCACTTCAACTTCTTTACGAGTACTAATATCTTCTACCGAACCAAGAATCTGCGTTGGAGTGCCGTTAGCATCTCTGGCAAATACTACTTCTCGTGTATTCAGCCAACGCCACTCTCCATTTTTGTGTCGGAATCGGTATTCGGTGGAAAGTACTTCATTGTCTTGAAGATGGACAAAGCGAGTTGATAAATTATGGCAGAGGTGTTGATCGTCTGGATGAAAGCAATTTATAAACCACTGGGGATCGGCGTTACAAAATTCCTCTGGAGAGTAGCCTAAAACTGTCACACTTTTCTCGTTCAGATAAACACTTGTTCCTTTTAAAAGGTCAAACAGATACAAAATATGCGGTACACTGTTAGCAACCTTTTGCAGAAAGTCTTGGCTTGAACGCAATGCTTCTTCAGCTTTGTAGCGTTCGTGCAGGGCGGCTTGATATTCAGTAATATCTCGTCCTTCTGAGATGAGTAATGTCACACGCCCGGTTTCATCAAGTATAGGACGTACTGAGAAATCAATTGCGATCGCTTCACGATCTCGACCTAAAACTTCAACTTCATAGCGAATCGATTCACCATTAGCCGCAGCTGCGATCGCAGCTTTTAATTGCGCTTGGGTATTTGGAGAATTTGTCCACCATTTTGCTTCCCAAAATAGCTTGCCAACTACTTCTTCTCGATCAATTCCAGCAAAGTCTAGTGCTGTTTGGTTAGCTTCTAATACAATACCATCCGGCTGAAGCAATCCGATAAATTGAATGGTTTGATTGAAGATCGCCCGGAATTTTTGCTCATTCTCGCTTAAAGCTTGTTCTACCAATTTGAGGTCAGTAACATCTCGTCCAACAGATTGAAGTTCTACAATCGTTCCCTGGTCATCAAATATCCCACGAACAATCCACTGTGTCCACCGTATCCCTTGGTAAGTTATGGCCCGATTTTCAAGAGTAGTCATGGGATTTTCTAAACTAATGGAATTTACCAGACTAAACACACGTTCCCGATCTTCTTCAAACACAACCGGTTCATAGTGTTGGGCAATAATCTCTTCTTGCTTCAGTCCAAAAAATCGACAATAAGCTTCATTAACGTAAGTAATAGTACCATCGGGCAAGCCTCTAGCGATCAGTTCTGTTTGGTCTTCAAGTATGGCACGATAACGCGCTTCGCTCTCTTGTAGTGCGGCTTCTGCTTGTTTGTGTTCGCTAATATCAAACACTAAACCCTGAAGCAGCTGAGTTTGCCCATCAGCACATAAAACGAGATTGGCTTGGTTTCGTACCCAAATTGTTATGCCATCGCGTCTGATCATTCGATACTCGACACTCAAAAGCTCTCCGTTAGCAATTGTAGTGTTTACAGCTTGCCAAAAGCGATCGCGATCGTCTGGATGAGTGAAATCTAACCAACTTTTGAATAAACCAAAATTCCAGTCTTCGGGGGCAATGCCTAATAATTGTTGCAGTTGTGGACTAATATAAGCTTCTTTAGTTGTGTCATTAATGGGTGAGACATAAACAACACCGGGAATTTGTTCTACGAGAGTGCGATACTTTTGTTCTGCCTCAGAGAGTTGTTCTTGGGCTTGCTTGCGACTCATGATGTTTTGAATTTCTAAAATAAATTATCATTTTTTCTGTTAGAAATCCTGCACGAGAGACACACTTAAGAATTGTTAAACCTGCAACAGCAGGCTGGAACTCATTTGAGGCTTTTGTAATGAAAATTAATGAATGTTGAAGAAGAATACAGAATTCAGAATAAAAAATTTGCTGGGGGACTGAAAATAGTAGATTCAGACGCTCTTGCTAGTACAGCATGGCGTAAATAAACAGACCATTTCAAATAGTGTAAGAGCTTGGAATACAATTCTTTTGACTTTTAACTTGCCGTACTAGCTTGCTTCTTTGCAGGAGTACGCGGACTCGCTTTGTGTAGCGATATCCGCCACTCGGACTCAAATTCATTCAGAATTCAGAATTCAGAATTCTAAATTCTGAATTCTAACTCCTATTAGTTTTGATCTAACCGCAGTACTGCCATAAAGGCTTCCTGGGGTACATCTACAGTCCCTACAGATTTCATCCGTTTTTTACCTTTTGCTTGCTTCTGTAAAAGTTTCTTCTTCCGACTGATGTCACCACCGTAGCATTTGGCTAGCACATCTTTCCGCAAAGCCGGGATATGTTCGCTGGCAATAACTTTACTACCAATAGATGCCTGAATTGGCACTTTGAATTGATGACGGGGAATTAGTTCTTTGAGTTTTTCTGCCATTGCCCGCCCGACGTTGTAAGCTTTATCTCGATGCACAATCATCGCCAAGGAATCTACAGGATCGCCGTTAATCATGATATCCAGCTTCACCAAAGGATTTTCACGGTAGCCGATAATGTGATATTCCATACTGGCATAACCGCGCGATCGCGATTTCATCTGATCGAAAAAGTCAGTTACAACTTCCGCCAAAGGTAACTCATAAGTAAGTGTGGTTCGTCCTTGGGTGAGATATTTCATATCTTTGAAGATGCCACGGCGATTTTGTGACAACTCCATCAAGCTGCCAACATAAGTTTCCGGCGTAATCATCTCTACTTGAACGTAGGGTTCTTCAATTCTTTCGCGATCGTTGGGAGAAGGTAAGCGGCTAGGATTATCAATGTACAGTTCCTCTCCTTTGAGGGTAATCACCTTATAAACCACCGAGGGGGCTGTAATGATTAAATCCAGGTTATACTCTCGCTCTAGGCGTTCCTGAACGATTTCCATGTGCAGCAAACCTAAGAACCCACAACGGAAGCCAAAACCCATCGCGCTGGAAGTTTCTGGTTCATAGTGCAGCGCTGCATCATTGAGTTCCAGCTTTTCCAAGGCTTCCCGCAAATCTTCAAATTGATCGGCATCAATGGGGAACATCCCGCAAAAAACCATTGGGTTCGCTTCTGCGTAACCTGGTAAGGGTGACTCTGCTTTCGCCTTACTGAGGGTAATTGTGTCTCCTACCCGTGCATCAGCTACAGCTTTAATTGCCGCTCCCAAATAGCCTACTTCCCCGGCGTGCAGTTCATCAACTTGCTTTTGAGTCGGAGAAAGGACACCCAACTCATCAATTTCAAATTCTTTACCGGATGCCATTAAATGGATGCGATCGCCTTTTTTCACTGTGCCATCCATCACTCGGAAATAGACAATTACTCCCCGGTAACTGTCGTAATAGCTATCAAAAATTAACGCTCGTAAGCGTTCATTTATTGTATTGGGCGGTGGCGGTATCCGTTCAACAACTGCTTCTAAAATCTCATCAATCCCAATTCCTTCTTTAGCAGAAGCCAGAATTGCACCACTACAATCTAGACCGATAATTTCTTCAATTTCGCCAATTACCCGTTCTGGTTCAGCCCCCGGCAAATCGATTTTATTCAAAACCGGAATAATTTCCAGGTTACTCTCTAACGCTAAATATACATTCGCCAAAGTTTGTGCTTCCACACCTTGGGACGCATCTACTACCAATAGCGCTCCTTCACAAGCAACAAGAGAGCGAGAAACTTCATACGAGAAATCCACATGTCCAGGAGTATCAATTAAATTCAGTACGTACTGTTGACCATCCTTAGCTGTGTAATTCATCCGGGCAGCTTGCAGCTTAATCGTAATGCCGCGCTCCCGTTCCAGATCCATGTTATCGAGAAACTGTTCCTTCATCTGTCGGTCTTCAACAGTGCCAGTAGCTTGTAGTAAGCGATCGGCGAGGGTTGATTTCCCGTGGTCGATGTGAGCAATAATACAAAAATTGCGAATGCGAACTGCGGGAACGTCAGTCATATACTATCTTTGCCTTAGCAGCAACCAAAGTTAAAAGGGCAATTTACTTAATGTATTTTAATGCTTTCTTAGCCAAGACGCTCCGCTTTTAGTGAGGACTGGGGATTGGGGACTGGGGACTAGGGACTAGGGACTAGGGACTAGGGACTAGGGAAGAGTTTTCCTAACTCAATACTCAATACTCAGTACCCAATACCCAATACCCAGTCCCCAGTCCCCAATACCCCTTCCCCCTTCACCCCGTCTTTAACTTTATATCTCAATAGGTGGACTTTTAAGAATATTATGAAAGTCTATTTGTCGTTGCTAGTATTCAACAGCTAGGAGCGTACAATAAATGTAAATAAGTACATGTAGGGATCATGTAGCGATCGCGAGCAATTGCGACCTGTAATTGCTCAGAATCAGTGATTTATCAGCAAAACATCTAAAGTCAATTGTCTAGTCAGTTATATGAAAAATGCGATTTGAAACTTTAAGCTGTTACTTTGGTGCTATTTTAGGGAACTATTTAACTGTGCCCTTAAAGATTTCTCCGTAAATTAGCCCAAATGATGAATATAACTACTTTACAAAACTTTAGACAAACCCAATTCAGAGAATTCAGAGTATATAAACCTATGAATATGCAAGAAAAAACTACCGAAGCGGGAAACACACAAACCGATAAGGTAGAAATTGCTGTCCGCTTGGACTCAGAGTTACTAGAGCAAATTCAGCATCTTACGAATGACCCAAGTAAGGTGATTGAAGTGGCGATTCGCCAGTGGTTGCGGGGTGAAATCCTCAGAGATGACGAACTAACGCGCACACCTGTGCGTACTCCTGTTCCTCCTCGCGGTGAATGGAACGATTGACGCCATTAGTCAACTGTCAATGCAAGTCAAAAAAGTAAAGTTTGCCAATTTGGTTTCCAGAACGCCAAAAAATACCCAATCAAACACAAAAAAGCTGTAAAAATTTATGTATAAATTTGAGCGGCTTTAGTAAAATTACGGTCGGACACCCTTTGTCTATCCAACTCAATTAATGACTATTACTGCCAATTCCCAATTGCCGAATGTATTTTCCCAAAATCTGGAATCTATTACCAGTAAGACTGACGGCTTATTACCAACTCTAGGAGCCGAGTTGGTTTATACGCAAGATGGGGCAGGGCGCTATCTGACCTTTTGTTGGCAGTACAGCGAACTTCTGGGGTTAAATACTGAAAAAATAGTTGAGGCTCTGAACCAAACTCAAACCTTTGCCCCGGTGGATAAGGTTAGTTATTTGGAACGATTGCACCGAATTTTGACAAATTTAGTCCCAGAAAGGTTTCAGTGCTGGTTTAGCTACCACCAGGAATTATTTGAGTTGGACTTAGTGATTAGTCCAATTATGCCGAGTTTGGGAACCACTGCCACTACAGTTTTAGTGATGGGACGCTTAGTGCAAGCGACACTCAACAAAAAACAAGCGCGTGTGGCATCAAAAACACCCACACAGATAGAGTTGGCTTTACGTTCACAGCAACACCAAAAACTGGTAAATCGCATTACCAGAAATATTCGCCGGACATTAGATTTAAATATTATTTGGCAGCAAACAGTTGACAGTTTGGGGAAAGCACTGCGGCTAGAGCGCTGCATTATTTGTCCTTATCAACCCTCAAGCTCAAAAGTGCAAGTGAAGGCTGAGTATCGCCAGCCAGACCTCCAATCAATGCTTGGCTCAGACATAGATATCGCTTCTGAGGCTGCCTTTGCTCAAGCCTTGGCAACTCTAGAACCAGTTGTGATGGAAGTGCCTGGATATATGGGATCTGGGCGGCAGAAAACTTTGGTGGTTGCTACTTGCTATCAAGACCAAGCTAATGGATTGATTGCCTTGAATTGGCAGGATGAATGCTATACATTAACAGAATCGGAATTAGAACTAGCGAAAGAAGCAGCAGATCAATTGGGAACTGCGATCGCACATGCTACTTTATATGAAGAATTAGAAATAGCGCGTCAAAAAGCCGAAGAAGCTTCCCGCCTCAAAAGTGAGTTTCTGGCCAATGTATCCCATGAAATTCGTACCCCCCTCAACGGGATGATTGGCTTTTTGAAGTTGATTCTAGAAGGGATGGCTGATGACCCAGAAGAACAAAACCAGTTTTTAGCAGAAGCTCATCACTTATCGATACATTTGCTGAATATCATCAACGACATTTTGGACATTGCCAAAATTGAAGCTGGCAAAATGGAGCTAGCTTATGCTCCAGTCAAACTAGATGAGCTGTTCAGTGATGTCGAAAGTTTCATGCGTCCTCAAGCAGAAATGAGAAAACTTAGCTTTAGGATGCAAATGCCTGCTACTTCCGATGAAATCATTGTCCAAAGCAACTACCAACGGTTGCTACAAGTGATGCTCAATTTGCTAGGTAATGCGATCAAATTTACCCATGAGGGTGGTGTTACCGTTAGCGCTGATTTAGTACTCAAAAAGGCGAACTTTCAAGATCAGCAATTTCCTGGCATGGTGAGAGTACGCGTAGCAGACACCGGTATCGGTGTTTCTTTAGACAAACAAGATAAACTGTTTCAATTATTCTCTCAGGTGGATGGCTCCCGCACTCGCCAGTACGGCGGCACAGGTTTAGGACTGGCAATATCCCAGAAGCTAGTAGAGGCAATGGGCGGCGAGGTACATTTTTATAGTTTGGGTGAAGGACTTGGCTCAACAGTCACATTCACTGTGCCACTATATCAACAACCAGTTATGGTTTCGTCTAATGATAGCGACTCAGAATGTATAGGTTAGAGGCTCTTTGATAACCAGGTTTCGTAAATCCTTTTACAGATAATGAAATCAGACAAATTAAAATAATTCGTAATTCGTAATTTGTAATTTGCTTGGTCTAGGGGAGTTATGATCGCACTTCTAACCAAGCCTGTAAATCAGCCACGCTGGTAAAATCTAACAGTGCTTCGCTCAAATCTTCTAGAACAGGCAAAGGTAAACTAGAAACTGAGGAGCGTATTTCCTCAGAGAATTCCTGCCTAAATCGTTTAGTCAACTGACGAATTACAAGATTAGCTGCCTCTTCTTGTCGTCCTTCAGAGCGCCCTTCGGAGCGTCCTTCGGAGCGTCCTTCTTCCTTGATTTCTCGATAAACTCGCGTTTGCTGTAGTGTTATACCTAACATTTGTTCTATATCCCTTTGGCTTAATTGTTCAAATTTGTACACCATTATTGTCGTGATCATCTCTATTATGACGCGACTTGCAGTTTCGGACTGTTCAACAGAAGAACGCTCAAGTAAATATCTAGCTTCTTGTAATGCTTGTTCTTCTGCTACAGTAGTTAACACCATCAATGCTATCCATAAAGGTAATTGGCGAATATCCCCTAATTCATCCAGATACACGCGATGCACTTGGTTTCCGTTAAGCAGGGTTCGATGAGGGTGAATATCGGTTTGTTCGATACCGCGCGACGGATAAATTATAACCGCTTGCCAATCGCTAAATCTGTCACGGTTACGATAGAAATATAAAGAAGATTCAGCAAATACCCTTTCGTAAAGCTGTTCATCCTTTTGAAACTGTACCTCACAGAAATATACAATTCCAGCACCTACGTTTTCTGGCGGTAGAAATACTCCATCTATTTCAAATTTAGGTTCTTTAACGGCTACCGAATCAAATCGATAACCTTGTGCATTTATTGGGTAATTTGTCAATAGTTCAAATAGCAAAGTGGGGGATTGTTGGAAAAGTTTGTAAAAAATTGAGTCTCGCCGCATGAACTTATTTCTTAAATCTGCGATACATTTTATTTTACGTTCTAGCGATCGCCACTAAAGGTTGCGATGCGATCGCAAATAAACCAGTAATACCCAAAACATAGCTTGCTCCCAAGCAAGCAGTGAAGTCTGCCCTTGAGGAAAATTGGACTAAACTGAATAACAGTGAAGTCAAAGTGATTACGATGGGAATCGCAGCACTACTGAGTTCAGTTACTCTAATATTAAGCTTCTAGATAAGTGTGTAATAAAAGCGCTACGCGTGTGAAGACAAATGCCAAATGTGAATTAAACAACTGACAAACTAGCTGCAATTGCGTCTAGGATCGATTTAAGAAAGCTAGAAAATAAAATTTTGGATAATGGTTAATGAGTAACGGCGCATCTGGCACAGGGATCATTATTATTCAATCCCCAATGCCCCATGCCCCATGCCCCATTCCCAATGCCCATCATTAACTTACCAGGTCTAAACTATGGAACTCACAATTGACAACGTTGAAACAGTTTTAGATGAAATGCGCCCTTATCTTATGTCTGATGGCGGCAATGTGGAACTCGTAGAACTCGATGGGCCTGTTGTAAAACTACGGCTGCAAGGTGCTTGTGGTTCTTGTCCCAGTTCTGCAATGACCCTAAGAATGGGTATTGAGCGCCGTCTTAAGGAAATGATTCCCGAAATTGCAGAAATTGAGCAAGTAGTCTAGGGATTGGGGACTGGGGACTGGGGACTAGGGAAGAATGGATTTTTTAATTCATAATTTATCATTAATACCTAATCCCTAATTTGTAATCCCCAATCCCTAACTCCTAATTACTCGCTATGTCCCATCCTCTCTACATTGCTTTTATCTGGCATCAACATCAGCCGCTGTACAAATCTCCTGGCAGCGGCGTTTCGCTATCTCCGAGTCAGCACTACCGTCTACCTTGGGTACGTTTACATGGAACTAAAGATTATTTAGATTTGGTATTGCTCTTAAAACAGTATCCTAAGTTACACCAAACGGTGAATTTAGTGCCATCGCTAATATTGCAACTAGAAGATTATATTGCTGGTACTGCTTTTGACCCTTACCTTACAGCTAGTTTGACACCAGATGAACAACTCACCCAGCAACAGCGGGAATTCATCATCCAACACTTTTTCGATGCCAATCACCATACCTTGATTGACCCTCATCCCCGCTATGCCGAGTTGTACTACCAAAGGCAGGAAAAAGGGCAAGCTTGGTGTTTAGCAAATTGGGAATTGCCAGATTATGGTGATTTGCTAGCTTGGCACAATTTGGCTTGGATCGATCCGCTATTTTGGGATGACCCAGAAATTGCTGCTTGGTTAAAACAGGGACGGAATTTTACTTTAAGCGATCGCCAGCGCATTTATTCCAAACAACGAGAAATTCTCAGCCGCATTATCCCCCAACATCGGAAAATGCAGGAGGCGGGGCAGCTAGAAGTTACCACCACACCTTACACTCACCCGATTTTACCCTTACTAGCTGATACTAACTCTGGTCGGGTAGCTGTGCCCAATATGACACTACCAAAGCAGCGCTTTGAATGGGCAGAAGATATTCCCCGCCACTTGCAAAAAGCTTGGAATTTTTATAAAGACCGCTTTGGACAGATCCCTCGTGGGTTGTGGCCTTCAGAACAGTCAGTAAGTCCGGCAGTACTTCCGCATATTATTAACCAAGGTTTTAAGTGGATATGCTCAGATGAAGCCGTCTTAGGGTGGACGCTGAAACACTTTTTTCATCGGGATGGGGCGGGGAATGTGCAGCAACCAGAATTGTTGTATCGACCCTATCGCCTACAAACCGCCGAGGGTGACTTGTCAATTGTGTTTCGTGACCATAGATTATCAGATTTGATTGGCTTTACTTATAGTGCAATGCCAGCGAAACAGGCAGCAGCAAATTTAGTGGGACATTTGCAAGCGATCGCTAAAATGCAAAGAGATAGTCAAAGTGAACAACCTTGGCTAGTTACCATCGCTTTGGATGGTGAGAATTGCTGGGAATTTTATCCCCAAGATGGCAAACCCTTTCTAGAAGCTTTGTATCAAAGTTTGAGCGATGAACCCCACCTCAAACTCGTTACTGTCTCCGAATTTCTCGAAGAATTTCCAGCCACAGCCACCATTCCCGGAGGACAACTACATAGTGGTTCTTGGGTAGATGGCAGCTTCACCACTTGGATCGGCGATCCTGCCAAAAATCGTGCTTGGGATTATTTGACAGAAGCAAGAAAAATGCTGGCAAGTCATCCCGAAGCGACGGAAGAAAACAACCCCGAAGCGTGGGAAGCTTTGTATGCCGCAGAGGGTTCTGACTGGTTTTGGTGGTTTGGTGCAGGACACTCGTCAAATCAAGATGCCATCTTTGACCAGTTGTTTCGAGAACATTTGTTTGGCATTTACAAAGCATTAAATGAACCTGTACCGCCCTATCTCAAGCAACCAGTGGAAAGCCACCAAGCACAGGGAAACCACGCCCCACAAGGGTTTATCCATCCTGTTATCGATGGTAAGGGTGATGAGCAAGATTGGGACAAAGCTGGACGCATAGAAATCGGTGGGGCGCGGGGAACGATGCACAATAGCAGCGTCATCCAGCGACTTTGGTATGGGGCCGATCACTTAAATTTTTATTTGCGGCTGGACTTTAAAAGTGGCGCTGCACCAGGGCGGGATTTGCCAACAGAGTTGAATTTACTGTGGTTCTATCCAGAAAAAACAATGGTCAATAGCCCAGTCCCATTAGCAGATGTACCAGATGCAGCCCCACTAAATTATCTTTTCCACCACCTTTTAGAAGTTAATTTGCTGACGCAATCGATTCAGTTTCGGGAAGCTGGAGACAATTATCAATGGCAGCCCCGTTTTAGTCGCGCTCAAGTGGCTTTAAATAGTTGTTTAGAGTTGGCAGTACCGTGGGCAGACTTGCAAGTTCCGCCAGATTATTCTCTGCGCCTAATTGTAGTGCTTGCAGATGAAGGCCGTTTTTCCAATTACTTGCCAGAAAATGCTTTGATTCCTATTGAGGTGCCTTAGAACTCAATACCCTTGGTTTTACGAAATACCTATTAGGGGCGTACATCTGTACGCCCCTAAAGTCGATTTATTTGGAAATAATATAGCGCTTCTCGTTTGGATGCAATACATTTTGACCTCTCTCCTAAAAGGCTACGGTGTACACACATCTTTGTATAAAACCAAAATCGTTGAAGATCCCCCTAAATCCCCCTTAAAAAGGGGGACTTTGACTCTGGTTCCCCCTTTTTTAAGGGGGGTTAGGGGGGATCTAAACGCTGTGAGGCAACTCTCAAAGACTTGTGTGTACACCGTAGCTCCTAAAAGGAGAGAGGCTTTGATGCTCACTCCCCTTCCCTACAAGGGAAGGGGCTGGGGGTTAGGTCTATATTTCACACAATTGAGAACCGCTATATTTAATTTTTCTAGTTCTAAATCTAAATAATCGAGCAGTATTGGCATGCAAGTGCTGAGTGCGGTAAAACGCCATCGTTGGTGGAAGATAAGCAATAATCGAGTAACATCCAGATTCAGGAGTTGGTGCATGACCGATAACGCAGACTACACAGTGAACAGACACTTCAGTTCAGATGCTAATAAACTCAAAGAGAAAGCTTCTCGAAATCAAGTGATCACGGCTCCATTGCCAGACCCGATTGCAAAAAATATTGAAGCGATTATTTCACTTCATACCCAGGAAGTTCGAGATATTCCCGTCCACCAGCGGATACTAGAAGCGATCGCTACATTCTTTGGGCGATCGATATTTATGTATAGTTTGCTATTCATACTGGCTATCTGGATTTTTAGCAGTTTTTTCGATCGCTTTTTGCCATTCAATCTACCCTCGTTTAGCTGGTCAGGTCAAGGCTTAGACGCAGCGTCATTGGTGATCTCAACCGGAGTACTGGTACGACAAACTCGCCAAGAAAACTTTGCCGAACAACGGGCGCAATTGATGCTACAGCTTAACCTGCTCTCCGAGCAAAAAATTGCCAAGATTATTGCTCTATTAGAAGAACTCCGTACCGATTTGCCTAATGTGATAAATCGGGATGATTCGGAAGCGAAATCGATGCAGGAACCGGCTGACCCGATCGCAGTATTGGAAGCACTCCAGAAAAACCTGGCTGAAGAACTGTCAGCCACAGAAGAAAACAATATGAGTTGAGCGCAGTTTTTTAGTAGATTTTTGTTTCTATTGAAAGACAAAACATAAAACTTAATGTACACTCTTTGTGTCGGAAATCACAATTTATCGTAAGTTTTACTAGAGGGATGCACATGGCTCAACTGAATGGTGTAATGATGCAGTACTTCCATTGGTATATCCCTCCAGATGGCAATCTTTGGAATGAATTTAAAGATAAAGTCAAAGAGTTAGCTGATGCAGGTGTTACATCTGTTTGGCTACCCCCAGCATACAAAGGAACAGGGGGTGGCTACGATGTCGGCTATGGAGTCTATGATATATACGATCTAGGCGAGTTTGACCAGAAAGGCTCGGTTCGGACAAAGTACGGCACAAAAGACGAGTATATCGCTGCTGTTAAGGCGGCAAAAGCTGCTGGCATTCGAGTGTATGCTGATGTTGTCCTTAACCACAAGTTAGGTGCAGACCAAGAAGAAGAAGTGGAAGCAACGCCTTACAATCCAGACGATCGCACCCAGCCCATCGGTGAGATGCAAACAATTAAAGTGTGGACTCACTTTACCTTTCCAGGTCGCCAAGGCAAATACTCTGATATGGAATGGCACTGGTGGCACTTCGACGCAGTTGATTACAACGTTTACAACGAAGGTGAGAACGCAGTTTATCTATTCAAAGATAAAAAATTTGATGACAACGTTGACCTGGAAAAAGGCGCTTTCGACTATCTCATGGGATGCGATCTGGATATGGAAAGTCCAGAAGTTCGCGAGGAGTTGAATCGCTGGGGTGAGTGGTTTGTAGAAACCACTGATGTAGATGGCTTTCGTTTTGATGCGGTTAAACACGTTAGAGCTGGCTTTTTCCCAGAATGGCTGCAACACTGTCGCCAAAAAGCAGGTCGCGATCTTTTTGCCGTCGGTGAGTATTGGTCTTATGAAGTTGAAGCGCTGCACCATTTCATTAGCGTCACCGGTGGTGATGTGTTGCTGTTTGATGCGCCATTGCACTATAACTTTAGCGCTGCCAGCAAACAAGGCAATGACTACGATATGCGGCAGATATTTGATAACACCTTGGTGCAACAGCAACCTGCTTTAGCCGTCACCTTAGTTGATAATCATGACTCTCAACCATTGCAGTCATTGGAATCTGTAGTGGAAGGCTGGTTTAAACCGTTGGCTTATGCGTTGATTCTACTGCGAAGTGATGGTTATCCCTGTATCTTCTATGCGGATTACTATGGTGCTAATTATAAGGATACGGGTAGCGATGGCAATGAGCATGAGATTTGGCTCGATAGTCACAAATGGATAATTGATAAATTTTTGCACGTTCGTCAAACCTATGCCTATGGCGACCAATACGATTACTTCGATCACGCCAACACAATCGGCTGGACACGCTTAGGAGATGAAGAACATCCTGGCGGTATGGCGGTTGTTCTGAGTAATGGAGGAGAAGGGACTAAGTGGATGGAAGTTGGGCAACCCAACAGCACTTACATTGATATTACTGAACATATCAGCGAACCTGTGACAACGAATGATGAGGGCTGGGCTGATTTTCGATGCGATGCTGGTTCTGTTTCTGTGTGGGTTCCACAGTCTTAGTCGAGGTTTTAGTAGCATTCACGCAGAAAGTTATGCACTTGACAAAATACTGCTTAAAAGAGAACTTAAGCAGTATTTTGTGGATAAGCTACAACAGTCTAAGTTTCAGACATGCTTCTTCATGAACCTGACTATTTGTAGAACTATGGTTAAAACTATATATTTAGAATTAGGTCTGAAAACGGAGAGGGGGGGATTCGAACCCCCGTTAAGTTTCCCTAAACAGACTTTCCAGGTCTGCGCCTTAAACCACTCGGCCACCTCTCCAGGTGCCACAAGTTACCATTATACTATAGAATCCTAGAAAATGCAAAGATAAAGAAAGATATTCTAGATTGAATCTGATAGTCCTAATCCCAAAACGCAAATCCAGATGTCCCGTACATACACAATTAAAGTTCGCGATCGCGCCACTGACAAAACATACACCCTAGAAGTGCCAGAAGACCGCTACATCCTGCACACTGGCGAAAAACAAGGGGTAGAACTACCATTCTCCTGCCGCAACGGGGCTTGCACCGCTTGTGCTGTGAGAGTGTTGTCAGGAGAAATTTATCAACCAGAGGCGATCGGCTTGTCGCCAGATTTACGTCAGCAAGGTTATGCCTTGTTGTGTGTGAGTTACCCTCGTTCTGACTTGGAAGTGGAGACACAAGACGAAGATGAAGTCTACGAACTTCAGTTTGGTCGCTATTTTGCTAGGGGAAGAATTAAAGCGGGTTTACCCTTAGATGAGGATTAAACAATTCAAAATCACCGAGTTTCTAATGCCTTTACATTTTGGTGACTGGGTGCGAAAAATAGCTATTTTGGCTTGCTTATTGCTCTTGGTGAGTTGCCAAGCTAAAAACCAACTGCCGAACAGTGAAGCCCAAGTGAAAGTAGCACGGGTAGTTAGTGGACAAAGCTTGGAAGTTTTAGGTATGGCTGAACAGCCAAATTTGATTTCCCAAGTGCGGTTAGTTGGTATTGATGCACCAGATTTGCGACAGCGCCCTTGGGGGGAAGCAGCAAAAGAACAGTTAGAGAATCTAATTGGTGGTGTAGAACAATTGGTAACGCTGGAGTTTGATTTAGAAGCAAAAGACAAAATCGGACGAACTCTAGCTTATGTGTGGAAAAATAAGGTGTTGTTAAATGAAGAACTAGTCAAACAAGGGAATGCAATGTTTGTGGGGCGATCGCCCAACCACAAATATGACCAGCGTTTAGAACGCGCCCAACAATGGGCGAGACTTATGGGCCAAGGAATCTGGAACCCAGAAAAGCCCATGCGCCTGACTCCCGCCGAGTTTCGCCGCCAAAATCTTTAATGAGTGCTGAGTGCTGAGTGCTGAGGGGGAGAGTGGGGGAGTAGAGGAGTGAGGAAGTGAAGTAGAAGAATTAATGACAAATGACTAATGACAAATGACAAATCTACAAATTTTTCTAGATATTGCTACAGAAGCAGCCTTGGCTGCTGGTGCTATTTTGCAAGGTTACTTGGGTAAGTTAGAAGACGCAATTATTGAAAAAGGACGCCCTGGTGATTTAGTCACTGCTGCTGATAAAGCCTCAGAGGAGTTGATTTTAGAAATTTTGCGCCGCCACTTTCCCCAGCACTCTATTCTTGCTGAAGAATCAGGGAAATTAGGTAATCAAGAAAATGAATACCTCTGGGCAATAGACCCTCTAGATGGCACAACTAACTACGCTCATCAATACCCATTTTTTGCCGTTTCCATCGGGTTATTAATTAATGGCGTTCCGCAAGTTGGTGTCATTTATGACCCCTTTCATAATGAGCTATTCAGTGCTGCTGCTGGCTTAGGAGCAACGCGTAATCATCAGCCCATCAAGGTTTCAGCAACATCTGAACTGGGTAAAAGCCTACTAGTAACAGGATTTGCCTACGATCGCCGTGAAACCTCTGATAACAACTACGCAGAATTTAGTCATCTCACCCATCTTACCCAAGGAGTCAGACGTAGCGGTTCGGCATCGTTAGATTTGGCGTATGTTGCCTGTGGACGTGTGGATGGTTACTGGGAACGGGGACTTTCTCCTTGGGATATTGCCGCTGGGATAATTTTGGTACAAGAAGCCGGGGGCAAAATCACCGCCTACGATGGTACTGCTGTCAAAATTGAGTCAGGTAGAATTCTGGCTACAAATAGTTATATTCACGACTCCCTCAGTAGCGAACTTTTACGAGTTCCACCACTGTCAGCCTGGGTGTAGTAGGTGGGGGCTTTCCCCCCGACTTTGGGTAAACTAAGAGGAATCGAACTGCTCCTTTGGCGTAAAACCTCTATATGTCTTTTAAAATAGACCGCGGACTATTTAAATATGATTTCATAGATCATCACGCAGTATTGTGCGTTCCAGTTGATGCGGATGTCAAAGAGATTCGCAAACGCTATCTCCAAGTCGCCCGCCGTTTGCATCCAGACAGTAGTTTTACTCAAACTGCTGCTCAAAAAGAGCTAGGTAACGAATTGTTATCAAAGCTGGTTAACCCAGCTTACGAAAAACTTGTCGGCGATCGCACTCGCACTGAATATATTCTAATTTTGTCGCAAATTGGCAAGCGCCTCGTACAAGAGTCTACTTCGGTAACTCTCAACACCGACTTGGCTAGACAGTTAGTTGAGGCGGCTAATGTCGATAATTTCTATAAAACTGCGATCGCTAAACTAGCCCAAACCCAATATGATTCTTTAGAGCAAGCGCTGCAAGTCATTGCCCAAGCTAGCGAATTGAATTTAGTATATTTAATGCGGAGTGTGAGCAAATCACCCACAGCACCGCCACCGGCTCAACCCAAAGTCCAATCAGCTACGCCTCAGCAAAATACACCAAAAAATCCCTTACCAGCGCCAGCACCAACGCCAGCAAAAGATGGCTTGGTTGTAGAACAGTATGTTCGTCGCGCTCAATCTTTGATTGAGAAAAACCAGTTTGCCCAAGCCAAAGTAGAGTTGCAAGAGGCCCTAAAGCTAGAACCGAAAAATAGTCGCTGCCATAGCTTAATTGCAATGGTGTATTTGAGGCAAAATCAGTTAAAAATGGCAAAAATCCACTTTGACAATGCTTTAAAACTAGACCCCAGTGACGAAACGGCTCTGCAATGGAAACCTAAAATAGATAAGGCTTTAGGACAACAAATTAGCGATCATAAGGTGACTTCATCCCCCAATAATGGAGATAAGCAACCAGATAAATCTGGTAGTGGTGGTTTGTTCGGTGGTTTGTTTGGTGGGAAGAAAAAATAATGGTGTATCAACCAGCAGCGGGAGCCAGGGATTTATTGCCCTTGGATGTGGAGAAAAAACGCTGGATTGAAGAGCGGTTACAACAGGTGTTTCATCGTTGGGGATATCACAGGATTATCACCTCGACTTTAGAGCGGATGGATACCCTAATGGCAGGGGAAGCAATTCAGCGTCAGATGGTGATTCAACTACAACAAAATGGCGAAGATGATGAGTTAGGGCTACGTCCAGAATTAACAGCCTCTATTGCTCGTACTGTTGTCACTCGGATGGCAGGTCTGCGTTATCCACAACGGCTGTACTACAATGCCAATGTGTTTCGCCGCACTTGGGAAAGTAGACACAATCGCCAACAAGAGTTTTATCAAGCTGGGGTGGAGTTGCTAGGTGCTGGCGGATTGCTGGCGAATGCTGAAGTACTGCTGTTAGTAGCAGACTGTTTAGAAGCACTGGGTTTGCAGGGATGGCATTTAATTTTAGGTGAGGCGGGAATTACGCGATCGCTCCTGAGTGCCTTTCCTGACAATCTCCAACATCAAGTTCGCAGTGCGATCGCTCATCTAGATCGCATTGCCATAGATAATTTACCCCTGAGCGACAAACTGCGCGATCGTGCCCAAATCATCCTGGATTTACGCGGGCCAAGTGCAGATGTGTTGCAAAAAGTCAGTAGTTTGGATCTTGATGAAGAACAGCGAGAGGCAGTAAATAACCTCAAATCCCTAGTAGAATTACTAGAATCCGAGAAAAAACTGCCGTTAATCCTCGATCTCAGCCTGATCCAGACCATAGATTACTACACTGGTATTGTCTTTGAGGTTGTCAACGATACCGAATCCCAAGCCAGAGTTTTAGGGCGTGGTGGTCGCTATGACCAGCTTTTGGGGCTATATCACCCTCAAGGAGAAAACATTCCCGGAATTGGTTTTGGACTGAATATCGAAGATTTATACCAGGTTTTGTTATCAACTCAGCAATTACCACAGGTAACTCCAGCGAGTGACTGGTTAGTAGCACCAGAGACAGCCAGTGCTAACGCCGCCGCTTTTGCCTACGCGCAAAAACTCAGAGATTCCACTGATTTGGTGCGGGTAGAAATTGATTTAGGAGGAAGGGATGCTGATGCTATTCGCCAATATGCAGGTGATCGCAGCATAGCCCAAATTGCCTGGATCAAAGCTGATGGCTCGCCAGAAATAGAATCATTGCTTTAGTGGACATTGGGCATTGGGAAAGAGGAGGCAGAAGTTCTTTAATTTTGAATTTTGAATTTTGAATTTTGAATTAATTTCTCCCCTGCTAGGCTAGAAATAGCCGATACAGAAAAGAGGGAATCGAGAACATGCCGCACACAATTGTTACAGAAGTCTGTGAAGGCGTTGCTGACTGCGTAGATGCCTGTCCAGTAGCTTGTATTCATGATGGCCCAGGCAAAAATGCCAAGGGAACTGATTGGTACTGGATTGACTTTGCCACTTGCATCGACTGTGGCATCTGTCTCCAAGTTTGCCCAGTAGAAGGGGCAATTCTTGCAGAAGAACGACCAGAGTTGCAAAAAACCCCACAATAGTCCATAGTCAACAGTCAATAGTTATGTTTGACTGTTGACCAATGACCAATGACAAATGACCAATGACAAATGACTATTTACTAGATGTTCAAAATGTCCACGCTGGATACATCAAAGATGTAGATATCCTGCAAGGTGTGAATTTTCAGGTTGCACCAGGGGAGTTGGTGACAGTGATTGGCCCCAACGGTGCGGGTAAATCTACTTTGGCAAAAGCAATTTTTGGGCTTTTGATTCCCCACACAGGGACAATTACCTTCAAAGGTGAAAATATCGTGGGGCTAAAGTCCAATCAAATTGTCCAACGAGGAATGTGCTACGTACCGCAAATCGCCAATGTTTTCCCCTCCCTCAGTGTTGAAGAGAACTTGGAGATGGGTGCTTTTGTGCTTAACGTTCCCCTGAAGCCAATTAAAGATAGAATATTTACCATGTTCCCCAGACTAAGCGATCGCCGTCGTCAACGCGCTGGTACTCTCTCTGGAGGAGAACGCCAGATGTTAGCGATGGGCAAAGCTTTGATGTTGGAACCTGGTTTGCTGATTTTAGATGAACCATCTGCTGCTTTGTCGCCGATTTTGGTGACACAAGTATTTGAGCAGATTAAACAAATTAATCAGGCTGGTACTGCGATCGTATTAGTAGAACAAAATGCCCGTAAGGCTTTAGAGATGGCTAATCGTGGATATGTATTAGAGTCGGGACGTGATGCGATCTCCGGCCCTGGTGAAGAATTGTTGAATGACCCGAAAGTGGGTGAGCTATATCTGGGAGCGGGTAAGAGACATTAATCCTTCTTAATCACTCTTGCCCCATTCAACATAACACCAGCTTAATATAGGAGCTTCACTAGGCGATAGCGATGCCTAGTTTAGGCTGCGCCTACGCTATTCTATAACTAATATAAATCCTGCCACTGCCGCGACCGTCGTTTTCGATGCTCAAAGAATTCTCCCCAATAATCCTTGCGTTTCTAATCACATCTACAGCTAGTCAAAAGACAAAACAGGACATTCATTGAGGAAAAATTGACCAAAACGTAAATTACCCTATTTGCCAGAATCCTCATTAGCAATTTGTAATTATGTTGAGCGCTTTTGGCAATTTGGCATCCAAAATTTTTTTGTTGCAGTTTTAATTGATATATCAGCAGGGTTACAGGGAAATTGAGAAAATTCTACAAGGGATTAATTCCCGTCTCAAAAATCCCACCCAATGGCCAGTTGTTGACGCTGACGCTCTCCGAACCACCTTAAGGTGGATGCAGCGCCAAAGTCACCGCTTCACTACAACTGGCTAGAAATCAACCAGAAAACACATAGTACAAATGGACTTATAACATTTCAGGAAATACCTGATATGGATGTAGGGGCCTACAGCCGATTCATTCTGTTGTAAATATTTTTGGCGGAGATATTAACATACCCAGGCGATCGCTACCATTTATTTAATCTGTAATTGTCTTAATTTATTATTTGCTGATAGTAGTAATTCTTGAGCTTTCAAATAGGTTGTTGTGCCATTTTGTACCTTTTCTAATTGATGAATAATACTTTGCAATTGGCTCAATACACGATTGCGCTCTCCATCATGAGCATCCGCAGGAATTGAAGCCAGCAATCTTTCGATCTCTCGTTGCGCTGCCTCCAAAGCCTCCACAGCATCCGCCTCAGCTTGCCGTCTAACCTTAACTTGACCTAAGTTAGCCTCATAAATTGCTAATAACTTCTGTGCCTCGGTATAACCTGCTACATCTTTTGAAGGAATTTCCTTCAACCGTTCAATTGCCTCTATCCACAAATTTTCTATCTGTCGCCATTCAGTAACAGTATGCGGCGGATTTTGACCAGCTTTAGCAGCTTGCCAAGAAAATTGTCGCGCTGCGGTGATTAAGGCACTGATGCGATCGTTCCCCGCTGCCAATCCAACAACTTCCTGAAACTCACGCTTATAATTATCTAGTTGATTTTGTACAGTTTTTCCTGCCAGAGTTTGACCAGGAATCTGCTCAAATTGATTCAGGGCTGTTTGCCAAGCAGCTATTGCAGTCTGTTTATCAATTGCTGTTGTCGCCCGTTCATATTGCTGTTTTGCATTCAAGAAGGTCTGCATATTATCGGTAAGCAACGACTGAGCATTCTTTTCTTGAAAAACCTGAGCTTCTAGCTGCCCAACTTTACTCCGAAATGCATTAAAACTGTAGATGCTGAATCGCGAGTCATACCACCAATATCTATATTGTGACCAATCGTTGACAAAGGAAGTTGGTAACTGATCTAAATGTTTTTGTGTTTCTTGTAGCTTCTGTTCTCCCAAAGCCAAATCAGCAGGACTAGTAGCTTTTTCAATCAATTGTTCAGCTTGCTCAACTGATACCAACGCCTGCCGATAGTGATTATCCATGCTGATGTAGCTGGGTAGCAACAAAAAAGGTGCATGGAGCATCACCGGACGACGAATCACTGGGTAAGGTTGGTTCGCCACCCAAATTACAACACTGGGAATGCCTATAAGTATTGCTATCCAAATAAGTCTATTACCTATACCCCGCTTGGCTTTACGATGTAGTTGCTGAGGGGGTATTTTGAGAACCCGCCTCTCTAACTCTATTTCATGCTCTAATTCAGCAAGGTTTTTAGGGGTTGATGATGTCGCAGGTTGCTTTTGCACTAAAGGTTGTGAACTGGGAGCAGAGGGAACTATCCCAGAGCTATTTGGAGCATTTTTACGTAGTAAATTCCAGTTTATTTTGTTTAAAAAAGCCATATCTATAGCCAGTACTCTATTAAGTATTCCCAAAAAGACAGGAAATACAAACAATAGAGGGTTTTAACTTTTGACAGAAATTATACTTTTTCGTTACTAGAAGATGATGTATTAGAAAAATCATCCTACTTCTGGCTAACCGTGGCTTTCAATTTGACAAATAATATGGAATTTAGTTGACGCATATAACAGTCAATATGTACAGTATATAGGTTTTAAAATCTGCTCTAATGTGAAGATTAAATGACTCTTAAATCGTGTAAGAAGGTACTCTTACATCTTGCTTAAGTCTGATATCTTCTTGGGAACAGTTTTGTTGTTGTCAGGTAGATTGATGAGTCGAATTAATGGATTTTTAGGGCGGCGTGATTTCTTAAAATTCGCCAGTGTGGTAGGTATTGCAGCTACTAGTTTTAGTGATAGCTTTTGGAATTCAGAGCAAACTGCTGTTGCTGATATTCACCCAGTTAATCCTAATCAAATCAGTCCAGATGAAGCCGTCAGACGCTTGCTGGATGGTAATCAAAGATTTATTCAGCAAAAACGTCAATATCCCGATCAATCACTAGAACATCTACGATTAGTTGCTAAAGCTCAGTATCCCTTTGCTGCCATATTGGGCTGTGCAGATTCTAGAGTACCTGCGGAAATCGTCTTCGATCAAGGACTTGGAGATTTATTTGTCGTGCGAGTTGCTGGTAATGTCGTCAGTGACACGGTGATCGGTAGTCTGGAATATTCTACAGCAGTATTGGGTTCGCAGTTGATTGTGGTTTTGGGTCATCGAAGATGCGGTGCAGTAGCAGAAGCAATCAAAAACGAACCACTTCCTGGCAGAATTGGTTTAATTATTGAGGGCATCAAACCATCTGTAGAAAGGGTAAAGTTCAGCACAGGTGATAATAATATGCAGGATGTGGTTATAGCCAATATTCAGTATCAAACTGAAAAATTGCAAGAAAGTTCAACTATTTTAGCTAAATTTATCCGTGAAGGTAAGCTAAAAATTGTTGGTGCTTGTTACGATATTGACACTGGTAAAGTCAACATTATTACTTGAATATTTTACCCCCTTTTAGGAGTTTAATAATTTTATAAAAAAATCTTAGTATAAAATATTTTTATTGATAATCTTGGAAATCAATTAAATTCATTACTTAATTTATAAAAGCACTTAAGATCAAACCCTTTTAAACTTGTTTTTAGACAGAGTCTATTGATGACAATTTAGATGAATATTGAAAGAACAATCAAGTAGGAAAATAAACAATTTTAAATTGGCTTTTAATCAATATTTAGTCTGATATTTAACAATCCCTAAATGGGATAATTAGCTGTATGTAATGACAGCTAATTAATTTTTCAATATTCTCTAATCTATTTCTCATTTAAGTAGTATATCTTAGTAACATTAGGTTTGAGGTGTTGATATTCTGAACATAAAACTTGTAAAAATGAGAAAGCATATACTAAAATCCAAACTCAAACTACTACTCCTTAGTTGCCTCATTGTCACTCTAATAATTGCTGCCAAACAGTTAAACTTTCAGGGGCTTTTACAGATATTAGTTCTTTGGGTTAACAGTCTTGGTGTTTTTGGGCCTATTGCCTACATAGTCATTTACAACTTAGCAACATTACTGTTTATACCAGGTTCGCTTCTAACTCTCAAAGCTGGTTGTCTGTTTGGAGTATTTTGGGGATCAGTATATGTGCTAATTGCTGCAATAATTGGAGCAACTTTGGCTTTTATTATTGGACGCTACCTTTCGCGGGATTGGGTTTCTCGACAAATGGACAAACATCCTAAATTTAAAGCGATTGATTTGGCAGTTGCGAAAGAAGGATGGAAAATTGTTTTGCTAACTCGTCTCTCACCCGTCTTTCCCTTCAATTTATTAAATTATGCTTTTGGAGTAACACAGGTTTCTCTCAAAGACTATATATTAGGTTCCTTCGGCATTATTCCCGGCACTGTAATGTATGTTTATATTGGTTCTTTAGCTGGTAATCTTGCCATGATTGACACCTCGCATCAAGCAATTGCTCCAGAAACTCAAGTTTGGCAATGGATAATGCGAGTGGTTGGGTTGATTGCTACCATTGCGGTAACTGTGTATATCACAAAAGTTGCTCAGAAAGAATTAGTTCAAAGTGTGGCAATAGAAGAAATAACAATTCATGAAAAAACTAACAATCATTCAGATATCTAAAAGTATTGATGTCAGAAAATTGCAGAATTTTTTTAGCTTCAGTGTATTAATATTACTGATATTGGCGACCACTTTTTCGTTAAACACAGACCCAGCTTTGGCACAAGAATCTGCAAATCTAAATTCTTTCAATCCTCAAGCAATTTTAAAAGATGCTTTGCACTGGATTGATAGCCTGGGTGCGGTGGGAGCCATAGCTTTTATTGGACTTTATGTTATTTCTACCGTTGCTTTTTTCCCTGGTTCTATTCTCACCTTGGGGGCTGGTGTAATTTTTGGTGTAGTTTGGGGTTCTCTCTACGTATTTATTGGTGCAACCCTTGGCGCTACGGCTGCTTTTCTTGTGGGACGTTATTTAGCAAGAAGTTGGGTTGCTCAGAAAATCGCAGATAACAAAAACTTTGCTGCCATTGACCAAGCGGTTAGTAAAGAAGGATTAAAAATTGTCCTGTTAACGCGACTCTCCCCCATATTTCCTTTCAATTTGCTCAATTATGCCTTTGGCATCACGGGAGTTTCACTTCAAGATTACTTCATCGGCTCTCTAGGCATGATTCCTGGAACCATCATGTACGTTTATATTGGTTCCCTTGCAGGTAATCTTGCCATGATTGGTACTGAAGCTCAACCTAGCAACCCGACTTTACAATGGGCAATTAGGATTTTAGGTTTAATTGCCACAGTCACCGTGACGATTTATATTACCCGTATTGCCCGGCAAGCTTTAGAAGATGAGGTTTTATAGCTTCTATCCTTTGAACTCTGTCACAAATTGAGGTTTGCAGATAAAACCCCAGGGCAAACGCATCTAAATTAACGTGAGTGTGGAATCCGAAGATTCGCTATGGATAACAGAGAACTTGGCAACATAGAGAAAGCTATGGAAACCTTAAATCGTGATGCTGGAGGTTTCTCAGTTGTAACAGTTGGTCGCATCAAAGGCCCCCTAAATGCAGAAATGGTCAGACAGGCTCTAGACCTTGTACAGTGTCGTCACCCTCTTCTTAATTCTTGTATTGTTGGTTCCTTAGATAATCTCCGCTTTCAAACTGGAGAGATGCCTTTAATTCCTTTGCGTATTGTAGACAAGTTACACAATCAACAGTGGACTGATGTCGTTTTGGAAGAGCTGAATGAAAAAATTGATAGTAGCAAAGGTTTGCTCAGAGCTGTACTCGTTCTGCCAATGGTTGAGTCGATGGGGAGTATTATCTCCCGCACCTCTCAGTTAAATCTGGGCGTGCGATTTTCACCGCACCCAGCTTCCGATGTTCTTAGCTTTCGCTTTTGCTCATGTGTTTGTAATCGTGGCAACTCTCATGAATTGCTTCAAGATTATTTTTCTTCCAGTTGGTGTGATTTCCATCGATGTGATGCAGGTGAACCCGTTCCTCATCAATGAATTTCAGACCGCAGGAGGCACATCTATGGTTTTGCTTCTTAAGAGCAATAGAGGTTCCGCCGTCGTAGAGCTTGCTTTTGCGTTCGCTCCAGTAGGCTGTATTTCCGTCATAGGGGGATTGTGTTCCTTTAACCATGACGTGTTTATTTTCGGAGTAAGGAACTGCTGGGAATGCCTTGTCTAGTAATTTCTTGCTAGAGTGGCGGTTTTGCTTGGTTTCCTTGTTGAATACCGTGTAAGCTCTTTTTTCAATGTGGTGTAACGAGTTTCTAGACCCGTCCATTTTGCAGAACTTATGGTAATTTCTCCACCCTCTAACTACCGGGGCTAATTTCTCAGCTTTTGTGGTAGCACCATAATTCGAGTTGTTGACGATGTGTTTTACTTTCTTACGGAACGCTTTGAAGTTATCCATTGATGGGATACTTCTGAACTTTCCGTTTTTCTGGACTTTAAAGTGCCATCCGAGGAAATCAAACCCATCTGTCGCGGCGGTAACTTTGGTTTTCTTTTGGCTTACATTCATTCCGCGTTTGCGGAGAAACTCGCTGATTCTTTCAAGTATCTCTGTCGCGTCATCTTCGGGTCGGAGTATAATAACCATGTCATCCGCATATCGGGTTGATGGCTCTCTGATATCCTTGGTTGAGGTTTTATCAGTGATACTGTATCTTTGATTTGCGTGGTATCTGTGTATATTCTCAATCCCGATGAGTGCAATATTTGCTAGTAATGGGCTGACCACTCCCCCTTGTGGGGTTCCCTGTTCGGGGAATTCTGGGTTGACTCCTGATTTTAAGCATCGGAAGATTCCGAGTTTTAAGCCTTTGGGGGCAATGAGTTCATCCATTATTGCTGAGTGGTTAATCCTGTCGAAGCATTTTTCGATATCGAGTTCGATAACTCGTTTTTCTATTCCATTGGCTTTGGAGCGAAGGTTGTTAAAGATGTACATTTGTGCATCGTGGGCAGAGCGCCCAGTTCTGAACCCGTAGCTCCGTGCGTGGAAAGTGGCTTCGTGTGCTGGTTCTAGTGCATATTTTGCAAGGCATTGCCAAGCTCTATCCGCTATGGTTGGTACCAGTTAGGTCAGGGATTTTGCGTTGCGCCCTGCCCCACGATAAGTCGCTTTTCTAGGCTCTGTTTCATCATAGGAACTCCCTGTTAGCGCCAGTGTCAACCCGCAACGGTCGTCTGATTGCGCCCTGTTCCCAGCTTCACTCTACAAGAACCGAGCTTGTTCGGTGTGGGCAGGTAAGGAGTCAATTCTGAGTCTGAATGGCAAGGCTTTCACTCGCATCTGACCGAGAGTTCAGCCTTTAATGACAGTAATCTGCTGTCGGGCTGGATTAGTTATTTACGGACTGATTACCGTGATTCACTAATCAACGAATCGCACGAATGAATCATGTGTAAACTATCTAATCCTAACAGTGCATCACGCTATATCAGATGGGTTGTCATGCCTTCAACTGTACTCAGAAATATTGACATATTTCCAGAGTTTTGGTTCTAATCAGCCAATAACTCAAGTTATTAGCTTGCCCACACTTCCACCCGTCGAAGAGCTATTGCCTAAATCGACAAATGGGTTGAGGAAAGAAACCCTGTGTCACCAACTAGAACCTTTAAATGTTGAAACCTTGGGTTTTGAGAAGTGTGTTTCGATGGAGTTACGACGTTGTGGTTTTATCCACAGACAGCTAGACGCCAAGTTAACTCAGCAGCTTATAAATACTTGCAGGCATGAGAAGACAACACTGCAAGGTGCTTTTTGTGCAGCGATGCTATTTGCAGTGGTGAGAAAAATCAGTGCAGGTCAGACTAATGAGGTGCGCGTGAGCTGCCGAACGGCTGTTAATTTACGCCAACGTCTAAAACCAGTTGTTAGCAATGAGAACATGATAGTGCTGACTTCATCTCTGATATCATTTCACACCCTACAAATAAATGCATCATTCTGGGAATTAGCACGGGATATAAAACAACGGCTTGACGCTGGTTTAGAGCAGGGCGACGTGTTCAGCAGAGTATTGACGTTCAGTCATAATGTCGAGTCACTTCTCAGACGACCTGATGAAGTATTGGCGACGATATCTGTCAGCAACGTGGGTCGAGTAAACATCCCCAGAGTTTACGGTTCACTCGAAATAGAAGAAATCAGCTTCATACCATCGCTCGCTGCTTATGGAGGTGTTTTCTGTGCAACTGTCACAACTTTTCAGGGAAAAATATTTTGGAATTTTCCGTTTTCTGAACCGGCAATCAGTCTCCATACGATGGAGAACCTTGTAAACAGCACAGTATCTTGTATTATTGACGCTTGCCAGGGATTTTCTCAGCCAGGGTAAGCCGCATAAATTAATTAAATTTGTTGATTTCTTAATATTTTTTTGACAAAACTCTGTGTCCCCACCGTTCAGACTTCTCTGTGCGTTGACTCAGCGCCCCTTCCCTGCGGGAAGGCGTACCACTTACCTACGGCACGCTGCGCGTAGCTTGCTTCTCTGTAAGAGTACGTGGAAGTAAGCTACGCGTAGCGTCTCCAAGAGTTGCGCCTATGCGTTTGAAAACTTCCTGCTATTTCAGCAAAGTAGATTATTTGTCAATTCTCAAACCGATAAAACAGTGCAAAGATGTAATTCTTATTAAACAATCATTCAAAAGAAAGAACACCAGTCTCCAAATTTATGTTGACTTTAGTATTTTCAATTCTTAAAAGAGGTTTCGCCAATGACCAATTCTGAATTCGAGAGAGTCACAGTTCGCCCAGTAGATGAGTATAATCAAAAGTTGCTGTCTTACGTCCATCCGCCAAATTGGGTTAATCCTCAACCCGCCGATGTTTACGATTTGGTAGTAATTGGTGCTGGTACGGCGGGATTAGTGGTGGCGGCGGGTGCAGCAGGTCTGGATTTGGGTTTAAAAGTAGCGTTGATTGAAAAGCATCTTATGGGTGGGGATTGCTTAAATGTTGGTTGCGTACCATCTAAAACTATTATTCGCTCTGCTCGCGTCGTTGGCGAAATATTGAATGCCAAAGATTTAGGAGTTAATATTCCCCAACATAATATTGATGTTGATTTTTCCAAAGTTATGGCCAGGATGCGACGGGTAAGAGCTGATATCAGCCATAATGACTCGGCGGAGCGGTTTCAAAACTTGGGTGTCGATGTCTTTTTGGGTAGCGGTCGATTTGCAAGTAAAAATACCGTGGAAGTTGGCGACAAAACCCTCAAGTTTAAAAAAGCTGTAATTGCTACTGGCGCAAGAGCTGCACAACTCTCGATTCCAGGAATTGAACAGGCGGGTTATCTGACCAATGAGACGGTTTTTTCCCTAATTCAACGGCCGGAACATTTGGCGGTGATTGGTGGCGGCCCCATTGGTTGCGAATTGGCGCAAGCTTTTCGGCGTTTGGGTTGTGAGGTGGTGCTTTTCCATAGTGGTTCTCATCTTTTGAATAAAGAAGACGCTGAGGCTGCTAAAATTCTCCAAAAGGTTTTGATTAGCGAAGGAATTCAGGTAGTACTGAATTCCAAGTTGGAAGAAGTGGTAACTGTCACTGAGGGAAAACGGCTTTACTTTTCTAGCAATGGTCATCGAGATTCGGTGACTGTCGATGAAATTTTAGTCGGTGCGGGGCGATCGCCAAATGTCGAAAATCTAAATTTAGAAGCTGTGGGTGTAGAATACGACAAGCACCAAGGCGTGAAGGTAAATGATTACCTCCAGACGACCAATCCCAAAATTTATGCAGCTGGCGATATCTGCATGAACTGGAAGTTTACGCATGCTGCTGATGCTGCGGCGCGGATTGTAATTAAAAATACCCTGTTTTCTCCCTTTGGCTTGGGACGCTCGAAACTCAGTAGTCTGGTGATGCCTTGGGTAACTTATACTGACCCAGAAATTGCCCATGTAGGGTTGTATGAACACGAGGCGCAGAAATTGGGTATTGAGGTGACAACAATTCAGATACCTTTTAGTAGTGTAGACCGAGCGATCGCAGATGATCAAGAGTCAGGATTTCTCAAAATCCACCATAAAAAGGGTTCTGATGAAATTATTGGTGCAACTATTGTTGCCAGTCACGCAGGTGAGATGATTTCAGAGGTGACTACGGCAATTGTAAATAAAATCGGTTTGAGTAAATTAAGCAGTGTAATTCATCCTTATCCCACTCAAGCCGAAGCGATTAAAAAAGCAGCTGACGCTTATCGTCGAACACTGCTGACATCAAATACCAAAAAATTGTTGGGATTTTTGACAAAGTTATCTTAAGTAAAATCAGTGAACAGTTATGCGACTGTTCACTGATACAGCAGTTTTCAACTAGATGAGGCATAAAGTACAGGATTCAAAATCAGGTATAAAAAGCTTACTTTCTACCTCCTGCCTTATGCCTCCTTCAGGTCATCACTAAACAGGTCGGAAGCGATTAATCTGGCCTCCGGTCAAGTTTGCGTAGTACAAATTGCCATCGGGCCCAGTGGTTATTTGTGTAGGCAGTCCTAGATTAGGTCTGTCTGTTTGGGAAGCAAATCGCTTAACTGAGACAACTTTACCCTGACTATCTAAGATTAAAGCATCGATAGTTCCTTGACTGAAATCACCAACGAATAAAGCACCTTGATAGATTGAAGGGAAAGTACTACCTGTGTAAAAATCACCCACGAGGATTGAATTAGAAGCAAAATGCTTGTAAGTGTACAGTGGTGCTGTTACAGGTGTGCCACTATTGTAGAAGGTTTGCGCGGCAGCTAAACTAGCGTAAGCTGGTTGTTTCAGGTTGACGATATTGCCATTTGCATCCAATCCACCTTCATAGAATGGCCAGCCAAAGTTAGCTCCTGGTCTGCCGACATTTACCTCTTCGTAAGTAGCGAAGCCAACATCACCAATGTAGGGGGTATTGGTTCTTTTATCAATTGTGAAACGGAAGGGGTTACGCAGACCTAAGTCATAAACTTTGGATATATTGCTATTGGGATCGCCGTTGTAGAAAGGATTAGTTGCTAAACCTTGACCAGTAATCGCGTCAATCCGCAGGATCTTACCAGACAAATTATTCTTATCCTGGACGCGAATTGCTCGGGGGTCTATCCCATTGTAGGAAGTACCATCTCCTAAGCTAACAAACAGAGAACCATCAGTACCAAAGCGAATAGAACCAACTGAGTGAGATTCACTGTCATTGGCTATAAAATTCTGGACATTTTGGACTTTATCAAGATTATTGAGATAATCCTGCAAGCTAGTAAAGGGCCTACCAGTAACTCTGTTGATAATTCCTGATGGTGCATAGCCAAGTGAGACATCTGTGCTATTTCCATCTGGATGGCTGATATTCGCCCAAGTGCCATTTGTACCTAGTAGCACAACTTCGCTGCCAGCGATCGCAGTAGTGTAACCAGTGTTGGGATCGGCTGTAAAACGACTCAGCCGTGCAGTACGATTTCCATTTTGGTCAGGATCGTCTAATGTGGTATTGCGATTGTTATTAGGATTGTTTGGATTGGTTTCTGGTGGATCGTAGGTATACAACAGATAAACATAGTTGTTGCCGTTGGGAGTTCGACCAAAACCTGGATTGACGGCAATGCCTAAGAGACCGCGATCGCGCGTATTATTTACCTGTGCAGAAATATTGATAAATGGTGTTGCTAATAAAGTGCCGTTTTTCACAACCCGCACTGTCCCATCTTTCTGGGCAACGAACAGGGTATTGCCGTCAGGTGACCAGTCAAAAGCTGTAGGTTGATTCAAACCAGAAGCTACTGTATCTAGAGCAAAGTTACCAGAGTCATTATCAATAATAGTGATAGTTGACTGTGTATTAGTTAGCTGCACTCCAACTGCATTACTGTATCTCAAAGAAAATGTTTCATTTGATTCGCCAATGTTGTCATCAATAATGGGGATGACAATGGTCTTGGTAGTTTGTCCGACTGCAAAACTTAAGGTTCCAGATACAGCCCGATAGTCAGTTCCAACTTTAGCAGTCCCATCTACGGTTGTGTAGTCTACACTAGCGACCCCCGTAGCGTTACCTCGTGTAGCTGTCACCGTAACAGAACCGTCACCCTCATTAACTACTGGCTGAGAGAAGTCGATACTAGAGCG
The DNA here is from genome assembly GCF_036916985.1 of Nostoc sp. GTDB lineage: Bacteria > Cyanobacteriota > Cyanobacteriia > Cyanobacteriales > Nostocaceae > Nostoc. The sequence goes on from NZ_JBALFD010000064.1 coordinate 119,513, forward strand.
ATCGTTGTCTTGAATGGTAATTCCGATAGTTCTTTGAACTCCTAGTGTTGCCCCCACTGCTTGATCGATGACAAAACTAAAGGTTTCATCGGGTTCTGGTAACGAATCGTCAATAATCGGAATAGACACCTGTACACTGCTTTGTCCCGGCGCAAAAATAACCGTCCCAGCGCTTTCCACGCCTTCACTTCCGTAGTCAACTCCTGCTGTGGCAGTACCAGCTATAGTTGCATACTTGATTGAAGATGTGCCACTTAAATCACCAGTCCTAAGTAGAGTTACAGTAACACTACCACTACCTTCATTCACAGTCGCAGAAGGTGATCCTAATGTGATAGCGGTTTGAATAGCTGCTGAATACAGTTGAGACTGAGGAATAATTTGCTTGGCTTGAGAGGCGCTTGACCAAGCAAGTTGGGAAACGGCGTCGTACTGATTGTCGTAGTATTCGAGTCTAATATCGTACTTTTGACCTGCAACCAGTGCAATTGAGCCACTAGATTCTGTAGCTGATTGATCGACAAACTGATTGATGAGTTGTACACCATTCACCCACAACCGCACACCATCATCAGCGGTGGTGTAGAAATTGTAAGTTTCGCTGTACTCGGCTTGCACCTGACCTGTCCAACGCACTGAGAAGGTATCAGCGCCAACAGTGGGTGCTGGAGAAGCTTCACCCCAGTTAAAGTTTACCGTTGCATCTGTGCGAGTTTGCTTCAGGTTGGTGAAGTCGATGTTGTCGTAGTACTGTCCTTGGAGTCCATTGCCGTTACCTATTACAGGAGATGGAGGTGTGTTGGTATTACTATACAGTTGAGACTGAGGAATAATTTGCTTGGTCTGAGAGGCGCTTGACCAAGCAAGTTGGGAAACGGCGTCGTACTGATTGTCGTAGTATTCGAGTCTAATATCGTACTTTTGACCTGCAACCAGTGCAATTGAGCCACTAGATTCTGTAGCTGATTGATCGACAAACTGATTGATGAGTTGTACACCATTCACCCACAACCGCACACCATCATCAGCGGTGGTGTAGAAATTGTAAGTTTCGCTGTACTCGGCTTGCACCTGACCTGTCCAACGCACTGAGAAGGTATCAGCGCCAACAGTGGGTGCTGGAGAAGCTTCACCCCAGTTAAAGTTTACCGTTGCATCTGTGCGGGTTTGCTTCAGATTCGTGAAGTCGATATTGTCGTAGTACTGTCCTTGGAGTCCGTTGCCGTTACCAATTACAGGAGATGGAGGTGTAGGAGGTGTGTTGGTATTACTATACAGTTGAGACTGAGGAATAATTTGCTTGGTCTGAGAGGTGCTTGACCAAGCCAGTTGGGAAACAGCTTCGTATTGATTGTCGTAGTATTCGAGTTTAATATCGTACTTCTGACCTGCAACCAGTGCAATTGAGCCACTATATTCTGTGGCTGGTTGATCGACAAACTGATTGATGATTTGTTGACCATTCACCCACAACCGCACACCATCATCAGCCGTGGTGTAAAAATTGTAAGTTTCGCTATACTCGGCTTGCACCTGACCTGTCCAACGCACTGAGAAGGTATCTGCACCCACGGAGGGATCTGGAGAACCATCACCCCAGTTAAAGTTTACCGTTGTATCTGTGCGGGTTTGCTTCAGGTTGGTGAAGTCGATGTTGTCGTAGTACTGTCCTTGGAGTCCGTTGCCGTTACCAATTACAGGAGATGCAAGCGCAAGTGTATTAGTATTACTGGCATTACTATACAGTTGAGACTGAGGAATAATTTCTTTGGTCTGAGAGGTGCTTGACCAAGCCAGTTGGGAAACAGCTTCGTATTGATTGTCGTAGTATTCGAGTTTAATATCGTACTTCTGACCTGCAACCAGTGCAATTGAGCCACTATATTCTGTGGCTGGTTGATCGACAAACTGATTGATGATTTGTTGACCATTCACCCACAACCGCACACCATCATCAGCCGTGGTGTAAAAATTGTAAGTTTCGCTATACTCGGCTTGCACCTGACCTGTCCAACGCACTGAGAAGGTATCTGCACCCACGGAAGGATCTGGAGAACCATCACCCCAGTTAAAGTTTACCGTTGCATCTGTGCGGGTTTGCTTCAGGTTGGTGAAGTCGATGTTGTCGTAGTACTGTCCTGTCAGCCCATTTCCCTGAGATAGCACGCTGGCGCTAGCCTGAGAGACAGGACTGCTGATAGCCAATGGGTCTGTTGTATTAGTAAGTGTTGGAATTACAGGTGTTGATAGCAGTTGATTGTTTGCACTCATTGAGATATATGCCTCAAAATAGTTCTAAAACTAATGCCATAATCAATAATTTGGGATTAGTTTTATGTTTAATGTTTTTAACAAAAAATGCGTGATGAGTATAGCCTAAGTATGTTTATGAGCAAATCATTGTCTGCCTATTAACATTTGTGTGGATACTATTTCACTCAATTTCTGATACAAATTATTTCTCATATATATTCTCCTGTGTTAATTTGATTTACTAATTTGCTGTTTATTTGTATCAACATTAAAATAAAATAGTATGACAGCATGACGCGAAAACATACTTCCCTATATCTTCTCTGGAAGCAGAGATATAGTAAGAAGATGTAGAAAACCGCGTATAACAAGAAATACTCAAGATTAGCTGAAGGGCTTATTAGTCCTTACTAATCCTTGTTTTCTTTTGATAAACTTTCTGAGTTTTGGTGAATTTAATCAAAAATTATAAATCACCATTCTCTAGAACTTTTAATCTCAATGATGTGCAGGTGCATAAAATTTGAGATAAAGCAAAACTTGATCGCGATAGATAAATACTTAAGTAGTCTAAAGTAACAGTATTACATATTTACTTTTAAGTATTGTTCTTGGATTAATCAACTACACATTTGACACTAGAACTCGGTGTTATGTCTATCTTCTTTGTGGAATTTTGTTTAAATATTCACATTGATATGTCCTTTTTTAAAGGAATATCAAAGTTTTGATGATCTTTAAGTGAAAATTACCAACTACAGGATGATCCCATACTTTTCATCCAGATGGTTATTAATTATATGAAAATTGCATAAAGAAAATTTGTAATATTTAAAGATTTAAAAAAGGTATTATTTATATATGCTTCATCTTGACTGTCAATTCCTCTCTTGGTTACAACAAACAGCAAAGATATATAGCAATCCGATTAGACATCTCCGGAAAAGATGATTTAGAGACCACAAATTTGCACGCAGACCTAACCCCCCTTCCTCCCTTCCCTACAAGGGAAGTGGGGTTTTAAAGCCTCTCACCGAAACGGAGAGAGGTTTGGAGAGGGGTCTTTTTTCTTTTCTGGAGATGTCTATTTGATTTCTGAATCACTCGTAGAGGTAAGGGACTGGGAAGAAGGAATAAAGGTGTACTGAGTTTTGAACGAAATTAGGTACTGTAGTGGCGCGTCAAGGTTAAAATTTTGCCCCAAAATTGTAGGTTGGGGAGCCACTGCGTTCATTAGTATCAAATTAAGCTGAAACCCTTTTCAAATCTCGTTTCCAGCTGGAGGCTGGAAATACAACTCAAAAGCGGCTCTGCCGCGAGTCTTGAGGCGGAGCCTCAAAGACAAGCATTCCCAGTCTCCGACTGGGAACGAGGCAATCTAAAAGCTAGTTATAGACTTGCTTTCACGTTAAGTTGACACTAATACACTGCGTTGCGCGGGTTAAGAGAGTTGTAGCAAGTGGCGTTGGAGGCTTTGCCAAAGCCAATATCCTGATATCTGTAGGGTTGTGCTTCGCTCCACCCAATCTACGTCTATTGCTGATGTTGGGTTTCACTACGTTCCACTTAATTGAATTTTGAATTGATTCATGGTGGGCTGTACTGAGTGCGATCGCTACTCTCTGGGCTTATTTTCTGCAAGGATGATTAGAAGTAGCGATCGCACCCTCTTCACTAATGACCGGTGACCAATGACCAATGACTAACTTTTACAATTCTGATTCCGTCTCTGGAGCAATAATTTCGCCAGTACCTAATTCTAATATCAAGTCCTGTTCAGTAATCAATCCACTGAGTTCTTTGACTTGCAAATTCATGTCTTCACAAGCTTGTCTGAGTTCTTGTGCAAATTTGTTGAGGTCTTGACCATAGCCACATTGATATGCAGCAGTTTCAATTCCTTGCTTGGCATTTGCTCTAGCACAATCTACTAATTCTGTGCCATGCAGTGGTGTAAGAGATGCCATATACGTAGTTATTATTTCTGAAATGTACGCTGTTAGATAGATTATCAAGATTTCAACCTTGACTCATCCCTCTAATGGGAGAAAAGGAGGGTAGAATTAAGAGCGAATAAGTAAAAATTTATGACTTCAAATTCTAGTAGTTTTAATTTTTTGATTTCAAATTTTGGATTAAAAGAAAAATCCAAAATCCAAAATCCAAAATTAAATAATTCCTAGCTATTCTACCTACCCATTGATAACTTCTCCACCATTAACATGTAGCACTTGTCCAGAGATATAAGAAGCATCGTCAGAGGCTAAAAATACGTAGCTAGGAGCAACTTCTTCTGGTTGTCCGGCTCGTTGCATTGGTACTTGTTTTCCAAAAGTCTCAACTTTCTCTTCAGGAAAAGTTGAGGGAATTAAAGGTGTCCAAATTGGCCCTGGCGCGACAGCATTAACGCGAATTCCTTTTGACACTAAATTTTGTGATAGGGAACGAGTAAAGGCAACGATCGCACCTTTTGTAGAGGAGTAATCTAAGAGATGTGGGCTACCTTTGTAAGCTGTTACCGATGTGGTATTGATAATAGAACTGCCCGTTTGTAAATACTTGAGTGCAGCTTTAGTCATGAAAAACATCGAGAATATATTAGTGCGGAAAGTTCGCTCTAGTTGTTCTTCGGTGATTTCTTCAATACTTTCTTTCGGATGTTGTTCGGCGGCATTGTTGACAAGAATATCGAGTTTGCCAAACTCACCAACTGTTTGCTGTATGGCTTGCTGACAAAAAGTTTCATCGCCAATATCACCTGCAATAGTAACTGCGCGACGCCCTTGCTGTTCTACCAAATGTTTGGTTTCTTTGGCATCGTCATGTTCGTTGAGATAAAAGATCGCCACATCTGCGCCTTCTTTAGCAAATGCGATCGCAACAGCACGACCAATACCACTATCTCCACCCGTAATCAATGCTACTTTATCTTGTAACTTACCACTACCCCGATACTGAGCATCATCTGCTTTGGGTTTTGGTGTCATTTCTGATTCAATACCCGGTGCTTCTTGTTGCTGTGGCGGTTGCAATTTTTTTCCTTTTTGTTCTTTTGATTTAGCCATAGTTTTTGTCTTGGTAATTGAATATTGAATTGGTCACTGTTAATGGAGCATTCTCTCCCATTCACCATTTAAAAACTAAACATTGGATCGAAAATTAAACCCAAGGTTTAGTTTTTGCTTTGACTCTCACTAGCCATTTGGAATTTTAGACATTTATATCCTGGATGTTTGACAAACTTACTTATTTTTCTAGTAATTGGATGCAGCTTATATGACAATTGAAAATAAGTATACGACTCTGATTTAATGAAACAGATGAGTTTTTCATCTGCATTCAAGTTAACCATTATGTTGCTGTAATTTATCGCTCTCTAGAGGTAAAGTAAGCTGCAATTAGCTCAACCTTAAGACTGAAAATAAATTAAATAAGTGGCTGTTCTGCGGGTTGCTAGAGTTTGATTTATCCTTGCAGACTTCCTAAAATTTATTGCAAAATTAACTGAATCTTGACACGGCAACTCTACATCTTCCAAAAGCTTGCGTGGTGCGCTACATTGAGATCATTAGAGGGCAGGGATGATTTATGGCAACACTAAATATTTCCGAGTTAGAACAGGTTGAAAAGTTCCGCCACTTACAATTAACCCTGCGCGATCGCTGGAAAACTAGCGAACTATTTGATAATAGTGAAGCAGATATTTTAATTATTCCCTCTCTGAGTCTCGACCAGCACGAACTCCGAAAGATCGAAGGCTGCGAGCATTATGAAGAAAGATTACTATTTTCCTTAATTCGATTGCGAAATCCCCGAACTCGGCTGATTTACATAACATCAGTACCGTTGCATCCGAGTATCATTGATTATTATCTGCAACTGTTGCCAGGAATTCCCTTTTCTCATGCTCGCAATCGCTTACTGTTACTTTCTACTTACGATTCTTCCCTTAAGCCTCTTAGTCAAAAGATTTTAGAACGTCCCCGTTTGCTAGAGCGGATTCATCAATCTTTGAGGCTAGACAAATCATTCATGATCTGCTACAACTCTTCGCAGTGGGAAGGCGAATTGTCTTTAAAATTAGGTGTACCACTGTATGCTGCTGCACCAGATTTACAGATTTGGGGGACAAAAAGTGGTAGTCGGCAAATCTTCGCCCAAAGTGGAGTACCACATCCAGATGGCAGCGAAAAAGTTTGGAACCACACGAGTTTGACAAAGGCTACTGTTGATTTGTGGGAACGACAACCGACATTACAACGGGTAGTGGTAAAACTCAATGAAGGTATTTCTGGAGAGGGAAATGCCTTGCTGGATCTTAGGCCGATTGAGAATTTAGCACCAGGAAAAGCTACTCATGCTGAAAGGATAGCAGCAATTAGCGATCGCTTCTCAACAATGCGCTTTCAAGCAAAACAAGAGACTTGGGATAATTTTTCGGGGAGAATCCCGGAATTAGGGGCAATTTCTGAAGCATTTGTGGAGGGAAAAATTAAGCGATCGCCCAGCGTCCAAGGACGGATCACACCCACAGGTGAAGTAGAAATCCTTTCAACCCACGACCAAATTCTTGGAGGCCCAGATGGTCAGATTTATCTTGGTTGTCGCTTTCCCGCTGATGAAAGATATCGATTGCAATTACAGCAATTGGGACTACAAGTTGGCAGAAAGTTAGCAGAGAAAGGCACTTTAGAGCGATTTGGCGTAGATTTTATCGCTGTTGACAAAGGTAATGGAGATTGGGATATTCAGGCGATCGAAATTAACCTGCGTAAAGGCGGTACAACTCATCCATTTATGACCCTGAAATTATTAACGAACGGCCGCTATGACCTTTCCACAGGTTTATTTTATAGTCAGCAAGGTCGTCCTAAATACTACATTGCCACTGACAACCTGCAAAAAGAACGCTATCAGGGATTATTACCCAATGATTTAATGGATATCATTGCTCACCACAGACTGCACTTTGACAGCGGTACAGAAACGGGCACAGTGTTTCATCTTATGGGTTGCCTTTCGCAGTTTGGCAAGTTGGGATTAACCAGCATCGGCGATTCCCCGCAACAAGCACAAGACATCTATAACAAAGTTATCAAAGTTCTGGATGAAGAAACCCGCAGTGACAATCATGATTTTTCCGCTTTTTCTGATTATTCCTTTCCTGTGGTTTGGGATGAATTGTAGTTAAGGATTGGGGACTGGGGATTGGGGATTGGGGGCAACGCGAAAAAGTGAGATCATTGTGAAAAGAGCTTTCTTAGGCAGGGGGAGCAGCGGGAGTGAAGAGACAAGTTTTGTATTTTGTACTACCGCAATAGCCCGGAATACACTTATTTGTTTGTCTCCCCCTGTCTCCCCTGCTCCCCCTGATCACAAAATCCCGTTGCTCCCAGTCCCTAGTCCCCAGTCCCCAGTCCCCCTAGTTTGGATCAGCCCCAGCCCAATGCTTCACTGATTTGCGCTGCTAGCTTCAAGGGACGGAAAGGTTTAGCAAAGACAGCAGCTACATCTAAACCATGAAAGCTTTCTCGATCGGACTCTTGGACTTTGGCAGTTAGTAAAATTACTGGAATTGACTTAGTGACGGGGTTAGCCTTGAGTTGTTGCAGGGTGGTACGCCCATCCATATCAGGCATCATCATATCTAGTAAAATAACATCAAGTTTAGAATTGGCAGCTATATTCAACGCTTCCCGACCAGAACAAGCAGTCAACACATTCCAACCAGCACCCATTTCTAATCCCAATTTTGCGATCGCCTGCACATCTTCTTCATCATCAACAATCAAGATATTTCTGCTCATATTTTCACTCTTGCATGATATGTGATGCTGATTAGCTTGATTAGTCTTCAGCTATTCTAGAATGCAATCGGGCAGAAGTAGGGGAAAATTAAGCAATTTAAAATTTAAAAACCTTGCTGTGGAAATCCTGTGATAATTGAGATTGTGTAAATTCAAAGCTGTTAAGTAGGTAGGCGGGAATAAACCAAACTATGTTACGAAACGTAAATATGGCTTAAACTCTTACTAATGACCAATGACCAATGATGACCCCCACCATTTAACTTTGTTTACGCCCACCTACTTATTTAGAAACTGGTAAAGGTAACAGCACATAAAAGGTGCTACCTTTGCCTAAAATACTTTGAACCCAGATTTTACCATCATGTTGCTGTACAATATCTCGGCAAATAGCAAGTCCTAAACCTGTTCCTCCTTTGTTGCGGGAGTCGGATGCATCCACCTGCTGAAAGCGCTCGAAGATTATTTGCAATTTATCTTCAGGAATTCCTCGCCCTTCATCTTGGACAGTAATTAACAGGAAGTTGGGTGATGAAGGCTGATTTTCTTTAGACTCAACGCCTTTGGATTCTGAAAGAGTGGCACTTATCCACACGGTATCACCTGGCTTAGAAAACTTAATCGCATTGCTCAGTAAATTGGTGAGAGTTTGCAAGAGGCGATCTGGATCTGCCCAAAGTTCGACGGCTACAGGATTTACAATCAGTCTGACTTGTAATTTATCTGCCATTGCTTGCATTGCTTCCGTTGCCATAATTAGCAAGTCTGCGGCATTGTACTTTGTCTTCCGCGTGAAGATTTTACCCGATTTCATTCGCTCTAAATCGAGAATATCATTTACTAAACGAATTAGGCGTTCAGTATTAGTTGTGGCAATACTCAGGACTTTTTGTCCCTGTTCAGTCAAAGTTCCTAGTTGTCCTGAACCCAATAAATCTAATGCTCCCATTGTGGAAGTTAAAGGTGTACGCAATTCATGACTGACTAAAGAAATAAATTCGTTTTCTAAGCGTTTGCGTTCGGTGATATCATTGGCAATTAATAAAGCACACAGCACACCAGCTAAGTCAATCAATTCCAGAGATATCAGTATGGTTTTGAGTTCTCCAGACTTAGTAGAAAATTCAAATTCTAGATTGTACAGCGATCCAGTTTCCGGCAAAAGTTGAATTGTTTGGGCAATTGCAACTGTGTTTTTACCCAAATTAAGTTCAGCAGCAGTATCACCAATCACTTCTTCTATACAGTAGCCGCTCATCTTCAAGAAACTGGGATTGACATCAATAAAACGAGCTTCTGCAACAGTAGCGATCGCGATTGGATTGGGACTAGAGCGAAAAACTTTAGCAAACTTCTCTTCTGCTTTGGCACGATCCCAAATTTCCTGCTGTAACCGCTCATTTTGGGCTTGGAGTTGTTTTTGCAGCTTCCAAATCGTCAAGTGATTTTCAATTCGTGCTAAAACTTCTTCCAGTTGAAAAGGCTTGGTGATATAGTCCACCCCACCAACTGCAAAGGCTTTCACCTTATCTAGCACATCACCCAAAGCGCTGATAAAAATTACCGGAATTTCACGGGTGCGATCGTTTGCCTTCAAGTGTTCACAGACTTCATAGCCATTCATCTCAGGCATATTCACATCCAGCAAAATCAAATCGGGAGGAACTGCATTTGCTCCCCGTAACCCCGTAGAACCTTTAGTTACACTCCTAACTTTATATCCCTGTTCTGTCAGCATGGCAGATAGGAGGTTCAGATTTTCTGGGGTGTCATCAATCACCAGTATGTCTGCTTTCGGAAAGTTGAGTGACTCTTGAGGCATGGCAATATCAACTTTAACCAGAATAGGCTACTAATTTCTTTCTAGAGATTTTAACCTTAGTTCAATGTCATAATAATCATTTACACAAAAATACTAACTACCTATTTCTCTCCCCTAGTTTTCCCCTATTAATTTCTAATCTTAAAAGTATCAAATCAAGTTTGTCGCTCACACTTACCAAATTACATAAGAAGGAGTAACTGAATTATGCAAAGTTCAACCATCCGCAAAGCAACTATTCTTGCACCAGGAGAAGGTAATCAATTCTCAGTTCTTGGCTCACAGTTCACAACAAAAGTAACTGGAGAAGAGACAAATCAAGCTTGGACAATTTATGAAATTACAGATACAGAAGAAAATGGGCCGCCACTACATACCCACCCTTGGGAAGAAGCATTTTATGTTCTAGAAGGAAAGCTAGATATCCAAGTTGGTACAGAAACAATTGTGGCATCACCAGGCTTTTTCGTTAACATTCCCCATAATGCACCACACGCCTTCAAGATTCGTTCTGCTACTGCTAAATTTCTGGTTTTAATTTCACCTAAGGGGGCGAAAACCTTTTATGAAGAAATGGGTCAAGTCGCAAATAGTCCATTACTAAACATGGAAAAATTACAGCCTGTTTTAAATAAATATGGATTGCAGTTTATTGCGTAAAATCTATTTCTACAGAAGTCCTATGTACTCAACAAACAAGCAACTCTATTCCATACCAAAAGCTGCTCGCCTTTTCGCTACTAGTTTCCTGAGTTTAAGTCTCACGGCTAGCCTTGTTTTTTACCCAAGCGCAAGTCAGGCAGGCAAAAACGACACTGGAGTGCCTGCTGAACTCCAAGGCGAGTGGCGGTACGGTCGAATCTCGTCTGTCCAATACCAAGACAGTTACACAGGGCAATCAGCAGCCCCTAATGGCTCTAGCGATCAATTCCAACTCGCATCTAATGGTAACTACAAGCGAAATCGGCTAATTCAGATTAACACCTATAACTGCGCGTCTTACCTCTTCATAGAGGAAAAAGGCAAAGTGAAAGTTGAATCTCAACGCCTTACCTTCCAGCCCACTGACAGCACATCTAAGGGGCAAATCTGCAATACTGGGCGTACTTACTCTAGCCGTAATACAGCAAAAGCTGAGACTTACCAATGGTCAATTGAGAAGAACGATTACGGACAGCAAGTTTTGGTACTTGAAACCGCCGATGGCAAAGGTCGAGGTCATTACGGACGACCTCAATGAGCATTCAAGTTGTATAAAACTCAATACGCTTAGATTTAGAATTTTTCTCTCCTCTGCTTCCCCTAGTTTTCCCCGATTGTTTCCTAATTTATAAAATATCGAACTGAGGTTATTCCATGATTCACCATATTTCAATTGCTGTTAAAAACCCTAACCACGTTGCCCAAGTTCTGGCAGAAGTCTTAAAGGCGCAAGCTGTTCCTTTTCCTCCTAACCCAGGAAGCTATATGGTTATACCTTTTGATGAATACGGTACAGCCATTGAACTTTATCCTTTAGGTTCTCAAATCGAACCTGGTGAAGGTGATGAAGAATGCGTATTTGTGCATACTGCTATTACTACCAGGTATACTGATATTCATGCAGCTATCTCTGTATCTATTAGTCAGAAAGAAATTGAACAAATTGGTACTCGTGAAGGTTGGCGTGTAGTGCGCTGTAACCGCGATTCATTCTTTGATGTGATTGAGTTCTGGGTAGAAAACAGATTAATGATTGAGTTGCTAACACCAGAAATGGCGTCTCAATATTTAAATTTTGCCACCCAGCAAGAAAGCCTCAAATATTTCTTGACAGAACCAGCTTTAGCAACTACTTGATAAATGCAAGAATCCTATTTGATTTTTGAAAAAACTCTGGTGAGCATCTAGTTTTGGAAGATAAGCTGTTCCACATTTCAATTGCATAAATGGTAAACTAGATATATCCGTGCATTCAGCATTATTATGCCTGCCAAAGGGTTTCTAGCTCAAT
>NZ_JBALFD010000065.1:0-32928 GCF_036916985.1 Nostoc sp.
GCATGGGAAGTTCCTCAAACCAATGGAGCGGTTGATAGCGAATAGCCTCTCCATTTTTCCATAAACTCACAGATTTAGTTTTGACAGACCACTAGAGGACAACCTGCAATGGTTCTCGATTTAATGGAAGAATTTCGCCCGTTGGTTGCGGATAATTTGATACTTTCGGTTATCAGCCATAAAGAAATTAAACCCGATGATTTTACTGATAATCTCGGTGCTTATCGACTTTCGGAAGCCGGACGCAAACAATTTTTGCAAGCATGGGAACGAAAAATGAATGACGAGTTTAAGCATCCTACCTTTGGCTATCATTGCAGCTATCGTCGTGCTATTGAATTGCAAGCACGTTTATTAAGTCGGCATTTACAAGAAGGGGTTCCCTATAAAGCCCTGACACTGCGATGAGTACTTTGTTTTACCTGATAATTTACGATTTGCCCGATAGTAAAGCGGCGAATAAGCGGCGAACAAAGTTACATAAAATGCTTTCCGGTTATGGAACTTGGACACAGTACAGCGTTTTTGAATGTTTTTTGACTGCCATGCAGTTTGCTAAACTAAAGGTGCAAGTTGAAAACTTGATTAAACCAGCCGAAGATTCAGTACGTATCTATGTTTTGGATGCTGGAGCGGTACGTAAGACTATTACCTACGGTTCCGAGCAACCTCGACAAGAAGAGACGATAATAGTATGATGTTAATATAATGGCGGTGAAATTTTTTGGCAGGGCAAAGCACAGGCGAAAACCCCCCACCTCCCGCCAAATCGACAGAACCTTGACAATTCAATACTTTCAGCGTTTTATGTATGAATGTAGAGCTTACTAATGAATCCCGGAAACGGACTTTTAAATTAGACCTGCCAAAATTGCTGGCGGGAATGGCTCTATATTTAGCTTCTGGCTGGCGGACTTTCAAATAAATGATTCCCGGCAACGGGATTGAAACGCATCAAGATTAATTATGTGCCCGTAATGCCCGTAACCTTTCAAATAAATGATTCCCGGCAACGGGATTGAAACAATCGTCTATTGATTCCCTTAATTTAGTAATAGCTTCAGCTTTCAAATAAATGATTCCCGGCAACGGGATTGAAACGAGACCCGAAGAATCAGTGGTAAGGGAATTTTAAAAGCTTTCAAATAAATGATTCCCGGCAACGGGATTGAAACGAAGCAGGAATTCAACCAAGCTCACTTTAGCTTTTCTTTCAAATAAATGATTCCCGGCAACGGGATTGAAACATCTTGTATTTTTTCTCAAGAGCTTTCGACCATTTTGACTTTCAAATAAATGATTCCCGGCAACGGGATTGAAACTCAAACCAATAACGCATATTTTACCCATTAGCTACGTCTTTCTTTCAAATAAATGATTCCCGGCAACGGGATTGAAACAATCGGGATAATACGCTTAATACTATTGGCTACAACTTTCAAATAAATGATTCCCGGCAACGGGATTGAAACATTTTACCATCCAAAAGTAAGTTACCCAATTGCTGTCTTTCAAATAAATGATTCCCGGCAACGGGATTGAAACTTGGGTCAAAGCTACACATCTAATAACTCGCTTTCAAATAAATGATTCCCGGCAACGGGATTGAAACCGCCCCAAACAATTACTGACCCAATTGCGGGCACAGGCTTTCAAATAAATGATTCCCGGCAACGGGATTGAAACTTTTATCCTGCTTGATTACGGCTTGCGGTAACAATTCTTTCAAATAAATGATTCCCGGCAACGGGATTGAAACACGCCTGTAGCTGATACAAATTCTGCAAAATCTCCTTACTTTCAAATAAATGATTCCCGGCAACGGGATTGAAACGCCGAAACGTGAGTTTATCTCACGTCGCGGACGGGCTTTCAAATAAATGATTCCCGGCAACGGGATTGAAACAGCAGAGGACGTCCGAAGGGCAGAGATACGAAACTTTCAAATAAATGATTCCCGGCAACGGGATTGAAACTATGCAACATAGCTTGCTGTTAAATAACAGTGTGAACTTTCAAATAAATGATTCCCGGCAACGGGATTGAAACAGTAAACGCGATCGCACTCTCAGCCCAAAACCGAGCTTTCAAATAAATGATTCCCGGCAACGGGATTGAAACATAATTTCTAAAGTTTCATTAATCGTTAGGGTTGTAGCTTTCAAATAAATGATTCCCGGCAACGGGATTGAAACAATTCAATGTTCCAGCATCTCAAAATTTATCCTTACTTTCAAATAAATGATTCCCGGCAACGGGATTGAAACAAATCGATAATCGTCTTCAATTAACATGGCATGAGCGATCGCAGCTTTCAAATAAATGATTCCCGGCAACGGGATTGATAGTCAATTCAGAAGTTCATACTTATATCGAACCAGAGTCAGAAACAAATGAAGAAAACTAATGATGCACTGAAAATCATTAAAAGAATGATGAAGTCAGATCCAGAATTACAAGAGAGGGTTAGAGAATCATCAATAAATGCTCAAGTATCTCAAATCATCTACGATGCACGCAAACAAGAGGGACTAACCTAGCAACAACTAGCCGATTTAGTCGGTACTACCCAGTCAGTCATTGCTCGACTAGAAGATGCTGACTATGAGGGACATTCTTTGTCTATATTGGCTCGGATTGCAGCAGCTTTAAATCAAAAAGTAGAAATTAAAATGTCACCTAAAGAGTAAGACTTCAGAAGTCAGAATAACAGAAAAGGGATACCAGGCGATTAGAAATCGCGGCTACACAAACTATCGCTAACAATCCTGATGCTTTAGGCTAGAGAATGTCAAAAGCCAAAAAAGTTATATGAATGCTGAAGATTTTTTTAACCAAGGATTAAACCACAATTTGCAAGGATACTATCAAGCCGCGATCGCAGCTTACACCCAAGCAATCAAGCTAAATCCTGACTATGCCGAAGCTTACCATAATCGCGGGCTGATTTTAACTGGTCAACTCAAAGATTATCGCAGTGCGATCGCTAACTTCAATCGCGCTATCGAAATCAATCCCAATTTTGCCACAGCCTATTACAACCGCGCTAATGCTCGTTACTTTTTAGCCGATTATCAAGGTGCGATCGCCGACCATAACCAAGCGCTACAATTAGATCCCAAACTGGCGCAATCTTACCACAGTCGGGGAAATGCCTACTTTGCTTTGGAAAACTACGACAAAGCGATCGCAGATTATATCCAAACAATCGAAATGAGTACCCAATTAGCTGATAACATCAATATTGATATTGCCAATGCTTATCATAATCGGGGCGTAACTAGTTTTGAGAAGGGCGATCATCAAGGAGCGATCGCAGATTTTCAGCAAGCTTTACAATGGCATCCCCATTTTGCCGCAGCTTACAGCAATCGCGGTAATATTCACCATATTCTCGGAAATTATCAAGAAGCGATCGCTGACCATAACCAGGCATTACAATTAGATCCTAACTTGGCGGAAGCTTATCATAACCGAGGTAATGCCCACTACGCTTTAGCAGATTATCAAAGTGCGATCAGAGATTACAACCACGCCCTGAAAATCAATCCCAGCTTTGCCGGAGCGTACTATAATCGGGGTCTTGTGCTAGCTCACCTCAAAAACTATCATGAAGCAATTGCAGACTTTAACCAAGCATTAAAGCTGAATCCTGATGATGTGCAAGCCTATTGTGAGCGTGGTCTAGTTCGTAGTACTCTTGAAGACTATCAGGGTGCGATCGCAGATTATGACCGAGCTTTACAAGAAAATCCCACACTAGCTTTAGTATATGGCTTTCGGGCTAATGCTCTTCGCCGATTGGGAGATTATCAAGGTGCAATTGAAGATAGCAATCGCTTATTACAACTCAATCCTAATTTAGCAGAAGGATATTGCGATCGCGCGGCGGCTCGTCGTTCTTTAGGAGATCATAAAGGCGCAATTAAGGATTATAATCGAGCATTAGAAATTAATGATAATTTAGCCGCAGCTTATTATGGTCGGAGTATTGCCCGTGAAGCTTTGCAAGATTTACAAGGTGCAATTGATGATAACACTCAAGCCATAGAGCTTGTTCCTGACTTTTCCCAAGCCTATTGCAATCGGGGAAATGCTCGTCGTCTTTTAGGAGATGAACAAGGAGCGATCGCCGATTATAATCAAGCATTAAAAATTAATCCTAATTTAATTGAAGCATATTACAACCGAGGTTCTACCCATTATGCTTTAGAAGCTTATGAAAATGCGATCGCAGATTACACCCAAGCATTGCAAATAAATCCCCAATCTGCTGCATTTTACAGCGATCGTGCCAATGCTCACTATGCCCTAGAAGATTATCAAGGGGCAATAGAAGATTACAGTCGAGCGATCGCGATCGACCCCAGCTTTGCCGAAGACTGGTACAATCGGGGTCGTAGCCGTTCTCTGTTGGGAGATTTACAAGGGGCGCTTACAGACTTAAACCAAGCCTTACAGCGTCAGCCTAATTGGGCTTCTGCTTACATCCTTCGGGCAGATGTCTACAGAAATTTGGGAGACTCTCAAAGAGCAATTACCGATTTTCAGAAATCCGCAGACTTATATTATCAAGAAGGGAATATTCAGTACTATCAACAAATTATTGAGCTAATTGAACAGCTTTGAAGAACCCCACCCCGTAATACGGTGTACACACAAGTCAAATTACCCCCCTTAATCCCCCCTTATAAAGGGGGGAAACAAGAAATCTATCTAGTTCCCTCCCCTTTATAAGGGGAGGGTTAGGGTGGGGTAAAACCTTGCTATAGAATTATCCAGACATGATATTATTCCAAGCAAAAGCGTTCCATAAAACGGCGGTCAATCCAATCTTTGTAATGCCACAATAGTTTGTGAGGTGGTAAAGTGATGATACCTCGTGTGGCGATGGCTCGTTTGTCTCCTGTACCAATTAAACTCAAATATTGTTTCTGTGGTATGTAAGGTTTGAGCAACTTACCTAATAAAATTCGCTGCAAATTCTCAAACAAAGGTTTGCCTTGTCTAACAGCAAATACCCCAGATTTCGGACGCGGATGATTTACCATTGTGGCAATGTCACCAGATGCAAATACCTGCGGGTGCGTTTGAGATTGCAACGTATTTTCTACGAGAATAAAACCTTGCTCATTAGTTCCTAGTCCAGAGGTTTTTAACCATTCGGGTGCTGAAGCTTGTGTTACCCAAAAGATTTTATTGCACTCTATTTTCAACTCAGATTCACATTTAATTTCAAAGACTTCTTTAGTTTCCTTGGGTGTTATGGGTGCAATTTTACACACAGTTTCCCCAAGATGGAGTTTAATGCCTTGCTCAGTTAAAATTTGCTGAAGTAAATGCCGTACTGATTCATGATGATTCGGCATCAGTTCTTGTCCACGCTGGAATAAATGAATTTCCAGGTTTTGAATAGGTTGTTGAGCTTGATGTAAAATCTGGTGTAAACGCGATCGCATCGATAGGGCTAATTCTACACCGCCAGCGCCTCCACCTGCGATCGCAATACTAATTGGTTCATGAGGATTTTTACCTACAGCTTCAACTAATTCACGCCAATGCTCTAATAGCTGCGATACTGGTTTAGCTGCGATCGCATATTCTGCCGCACCTGATACAGATATTGTGGCGGGAGTACTGCCAATATCAATAGACAGCACATCGAAATCTACCGCAAGTCCACTAGCACAAAGAACTTTGTTATTTTTCAAGTCTAGGGCAACTACCGTGTCAATACATAACTGTGCTTGAGCAAAGTTCGTCAAGGGTTGCAAGTCAATATGGCATTCATCGTGGCTATAAAATCCGGCAATGTGTCCTGGTAACATTCCAGAGTAAGCTGTCTTTGATGCTGCACTAATTAACGTTAAATCTACTCCTGGTAACGGTTTTGTTCCAAACATTTTCATAACAATAGCATGGCTATGACCGCCACCAATTAACACCAGCTTTTTAACTATTGGCTGTTTGTTTTTCTGCATTTCAATACTCATTTTTAGTTAATCCCTGATTAGGAATACATCAAAATCATCATGATTAGTAAAAATATATCTAGGCGAATATAATTCGCGGCTATACAGACAAAACCCACCTCCGTGGGTTTCCAATTTCTTGAGTCCGCGCAGGCGGACGAAAGTTTGTGTAGCCGCGATTTCTAATAGCCAGGTAGATTTGCTCAATAGTTAGATTTTTCGTTTTGTTTATTGAATTAGCATATTCAAATTTTAAAAAAGGCTGTTAGCCCTTACGGATATTTTCATACCAATTCTGTATAAAGATGCGCCAACTTATATAAGAAACGAACCGCAAAGGGCGCAAAGGACACAAAGGAAGAAAGAAAATTTGGCGCAGCCTCACAAAGAAATGGTATCAGTAATTATTAATGCTTCTCATATCATGAAAAATATTTTACCAAAAAATCACATTCAAATATCAAAAATATTCTTGTGGATACCTATGTTCCAGGAGCAAGTTAAAAAAACTCAGTATCCGTCGCCAAAACAACGTTTAAGAATAGCAAGCGAACAGCTAGGAAATAACACAATAGAAAACAGTCTGGCTGTAATTAATGATTTGGAGCAAATTGCCCATAATCATCCACAGTATCACTGGATAATCATAGACATTCTGAGTAATTTTGTCCGAAAAAATGCTCCTTATATACCCCAAGAGAAAGTAACAAGCAACTTATCAACAAAAGTTCGTGTAGATATTCAAGCCGCGTTGACTGTTATTGCCAGAAGAGATGTAAACAAAGACCCAGAAAATGAGCAACTTGATTTGAGCTTCACAGACATGAGAGGAGCAAATTTAAATAGGGCGAATCTACAACAGACAAATCTCTATCAAGCTAACCTTGCTGGGGCAAATCTTAGAGAAGCTAATCTAGCGGGAGCAATACTTAGTGCAGCGAACTTAGAAGGAGCTAACTTATATCTAGCCAACTTAGAAGGAGCAATCCTCAGTGCAGCCAATCTAGAGAGAGTAAACTTTTCTGGAGCTAACCTGCATCGTGCCAGTTTATATCTAGCTAGATTGGATGGGGCAATTTTAAATGATGCCATACTTGATGGGGCAAACCTCAGAGAAACCAAATTCTCTAACTAAAATACTAATATCATATCCGCTTGATTAATTTTCCTAACTCTCTACTCTCAACACCCCATTTGTTATTTTCAGTGTAATCCGTAATTATTGTACTGCAAGGGTTTCATTGATTTGGAAGGGGTGGTTTATTTATGCCCTAATCTACAAGTATATTCGATATTATTCCGTAGTTCAACGAGTGTCTTGACACCTATTATAATTTTCTGCTAGATGCTATACTATTTTTCCCCAACATCTAAGTAATAATTCTAGGTTGTAAGGAAAATTTTTACCATGTCTTCTAAAAAGACAGACCCTCTGTTGAATTGGTTGATCGCCATAACACTTATATTTGGTTTTTCATTGACTGTAATTTTCTTTGTCTTGTCAAGTATTAAAGAATTGTCAATTCAAGAAAAAATTCAGTATAGAAACCAAGCTTTAACAACTACTGCAATAGTTTTTCTCGCATCGGCAGCAATGTTTAATACCTATTATGCAGCGAGGCGTGCCCAAGCGATGCAAAAGAGTGCGATCGCATCTGAGAAAAACTTAGAAATTGGCCTGCAAAATGCCAAACTCAATCAAGACAGATTGATTGCAGAGCGTTTTATGGGCGCAATTGCCCAGCTTGGTCATGAAAAGGTTGAAACCCGCACAGGTGCAATTTATGCCCTAGAAAGAGTTACTCAGGATTTTCCTCAAGAACACTGGACAATTATGGAAATTCTCACTGCCTTTGTGCGAGAGAATGCACCTGTTCAGCACGTCAAAGGTGAGCAACAAAACCCCGAATATCAAGGAGCAGTTTATTCAAGTAGGCGTAGAGGTGGATCGCGTCCGACACCGCAGGTAGATCAAAATCTTCATGAAGAATTGCCAAAAATACGCACCGATATTCAAGCAGCCCTGAGTGTTATCGGCAGGCGTAATTTACTCGAAGACCCAAAAGATCAGAAACTTGATTTACGTAACACTGACATTAGACAAGCAGACCTACTAAAAACTAACCTGCAACAAGCTGACCTGCGTGGGGCTGACTTGAGTGGGGCTGACCTGCGCGGGGCTGACTTGAGTGGATGTGACCTTAGTGGCGCTAAACTCATTAAGTCGATTCTTTATGAAACCAAATTACTAAAAGCTAGTTTGTGTGGAGCTAACCTTTGTTGGGCTAACCTCAATCGTACCAACCTCTCTGGAGCAAATCTACGTTCAGCTAATCTGTCTGGTGCAAGTCTGCGTGCAGCGAATTTACAGGGAGCGAACCTTTATAAAGCTAACTTGCAACAAGCAACCTTAAAAGTCGCTAATCTCTCTGGAGCAAAGTTGTTTTTAGCTAACTTGCAAGGAGCAAAATTGGGTAAAGCCAACCTACAGCAAACGGGTTTGATTGGTGCTAACCTCTGTGGGGCGAACTTAAATGGAGCTAACCTTTGTGGGGCTAATTTGAATGCAGCTAAACTCCACCAAACAGAAGTCTATTTTGCCAACCTCTCAGAAGCCAGTTTAACGGAAGCTGACTTGTATCAGGCTAACCTGATTGGAGCAAACTTGTATAAGGCAACCTTCTATCAAGCTAATCTAACTCAAGCAAACTTGATGGGAGCTAACTTTTCACACACTAACCTAAGTGATGTCAAACTGGAAGGGACAATTTTGACAGGAGCGAAAAACCTAGAGTTGCAGCAGATTAGAGATGCACTTGGCGATCGCACCACTCGTCTACCTGATTATATCGAAGCACCGACACATTGGCGGCAGTCTGGTTAAGTTATCACTGCATCATTCGTTATTTGGGCGTATTCTACCGTTTTCTCTTAATGCTATAGTTTTTACCAAAAGTCTCCGTAACAATTCTGGAGATGAGGAAGATGAAAGCTATGTCTGATAACAACACAGACATACTGATAAATTTGTTTATTTATTGGATTATTTATCGAAAAACAAGAAATAGATGAAAATACTGCTGCCATTTATGGCTTGTAGGAGAATATAGAAGAGAACAATCTTGCCTACAGTATTTAAGAAATGTTGAGGGAGAAACCATGCAATCAGCTTTACGTATCACAACCAAAGTTTTACCAGGAAACAAAATAGAAATTGAAATTCCAGAAGCCGAAATAGGCGATAGCGTTGATGTATTTGTGATTTTACCAGAAAAATCTGAACCAAAATATCGTTCTGTACTCGACATTATAGAAGAAAGCCGTAGGAGACACCCTTCTCGCACTGCTGAAGATATAGACAGACAACTACAAGAAGAGCGCTTATCATGGGACAGCTAATACTTCCAACAAGTGGCTCTATTTATATAGATACTTCAGTGGCTATTTATACTATTGAAGGCAACCCTGATTATTATTCTCTTCTGCAACCACTATGGTCTAAGTTTTATACAGGAGAAATTCAAATAATCAGCAGCGAGCTAATATTAATGGAGGTTTTAATTGTTCCATTACGTAATGGCAATAATTCTTTAGTAGCAGACTATGAAGAACTATTATTATCATCTCCAGTGCAGTTAATTCCTATTAGTCAATCAATACTGCGACAAGCTGCTAGCCTTCGGGCTACAAGTAATCTCAAAACACCCGATGCTATTCATGCTGCAACAGCTTTGTCTGTTAATTCTAACCAATTTATTACCAACGATAAAGGCTTTCGTAATGTTCCTGGTTTACCTGTTGTTATTCTCAGTGAATTTTTAGCATCTTGAACCTCTGAGCATCATCTCTCATTTTTACTCGAACTTATTGGGCATCAATACCGCAGCCGTAAGCCATTTTGACATCACGAGGTTTTGTCGGGCGACACCAAGTCCGATCGTTACCAGCAACAGGATGAGTTGCCAGAGATTGAGTATTGAGCGCTGTATCAGGCAATTTATTTTGGGGGTCTGTTTCTGGCAATAGCAGGTAATTATCTTTCCCGCCTCCATCAACAAATAAGCCTAATGTCAGCATCAACTCTCGTAAACCAGTGACACCCTCTAACCGCGATTGTCCGTAAGCTGGTTCTAATAAAGATAGATAAGTGTCATCGCCGTGCTTATCCCAGAAAACTCCGATACCGTTAATATCTCCCGTACCAAAGGTCATTAAGCTGCCGTTATACCAATCGTTGCCGGCACTATCTTCAAACCAGCCAATACTCCAGTCACGACCATTGCCTAAACTTTGCATAATGATACCTGTATAGTGATCGCTTCCTCCATCATCTTGATAAACTCCCACGCCAAAATGCGGCGAACTTCCCAGGCTGTACCAGCCAGCATCGTGGTAGTCATCACCCACCTTGTCTACCAAAAAGCCCAAGCTATACCAGTAAGCTGTACCTTGACCGTAAACCTCACATTCGTAGCGGTCATTTCCTGCGCCATCGACTAGCATTCCTACACCCCCAGCCCAACTGTGACCCTCTGTATAGTCTGCACGTCTTCCCAAACCTGCACCTTGGATAAAATGGACGTGCCTTTTGGCTCCAAATGGGCCGCCGTTTGGATATTTGTCTTCTAGTCCAATGTATTTATCGTCACCTACACTATCTAATAGCAGACCCACTCCTTTAGTAAAGCCATAGCCTTGACCGTATCTATAGAGAGAATAGCGATCGCTACCTTGATTATCAATCAGCAGTCCTGAACCAAAAGTACCACTGCCTTGGAGATTACTAATGCCTTGATAAGTGTCTTGACCTTGGGCATCGTAGAGTATGCCAGTACCAAAAATACCTATGCCTTGACTGGCGTATTCTGCCTCATAACTATCATCACCTTGTAAATCTAACAGCAATCCATAGCCAAAGATACCAGCCCCAAAGCTGGGAATTTTCCCCGGTGGGCTAGAGTAGCGGTCTTTGCCAGCTAAATCTAAGGTGACGCTGACACCATGAGCAATATTTTTAGTCGCAGCACCGCCAGAGTAAGTATCATTACCTTCAACATCTACGATCAATAGGTAATCGTCAGGGGAATAGACTTGATCGCCTTTACCACTGAGAATAATTCGACCTTGGGGTGTATTTATGCTGTAGTTATAATTTCCTGACAACAAATTAACTGGGATTTGGCTGATTTGACTTTGCATTTCACCAACAGCGGCGGCTGTTAAAATTGCTCCTGTGTTGAGCATTTTAAAATCAACGTTGTCTAAAAGAGATTCAATTAACAGTACCTTTTCTGGGCTAATATCTTCTTCTTCTGCGGCTTCTTCCTCCACAGTTTTAACTGCGTAGTTAAATACTTCGGTGTAGGTGCGATCGGCATCTAATTGTAATTTAGCTAGCGATCGCAACAATCCCACCTGTCTATAATGCAGTGCATCTGGTACTGTAAATAAAAACTGCGCTACCGCCGAACGTAGTTTTGGTGGCAAAGCTTTGTATTCGCTAGTATTAAAACTATCAGCAGGCTGAGTGCTTAGTTTACCAAGAGCAACAGCTAAGGCATCATCACCCAGCTTTTGTACTTGCTGTTTATATTTTGTCAGCAAATCTCTGTTTAATTGGGGACTCACGCCGCCATCGATTCTTTTGTAGGCACTGGCGGCGAGTTGTGCTAAATCTGATTTAGCTGCAAGTAGATCTTGAGTAATGGTGCGGGTGTAAGGACTGATTTTCCAGGGGTTATCGAAAAACACATCTAGCAACTTGACTCGATATTTATCACTGCCCCAGAGATCCATATCTTTCATATCGAAGCGGACATCCTCTGGAGTTAACTTAGCAGCAGCTAGGGCTTGGCGAAATAGTTCTCCTTGTTCGCTTAAGTATCCGATAGTTGTAGCGTTAACTGGGGATAGGTAAAATACGAGCAAACAAGTCGCAATTGCTAGAAAAAACTTTGGTAGCGATCGCACAATTTTTGGTATCACGAAAATTGCCCTATATTGCGTAAATACCAAATTTTAAACGCAGAGGGACGCGGAGGAAAGCGCAGAGGTTTGCCAAATTTATTCGCTACGAATTAATTAAATGGTGTACTTAGTCCAATCTACTTAGAGTTTGTTATCAACCTTAGTAGTTAGATAAACCTGGTTAATGTTACAGACTTTAAACTATTTCTCACAAGTAATATCGTGTTTTTAATTGTCTGAAATACTCAGTTCATGGAGAAAAATGTTGTGCCCCAACTGCGAATCATTCGTGAATAATGCGATCCCTGACTTCTCTAGAAAGTCGAGGATCTTGTCGATCGCGAATGATTCAGGATGACTATATATAGATAATTTTTATGTCGTAGATTTAATAACCGGTCAATTTTATCCGTGTTTTCACTCTATCATAACTTTACGGATACTCTTAGAATCAACCTAAATTTATTTCCGTAAGGAGTCGGATATGAAGACTTATGACATGTCTTTCATAAAGACCAATGGGCACACGACTTTATTGGTATTTATCTCAGTTATATTTATTTTATCCTTCACTCTAATTTTCTCATTTTTTGAAAATATTCAAGAATTGTCAACTCAAGAAAAAATCGAATATATTACTCAAGCATTAACAACTATTGCCATCATTATTGGAGGATTGGCATTAATTATTAATGCTTACTATACCTCCAGACTCTCTCTAGATGAGAATCACAGTCTGTTAACCCAACTTCTGGCTGGAACACTAGCTTGGGATCACAACATCGGAAACAGTATCAATCATACCAAACTAACTCCACAAGAAATTGTTCCCGAACGCTTTTCTAAAGCAATTGAACAATTGGGAAATGAAAAGATTGAAACGCGATTTGCGGCAATTTATGCTTTAGAACGAATTGCCAAAGATTCTCCAAAAGACCATTGGACAATCATGGAAATTCTCGCTGCTTTTATCCGCGAAAATGCCTCGGCGAATCAGGAATATGAGGATGAGTCAAGGCAATCATCAAAACTTCCTACAGATATTCAAACAGCCTTAACTGTCATTGGACGACGCGATTCATCCAAAGATCCAATCAATCAGAAACTCGATTTACGCAATACAGACTTGAGTAATGCAGACTTAACGGAAGCTAACCTCTCAAGAGCAATGCTTGTCGGTGCTAATTTGCAATGGGTAAATTTTACACGAGTCAACCTCTCGGAAGCAGACTTATCAGTAACCTATCTTTGTGGTTCAGTCCTCTATGAAGCCAACCTGCAAAAAGCCATCCTTCCAGAAGCCAATCTCCAAGGCGTAGTCCTCAGAAAAGCGAACCTTTCTCAAGCAATCCTTTATGATGCCAATTTGGAAGGTGCAGTTCTTTGTGATGCCAATTTGGCAGGTGCAGTTCTTTGTGATGCCAATTTAGAAGGAGCAATTCTTTGTGATGCTAACTTAGAAGAAGTCAACTTCGAGGGTAGCAATCTCCAAGATGCAAACTTGATTGGCAGTAACTTGCAAAGGGCAAAACTGGCTGGAGCTAATTTAGACAGTGCATTACTGAGTACAGCTAACCTCCAAGAAGCTAATTTCCAAGAAGCTAACCTCTGTGGAGCAAACTTGAGCGGTTCGGAAAATGTAGAATCGCAGCAGATTGAAGAAGCAATTGGCGATCGCACAACCATCCTACCGGAAAATCTGAAAATACCCCAGCACTGGCGATAATGCGATGGGCAATTGATGAATTGCCCAAAATCGTCTATGTGCTTTCACTAATGTCAACCAACTAACTCATCTGCTAGAGATATCTATTGGTTTACTCTTATATAAGAAATGCTTGCTAGAGTCTGGAGTGCATCAATTGTGGGCATCGATGCCGTCAAAGTAGGCGTAGAAGTCGATGTGTCAGGGGGATTACCGGGAATTGTTGTCTTGGGACTACCAGATTCAGCAATTCAAGAATCGAGAGAAAGAGTCAAAGCAACTTTGAAAAATACTGGCTTTGCCTTTCCGATGCGAAAAATAGTCATTAATTTAACTCCGGCAGATTTACGCAAAGAAGGCCCTTGTTTTGACTTACCTATTAGTGTAGGAATTTTAGCGGCTTCTGAGCAAGTTAGCGCTGATTTGTTGGGGGATTATCTATTTTTGGGTGAAGTCTCTCTAGATGGCAGTTTGCGTCCGGTGGCTGGTGTATTACCCATCGCCGCAGCAGCCCAAAAAATGGGAATTGCAGGTTTAGTTCTCCCTGCTGATAATGCCCAAGAAGCGGTAGTGGTTGAAGGCTTGGCTGTTTATGGCTACAAACATCTATCTGAGGTAGTGGATTTTTTAAATAATCCAGGGCGTTACAAACCTGTGCAGCTTGATAGTACAGTAGATATAGCAAAAGCATCATACCCTGGTGCAGATTTGCATGATGTAAAAGGACAGGCTCATGGGCGTCGTGCTTTAGAAATTGCTGCGGCTGGTGGGCATAATCTAATTTTTGTCGGCCCGCCTGGTAGTGGTAAAACTATGCTAGCAAGACGCTTACCAGGAATTTTACCGCCCTTAACCTTTGCTGAATCTTTAGAAGTGACTCGCATTCATTCGGTAGCTGGTTTATTGAAAAATCGTGGTTCATTAGTACGCGATCGCCCTTTTCGCAGTCCCCACCACTCAGCATCCGGCCCTTCTCTGGTGGGTGGTGGTAGCTTCCCTCGTCCTGGAGAAATCTCACTGTCTCACAGAGGTGTACTTTTCTTAGATGAACTAACAGAATTTAAACGAGATGTGTTGGAATTTCTGCGTCAACCTCTAGAAGATGGCTACGTCACAATTTCCCGCACCAAATTATCAGTCATGTTTCCTGCACAGTTTACTTTAGTTGCAAGTACTAATCCCTGTCCTTGCGGTTACTATGGCGATACCATCCAACAGTGTACTTGTTCTCCCCGCCAACGCGAGCAATATTGGGCAAAACTTTCTGGGCCGTTGATGGATCGAATTGATTTACAAGTTGCAGTGAATCGCTTAAAACCAGAAGAAATTACCCAACAACCGACGGGAGAAACATCAATATCAGTACGCGAACGGGTGCAACAAGCAAGCGATCGCGCAATAACCCGTTTCCAAGGAGAAGCAAATCTGCGTTGTAATGCCCATTTGCAAAGTCGTCATCTCCAGAAATGGTGCAAGTTAGATGATGCTAGTCGTAATTTATTAGAAGCAGCAATTAGAAAATTAGGTTTATCGGCCAGAGCAAGCGATCGCATTCTCAAAGTAGCACGGACTATTGCAGATTTAGCAGGAGAAGATGAGCTAAAAACTAATCATGTGGCGGAAGCAATTCAGTATCGCACAATCGATAGAATGCAATGAAAGGGAGGTTAAAAACCGCATCTACACAAACAAAACTCATCTTTCCTTATGGAACGCTACGCGAACGTGGGTTAAAAACCAATACGCTTGGGTTAAGGGTTATTGGTATAGATGATTGGTCTTTGAAGACGCGATAAATCGCGTCTCTACATCATGGTTTTGGGCTTATCTGAACTGTATTGAGTTAAAAACTCTTAATTTTTATTAGTCCACGGAGGTGGACTACCCTTCTCTTCGAGAGGCTGCGCCAACGGGTTCTCCAAAGGAGTACGTTTGTGTAGCCGCGACTTCTAGTCGCCAAGGCTTTTCAAACACCCTCTAGGACACAGAAGAGATTAACTGGGGTTAGGGTTAGCCAATCAGCGCATCTTTAATTAGCGCCAATTGGCGATAAAGTTCTAAACTCCTCCCCAAGGACGCTGCCAAAACACCCTTGGGAGGATGTCACAACTCAGTAAATCAGTATCCAATATATCAGGGACTAAGCAACATCCCTTAGAAGGAGACTGATTTGATGAACTTGCGAGCAATTTGGAAGTTATTACAAGAGACATTCAAAGAATGGAGTGAGGATAAAGCCTCAAGGTTAGCGGCGGCGTTAGCTTATTACACGATTTTTTCGATCGCACCGTTGCTAATTATTGTAATTGCGATCGCAGGTGCAGTATTTGGAGAGGAAGCGGCAAGGGGTCAAATTGTCGGACAAATTCAAGGTTTAGTCGGAGTAGATGGCGCCAAATTCCTCGAAACAGCTATCCAAAATGCTAACAAACCACAGACAGGAGCGATCGCATCCATTATTAGTGTTGTAGTTTTACTCTTAGGTGCTACTGGTTTATTTACCGAATTGCAAGATGCCATGAACACGATTTGGGAAGTAAAACCAAAACCTGGACGCGGCGTAACTAACATGATTCGCCTACGTTTTTTGTCCTTTGCAATGGTGATTGGTATTGGCTTTTTACTTTTAGTTTCTCTAGTAATTAGCACGGCATTAGCAGCATTAGTAACATACTTTAGCAACTTGTTACCAGGTGTTGATTTTCTCTGGCAGATTCTCAATTTCATCCTTTCTTTTGCCATCACTACGTTCCTATTTGGACTAATTTTTAAAGTTCTCCCAGATGTCAAAATTGCTTGGAGTGACGTTTTCGTTGGAGCTATTCTCACCTCATTTTTGTTTTCTATCGGGAGATTTTTATTAGGACAATATTTAGGTAATGGTAGTTTTGGTTCAGCTTATGGTGCTGCTGGTTCACTGGTCGTTATTTTAGCTTGGGTTAACTATGCCGCACAGATTCTTTTCTTTGGTGCAGAGTTTACCCAAGTTTATGCCAGAAGATACGGCAGCGGCATAACCCCAACTAAACATGCTATACCTCTGTCTGATAACAGGGAATATGATGACACTACTCCAACTAAGCAAGTATCCACTAATAGAAAGACATCTTCCAGTTTTATTAATCCCTTATTTCAGAATTTTAAAAAGCCCAAGCGCTTAAAACAGAGAAGAAGAAATCAGCGATTTTAATCCATGATTACAGGAAATTTATATTTGTAAATTTGATAGATATTGGAGTATCTAATATCAAGTCTGGTTAATTAATAATTCATTCTGTTAGCGGTAGCGGGGGGTTTAACCCATTCTGACTCATGAATTCTGTTGGATAAAAAAACACAAATAAGTTTATATTGGATTTTTTCCAGAATTATATGGAAAAATGGTTTTTCATCAATTGGCACGCAATTTTTGTTCCTAGCATCAGCGTCTTTGAGTTGATTATCCGTGGTTCACTAGTTTACTTAGCGCTGTTCTCAGTGCTACGCCTACTTCCTAGCCGACAATTAGGAACGCTAGGAATTACTGATTTACTCGTAGTTGTGCTATTTGCGGAAGCTGCTCAAAATGCAATGGCAAGTAATTACACATCGATTACTGAAGGTGCGATTCTGGTCGGAACAGTGATTTTTTGGAGTTACTTGCTGAACTGGTTAGGCTACAAACTTCCTCAGTTCCAACGTTTTTTGAATCCGCCACCACTGCTGCTGGTAAAAAATGGTCGGATGATTGAACGCCATCTGCAACGAGAGTTAATTACAGATGATGAGTTGATGAGCAAGCTACGTCAGCAAGGTGTAGAATTTTTAGCTGATGTGAAATTGGCGTATATAGAGGCTGACGGCAGGATTAGTATCATCATGTCGGATTCAAAAACTAGTTCTGTCCCTGAGCAAAAAGTAGCGTTAAAAAGCGATCTACATTAATTAAACTGTAAAATATGACGGTTGTATTCTGTGCCGAACTGTGATTGAGCGTTATACTTTGCCCGAAATGGCTAATCTGTGGAATGAAGCCTATAAACTAAAAACTTGGCTGCAAGTCGAAATTGCTGTTTGTGAGGCTCAAGCTGAACTTGGTTACATTCCATCTGAAGCTGTTGAGGAAATTAAAGCCAAAGCAGATTTTGACCCGAAGCGGGTGCTAGAAATTGAGGCTGTAGTCCGCCATGATGTCATTGCTTTCTTGACAAATGTCAATGAATATGTAGGCGATGCCGGACGCTATATTCACCTGGGTTTAACTAGTTCGGATGTTTTGGATACGGCTTTAGCACTGCAATTAGTTGCCAGCCTAGATAT
The DNA here is from genome assembly GCF_036916985.1 of Nostoc sp. GTDB lineage: Bacteria > Cyanobacteriota > Cyanobacteriia > Cyanobacteriales > Nostocaceae > Nostoc. Next base: position 17,944 of record NZ_JBALFD010000065.1, read on the forward strand.
ATTGTTGCAACGTCTAGAAGATTTGATTCAGGTAATTCGCCAAAAAGCACGTGAACATCGTCATACAGTGATGGCTGGCCGATCGCATGGTATTCACGCTGAACCAATCACTTTTGGTTTTAAGCTAGCTGGTTGGTTAGCAGAGGTATTGCGACATCAAGAACGCTTGATAATACTCCGGCAAACGATCGCTGTGGGTAAGATTTCTGGTGCGGTGGGAACTTATGCTAATATTGAACCCCGTGTAGAAGCGATCGCTTGCCAAAAACTCGGACTCAAACCTGATACAGCCTCAACACAAGTTATTTCCCGCGATCGCCACGCTGACTACGTGCAACAATTAGCCTTGGTAGCAGCAACCATTGAACGTTTTGCTGTAGAAATTCGCAATCTCCAAAAAACAGACGTTTTAGAAGTTGAAGAATTCTTCGCCAAAGGTCAAAAAGGCTCTTCAGCAATGCCACACAAGCGTAACCCCATCCGTTCCGAACGACTGACGGGAATGGCACGACTCGTCAGAAGTCATGCAGGTGCAGCTTTAGAAAACGTTGCTTTATGGCATGAGCGGGATATTTCCCACAGTTCTGTAGAACGGGTAATTTTGCCAGATGCTTGCACTTTAACCCATTTTATGATTTCAGAAATAACCGACTTGGTGAAAAACCTGTTAGTCTATCCTGAGAACATGAAACGGAATCTCAACTGTTATGGCGGCGTTGTGTTCAGCCAAAAAGTACTACTGGCTTTGATAGACAAGGGAAGCAACCGAGAAGATGCTTATGCGATCGTCCAAGAAAGCGCTCACGCCGCTTGGAACAAACCAGCAGGCAACTTCCAGGATTTAATTAGCAAAGACCCACGTGTTACTCAAAAGTTGTCTCCAGAGGAATTAGAGGTGTGTTTTGACCCCCAGCAACATCTGCGGCATTTAGAAGAAGTTTACCAACGATTAGGAATTTAGGATTAATTTACCACACTCAGTCCTGAGTGCTGTTAGCGGTAGCGGGGCGTTTAGCCCGTTCTGAGTAACAAGAGATCGTACTCAGCACTTTCGCACTATGGTAAAAGCCCCGCCCGAAGTAAAGTGGAATCTTTTAATGTGGGAGAAGGTTGATACCCCAATACAGTTCAGTTAAGGAAATTTATCTGTTAAGGCAGGCAGGGGTAGCAGGGGAGGCAGAGGAAGCAGAGGGAGAAAAAAAGGCTTAACTGAACCGTATTGGTTGATACCCCGCCCGCCAGTGGCGCGGTCTTTCAACTCAGCACGGGCTAAACGCCCCGCTACCGCTAACGGAACTCAGCACTCTTCATCTGTAGTGAGCGCTTAAGCGCTCACTACTAATCTTTTACCCAAAAAATACGCAGATATTATCAAACAAGATATATAAAGATACCAACAACATTTAATATTGCATTGCTGAAGAGTGTCTCTTTAATGCTGGAATTATTGTTTACACTGGGTAGTATATACAACAAATACTTACTTAATCTTAGTATTAAGAGTGCTTTGATGATTGAAATCCTAGCCACACTTTCTGCCTCTGCGGCAGCGGGAATCAGAATAGGCATACCTTTGCTGATTATTGGACTATTGCAAGGTAGTGACTTGTGGTCACAAGTTCCAATTTTATCTCACATTTCTCCACCACTATTATTAGGTTGCCTCACCAGTTGGTCATTAATTGAATTATTAGCCTCAAAAAAACTCTGGGGGCAAAGATTTTTACAACTGTTTCAGTTATTCATGTCTCCCATCGTCGGTGCAATTATGGGGTTAGGAGTAGCTACCGCAACAGCAACGCCAAACTGGTTGATTGCCATCATTGGAGGTTTGTTAGCTTTGGTACTCCAACTAGTCCAAGTTGGTTGGTTCTATCGGTTACGTGGCTTACCATTGTGGGCAGTCTTTCTTCAAGATACCTTGTGCATTGCCCTAGTACTATTTGCTTTTGATGCTCCTTGGCAAGGAGGAGTAATTGCTTTAATACTGCTTTGGTTTGCAGTTCGTAGTGCGAAGCAGTGGTATGACTGGCGCAGGGGATTAGGGACTAGGTACTAGGGACTGGGGATTGGGGATTGGGGACTAGGGATTGATTGGTGGTAGGGCAATAGGTTCGGTTAAGGCAAGAGATGCGATGAATCGCCGTCCCTACAATAATCAGTTTTTGGTAGAGACGGCGATTCATCGCGTCTTTGTGATCTAGAATTTTCATCAAAAAACCTTAAGCGAACCATATTGGGTGGTACGGGACTAAGAACTGGGGATTAGGGATTATATTATTCTTCCTTTACCTCTCCTACTCCTTTCTGCTTTTCCCTTCCACTCTCCCTCTTCATTACCCAGTCCCCAATCCCCAATCCCCTTTACTGCAAAATCCCAATCATGTGCAAGAAGCCGTGACCGGTAATTAGCTCGATGATTAAGGCAATAAAACCCAGCATCGCAATCCGACCATTCCAGACTTCAGCACTAGTCGTCAGTCCCCATTCCCAACGCTCTTGGGGGTACATCTTTACCATTTTTTTCATTTGGGCAGCTTGCGAAAGCTTGAAACTGGGGTTTCTTAGCGCATCAATCACTAATTGGGCTAGTGCATTAATAAATACTGGATGAGTATTGGGAGCCGGTACGCGGCGGAAGTTATGAATTCCTGCTTCTTCAGCTACTTCTCGATACTCAATATCAATTTCTTGTAGTGTCTCGATATGCTCTGAGACAAAACTGATTGGCACTACAACCAAATCTTTTACGCCTTGTGCGCCTAGTTCTTTGAGGGCATCTTCAGTATAGGGTTGGAGCCATTCTACTGGGCCGACACGACTTTGGTAAGCTAAGGTGTGAGCATTGGGTCGATTAAGGGTCTGTATAATCAGGGCACTACATTCTTCAATTTCCTGCTGGTAAGGGTCGCCTGCTTCTTCAACGTAGCTTTTCGGAACGCCGTGAGCGCTGAAGAATATATGAACCTCATCCGGGTTAGGAAACTGCTCAAGTTCTTGGGCTATGAGTTGCGCCATTGCTTGCAGGTAGCCTGGTTGTTTGTACCAAGAAGGAATGACAGTGTAATCAATGGGTTGAAGTTTTGGATCTTCTTGCCAAATCTTTTCTAAAAGCCGGAAGCTGGAACCACTGGTACTGATAGAAAACTGGGGATATAGTGGTAATATTACTAGGTGTTCTACATTATCTTGGGCAATCTGTGCGATCGCTTCTTCTGTATAGGGATGCCAATAACGCATTCCTACGTAAATATTGGCTTCTTGTCCCAAATAACCCAACTGTTCTTTTAAAGCTTCCCCTTGCGCTTCTGTAATCCGCCGCAGTGGAGAACCACCACCGATTTGCTTATAATTTGCTTGAGATGTTCTGGTTCGCCGCGTGGCAATAAACCAGGCTAGGGGCTTTTGCAACCAGCGAAATGGTAGGCGAATAATTTCCGGATCGGAAAATAGGTTGTACAAAAACGGCCCCACATCCTCTAGCTTGTCGGGGCCACCGAGATTGAGTAATAAGACGCCTACACGACCCATAGCAGTTACTTTCCCCCAATCTTTTCAGGTTTTTTACTAATGTTAACAATATATCTTTATTAAATATAAAGCTTAATAGCAAGGAAATATGCAATGGCAACAATTTTAAGAGATTGGAGTTACCGTTATCAGTGGTTGTATGATGGTATTTCGCGTTTAGCAGCCTTAAGTGTAGGTGGTGAAGCCCGTTTTCGGCAACTTGCTTTGCAAGGCTTAACAATTCACTCAGATACTCAGATTTTAGATTTGTGTTGTGGTAGTGGTCAAACGACGCAGTTTTTGGCAAAAACTTCACAACATGTAACAGGATTAGATGCTTCGCCTAAGTCTTTGCAACGGGCGCGGCAAAATGTACCTGAAGCTTCTTATATAGAAGCTTTTGCCGAGGAGATGCCATTTGCAGATAATCTATTTGATTTGGTGCATATCAGCGTTGCATTACATGAGATGCAGCCTCAGCAATTACAAAAAATTATTAATGAAGTTTATCGGGTGCTGAAGCCTGGAGGAGTATTTACGCTGGTGGATTTTCATGCCCCGACAAATCCGATATTTTGGCCTGGGATATCGATATTTTTGTTGTTGTTTGAGACGGAAACAGCTTGGGAATTGCTGAAAACTGATTTAGTTGAGTTGTTAGCTAATACTGGCTTTAAAGCGAGTAAGTCAACTTTATATGCAGGTGGTAGTTTGCAGGTGATACAAGCGAATAAGTGAATAATACTACTTGATTAATAGCAGCTAAAAAACTCTGCTATTAATCAAGTAGAGGTGATTGTTATATAGTACTTAAGCAGGTTGGCGGTGAAGAAATGACACAGGAACTAATAGACCTCAAAAAGAGTATTCTGGAAGGACGTTATGCAGATGCCTTAGCAATTGTAGACGAATTAGAAGGCATGAGTAAACAAGCTATTCTACGGAATATCCAAGCTTATTTAAGGATTCTGCTGATTCATTTGATTAAGAACCAAGTAGAAGAACGATTAACTGGTTCATGGGCAAATTCTATTCGTAATTCAATCCGAGAAATTAAAAGTCTTAATATCAAAGATAATAAAAAATCTTACTATCTTAATTTAGGTGAGTGGGAGAGTTTGATAGAAGAGGAAGTGATTGAAGATGCGATCGCTGATGCCAGTGATGAAGTAATGAATGGAGTATATAATCAATTCCAACTGTCTGAAATAGTGGATAGGAAACAAATTATTCAGACTGCATTGAAGTTTTTGGCACTAACTTATTCCTATTCGGCTAAGGAGTTACCCGCAGTTTTAGCTGAAAATTTAACTCAGTTATCCGGTGGAGAGGATTGGAAAGCGGGTAGGCGGTAAAATGTTTCAATACCTAACAGGGATTTTGATTAATTTTATTCTAGAGTAATCATAGCATTTAGAGAATTTTTTTGGGAAGAGTGTCGGGAAAGCTTGAAGGATGAAACCTATTTACTTGTTTAGTGCTATGGCTTTTCTTTGCCAATACATCCGAATTTTACCTAACATACAGCTACAGCAAGGAAGGCTTAGATGCTAAAGGAAGCTAGTATTACGGTAAACCGATTGATAACTTGTAGTATTTATTTTATAGTACTGTACGTATAACAAGTAATAAAATTTTCGCTAATTAAAGGTAGAGATGATGCAAGAAGTAACTCGCCGCAAATTCATTGCAACAGCCACCCTAGCAACAGGTTTTGCCCTCGCAGTACAACCCATTTCTGCCGGAGTCATTACCACTGATGATAAGGGGTTAGTCGCTGGTGCGGTGAAAATTCCTGTCAAAGATGGCGAAATTCCTGCCTATAGAGCAGCACCGGCTACTGGTGAAAATTTCCCAATTGTTCTGGTAATCCAAGAAATCTTTGGCGTACACGAGCATATTCAGGATATCACTCGTCGCTTTGCTCGGTTGGGGTATTTAGCGATCGCACCGGAATTATTTATCCGTCAAGGCGATGTCTCAAAGTTAAGCAGCATAGACGAAATTCGCCCAATTGTCGCTAAAGTACCAGATTCCCAAGTGTTATCCGATCTCGATGCCACAGTAAAGTGGGCAAAGAAGTCAGCTAAGGGTAATGGCGAAAAGTTGGGAATTACAGGCTTTTGTTGGGGTGGTCGTATTACCTGGTTATATGCAGCACACAATCCCAGCGTGAAGGCAGGTGTGGCATGGTACGGGCGACTTGTAGGTGATGCTACCGAACTTCAGCCCCAGTACCCCATCGATATCGTATCGACGCTGAAAGCGCCCGTTCTCGGACTTTATGGTGGGAAGGATACGGGTATTCCTCTAGATACTGTAGAGCAGGTGCGCGATCGCTTCAAGTCTAGCAATAGCAAATCTGAAATTATCGTCTATCCCGATGCACCACACGCATTTTTTGCCGATTATCGCCCCTCCTACCGTGAGAAGGAAGCTAAGGATGGCTGGAAACGCCTCTTGGCATGGTTTAAGCAAAATGGTGTTTAAAAAACTTTGGTTTATGAACTGTGACGTTGAAAAAAGTTCCAAATTGTTTCGCTGGCGTTCAACCCCAGCTTGGCATTGAATTTGTTTAGGTTCTCGTCAGTTGAGGAACCACCAGGCCAAAAATGTCCACCGTTTACTACCGCTAGCTGCCAGACTTCTGAGTTGCTACTGCAACCTGTGTAGAGAGCGGTTTTCACTTTATCTTCAGAAAAATTTGGAGATGCCTTTGATGAGGTACATTGATCGTGCGAGCGCCAAAAATCTACCATGTCTGAGATTGAAACCAGCGCCCCTCGTTGAGTGTGATCGTCACCTTCATAAAGTACATCGCGATCGTTTGTACCGTTAATCATTAACATCGATACGGAACTTTTAGGCTGGCAATTAGGTTTGAGTCTAACTGGAAGCGAACCCGCTACTGATGCAAAACCAGCAATTTTATCAGGTAATTTACAAGCCAGTGCTTGGGTAAGTATGCCACCTCTAGAAAAACCAGTGGCATAAACTTTATGACTATCAATATTGATTTCCTGCTGAAGGCGATCGATCAAAGCACTGACAAATAAAACATCATCCACTTTTCCTTGAGCGTTACCTCTCAGGCTCCATTTTTGGTCAATTCCATCTGGATAAACAACAATAAATCCTTGTTGCTCTGCTAATTCATTGAAGTGAGTCACGTTACTAATAGACCGTCCGCTACCATCATCTCCATGAAACACTAAAACTAACGGCATTGGTCGGTCTGGATTATAAGATTTTGGAGTGTAAAAATAGTAAGTACGTAATTTTCCTTGGTTATTTAATTCTCCATAATGATCGCCACTCAATATTTTTTCTTTACCTATATTTCTTTCTTCAGCCTGAATGGAATCGCAGGCTGTCAAGAAAGAAATTCCTAATAGAATTATCAGAAGTTTTTTAAAAAGTCCAGAAGTTTGATATATGTTCATATTAATAGATGCTTTGCAAGTCTTATTTAGCAACAAGTTTTACCTATAAGAGGCTAACAACCCAAGTAGGGTTGTTAGCCTCTATTCAGATATTAAACTCTTACATTTACATATCGAGCAGGAACTCTAACCTTAACCCATCTGTTACCACGTCGTACTGTTTCCCAATGTGCAGGAATTAACTTTCGTTGATATCGAGCAACAACAGGTTTACGCACAACAGCAGCTCTATGAACATTGGGTCTGACAATTATTTCTGCTGCTGATGCTTGTGAGGGCAAGGAGGAAATTGCAAATGGTAGAGCAAGTAATGTACCTAATAAAATACGTTTCATGTTCAAATCTCCATCAATTATTTAACTTGAGTTTGCTGCACAGCTTCATTGATTTGCTGTATTGCTCTCAGTTTAAAATACTGAATAAGAAGATACAGGGTAATAAAGTCACAATTTAAGTATGACTTTATTCACATTTTAGACTTTGGATAAAAAAGATGAGTTCAGTAACACCTCTCATGCCTGGTATTAATTATTATCTATAATCTTGTAATTACTGAATTTTTAAGACGATAATACCAATCAATACAGCAAGACCTAATGCTCTGCGAAAATAGTTAACGCCTTGAAATAGTTCCAGCCACGCCCAAGTAAACAACGAGCCATTTGCCAGAACGTCTAACACTGTATTGATTTTCCCAGTTGTAAAAATTAGAGTTAGTAAACTAGCTACTATCCAAAGAATAAGTGGTGGGTTTGGCATTTCAGCCAAAACAATTTTGCCATTGCTGTCACGGAAGGTTTTATCAAATAATGTATTTTGCATTCTTTGAATTGCTTGCTACTTAGGTAAAAATTCTTAACTTGCAAAAAATACGGGGCGTTCTATTGAGAATAGGCTGAGGATTTATTGCAAATTATCTAATAATATTAAAACATTCAGACAAATATCTTTTCAATTATCTAATGGCTGAGATTAGAGCGGTAAAGTATATTCATATATGATTATATTGAAAGGCATACTCAGATGAAATTGCCAATATATTTCAGGATAAATGACATCCCAAACATAGAAAAGCCTCCTAGTGTTAGGAGGCTTAAAAATTAGCGGAGACAACTTGTTTAACTACAGCTTAACTACAGCGATCGCTCCTCCTAATGCAGAGAAAAAGGCGGAAACGGATGCTGTGGCAAACAACCACCATGCTGCTGTAGCTGCGGCTTTGCGGGTTTCTTCTGCTTGGCGCTGTGCTTGATGTTTCACCTGTTCTAGGCGGCGTTGGGCTTCATGCTGTATGCGTTCTGCACGTTGCAAGACAGTGTTGCGTGCCCGTTCAATTTGGTCGATGATCCGGTTGGCATCTTCCTCGGAGATGTCCTCACGAGAACTCATAATTGCCACTAGGGTATCACGATCAAAGGAGGAGAGGCGATCGCGCAGAGCATCAAATCCTGCTTGAGGATCGTCAAAAAATGTGCGAACATCGCGCTTAATACTATCATAGTTAAGTTCTGGGCGATCCAGAGAGTTGAGATAGTTACGGATACGAGCAAAAATCCCATCAATTGCATCTTGAATGCCTCGTTGGATGTTCCGCACTTGTTCGACAAATTGATCCTTTACGGATACGATGCTATCGGCAATCCGCGCTGCTTCTTCATCAGAAATATCTTCCCGAATTTTCAGCAGGGCGATGATAGTACCACGGTCAAACTGAGAAAGGCGATCGCTAAAACTTTCTACCCCAACTCGCGGATCGTGCAACAGTAATTGCAAGTCGCGTTTGATACCTTCAGGATTGAGTTCTTCTTTGCCAGTTTGACGCAGATACTCTTCTAGATAACCTTTGAATGTTTCCACTCTTTGTTGTGTACGGCTAGCTAGACGACGAGGCGCACGCACAAAATTGCGAATCGAAGTTTGGGTAGAATCAATGATTTCATTAACTTGTTCTTCACTCAAGTCTTGGCGTTGACTGAGTAATTTCACCAGTGTATCCCGGTCTACCTGCGACAACCGACGGCGCAGGGCGACGGCTCCCTCTTTGGGATTTTCAAACAATTTGGTCAAATCTCGCTGAATACCTTCAGGATTCAGTTCTTGTTTACCAGTGTTTCGTAAGTAATCTGCGATCGTTGTCGTTACCGAGTCGTATTGCTCTTTCGCTTTATCGACTACAGCTTGGGGTGTGTGGCGAATATTATGCCATGACTCCTCAGTAGCATTGATGATTTGATTAACTTGATCTTCACTCAAATCTTCTCGCTGACTCAACAATTGCACTAAGGTATCGCGGTCAAAGCGAGATAAGCGCGCCCGAATTGAGGTAATCCCAGCTTGCGGATCTTCCAGTAGCTTTTTGAAGTCGGCGCGGATAGCATCAGGATTCAGTTCTGATTTGCCAGTGTTACGCAGATATGATTCTACATTCAGCCACAGGGTTTCTGCCTGATATTGTGCCTGTTCTGCTAATCCTTTGGATTCTACCAAGACGCGATCGCGTTGTTTTTCTAACTCGTCGAGAATGCTGTCTACTTCATATAGCTGGACATCATTACGTTGTAGCAATATCTCCCGAATTTCTTGGCGTTCAATGTGAGCCAATCGCAATGTCAGGGTTTCATAATCTGCTTCTGAGTCTGCCAGCAGTGGTTTGAAATTCTGCTCAATGCCTTCGGGTGTCAAATCTGCCTTGGGAGTAACAAGCAGATAACTTTCTACTGCGCGCTGCAAGTCTTGGACTATATCTCTTTCTTCAATAGCTCTGACTGTTATTAGCACTTCTTGGCGAACAGTTTCTAGCTGATTTGCAATGCGCTGAATTTGACTTTGGGTAAGCAATCCCCGTTGTTGCAAAATTTTGGCGAAATCATTGCGTGATAGTCGTTCTAGTTCCCTACGGACAATTCCAGGGTCGGCTGCTGGGTCATATATGACATCATGAAATTCCTGGGCAATTCTTTCTGGACTCAGTTGCCAAGCATAAGTATTGTACAGGTAGTTTTCGACATCAGCCCGAATTGGGCTATAGGGTTGTGATGGTGTGGGCAACCCTAGCTTATCTGCTTGTTCGGTGACTTTATCTTTGGCGCTGGTGAGAGTACCCAAGATTTTTTCGACATCCAAATCAGACAAATCTGTGCGTCCTAACACAATGCCAGTTAAGGCAGATAATCCTTGCTGGAGTGTACTTTGAATTGGCCCGGTAGCTGCCTTTTGACCAGATTCTTTGGAACCACGGTTTTCTGCTAACAACCGTTCTAGCTTGGTGTTGAGTTCATCTGTTTTGCTTTGTCCAGGTGGGAGTGATTTCAGATAATCGATTAACTCACCCAAACGGTCTTCGGTGGCTGGTTGCTGACTTACCACTTGCTGCCAAACTTTAAATAAAGTATCAGCAATGCGGCTAACATCTTTTTTAGAAAGATCGGTGCGACTGCTGACTAACTCGATAAATTTTTGGCGATCGATGTTGCGGATATCTGGAGTGCCGGCGATCGCTTTTAATTGCGGATCGTTGAGTAGATTTTCAAAATCGCTCCGAATCTTCGACACATCGAGTTCTGGAGGACGAATCTTTTCTAAGTAATCTTCAATGTTTTCCCGGATACTCGCGGGGTCGATGGCGCTTCCGAGTTCTCGACGGATAGCGGCGGCGGCGGCTTCTGCTGTGGCTACCACTTGGTTATTTACAGCTTTAGCACCCAAGGCGGCGGTAGCAGTCCCCATAATCGCCTGAAATCCAGATGTTGCTGTATTGACAACTGAGCCGATTAAGGAACCTACGGTGGTGGAACTGACCCAAACGAGGATCAGGAAGTAAGCACCCCAAATCACCAAACCGAGAATCGCTCCCAAGGTTGGATCTAAGATTACCAGGCTCAATTTTACCGCCAGGAAAGAAGCGATTAATAAGGCGATCGTCACAGTGACTAATGTCCAAATCCCGACTGCTGTGCCGATTTTGCGAATACTGCCACCTAAACTTCCGACTTCCCCATTATCTGAATCCGAGTCAGATGAGTGCCCCAGGTAGGAAATACCGGCTGCAAGGGAGAGATTAGTGAGAACTAATTGGAAAGCAAAGGCTAGAATCACACCGGAGATTAAAGCCACAAAAAAGCGCGGCCCGGAAGTGAGAACCGATGCCTGTGCTGGCGTGATATTTGAGGCATCTACTTGAGTCTGTGCCACCCATAGTAGTGGTTTGTAGAGTCCCACCATGATTTCCGTACTTTGGAGCATTGGATTTCCTTTTTCTAAGTTTAAAATTGGGGAATTAAGAATTTCTTGAGAAGCAAATCTTAGTATTTATTGTTTTTACCTATGGCAATTACCTAACTCTTTAGATCAGAATCGTAGAATTTAGCTGTTTAAAGCATCTCTCTAAGGGTTGAAATCCTCATCCAGCGAAAGATATAACTTTTTACCATCTCTTGGTAAAAATATTAATTAAATTAGCATATAGACATTAAATACATGCTGTTGATTTTTAATTTTTAATTGCTTGTTTATAGCAATTTGTTTTGATTAAATTGATTATTATATTTACTATCTTTTATCACCCTCTATAGGTGAATCCGCTTGGGTTAGGAACGTAGACCCAAAATTTCAAGGGATTTGTTGGGTTACGCTTTGCTTCACCCAACCTACAATTTTTATTAATCCAAGCGTATTGCTCTATAGGTGGATTTTTGTTGATTATCGTCTACAATATAAAAGCTCGGCTTTCAAGATAGTTGCTATAAATCGATGCGATTCCACTCCGTAAAAGCTTCTATAAAATACTTACAAATAACAGCGATCGCATTTGCTGATTTGTATACATCTTCATCACTAGTAAAAAACCATCCGGGAGCATCCACTTTTGGCAGAAACACTCAAATAGCAAGTAAACCATTCAGATAAGCTTAAGCGTTCAGAAAGAATTTGGTTGACACTGCCAACATTCCACTGTGCGCCAGAAATTTTCATCCTAGCTTCAATCTGTTTAATAGCAGACTCGACTGCACCAGAACCAATAGAACAAAGTTGTTCAGCTTGATAATAGCTATAGTTGACAATACGGGAGCAATGTTTTTCGAGGTAAGCGATGAAGTTCTTAGCTTGTTTGCCTCGGCAATTATGAAATAAAGCTTTAGCTTCTTCAATTTGACCCTGCCATAAAAGAGTTTCAGCTGTTTTGAGTCGCTTTAAAGAACCACCCACCGATGTATTGATTTTCCTTGAGATGATACCAATCTAAAATTTCCCAACGCTCAAAATTCTCACTTTTACCAAACTCTTTGACGAGATTCCATACACCATCATGACCATCTCCTAAGCAGACTAACGGGTTAACTAGACGCTGGCTATTGACATAATCAATTAATGATTGATTGTCATCAAAAAACGCACCATAGTAAATCCCTTGCAGACGAACCGTTTTATAGTCTCGCCAGTGACAGCCTGCTTTCGGCTTACCTCTAAGTCGAACTTTTCCTCCATCTACGCTTACTTCTGAAATTGATTGTAATGCTACGGGTAGTTGAAAATCTTGTGACAGCACTAGTTTTTGTTGCGTTGAGTGACCAACTTTCACTCCTGTTAATGCCTCAATCTCGATTTCTGCTTTTTGATATGATTCATTGGCTGATAGCCTCAAACAACACTTTTGAAGTAATGGACTTAACCTACTTCTTGCTTTTAAACCTAGTCTTTGTAGCTGTTTGGCTTTAAGAGTCAATTCCCCTACTAGGCTTTTAATCTTCCTGGTTTTACCTACTTTTGTTCCAGTTTTTTGTTCGATAAAAAAAGGGCTATTTCTGGACTGACTAGTTCTAATACTTGACTGCGAAATGTTTTTTCTATGCCTTCGAGGTCTGTCAGCTTACTTTTGTCTGCTTCTTCATACAGCAGTTTTGACAATTCTTGTAAGCAGGCTTTGATCCGTTCTTGTTTCTCTTGGTTCATTGTCAGCGATCGCACAGGGTTATTTATCTTTACATTTTCCCATAAATGATAAATCTTCCAAAACTGGATGCTCCCAAACAATTAATCACTAGTTAATATTGAAGCAAGAAGTTCAGGACAAGACAGATGTGGGCAATGTCCAGAATGTAGTTCGATGGCATCGACTCCTAAGCGCTTGCGTGCGGCGTAGCGTGACCATGTAGGAGATATTATTCGGTCATTGCTACAAACAATATATTTACGCTCTACATTTGGCAAAGCTTTTAGAGGATTCGTTTCAAAAATATATGCCATAGATTGTTGTGAACGACTTTTCGAGATTGCCCACTGTGTTACATCTGGTTGACAATCATGAAAGAAAAACTCCCTTAATACTGCTTCGTCTGAATAATCTTTGCCTACGGAAGCTGATTCATACATATCAGGCTCATCATAGAACTGTTCGAGTTTACTTTGGTCTTTTGGCTGGTAATTGAATGATTTGAGTGTATCAGAATCAAGACGATGAGAAAATTGGTCGAGTGTACTGACTCCAGGATAGGGGAGTAGCGCCGCCACAAACACTAGTTGACGCACTTTTACCGCTTCCGCAACCAAGGGAATGATAGTACCAGCCATTGAGTGACCGACTAAAACAATATCATCATCAGTTTTGGGCAGCGCTTGAATTACTACATCTGCAAATTGGGACAAAGTAGCAGATGCATTTTCAATTGGTAAATCCATTGCTACAGTTTTGTGACCCTGTGCTTCTAAGTAGGGAATTAGCAAATCCCAACACCAAGTAGCTTGAAAAGCACCGTGAACTAGACAATATAAACTCATATCAATTGAATAGTGGTAATGGTGGACAAGTTTTTTAACTTCTCTTATTTTTTAGCAAATTTTTAACCTTGACCAGGTAAATTACATTAGCAAGTGCTATATATTCAAACAGCAGTTAAAACAGGCTGAAAAGGCTGCAATAAAATACCCAAAATCTTATCAACTTCTTTAATATAGTACTCAGTCAAATCTATATAAACAGTCGTCTCTTCTAAAAATAAAAACTTCCAGTTAGTTCCACTAGTAACTGATCCATAAATCCGCCCAACTTCATTGCCTTGATTTTGATTGAACAACTGTGCTGCAATCATTGCCGCTACACATTGACCCAGACCGCCGATAATATCTTCCTTTTTCGCTTCAAAAATAAACATTACTGGAGCAGAAATAAATAATTGCTCCTGGGAATTGCTGATAATGTAATCGCAAAAGCCTTGCAAGCCTTGAGTTGCATCAACATTAAATTCATTTCCAGAAAATAGGGAGATTTTATTATTTAATAATCGTCTGACCTCTGCGAGAATTGGTGCGATTAGAAACTCTGATCTAGCTTTTTCGGTTGAAATTGCAGTTGCTAAAGGAATGTAATCTATTAAAATCGTTCTGAGAGTTTCTGATGGTGTAACAGGTTTTGTATCAGCAAATAAATTCCGAGTTTCATCAAGTGTTAAATCAAAACTCTTTTTCACCTTGGCGAGACTAAAATCGCTGTATGCCATCCTTCTACCTTGTGATTATTTATAGCAGTTCTCGTTTGGATGCAACACCTTTGACCTCTCTCCAAACCTCTCTCCTCTTAGGAGAGAGGCTTTGAATCTTACTCACCTTCTTACTCCCCTTCCCTTGCAGGGAAGGGGCTGGTGGTTAGGTCTGTCTTACCTTGATTCGCCAACTCTTTTGCTCTCGCCTGGGAATCAAACTTTAATTTATTATCCCACTGCTGCGCTTTGCCAAACTTTTCAACAGCGCCATTAATATCATCATTTCGGGCTAACTTCTCGCCTTGGATAACTAACACTGTCGCCCCTTGCACTAACCGCGATCGCGTTTGGCATGATTGCAACTCTTCTAAAACTTCTGGATGGCCAATGAAGTAATTATTTAGTAAGTTGCAACCACTGAGTAATAAATTATCGAAATCCAAATCCCATAAAATTATTGTCTTGTCACCACTAGCAGAAGCTAACTGTTGTCCATTGGGGCTGTAGGTGACGCTATTGACCGAACTCCTATGACCAGTCAGAGTTTTGAGGAGTTG
>NZ_JBALFD010000066.1:0-132485 GCF_036916985.1 Nostoc sp.
ACCTTCTATACCAAAAACATTTTGCTGAACGAGGGTATCCGCGCTTGGATGGCTCCTCAAGATCAACCCCACGAACAATTTGTATTCCCTGAGGAGGTATTACCACGTGGTAACGCTCTCTAATAGACCAAATATCTTAGGCGGCGCTGGACGCGACCAAGAATCCACTGGATTTGCTTGGTGGTCTGGTAACGCACGTTTAATTAACTTATCTGGTAAACTGCTGGGCGCTCACGTTGCCCACGCTGGTTTGATTGTATTCTGGGCTGGAGCGATGACTTTGTTTGAAGTCGCTCACTTCATTCCTGAAAAGCCCATGTACGAACAAGGCTTGATCTTGTTACCTCACCTCGCCACTCAGGGCTGGGGTGTTGGTGCTGGTGGTGAAGTCATCGACACCTTCCCCTACTTTGTTGTCGGCGTACTCCACCTCATTTCCTCAGCCGTCCTTGGCTTTGGTGGTATTTATCATGCCGTTCGTGGACCAGAAACCTTAGAAGAATATTCTTCTTTCTTTGGTTACGACTGGAAAGACAAGAACAAGATGACCAATATCATCGGGTTCCACCTGATTATTTTGGGATTCGGTGCATTGCTGTTAGTGCTAAAAGCAATGTTCTTTGGTGGATTGTATGACACCTGGGCACCAGGCGGAGGTGATGTTCGGATTATTACCAATCCAACATTGAACCCAGCAGTTATCTTCGGTTATGTAATCAAGTCTCCCTTTGGTGGCGAAGGCTGGATTGTTAGCGTTGATAACTTGGAAGATGTCGTCGGTGGTCACATCTGGATTGCCTTTATCTTAATTGCTGGTGGTATCTGGCACATCTTCACTAAGCCTTTTGCTTGGTCACGTCGTGCATCCATCTGGTCTGGTGAGGCTTACCTCTCCTACAGCTTGGGCGCTCTTTCACTGATGGGCTTCATCGCCTCCATCTTTGTTTGGTTTAACAACACCGTTTATCCAAGCGAATTCTTTGGCCCTACTGGCCCAGAAGCTTCTCAAGCTCAGGCTTTAACCTTCTTGATTCGTGACCAACGCTTGGGTGCTAACGTCGGTTCTGCCCAAGGCCCTACAGGTCTAGGTAAATACCTAATGCGCTCTCCAACTGGTGAAATCATCTTCGGTGGTGAAACCATGCGCTTCTGGGATTTCCGCGGCCCTTGGTTGGAGCCTCTACGTGGCCCCAATGGTCTTGACTTGGAAAAAATCAAGAATGATATTCAGCCTTGGCAAGCCCGTCGTGCTGCTGAATACATGACCCACGCTCCTCTGGGTTCTTTGAACTCTGTGGGTGGTGTGGCTACTGAAATTAACTCCTTCAACTACGTATCTCCTCGCGCTTGGTTGGCAACTTCTCACTTCGTACTAGGATTCTTCTTCCTAGTTGGTCACTTGTGGCACGCTGGTCGCGCACGGGCTGCGGCTGGTGGTTTTGAGAAAGGAATTAACCGTGATACTGAGCCAGTGATGTTTATGAACGACCTAGATTAGGTTGTAAGGTTTATTTCATCACTGACAATTAAATGATTTAGAGGCTCTTGCATAAAAGCAAGGGCTTTTTTATTGATCGCGCTTATCCACAGGAAATCTAGGCAGCATCCTGGTAATTTTTTCCTGAAAATCACCTAAGCGTTTAAGATATTGGCTAAAATAAATTGACTTTTTCATAGAATTAGGCGTGGTAAAAAATCAGCTGAGTGACCTGAAGCGACAAGCGTGGAAACCGATTATTCTAGATGGGGAAAGCACTTTAGACGCTTCTAAAACTTCTGGTAAAGTCTGGTTTTTTAATGGAGAGACTTGGCCTGTCTGTCCTAATTGTCAAAACCCAATGAGGCTGGTTCTTCAGTTAAATCTTCAGCAGTTACCTGATAGCCTAGAAGAAATATTTGGCTCTGGTCTTCTTCAGCTTTTCTGTTGTGAAAGTAACTTTGAAATAAAAACTGGGAGCTTTACTTTAAGAGAGCCTATGGGAGGCTATTCTGATAGAGTTATATGTATAACTGCTTATGAAGATGAGTTTAGTGAGACAACAGTTATAGAAACATCAGAACTCTCTGAGGAAGAATCAGAGTTAATTCCTGGCAATCCAGAACCGATCCTTGAAGAGTTAATAGATACTTGCTGGATGCAAGCTTGTAAAGCATTTTCAACATCTCAGGTTATTAGAATCATTCAACCGAAGGGCGAAGTAAATCATGTTGAAGTTCCCGATATGGAAAAGACTTTTCCTACTAAGTTGATTGTAGGTTGGGAAGAAATTGAGGATTACCCCTGCCCTGATGAAGCAGAACAATATGGGATTTTACTAAGTGATGAAGACAAGGTTTCGAGTGAATTTATTTTATTAAACAATGTAGGAGACAAATTGGCAGGTTGGCCCTGCTGGGCACAAAATATTGACTATCCCAAATGTCCTTTGTGTAAACAAAAGATGGATCAGTTTATTTTTCAGCTAGAGGAGTGCGAAACCACAAATTTTCCTTACCCGCATTCTGGTCTGGGTGTAGGGTATATCGTGCAATGCTCAACTCACAAAAAACAAGTCGCTTTTTTTTGTCAATTCACCTAATAGGGTAAAACTATCGATACTGCTTTTTGCCCTCATGCTAGATATTATCTTAGCTACGGTCGCGCATTTTAATAAGGAACAATGTTTAAACTTTGTTTCACCCACGGGGGGCAAGGTTTTAAACCAATATTCATCAAAGAACCGTACAGAACTCATGCTGAATTCTGACTCCTGAATTCTGACTCCTGAGTTCTGAATTCTTCTTTATAAAACATTCTGGAGGTCGTAACAATGACAGTTGCCAAAAACCGGGCAGACCGAATAATGCTTTATGACATTAGCTGGGAACAGTTTGAAAATCTTCTAAAAGACTTGGGAGAGCATCGGGCATCAAGGTTAGCTTACGATCGCACTACCTTAGAAATTATTACACCTTTACCAGAACACGAACATTACAAAGAGGTAATTGGCGATTTGGTCAAAGAAATCGCTGATGTGCTGGATTTAGACTATGAAAGTTATGGTTCGACTACCTGGAAGCGAGAAAGCCGAATGGCAGGGATAGAATCAGATAATTGCTTATATTTCTAGAATGAAGCTGCGATTCGGGGTAGATTGCATCTGGATTTGAGACAAGATCCACCGCCTGATTTGGCACTGGAAATTGATGTTACCAGTAAGTCTTTAAATCGTTTTCCCATTTATGCCCGCCTGGGAGTACCAGAACTCTAGTGTTATGATTCCGGTGAACTCAAGATTTATCTCCTGCAAAATGGGGAATATGTTGAGTCAGAAAAGAGTCTGGTGTTTCCTACTTTAGAAATTAAATATTTGCCGAAACTGATTGAGCAAAATCGGGCAAATGCTAGACGGGCAATTCGTCAGGCGGTTCGGGAATGGGTGATAAAAGGGGGGAAGGGTGAACTACACAGTTAACATAATACAATTTTGGATTTTAGATTTTAGATTTTGGATTGGGAATCACCTTCTCTATCTGGGTTCTATTAATCCATCTGTCGTAATCATTTTTCAATTTAGTATAATTTACGAATTACGAATTACGAATTATTATCAACTTCCTCCCACATTCATCGCTGTTAAAAAAGCCTTTTGACTCACATCTCTGTAAACTGTATTTAAATACTTCATTACCACATCACTCGAAGTTGAATTTACTGCGCTTTCCTCTTCCTTTGCAAGGGGGATTGCTCCTAATACATCTAATACCGTCTCACTCGTGGATGGCGCAATAACTACTAAGGATGACTCTAGTGGCTCATTATATTGCCAAAAATAATCAATTTTTACCGAGTATTTGTTATTAGGAATTGACTGTTGAATATCGGGCGCTTCTGTTGTATTAGGTTTAATCTTGGCACTACGTAATTGGCGTAAATCGCTGATAATCTGCTCTTTAGTACGTCCGCGCAATTGAAATAGTACAAAGGGGTCTTCACTGAAGCGATCGCCTAACTGATAGTATATCGCACCAATGTGTTTACAGGGATTTGCTTTATCAGGACAAGAGCATTTACTCTGGACATCAGCAAGGGTAAATGGAAATATCGAAAGACCATTAGCTGTGAATACTTCTTCTATATTTTGCGGCATTTCTCCTGCCAGTAGCTTGGCAGCAAAAATTGCCCTTTGGGACATGGTTTCAATTACATAACCCCATTGCTCATCAGTAAATGGTTCAAGGGAAAGAGAAACTTTATAAGGTTCGACTTCACTACCTTGCACCCTAGCCAATACTTTCGCACCTTTAAATTCGATGCTGAGAACATTTCCTTGACGAGCATAATTTCTTGCACGTTCCAAACGTTTTTTAAACCGATAGGAATCTAGCAAATCTAGCCATTGTTGTGACCACCATTCTCGACTTGCTTGAAGAGTATAATTGGTCATGGTTGCTTAACTCAAAGTAAAAGGAACTGGAGATTGAGGATTGGTAAAAAAAACCGTAGGCATCGCACTTCTTAGGCGAACAACTATTACTTTACCCTGTTTTTGTCCTTTACCAAGAAGTATTGCCCTTTAATCTCAACCCCAGCCATCAGAATCCATCAACATTGCCTCAAGGATTTAAGGATTTTTGATCAGAGAGGTCATTTGATTTATCCACGCTTTGGAGCTAGAAGCACTAATGTCTGCGATCGCGGGTTTCTTGGTTACAAAAGTTATACTAGGGGATTTCCAAGAAATAAATTATCCAAATAAGAGAACTCCACAAAATAAATGATCCAAAACCCGTCATTGCGTTCGCGTAGCGTCTCGTAGATAGCGAAGCGAAGCAATCCCAACCCCTGCGATTGCTTCGATTCGCTTGCAATGACAACTGGGCATTTTTATTACTTGGAGTACTCTAAACGAACCACAGAGACGCAGAGAACACAGAGAGAAGAGAAATAGAGGGGATTTTTGTGTCAGTTTTGGGATATTTTTTATTTGGAAGTCCCTTATTAGCATGGGATTACCAAGCGGTACAGTTTGCGAGGTGTTATTTTTAGCATCTCGCATTCAATTTTGAGGTAAATCAAATGAAAGGGACGCAGAGTTTTGCTAAATATTACAAGATGAGATGTTGAGTTATGTATGGTGCGATCGCTAACTTATACTGGCTCACTAGTTATCGCCATTTTATTGTTCGTCACCCTGAATGTAGAAGCCGTTCTTACCAAGATTGAAATATTTCTCATCAACATTGCAGCATTCATAAGCAACGTTGTAATATTTCTCATCAACATTACAATATTCCTTATCAATATTGAAATATTTCTCATCAACATTGCAACATTCATAAGCAACATTGTAATATTTCTCATTAACATTACAATATTCCTTATCAATGCTGCAATATTCGTCATTAACATTACAATATTTGTCATCAACATTACAATATTTGGCTTATTCTGCATCTTCGTCAATTACTGCACTGCGATCGAGTAGTAGTAAGTTGCGAAGTTGGTCTGTATCCATTTCAGTCAACCATTCTTCACCAGCACCTACAACTTGTTCAGCCAATTGTTTCTTACTTTCAATCATGTCATGAATTTTTTCTTCTAAAGTGCCTGTGCAAACAAATTTATGTACTTGCACATTCCGAGTCTGACCAATCCGAAATACTCGGTCTGTGGCTTGATTTTCCACGGCTGGATTCCACCATCTATCAAAGTGGAATACATGATTTGCTCGTGTTAAATTCAATCCTACACCACCCGCTTTTAGAGAAAGAATCATAATCGGTGGCCCTTGCGGATCGTGTTGGAAACGGTCGATCATTTCCTCACGTTGTTTTTTACTGGTGCTACCATATAAAAAGAATATTTCTCGCCCTAGCTGTTTTTCTAAATAGGGTTTAAGTAATTTACCCCACTCAGCAAATTGTGTGAAGATTAAAGCGCGATCGCCTTCTGCTAAAACTTCTTCTAACATCTCTTCTAGACGCAGAAGTTTGGCTGAATGATGTGGTTCTAATGTCGCTTGTTTCAAGTATTGGGCTGGATGATTACAGATTTGTTTGAGTTTGATTAGTAAAGCTAAAATCATCCCCCGACGTTGCAATCCTTCCGCAGATTCTATCTCGACTAAAGATTGTTCGACAATTTGTTGATAAAGTGCCGCTTGTTCACCAGTTAAACCGCAAAATACGGTCATTTCTTGCTTATCTGGTAAATCTTGAATAATGTCGCGATCGCTTTTCAATCGCCGCAGTATAAATGGTTGCACTAATGAACGTAATTGACCCAAAGAAGCCGTATCACCATACTTTTCAATTGGCATGGCAAACCGACGCTGGAAAAATTGCTTATTGCCTAAATATCCGGGATTGAGAAAATCTAAAATAGACCATAATTCTTGCAGTCTATTTTCTACAGGTGTCCCCGTCAATGCAATGCGAAATGTAGCTTCTAATTGTCGTACTGCTTTTGACTGCTTCGCCTCTGGATTTTTCACATTCTGGGCTTCATCTAAAACTATTATCTGCCAAGAGACACTTTGCAATGACTTGATATCTCGATGAAGAAGCGAATAGCTGGTAACGATTAAATCGTGTTTTTTTACGGCTTCTAAAAACGCTTTACCTTTTGGACGCTTGTCACCGTGATATTGCAAAATTTTCAAGCTGGGTGCAAATTTATTGACTTCCCTTTCCCAGTTGCCTAAAACCGAAGTTGGGCAAACTAGCAGTGTTGGATTTTCGAGTGCATCCTGTTCTTTGAGATGTAGCAGAAAGGCGATAAATTGGACAGTGTTATGACAAATAATATTATTAGCGACAAAATTGTGATGTTCGCTAACTTCAAAGTCATAAACCCATCCCTCATAATCTATCTCTTCTATAGATTCAATCCGGCAATAAAATACCTCTTGATCGAGAAGATATTGCAAAGACTGTCTTGTTAAGCTCAACTGTTCTACATCTAGCTTGCTATATGCTGACAACGTTTGATTTGTCCATTTAGAAGGTTTTAGTAGCTGATATTGTTCTTGGGGTTCTCCACTAATCATGCGGCTCATCCCAGCTATTACTCGCTGTAAACTATCTCTAGAAAATTGCTGTGAGCCATTAATATAAACAGTGTTGTGCATCCCGAAATGCCGCAATGGTAGTCCCGTTACTCTGACTGTTTCAGTAACAATATCAGAAGCAGGAATTCCTTCAATATTTGTGTTGCTGACTAGTTGACAAATTTGCTCTAACTTACTCTGTTTTTCTGAATTATCGAAACCAATTTCTTGCAGAAATCTGCGAGCCGAATTTCCTCCAATTACACCAATATAGTAGGTGCGGAAAGTGCGAGTTCCATTAGTGGCACATTTCAGTTTGGGCGATATTCGTAACCAAATACCGAAGCGTCGCAACAGTGCAGAAAGTTGCTGAATTAGTAAAGCTGAAGCTGTAGAAATCTCAATACTCCGCATACTAAAAAGAACGGCAGACTCAGCATCGAAATAGTTTTGTAAAAATATCCGCACACTATCCAAATCTGCCTGCATGATGAAGGGCGGAATAGATTTTTCTGCCGATAGTTTACCCCAAACATAACCTTTAGCTTCTAAGAATTCCCGATAGGCTTGGCTATTAACTCGAAGAGAAGCAACTCTGTTAGGGAAAGTAGAGATATTAGGGCTGTTAATTTTGAGGTTATAGCGCTTTTGAATGCGTTGGCAAGTCTGGAGTAAATCCTCTAATACTCTGGTATCTTTTTGGGATATTGTGACTCTTCCCACATCGGGTAGTTCATGCCCTTCAGCAATCTGCCAAGCGAGAAACTTGACTAAATCATGGTCTTGTGGTTTTCCATTCCAAAGGGTTTTACCTGGTACACAAACGTAATCACCCACCTGTAAGTTATTTGTCCAACCTTTACTTGTCAGCAGTTTGTGACGATGAGTAATAGTGATACTATTACCATCTTCTAGAGTGATTTTTCGTAATTTTTCGCTAACTTGCTGCCGATACAACCGCCTGACATTAGCTTGGACAATTTTGCCTGTTGTTTCATCTATGGAATTAACTATTAATTCCTCTGTGGGGTTAGTCCAAAATCCTTCGCCGTCAAACTCTGTTTCTCCAGCGTGAGTTTTCCAGATTGTCTCGGCTGTGTGTAACAGTCCATTTACATTTACTAGAGTATCATTGGCTACACATTTACCAAGTCCCATATCGTCGGCGAGACACGCACCTAAGCCCCAACGTTCCAGGAAAGATAGCCAAGCAGCGCCTCGTTCTTGATAAGGTCGCAACTGCCCTTTAAAGCCTGCTGGTGTGGGCAAAGGTGCGATCGCTTGATTATTATTTAACGCCCCAATCAACTCTTGCAATGCGCCAGATGCGTCAAAACTAACCACTGGTAATTTTTCAATTGCCTGAGTATCTCCTGTACTCAGACGCAAAGCATCTTCCAGGGAAAGCGCCATTTGGTCTTTGCGGGTGGTAAAAAAAGTTTGGGCTGTTTTGATATCTTGGGGACGCAATTCTACCCACTCACCATTAATTTCCACTAGCGGACTATTTAAAGCCACAAGTTTATCAAACTCAGCTTTGGAAATAGTTTGTCCGCCAATTGCTAATTGCCATTGGAAATTTAGTAGACTCTGTAACCCTAAACGTCCTTGCTTTCCTTTTGGGGTTTCGGCAGTAATTTTTAAACCCAAACGGTTCGCCCATCCTTCCCGGTTCGCTAAACTGGGAGGCAAAATAACTCCCAAACCACTGTCTTCCAACCTCCAAGCTACAGCTTTGATAAACTCATAAGCTTGAATGGGGGTAAGACGAGAAGATTGGGGATATTCGGTTTCAAAGCTGGGTGCGATCGCTGGATACAACCGAGAAGCTACCCCCAAACCTCGTAAAAATGTTTCTTGTGGTTGGTCAATTGTGCGATTTTGATAAACTAATCGTTCAACTGGATTGTTCCAAATAGTTGCTGCATCCACTAAAAACTCTGGATCATCAGCCGCTTGCAGAAAATATGCCAATGTCCAATCGGTTTCGCCAGACTCAGGAGAACGCAGTTGAAAACAGGTACGATATAGAGTTTTAAGAGTTAATTGGGATTGTAGCGGCATAGTCCAGGCCTTCAATGCCGCTTCCAATCGTTCCACTTCAATGGCATCTGCGTTAACTGTATGAGATGCACTAGTTAACGCTTGCAACCACTGTCGCACCCCACCTGGTAAAGATGTAGGTTGGGAACCCACCATTTCTCGCACTTGGGCATCTATCGTACTGTTAAGAAATCCCAAAAGTAATTCTTGAGGTTCGATGGGAAAGTTTACATAAGATAGGGACTGGGGATTAGGGATTGGGGATTGGGAAAACTCTTCTCCAGTCCCCAGTCCCCAGTCCCCATTACCCAATCCCTCTTGATAAGTGCGACAAACCAACGGCATGGTTGCAGAAAATTTTTCTAGGCGGGTTCCATCTACAGCACTATCTACGAGTACTCGCCATTTGGCAGCAAATACACCATCTAATTGTCGGTCAATTGTTGGTAAGAACTTACATCGTGAGATTAAATCTAAACTCCAACGGGCAACTTGCGACCAAAAGCGTAAATCTCCACCTAAAAAGGCATCTTCACCTTCAGCAGCATTTAAGGGAACAGCAGCGAGAAATTTTACTGCTTCGCTAGGGTTGAGACAAAAACCCTCAACTTGCCACGGGTGTAAATATTGCGGGGAGTCTGTATTTTCCCCCAAGCTGGCAGAATGTACAGGGAAAATCGCTGTTGTTCCTTTATCACTGCCTTCTGGGATATAAGTTGGTAGGGCAATGATTTGAGAATGCGTTGGCAAACTGATTTCAGTGGCACTGGCGGCTTTGCGCGTTAGCGTAGCTCCTCCTTTGGAGGCTCGCCCAGTAGTTGCGAATGCAACTTGGGGTTTCTGGATAAAGTTGGTAATTGCCATATTCTGAGAATGCAGCCACTCACTCAACTCAACCGATGTCATTGCCAATGGATGTAGTGCTATCTCTCCAGATCCACTAGACTCTGAATTTACTCGTGGCGATCGCCAAGTTTCCCCCCAAATAAATAAACTACCATTCTGATTTTTTAGTAACCAATTACAGTGTAAAATCGCCATTTGCTAAGTACTCAGATTTTCCTAAAACTCAAGAATTAAAATTGCAACTATTCTACTTTCTGCATCTTCTCAAGAAGATTTATTGACCAAGTTTTGCATACAATAAATAATATTTAAGTAAATATTCCACATAAACATTGTTAAGAATGAATTTCCCCCTAATCAAAGTCTTAAAAAATGGCATATCAGTTGAACTGGATTATATGCATCCTCAAGAACAGGAGGTTGTCAGAGCCTTGCTCAATGTTGTAATTTCTGAAGGTAAAACCTATCCCCAAAAGCAACCTCTCTCTCCTACAGAATTTTCAGCTTACTGGTTAAGTAAGGATGCCTTTGTTGTCAGGACATCTGTTGTAGATCCTACACACAAGTCAAAAGAAATATTAGGGGCGTTTTATTTAAAGCCAAACTTTCCCGGTCGGTGTAGCCATATTTGCAACGCTGGTTTTATTGTACAACCTGAGTTACGCGGTCAGGGTTTAGGACGGTTCATGGGAGAGGCTATGCTTTCGATCGCAGCAAACCTGGGCTACGAAGCAGTAATGTTTAATTTGGTCTTTGAGACTAATATACCTTCAATTACACTTTGGCAGTCGTTAGGATTTGAGATTATTGGGCGAATTCCGGGTGCGGCGAAGCTAGATAATGGGCAGGTGGTAGAGGCGCTAATCTTGTATCACACTTTGGGTTGAATGACTTGTCTATCTTTGTATGTACTAGAAGTCAGCTATAGGGCATAAATGTTAGGATTGCCACAGAAAGAGAATAGCGAAAGAGAAGGAAAAAAAACTGAATGGCAGAAGTTGATAAGTCAATATCCTTCGATGGAAGGGATATTCGACTGAAAGTAGGCCTATTAGCTCCCCAGGCAGGTGGGTCGGTTTTGATAGAATCAGGGGACACATCCGTTTTAGTGACGGCTACGCGATCGCAAGCCAGAGAAGGCATAGATTTTCTTCCCCTTACTGTAGATTATGAAGAAAGGCTATATGCCGCCGGTAGGATTCCCGGCGGGATCATGCGGCGGGAAGGTCGCCCCCCAGAAAAAACAATTCTCACCAGCCGTCTTATAGACCGTCCCATGCGTCCTTTGTTCCCCTCATGGTTGCGGGATGACTTGCAAATTATTGCCTTAACGCTGTCGATGGACGAGTTAGTTCCACCCGATGTGTTAGCAGTTACAGGCGCTTCCATTGCTACCCTGATTGCCCAGATTCCTTTTAATGGGCCAATGGCAGCAGTGCGGGTTGGTTTAGTGGGAGATGATTTCATTATTAACCCCACTTATGCAGAAACCGAAGCTGGAGATTTGGATCTGATAGTAGCAGGTTCACCTTATGGCGTAATCATGGTGGAAGCGGGAGCCAATCAGTTGCCAGAGCGAGATATTCTTGAGGCGATTGACTTTGGTTATGAAGCAGTGCGGGACTTAATCAAAGCGCAGCAAGATTTAATTGCAGAACTTGGTCTAGTAATAGTGCAAGAAGCACCACCAGCAGTAGACCAAACGCTAGAAAATTATATCCGCGATCGCGCCAACGGTCAGATTAAGAAAATCCTGTCTCAATTTAGTTTGACCAAACCCGAACGCGATGCAGCTTTAGATGTCGTCAAGGATGAAATTGCCGCGACGATTACCGAACTGTCAGAAGAAGACCCCATTCGAGTTGCTGCAACTGCAAATAAGAAGGCACTTGGTAACACTTTTAAAGATATTACCAAACACTTCATGCGGCGGCAAATCATCGAAGATAACGTCCGCGTTGATGGTCGTAAACTCGATCAAGTGCGTCCGGTTTCTTGTTTAGTTGATGTCTTACCAAAACGAGTCCACGGCAGCGGCTTATTTAACCGCGAACTAACTCAGGTATTATCTACTTGTACTTTGGGTACACCTGGGGATGCTCAAAACCTCAACGATGACATGCAGCTAGATCAGCACAAGCGTTACTTGCATCATTACAACTTCCCGCCCTTCTCAGTCGGTGAAACCAAGCCAATGCGTGCCCCAGGAAGGCGTGAAATTGGTCACGGGGCATTGGCAGAACGAGCGCTAATCCCTGTGCTACCGTCCAAAGAACAATTTCCCTACGTAATTCGTATTGTATCGGAAGTACTTTCCTCCAACGGTTCCACCTCAATGGGTTCAGTCTGTGGTTCTACCCTCGCCCTGATGGATGCTGGTGTACCAATTCTCAAACCCGTGAGTGGTGCGGCAATGGGTCTGATTAAGGAAGGGGACGAAGTACGAGTCCTGACCGACATTCAAGGCATTGAAGACTTTTTGGGTGACATGGACTTCAAAGTTGCCGGGACGGATACCGGGATTACCGCCTTGCAAATGGATATGAAAATCTCCGGTTTGTCTTTGGAGGTGATAGCCCAAGCCGTCCACCAAGCCAAAGCAGCCCGGTTGCACATTCTAGAGAAAATGCTTGCCTGCATTGACACACCACGGACTGAAACCTCACCTTATGCCCCACGTCTGTTAACAATCAAGATTGATTCAGACATGATTGGTTTGGTAATTGGGCCTGGAGGCAAGACTATTAAGGGGATCACAGAGGAAACTGGTGCAAAAATTGACATCGAAGATGATGGCACCGTGACAATTTCGGCTGTGGATGAGAATAAGGCCAAGAGAGCCAGAAATATCATCCAAGGCATGACCCGCAAGTTGCACGAAGGGGATGTCTACGCAGGACGCATTACTCGGATTATACCGATAGGTGCATTTGTGGAATTTTTGCCTGGAAAAGAAGGCATGATCCACATTTCTCAACTAGCTGACTACCGCGTTGGCAAAGTTGAAGATGAAGTAGCGGTGGGCGATGAAGTGATTATCAAAGTGCGCGAAATTGATAACAAAGGTCGGATTAATCTTACCCGCTTGGGTATCCACCCAGATCAAGCAGCAGCAGCAAGAGAAGCTGCGGCGGTGAATCGGTAACTCGATTTGGGATTTTAGATTAGATTAAATCTAAAATCCGCGATGCCTACTGTGAAGGCATCGCCGTATGCTTCTCTAAATTAGTTGCACAATATTTATTAAGAGAAAGTAATCAGGATCGAATTGATGAAACTGATGCCTGTAAATTTTCTCAACGACTATGAATATAAATTTACTTGATAATTAATGCTACTTTCTCAGTAGAAACGTAATTTGGCAAGACGTAATTCAATTTTGCTTCGTTGAGATGCAGATGATCTGACAACACAGCAGAGATCACATTCCGAAAATCAGTAGTAATAGCCAAGTCCCTACCTTGGTAAAGTTGGGTTGTAGATAGACCAGGCCATTCACCGTAAACTTTACCACCGCGAATATTACCACCCAAAACCCACATAACATTCCCGTGACCGTGGTCGGTACCACCATCATCATTTTGCTTGACTGTACGACCAAACTCAGACATCACAACAATTATCGTATTCTGGTAAACGCTCCCCAAACCTGCGACCAAAGCGGCCAAACCCGAACCCAATTTTTTGAGGTTGCCAGCTAACAGTCCTTGAGTGCTACCTTGATTGACATGGGTATCCCAACCTCCCAAAGCCATAAACCCTAACTCAATTCTAGGGTCTTTGAGCATTAGTTGTGCCAATCGTTGGGCATCACTGGCGAAGCCATCAGGTAAAGGCGCGCCATTATTCGCCATTTTCATTTCACTATCAAGGTCATCCATGATCGCCTGACGCGCCATCCGTCCTTGGTGATAGGTCTGACTTAAGGCATCATTACCGTCATAAAGTTGGTCAAATGCTGCTGCTAATTGAGGACGATCTATTGGCAGAGGTCTGTTAGCATTTCTACCTGATGCTATGTTAGCTACAGCCATCCGTCCTGAAAAAATCCAGGGTGTTGTTTCTCCAACACTTACCGCTTGGATGGGTGTTTTTTGAGAAATCACCCCTAGTAAACGATTCATCCAACCATCCTGAGTATGTTTATCACCAGGGGTAGCGCTTTCCATGTATTCTTGAGCATCAAAGTGAGAACGAGTTGGATCGGGAGAACCACAGGCATGAACAAAGGCCAAACTCTTCTGTTGCCAAAAGGGCATCAAAGAATCTAATGCTGGATGTAAGCCAAAACGTCCATCTAAATCTATTACTCCCCCTTCCTTCCCTGGTTGGGGAATAGCAATTTGCGGTCGGGCTTGATAGTAGGCTGTCTCTGAGTAAGGAACCACGACGTTTAAACCGTCTACTGCTCCCCGAAGGAAAATTATAATTAAGCGCTTCTGGTCGCTGTTTGGGGTAGCGGATCTAGCTATCCAAGCATTGCTGCTTACTGCTGTGATTGCGGAAGCTGAAAAAATTCCACCTTGGATTAGGAAGTTACGTCTTTTCATAATTAAAATTACTAAGTTATGGCTGTTTCAAATTCGCTTCTATGTCTCAGCTAGAACTGCTATAGCAAGGGACTGGGGATTGGGGACTGGGGACTGGGTGAAAAGTCTTTTTGTGTCTAAGTTTTATCATCTGTTAATGTCCTGACCACCTTGGGTGTTGCTATATATCAACAACCTAGTTCTAAAGACCAATACCTTAGCCAAAAAAAGAGCCTTGTTGAAGAAGAATTCAGAAGTCAGAATGGGCTTCGCCCCGCTGCGCTAACAGGAGTCAGAATCAAGACGCGACCCTCGAATACTTGCTCTAAGCGTTGGCGCAGCCTCTCGTAGAGAAGCCATGCCGCAGGCTTTACGCTGCGCTACCGAAGACTCGCTATCAGTCGGGGATTCAGACCCGCGACTGATTGTTCGCCTTTGGCGTCTCCCCTTGGGAGAAAACTCGCTAACGCTGCGCTATCCACCAGTCGTACAAAATTCATTCTGAACTCTGACTACTGAATTCTGTTCGATAATTAATTTTTGGCAAAACTGGCAAAAACTGTAACTAACGATGCATAAATTCTGGGCTGCCCAAAATTAAAGCACTATGAATTTGAGGGGAACTAGAGGCGATCGCATTCTGCGTTTTCTTTGACAAAGAATTGCCCAATGTATTGGTTAGTTGCCAAGCATCTACAGGAATACTGGGAGACTTTTGTAAAGGTCTTTGCCCTGCGCCAATTTGCCCCCTCTGTTCTATATTTGTAGGGATGGCTGATAAGAGTAAATTTCCATTAGCGATCGCCGCAGCAAAACTGAGGCGGCGGTTCATTGCATCAGGGTTTAACCACACATCTGCTGTGTTTTTGTAACCATCTGGAGTTTGACAACCGTATAGAGGCATTGCCAATTGTTGCAACAGATTGGAGATTGGTTTTGTGTTCTCCACTTCCACACCTGTGGCTCGTACCGCAGAGATCGCATATTGATAGGGTGTTTTAAACTTGGCATTAAAGTTTTTGGCATCCCAGAATTCCTCGCTGTGGAATAGGGTGTTGAGAACCTCACGAATATTACCATCAGTGGCAAGATAGCGGTGTGTGAGATTGTTTACCAGATCAGTCGGGGGAAGATCGCTGACAAAATATTGAGCTATCTGATAGCTGATGTGACGTGCAGTTGCCGGACTTTGAGCCAAAATATCTAAAGCTTCCTCTCCTTGGGCTTCACCACCGCTTTTAATTGTGTGTCCCAGGAAAACTTTTTCGCTAAAATCATGAAGCTTTGGGTTGAAGTAAAATCCAAAAATATTATCTGTTTGCTGACCGGGGCGACTGAAACCCCAACCACTTAAAATCTTTGCCAGAGCAATCACATCTTGCTGAGTATAACCTCCATCTACGCCGAGAGTATGTAGCTCCATCAGTTCACGAGCATAGTTCTCATTCAAACCTCGGATATTACCTTGGGCATCGGGGCGGCTGTCAGCTCGATTTTGGAAGTTGTCCAGATAATACTGCATGGCTGGATGATGAGCTGTTGCCCCTAACAGGTCACGAAAGCGACCCAAAGTGTAAGGTCGAATCGCCTGTTGTTCATAAGCTCCCACCCAGAGGCGATCGTATCCTTTAGCAGCATCCACATTAAAATGGTTATACCAAAATTCCACCATTACTTCTTGGAGTTGTCTCTTACTGCTAGTTGCCTCTAATAATCGCGCTTGAACTGCCTGAACTAACACCTGTTGACCCCGCTTGTTGGCAGCTTTTATTTCTGACTGGGTGGGTTTTTTTCCTGGGAGATTAGCTGTGCCATATTCTAAGAGTCCCACTGGATTCAAGTGGAGAGCATCTAGCTGATTTAGTTGGTTGGTGAGACTTTCTGCTTCGGGAATCGAGTCGGGTGAGAGTTGCTCCTGAATGTATCGCTCTACACCCAGAGACTCTACTCTTTGCACATCTCCCGGACGAGGGCCAAAGCTAAGGCGATTAATTATATGTAATACTTTTGGGTCAACAGGTGTGGAGGCTGCATTACTAGGAAGAATTGACCCCAGTAATATCAACAGCAACAACACACAATACTTAGGATTTACATTCATAGAGTTAATTGTGCTGTGCGGGAGAATTTTTCTTATACATGCGATCGGCAAATTTCTGCCGTTGCTCTGGGTTCAAGATTTCCCGAATCGCAAGGGTATTTTCAAACTGGGTATCACTAAGCTGCTGCTTTAGAAGGTTAATTTGGTTATATTTACCCCGCACTTGTTCTTTAGTAGCTGTCCCTGCGATCAGATCGTGTAATTCCTGTTGCCCTTGACGGATTTCCTGTGATTTTTGGGCTATCTGCTGTTTAGATTGATTACGAATTTGCTTAATCTGTTGCAATTGCTGGGATGTCAAATTTAAATCCTTGAGCCATCCACCTGATTTAGCACGGGGGTTTTGGGCAATGACTTGCTGTGAAATTAAAGTTGGCTTGGCCAGAGCAATAGTGCTACCAAGGGCAATCATCGCCGCCGCCAAAATGGAAACACGACGGATTAACATCAAAGCGATCTCCTATTCAGTATCTAAGTCTGTAAAATGCCATACATCACTTTCTAGATGTTCGTTACTGACTGTACCTTGCCAATTGCTTTCAATAAAACCTTCCAATGTGGCAAGTTCAGCCGGACTTGATTGAGCCGATATAAATGCACGGTAGCCAACTATAGCAACTACTAATCCAGCAGCGAGAGCAGGCAGAACGAACCTCGGTCTTGAATAGTGACGTAAGGGTGCTTGAGGCCAAGCTTTCACCTGTTGTAAAATTTGTTGTTCTAAATCAGGTGAGGCTGGCGGAACATCTGGGCAATGTTGGTATAGAAAATTAATTAGCTCACGATCATCATTGGGGGGCTGAGTCATAGCTGCACCCCTTGGTTTTGGAGAAATTGACGCATGGCAGCACGAGCATGAAATAGGCGTGACTTGACTGTTCCCAGGGGAATGTCGAGAATTTGTGCTACCTCTTTTTGAGGTACTTCTTCCAAATCATGCAAAACCAATATCGTGCGATGGTCAAAACTTAGGTTTGCTAGTCCCCGTTGCACAAGGTCTTGATAATGCAGATTCATTAACTCTGGGGCTTCCTGTTGGGTAGGAGTTTTTTCACTGAGAATCTGTAATTGAGTTCGCCTTTGAACATCTGCCTGTCGCTGGTCATAAGCGACGTTCCAAGCGATTCGGTACAGCCAGGTAGAGAATTTTGCTGTTTGGCGAAACTTGGGCAATCCTTTCCAGGCTTGCAGAAACACTTCCTGCACCACATCGTCGAGGCTGGCAGAAGTACAGAGTTTATAGAGGATTGACCTGACTCTTTGCTGATGGCGACGGTAAAGCTGACCATAGCTTTGGGTATCACCTCGTAGGCATTGCTGTACTAGATAACTGTCAGATTCGCTTTCTAATTCACCAATCAATTGATTTGCTTTTGAAACCTTGGCTGGTACAACTAACACCTGAGGCGTTCTCCTCTATCCGTTTCGTTGCTTGTATTTATTAGACCGGATGAATGGGAAAAAGGTTCAAATCAGATCCACGCCACACAATGAGCAATTAAGAATTGGTCTGCCCTAATTGAACCTTTTGTGAAAGGAAGAAGTCTAAAGCTATAGATTTCTGGTTCAATCAAAGGTATGTCTTTATGAACATGAAAAGAATTCTCTCATCTTGTTTGTTAGGTGTTTTGTTAACTTCGAGTGTTTTAGCAGACCGTGCATCTGCTCAAGTAGAAGTCATTCTAGGAAACAATCACCGACATGAGCGGCGCGAACGAGAACAAGAGAGGCTGGCTTTGTTACGTAGAGAGCGTGAACAACGTGAGCGCCGTGAATGGGAACATAGACAACATGAAAAACGTGAATGGCGCTTAAGACATGAGTATGACTATCGCTAATAAATAGACTTTCTCATTCAGATGGGGTACAACGTTATATCGCAAGGTGTAGGGGCAATTCATGTAGCCGAAGGCTTCCCGCAGGGTATATTGGTGTCAACTTAAGCTGAAACTCCTTTAAAACCTCGTTTCCAGCCGAAGGTTGGAAATGCAACTCAAAAGCGGCTCTGCCGCCAGTAAGAGAGGCGCAGCCTCAAAGACGAGCGTTCCCAGTCTCCGACTGGGAACGAGGCAATCTCAAAGCTAGTTCTAGTCTTGCTTTCACGTTAAGTTAACACCAATGATTCATGAATTGCCCCTACGGGTGTACCTCACGTAAACGAGAACCGCTATAAGCAGAATTGGTATTACTTAGGTAGTAGTGCCATAGAAGTCTTGCTGCAACTGCTCGCCACGGTCGCC
The DNA here is from genome assembly GCF_036916985.1 of Nostoc sp. Lineage (GTDB taxonomy): Bacteria > Cyanobacteriota > Cyanobacteriia > Cyanobacteriales > Nostocaceae > Nostoc. Next base: position 18,791 of record NZ_JBALFD010000066.1, read on the forward strand.
AGTGCTGTGTCATTGCTTCTAGTTGTGCTGGTGTTGGACGCGCCGCCAACTTTTTGAGTCGCTGTAAAGCGATCGCGATCGCTAAATCACCTTTGGGAAAGACATCAGGACGTTGCAGCGCCATCAGTAAATAAATATCAACTGTCCAGTCTCCTATGCCTTTGAGGCGCTTTAACTCAGTTCTGATAGTAGTTTCATCCATTCTTGCCAGCTTAGTTAAGTCAAGTTGACCAGTTGCGATCGCATTCGCCAATCCACGACAGTATAGAATCTTTTGCCGACTAAATCCAATCCCTTTTAATTGAGCATCATCCAATGTCAGAAAGTTTTCTGGCGTCAGAGTTACAACAACCCCACATAGTCTGGTAAATACAGCCTTTGCTGCTGCTAAAGAAACTTGCTGTTCCAGAATTATGCACAGAAGCGTTGCAAAACCCGGTTCTCTTGACCATATTGGTGGAGGTCCCAGCGTCTCTAAAATCCCAGCCAAATCGCTGTCAAGATTGGCAAGCACCATTAGACCACGGGTCAGACTTTCTTCAGTCAATGATTCTAGTTCAGGTGTTTGAGTCATCTTTGAAAAGGGGATTGGGGACTGGGGATTGGGAAAGAATTCTTGTAATCGAGGACTTACGCAAAAATTACTAAAAAGCTTAATTTATCGAACCAGCATTATCTGCAAGAGGCTTCCGTCAACACGCAGCAAAAAAATTGTAGGTTGGGTGGAGGCTTTGCGTAACCCAACGTCCTGATATCTGTTGGGTTGCACTCTGCTCCACCCAACCTACGTCTCATGCACAATTTTTTTGCTTGCCACGCCACTACATATACTTAGATTTTTTCAGGAATCAAATCGGAAACTAATGAGAATTACGTCTAATGTGAATTAACTTGTGAAACCCTTGTCATCTCGTCAATGGTTTAAAACACTTTAATTTTGACCGACCCCCAAAATCCCTATGGGACAAGGGATATTTTTAATTCACTCAGGTGTGAATTGTAATTTTTAATTTTTAATTCCCCCTTGGGGTTGATTCTTGTGTGAGCAGTTTTTGTTTGCGTTCAATTCCCCAATGATAACCACCAAGACTGCCATCACTCCGCAGTACACGGTGACACGGTACAATCAACGCTATCGGATTAGCTCCACAAGCATTTCCCACTGCGCGGACTGCTTGGGGTTTGGCAATATCACAGGCGATATCGGTATATGTACGCGTTTCACCATAAGGAATTTTTTGTAATGCTTGCCAAACCTGTTTCTGAAATGCTGTACCACGGACATCAAGTGGTAAATCGAGATGTATCTCACCTCCTGCAATAAAGTCGAGGATTGTTTGTATCCATTCCTTGTGTGTGCAATCATCACGGATGATGTGCGCTTGATGAAATTCCTGATTCAAGATGTGTTCAAGCTTGTCTGCTTCATCACCTAGTTTAACGGCACAGATACCCTTTTCTGTTGTTGCCACAAGCAAATATCCTAGTGGACACGGAGCGATCGCATAGACAATACTAATTGTCTTTCCAGCTTGTTGGTAAGTCTTTGGTGTCATTCCCAGTTGTTTAGGTGCTTTCTCATAGAGTTGACTACTTGAACCATACCCTGTGTCGTAAACGGCGTGAGCAATTTCTTCCCCTGACTGAAGACGCTGTTTCAATCGTTGGCTACGCAGCGCATCTGCATATTGAAAAGGCGATACACCAATTATTTGCTTGAATCTCCTTTGTAAGTAACTAGAACTCATTCCCACTTGAGAACATAGTTCCGAGAGGGTTGGGATGCGATCGCCTTGTGCTTCAATATATCGACATACTGCTAAGACTTTGGCTGTGTTTGGAACTGTTTCAGATTGTGGTTGACAGCGCTTACAAGGTCGAAAACCTGCAATTTCAGCCTCTTGTGCTGATTGAAAGAAACAAACTTGATTGCGATTTGGTCGGCGACTAGGGCAAATAGGCCGACAATAAATGCCTGTAGAGCGAACACCATAAAATAGCTTACCTGCAAAACTGGGATCTCGATTTAGAACTGCTTCCCAGAGGGTTTTCTCTAAAAGTTGTGTCTGTTGTAATTGCATTGATATCTCTGCTGCCATTTCTGGTAAATCATTGGGCGATCGCTACGCACTAAACTTGATATAGGAGTTTGCAAGTAACTGAGGTACAAAAGAGTTTCTATCTCCTGCCTCAAAAAACGCCATAACACTAGATTAAGTCTATTGAAAAACTACTTTCTATCTGATTGTTGCGATCAAAGTTGGCTTAGTTTGGTGTAACTACGGTTAAACGATATTACATTCGATGCCTGTGGTGTTATCGTTGCGATCGCATTTAATTTCCGAGAATAGTTTATGATCGGGGACTCTCAAATAAAAAATATCCTGAGATAGACGAGATGTCTATCGTTTTTAAACAGGTAACACATCTATGAACAATAAGGGTGTTAGGATATCTTTCACCAGCTGAATCTGACTTATGAAATTAGTTTGCTCCCAAAGCGATCTCAGTACAAACCTCTCACTCGTCAGTCGTGCAGTACCTTCACGACCGACTCATCCGGTACTTGCCAATGTGCTGTTACAAGCGGATGCTGAAACTAACCAAGTAAGCTTAACAGCCTTTGATCTCAGCTTGGGAATCCGCACCAGCTTTAATGCTGAGGTATGGCAAAGTGGCGCGATCGCACTTCCTGCTAAATTACTTGTAGACATCACCTCTCGTCTTCCAGAAGGCGAAATCACTCTCGATGATGAATCAGCCCTTACAGGTGCAACATCCGGTGGAGAAGGCTTAATTGTTACACTCACACCCAAAAGTGGACATTACCAAGTCCGAGCAATGGGGCCGGAAGAATTTCCCGAACTACCTGTAATTGAAAATACCGAAGTAATCCATCTCACCACCACCGCATTAATTGAGGGATTACGCGGCTCATTATTTGCTACCAGTGCTGATGAAACCAAGCAAGTACTGACCGGAGTGCATTTAACAGTTAAACAAGATACCCTAGAATTTGCAGCTACCGACGGACATCGCCTTGCAGTAGTAGAAACTAGCAACGAGCGTCCTTTGGGTGGAACGACTCAACTAGAAGTAACAGTACCAGCTAGAGCATTACGCGAACTCCAACGAATGCTAGCTCATAGCGCCTCATCAGATGAACCTGTAGCTTTATATTTCGATCAAGGTCAAGTTGTGTTTGCATGGCAAAATCAACGCTTGACTAGTCGCACATTAGAAGGGCAATATCCTGCTTATCGACAACTAATTCCCCGCCAATTTGAGCGACAATTGACCATTGAACGGCGACAATTTGTCAGCACTTTAGAACGGATTGCAGTACTAGCCGATCAAAAAAATAATATTGTCAAACTGAGTATTGATAGCGAAGCCCAAGAAATTACTTTATCTTGTGAAGCTCAAGATGTTGGTAGTGGTAGAGAGTCAATGCCGGCACAGATTTCTGGGGAGAATATAGAAATTGCTTTTAACATTAAATATTTGATGGAAGGCTTAAAAGAGTTACCATCTTCCGAAATTCAAATGCATTTAAATCAAAGCCTAACGCCAGTGATTTTTACACCATTAGGTGGTTTGAAAATGACTTATTTAGCTATGCCGGTGCAACTTAGAAGTTAAAAAAATGGTATAACCTTGACAAATGCTTTAACATTTCCAAGGGGGGATTAAGCAGGGTGGTTTCATAATTGGATTTTACCATACTCAGTGCTGAGTGCTGTATATGGATAGCGGGGCGTTTAGCCAGTGCTGAGTAAAGAAGATTGAATACTCAGTACTTTTGCACTATGGTAAAAGCCCCGCGCCTTGTGGGCGTCTTTCATCTCAGCACGGGCTAAACGTCCCGCTACCGCTAACGGAACTCAGCACTCTTGATTCAACTCACGATCGCACCCGACACCCCATTTATATATCCATTTGCAGAAGAAAGCTTCACAGAATCGGCTGTTAAAGAATTGGTGGGTTTGGAATTACCTAGTACACTTCGCTTCTTCTTGGTATTACCTCGTCTAGCACCACCCGCCATCTGGTATTCTTGGCTGGTTTTACCGTAACGGCTGCCAACTCCTAGTAACATTTTTTCTGACATCGCTATTACAGCCTTTTCTGCGTTATTCACATCATCTGTGAGTTTGTCAATGGTAGATAATGCGGTGTTGTAGGCAGCAAGCTTAGACCGGAGATCGTTAATTGTTATGGTGTAAGCTTCTATAGTCAATCCTTCACCAAAGTCAAGTTCTACACTGATAGATTGCAAACTTTCAATCCGGCGATTGGCTCGTTCTAAAACGATGGAATTTCTTTTACGACGTGCCATAATGCATCTCTGCTACGAGGTTAATAGTACTGTTTTATACTAAATATTTTTGATTGTCATGGGAAAATATCGCAAATCAATTGCGTAGGCGTAGCCCGTCGTAGACATTGCACCTCGAAAAAATTAGTTGATTTTACTTAGATTATGTTTTATTTTAAGTATTGAATCAATTAATAAGTTGATTACAACAATTGCTGCAATGATTTAAGCCTTTCTTATACATGAAAGAGTATTTGTTGCAAAGCATTAAACAATTGCTGCAACGGCTTATATATTTGTAAGAAAGACTTAAGCCTTTCTTATACATAGAAGAGTATTTGTTGCAAAGTATTAAACAATTGCTGCAACGGCTTATATATTTGCAAGAAAGACTTAAGCCTTTCTTATACATCAAGTAATATTAGCTGCAAAGGTTTAAATTTTCACAGCCTCAAGCGTAAGAGCGATCGCTTTTGCTTGTTGTCTGAGATAATACCTCTTGCATAAATCAAAAATAAAAACCTCAAAAAGACAAAGTGTTGCTTTGTCTCCCCTCCCCAAAGCATCGGCTACGGTGTACATACAAGTCAAAAAAGCTTAATTTCCAATTGTTCTGTTATTTATGAAAAAAGTGAAGTTTCAAAGCCTCACCCCCTTGTGGGCAAAAGAATCCTTAGAGGATGTTTGTAAAGTCTCAATTCATACTAGCCCTGGCGACTAGAAGTCGGCGGCTACACGAGACTTTACCTGCCTACGCAGGTTAAAAACCCTTAATTTTTCTTAGTCCACGGAAGTGGACTAAGTTTTGTGTAGTAGCGAATTCTATGAGACTGTTGGCGAATTAATAGGGGGTTATTCTTCATTACTCTAATTTCAGTCTGTTTCAACGGACTTGAGGTATTAGCCCGAAATTTATTTCAGGGCGGGAATGCAACGCCAAACCAATGTTTTAGGGGTGAGGGGTCAAACCCACCGTGAATTGACCAACAGTCTCATTCTATTCGCCCAATACTTTTCAAACATCCTCTAGGAGTAAATTTTTATGATTAATCTTCCTAAATTAAGTAAAATTGACTTTTTAGTTTTAATTTCTATTGTCGTAATTGGTTTGATGCATTTACCTTTTCCATTTTCAGGAGATCAAGCACTATTTACAACAGGTGCTTTAGAGATGCAACAAGGAAAGGTACTCTATCGAGATTTTTGGGATTTGAAGCAACCTGGAATTTATTACTTTTATTTTTTAGCAGGAACTTTATTTGGGTTTAATGAGATTGGCATCCATATCTTTGAACTTATTTATATGGTGTTTTTCTCTATCATATTGCAACTGACTCTAAAAACCTATTTTCGGCATCAGATAATAGCAAGCTTAGTACCTTTGTTAACGGTTGGTGTTTACTATATTTCTTCATATCATCGGCAATTTACCCAAGTAGAAGGACTAGTTGGGTTTCCTTTATTCTTATGCCTTTGGCTAACTTACGAATCTTTTAGTTATGAAGGAGAGCAAAGATTTATTAAACTTTTAATATCTGGTTTTATGGGTGGGATTGTCCTGATATTTAAATTAATATTTTTGCCCATCCTGCTTTGCTTTTGGCTAACTGTCTTGCTACATTCTATATTGATAAAACATCAAAACTTTCAAAAAATATTTATTGAAATTTTCTTGCCAATTTTTATCGGAGTTATCTTACCTCTTCTGGTCGTTTTCAGCTACTTTGCCGAGGTTAATAGTTTATCAATTGTATATAAGACATTTTTTGTATATCCTGGTCAAGTGGTTGCTAATGGTAAATTTAATATATCTAAGTTACTTTTTGGAACAGCATGGTTTTTAAAGAATTTTATCACTTTAGTTTTAATAGCTACTGTTGCAGTCAATGTATCCTTGCGTAAAGATAGGAATTTATTGACTTTGCTACTTGTTGTTTGGTTTGTTTTCGGGCTGATTGTTATTGTTTTACAAACTAGGTCACTCTGGAGCTACCATTATTTACTATTATTTGTACCTACAGGTATTTTAGCAACGAAAGGGTTAGATATATTATGGCAGCCTTTAAAACAATTAAGTTCACCACTAATTAAGATTCTGGTGTCATTTTTGTTTTTATTACCTTTATTATTAAATTTTCAATTCAAGACTGTTGCTTTAGTGAAGAATAATTTTGCTTTGACTGAAGATACACGATTTAAATATCAGACTGTATTTCGAGAAGACTATACATCACTGCGTTCAGAAGTTGATTTTCTTTCTCAACCAGGAAATTTACCTGGTAAGATTTTTGTTGCTGGCGACCCTTCTATTTACTATTTATCTGGTCGTACTCAAGCAACATCCCTAAATGCCTGGTCACTTGAGTTTTTTCTGCCTGAGCAATGGCCACAACTTCTACAGGAGTTAGATTTATCTAAGCCTCCTTATATATTTCTTAGTGATAACTATCAGCCTCTTATTAAACAAGAGTTTCCCAAGATTATAGAATTGATTGAGAAAAGATATCATCTATTATCCAAAAGTAATGATGGTATTTGGTATATTTTGAACTAACAAAACTGAAATTATGCCTCGTTCCCAGTCTCCGACTGGGAATGCTCGTCGTTGAGGCTCCGCCTCTCTTACTGGCAGCAGAGCCACCAGGAGCAGCATTTCCAGCCGGAGGCTGGAAACAAGATTTTAATACTATGGTGGGGATATATCCAAATCTTTGCGAATTTTAATAACTAGAACATCAACAATCTCAGTATGCCTTGGAACTGCGGATGTTCTATTGTTTGATGGGTTGTAATAAATTGTATGCCTTCCACCCTCTCGAAGAAACAAACAGCCATTCTTTTCCAAATGGCGAATCAATTCACGTCTTTTCACTATAATTTGACAGTAATCTGTTCACGGACGACATCTTTACCGGAGAGTTGTTGCTCTGCGAGTTCCCGATTTGATATTAGAATCAACTCTATCGCTTCCCGTAGACTTTCTCTAGCTTCTTCCAAAGTTCTCTCTTGGACATTAGCACCGGGTAACTCCTGGACGTAACCGATATACCAATCGTCTATCTTTTCAAATACAGCAGTAAAAGAATTTTCCATATAATTTGTTTGCTCTTGAATATTACGAGACATCAAATACTGACGCACACTAATGTACCCAATTCACTAAACCGTCACACCCTCCAACTCCTCATCTGTCAACTCATACAATTGGCGCAATTTATCTAACTTATCACTATCAGCTTCCCAGAAACCGCGCCCATGTGCCTCCAACATTCTGCCTAAAATATTGCGAAAAGCTTCAGGATTTGCCTTACGTAATTTATCCGCCATCTCTGCATCTAACGCATAAGTATCTGCCGCTTGGTCATAAACCCAATCATCGGTAAAATCAGCAGTACCACCCCAACCAATCAACGCCGTCATCCGTTGGGAAATTTCAAAAGCACCACCAGAACCTTGATTCGCCATCGCTTGCGCCCATTTGGGATTTACCAATTTGGTGCGATATTCCATTCGCAACAAATCATCTAAATTGCGCGGTGTGGTATCCTTCGAGAAACTTTCCACAAAGCTAGTTGTAACCTTCTTACCGCCTTGCTTTTCTGCCGCCTTTTTCAAACCGCCCGTATTGGCATAATATTCTTGAATATCAGTTAAACCATATTCTACCGAATCGATTTCTTGAACAATGCGATCGCTAGTTTTTAACAAAGTATTCAACACTTCCGGTCTAGCTTGACCTTTATCTTCTCTCCCATAGCTGAATACATTGCGACTTTGCCAAGTATTCCCCAACTCCTCACCAGATTCCCAGTTCCCATCAACCACCCGATCATTTACCAAAGAACCAAAATCACCCGCCGGATTAGAAAACAATCTCGCTGATGCATTTTCCACACCTTGGGCTTTTAAAGCCAAAGCGTGTTTTCTAACAAAATTCTGATCTTCCGATTCATCAGCATCAGCCGCCCGTTGAAATAAATCATCCAACAATTCGATAATATTGACAAAACTATCCCGGAAAATGCCAGATAAATTACCCAACACATCAATCCGGGGATGTCCAACCTCAGCCAACGGCTTCAACTCATAACGAACAACTCTACCAGTTCCCTCCTTAACAGGTTCAGCCCCCACCAACTCCAACAGAATGCCCAAAGATTCACCCTTAGTTTTAATCGCATCCAATCCCCAAAGCATCACCGCCACCGTTTCAGGATACTTCCCATATTCCTCCAAATGCTGGGCAATAATTTTTTGACCAATTTCCCGTCCCCGTTCATACGCCGCAGGTGAAGGCATCCGATAAGGATCTAAAGCATGAATATTTCTCCCAGTCGGCAAAACCCCAGCCCCATCCCTTAACAAATCCCCCCCCGGCGCAGGCGGAATATACTCCCCATTCAACCCCCTTAACAAATTTGTCAACTCATCCGTAGATTGCATCAACAAATCCCTTATTAGCCTTTCTTCTTCGCGTCCTTCGCGCCTTCGCGGTTCGTCCCCAAAATAAGCCTCCAAATACCCCTCCAACTCCTCCTCACTCGGTTTTTCCCCCAAAGTATGCAACCCAGAAGAAAACAACCGATTCTCTAAAACCTGCAAATATCCATACAACTCCACCAAATAATCATCAAAAGCATGACCACTAAACATCCGCACATTCTCAGGAGTAAACGCAATCCCCAACCTCTTTGCATCCGCAAACGGACAATCGGCATCCAACCCAGAGTCCACAATTTTCTTACAAATCCCTTCCTTCAAAACATAATTCTTTTGCGGATCTTCCCGATACTCCGAAATCAAATCCCGCAACGCCACCAATTCCTTATACAAACCTGCGCGCCCATAAGGCGGTACATTATGAGAAATCAACACACCATAACCGCGACGTTTTGCCAACATCGACTCAGACGGATTATTCGCCGCATATATATATAGATTAGGCAAATTTCCTAACAAAATATCCGACCAAGAATAACCCGTATTCCCCAACGGAGAACCAGGCAACCATTCCACTGTCCCATGCATTCCAAAGTGAACTAAAGCATCAGCTTCAAACTCATTTTGCAACCATTTATAATAAGCCGCATATTGCGGATGAGGCGTTAAATCTCTTTCAAACATTAAACGCATCGGGTCGCCTTGTATCCCCAAAGGTGGTTGTACACCTATCCAGACATTTCCTAATTGCACACCACCAATCTGAAATTCCTCGCCATAAGTTTTAATACCAGTTCCCGTCAAAGATTTCCATTGTTTTTCAATACGCGAGGTTTGCAGATATCCCAACCATTTTTCTAGAGTACGGGCGCTAACGGATGCGGGGATATTTTTTGTATCATCAAAAGATTCATCCGCTTCTTTTACCCAGCGAATCAATTCTTCGCCATCTTCTGGTAAATCCCCGACGGTATAACCTTGTTCTTTGAGTGCGTGGAGAAACTTCAGCAAACTACGCGGTACATTTAATAATGCAGCCGTCCCCACAGCACCATAACCCGGTGGGAACCCATATAATATAATGGCAATTTTGCGTTCCGAAGTAGGTTTTTGCCGCAAACTCACCCAAGTTTTTACCCTACCAATTAATCGCTGCACCCGTTCGGGAACCAGATAAATATTTTCGCCCACCAAACCACCGAGGGGAACGGTATCAATAGCGCCATCTAATTCTGGTAAGGCGTATAATACTACACTTTGCAATCCGCCGATACCTTGGCGTGTCCATGAGGAAATATCTTGAATTAATAGTGGTGCAGCAACAATATAAGGTACATTCTTGGCAGTGAGGATGCGCTTTGCTACTTCTATTTGGCGGCCTCCTTCCATTGAACCAGCCGGGCCACCCACGAGAGGAAAGCCAATTGTAGAGACGATCGCATCTACTTTAACTGCTTCACTAGAAAGTGAGGGAGTTTCTATATTGCCTAGTTGTCGTTGCTGAATTTCATAGTCGGTTGTCATTAAATCTCGTACTGCTACGTGTCCTTCTACGCCGTTGATGAAAATAGGCAAAGGAATTAAGCCGGCTTTTTCAAAACTGCGAATTAGTTGGGGAATGTAGGATTGTTTGGTGATGACGTGTTTGCGGTAGAGTAAAATTCCAACAACTGGTTTTGTAGCTTTAGATCCCCCCAACCCCCCTTTGTAAGGGGGGCTAGGGGGGATCTTCTCATACCATTCCAGATATGCTTTTGGCGATTCAAAAAATCCTTGATAGTCGGGATGGAGTAATCCGATGTTGGGGGTTTCGACTAGCGGGGGAATGTCGCCGACTTTTAAACTTAAGTATTTTTCTGCTAGTGTCCAGAATAATGAAGCGACGTTTTCTGAACCGCCAGCATTCCAGTAACCATAGATAATTAACCAGTTACGTAAGTCTTGGACTTTTTGCACTGGCACGTATTTTAGTAGTTTGGGGCCAATTTTTAAGAAGCTGATGTAACCAGCCAGTTTGTCTTCTTCTCGTCCGTTGCTAAATTTGTCGAGGATGAATTTAACTGGTTTGGGCATTCCTTTGGGTTTGTCGCCAATGGCAAAGTCACCCAGTTTGGTTAAACTCATCAATTCTAAGGCTGACTCAAAGACTAGACGGATGGGAATTTGGGAAATGCGATCGCGTAACCACACAACCTGGTCATAATCAAATAGTAGGCTACCGAAAAACACATCAGCGTCATGCAGTGCTGCTTCTACCTCAGCACGTTGACTGGTAAGATCGCGATCGCTAAATACCCGAATATCCAACTGTGGACAGCGAGAGTTAGCCAAAAAAGCTGCTTTTCTATACAAGTCCGCGTTGAACGATTCAAACCCAGCAATCAAGACGATGCGTTTCATGCCTGTAAGCTACGAAATATTTCTTTACTTAAATTTTAGATGCAATCTCTAGATTTTGTGCGCCAGTTGCTTGCAAACTGCTGTAAGTTCAAAAATAAAATCGGATGCGATAGTGTCGAGGAAATAGAGTCATGTTGAAGGTTTTTGCTGACCGTGGTGGCACATTCACAGATATTGTTGCTGTTACTAATAATCAAGCAATTATAGATAGACTCTTAAAATATCCTGAGCGTTTTTTAATTGTGACTCTGCCCAATCAGCAATGGATTATAGTCTATAAACTACTTTCAGAAAATCCCGAACAATATCAAGATGCAGCTATTCAAGGTATTCGGGATATTATCGGTATTGCTAATAATGAACCTATTCCAACTCAATTGGTAGAAGTTGTCAAGATGGGGACAACAGTAGCGACAAATGCGCTGTTAGAAAGGAAAGGCGATTGCGTTGTTCTTCTCATCACCAAAGGCTTTAAAGATGCGCTAAGAATTGGCTACCAAAACCGTCCTAACATCTTTGCCCGTCATATCGTTTTACCAACAATGCTTTATGAACAGGTAATTGAAATAGATGAAAGGTATGATGCTAACGGCAATGAGTTAATCCCTATAAATATTGAACAAGTCAAAAGTGACTTACAAGCAGTTTTCCATACAGGAATTCGGAGTTGTGCTATTGTTTTTATGCACAGCGATCGCTATCCCGAACACGAAAAACAAATAGCCCAACTTGCCTTAAAAATCGGCTTTACTCAAATATCCGTCTCCCATCAAGTTAGTCCCTTAATGAAGTTGGTTAGCCGAGGGGATACAACAGTAGTCGATGCTTATTTAACTCCTATTTTGCGCCGTTACGTCAACCAAGTAGCGAGTCAGTTACCTGGAGTCAAATTAATGTTTATGAAATCTGACGGAGGTTTAGTTACAGCCGAGCAATTTCAAGGAAAAGATAGTATTTTAAGTGGCCCGGCTGGCGGTATTGTTGGCGCAGTTCAAACTAGTAAAAGGGCAGGTTTCGAGTTAGTTATTACCTTTGATATGGGAGGGACAAGTACAGATGTCGCCCACTTTAAAGGAGAGTATGAACGACAACTAGATTCAGAAATAGCTGGGGCACGGATGCGAGTTCCTGTATTAGCAATTAATACTATTGCGGCTGGAGGTGGTTCAGTTCTATTTTTTGATGGTTCTAGTTATCGTGTTGGCCCTAAATCTGCTGGTTCAAATCCTGGCCCTGCTTGTTATCGACGTGGCGGGCCATTAGCGGTTACTGATGCCAATGTAATGTTAGGTAAAATTCACCCACAATATTTTCCCTCGATTTTTGGTATTGATGGCAATTTACCTTTAGATAAAGATATTGTTATTCAAAAATTTACCCAATTAACTCAAGATATTCAAGCCGCTACATTAAATGATTGTACTCCCGAAGCAGTAGCCGCAGGATTTATTGCGATCGCAGTGGAAAATATGGCGAATGCAATTAAAAAAATTAGTCTGCAACGCGGTTATGATGTTAGCCAATATGTGCTTTGTTGTTTTGGCGGTGCTGGTGGGCAAGTTGCTTGTTTAATTGCCAATACTTTGGGAATGAAAAAGATATTTCTACATCCGTATGCTGGCGTTCTCTCTGCTTATGGAATGGGATTAGCTGATGTGCGTGCAATTAGAGAAGGAGGAGTTGAACAACGTTTAAATCAAGCATTAATTCCTCAATTACAGCAGTTAATGGCATATTTGGAAACTCAAGCTAGAAGTGAAATAGATGAGACACTGAGTCAAGTAGAAGTAATCCAAAAAGCTAATTTAAAATATGAGGGTACTAACTCTACATTGACAGTTAATTTTGCCAATGATGTGGTACTGATGCGACAAGAATTTGAGACTGAACATCAATTTCGTTATGGTTTTATTCAATTAGAGAAAAACTTAATTATTGAATCCGCTTCAGTGGAAGTAATTCAGAAAATGGATACTCCTGAAGAACCTTTAATAATTCGTACTCGCCATTTAGATGAAGATCCCGTATCTGTTGAGACAGTAAGGATGTTTACTGCTGATAGATGGTATGATACTCCTGTTTATCGACGGGAAGATTTACAACCGGAAGATATTATTAATGGCCCTGCGATCGTTGTGGAAAAAATTAGCACAATTGTAGTTGAGCCTAACTGGCAAGCGAGATTAACTACAAAAAATCATCTAATTTTACAGCATCTATCAACAGGCTAGAGATAAAATCTGTCTAATACCAATTCTGTATGAAGATGCACAGAATATTAAACGAACCGCCAAGTACGCCAAGAGCGCCAAGAAGAGAGAATTACTTATTTAGTGCAGCTTCACATTAAATTGGTATAACAGTGTTAACGCTAAAAATTAGAATTGAAATAGAAATCAAAAATGGGCGAGGTATCCACCATCAACCGCTAAAATCTGACCAGTGATATAGGATGCAGCTGGAGAAGCAAAGAAAACGACAGCACCAGCAATTTCTTTTGGATCTCCCCAACGACCAAGGGAGGTTCGTTTTTCCAACCAAACGGCGATTTCTTTATCGGCAACCACATCTGCATTGCTCTCAGTCGCGAAAAAACCCGGAGCAACACCATTGACAGTTATTCCAAACATTCCCAGTTCAGCAGCAAGAGCGCGAGTTAGTGCTTCGAGTCCACCTTTGGCAGCAGTATACACGGCATCGCCTGCACCTGCGATCGGGCCAGCGATTGACGTTATGTTGATGATTTTTCCTTCGCCATTCTTAATCATCAGCTGTGCTGCTTCCTGGCACAGATTGAAGGAAGCAATAAGATTGGTGTCGATTAACCGACGCGCCGCATTCATTTCAAATTCCAAAAAACTGCGGCGATCGCGCATACCAACATTATTTATGAGAATATCCAGATGCCCGTATTTTTCTCGAATTTCGCTGAACGCTTTTTTAACGGCTGCTTCATCTGTAATATCTAATTGCAATGGCAAAGCTGATCCGCCAACTGCGGTTACAGATGCAACTGCACGATTTAGCTTTTCATGGTTCCGCCCATTGATAAGAACAAAAGCGCCAGCACTCGCAAGTGCTTTGGTGATTTCTAATCCTAATCCTTGCCCTCCTCCAGTAACTAGGGCAATTTTCCCATCCAATGAAAATTCAGGTGGTGTCACAGCATTTTCTTTCTGAGTTCATGCCTTAATAATTTATCACTTTCAATACAGGAGTTGCCTGAAAAAAGATTATATTCTCATCACTATGATCAGCATATTTACCAAAATATACGCTAGAGCTAATAATTTTTAAAACTGGTGTAAAGTATAAGATTTATAAACATTTACCCATTGAAATTTTCATATTTATCAAATTCAAAAATATTAATCAAAATGCACACAACATCTAAACCCGATCCCATTCGCTTAGAAATATTTAAAAATCTCTATCAATTTATCGCCGAACAAATGGGAATTGTGTTACAAAACACAGCCACATCAGTGAATATCAAAGAAAGGCTAGATTTCTCCTGCGCTATTTTTGACTCATCGGGATTACTAGTAGCAAATGCCCCACATATTCCTGTACATTTAGGCTCAATGAGTGAAAGTGTCCGCAGTTTAATAAACGATAAAGGCGACACCCTAAAACCAGGAAATGTTTATCTATCTAATAACCCCTATAACGGCGGCACACACCTTCCTGATGTAACTGCAATTACCCCTGTATTTTTAGAAAGTATTGAAAATACTCTATTCTCCACTCCCCTATTTTTCGTTGCTTCTCGCGGACATCAAGCAGATATTGGTGGAATTACTCCCGGTTCAATGCCTCCCCACAGCACCACAGTAGAAGAAGAAGGAATTCTTTTTGATAATTTCCTCTTGGTTGAAGAGGTAAATTTTCGAGAAACCGTAGTCAGACAGCACCTCTCAAATCATACTTATCCTGCTCGTAAACCTGACCAAAATCTAGCAGATTTCAAAGCCCAAATTGCTGCAAATGAACGGGGAGTTCAAGAACTTTCTAAAATGGTTGCACAATACGGAATTGATAATGTTCAAGCTTATATGACATTTGTGCAAGCTAATGCTGAGGAGTCTGTGAGACGTGCGATCGCAGTTCTCAAGGATGGCTCATTTACTTATAAAATGGATAATGGGGCACAAATTCAAGTTAAAGTAACGATTCACCCAGAAAACCGTAGTGCTACCATCGATTTTACTGGGACTTCTCTACAACTAAATAGTAATTTTAATGCTCCCAAAGCTGTAACTCAAGCAGCAGTTTTATATGTCTTTCGTACTTTAGTTGATGATAATATTCCTCTCAATGCTGGGTGTCTTAATCCTCTAGAAATTATTATTCCGGTTGGCTGTATGCTCAACCCAACCTATCCAGCCGCAGTAGTCGCAGGTAATGTCGAAACTTCTCAAACCATTGTGGATGCTTTATATGGTGCTTTGGGTGTTATGGCTGCTTCCCAAGGAACGATGAATAATTTTACTTTTGGTAATGAGCAATATCAATATTATGAAACTATCTGCGGCGGTTCTGGCGCAGGAAGTGATTTTGATGGCACTGATGGTATTCATTCTCACATGACTAACTCTCGTTTGACCGATCCAGAAGTTTTAGAAACCCGTTATCCTGTACTTTTAGAAAGCTTTAGTCTTCGTCCCGATAGCGGTGGCAAAGGGAAATATTCGGGTGGTAATGGAGTTGTTCGCCGCATTCGATTTCTAGAACCGATGACAGCTAATATTCTCTCTAGTCATCGGCTTGTTCCTCCCTTTGGATTAAATGGTGGGGAAGCAGGGAAAGTAGGACGCAACTGGATACAACGTCAGAATGGAATTGCAGAAAATTTAGACAGCACAGCAACAGTAGAAATGAAAACTGGGGATGTTTTTGTGATAGAAACTCCTGGCGGTGGTGGATTTGGTAAATTCTCTTAGTTAAACCTCGTCTACCTTGAGAACGGTAGTTTTGTAGGTTGGGTGAAGCGATAGCGTAACCCAACTTAACAATTCAAAATTCAAAATTCAAAATTCAAAACATTTCAGATGGGGATTTAGCGAGAAACGCGGTCTTGGGCTTTGCCCAAGTGGAGCGATTTCTCAAGACAAACCCCGACTGAAATGGGTACTACATCTAGATGTAGGGGTCTTAAACCCCTTAATTTACGATAAAATTTGGTGGTAATGTTGGGTTGCGTTTCACTCCACCCAACCCACATAAATATATCTTTTAAAAAACTCTAGGTTTCAACATAGATGAGGTTTAGTATTATTTGAGATTCTCAAAACAGGGTTTTAGGAAGTAATCTAAAATCCAAAATCTAAAATCTAAAATTGCTATACGCTGGCTTCAACTTCCCTAGAAAATCGAGCATAGCTGAAACCACATTATCCGGCGACTCAATCAAGAAGCCATGACCACCACGTTCGATAATTACAAGTTCAGCATGGGGAATACCTTGAGCAAGTTGCTGGGAAAATTTAAGCGGGGTGAGAATATCTTGTTTACCAACCATAACTAAGGTAGGACAATGAATTTGTTGGAGGCGGTCTATTGTGTCACTGCTGAGAATGGCTTGGCTGTGATGATAAAGTGAATGAGTTGCAGGTGGGAAAGGATATCTGATCGCAAATTCAATCAGACCTTCGATCATGTCAGGAATTGAGTAGAAAGCATCTGTAAATATCCAGGGCAATATGACTTTTTCATAAAGTTTTAGGTCTACATTACTAGGAAGTTCGCCCCAAGTCTCGATAATGCTGTTGAATAAGGCATCACCCTTTGCCAAAGATGAAAGTAGCATCAGACTTTTTACCTTTTCAGGGTGTGCTAACACTAGCTCTTGGGCTATCTGACTACCCATTGAATGCCCTGCTAGATGCACTTGATCAATTCCGATGCGATCGAGTAAGGCTGCAACATCACCAGCCATCTGCTTCAGACTATAGGGGCTTTCGGGAGCAGAACTTCTCCCCATACCTCGGTTATCCAAGCGAATGACTTGATACTGCGAAACCAGCGATGGCATAATCAGTGACCAATAAGCATGATCGCAAAGAAAGCCAGCTATTAATAGCAAAGGCTCACCCGTTCCCTTAATGTCGTAGAACAAATCAATCCCGTTAATCTGAACCTTGGGCATAGTAAATAATTCTGCTAAACCTTATTTTTAAACAGGGATAGACAAGGCTCAACTCCTACGTCTTGAATTTCTCATCCACCGGAATTTGATAGCCATTGGCGAGGCGATTGGTCATATTGGCTGTAGCTGCGATCGCCATTAGTTCCCCGAACATAGTATCATTCATACCCTTGGCACGTGCTGCTGCTGTGTGCGAAGCGATGCAGTACTCACAGCCATTGGTTGCACTCACAGCAATATAAATCAGTTCGCGCATCAGTGGATCGATCTCACCAGGGCTAACCATCACTTCCTTTAAGGCTTGCCACGTTCGTTGTAGTGTGGGTGGATGGTTAGCTATCGCTTTCCAGAAGTTATTAATGTAGTCATTCTGACGTGTAACGCGGATGTCGTCATACACTGCACGTACTTCGTCGCTGGCTTCTTCGTATTCGATCAGCTTAGTCATGTTTTAATTCACTCTAGACAATTATGAGGCAGGGGTCAGCAGTAAATAGTCATCACACTTTATCGTAAATTAAAGGATTTAAGAACCTGCAATCTACATGTAGCACCCATTTCAGTCGGGGTTTGTCTTGAGAAATCGCTCCACTTGGGATGCATCCCAAGACCGCGTTTCTCGCTAAATCCCCCGTTAGCGCTAGCGTAAAGCCTTCTCTACGAGAGGCTCCGCCAACGGCATGGCAACGCTATGAGCGACGGAGGAGCGTCAGTTGCTACAACGCTCTTAACTTATGGCTTGGCACTTCTCTTCTCTACGAGACGCTACGCGAACGTCTGAAATTTCTTTAATTTTGAATTTTGAATTTTGAATTGTTAATAGTATCCTTCTGAGGCAGATTTTGCCTGTGTAGCCGCGATTTTCAATCGTCGAGGCAAGTAATAAATTAGACTTTTCAAACAACCTCTTAGCAGGTCGGGAAGCACTATATTCAAAGCTTAATTACTATTGACACAACGGATTTTACTTTAGCTTGTTATAAAAAACATCATATCTTAACACTCAATGAGCCTAAAGAAGAAGTAGATATAAATCTATCAAGATGATGACTAAAAGAACAAAAGTCAAATTTACGTAGGAATTATTGTAAATAAAATGACTCAACCTAATAATCAGACTACCCTTCTAGAGGAAACAGATTCAGGGACTCTCATAGCTCAGGCTGGCACCGCAGGAAACACATGGCAAGTCTTGTCGTATAAAGCCCCAATCCTACCCATACATGCCGCCCTATTTCATACTGGTAAAATATTATTTTTCTGTGGCTCAGGTAACGATCCTAGTCATTTAAATACTCCATACAAGAGTGTGTTATGGGATGTAAATGCGGGAACTTTTATCTATCAAGCGCCTCCATTGAATAGTAATAATCAACCTATTGACCTTTTTTGCGCCGGTCACTCCTTCACCCCCAATGGGATGTTAATGGTTGCGGGTGGAACTCTGCAGTACGATCCATTTTATGGTTTACCCAATGCTCTGATGTTTGATCCCATTGCTGAAAAATGGATCAACATGCCATCAATGAATAATGGCCGCTGGTATCCTACTCTGTTAACACTAGGCAGTGGTCGGATATTAGCCGTGTCTGGCCTTGGTATAGATGGCAACCTCAACCAACAACCAGAAATTTATTCTCCAACATTTGCAAATGGTTGGAACGCTTTTCCAAGAACTAGCGCCTTACCGCAATACGCGCAGCTATTTCTACTAAGTAATGGAAACGTCTTTTATTCCGGTGCTCAAATGGGTGGCACTTCAGTGGCACCAAGGATATTAACCCTGCCAGGGACATTTACACAATCCATTACAGAACAAGTGGTGCCAGGGTTGCAATTCCCAGATTGTGGTAATCAAGCTGCCAGTGTGCTTTTACCACCAGCACAAAACCAATCAGTAATGATTATAGGTGGGGGTAATACTACTTCTAGTACTGAGGGTAATACTAGTCCTAATGCGGCAATAAACAGGGTGAATATTGCCTTGCTAAATAGGCCTAACCCAACTTACTACCCGTCAAGAAATCTACACTATGCTCGGATGCATCTGAGCGCAGTTTTATTACCCGATCGCACAGTGTTTGTTTGCAATGGTAGCCAAATGAATGAGAACACAACACAATCAATGCTGCCAGCAGAAATCTACAATCCAGTCACAAATACCTGGACAGTAGTAGCTAAACAAAATGTCCCCCGCGTATATCACTCGGTAGCCTTGCTCCTACCAGATGGTAGGGTAGTCACAGCTGGAGGGAACCCTCAACGGACTGTCGATGAACTGCGATTAGAAATCTACAGTCCTGCCTACATGTCGCGATCGCGACCAATTATTCAGAGTGCCCCTCAAGCATTGAGCTACGGGCAGCAATTTACAATTCAGACACCCCAAGCTGCGAATATTCAATGGGTTAGTCTGATTAAACCAATGGCACCTACCCATTCCTCCGATACAGAACAAAGGTTAGTGGATGTACCCATTAATTTTAGGAATGCCACTTCTCTCAATGTCACACTAACAAACAATCGAAACATCGCACCACCAGGCTGGTACATGCTTTTTATTAGTGACAATAATGGCACACCATCAGTAGCAACCTGGACGCAACTATCTTAGCCTTACCTGTTTATATTCACACTGCTACCTAATAAAAGTCATTAATTCTAGGAAGGGAAATATGGGTTACAAGCTCTCACGTCGCCAGTTTGGGCAGTTGGTACTTGCTGGAACTGTAGTCTCTGGGTTTAGTTATCTAACTAACAAAGTCTTGGCGCAAACACCGAGTTTAAATATTGTCGGTATAGGTTCTACCTCTATCCCTACTGATCCAACGGCTATTCCAGAAGTAAAGGCCACTGAATCATATAACGCTCACCAAAACAGTGTAACCACAGATATTAACCGTGTAGGACTTGTTTTGCGATACTTAACTACAGGAAGTACTCAAGTAATTGCAGATAACGGTAAGCCTTTATTAGAATCTAATGAAATATTGAATGGCTTTACTTCTTTAAGGGATGGCACACTTGTTGTAGCCATTACTCCTGTTACGACTAGTAGGAGAAAAGCGACACCTACTCGCCTGATATTTTTGGGTGGTGCGTCTGTAAAAACTTTGAGAGTCTCAGGACTTAATGAGAATCAACAGCTTGGGAGCTTGCTAGGCACTAATGATGGGCGACTCATCGGTTTAGTAGGTAAGAAGAACGGTACACCACCGATCACATTGGTAGATATTGATCTTCAAACAGGAGTCATAAGTCCTCTTAGTCAGATTACAATCCCGAACGATGAGCGGGTTAGCAATCTAGCTGAGTGCCCAGATGGAAATTTCTATACGTCTTTACTTGGATTGAATGGTGAAACAAGTCTGGTACAACTAGGCTCAAATCAAGAAAAGCCGATTGTACTGGCACAATTGAAAGTTGATGGTCAAGCATGGAATAATGGCTTACAAAACTTAGTTTGCTCTGGAACAGGGCAACTCCTCGCCTTTGGAGCTATGAGGTATAAGCCACCTAATGCTGTGTATAGCATCGATAAAAAGAGTGGAAACATGACTCGGCTAGAAAACTTTGATGTTACCCAGATTGCGCTTGCTCGTGGTTAAAAGGAATTGAGTTAGTAGCTAGCAAAAAAGTGCCAAGCCCTCAAAGTAATACGAGGGCTTTCTATTGCGATCTCTATTGTGAAATCGAGGCTACAGCTTCCGGTTGATAGCGGATGCCTGCTTGCTTAAAGCGATGTAAAACTTCACCCAAGCGATCGCAGTCGGCAATCAAACTGATCCTGACGTAACCCTCACCTGCAACCCCAAAGGCATTACCTGGAGTCAAAACAACACCAGTTTGCTGCAACACATTCAGAGCAAAATCTGTGGAACCAACGCCAACGGGACATTTTACCCAAAGATACATTGTCGCCTTGGTTTTGGGGATATCCCAACCCAACTCCCCTAACCCATGAATCAGGAAATCACGGCGGGTGCGGTAGCGTTGTTGTACCTCGTGTAAATACACATCTGGCAGTTGTAAAGCTGTTTCGGCTGCTGTTTGTAAGGCGGCAAAAATACCGTAATCCAAGTTAGTTTTCAGTGTCCGCAAACCTTGAATTACATGGCGATTACCCACCACAAACCCGACGCGCCAACCAGCCATATTGTAGGTTTTAGATAAGGTGTGAAATTCCACACCAATATCTTTCGCACCAGGAATTTCTAACAAGCTGGTGGGTTGATAACCATCAAAAGCTAACTCGGCATAACACAAATCATGCACCAGCAAAATTTCATATTTACGGGCAAAGGCGACGATTTCTTCAAAAAATTCGCGGGGGGCAGTGGCAGCAGTGGGATTACTGGGATAGTTGAAATAGAGTATCTTTGCTTGTCTTGCAACCTCGTCAGGAATGGCAGCTAAATCAATTAACCAGTCATTCTCTGGTTTGAGAATCAAACTGTGGATTTTGCCGCCTGCGATCGCCGGTCCCCGAAAATGTGCGGGATAAGCGGGGGAAGGAACTAGAACTAAATCACCAGGGTTAACGTAGGCGAGTGCTAAATGGGTTAATCCTTCTTTAGAACCCAGCAGTGGCAAAGCTTCGCTATCGGGATCGAGAACCACACCATAACGGCGATGATACCAGTTGGTGATGGCACGGCGGAAACTAGCTGTGCCCTCAAAGGGCGGATAACCGTGATTAGCGGGATCTTTCAAAGCAGCGATCGCCGCTTCTACAACTGGTGCTGGTGTTGCACCATCGGGGTTTCCCATACCCAAATCAATTAAATCTAACCCTTGTTCCCGTGCTTTAGCTTTGAGTTCATCTAAACGGGCAAATACATAAGGTGGTAGTTTTTGTATGCGTTCTGCTGGGACAATCCAATTTAAACTCATTCTTCAACCTCGTCACTCATTCCCTTGGGCGAAACTCGATTTGTCGTATCTCTACTATCTATAGGTGCAGTGGTAGAAACCATTGCTGCCATCAACTGTTCCAACGCGACTTTAAACGGTAGTCGATGGATGTCAGAATTAGGAATTAGCGCAATTTCGGCGGCTGTTTGCAACTCGCCTAATGTAATATTGCCCAATCCCAAATCACTTAATTTTTGGGGTAGTCCAATTTCTGTGTAGAACTTTAACAACTGTTGTCGTGCTGATGCTGCTAATTGATTCCCTTGGAGCATTTCTTCTAAACGCAGTTGCACCAAAATCCCAAAAGCAACTTTTTCGCCATGAATACTACCATGCCCTGAAATATGAGTTAAACCGTTATGCACGGCATGGGCGGCAACTGTGCGACACTGCGCCCCTCCAAGTCCCCCAACTACCCCAGCGAGTAAAACAGTTGCGTCTACAACTTCTCGCCAAACTTCACTACCTGGTTCTTTTAGGGCGGCGGCTGACTTTTGCAAGAGGATATCTCGCAAAACTCGCGCTTGTTGCACTGCGGCAATAATTAAAGTGTCTTGCAAATGTCCACTGCTAACTGAGGCTTCATACCACTTAGCGATCGCATCACCAATTCCGGCTATTAAAGTATGTTGGGGTGCAGTTTTAATTAAGTCATAATCGAGAATCAGTAAGTCGGGACAACGAGATAACCCAACATCATACAGAAATGCCCCATCTTCCGAATAAATATTCGACAAGGCACTCCAAGCTGCACAAGTAGCCCCGGAAGTCGGAATTGTCACCACTGGCAACTTTAACTGGTGCGCGACTAATTTCGCTGTATCTAAGGCTTTGCCGCCACCAACACCGATAATTACATCAGCTTTATGTTCTTTCGCCGTTTTCTGTAAAGATTTCAGACTAGCTTCGCAGCAATCTGCACCATAAGAAGCTTGAACAGTATGTAGTTGTTGCGCTTCTAAAATGGGTTGTAAATTTTCTTGGCTGATGGCGAGAGTAGACTTACCTGCCACAATTAAGGGACGACTTCCTAAATAGGCGATCTCTGCTGCGGCTGCTTGCAACACCCCAGAACCACGGATTACTTTTGCAGGGGAAACTGTCAGCGTCAATAATGAACTAGAGGTTTGAGTAGACAAAGAAGGTTGAGTAGAGATTTTATTGGACATATAATCTAGTTTGCCAAAACCTTGATATTTCTTAATTAAATAGACTGGTAATCAGGGATACTTGTTGCCAACCTTACACTGACTCATCTACATTTGAGCCAAGTAATGAAATAGACAAAGCCCATTGCCGACGACTGATTGAGTAGTTTGACGACGTTGCTTGAATCTATAAATGTCCATTAACCTGAAATTCCGAACTATCAAAGTTTTGAATAACTGTATAACTAATTAACATTACCATTGTCAGATTCTCAAGAAAAGCAATTGAGAATTGATAATGTGTAAGTGGTCATGCTATTTGATGGAATCCTGAGCTACAGATACATAATTAGGGGTGTGCGACTATATGCCGCGACAACTGATTGATTTACCGCAAAGACTTGTGAAAATGGCAACAGTGGTAATTAGGACAACAACTAACAAATCACAACTGTCAGTACCCATTACCTGCACGCTGATTAACCTTTTACCACAGTATAACCACTAAAGTGTGAATATCTTAATCTAAAAATAACCATTAATGTATCAGTAAATACAAAATAAATTTTGTCATCCTGATAACAGGTAAATTAATTTTTTCTCTGGGAATTGGGCATTGGGGATTGGGCATTGGGGACTGGGGATTGGGGACTGGGAATTAGGAAGAATTTCTCCTCCTCTGCTCCCCTGCTCCCTGCCCCCTACTTCTTAAGCAGTCGGTTTTGGTAATTGGGCGAAATTTTCTGTGTAAATTTTGACTGTTACTGGGGAATTTTGATGAGAAACGAGCGATCGCTTGACCTCTCCCAAGTAAACTGGTACAGAAATCCCTTTTTCTGGGTGGATAATGGTACGGGCGCGAACTGTCAAATTTTCGTCTTCTCGTGTACCAGAACGACCATAAGAAAAGAGATTACTAGCTGCTTGACGTAAAGTTGCTTCTAATTCTGTGGGTGTAATTTTGGGTGATGTGGCAATCACCGCTTGCGTTGACCCATTGTCATAAACTAGAGTGTAACGTACTGACCCTGGAATCACAGTCCGACTCAAGGGCACTATTGAGAGTGCAAATAAACCACTAGTCAGCACCACCATAAAACCAGTCGCACCCACCAGCCGAAAGCGAATGCCCCATTTGAGAACAAAAGCCAAAAATGTTAAGGCAGCAAATACTAGGGTAGCTATACCCATCCATTGGGTGTATTGAAGAAAGTTAGCTGTTGTGAGCATAAGATTGGTTAGTGAGGTGTCTTTTCTGCGTTACCGACACACCCATTTTACCGAGAGCTTACACCGATTATTTGTGAGATTGCATAGTTCTCCAAGAAAAACGTAGCCAAAGCTTATAACCATAGCTAAAAAACACATCATCACTCCGTTAGAAAGTAATGCAATTTTGTTCGGTTGTAGTGAATAAAGCTAGGAAAGAAATTGCTTACAGCAGTTTTCATGTATTGGAACCACATCTGTCATAAGGGCACACCATTGCTCATTGGTGGCAACTTAAGCTGAAACTCCTTTAAAACCTCGTTTCCAGCCTCCGGCTGGAAATGATTCTCTTGGCGGCTCTACCGCCAGCAAGGGAAGCGGAGCTTTGAGGACGGCATTCCCAGTCGGAGACTGGGAACGAGACATGTATTTGATTTTATCTTAGTCCGCGGAGGCGGACTTTGCCTGTGTAGCCGCGAATTCCATTCGCCAAGGCTTTTCTAGAAAAGTATTGGTTCACCAGAAACAATATGGGAATTTTGAGATATCTGCAACCTAGTTTGAATACTATCAATGATTGCCAACCAATCAGCATCTCTGTTCCATTTTGAGTCAATCCGGGTTTTAGTCGCCGCGTCGTAGAGATTACAAAAAACCACATTCTCTTCTCCAGCAGTTGCAGCGATAATCAGGGGCTTGGAAAAGTCTTGGACTAGCGATACAGCTAACAAAAAACTTTTGGCAAAGTTCGTTTCTATTCCAGTCCTAACAACATAAATTTCATCCGCTCTAACAACGATATCTAATTTAATATTGTCCTTATCTTTAAATTCTTTTGTCGTTAATTTAAGTTCGGATATATAACCAGTTAGTCCTTTCTGTTGTACAGGAATAGTCATTTTATTATTGATATCATAGTTATACCAAAGATATGACTCTCCACTTAATTCTCCTTTCTTCACATATAAATAGATAGGTTCTGGCGGGTTACAAAGACCTAGTTTAACTTCAGTAACCATGTTTTACATTCCTTGATGAAAGATAAAAATTTTTCAGAGATACTGTAAAATTAAATATTTTTTAAATTATGTTTAACCAAAGAAAAATAATAAATATACAAAAGGGCATCTACAAGAGATGCCCGTCATGCAGGAAAACCCCAAAGGGTTGTCCCTACACCTTCCCAACAATCAGCAACAGTGACTAATTAGGTATTAGTCACACTCACAGTCACAGACGTGAATATAGCAATATTAGTAACTTAAAACGCTAGATGTCCCCAGTGCATACACTGAAAAAACTCATAGCTAATTTTGATGAGATCCCAGCCTGTCTTTTTGACTATAGCGATCTATTACTCCACAAATGGCAGCCACAATTAACCATGAAAGCGCATTCAAACGAAAATCGAAGAGGGTGACATCTACTGTATTTAATAAAATCCACCCACTAAAAGCCAGAAGATAACTGAAAAATATCAATCTGTCCCCTGTATTTAGATATTTTGATTTTTGCAGTAATTGGACACCTGTAATCAAAATCCAAGCTAGTAAGCCACAAAATAACAAAGCATTGAGAAAACCAGTTTCAGCAGATAACATCAAAAACAAGTTATGGGGATGACCCAAGGGAATCTGCATCTTTGCGTTGTAAAGTGTACTAAAACTGCGTAATCCCCAGCCAGTCAAAGGATGTTGTTGAGCTAAAGACCAGGCAAACTCCCACTGAGTTTTTCGCATCAAAGCGACTGGTCTATCTGGATACATATCGTCATTTAACCTAGCCCAAAAGAATGCAGGCACTACCCAGCGAAAAATGTGAGCGACTGGTGAGGGAGCAAAAGCTGCCAAAAGCACACTAGAAACGATCGCAGCAACGCCACCGACAAGAATACGCCAACCTTGGTAGAGTGCATAAGCTAAACAGGCAAAAATAGCGATCGCCCATCCGTTACGCGAGTTGGTGAAAATCAAAGCAATGAAATCCGCAATTACCGCTACTGTGAGGAAGAGAAAGGGGACTGGGGATTGGGGGTTGGGGACTGGGGACTGGGGATTAGGGATTGGGGACTGGGAAAGCAGAGGAAAAGTTGCAGTAAGTCTTTCCCCTCTGCCCCTCTGCCCCTCTGCCCCTCCGCTCCTCTGCCCCTCTGCCCATTGTTCAAGCCACAACCCTAGACCAAGGATGAAAACTATTGTTAGATAAGCTGCGAAGGTGTTAGCGTGCAGGAAAAATGAGGCGATACGACCTGGGGGGTTTCCTCCTGGTCTGACTGTCCAACTCAACACAACCCACAAAATCTCGAACTTAAAACTCCAGCCTAAAAATAACTGTCCGAAGCCGATAATTACTACTGGCATGGAACCGATTACCAAAGCCCAAGCCATTTGCCGCAATTGGGCAAATGTTTGAATTAGAGCGCTATGGGCAGCGAAAAGTAAAAAGAATGGTAAGAAATTAAATAAGCCGAGGAAAGCTGCTGTTTTTTCTTGGGCAAAGCCAGCACTTACAATCAGCAACACACTCAAAAGGGCAAATCCCCAGTTGATGGGGCGGCGATTAATTTTGCGGGATTGTTTCAGCCAAGTGATTAATGAAACAAAACCTACAGTCACAGCCCCTACTAAAGGACTCAATGGGAAGATTAACAGTGCCCATAGAGAGTAGTTCCAAGAAGATTGCCAACGAGATTTGAAATAGTCAAAAACCTTGTTCAAGCTGGCTCCCAACATTCCTCGCGAGTGAGGCGAATTTGAGCTAAGGCAAAGATAGTAGGGATGATTCGACCATAGTTAGTAGCGATCGCTCTCCATCCTAAATCCGCAAAAAACCAAGTCCACATGATTGGCCCAATTACAGCAAACATCGTGCGGGCTGCCCCATAACGAGCTGCACTCACTGTCATACCCCGTTGCGCCATTTGCATTGCTACATAGCTTTGGAATTGCGTTGCAGCTGCTTCTGAGCCTGTAATTGCCGCTTGTTTGGCTACTTCATAAGTAGCAAAGTGGATGGCAAATTGACGGGCAATTTGCTTAAGTACAAATGGCTGGAGAACAGCAGTAACGGCGATCGCACTACCGCCTTTGAAAAGCAACCCCAAGGGGTCAGGCTGCAATAAAAGTGGTAGCGGTTCTTTTAGTTCTGATGTGATCAGGTGACGCTGCACCCGAAGAGTCAATTTCTGTTTTTCCTGTTCAGGTAATTTTTTCCACACCTGTCCTAGTAGATGTAAAAATACTTCTGCTTCTAAATCAATAGTTGCCAGCTGATTAGAATAGGGAATTTTTAGATACTTACATACTTGAACTAACGCTTGTCGGTAAGTTACCTGGCCTGTGCGTCCCCGTAATACCGTCACCCCATCTGCCGCCAAAAACCGGAAGCGGCCCTCTAGTGAATCTAACCAAGCTTTGCGGTCTTGGCTTTGAACTTCGATGGGTTCGGGTGTGTGTACATAGTCTAGGGGATTGAACTTACGACTAAATAGAATTGCCGTTAAGTCTTGCAATTCTTCTTCGGTCGCTAACTCTAGCGCCGCCCTCATTTCATCCAATTTCCCATCCTCCCTTCCGTGCAGCTTTCTGTACCTTATTCTACTATTAGCTTTCAGCAGTCATTAGTAATAATTTTGTCCTTTGATGATAACGAATAACTAATGACCAATAACTAATAACCAATGACTAGGGACTATTGACTCATGACTGATATTGCAGTAATTGGTGCCGGAATCGCCGGTTTAGTCTGCGCCCAGCAATTAAGTCAAGCTGGATATTCGGTGGTAGTGGTGGAAAAATCGCGTGGTTTGGGAGGAAGACTAGCTACACGCCGCCTGCATGGAACTTGGGCGGATCATGGGGCTTGTTACCTGAAGCCAAAGGGTGAATTGTTGGGACGTTTTGTGGAAATCTTGCGATCGCGCCATATCCTCGAAATCTGGACAGAGGAAGTTTACGAACTCACAGCAGGCGCTTCTATATCTGAACCTAAAAACCTCAGTCCGCGTTATGTTGCGCCTGGGGGAATGAGTGCGATCGCTAAATCACTCGCTCCCGGTTTAGAAATATTACTGAATCAGCGTGTCATTGCTATTACTCCAACTCCCGAAAATAGTTGGTGTCTGACTCTGGAATCTAGTAACGAAGAATTAACTGCCAAAGCTATAGTCCTTGCCATTCCTGCACCCCAAGCTGTGATGCTATTGGAACCTTTGGGTGAAAATGTATTTGATGCAGTTTTTCTTGATAACTTGCGTTCTGTAGAATTTTATCCTTCAATTAGTGCGATCGCTGGATATCCTTCTACATCCCAACCCCTCCCCCAGTGGAGAGCTTTAACTTTTGTAGATGATGCTGATTTAGCATGGATTGGTTTGGACAGTAGCAAGCGTCCTAACCCTCAACAACCACATTTTGTATTGCAAAGTAGTGCTGATTTTGCCCAACGTTATTTAGAATCAGAAAATTTACAACCTGCTGGAAAGATGATGTTGCAACGAGCAGCTGAATCTCTATCTCTTCCTTGGCTGAATACTCCCGAATGGATGCAGGTACATCGTTGGCGTTATGCCTTTCCTAGCCATCCTTGGCACGAAGCTTTTTTGTCTGCTGGAACTCCTTTACCTTTAGTTTGCTGTGGTGATTGGTGTGGCGGCAATCTTGTAGAAGGTGCGATGCTTTCTGGATTAGCTGCGGCTAATGAAACTAATAATCAGTTGCGTCATCTACCTTTAGACAATGTGAATTTTTTAAACATTTTTGCCCGATCTTTTAATCTATCGCTAGACTGATTTTGCACTATAGCAAGTCGCGATTTTTCTGACTTACTAAATCAAAGTGCAACCAGTAAGTTTTTTAGATAAAACAGCAAACTTTGCCGCAAACCTAAAAAGTGATGTAAATTACCAAAAAAGCTTAATTTCATGAAAAACTTGTTTCTCATTCAGGTTTTTTATTGCCGTTAACCTTGATCCCTTAGCATTGATGCTGCGTTTTATGTAGATTTCTGCCAAAAAGGCAGAAATTTGAAATAATTAGGATTATAAATATAAAACGTCGGTAGCTTGCCAGCTTATGGATGCTGTTTTAATAAAGTTATATTGTAAAAAAATATAAAACTACCTAAAATAAGCAAAGTCAAATGTCTGACATTTTACCAAGATAAAAGGCTAGTTTCAGGGTCTATTCCATCTATCAGTTGAATTACTTCTAACTGATTGTCATAACGACGTTGCCATCTAAAAAAGTTATTTTCTCCACCAAGCATTGACTTGATTCAAAAAGGAGTTTAAAAATCATGAAAACAGTAGTCAATTTAACACAAAAATCAGTAGTAGAAGAGATTGAAAGCGTTTTGGATACATATCCATTTCATCCATATCAACAAGCCTTTACGATTCCTGAGTTACGCCAAGAGCTAATTACTTTCGTCCTCAACCGAATTCCTTCTTTTTACAGCGTGATGTCTGACAGACAGATTCCGTTAGCTGAGGCTGAACAAGGAAGCTTGGCTTATTACAAATTGCCTCGTAAACCCTTAGAGCAGCAACTACATTTACAGAATTTGATTCACCAAGGCATTTGTTTAATCGTTCAAGAAAAGTCAGATTGGATTGGCAATCATCTTTGTGAAACAGTTGAACCAGCTTGTGAACCTTCTCACTGGTTTGGTTAATAGTTTTAACAAGATTTGGCTCTCTACTGAAATATAATCATGTCCGCAGTTAATTTTTGAATATTGAGCTAATCCCATGACTAAAGTCAGTGAAAAAGACGTGGGATTAGCTCAATATTTTTTGTGAAAGCGTAACCGACACTATACTAGGACTTACGCACTTTACACATTGATGTGAAAAGTCAGCTTGTTAAACTAAAAGTCTTACCCTGCCTCGTTCCCAGGCATAGCCTGGGAATGCGATCTAGTAGGCTCTGCCTACTTGTTTGACGGGAGGCAGAGCCTCTGATAAGAGCATTACAAGGCTCTGTCTTGTAACGAGAGGTATTCTACAGTTGGATGTCTTTATCAATCCGTAAGTTGTATATACGTAGGATTAGGGATGAAGATTAAAATAATTATTTCCTAGTCCTCAGTACCTTTTTTAGTCAATTATTTTTGATAAAGGATTCAGTATATTGCTCTTGAGGTGTAAACTTTGACAATTAGTAAGTTCAAAGGAAATTCCCAGGACATGAAAAAAATAACTGCTTTAATGCTGGTAAGTATGACCGTGACTGTTGGGGTGGGAGCATTAACACCCAAAGTCACCAATGCCCAATTATTTTACCCACCAGCCAGCGATCGCCATTCATTAATGGTAATCGGTCAAGGGGCAGTGAGAGTGCCAGCAGATACAGCGGATATTGAACTGGTACTCAGTAGCGGAGGTAGCAATGATGAGTTACAAACGCAACCATCAGCCTTTCCAGAAACTCGCCGACTATCTTCACTGACTTTACTCTTAAATGAAAAAACACCAGCAGAACCTTTACCAAACAAAAAATCTCTAACTAAAGCAACTCTCCAGCCTGTGGTAGATAGCCTAATTGCCAAAGGGATTAGTGCTGATAAAATTCAAGTGCAAATTAACACGAATTCTAGTCAAAACAACGCCAAGATATTGGTTAAACTGGAAAAACCAACACGCGATCGCATCCAGGAAATTGTTGCTACAGCAAACAAATCCACGAGCAAACTTGAAAATATATCTATTAAGAGTGTAGGTGTAGAGTACGCAGTCAATGACTGTCAGGCTTTGCAGAGTTCAGTTTATCAATCAGCGATGAAAGACGCTCAAAGCCGCGCTCAGGCTTTAGCAACAGCTATGGAAGTTAAGCTTGGAACTCCTTCTGTAGCCGAGCCATTTTACACATTATTTTATCCCTCATGTAGCTCTAAAACTGGAGTTACTTTGCCATCATTTGCTAGTTTTTTATTATCACCAGCTTATAATCCAGATGCCCCAGCAGAAGTAGAGATGAAAAAGGATATTTTTGTGACATATACAACCAAATAAGCATATATATTCAGTGTGTAGATGCATTGCACTTTAATTTATCGAAACAGAATTCAGGAGTCAGAATTCATTCTGAATTCTGTACGAGTGGCAGATAGCGCAGCATTAGCGACTCCGCGATAGCGAGTATTCGTACCCTTACAGGTAAGTAAGCTACGCTTTTAGCGTCTTTATTCTGACTCCTGTTAGCGGTAGCGGGGCGTTTAGCCCATTCTGAATTCTGAATTCTTCTTCAAGAATTTGGCATAATAATTACTGAAAAACCAAAATATTTTTACTGAATCATATTAAACTATTTTGATTAATCAACACTCCGAAAGTCTCTTAAACAGTCAACTGGAAAATGCACCAGGTAAAGGCTATATATTTAGCTGGTTTGATTGGTTTTGTCTTTGGTATCCTCCAGGCTGGTTAATTTTATTCAACCGCCATTGGCAGCACTATCACACCGATCCAGATGGTTGGAATTGGCTAGAATATGGATTATTTTTAATTCCTGGCGGATTTTATCTGGCGATTTTAAGTCGTTGGTTGCGTCTGGGTTTTCGTTCACCCCGAAAAGAAGTTGGTGAATTCGATCCCAAATATCAAGAAGCTTTTCGCTCCGAAATTCTCGCCCCCATCGTTAAATACTATTTTCGGGGAGAATTACAACAAGTTGAAAACTTGCCGCTAACAGGGCCATTGATTGTAGCAATGAATCACGCCGGAATGTGTTTTCCCTGGGACTTTTTGACCTTGGGTTATTTATTAAGTGAAGCCAAAGGATGGGTATTACAACCCATAGCAAGTACAGCATTATTTGAGCATCCTTGGGTGATTTGGTGGCTACCACCTAAATGGTCACAGGTTTTAGGTGGTGTGCGAGCCGAATTAGATGATTTTGAGGCGGCAATGGCTGAAGGTAAAATTCTTTTATATGCGCCCGAAGGTATACGCGGACTTGCAAAAGGTTGGAGAAGACGCTATCAACTACAAAAGTTTGATGTCAGCTTTATTCAGTTGAGCGATCGCTATCATATTCCCATTCTGCCAGTAGTTTGCATCGGCAGTGAATTTCTGCATCCTTGGGCTGTTAATTTCACCAAATTGCAACGACTAGTTAAATTACCATTCTTGCCTTTCTCGCCTTTGATGCTGGTCTTACTCCTGTTTCCCTCAATGGGAATTTGGGCAATGAGAACTCGTTTGCATTACTTTATTCAGCCTTCAGAATCAGCAGGATTAGATAACCACTCAAACAAAGGGCGTGCAGTAGCCTATCAACAGGCACAACAATTACGAGAAAAACTGCAACTTCAAATGAATCAGTTTTTGGGTAAATCTTAATACTACAAGCTGAAATATGTTGAGTATAAAAGGTTTCCGATGTGGTTCAATTAATGAAAACTGCTGTAAGTTTGTAGTGCATTTATGGAACCTGTGACACTGACGGCTGTTGTGAGTGCGATCGCCACTATACTTTTGACTAAGCCTCTAGAGAAAATTGGCGAAAACATTGGTGATGCTACATGGGCGCTAGGTGGTAAGTTAATAAAATTACTCCGCCAAAAGAATAAATCGCCATTACTGACCAATGCTGTAGAGGGAAATGAACCGCAGCGTTTAGATTATGGTCAAGCAGTGCTGGAACTAAAAGCAGCAGCAGAACAAGACCCAGAAATTGCTCAAGCAGTTGTGGAAGTGGAAGCAGCAGTCAACAACGACCAATCTGAGACTGCTAAGGAAATTCAAAAATTAGCAGATGAAATCAAGTCACAGCCCTCAGTTGTCAACAACTTTGCGAAGTTGGCAGAGAATCTTAGGATAGAAAAAACAGCAATGGTTGCCCAACAAATCAATAATACTGGGCCAATCACTAATAACTTCTGACTAAAGTCGTCTCAAGGGGAGGATGGGACAAAGTTAACTCCCGATAACTGGCGTGAAGTCTGCCGTGAAATGCTGGCAGAACGGCGAAAGCTGACTACAAATCCTCTGACATCAACTGAAGGAGTTGCCCTGCAAGTTGATGATGTTTATGTACCACTGGGATTAGTTGAGCGTAAAAAACAATCTAAACGTCAGGGTGATGTTTCTCCAGAACAAGGTTCAGAACTGTACAAGGAGATAGAAATCACCAAAACATTTGAGCATGATGCTTTTCTCGAAGAAGTTCTCAAACAGAAGAACACGCCTAAAAGTAAAGGTAAGCGAATTGCGATTATTGGCGAACCAGGCGCAGGAAAGACAACACTATTACAGCAGATTGCTGATTGGGTATCTCGTGAGATTAACCAGTCGATTGTCATTTGGGTATCTTTAGCAGATTTGCGAGGTCAGGAACTAAAATCTTATCTGTTTGAAACTTGGTTGACTCAGGTAGCTGAGAAAATAGGTAAAGCTGAATCCACTAAGCAACTGAAAGATGATTTTGTTGCTCTGTTTAATCAAAAGAATGTGTGGCTGTTGTTAGATGGGTTAGACGAAATGTCCGCATCTAATCCTCTAACAGAGATTGCACGGCAATTTCGTGAAGCAGGGTTAATTTCTCAAGCGCGGATTGTGCTGACTTGTCGAGTTAATCTGTGGGATGGCAGCATTAATGCACTTGATGATTTTGATACCTATCGCAGTTTAGATTTTTCTTATCCACAACAGGTAGAAAGATTTATTGACAATTGGTTCGCTGCTAATCCAGAAAAAGGAGAGCAGTTATGCACTGCCTTGAAAGAACCGGGTAAAGAACGCATTCAGGATTTAGTGAAAAATCCTCTGCGGTTGACGCTGCTGTGTTTGAATTGGCGATCAGGAGATGGCAAATTACCGGATACTCAAGCGGGACTCTATCAGCAATTTGTTGATGACTTCTACAAGTGGAAAAAAGATGAATTTTCTACAAACTCTCACCAGCGTCAGCAACTCAATATAAAGTTAGGAGAATTAGCTAAAGCAGCAATAGACAAAGAAGCAACCCGTTTTCGCTTGCGGCAGGATTTTGTTAATCGCTTCTTGGGAGATGCTGAGGATGAAAATTCGCTGTTGAAATTGGCACTAAATCGCGGCTGGCTGAACTGTATAGGGATAGATGAACAGAGAAAACCTGTTTACGCTTTCTTTCATGCCTCATTTCAAGAATACTTTGCTGCTAAAGCAATTGATAATTGGCATTTCTTTCTTAATCACGTTCCCAATAATCCCAGGCAAGGAACTTATCGCATTTTTGAACCCCAATGGAAACAAACAATATTGCTTTGGTTAGGACGAGAAGAAGAAAACCTCAAATGGCAAAAACAACAGTTTATTAATGCCTTAGTTAGTTTTAAAGATGGATGTGGCAATTGGAATAGAAAAGATATAGATAAAGGATTTTATGAATATCGCGCCTATTTTTTAGCCGCAGCAGGAATTGTAGAGTTTAAAGATTCTTATAGAGCCAATGAAATAGTAGCGCAAATTGTCAAGTGGGCAATTAATAATAGTGAGAGTTCAATCAGAGAGGAAGCTAAATCAGCACTGCAACAAACAGACCGCACAAATGCGATCGCCGCCTTGGTGCAACTGCTGCAATCAACAACTGTGTCTGACTACACCCGTTGGCAGGCAGCAGATATCTTAGGGAAAATCGACCCAAGCAATGAAAATGCGATTGCAGCCTTAGTGGAACTGCTCCAATCAACAACTATGGATGACTCCACCCGTAGGCAGGCAGCATCAAGTTTAGGGGAAATCGACCCAGGCAATGAAAATGCGATCGCAGCCTTGGTGCAACTGCTGCAATCAACTACTGTAAATGACTCCACCCGTAGGCAGGCAGTATCTAGCTTAGAGGAAATCGACCCAGGCAATGAAAATGCGATCGCAGCCTTGGTGCAACTGCTCCAATCAACTACTGTAAATGACTCCATCCGTAGGCAGGCAGTATCTAGCTTAGAGGAAATCGGCACTGGCAATGAAATTGCGATCGCAGCCTTGGTACAACTGCTCCAATCAACTACTGTGGATGACGACACCCGTAGACGGGCAGCATCTAGCTTAGGGAAAATCGGCACTGGCAATGAAATTGCGATCGCCGCCTTGGTGCAACTGCTGCAATCAACTACTGTGGATGACTCTACCCGTTGGCAGGTGGCAGATAGCTTAGGGGAAATCGACCCAGGCAATGAAATTGCGATCGCCGCCTTGGTGCAACTGCTGCAATCAAAAGATGTAGATGACTTCACCCGTTGGCGGGCAGCAGATAGCTTAGGGAAAATCGGTACAGGCAATAAATTTGTGATCGCCGCCTTGGTGCAACTGCTGCAATCAAAAGATGTAGATGACTTCACCCGTAGGCGGGTAGCAAATAGCTTAGGGAAAATCGACCCAGGCAATGAATTTGCGATCTCCGCCTTGGTGCAACTGCTGCAATCAAAAGATGTAAATGGCTTCACCCGTTGTCGGGGAGCAAATAACTTAGCGAAAATTGACACAGGCAATGCATTTGCGATCTTCTCTATTTGGGAGTCACTAGCAAACAGCTTAAAGAAAATCGGCACTGGCAATGAATTTGCGATCTCCGCCTTGGTGCAACTGCTGCAATCAACTAATCTGGATGACGACACCCTTTTGCAGGCAGCAGAGAGCTTAGGGAAAATCAACCCAGGCAATAAAATTGCGATCGCCGGCTTGGTGCAACTGCTGCAATCAACTAATCTGGATGACAACACCCGTGGGCAGGCAGCATATAGCTTAGGGGAAATTGGCACTGGCAATAAAATTGCGATCGCCGTCTTGGTGCAACTGCTGCAATCAACTAATCTGGATGACGACACCCGTTGGCAGGCAGCAAATAGCTTAGGGGAAATCGACCCAGGCAATGAAATTGCGATCGCCGCCTTGGTGCAACTGCTGCAATCAACGAATCTGGATGACGACACCCGTTGGCAGACAGCAAATAGCTTAGGGGAAATTTTACAGAATAATAACCATCGCTTTTTGGTAATCAAAGCTTTAAGTGGTTATTGGCGATTGAATGATGAATACTACGATTTAGCCTGGAAATGCGCCCAGGATATGCCTTACCACGAATTCTATCAAGCTTGGCATCAGCATAATGTTGCTACTCGTGCGATGCGAACCTTAAAGAAAATCCTCTTCACAAGAATAATTTAAGTACTTTTGCAGCAGCGACGTTAGAAATAAAGTTCCCGCGATCGCAACACCTTGTCAATTTGCTACCAAAACAGAAGCGGACGTTAAGAATAAAGTTGTTTTCGTTACCACAGCTTGTGCGATCGTTCACAACACAACTTGTTTGGTTCAGAATGCTTGTCCGTTTGTTCACAACACAACTTGTTTGGTTCAGAAAACTTGTCCGTTCGTCCACAACACAAGTTGTTTCGTCCAGAATGCTTGTCCGTTGTTACAGAAAACTTGTCCGTTCGTCCACAACACAACTTGTTTCGTTCAGAATGCTTGTGTTTTTGTGACAAAACTTATGTCTTCGTTCACAACGCTTAAACAAAACTTATCAATCAACAGCAAAATATAGCCATTCTCGTTTTGATGCTTGCTTGTGCGTCAACTTTTAGAGTTATGTCTTTCCCTCCAAAAATGGAATAATGAGGCTATTGTAAAGCGATCGCAAATAGCGATGTCTACGTCTACGCGCAATTTTACCAAACTTACGCACCTTGTTCAAATTCATCAATGGCTTGAATCTCATCTGAAATCTGAATGCATTTTTCTAATAAATCAATATTTAGTTCCAGCAATAATTCACTTGACGTAATTTGTTCATAGCCGTAAGTCTCTAAAAACTCAGACGGTGTTTCTTCCCGTAAGTGGTAAAGCCTGAGTCGATTGAATTGCCAAATCCAAACTTCAGCAACTCCTAAACGGCGATAAATTTCTAATTTATCAATACTTCCACTGGTGATGTTCACCTCAATAGCTAAATCTGGAATATTTTTCTGCTCGTAAAGCGAGTAACATTCATCTGGTTCAACCCCAGCTTGCTTGAGTTGTTTTTTAATTGTGGAACTCCCCATTGGGTTGAATCGAATTCGCTTTAAATAGAGATAGCGTTCTATCAAAATAGCCAAACGTTTTTTGATATTTTCATGTCTTATAGACGGCGACACAATTTCTAAGATTTCATCCAAATAGGTGACACGGTAATGAGAATTATCTTCTAGTTTGGCTAGTAAAGCTTCATACATTTGCCAGCTTACCCCACTAGTGATAAATTTTTCCTCTGGATCATCAATATCTGTAAGCTTTGGGTCGTCTAAAAGTTCTTTCAGGCTGATGACCATTATTTTTTCTCTCCTAGTAAAAATCAAATTACCGTTTTTTGGGTACTATCCATAACATAAAAATTAGGGTTTAAGCAAATAAAACCTCTTGCAAAAGTCCCTAACACCCACCCCCAACCCCTCCCCTTACCAAGGGGAGGGGAGCGTTTGCGTCAGCAAATGCGGGGTGGGGTTCTTTATTTTTGATTTATGCAAGAGGTCTATACTAAGCAGTGCCCAGTATACAAAAATTTCTTCGCTAAACTGACTCCACAGATGAAGCACCAAAACGATAGCCCTTACCATAAACTGTGTGAATCAGCGTAGTTTCTTTACCCACCTCAATCTTACGCCGCAGCAAGCGAATTAATGCCGCTATCACATTGCTACTGGGTTGTTCTTCCTCTTGCCACAAATTTTGCATAATCTGAGCATGAGTTAACAATTGTCCAGTGTGTTCCATAAAGTATTGCAACAACTGGCTTTCTTTCTGCGATAGCTCAATTATCCGTCCCTGACGATAGGCTACTTGATTGTCACAATCGAGTTCTAAATCAGCGACAGTTAGTCGTCCAGTGGTAGTCTCATAGATTTGGGAACCGGAACGACGCAATAAAGCGCGGACTCTGGCTAATAACTCTCGCAGTTCAAAAGGCTTAACTAAATAGTCGTCCGCACCAGCATCTAAACCTTCAACGCGGTCATCAAGAGTATCTTTAGCTGTGAGAAACAGCACGGGAGTGGTTTTGCTTTGGCGT
Source organism: Nostoc sp. (assembly GCF_036916985.1). GTDB lineage: Bacteria > Cyanobacteriota > Cyanobacteriia > Cyanobacteriales > Nostocaceae > Nostoc. The sequence goes on from NZ_JBALFD010000066.1 coordinate 57,395, forward strand.
CGCAATTCCTGACAAATCTCTAACCCGGTTTTTCCTGGCAGCATCCAATCTAAAATCAGTAGGTCATAACTGCCTGCTTGTGCCAGTTCGCTGCCAGATGTCCCATCATAAGCGGCATCTACAGCGTAACCCTCACGAGTTAACAAGCGACTCAAGGGTTGAGTTAGTTCAATTTCATCATCAACTAATAAAATTCTCATGCTGCTTGTGGTAAGCATATAGAGATATTCTCAATATTATTCAACTGTCGGAACGCCAAGGATACTAAGAAAAAGAATGCTGACTGTTGCATTGCCAAAAGGGGAACTACTTAAAAATAGCATCCGCTTGCTACAAGGAGTGGGATTAGATTTTAGTGCTTTTTTAGATTCAGGAACTCGCCAACTTCAAATTCCTGACACAAAAGGAATTGCCAAAGCTTTACTGGTTCGCGCGCAGGATGTACCTGTCTATGTGGAATATGGTCAGGCACAACTGGGGATTGTCGGTTACGATGTGCTGCGAGAGAAGCAGCCGCAAGTTGCCCACTTGGTAGATTTGCAGTTTGGTCATTGTCGGATGTCGGTGGCGGTAAAAGCATCCAGTTCTTATACATCGCCTTTAGATTTACCGCCGCATGGTAGAGTTGCTTCAAAATATGTGAATTGCGCTCGTGAATATTTCCATAGTCTCGATTTGCCTGTGGAAATAGTGCCATTGTATGGTTCAGTAGAACTAGGCCCAATTACTGGTATGTCAGAAGCGATCGTGGATTTAGTTTCGACAGGGCGAACTTTGCGCGAAAATGGTTTAATTGAAATCGCTACTCTGTATGAAAGCACAGCGCGATTGATTGCCCATCCTTTGAGTTATCGCCTGAACACGGGTAATCTAAATGATGTGATTGCCAAGCTACGCAAAGAAGTTTTGGTGGAGGTTTAACACCAATTTGTAATGAAGCTTCTACAGACCATTGCGATCGCTAACACTACTAGCGTGGCAAGCTTAAAATAGTGCATTAGACGTAGGTTGGGTGGAGCGGAGCGCAACCCAACATCCTGATATATGTTAGGTTACGCAAAGCCTCCACCCAACCTAAAATTTTTTCTTTAACCCCTCAGCAAATGGAGTCAAAGCATTGGTGAATTACCGCAACTCCTCATCATCCCTTTACACAGCTTTGTGATATCAATATAAACCCTGAAACACTCACCGAAGAATAGTTAGAGCAATTGCGTAAGAATACGCACTCAAAAAATGTCCATTCTTAACAAAATGCTCACAGCAAGGGTCATATATTTTTATCTGTAAAAAGAAATTAAAAAAAGATTACGCCTCTACTTTTGCTAGTAGAGGTTGAATCTGCATTCCCAAGCAAAATCTGGGAATGAGCTTAAACCAAAAAGCATGAGGGTTTATAAAACATGAATAGTTTCTCTAACAAATTATCCATAATACTTAGGGGAAGTATCTGCCTATTTGGGTTAGTGAGTGTAGGAAATTTTTTAGCAGCGCCAGTAAATGCACAACAAGCTACTGCTCGTGGTGCTGTTAGTATTATTAAACCTTCCGGTGCATTTCTCAGTGTCAGTGGCGAGGTAACTTTACCTTCTGGCTCTTACTTTGACGGAGGTGTAAAAATTACACCTACTTATGGAGGGATAATAGGCGGAAATGACGAAACCATAACTACTCTAACTATAACTCCAGGAGTAGTGAAAACTACCACAGTCTCTAGCCCAAACTCGTTTATTGATACGACGGCTAATTTATTAAATAATGGTGCTTCAATTGAAGATATGACAGCTATAATCCGAGCCGGCGCTGGTAATAATGCTTTGGGTGCTTTAGATTAGACAGGACTTACAAATTAAAAGGCTTAGATTACCGACTTATTAAATAAGTCAGTAATATTTTTATTTAATGTTTTAGAGACGTTGGATTGTAACGTCTCTATTTTGGTGAGTTACATTAATACTATTAAAATCGATAACCACCTTGAAGCTTAAGGTCAAAACCATTTTCGCCTGTACCAATTTGAGTTTCTATAAATACACTATTATCTGGGAAATTGTGCCTCAAAATAATTCCATAGTTGAAGCCAGAAACTCGGCTGTTCAAACCAATATTGTTAACACTATAATTTTTTAGATAAACACCAGCAGAAATATTTTTACTAAATCTTTGTAAGCCTTGAAATTCAAAGAAACATTCTTTGCCCATTTCTAGGTTTGTCTTTAGATTTAAACCATGACTAGTACTAAATTCACCATTAAAAAGACCTAAAAATTCACCATTACTATTATTTTCAATAAAAGCTACACCAGGAGCTAAAGAGAAACCGAAATTTCTTTCTTGATGCTGATATAAATAACTTAAATAAGTAGAGAAAGGATTATTTTTATTAGAGGCACTATTCCAATTAAATCTCAAATATGGTACGTGAGTATTAATAGCTACAGGCTTTTTGTCTGAATTTAACAGGACATCAGTTTTAATATAGTTGAGGAGTATATTAGTATAAATACCAAAAGTTGGTTCTTCTATCCCTAAATTATTATTGGAAACGCCTGGTGCTGAGTTGGCATCTACATTAAACCACGTTCCTAAATTGGCACTATAGTTAAAATTTCCAGAAGAACCCGCTGCTAATAACTCAACTGTCGGTAAAGATAGATAACCGTTAAAACTATTAAAACTAACACCTATTTTGTCAACTCTAGTGAGTTCCATATAATCGAATGCTAAATCAGCTGCTCGCACCTGGAGCGGTACTAATGTGGTATCTGCTGAATTAAATTTTTGTACAAATTGTTGCCCTTGGGAGTTTGTCAAAATTACTTCTGCCGCAGAGGATTCATTAATAGGATTGATGGAAGTATCATTTAAAGGAATTGGGATACCAATGTAAGTTAGAGGGCCAAATGTTTTATTAGAAAGCCTGAGATCGGAAAAAAACGTATCACCTTCATTTAAAATAGTGATATTTCTTTCAAGAAACTGAACGGCTCGTTTATAGTTTCCCGTTCTTACTTGCAAGATGCTGGAGTTATTAGGAGTGACTTGACTGGGAAGTGTATAAGTTCCAGATACTTGCTCTAGTCCACTCGATGCATTAGCATAAGATAAAGTACGATTTAGCCTATTATTAATTTGTCTTCTTTGGTCGGCTGTAGCAGGTGTATTTAGAGGAGTAAAACCTTCTCCATTCTTAAATTTCTGTCTAGCTTCTTCTAGACCATGTTGAATATTATCTATTTTAATAGCTTCAAAAACTCCACCTAATAGCAAGCCTAATGTAGAATTGACTGATTGAATAGCATCAATACTAGTATCGCTGAATTTAGCTGTTAGAGATAATCCTGGAGCAGAGAAAACATTTGTATAAGTAGCTTTAATTGCAACTGGGTCATATTGAATTAAGCTACGATTATGAGGATGGCTAACATAAAGTCTGTGCCAATCAGAAGTTTCTTGAGTTTGAGATAGTGTCTGAAATACAGGTTGTCTTCTTCCTAAAGATAGCCATTGTAAAGAGTTGAGATAATGAAAGTCTTTCTCGGATTGAGAGAGAAAAGGATTGACTGCTACATTTAACAAATCAAAGTTATCAAATTTTCCAAGTTGAGCAACCTTAATACCTGGAAAAGAAGAGACAGGAGCAGTAAAACCAAAGCCTTCTCCCGTCAGAATATTTCCCCAGGAGATGCCAGCAGCTTCGAGGGCGCTATTAGGAATAACTTCACCTATTTTAAGTTGGACATTTCCATCATCCAGTAAAGGTTGTATATTCGTTGTTGGAAAGCCTTGCAGAATTTTGGGAGCATTAATAGCATCTAAAGCTTGAAATAAAGCTTGCCCACCACTCACACTTAAAGTAGAGGCAATACCAAGATTTGGAGTAGGATTTTTGAGAACCGTGACATTAGGGTTGTTTGTATCAATCCCACTATTAATAATAACTCTGCCAGCAGGTATACCTTCAGGATTTACCAATTCTCCTGCTATAGAAATTATAGAAAAATTATCAGTACTAACATCTCCAGCTAAATTTTGAAAATCTGTAGGTATGGCGAACAGGGTTTGCAATCCCCAAAATGCCTGCTGGGAGGTCACATTTTGGGTGATATAAGTATTGGTTTGTCTTCCTTGAGAGATAATACCTACTTGGGAACCTTTAGTTTCAACTACTATTCTATTATTATCGAGAACCCAATAAAATTGGTCAGCCTTAGGGAATTTAGCATAAGTAAATTTATTAATAATCTGATTATCTCCAGAAAATCTTACACTTATATCCGTATCTATATAATTTTCATCTTCATTTGGCTTAAATAATTCTGTTGAAAAAGTAAGATTATCTGTTGGGTTAACAATCCAAGGATATTTATTGGCACTAAATGTGAGAGCATCAATAATTATTTGTTTTTGTTTTACTTGTTGTTGTTTTTTGGAACTACGTAGTTTTTCTATTAGTATTTGTTGTGTTGATGTATGTGGTTTAGTTGTATTTGGTTTAGTTTCTTCTTCACCTTCATCAGATGGTTTAGGAGGCTCTACTTTATATTGTTCAATTGGAATAATATCGGCTATAGTAAATTGGGATAACTGTTTAGTTTTATCTACGTTAGAGTTAGGAATCTTTAAAGTTTGTTGTAATGGTGATTGACTTTGTAAACTATCTAATTTATCCGACTTTAGCAAACTATTACTACTATTGGTTGGATTATTGTCTCCAATTAAATCGATTTCAGTAAGTTTGGATAACTCTTTAGTTTTATCTAAGTTAGAATTGGGAGATTTTAAAGTTGGTTTTAATAAGTCTTGAGTTTGCAAACTATCTAATTTATCCGATTTTAGCAAACTCTGATTAATATGAGTTGGATTATTTTCTCCAATTAAATCGATTTCAGTAAGTTTGGATAACTCTTTAGTTTTATCTAAGTTAGAGTTGGAAGCTTTTAAAGTTGGTTTTAATAAGTCTTGACTTTGTAAACTGTCTAATTTGTCGAGGAGAACAGGAGGCAGATAGCGCAGCGTTAGCGAGTCCGCGAGCGTCGGGCAGGAGGTAAGGGAACTCGCTAATTCTGTGTTATTTGTCTCCTGCTGCGACCAGAGAAGGCAAGGGTTTAAGACCCCCACTGGACTCTCTTTCAGGACTGCCAAATCATCCGGGATCGAATCCCCAGATGATTTGCTCCTCATGTCTCCTTCAACCGATTTCAGGAAACTCTTATTAGTAGCAGCTGCATTATTTTCCCTAATTAAATCAATTCTGGTAAATTTGGATAGCTCTTTAGTTTTATATAAATTAGAGTTAGGATTTTTTAAAGTTTGTTTTAATAGAGATTGACTTTGATCCTTATCTAATTTTTCAAATTTTAAAGAATTATCATCAATAGTATTTGGCTTATTTTTTACAGTCAATGCAATCTTATTTTGACCATCAATCTCTAAGGCGATCGCAGAAAATTGTACTAGGATGATTTTGAACAAAATTGTTGAAGACAAAAAGCAAGTTGCAATTAGTCTTAGATTTTTACTCAATCTCTTTACAGAGATTCTTAGAACCCTTGAGGTTGATGTTTTACGAATTATCACCATATCAATATACTGCTTGATAGATCAACAATAAAAATTGGAATGAATTCAAATTAATGAACAGCACCCCATAGTTTTCTTAACTACAAAAATAAGCTTGTAATTATTAGAAACTAGTAATAATTTAATTTTTTAAACTTAGATTGTTGTTGATTTGTTTAAATTTATTCAACAATCATTTCGGCTAATTCGCTATAAATAGCCTAAGAAAACCAATTTTTTATCCTGTCTGTAAAGAATAAAAGAGGATTAAGCAAATTTACTGCAACAAGAGTGTAATTCTTTAACAAAAATTACACCTCAGCAAAATCACCAGAACGATAAAAGTGAGCTATTTTTTAGCCGTATAAACACGTAATGTAGATATTCAGTCAAAAAATTAGGTGAAAAATATGTTTCAGGCTACTCGCCGCCGTCTTGCAATTTGGTACACTGCTGTTACTGCTGTATTACTATTACTGTTTGCTAGCGGTGTTTATTTATACGTTCGCAGTACATTGATTGAGCGGATTGATGATACCCTTAATCATGTAGTAGAAATAGTGGAGCGTTGTCTTACAACTAGCCGTTGTGCGTCTACGTTGATATTTGAGCCAATTGATGCTGATGCAGATAAGTTTCGGATTAATGTAGAAGCCAGTCTTCGTGACAATACTGATACCGTAGAAGATGACCACATCGACCTAGAATGGTTTAGTCCTACTGGTAAATTACTTTGGTCAACGCTATCTGAACCCCTAAATATTCCCATTCGTGCTAACCGTACTGGTGAAACTGTGCGTGTATTCAAGGGAGGGAATGAAAATTCCAAATTGTTAACTTCCCACTCCCCACTCTTATTACGACAAGTCACACAACGGGTGGAAGTGAGACGGCAAGTATTAGGATATCTGCGTGTTAGTCATCCCTGGTTTGAAGTCACTAAACCCAGTCGTCAGTTAATTTTTGATTTGGCGCTAGGTATTGGGTTAATGGTGCTTTCGGTAGGTGCAAGTGGTTGGTTTCTTTCGGGTAAAGCGATGGAACCTGTCGGCGAGTCTTATCAACGCCTCAAACAATTTACTGCTGATGCTTCCCACGAACTTAGAAGTCCTATTACTTTGATTCAAACTAATGTGCAAGTTGCTCTTGCTGACTTGGATTTAGCAGAGATAGAAACGACTACTTCTTTGCTGTATCGGCAACAGTTAAAGGTGGTGGAACGGTTAACGCAGCGTTTGGGTAAGCTAGTCAATGACTTACTCTTCCTAGCACGGCAGGATAGTGGTATTAGCAAAGATACTTTTTCACCTTCTCCGCTGGATGCTTTGCTGATGGAGGTGGTTGAAGAACAACAATTGTTAGTCCCTGAAAAAGAAATCGCCCTTTCTCTAGACTTAGTTGATCCTCCTGCCTCTGAAACTAGTCCAGAATTACTGGAAAATTGGTTTACCCTTGTGGGCAATTGGGATCAATTGGTGCGGCTGTTCACAAATTTAATTGCTAACGCCTTGCATTACACTCCAGCAGGTGGACGGGTGAAAGTGGAATTGGCGCGGATAGAAGGAATAAATCGCGTTTCTGGACTACGTAATACTAGTGCCCAGTTGCAAGTTAAGGTGAGTGATACCGGAGTTGGAATTCCAGCGGAAGCACTACCACGGTTATTTGACCGTTTTTATCGAGTAGATCCGGCACGTACTCATCGGACTGGGAATACAGCTACAGCTAGCGCTACTGGTTCAGGATTGGGATTAGCGATCGCTCAAGCTATTGTCGAACATCACCAGGGTCATATTCAAGTTGAAAGTACCCAAGGTATTGGCACTACCTTTACTATCACTTTACCAATAACTCTTGAGTCTTAATTTGATCAGAAATTTCTGTTTCCTGTGATAGATGTAGAAAAGTAAATAAATTTAATACTGTACATAAAACAGTTGCAAAATTTAGCCATTTATTTAATTGCTACAGTTTGATATTTCTACTCTTCTTTATTTGCTGGCGTAGTTATACATACTGCTACTTTATTTTGGCAAATATGCATCTATGAAGAATACTTTAGGGGTTTAAATGGCAACTTCTTCCAGCGATATAAAAGAAAAAGATATACCATTTTTGGAAAAAGTCAAGGCTGAAAGTGGTTTGCCAGACATTTACGATGCTAGGGACATCACCGAAGTAGTATTTCGGGTGATGCGCGATCTGATGACTACAGAAGCAGCTGATCGAGTTGAAGGTGAACTGCAAAAACCGGCCGAAATAACCGATGATAAATCGCTGCAAATTGATATTTCAGACCTGTGGCACGATACAAATCCAATTGTCGGATTTTTAAGTCGGGTACGTCCACCTTGGCAAGGCCCTGGTATCTTTAAAATTAATAGCGATCGCTTCTTATTTAGAGTGGCAAATGAAGGGGGAATGCCACCCAATGTAGAACGCGAGCAGGTAGTTAAGGCAGTGTTTTCTGCTACTAAAGACGAATTATCGTCAGAACGAATTCAGGAAATTGCTAGCTGGCTGCCTGATAAAGTTCGCCAGATTTGGGAAGAAGCTTAAAGCTATTAAACTATTATAGCTAAAATTCTTGGATATGAGTTATGAATTGTTTTAAATTCATAACTCCTTATTTTTTGGTTACTTGCATAATTTCTCACTAATGATTGAGAATTTTCACTCTTATGAATGAAAAATTATATCGAAGCTTAGATAATTTTCATGTCTACAGTTAGATACAAAAAATAGAATCACTTATTAGAATGATCTTGAACACGAACACAAAGACAGCTTAAATATAATAATTTAAGTATGCTGTTTGGCAAATATTAAAAAAGATAATTTGGATGTTTTTCTAGGAGTCAATGATGAATATGAAGTCTCAAAATTTTCGCAAGTCCGCTGAGTTATTTGGTGCTATTTGTGGAGGATTACTGATGAGTCTGCCAGCAATTCCTCAAGTATTAGCACAAGAATCTATTCCCAAAATTAACCCTTGTCCTCGTATTTTTTACGAAGAACCACACAATAATCAGGTTGTAGTACCACAGGGATGTCCTCCCAACGCGCTAACAGAAAGACTAGCCGCTCAAGGGCTTCTTCGTGTGCCTGCTACCTCATCACAAGAGCAAACAAGATTGGGTGTGGGCACTCCAGAACCAGGTGTCAGGCTACCACGCCCAAACCCTGGCGATCAAACTCAACAGCTTTCACCAGGGGCGATTTCTACCGATCAACAACTACAACCACGACAAACCCCTAGTGCGACGATCGCACTCACTAATGGTATGGTTAATGTCAGGTTGGTAAATGAGACTGCGGCTAATGTAACTTTCCAAGTGATTGGCGATACAGCACCGCGATCGCTACAAGGTAAGTCAGATGTAACGCTGCAAAATCTTAAAGCACCAGTAACAGTGACATTTGAACGAGAAGATGGCGGACAGTTAATAGTGACTCCACAAGGTTCTTCAGAACCAGGAAGCTTGGAAGTGACATTTAAGGAAGCCACCAATGCCACACAGGGTAGAAGTGCGATGAGAATTGAACGAAACGGCTCAGTGTTCTTGAATTAGTAGGAGCAATGCGTAGGTTAAATTACGCAAAAAAGTAGGGGCAATTCATGTAGACGCGGAGCGGCTTCCCGCAACGTGAGTTCGATGAACCTCTCCCTCCCAACCTCCCTCTCCGAAACGGAAAGGGAGGAGCAACGAAAAATTAAGCTTTTTGCTCCCCTCTCCGTGTCGGAGAGGGGCTGGGGGAGAGGTCAAATAAGACTTGTCGAACTCACGTACCGCAGGGTATTGCCCTTACTTCCAACGATGCAAAAGATTTCCGGTGTCGTACCGCTATTTCTGCTGAAGCATTTTAGTTAGCTGATCCTGCAATTGTACTTCTTGCCTGCTGTCTTCCAATGTCCGTGCCAGTGTAATCGCCCTTTCGTAAAAATTACGGGCAGTTAAGTAATTGCCTTGTTGCTTATACAACTGAGCATAAGATTCAAAAGATTTTAATTCTTCTCGCAAATTTTGCAATTCTTTAGCAAGTGCTAAACGTTGCTCTAGTAAGTCAAAGGCGCGTTCGTAACGTCCGACAGCAGTGTGAGCCGTAACTAAACCGTCAATTGCTCGTAATTCATTAGTGCGATCGCGGTTAGTTTTAGCTATCCGCATTGCTTCACCATAAGTAGCAATAGTATCTTGATAATTTCCCGATGCTAAATAGGCATCACCTAAATTATTCAGGGTATTTGCTTCACCGATGGCATCACCAGTTTGACGGCGGAAAGTTAAAGCATTTTCGTAAAGCTTAATCGCCTTGTTGTAATCTCCCAACCTGGCAGTTACCAAACCCAAATTACTCAAAGATAGTCCTTCACCTTCAATATTTTTCACACTATGAGCAATTGCGAGTGCATCTTCAACTGTTTTACCAGCAGTAGCAGATTCGCCTTGTTGCAGCAGAAATGTACCGATATTATTCAGCGCAAAAATTTGAGCCTGGAAGTCTTTAGTATCACGAGCGATCGCTAATCCTCTTCTTAAAGCATCTTCAGCCTCTTTTGAACTACCAAGCTGGATATAAGCCTTGGCAAGCAAATTGTACGTCAGACCTTGTGCTTTCAGATCGCCAATTGAGTGATATAGTTCTAGTGCCCGCAAACAAGAAGCAACTGTTTTGTCGGCATATCCTGAAGTGTATTGTTGTTTACCGATACGTAGCAAACTATCTGCTTCATCTCTTGATTGTCGCCCAACAGAACTATTTAAAGGTCGATGGAGTTGTTGCGTAATATCAACCACACTCGCAGCTACAGGACTCAGCAAAAAAGTAAACAGTAAAAAGCTGTGTAAAAGTACCTGGGGACGAGAAACAGTATCTACACAAATTAAGCCTACCTTTTGCCAGGAAAATACAAGCTGTTGTTTCATAAAAATTGCCCGTAAATTTCGGGTTTAAGTAGAAGGTCTAAGAAGAAGTTTTAAGTTTTTAAATTGAAGACATTCAGTATACGCATTTATACTTAAGCTATGATTAAGCGAAATCTTCCCCAAAGTAGATAGCGCGGATATCTGCGGGTAATTTGTCCTCTAGCATACGATAGCCTTCCTGAAGAAAATTGGCTACAACACTAGGAGCGATCGCTTCTCCTTCGGCTTGGAGATAGGCAGCGATTCTAGTTTCGCTCCAGTGGAAAGTTTGAGACATTAACACGATTAATCGTAAAATAGGTGGTAGTTGGTCTAACGCCTGTTCTACATAGCACCATAGCGGTGGCGAAGTCGCTTGCAGAGAATAATGAATTGCTTCTGTGGGTGGTAATTTAATCTCGTTAATACAGAAAGCTGTCATATTAATTAACCAATTTTGCATGGTTAAGGCTTCCTCGCCAGATTCAGAGTCAGTTAATTTGAGTCCACCGAGTTCGTAATAGATATGTCGCCAGGTGAGGGCAAACAGATAATCTGCTTGCACAGGCGATCGCGCCGAATGCCGAATTAAGGTATAGACTATGGGACTATAGCGACAAAAAATTACCGTAAAGTACTTTCCGGCATCTGGATAGCGCTGAAACAGAGTCAGTAGTTCATGGTCACTGTGATGGAATAGCGACTTCACTAGCGGGTGATTAGCTTCCGTAAAATGAGGAATTTGCATGAGCCTTGCGATTGATAATTGTTAAAATAGTTTTGGGAATTGCACTCCCCTAGTTAATCGCATAATATCTTGGTGTCGTTCAGTTTTTAGATGAGACTCAGACTACTTGAGTATTGATAAACTAGAAACAAGGACTTAATTTTAGTCTTAATTGACAGTCATAAAATCAACTACCTTATAGAATCCTTATTTGTTCATGGTTATAGCAGCTAGTGTGATATCGTTCCTGGTCAGTCCCCTTACTTTAGGCTCCTTTCTGCCTTCCCTGCCCTTGGATAGCCTATTTTCCACCCAAGGCATTATGGTAATGCTGCTAGCAGCTTACGCTGGAGCCATGTGGATGTTTCTCACCAGTGCGCCAAAAGTACATACTGTAATGGTGTCAGATTTGGAAATTGCCCGACAGTTGTATGAAGGGCTGCTAGATTTACCGGCAGCTGAAGTGCCATTGCACTACTACTACAACTACGAACAAACTATAGGCGCAACTGGCATTGATCCGCTATATATGTCTACTGGGCCGAGCTTGTCTGGTAAAATGATGAATAACGCCAACGATGGGCTGTGGTATCAATTGAAGAAAAACACCCAGCTACACGTTATTACTGGCGCAAGCTTAGGTAGCAAAAACCAGCAACGCCACGTTTGTTTTGACCACGACTGCCTGGAAATGATTTTAATGCGAGTCGAAACGCGCGGTTTGAAATTGAAGATTCGTAACCAGAAACCCCTGAACTTTTTAGTCAAGGACTATGAAGGGCGGGTTATAGAGGTGGCTGAGGTAGCGAATTAGTTCTGAGATTTTAGATTATTTGAGGTTGGGTTTGGCGTAGCTTGCCGCCGTAGGCATCGCTCCACCCAATCTTTTTTTATATAACAGGTCACTCAATTTTAGATTTTAGATTGACCTTAAATTCTGAATTCCTACCAAATCTAAATCAGGTTGATGAGCAAAACTAGTAGTACTCTCACCGATCACCTGTAACATTGTTATCACCGTAACCCGTTGCAAATAAAAGCAGCCCAGAAATGAGGATCTGAAAAAGGAAATTGCTGAGTAGAGTTTTCAATTTCTTTAATTCGTCTGTTCAATTTAGTATACATATTATATTCAAGCTTCCATTGTTGATATTCGATAGAATCTGAAGGATATTTTTTTCTATTTACTATCAGTGCTTTTTCCCTTACTTCTACTTCCTGAAATATTTTATTTAGGTCTACTTTTGTAAATTCTCGTAGCTGAATTTGCGCTTTATGTAATGCTTCAGGACGGTTTCTACCTTCTTGTCGCTGCTGATAATAAAAGATGGAAAATAATGCTGTGGCTAAATCATTGACTGACCATAAAGTACTAACAACGCTTCTAGCACCAGCACATAAAAAGCCTGTGGAGAGAGTAAGAATATCGTCAGTTAAGGAAGGAGTACCCAAATTAGTTTCGCAGCAAGACAGAAACACTTCTACAAGTTGAGGTAAACGCCAGCTTGGTGTCATCAACTGCCCCAAGGTGATGCTACCATCAGCTAATTTTAACTGTGATTCTAAAGGATTATCGAGGCGAGATTGGGCATGGTGGCAGGAATGAAGTACTTGCACTTTTTGTGCTAATTGTCGATAGTTTTTGGAGGTAGCTTGACTACTGCCAATTAATCTATTTTCTGGTGGAATGTTATACATTTTGGCGAGTTGTTCGCCTTCAAATCTTGCACAGGGAAGGTTATCTTCCGCATCTTCCACAGTTCCATATTGTAGAGATATTTCATTAAATGTCCCTACAATATCACGTTGTTGACAAAATTCTAAAATTTGGCAGCTTGGGGTATAACGAATGAGAAATTTATCTCCTAAATATTCCTGATATTCTCCTGTAGGCAAAGCAGCAAAGGGAATCTGATGTAGTAACAGGTGAGGGACTAAAATTAATTCTTCTATTCCTTGAAGATGTTTCGATATGAGTTCAGATATTTGCAGGCGTTCAGCTAATTCGCGGAGAATACTATTAATTTGAGTTTCCCATTTTTTGGGTTCATCCCTATAAGGCAATAACCAATTCTGCTCAATCCATCCTTGCAATGTATTTAAGCCTTGTCCTGTGCAGGTGTGGAGAGTAATCTGGTTTTGCTGGACGACAAAAATATAGGTGTCGCTGTTGGTAGTGTAGAAACTGAGGATAGCTGTATTGGGTTGGTCAATTAGCTTTTGAATTTCTGACAAGCTGAGGGGGTTAACTTGAATTTCGTCAGCTAATACGGGATCTTCGCGTCTGAGATTTTCCCAAACTTGTTGTTTTTGGGCTTCTAGAGTGGCGATCGCTTCATTATAAGCTTCCCAAGCAGCGCGTGTTTCACTACGGTTATTTTCAGATTTATGGCTTTGGCGTTCTTGGTCAATTTGCCGTTGCAGTTCTTCATACTGCTGCAATAATTCTTGAACTTTTGGGGGAATTTCTTCGCCTTGAGACAGGTTGTAGCTTGCCATTAAATCTACCAGGCGTTTGGAACGCGATCGCTCTGAATATTCAAAAGCTTTTTCTATTTGTCCAGCGTTGATGCAAGCTTGCACCATTTTTTGATAAACATCAATAGCTTCTTCTAAAATCTCTTGACGGCGTGATTCAGATTTTGCCCAGGTACGACTGATTTCGACTGCTTCAATGGCTAGACTATATCCTTCGATAGCTTCTAACCAACGCTTTGCATTTGTAGCAATTTCACCTAGTTGGTTAGAAGCTGTTAAGCACTGTGAAGGAAAGGCTGTAGCTGTAAAGATTTCTAGGGCAAACCGACAACAAGCGATCGCTTTATCAATCTTTCCTAAATGTGTGTAGGCAATGGCCAGATTACTTTGGTTTTTTGCCCAATATTCGGGAAAACTATCACGGGTAAAAACTTGGAAGGCTGCTTCATAATATTTTATTGCTCTATCCAAATTTTCTGCTTTGTTACCTATTAACCTTTGGCTGTAAACAATACCCAAATTTTTTTGAGCCATTGCCCAATCCATAGGAAACGTCTCTTGACTGTAGATTTGCAAAGCTGATTCAAAAGCTGCGATCGCTCTTTCCTGATTTTCCCGATAGTAGATGTATGGTGGCTTTAAATATGCTATTCCCAAATTGTTTTGGGTCATAGCCCATTCACTAGGAAATGTCTCTTTTGTATAAACCTGCAAAGCATCTGTGTAAGTTTTAATAGTTATTTCCAAATTGAAAATTTGGTTTACTTCAATTTTTTCACGGTAGGCGTTTGCTAGATTCATTGTTGTCTGCGCCCAATCATCAGGTAAAGCCTCACGGGTGCGGACTTCCAAGGCTGCTTGAAAGTAAGCGATCGCCTTTTCTAAATTTTCTGCGCGATCGCCTCGAATTCGTTCAATCAACACAGAACCTAGAGTGTTTAGACTATTAGCCCATGATTGAGGAAAAGCCTCTTTTGTGTTAACTTCCAAAGCTGAACTAAGATACACTAAAGCTATGTCTAAATTTTCTGCTTTATCACCCTTAACTCTTTGAAAATAACTTTCTCCCAAATTATGTTGTAGTTTTGCCCAGTCTTTAGGAAATAATTCGCGTGTGTGAATTTGTAAAGCCGCCTTTAAAAAGCTAATTGCCTGTTCTAAGTTATCAGCTTTCTCTCCATAAATACGCTCAAAGTAAGCTCGCGCCAAATTATTTTTGATTGTTGCCCACATTTCGGGCATATCTTCACGCTTGATTAGTTTTAAAGCTTCATGGCAAGATGATATCGCTTTTTCTATATTTTCGTGTTTATATCCGTGTATCCGGCGACTATAGACTACAGCAAGATTGCATTGTATTTGTGCCCATATATTTTTTGCTAAAGGCACTTTCTGATTAATTATAAAGTCAGCACTAATTTCGTAAATAATAACAGCTATTTCTAAATTTACTGCTTTATTACCAAGTGGAAACTTATAAATAATATCGCTAAAACAGCAAGCTGTTAATGCTATACTTATTGCATTTTTTAAATTTAATTTACACAAATTATGTGGCATCCATTCTTGAAGCCATTTAATAAATTCATAATTTAATTTATCTAAATTTGCTTCTAAAAATGGGTATACCAAATCAGGTCTATGAGCGTTATGAAAGCTTGCTTGAGATACCTCTTTTAGAAAAAAATAAAACTCAGTGCTGCGGTTTTGTCTAGCTTCTTTTATTTTAGAATTCCTAAATCCCTTGTTCATATTTATTTAGATATTTTGGTCAAATATTTCTGATAATTTATCTAGCAATTCTTCAGCTAAATCCAACAACTCAATTTCATCAAATTCATCACTAGTTCCACAATTACTTTCTCCAACTGCCACACTACCCACTAATACATTTTTAACACCAAAAATCCGCTCTTCTTCTTTCGATAGTCTCAAACATCTTTCCAACTCAACAGCAATTCCTTGGAGCGATTTATCTTTTAGCTGCTTTCTTACTCTCACCGCTACTAAGTCATCACTTTGGAGGAAATTAGTCACTAATTCTACAAAACTTTGCTGCCTATTTTCGTCTTCTCCCCATGTTTCTAGCCAATCTCCATCAACATCATCACAATATAAATGGGCAGCTTCAAGCCCATACTTCATGATGTCATCCTGCACTTTTTGAGCCGCTTCTACAGCTTGTAAAAAGTTGTCTAATCTCTGTTGACGGTCAGATTGTTTTTCCTGAACCATAAGGACTCACTTTGTTAAGTAATAACGTAGCTATACAAATCCAGTAAATAAAACTGACCGACAACTATAAATTAAATTTTAAATAACTACCTCTACTGAGATTATCGCTGTTAGATAATAATATGTTGACTATCTGATTCACAAAATCAGTTGCACGGGGATTGTAACTTAAAAATAATCCTCTATCTATTGCCCAAAAAATTAGTGTATTTTCCCAATCATCAAACTTTTCTTGAGAAAATTCTTCTGAGACGCTAGTGAGTTGAATACATAGTGGACTCTCTTGCGTACTGCTAACAATTATATCAGTTGCCATAGACAGGTCTGCAACATAGCGTAGTACAGTTGTCCCACCAGAACTTTTAATATTATTAGCAATAGAGCCAATTAATTTGGCATCGTCCTGATTGAACTCCCCCGCCATCAGTTTTCGTCTCCAGATATAAAATTTAGGGTCGTTTTCACTCAACCATTTAGGAAACAAGTAGCCATACCAATATTTTAAAGTTGGATTCAGTACTCTTAACGCTGATTGCTGCTCTTCTTCAGATGGTAATGATTTAAGTCTCAGCCAAACTTCAGCATCTTGGAGCATTTGTTGCAAAAACAGAATGACAAATCTTTTCGCAGTCAGCGAACCCGGTTTGACATCTTTCACCCAGCGATTGATCTCTTCTAACCTTTTCGCTAAACCAGGATCTATGACAGATGCTTTTTCTATTAGTAATCTTAATTGTGTTTTAATTTCTTTGGCTTGCAAATAATGATAAACCTCAAATCTGAAGTAGGTTGCCAAAATTTTAAAATTATTTTATCAGTCTAAATGATAAATGGAAAACTCTCTATCTTTAGATTAGAGATGTTGCACCAAGGTAGACTGTAGTCTGTATCATCCTAAATATCTGCCAACTTTTCTAGCAATTCTTCAGCTAAATCTAACAACTCAATTTCATCAACTTCATTACTACTTCCACGATTACTTTCTCCACACGCCACATTAGCAGCCAAAACACTTTTCACAGCAAAAATCTTATCTTCTTCAGATAGACTCAAACATTTTTCCAACTCTACAGCAACTTCTTGGATTGTCCTTGAACCTAACCGCGCTCTTACTTTCACAGCTACCAAATCGTCACTTTCAAGTAGTTTTACCAAAGCTGTTTTCAGTCCATCATCCTCGCCAGAAAACTTCTCAACAGCGACACGCACATATTCCCGGACGCTCATGTTTGCCGCCAATGCTTTTTGGAAAACTACATCTGGTACATCTACCAGCAAAACACCTTCGTTATCACTAGCTTGATATAAGTCATCTCCTTGTTTGACGGCTACCAGTAAATCTGCACCCAAGGTATGTAAATAGTGCAACACAGATTCCAACTCATGTTCCTTTAACGCCGACTCCAACTTGGACACAGCCGCTTGCTTTACTCCCAGTTTTTGGGCTAGCTGTGCCTGAGTCAATCCTGCTTTATTACGTATTTCCCGCATAGCATCGGTAAGATATAAGCGCAGATACTCTAACTTTCCCGCCAAAATCACTTCTGGCTCGTCGCTTACCTTCTCCTGCAACCAAGCTTGAAAATTAGGTTTTTTCATCAATTTTCCCTCTGCTGCAATTCACGTAATCTTACTCTTGCAGGCTCTTTGTCTCTCTCTTTGATAGCGTTGTCGTATTTCTTCATAAAGGCGTGCAGCACTACAAACCGTTGAGGAGTCGCAGCCGTTAATATAAACCTTGGATTATGTTCGCTCTTAGTCATGCGTAACTCATACAGGTCATCTTCGAGTTTCTCAAAGATGCCACTGGTGAGTGATGCGAGTCCTTTATTACACAGGTAGCCCAGGTTAACTTGCAAACGCCTGGTTTCGGAAAGACTCAGTAATGGCTTTGGTGGATTTTCTGGTTGCTCCTGTTCAGGAATCATCCTAATGAAAAAAGCAAGCAAATCTTTGGGGATTTCCCCATTGACATCTTGATAAAGTTCCCAAGTCCAATTCACTTCCTACCTCAGAGTATAATATTCCTTATAAGGAATGTCAATCCTATTATTCCTTACAAGGAATATCATATAGATTACGGGAGTGCAACTAAAATGTTCCATTTCCACCCAGGCTAAAATTAGGTAAATCCCCTAACAAAGATGATTTATGAACCAGCCGATATCTGAGAGAGTGCGCTGGACTACCGCCGATTTAGAGTTGTTTCCAGATAACGGGAATCGCTATGAAATTATTGACGGTGAATTGTTTGTGACTAAAGCGCCTCACTGGAATCATCAAAAAACTTGTGTCAGAATTATGACTCCATTGGATATTTGGTCACAAGCTACTTCTTTGGGACAGGTTGTACCTGCTCCAGGAATAATTTTTGGCGACAATGATAATGTTATTCCCGATGTTGTCTGGGCTAGCAATGAGAGATTGCCTTTACTTTTAGACGAGGCAGGACATTTGACAGGTGCGCCAGAATTGGTTGTAGAGGTGCTATCTGCTGGTAGTGAAAACGAAAAGCGGGACAGAGAACTAAAACTTAAGCTCTACTCATCACGAGGTGTCAGAGAATATTGGATTGTAGATTGGCGCAAGCAACAAGTGGAAGTATATCGACGCGAACAAGCGAGTTTAAAGTTAGCTGCTACGTTATTCAATGGTGATGAATTGAGTTCACCCATATTACCTGATTTTACTTGTGCGATCGCACAATTATTTAATTAATAAAAATTACGAATTACGAATTAGTTAACTGTGCTGTAAAAACTCAACTTTGGGCAATAACGGGTCAGTCACAATACCCACACCGCTAAAACCCCAGCGTTTGAGCAAGTTTCCCAACTGTGTACGCGCAATAGATTCTACTGCAAAGCGATTTGCCACTTCTGCTGCATGGGTGTTGAGATAGCTAAGGGCGTCAAAGTTTTCCTGAAACAGCAATAAATAACCCGACGTTTCGGCATCAGGACGAGCTATAAGATAATTACCGTCAGTTTTTGAGCGCACCAAGTAATAGACTTCGGACTGCATGGAGATGAGCTTCGTTTAGGAAGAAAAAAGTCCTTCAAATAAAAAAACATAGAGGAATATCGAACATCTTTAATTTCCGATTATCCCTCATTGCTTTAATATCAACAATGTAAAATAAATATTTATCCAAATTTGCCACTGACGTAATCTCTGGTTTCTTCTTGCTTAGGATTGTTGAAAATTAATTCTGTTGCGTCATACTCTACCATATAGCCGCTACGGGTTCCTTTCTCTGAAGTCCGAACATTAAAAAAGGCTGTCTTATCAGAAACACGCGCTGCTTGCTGCATGTTATGAGTGACGATAACAATAGTATATTGCTCTTTAAGTTCGTGAATCAGTTCTTCAACACGCAAGGTGGAAATGGGGTCAAGAGCCGAGCAAGGCTCATCCATCAGTATAATTTCAGGTTGGACTGCGATCGCACGAGCAATACATAATCGCTGTTGTTGTCCGCCGGATAAAGACGAGCCACTTTGATGTAGTTTATCCTTGACTTCATCCCACAAAGCTGCTTTTCTGAGACTGCTTTCTACTAATTCATCGAAATCACCTTTGTAGCCATTGATTTTAGCTCCAAAAGTAATATTGTCATGAATTGATTTGGGAAATGGGTTTGGTCTTTGAAACACCATCCCAATTCTTCGACGCACTTCTACAGGGTCGATATCGGGTGCATACAAATTTTTATCGTAAAAAAGTATCTTACCTTCTGCCCGAAATGACTCAATCAAGTCATTGAGGCGGTTATAGCATCGCAACAATGTACTTTTACCACAACCAGAAGGGCCGATAAAAGCTGTCACCTGATTTTTTGGTATATCTAGCCAAATATTCTGTAAGGCTAAAAACTTGCCGTAGTAAATATTGAGATTTTCAGCCCGTAAAACGGTTTCAGTGTCATTCACTGTCCTAGTGTTGGTAGCCATAAATTAAATTTAGTGTTGGTTTTAGCGATGGGGATTTGCACTGTGGATGGTTGTTGACTAAGCTTTTTGACGAGTTGCCCAGCGAGCGATGATACTTGTGATTAGAACCATCAATACCAAAATCAAAGATGCTGCCCAAGCTAAAGATTGCCAATTTTTAAACGGAGAAATAGCATATTTGTAAACCAAGACAGCCAGAGAAGCTGTTGGTTGAAATAAACCATCTGGCCAGAAGTTAGAAAATAAAGCAGTAAATAGCAATGGTGCGGTTTCTCCAGATGCTCTGGCGATCGCTAGCGTTGCCCCAGTTACAATAGCTGGTAAGGCTGCTGGTAAAACTACCTGACTTACCGTTTGAAAGTTAGTCGCTCCTAACCCTACAGAAGCTTGTCGCAAATCTTGCGATACTAACTGTAACGCTTCATCAGTTGTTCTTAGAATAATGGGCAACATCAAAATTGCCAGTGCAAACCCTCCACCAAGAGCTGAATACGATCCTAAGTTCAATTTTACCAGTGTTAAAACTACAATCCCATAAGCAAATACCCCAGCAATAATCGAGGGGACTCCACTCAGCACGTTAGCTGCAAAACGTACCCATCTAGCAACTTTCGCTGAACTAAATTCTGTGATGTAAATCGCCCCCAAAACTCCAAAGGGGATGCTAATCAAGGCAGCAATTCCTACCATTAGTAGTGTGCCTAAAATTGCATTACCAAAGCCTCCTCCCTTTTGTAGAGCTTTGGGTGGCAGTTCCACAAACACAGCCAGATTCAGACTGCTAAAGCCTTTAATAATCACGTAAGAGAGTACTGCTAGCAAAGGAACAAGTGCCAATGCTCCGCAGGTAAAAGCGATTACGGTCATCACTGTATTAAACAGTGTTCTTTGAGACGTGGCGGAGCGAGTTAAACTGCGCTCTGGAAAATTAGAAGTCATAATTTAACCAAAAACTAAGCTATATTCGCTTGACTCTCATAACGATCAACTCTGCCAGAATATTGACTACCAGTGTCAAGAAAAATAGAACTAAAGCCGCGTACATTAAAGCCGCAACTTGCAAACCACTAGCTTCTGAAAATTGATTTGCCAGTAGAGAAGAAATCGTATTGGCTGGCGCTAAAAGAGAGAGACTGATGTTGTTGGAGTTGCCAATTAACATCGTGACAGCCATTGTTTCTCCCATTGCCCGGCCGAGTCCCAGCATCACAGCACTAACGATGCCCGAAAAGGCTGCTGGGATGAGAACTTGCAAAATTGTTTCCCAGCGGGTTGCTCCCAGCCCTATAGAGGCTTGGCGCAAACTGGGAGGTACAGAAATCAAGGCATCGCGGGATAAAGCTGTGATAATAGGCAAAGTCATAATCGCTAAGATGACTCCCGCCGGTAACATTCCTGGTCCTGTAGGAGAAGTGCTAAAAAATGGCAGCCAGCCAAAGTAACCATTAAGCCATTTTCCCAAGTTGGTTAAGATTGGCACTAAGACAAAAATCCCCCACACGCCATAGACAACGCTGGGAATAGCTGCGAGTAGTTCTACTGCGAAAACCAGTACCAGCTTCACTTTTGCAGGTAAAAAATCTTCACTCAGGACAATCGCAGTACCAACCCCGATTGGTACTGCAATCAGCAGGCCAATAAAAGAACTCAAGAGAGTTCCGTAGATTTGAGGTAGCACCCCGTAGCTATCATTAACCGGGTTCCAAGTAGTGTTGACTAAAAAGCCAGCACCAAACTTTTGAATAGCAGGCCAAGAGCCAATTGCAACCTGCGACCCGATCCATAATAAAGTACCAGCAACCCCAAAGGCGAAAATTTTAGTTAGCCAAATAAAACCCCGATCTAGGGATTTTTCTGCGCCAGAGCGATTTTTCATCGCTGATGACAGATTTTGAGAATTTGTAGCCATGAATACCGACTTTCACAATTAAATCAGAGAAAAATATGGGAGGCAAGCAAATTTAGTAAAATTGTCGCCTCATCATCTATTTAAACTAAATACAATAGTAACTCCGTATTCAAAGTTACTACTGAATATCTGTGTTAGATTGCTTACTTGCTAGCGCTACTACCACTGGTAACAGAAATTTTATACTCTGGACTAATTTGGTCAGCCGCCGCAGCTACTTTTGTGATGACGTTTGCAGGTAGAGGAACATACCCTAGCGCAGTAGCCTGTTTCTGACCATCAGTTAAAGCGTATTCGATCGCAGCTTCGATCGCCTTAGCTTTTGCGGCATTAGGATATTTCTTGTAAACTAAAAGCCATGTGTAAGTAACGATAGGATAGGAATCAGCCCCTTCGGGATCGGAAATGAAGAGGCGGAGGTTTGCAGGTAGAGCTACTGATTCCAGAGTTTTAGAGGCTGACTCCTCACTAGCTACAACAAATTTACCGGCTTTGTTTTCCAAATCAGCAAACTTGAGACTATTTTGTTTGGCATAGCCGTACTCGACATAACCAATAGAACCTTGAGTTTGTTGAATTTGAGCGGTAACACCCTCATTACCCTTAGCACCGACTCCCGCAGGCCAGTTGACAGTTTTGCCCTCACCGACTTTACTCTTCCACTCTGGGCTAATGGCGCTGAGGTGTTTGGTGAACACACCCGTGGTTCCGCTACCATCGGAACGATAAACAACTGTGATTGGCTGTTTAGGAAGTTTTGCACCTGGATTAGCCTTGGCAATTTGGGCATCATCCCAAGATTTTATTTTGCCTAGTAAAATATCAGCGTAAACGGCTCGTGACAGCTTTAGTTCTGGAACATCAGGCAAGTTGTAAGCCAACACGATGCTACCAGCAGTCACAGGCAGTAAAATAACACCCCTATCTGCTGGTACTTTCTGGATTTCTTCATCCTTCATTGCCACATCGCTAGCACCAAAGTCTACAGTGCCTTTGATAAATTGCTCAACTCCAGAACCGCTACCAACTGATGCATAGTCAACTTGCAGATTTGGATATTTTTTGTTTAAATCTGTAAACCAGGTATCGTACAGTGGTGCCGGAAAAGACGCACCAGCCCCGCTTAACTTTACGGTTCCACCAAGGTCTAATTTAGCTGGGCTAGAGGCAGTAGTATCTGTAGCAGTGCCAGAAGGCGTATCCTTGGTGGCTGTACTATCTGGTGTTTGTTGTCCGCCACCACAACCTGCTAGGCTGATTGTCAGTGCTAACACTGAAGTTAAACCTGTGAGGCGATGAGTTTTTGTTGCACTAAGACGTAAGAGCATCGCTATCAATTTTTTAGTAAGTTTTCAGGTAAGCGTCTCTAAGATACTCCTAAAGCACAACAATAAAGATTAACGATAGGTTAACAGAACAAAAAATACTTGTTTTTTTTTGATGAAGAACAAACGCTTATTTCTAGTTTCTCTTGATAAATTTTATACTCTTGCTTGAGATTTAACTTACACATAGCAACTATATTAAGTTGATTAGACATCTCCGAAAAAGAATGTAGAGATGTAGCACTGCTACGTCTCTACAAGGGTTCTGGATAACGCATATTTAATTTATGGAGATGTCTATTATACGTATTTACAAAACTTTATCATTAGAGTAGGTTCGTTGGTCAAGTCATGAAAAAAGTTTATACAGCAGCTTGCAAGTAAATAAGGTACAAAATGCAGGACTCCAAATCAGATATACTTGCCTCTTGCTCCGATCTCTAGTAGTATTTTTTACCTGTATGCAATTTTCTGTCTGTATTGATCTCAACTGGAATCACTATAAATACTAAGTACTTTGTAGCTAAATTTAGGTAGTAATTGAAAAAATAGTATAAGCACTAGAAAAAATAATATTTATTTTACTATATTCTAAGTAAGATCGCAGATTTAGAACACACATCAGTCATTTAGAACACACCTCAGTCAATAAAATCAGATAATACACACCTCAGTCACAATTCGCATAACTGAAAAATTACATACATACTGAAAAGGCAAAAGAAAATATGCTAGTTCTTAAGATGTCAGCACAGATATCATTTCAATATTAATGAACATACTAGTACAGTTCGGCGGAAATAAACATACCATTTCAAATGGCGCAAGAGCTTGGAATACAATTCTTTTGACTTTTGACTTCCGCCTTGCGGTACTAGTTGCTGCTGGTTTTACTTTTTGCTTTTCCTTAATTTCCTGATAAATGTTTGCTGCTTCCAATCAATTACTGTGGTCTATGATTGGCTTACTCCTGACAATGGGTGGTACTTTCCTAGAAGTTTATGGGATTACCTTACCTTGGACATGGAGTCAGCACGGAATTCAGACTTTTTCTTTAGGTGTCACTTTTCAAATTGGCGCAGTGTTGTTGGTGGGTTGTTTAGGGGGCAAAAATGCCGGTGCGCTCTCACAAATCGCCTATTTAGTCATGGGGTTAACCTTACTACCAGTATTTGCCGATGGCGGCGGTATTGGTTATGTCAAGCTATCTCAGTTTGGCTATCTACTAGGCTTCATTCCGGGAGCTTGGATTTGTGGTTTGTTCGCCTTTAAAGCTAGACCTCGACTAGAAACTCTTGCCTTTAGCTGCATCTGTGGCTTGTTAACTCTCCACATCTGCGGTATTACTTATTTGATTATTAGCTATCTTTTTCAGTGGAAAGGCACAGAAAATCTACCCTTAATGCAAGCAATCCTCAGATACTCCTGGTTTGCGCTACCAGGTCAACTAACTGTGGTCTGTGCAGTTAGTGTAATAGCATATATATTGCGTCACTTAATGTTTTATTAGTTCATGTTATTTGTCCTTTGTCATTTGTCAAAAGCTCATGACCAACGGCCAATGACTAATGACCAATGACCCTTACGGGTTCGCCAGTCACTCATGGGGGAAACCCCCAAGACCGTGCTGGCTCACCAATGACCAATGACTAATTCACCATGCATTTAAAAAATCGTCTTTTCTGGATCGCTGCCTTCATCGTTTTTTTCTTAGACCAAATAACAAAGTACTGGATAGTACAAAGCTTTAGTTTAGGGCAGACACTACCACTCTTACCTGGAATATTTCACTTTACCTATGTCACTAACACTGGTGCTGCGTTTAGTCTGTTAAGTGGGAAAGTAGAGTGGTTGCGCTGGTTATCTTTAGGAGTGAGTTTAGTATTGATAGCATTGGCGCTGGTTGGCCCAACCTTAAATTTGTGGGATCAGTTAGGCTATGGCTTGATTTTAGGTGGAGCGATGGGCAACGGTATTGATCGTTTTGTTTTAGGCTATGTCGTTGATTTTCTTGATTTTCGCCTGATTAACTTTGCTGTATTTAATGTGGCAGATTCATTTATTAGTATTGGTATTGTTTGCCTGTTAATTGCTTCCTTGCAAAAAACACCTACTTCAACTGGCAGATCGCATTAAACTATTAAGCCTGGGATGATTAATCCCAGGCTTTTGATTAGTGAAACCCTTGCTCAGTCTTATATGCGAAGACTTTATTTATAAGGTTTCAGCGATTTTTATTTTTTACCTGACACCAGTTATTCAAACTGGTGCAGAGGTTAAAAAAGACGCACAGGCGATCGCTGATGGCAAACTAGTATTTAGATTATGCACCAGCTTTTAATTTAATTACCTGTGGTAGGAGTTTTTGGCACACTAGAGCCAGGAGTACTGGGAGTTGGTTCGATACTGCTGCCAGGAGTGCCAGGAGTGCCAGGTTGTTCAGGTGGAGTTGAGCTACCTGGTTCGGTAGTGCTGCCAGGAGGGCTAGGTTGTTCAGGTGTTGAGCTACCTGGTGCTGGAGTTAATTTGCTAGGAGCGCCTGGTACTGGAGTGCTTTCGGGAGCGCCAGGTGGAGGTGGGGTAATGCTACCTGGTGCTGGAGTTAACTTGCCAGGAGCGCCTGGTGCTGGAGTGCTTTCGGGAGCGCCAGGTGGAGGTGGGGTAATGCTACCTGGTGCAGTTGTGCTATCAGGTGTTGTAGTTTCTGTTGGTGTTGTGGTTTCGGCTGGTACTGTAGTGCTACTAGGAGCGCTAGGAGTAGCTGCTGTGCCATTGGGACAGCGGGAGTTGAGCGGAAAATACTCGCACAGAATTTTCATGCCTTCTGGCGACATCTTGATTTCCGTTGGTGCGCTAGTAGATTCGGTACTAGTAGATTGAGCTATGGGGGATTTACTGGATTCGGCTACAGCAATATTAGTGGTAAGTGCCAAAGATAAAGCTGCACCAATCAGGCTCAGAGATTTTCCCATCATTCTGAAATTAACCTCAACGGAACACTCGGCCTATTAAAACAGACAATAAGATTTAGAAAATCTTCCTAAATGAAGATGTTTAAGTTTGTTTCAGAGTATGTGGATATATAAAATTGGTAAAAATGAAACCTGTTATTTGCTGGTAACTAGTGTTTAAAAATACAATAATAAAAACTGTGACTGTAGTTATTGAGCTTATAACAGGAGCTTAAATAAGCCTTCGAGAATAGGAAAAAAATTTATGCTGCTATAAATAAGTGATGAAAATCACAAATCAATACTGTTTGTAATATAAATTTAAGTATAAATTAAATCAAAAAGTTCAGTATAGCTAATTTATGCTTTGGCTTATGAGTAAAATGATGAAAGACTAACATCTAAAATTGATTGTAATTCGCCCGATTCTTCACTAAAAACTGTGATGTGAATAGCCGATGAGTTCTCCCCAACCGCCTCACAAGCCACAAACGTTACTAGGTCAACTGACTCAAGCAGTACATACGATTCAAGCTAGAGTCGATTTTTCTAAATTGGCGCTCAAGCCTAATGCCAAAGTACCAGAACTTTGGGTGCAGGATGCGGGGGCGGATAAAGCAGAGGTATATCCACTGTTGGGCGATCGCTATATTCTCGGTCGTAGCTCCAAATCCAGCGATATCGTCATCCGTAACCCTGTTGTCAGCCAAATTCATCTGTCGCTATCGCGGAATTCTACTCATAGCACACCAGTTTTTGTCATCAAAGACGAAAACTCGACTAACGGCATTTATCGTGGCAAGCGTCGTGTTAGCTCCCTAGAACTGCGTCACGGCGATATTTTGACTCTGGGACCCCCAGAACTTGCTGCTTCTGTACGTTTGCAATACGTCGATCCACCAGCATGGTATGTCAAAGCTGCAACTTGGACAGCTTATGGTGTCGGTGGTGTCACTGCCCTATTAACATTAGTGATTGGCGTCGAATGGCTGAAATTTCAAGTTAAACCTCTACCGACAGCGACACGCGCCCCAGTAGTTGTTTACGCCCGTGATGGAGCCACCCCCCTGAGAGAGCCTCGGACAATCTCTCATGTAGACATGAAGCGATTAGAGGAATTTGGCCCTTATTTGCCTGCTGCCGTAGTAGCTTCCGAGGATAGTCGTTATTACTGGCACTTTGGGGTTGACCCTCTGGGTATTTTACGAGCCGTGTTAATCAATAGCCGTAGCGGAGATGTCCAACAAGGAGCCAGTACTGTTACCCAGCAGGTTGCCCGCAGTTTGTTCCGTGAGTATGTAGGCAGACAAGATACTCTTGGACGCAAATTGCGAGAGGCAGTTGTCGCCCTAAAACTCGAAACCTTTTACAGCAAAGATGATATTTTGCTGATGTACTTAAATCGGGTTTTTTTGGGGGGAGATACCTCTGGCTTTGAGGATGCAGCCCGATATTACTTTGATAAATCGGCTAAAGAATTAACTTTAGCAGAAGCAGCAACATTGGTAGGAATTTTACCTGCTCCCAACGCCTTCGATTTTTGTGGGAATGGGCCAAATAAGCTAGAAGCGGCTGAATACCGGAATCGCGTGATTAAGCGGTTGCTGGAGATGGGCAAAATTAAACCAGAGGATGCCAACCGAGCTAGACGCTCTACCGTCCAAATTAGTCCTAAAGTCTGCGAACAACAAGCTAAAACGATCGCACCTTATTTTTACAGTTACGTCTTTTCTGAACTGGAATCAATCTTGGGGGAGGGAGCCGCAAGAGAGGGAAATTATATCATTGAAACCAAGCTCGATCCAGCGATACAGAGACAAGCAGAAGCCGCGTTGAGTAATTCGGTGAATAACTCTGGTAGAAATTTTAATTTTTCTCAAGGAGCGGTAGTAACTCTTGACTCTAGTACAGGCAGCATTCTTGCAATGGTGGGTGGAACTGATTACAAAAAAAGTCAGTTCAATCGTGCTGTTCAAGCCAAAAGACAACCAGGTTCCACCTTCAAGATTTTTGCTTACACCGCCGCTATTCAACAGGGAATTTCACCATCCAAAAGTTATTCCTGCGCTCCTTTAACTTGGCAAGGCTTCACTTATAAACCCTGTCGTTCAAGTGCTGGGAGTTTAGATATTGCCACCGGGCTGGCTCTTTCAGAAAATCCCATTGCTTTGGGAGTTGCTAGAGAAATTGGGCTAGATAAAGTTGTGGCAATGGCTCGGCGTTTGGGGATAAAATCAAACCTCGATCCGGTTCCTGGCTTAGTACTAGGTCAAAGCGTGGTCAATGTTTTGGAAATGACTGGTGCTTTCGGCGCTATAGGCAATCGCGGTGTGTCCAATCCTCCCCATGCCATTAGCCGAATTTTAGACAGTGGTGATTGCAGCGATCGCAATGATATCAAAACCTGTCGGGTAATCTACTCCTTCGACCAAGATCCAGCTGCTAACAAACAAGTGCTAACAAATGGTGTCGCCGATGAGATGACTAGTTTGATGCGCGGTGTCATCGCCAGAGGTACTGGTCGTAGTGCTGCCATTGGACTAGGAGAAGCTGGTAAAACTGGCACGACTGATAAAAACGTTGACTTGTGGTTCATTGGTTTTATCCCCAGTCAGCGACTTGTAACCGGCGTTTGGTTGGGAAACGACAATAATTCCCCAACATCTGGTAGCAGTGCCCAAGCCGCTCAATTGTGGGGGAATTATATGCGGAGAATTACAAGATAAAAAATGGGCATTGGGGATGGTAACTATTGATCAATACAGCGCTTCCGGCAGCTATGAGGTACATCCTCAAAGCTGAAAGCTATGAGAGGAAAGGGCAAGAAGAAAAACTGTACTGTATTGCATAATAGCTGGAAGTGCTGTAAATGATCAATGGACTTTTGTGAAAAGCTAGCTAATGAAATTTGGCGTGTTGTTAAAGGATGGGCAACGGATCGAGTCGGCGCGGGATGTGGTCAAAGATCCTTATGTGTTCGAGTTTTTGGATTTACCAGACCGCAATTATCGTGAGAGTGAGTTAGAAAATCGTTTAATTGCTGAGTTGGAGAAGTTTCTACTTGAGTTGGGCAAGGGGTTTGCATTTATTGGGCAGCAATACCGAATTACGTTAAACAACACGCATTTTTTTGTGGATTTGGTGTTTTATCATCGCATTCTCAAGTGTTTTGTCTTAATCGATCTGAAGACGCGATCGGTGAGTCATCAGGATATTGGACAGATGAATATGTATCTAAATTATTTTCGCGCTGAGGAAAATATGGAGGATGACAACGAGCCGATAGGGATTGTGTTGGCGCGAGATAAGGATGAAATTTTGGTTGAGTATGCGACGGGTGGTATTTCTAATCAGCTTTTTGTATCGAGATATCAACTTTATTTGCCAGATCCAGAGGTTTTAAAGCAGGAGTTAAGGCGGCTTTTGGAGGTAAATGATGGGTGATGTTCCCTGCCCCCTAATTGCCGATGTCGTTTAACTATCAAATCCCGACTTGGAGAGCGAGTCACATTTAATCGCAAACTAACTTGTTAAATAAAGACACAGAAATAATCGTTGTATTAAGCAAAGTTTGCGCCTGATTAAAATCAGAATCCCCCGTAATCAAAAAATCTGCTTCGGCTGCTACAGCACAAGCTAAAAACTTTGCATCTTTTCTATCTCTTGGAAAATCAATTGACACATTGACATCAATTAGCGTCGCAAATGTATCAATAATTTCAAACCATGACGCTCTTACTTCATCTGTCAACTTAAACTTCGGGCGACTTAATACCTCCTTATATTCCGCTACAATTTCCAATGAAACAATCCATTCCCAGTCGGGATTCTCAAAAATAAACTGAATAACTGCTCTTGGTACTCTACCCTTAAGGACAGCAGAAACTAAAATATTCGTGTCAATAACAACTTTCATTCTCCGCGTCGGTAAGCTTCAATCTCTGCTGCTATTTCGGCTTCGGTAATATTTTGTACTCCTGGTATTGACTGTGTTTGATCAAATAAATCTCTCAGCTTTTTACTAATAGATGCTCTGGGGTTCTCCTCAGCTAAGATAATTATTTCTACTCGCTGTCCTGCTTGAAAAGGTAAATCAGATAATATTACTTGCTTTGGATCTGTAATGGTGATGTATTTTTTGTAAGCGTTCATAATTCCTTACTGACTTAAAAAACTAAAGTGGAGATGGCATTTTCTTTTTGCTGCTCAGTCACACCCAAATATTGCTCCAGGGCTGGGGGTATGAGTAGCATTCACGCAGAAAACCGGGTTAAGAGATATTACATAAGCAATACAAGCATTTTTAGAAGCTGAAACCCTTATTTTATCATTGAGTAGTGACTCGACGATCACCAGAGCGTCAATGACCTTAGTTATCAGGAGAATCTTTATCTAATAAGGCTTTTAAGCTTAACTCGGTTTTCTGTTCTGATGATACTCATACCCCTAAACCAGTTGCGATCGCAGCCAAGGCGACAGATGTTAAACCGACTTGTCCCATCTGTGGAATTAATGATTATGTCATCCGCCACAGCGCGGGTCGGTGGATGTGTAAAAATGTTGAAAGTCATCCAAACAAGAAAAGCAAAACTTTTAGTTAAAAGTGCGATCACAATATCGGCTTGCTATAACCTCCAGGACTAATCAGGGTTAAACTTACTTCAAATAGCGGAAGCATAATAGGGATTATTAGGAATTTTAATAAATCCCTAAGAGATAAAAATATAGGTATTTCAAAGGATTAGTTATTATGTTGTGGGAAGAAGTAAGAAGGGAATTAGTAAAACAGACAGGCTGGGGTACAAATTTTGCTCCTATGTTTAATCTTAATGAAGAATCTGAAATAATTTGGGTATTTTGGGGTCAGAACGAATATTATTATATTAGTCTTCAAGTTAATGAAGAAACCAAAAAAATTTACACAATGATAATTAAAAGATATTTCGGTGGATACACCCAGGAAAGTCCTGGATTTAAAATAGAAGAATATGCAACTCGTAAATTTAGAATACAAGAACCAAACGATATTGATATGGTAGTTGCAAAAATAAAAAAAGAAATTCCTTTCACAACTGATGCTATTCCAAGCTTACTGCCTTTCCGTTAAAGTGCTGGTAAATCTTCTCTGGATGAAACCAATCAGGCAAGGTCTTCTCAACATCGTCAAGATTATTTCCTTGCTCATCAACCAGACTGTAACGCACAACGACCCTTTTTAGCGGTGTTTCGCCATTGGCTGAGAATTTCTCAAGCAAGACTGTACCGGACTTCCGAGCGCTTGCTGTACCATCTGGGAAACTTTCATTAGTGGCATTGTGAGTAATTCCAAGTAAATATTCCTTAGCTTTGCGAGTATCAGTTAAGCTCATTTTAAAAAACGCGATCGCACTTTCACCGCACAATGACTTTAAATTGGTGAACTCATCCACAATTACTTGCTGTTTAGTGGTCGGTTTCTGCTTAATTGGGGTATGAGTAGCATTCACGCAGAAAACCGGGTTAAGAGATATTACATAAGCAATATAAGCATTTTTAGAAGCTGAAACCCTTATTTTATCCTTGAGTAGTGACTCGACGATCACCAGAGCGTCAATGACCTGGGTTATCAGGAGAATCTTTATCTAATAAGGCTTTTAAGCTTAACTCGGTTTTATGTTCCGATGATACTCATACCCCGGAATAGGGAATAGAGAATTGGGAATAGCAGCAACTTAATTCTCTTCCCCATTCCCCATGCCCTTCAGGAGTGCTGAGTTAGGAGTTATTTTTCTCCCTCATCCCCCTCATCCCCCTCATCTCCCCATTCCCCACTCCCCATTCCCCATTCCCTGATTACTGATATCCCTCCCAAGGAGTGACTTCCAACGTGCCACTAGGCTTGAATATCACTTGGAAGTGAGCCAGAGGTTCTTTGGCATTGGGAGCAGCTACATTAGAACCATAGATAGCATTAAACATCTTGGGAAGAGGTGTTTCCCGAAAATAGTCAAAGGCTACTTGATTGAGTGGTTCATAGTCAGCAATTACACCATCCTTGTTGACTGCTACCCGATATTTCAAATCTCGCGTAAAGGTGGGAGTACCACTCCAGCTTTGGCGAACTGTATTATAAAGTTTTTGATTTAAACCTTTGGTTATCTTAGAATCAGTAATTTTTGCACCGATTACTTCTGGTGTCCTGGCATATCCCCGCCAAGGGCTAACTTGCAGCACACCACTTGTAGTAAACACTATTCGGAATTGGGCGATCGGTTCATTGGAAATGGGAGCGCGGTTAGCAGGATTGTAAAGTAGGTTAGGTAGAGGAGTTTGTCCAACTCCTTGATTAGCCTCCTTATTCACCGCCTTATAACCAACGATCGCTCCATCGGCAGCTACACCTAAACGATAGATCAAATCCTGTTCCAATCCTGAACGCTTAGTCCAAGCTGGATGAATTTGGTTATACACTTGACGATTCAATGCACGCAGCTGCGATGGATCGGTAATTTCTGGAACCGTATTTAAAAGTGCTTCTAAATCTTTAACTACTGGCTTTGTATTAGCTGCGGGTGTTGGTGTAGGCGTTGCAGCGGCAATAGGAGTTGTATTCGCTGATGCTGGAGGAGTGAGGCTCTTGGTTGTAGAGCTAGTTTGCTCATCTGCCTTAGGCTGTGGTGGACGAATTTGGGGAGGTGGAATCAAGTTAAATGCGATCGCTGCTACTGCTAAACTTGATACTCCCACAGCCGCAGGAACAGCCTGCCTGATCAAAGCTTGACTAGCACCGCCATAGCGTCTAGTAACCGGTTGTAGTTCTAGAGATAATTCTGGTAAAGTCTGGCTATCAGCAAAAAACTGATCTACTGCTTCTACTAAATCAAACAACTGCACTGTATTCAAATCTATTTCAATCGGCGGACGTTTGGAATTTTTAGAGTGAGACTCAAATCCCTCAGGAGCGCCTTCTGAATGTATGATTAACCGATGTCGGTTGCTGTCAATTTTCTGAAACTCTACTAGCTCTGATTCCTGATTATGTGCTTGCGGATTGGGTACACTACTCAAAAATTCTTGGGCGTAGCCACTAACAGCCCTTACCAAACTTTCAAAAAATTCCCGTCCTCCCGTTAAGGGTTGATTGTAGCCAGATAAATAACATTCTGCATTTACCAATATTGACAATTCCGGGCGCATTTCCTGGAACTGTGCAGCCCTAGTAACATCACTTAAGCCTTCTAAAAGAAGTGTACAATTAGGTAGACTATACTTACGTTGAATATTCATTCCACTTCACCGTCAAAAAGACTAATCCAGAACCGCTGCATTCCAGCCGTACCAGTACAAAATAGTAATTGTCCTAACAAATTTATCGCTAGCGCATCTAATTTCTCATCAGAAGTTAATGCTAGTACACCAGAACGCCGAGCATTCATCCGGCTTTTAAAATGCGCTCTAAACCGCTCTAGGTAATTAGATAGACGCAAATTCTGTTCTAATGGAATCTGCTTCTCTTCCATTTGTTGACATATCATTAATAACTGGCGGATGACAACAGTTAAACGCCGCGCTATATAGCAAGCAATTACCACCAGAGCTTTCGCTTCCATAATAGTTAAGGGACGGCGTATATGCGCTCTTCGTAGCGGGTTAGAGCTACGCATCCGCCATAAATTCACCCTATCTTTAACAATTCCTTTAAGATCCAACTCTTGAGCAAAAGCCAGGATTGCTTCCGAACCACCAAGCTCTAAAGCTTCAATTGCCAGTAAAATCAGGTCAATTTGCAGCCTGGTTCTCCGAGGACAGGTTTTGGAAGCGATCGCCGGATCTGGTAAAGTGTCCAGAATCATCGGCGCTGAGTCTTGGGTTGGACTGTTGAACGGCGTTAAACTTGCTGAGACATTCATTCTATAAATACCTTATGCGGTTCCAACAGACTAGATAAAACAAATTTAAGGTCGGTAGTCAAGACTTAAGTATTAGACTTGTAGCAGTATCATAACTACCTGATATATACATTACTTAACTCTTTCTATTGAAAGTTTTCCCTATATTGAAATCAAAATTTTAAAACATCACTAAATTTACCTCATTTATTAATGCAATACCTTTTCTAGCTTGGTTTAGATTCTAATTATCGTCAATAAATGGCGAAACTTCAGCCTCGACCCCCAGCGTATGACATTATAGTGTACGATTTCTCAGGTATCTGAAATTAGGGATTGGAGATTGGAGACTGGAGACTGGGATAGTTATGAATTTAAATTAATAACTCCTCACTCCTCACTCCTAACTTTCCCCATTCCCCATTCCCTACTCCCCATTCCCCATTTTATGGATTTAAAGTCTCTCGTTCGTGACATCCCAGATTTCCCGAAACCCGGAATTTTATTTCGGGATATTACTACGTTACTGCGCGATCCAGAAGGACTGCGCTATACTATTGACTTTTTAACACAAAAATGCAATGAAGCTGAAATAACTGTAGATTATGTCATTGGCATAGAGTCGAGGGGATTCATTTTTGGTTCACCTCTGGCTTATAAATTAGGAGTTGGTTTTATTCCCGTCCGCAAAAGAGGGAAGTTACCGGCAGCCGTTCACTCAATTGAATATGAATTAGAGTATGGTACAGACTGCTTAGAAGTGCATCAAGATGCTTTACACCAAGGTAGCCGAGTTTTGATCGTGGACGATTTGATTGCCACAGGTGGAACTGCGAGTGCTACAGCAAAGTTGGTGCAGAAAATTGGCTGCGAACTAGTAGGTTTTGGGTTTATTATCGAGCTACGGGATTTACAAGGGCGTACACATTTGCCGGACGTGCCGATTATCTCTTTAATTGAATATTAGTCATTGGTCATTGGTCATTGGTCATTGGTCAATAGAAAAACAAGTGACGAAGGACAAAGGACAAAAGATAAATGACATCTACAAAAATTTCCTTAGAGACAGGTCGGGATTGGCTAATCAGGCTAGTCACGAGTGAAACTTTTGTTTATGTGGGAAAGCGGCTATTGCAGGCACTCCTGACTTTGTTGTTGGCGTCGGCGTTGTCGTTTTTTATCATTCAACTCGCTCCTGGTGATTATGTAGATACGCTGCGGCAAAATCCGAAGATATCTCCAGAAAGAATTGCGGAAATCAAACGGCAGTTTGGCCTAGATAAGTCTTGGCCAGAGCAATTTTGGCTATGGCTATGGCGAATTGTGACCAAAGGGGATTTTGGCACAAGTTTTATTTATCAACGTTCAGTGGCATCGCTGTTGTGGGAACGAGTACCAGCAACTTTACTATTAGCGATCGCATCTTTAATTGTCACATGGGCGATCGCCATCCCTCTAGGGATTTTTGCTGCTGTTAAACAAAATAAACCAGCAGACCGGATTCTACAGGTGATCAGTTACGCTGGACAAGGCTTTCCCAGTTTCATCACTGCCTTAGCGCTGCTGGTTTTAGCCCAAATCACCTCGCCGCTATTTCCAGTAGGTAGTATGACTAGCATTAATCACTCAGAACTATCGTGGTTTGGCAGAATCTTAGATATCGGCTGGCACATGATTTTACCCACAATCGCCCTCTCAATTACTAGTTTTGCTGGTTTGCAACGCATCACTCGCGGCGAATTATTGGATGTGCTGCGTCAAGATTACATCCAAACGGCTCGTGCCAAAGGTCTGCCAGAAAACCGTGTCATTTACGTTCATGCACTCCGCAACGCTATAAATCCCTTAATCACCTTATTGGGTTTTGAATTAGCCGGTTTATTAAATGGTGCTTTCATCGCCGAATTTTTCTTCAACTGGCCCGGTTTAGGGAGATTGGCTTTACAGGCTTTACAAGCTCAAGATTTATATTTATTAATGGCAAGCTTATTAATGGGCGCAGTATTGCTGATTGTTGGCAATTTAATCGCCGACTTGATGCTCAAAGCAGCCGATCCACGCATTCGCCTAGAAAATCTCAATTAGCACAGCAGCAATTCTAAATTCAGAAAATTAACAAGCATTGGACCACTCCCACAGTTCTAATTTCTCACCTTGCCTGAAATTTTGCTGTTTTGAGAGGTTAGTGATGTTCAGATCCCCGACTTATTAAAGAAGTCGGGGATCTAGCAGCCCCACAAAATTAATGGGACAGACCACTAGTCTGTCAAGAACTAATTGACGGTTAACAATTCAAAATTCAAAATGACGCTCGTGACGCTCGATGACTCGCTAATGCTGCGCTATCGCTCTTAGCGTCTCCCTTTGGGAGAAGACTCGCTCTAAGCGTTGGCGCAGCCTCTCGTAGAGAAGCCATGCCGCAGGCTTTACGCTGCGCTAACAAAATTCAAAATTAAAGAAATTTCAGACGGGGATCTAAACCCCGACTGAAATGGGTGCTACATGTAGATGTAGGGGTCTTAAACCCTTTAATTTACGATAAATAAATCCCCTTTAGAGACGGCGATTTATCGCATCTCTCTAACCTTACTAATGGTGCTAGTTAGTATATTTGAGGTTTTTTTCTAAGCGGGCGGCGGGAATCGAACCCGCATTAATAGCTTGGAAGGCTATAGTTTTACCACTAAACTACGCCCGCGTATTTCCAACCCTATGAATTTAACACAGCTTATGTAAAAAATCAAGCATTTAGTTTTAATTGGCAGTTTGGATTGTGACTCTGATATACAGATTGCTCAAGTCTGGTTTTTTGCCATCGTTATTGTGGGCAGGAAGAAAGTTTTCTGTTTTGAAAACTTCATTGAGGACTTGCTCGTATTTGCTTTTTTCACTTTGCAGTGCTGCTGGTTGTATTTCTAGAACTACAGCCTGTTTAAAGTTACCATTACTATCAATTATTAAGCTAGCCAAGAGCTGTGCTGGTTTAAGTCCAGAATTCTGGGCAAGAAAACTTGAGTCTAATTGTTTTGTGTTGCTTCCCTTGTATAAAGCGATAACGTCGGGTAAAGCATCTTGTCGAAATCCTCTTGATTGTATCAAGCTAATCACTTCATCTCTAGATAAAGGAGCTACTATTGCTACCGATGCTCCCCCAGTAGAAGCTGGTGGAGTTTCCCTAGTCGGAGCTGCTGGAGTTTCTCTGTTTTCAGGTTCCGAAACTGGCAGATTTGATGGAATAGTTGTTGGTAGGGGCGTTCCATTTCCCAAATTGATGGGTGGACGGGGTTTCCAAGGTAGATTACCGACTGGAACTGTAGATGTTGATGTTGGTCTGGGCGTAGATGTCGGTGTTGGTCTAGGTGTAGATGTCGGTGTTGGTCTGGGCGTAGATGTCGGTGTTGGTCTGGGCGTAGATGTCGGTGTTGGTCTGGGCGTGGATGTCGGTGTTGGTCTGGGCGTGGATGTCGGTGTTGGTCTAGGTGTAGATGTCGGTGTCGGTCTGGGTGTAGGAACTCTCTGTTGTCTAAAGGGTTGGCTATTAGGTTTAGAGGCGACCTTACGCCTTTTATGCTGGGGATTATCCGCAGAATCTATTACGCCAAAATCTTGATTTCTGGGCGTAGTTCGTCCTGTCTCTAGTGGACGTGCTGCTGGTACAGACTTTTGGGGTGAAGATCGTGGCTTTGATGAAACTTTTTTGGCTGTTGATTGTGTTTTGGGAGCAATGTCTATCAATTCAATGGGAACAGCAGATTGACTTTGCTGGGGAAACCACAGACTAAATGCATTAGATGAGCGCATCAGCCAGAACACCAGCAAGTGCAGAGAGACTGAACCTACAACAACAGAAATCCACAAACCTGGGGGATCAGTGTGTCGTCTCCAGACCTTGGCTGGAATTGGAGTTTTGTCTGCAACCGATGGTGTCATATTATACAAACTGGATATGATTAGGCACTCTTACTCATTGATAATGCTTTCAAATACCAGTCTAAATTTTAGCGATTAACCATTACCTCTGGTGTAACAGCGAAAGTCAAAACTGTTTCATCTACTCCTTTAAGTTCTAGCGGACTACCTTTAGTAATTTCTTCTTCCTGCAAATAATCTGCCACGGCAGCAGAAACCAGGATCGTACCGGGAACAGCGGCAGCTTGCAACCTGGCAGCGATATTTACACTTGGGCCAATAGCAGTATAATCGGCACGTTCCGCGCTACCAAACATCCCCACAACAGCAGTACCTTGGTGGATACCACACCGAAACTGGACGCTAGTGAGTCTGTCGCCATCGAATACACCTTGCTCTCGCCAGCGTTCGTTTAACACAGCCAGTGAGCGGTGCATTGCTCTTGCTGTATTGATAGCACGACGCACCTGTTCATTGGGGGTTAGTTCTTCGGGCGCTCCGTATAAAGCTAAGATCGCATCTCCCATAAATTTATCTACAGTGCCGCCATTACCAAATACAACCTTGGTCATAGCTTCTAAATATTCATTTAACAACTCTGCGACTCGTCGGGATCTGAGAGTATTTGATAGCTGTGTAAAACCCACGATGTCACTAAACAAAACTGTAATCAAGCGTGGTTCTGGGCGTAAATCTAACGTTAAATCTCCGGTTGCGGCTTTTTGCACCAATACAGCCGGTAAAAAGCGCTTTAGCACCGATTCTGTGAGATAAGTATTTAACTCCACGATTCGCCGCTCATTTTCTTTTAACGCTAAAAGATTCCGAACTTCCGCCAAAAGTTCCCGATCGTTGAATGGTTTTGCTAAATAAGCATCCGCCCCATGTTCTGTACCTTCGATGCGGGTTTCCTCGTCTACTTTCGCTGTCAGCAGAATGATTGGTGTTCCTTTCAATTTCTCCTCATTGCGGATCAACTGAATCATCTCAAGTCCGCTGACCAAGGGCATCATTAAGTCAGTCACAATTAAGCTGGGTAGAATTTCCTTAGCTTTACTGTGTCCTTCATGACCGTTACGAGCTGTCTGTACGCGATAACCGTTGCGGCGGAAAATTTCAGATACATAGGTTCGCAAATCTGGGTTGTCATCTACAACTAAAATTGAGTGCTGAGTCTTATGTGCTGAGTCTTGAGTATCAATACTGGGGGAGAAGTTTATTGTAATATCTTCAATATTGTCTGTTGTTGACTCTACTAGTTCTAAATCAGCCAATTCTACGCTAGCGCGGCTCGTATTCAGTTCGGTAGGCGTTTCTAGTACTTGCTGTGGGGGTAAATGAGCATTTCCACTCACAAGCCATAAACTAAAGGTAGTACCTTGACCATAAACTGATTCCACAGTGACTTGACCACCATGTAATTCGACCAATTCTTTAACTAAAGCTAAACCCAAACCACTGCCTTCATAGGAGCGGTTTGCTGAACCTTCAGCTTGGCGGAAGCGCTCAAATAGATGGGGAATTTGTTCTTTAACAATGCCGATTCCAGTATCTTGTACTTGCAAGATGCAGCGATCGCGCTCAGATTTTAGTCTGACACTAATCGTGCCACCTTCGGGAGTAAACTTCATGGCATTTGACAGGAGGTTATAAACCACCTTGTCAAATTTTTCCATGTCTAAGTACACCGTAGAACATTCATCTAACTGGGTGACGAGATGCAGTCTCTTTTTCTCGCAGTAGGGACGAAAAGATTCCACAATTTGGCTGACAAACTCAACTAAATCGCAAGGATGGAAACTCGGCTGCATTCTCCCCGCATTCAGGCGTTGTAAATCCAGAAGTTGGTTTACCAGTCGCAGCAGGCGGCGGGAATTACGCAGAGCGATCGCACTTTGGGAGTAAGATAATCCTTCACCAGCCGCCACCGCCGACTCTAAAGGCCCTTGAATCAAGGTGATGGGTGTGCGAAACTCGTGGGAAATATTTTGGAAAAATTCGGTTTTTTGTTTGTCTAATTCTAGTAAGCGTTCAGCTTGTTGGCGAGTTTTTTCATATAAGTGTGACTGTTGGACAGCGATCGCTGCTTGCGCTGCTACTGCTTTCGCCAAATCGATATCAGACGGTAGCCATTGGCGTACTTTTTTACCCTCATGTAACGTAATACTACCGATACATTTCCCGTCAGCCAACAATGGCACAAACATTAGCGATCGCGCTGGCATTTTTAAAGGCAAATCAAAACCCCGCACATCTGAGGGAGAATTACTCACATTACCAATGACCACAGGTTCATGTGTCTGTAGCATTTGTTGGAGGATGGGATTCTCCTGTATAGATGCTTGAGAATAGGGTAATCTCTGAGTTGGTACGTGATTATTGCCATTTGAATAATTATCTAGGGCTGGCAAGCGTGAATTTTCTAGATGTTGAAAACTGTCATACAAGGCTACACACTCGACAAACTCATCTTCCTCCGTCCACAAAGACAGGACACAGCCATCGACTTGTAAAGCTTGTCCCAATTGCTGGGTGATCGCCGCAAAGATATCTTGCGGATCTAGGCTAGAGCGAATCGCGCTTGTAATCGTATTAATTAGGGCTTCTCGCTTGGCAAGGGCACGTACTTGTTCGTAAGCATAAGCTTGAGACAAAGCTAAGGCTGCCTGATCCGCTACCATCAAAACTAACTGCACCTCATCATCCCCCCAGAGGCGAGGCTGAGAACACTGGTGTAGTGCTAATACTGCCATCAGTTCTTGTTGGCAGATCAGTGGCACAATTAAACTAGAACGAATATCAGCAGCAGCAAAAGCTTCCCCACGCTCGTGCAGTTCGGCAGTATTACCGTGAATCCGCTCATCATCGATGGCATCGTGAATTACTTGGACTTCGCGGGTTTCCCACACCGTCTGAGCCAAAAGAGGCTGAGGAGAAACAAGAGGATGGGGAGCAGAAAAAATGGGGGACAGAGGAGAAAGATTTAGTGCTACTTCCCCTCCGATCCCCTGCACCTCTGCTTCTTCAGAAAGAGGCTTCTGATAAATAAATCCTTTATCCGCCAACTGGTCATCTTGGAAGGGACGCAACAGACAGACATCCACCTCCAACATGTGACCCACTGTATCTACAATTGCTTGCAAAATTTGTCTGTAGTCTAAAGCACTGCGAATCGTATTTGTAACGGTATTCAGCAGCGATTCTTGACGGAGTGTGCGGGTAAGTTCGCGGGTTCTGGCTTTGAGAACATTATGGGTATCCAAAGCTTGGCGTACCACTGCTTTAAGTTCTTCCGCTTCCCACGGTTTAGTGACATATTTGAATACCTTACCAGCGTTGATTGCTTCCACCAAGTCTTCGACATCGGTGTAGCCAGTTAAAATAATCCGAATAATATCTGGATATTGAGTTGCTGTGAGGCTTAAAAATTCTGTACCGCTCATCATCGGCATCCGCTGATCGGAGATGATCACCGCGACCTCTCCCTCTTGAGCCAGCAGATCAAGGGCCGCAGGGCCAGAGGTTGCCCTTAGCACCTTATAGTCGCGATAGAAAGTGCGGTAAAGCAAGTCAAGGTTGTCTGGTTCATCATCGACAACCAAAATTTTAGGCTTACTGTTTGCTTGGGATTTCATGCACCGCTTTCCTGCTGCAAC
This sequence comes from Nostoc sp., assembly GCF_036916985.1. Taxonomy (GTDB): domain Bacteria; phylum Cyanobacteriota; class Cyanobacteriia; order Cyanobacteriales; family Nostocaceae; genus Nostoc. The sequence goes on from NZ_JBALFD010000066.1 coordinate 98,875, forward strand.
GGCAGTCGGATAAAGAATAATCTGATCAGGTAAGGATTTTTCTGAGTCAGGTGAGAGCAGAGCATTTCGACCAATAAGGCTGGTTGGCTACATGACTGCTGAGTGTAGGAGCATTTGCTCACAGTAATTCGTCTCAATGGCTTGTGCCGATTACTGTTTGCTTTGGTGCAGTGTACTTGCTTTCATAGTCTGTTTTAGTGTTACAGAGTCGATGCTTGCTTGCCAAATGTTCCTTCACCTCCTGTGAGCAATGTCTGATACCACACACAGCGCTCATAGCTAGCTTAAAAATCCAGATGAAGCTGCATATTAAGTTTTCCCTCCGCAGCAGTTGTACTAACACTTGCAGGTAAATTTTATTTATGATAGTCATGGTGGAGTCAGCAAAATCAAAAAAATAAGATTGAAAGCCAAAGTATACTATTAGACAAATACCTCTTTCTAATTTAGCAATCAGAACTATGATTCAGACAAGTCATAGTGGTTGGAGAGCTAGAGATTAGGGATTATGGAACCTTAAGATTCTTGTACCAGTATATGTATAGCCTATTCATATAATTTCGTAGCAAAGTAGTGTCAGTGTAACGGCAAGTGCAAAAAAAGTTCAGTACTGCAAGCAAGGGTGATTTGAAACCAGAGTTTGGCAATGGTGTACTTACTTAACAATTTTGTAGGTGCTGCCTACGGGCAAGTTATGCTATTTCTCTACCCACTCAGCCCAGGCTATATCACTTTACAGATTTTTTTGTGGTAATCAGTCTGATATCCTACCTATCTAAAGCAAGGGATGCACAGAACCTACTGAATGTAAGTTTATAGATTTATGAAGCTGTAATTCCTAAGACTCTTTCAAAATGCAGGTTATAAGAGAAAGCAAGAATATGTTTGGCGATCGCTCAGTCGAACCGCAGAGGGCAGTGATTGTTGGAGGAAAGAAGTGAATGAAATGAAAACTCTCCTTCTCTACTAGAGACCGCGCCAACGACAAGCTCAAAAATAAGAATTGTATTGTATCGTAAGCGTTGCGTTAGCGACGTAGGAGCGTCGCAGAAAGTGCAGTAAGATACAAAGCTTCCACAACCTAAGTTTCACACTTTTAAGCGTGCTTTGCTCTTGCCTCCTGAAAAAACCTCAAACTAAAGTATAAAACTTTGTTTGATCCACAAGCAAAAGCTAATTAGCGGTGTTGTGTCACTTCAATCTTCTGAGCAGCAATTAAGTTTTCATTTAGTTAAAATGGTGTTTTCGGATATTTGAGAAATTTTCTTAGAATAAAATCAATACTAAACTAGCCTTGAAATATCGGTTTTTTCACCCATACCACCAACAGCCAATCGATCCAGCTTCCTACCAATTCCAAATTCGGACGGCTACACCTGCTGATTTGATTGGTGTCGCCCAAATTATTACTGAAAGCTTTCACTCCCATAAGGGTATATGGGGATGGGCTTTTCCATTGCTACGTCTGGGTATTTACGAAGATTTAAGGCATCGCATGGCATCACCTCCGCCTCGTCATGTTTGTTTAGTCGCTTTTGAATCTACTACTGGTGAGGCTAATAATTTAGTGGGAAGTGTGGAACTGGGTGTACGGTACAGTGATTCCTGGAGCCAGGTTGGCGTAGGTTTTCCTTACTTATCTAATTTAGCGGTTCACCCAAAATACCGTAGACATGGTGTGGCTTCAGGATTACTTACTAGCTGTGAAAAAGTTTCTCGCGAGTGGGGATTTAAAGACTTATATCTCCATGTTTTAGAAAATAACCATCAAGCAAGACAGCTTTATTTCAAGCTGGGATATCGGGTGCATAAAGTCGAATCTAATTGGAATACATTTTTCTTAAGACGCTCAAATCAGATGCTTTTGCACAAGCACTTGAGTGCTGATTCCAACATCTAAATTTTGTTTTGGTAATTGTCAAGTTTTGTGTTGCAATTAATTTGGATAGAATTTGTAACTCATAACGGTAATTAAAGACAAGATAACTAAGCTAAATATCTAGTACAGCACGCCCGAAACCCAGTCACTATCTCAATAAAACAGATAGCCAGTTACTCAAGCAATTGGTTAATTGTAGACAAATTTCTGCCATATTTTACTAAAGAAAAACTCAGAAGCATGAATTTATAAATCGAATAAATAGCTTTTATAATTCTTTTTAGGAAGAATATTCTAATCAGACTGGTTCCGAAAAATATTATTGATTATTGAAAAAAAAGTCTCTTTGTGGCAAAGATTTTTAACATTATAAAATATTAAGTTTTGCCTTTTGGGATTTATCGTTAACAAATATTTTGAAGTATTCGATATAGATAAATAAATGGATTACAATGGGGATATACGCGAAAATACGCTTAAAAAAATCATCAGTTCATCATAATAACTTTGTAATTAAGATATTCATCTTTATAAAAACTTTAAGAAAACACTCCTAGAGTTTACAGACAAATCTAGTTATATCTCATAAAATATAATCACTCAATTGCTGAAACAACGTCTATATACTGTTGTTTTAGTTAATTGGACTAAAAAACTCTTGATAATAAAAGACATTCAAAAACCTGATTTGACAAAACACTTATTTAAGTTTTGAAGTGCATACTACTACCACATTCGTTGAAACTTTAAAAAACATGGATAGCGAACAGCATCAACGCTATCAGACCTCTATGGTATCAACTTATTACCCTGAAACAAGTTTCCTTGATTCTATTGTCATGTCAGATGGAACTGAGCAGTCACAAGGCTCGGATATCCTTACGCGTTTGCACAGCGGTGAAGTTTTTATCGTCAATAGTCGTAGGAGAAATGGATTACTACTCTTTAAACGCTACCATGCGGAGTTTGCTGGGCCTGGGGCTGCTGTGGGTGGGGATTACGATTGTGATTGCCAAAGGGCATTGCCTATAGGTAATCTGTCTTTATTAACTCCCGAATCTAATGAAGAACGTCAGAAAGCTTACTTGATTAGGCGACAGTGGATTCGATTAATCAAACAAATAACTGAAAATCCACTGCCTGGGCAGCGTGTTCAGAAGATTCTCGATCAATTTGAACAATACTTTCCACCAGAAATAGTGGCTCTTTTACCGGATGTTGCCTTTGCTCTTTTGGTTGGTGTACTGCCACAAACAGTAGGAATAGTACGCCGTTTGGGCAGTGATATGAACAGCAGGTTTAATTACTGAGTGAATTGCTAAGATTCCAAATTTGTCAAAACAGCTTGGACTCGATTTATGGTGCGGGCGTTTTCCTCTGTGGTTCCGACGGTAATTCGCAATCCTCCGCTAATGTGTCTCACAAGAGTACCCAGCGTTCTAAGTTTCTGGTGGAAAGTTTTTAATGCAGTGTCTTGTGAACTAAAGCTATTTGCTTGAAGACGCAGGTAAATAAAGTTAGCAGCACTTGGGGTGATTTGTAGTTCTGGTTGCTGGGATAGAATTTCGATGAGTTTGGCTCGTTCACTCAGGGTTTGGGAAATTGATTCCAGTAAGAGTGTGCGGTTTTGTAAAGCAACTAATGCTGCGGCGATGGAAAAGCTGGGGAGATTGTAAGGTAAGCGAACTTTTTCTAAGATGGCGATCGCTTCTGTATGAGCAACGCAATAACCAACACGGAGAGATGCTAACCGGAAGGCTTTAGAAAAAGTACGTAATATTACCCAATTAGGATGCTGTGCTAATTCACCGACTAAGGTCGTTTGGCTGAATTCAAAATAAGCTTCATCAATTACTACCAAAATATGCTCTGGCAAACTTCTTAACCATGTCAACTCTGCCGCAGTCAAGCTGTTGGCAGTCGGCGAATTGGGATGCACTACGAAAACTACCCGAATGGGGGGATTTTGAGTTTGTTCGATCGCAGACTGTGCGGCGCTGATGTCAATTTCAAAATTTGTTTCATTTCTCCCCACTGCCACAACAGGAATGCCTAAAGTTTGTGCCAAAATCCCGTACATAGAGAACGTGGGATTGGCAACGAGAATTGAACCTTCTCCTCCTAGACAGGTGGCGATTAATAAAGAGCGGATAATTTCATCTGAACCATTACCAACAGAAATATTGGCAGCAGTAAATAAGGATGATGAGAGAGCAGCTGATTCATTGACATACTGTGCGATCGCATCTTTAAGTGTTTCATGTCCACCATCGGGATAACGATTTGTTTCAATTACTTGCTGATACGTCCACGCCAGCTTCTCTTTTAACTCAGGTGGTAAATCGTAGGGGCTTTCATTTGTATCTAACCGATCAAACTGTGTGGCGACAGAATTGGCTGTATCGCTGCTGGGGTGAGGTTTATAGGCGGTTAATTGGGCTAAATCTGACCGGATGAAGGGAAGCATAGTTTTAGTCATTAGTCATTGGTGAGCCAGCACGGTCTTCTCCCTTGGCGCTAGCCTCTCCCTTTGGGAGAAGGGGAGACGCTAAGAGCGATAGCGCAGCGTTAGCGAGTCTGCGAGCGTCTGGGGGTTTCCCCCATGAGTGACTGGCGTTAGCGCAGCGTTAGCGAGGAACGAGCGTCACCCGTAAGGGTCATTAGTCATTGGTCATTAGTAACTAACAAAGGACAAATGACTCAGAATATTAGTTATATGTGAGTCTAATATTTTACAACTTTAAGGTAATTGGCAAAAGAGGTGAATTGCCTGCCAAATTTCTTCCATGACATTACCCAAGGCGTGATCGCTGTCGAGTTCGACTAACTCCACCCAAGGACGAGAACGCGCAAAGTCACGACTAGCTTCGACAGGAATGACTTCATCCTTTTTGCCGTGCAAAATTAGCGTGGAGATAGGACGTTGCAAAAGTTTTTCTTGGTATTGAGCAGCATCTATGACGAAATCGTAACTTAAAGGAATTAATCGCTTTTCCCCGTAGTGGTAGACCATGAGATATTTTTCTTGCTGCCAGCGCTGTACTTCTTCATCTCCTAACTTGGGCAACCAATGGGATAAAAACCCAAAAGCTGGAGCTAGCAAGACTAAGCGTTGCACTTGTAAATTTTGCTGTCCCAAGTGGGCGGCGGTCAAACCACCCAAACTTGAGCCAATCAGCGTTACTGGTGTAGAATCATTGTTGAATTCTGCGGCAACTTGAGCGATCTGACGAGTGATTGTCAACTGAGAAAAATCGCCAGCATTGAGATCGGGAATTTTCAGCTTTGTGTGAATTTGGGTAAAGCGATCGCTTATATCCAGTGCTTTGGCAGAATTAGGGCTAGAAGCAAAGCCATGTAAATATAAATATATATATTGAGTAGGCATTCAAATTTTCACATTAAGATCATCCTTAGTCATTGGTCATTGGTTTTAGACAAAGGACAAATGACAAAGGACAAATGACATACTTACCGCATTGTGACAAATTCCTCTGCGGATGAGGGATGGATACCCACAGTGGCATCAAAGTCTTGTTTAGTTGCGCCCATCTTGACTGCGATCGCTACACCTTGGATAATTTCAGCTGCACTTTCACCTACCATGTGAGCGCCTAGAACTTTATCGGTGTTGCTATCAACCACCAACTTCATCATTGTCTTTTCTTGCTTACCAGTCAAACTATAGTACATAGGGCGAAAACGAGTGCGAAAAACTTTTACAGCATCACCGAGTTTTTCCCGTGCTTCGGCTTCTGTCCAGCCGACTGTCGCGGCTTCTGGGCTAGAAAATATGGCTGTGGGAACAGTTGCGTGACTGAATTCGCGGCGGTTATTCCCGAACTCGCTATCGGCAAAGGCACGACCTTCGCCAATGGCCACGGGAGTTAAATTAATTCGGTCAGTGACATCGCCAACAGCAAAAATATTCGGTTGACTAGTTTGACTATATTCATTAACTGCGATCGCATTTGTGGTGGGATATCCAGGCCCTTCGATAGAACTAGCGACAACATCAACCCCAGCGTTTTCTAAACCTAATCCATCTACATTGGGAGTTCGACCGGTAGCTACTAAAAACACATCGGCAATTACTGGTTCTTGGTCTTCCCCTGATAAAGTCAGTTTGAACCCTTCCGGCACGGGTTCAATTGTTTTTACCACATTATTCTTAATCAAGCGAATTCCGTGGTTTGTCATCCCCTCTTCAATTTCTGTACGGATATCCTCATCAAATCCCTTCAAAATCTTTTCACCTCTGGTAATTTGTGTCACTTCAGAACCCAAACCACGCATGATACAGGCAAATTCCGTGCCAATATAACCAGCGCCAATAATGACGATGTGTTTTGGTTGTTCTTTGAGATGAAAGATTTCGTTAGAGGTAATGCCATGTTCCATCCCTGGTAAATCTGGCTTGATGGGACGCCCACCAACAGCAATTAAAATTTTGTCTGCTGTAATTTTGCGGCCATCAACTTCTACTGTGTGGGGGTCTACTAATGTGGCGCGACCAGAAATTAGTGCCACTCCGGCTTTTTCTAAGAAGCTGATGTGTAGTTGCGACAGTCGTCGAACTTCCTTATCTATAGATGTAATGAAATATTCCCAGTCAAACTCCGCATTACCCACTTTCCAGCCATAGCCTGAAGCTTCACTGAATAGTGCAGGAAAGTGAGAACCGTAGACCATGAGTTTTTTGGGAACGCAACCGCGAATCACACAAGTGCCACCAACTAAATCATATTCGGCGATCGCTACTTTTGCACCGTAGCTAGCCGCTCGTTTGGAAGCCGCCAAACCTCCAGAACCCGCACCAATTACAAATAGGTCGTAATCAAAAGTCATAAATTTATGTTCTCTCTAGCAAAAAGTTAGTTCCTGGGAACTTACACACAGAATCTAATGGAACTATATAAGGATATCTGGTGAATCCTGTGTAAGTCCTGTCCTTGATTTAATCTAGCGTTAGCAGATGCTATCTGGTCGTAGGGAATATCACTTTTTGCTTTAGTGGCTGTAGAGGCAAGAGTTAATACTTGTTATAATTCTGCTCCTAGTGTTGGGTATAAATTTACGTTTATGTGGTTGGTCTTGTCGGTGTAGGTACTGGAGTTGGAGTAGGTATTGGAGTTGGAGTAATTACTGGAGTTGGTTCTATTGGAGTTGGAGTAATTACTGGAGTTGGTTCTACTGGAGTTGGAGTTATTGGAGTAGGAACTACTGGAGTTATTGGAGTCGTTACTAGAGTTGGTTCTACTGGAGTTGGAGTTATTGGTGTATGCACTGGAGTTGGTGTAGAAACTACTGGAGTTGGTGTAGGAACTACGTTATTATTCTGGGTGCTTACATTATTATTGTTATTATTTCTTCCAGATCGCCGCTGCTCAGTATTTGACAGGACTTGTCCTATATCCCCAAAGAAATTTAATGGTGAATCATCTTTAATGGGGTCTACTGAGGAATTGTCTGTAATAATGTCGTCGGTAGAGGAAGTTGAAGTACTAGTAGTTAGCTCTGCAAAAGATGGGTTTTCAACTACTCCCTCACCTGTTATCGGCGTCTGTGCGTTCAAAGCTGCAACAGTTTCAGCTTGAACGCTAGCGATCGCCGGGTCGGCTGTAGGTGTAAGATTTTGCTTAGTTAAATCAAGCCCCCGCACCATCTCGCTGGTTTCATAAAAATTTCTGAGATCAAAATCGTATAAACCCTGAAATTTGCCTTTAACTATAACTATCATCTGTCCTGCTTGCAGCACTTGAGTTTGAGAAGCTTCTTTATTAGAAACTTCAATGCCGCTATTGGTCAGCGCCCCCACAATTGTGGTATCTGTTTCTTGGTTGTAGCGTACAAATAATGCTGAACCACGAATTGCTGCTGCTGCACTTGGCGTTTGTATAAGTGTTTGTCCCCTTCCCGGTGGAATCAGTAGCAATGCAGTTCCGTTTGACAGTCTAAAGCTGCGAGTCTTTGGTAAAAATTGAAATATAGCCTGTTCCCCAACTCGTGCTAAAGAGCCGTCGTTAAAGCGCAAGTCTGCTAAAGAAGCTTGACCGGTTGACAAACCATCACCAGGAGTCATTGCATCTGATTTGCGTGCAGGACGTTTCTTCTCTCTATTTCTAGGTATCAGTTGTACCAAGTTACGGAGGCTCTGAATCTCTGCTCGCGTCAGAGGAGTTATGGCATTTACCTGATTTGGCAAAGGCAATACTACAACTCCCCATAAAGCAATTACTAATAGTGGAAACGATTTATGAAACATAGTTTGAGAATTTGCGAACTTCAACTAGTACCAAAACAGTTAAAGGTTTAAGCTAGTGCTAAATTGTTATGTAGCAATCCGATTTGATTTTTGAACTTATTTGTGTAGATAGGGTGTAAGGAATCAGGCTTTTTGAGTTGCACAAAATTTTTCAAAAATCAAATAGAAGTCTTATAGGAAGTTTTTTTGGGTAAATTTATCTGGATTTGAGTCTACATTTACATACATAAAATAAATCATAAATAAACTATATGTTTAGTTTCGTAAAATTTTTATTCCGAAACTGACATTGTGTATATTAAAGTCTGTGGAAGATTTAAAAGCTAGTATTTGATTAAATTCCATCACAAACTTTCTCGGAATATCTCAGTTTGGTAGAGAAAATCCGGGAAAAAATCTGAAAAGCAGCAATTTTAGTTTGTAAATTAAGTATATACCTACAAAGCTCAGATAGATGCACTCAATTGTATCTTTTGAGTCGGAACTTCCGATGCGGGTTGTGGGACTACATTTGCCAAATGCGATCAAACCAGATGCGACTCAATAACTGGAAGAATTTGTTTTTTTGTATTTTGTTAGCGTCCAGTGGTGGAAGCTGTTGTTGCATTCGAGTAGATGCGGCAGAATCTACAAATACGTTAAATCTGGCACAGCAAAAACTAGAAACTACTCAAACCCCAGGCCAAACGAAAGAACCAGAAGATACTCAAAAGCAAAATGATCCGCCACCGCTAGAATCGCAGCCAAGTAATTTGCCTACTTCCGACTCAAAAGAGCAAATATTAAATACGCCGGAGATAAATCAGTCTCAAAGGCTAGAGAGGCTAATGCAGCTGCTACGATCGCCAAAACGGCCACCTAAGTCCGATCGCGATCGCGAATTAGGGTTACGGGTGCGGTTACTACCTCTAGAACAGCAGCCACCACCACCGAAAGAACAACCCGTAGTTAAATTTAAACCTATCGGCTATCTACAGGCCCATGTAGGCTACTTCCAGACGAGTAACATTTTTTCGTCAAATGATAGTCCCATCGAAGATGGTTTAATTTTTTCTGGACTGACACTAGCCTCAGCGTATTTCCCTTTGGGATCTAAGACTTATTTAAACGGCTCAATTGATGGCAATCTCATTCGTTATATAAATCAGTCACAATATCATTACAACCAGGTAAGATTTAATCTCAGTATTTACCAGCAGTTATCGCGGCGAATGTACGGAGAAATCAGTTGGAGCAATCAACAGTTATTTTATGCCAACAACAGCGATCGCCTCGATAGCTTCAAAGCAGGCGATCGCTTTTTAAATGAAAATTCCCTACAACTGTCTTTAGGACGGCGAGATCCCTTAACTCCAAGATTAACCCTAGATAGCTTCTACGAATTGAGTGTAAATTTTTCTGATCCCCAAAGTCGTAATCGGATCATCAATTCCTTTTGGGTTTCTCTAAACTACTACTTGCAAAAGCCTCTCCAGGTTGGTATCGACTACCAAATGAACTTATCAGACTTTACCGAGCGCGATCGAGAAGACCAATTTTATCGGCTATTTGGGCACTTAAATTACCAAATATCCGATACCGTTAATATGAATATGCAGGCTGGAGTAAGTTTCGGTAGTTCAACCGCCGAAAACATTGATTTTGATGGCTGGTTCTTCAGTATTAATTACAATTTCCAATTAGGTCAGTTTTGAGAAGAGTTAGGAGTTAGGAGTTAGGAGTTTGAAATTAAAAACTGGCTTCAATTCATAACTCTTCACTCATAACTCTTCACTCCTAACTCATAACTATAAATAAGAAATCCAATCACTCCAACTGCCAGCATAAAGTTTACCTTTGCTAATGCCAGCTAATTCTAGAGAAAGTAAATTCACACAAGCAGTGACGCCAGAACCGCAATAAACCAAGATTTCTTCGGCTGTTTCTAGCTTTTCCCAGCGACGACGTTGTTCTTCTTGAGGGAGTAGGTAGCCGGAAGAGTCTGTAACTTCTTGCCAAGGATAATTGACTGCACCGGGAATATGTCCGGCGATTTTATCAATTGGTTCTCGTTCTCCTCGGTAGCGATCGCTCTCTCTTGAATCTACTAATACTACCTCATCGCTGTCTTTGCGGCTTTTCACCGCTGTAATATCTACCACCTTTTCTGTTTGTACTTGAGCTACAAACTCACCCTTTCGACGATGAGGAATAATATCTGTAACAGAATATCCAGCTTTTTGCCATCCAGCAAAGCCGCCATCCAGTACTGCTACTTGCTCATGTCCAAGATAGCGCAACAGCCACCATAAACGAGCCGCAAAAGCAAAGCGCGAATCATCATAAGCTACAACTAAAGTTTTTTGGTAATCTACCCCAATTGCTGCCAATTTGTTAGCTATATCATTGGGGTTAGGTAAAGGATGTCTCCCGCCATGCTTACCCACTGGACTGGAAAGATCCTGATTCAAATCTAAGTAAGATGAACCTTCTATATGACTCGTTTGATACTGCTGTTGTCCTAATTGTGGATCGGCTAAAGAAAAGCGACAATCCACAATAACGACTTGCGGATCTTCTCGATGTTCAAACAGCCAAGTTGGCGAAACAAAAAATTGAGTATTGGGCATGGGGCATTTCTTAACAATTCAAAATTCAAAATTCAAAATTAAAGATATTTCAGTCGGGGTTTCTCAAGACAAACCCCGACTGAAATGGGTGCTACATGTAGATTGCAGGTTCTTAAACCCTTTAATTTACGGGAAAATAGTTCCTCATTTTGCTTTTTTCTAAGTTCTGAGTGAATAAGTTAGATTTACTACTCATGCACGGGCTAAACGCCCTGCTATTGCTAACAGCACTCACTATTCAGCACTCCTGAAGGGCATTGGTAATTATTTAGTTTTTTTGTCAGATGTCAGACTTAGAAAATTTTACACCTAAGCTAACAGCAGATGGTTCTTTCACCTTTGTCTCTCAAGAGTTTGGTGAATCTTTTCACAGCCATCATGGAGCTATGCAGGAGAGTTTTTGCAAGTTTGTGGAACCTACTCAACTAGCTACAGCCGCTCAAAAACCAGTCTTGCGACTATTGGATGTTTGTTATGGTCTAGGATATAACACAGCTGCGGCTTTGCAGACAATTTGGGCAGTGAATCCTAGTTGTTTTGTTGAAGTAATTGGCTTAGAACTGAATCCAGCAGTGCCACAAGCAGCGATCGCTCATCACTTGTTCGACAATTGGAACTGTAACTATATTGAAATTTTAAAAAAGCTAGCTTGTGAGCATCAAGTGCAAACGCCTTACCTGAAAGCAAAGCTACTAATTGGCGATGCTAGAAATACGATTGGGCTAGTACATCAATCGGGTTTCTGGGCAGATGCAATTTTCCTCGATCCCTTTTCACCACCCCAATGTCCTCAATTATGGACTGTTGAATTTATTAAACAAGTGTCATTGTGTTTACATCCAGATGGTTTGTTAGCCACCTATTCTTGTTCTGCTGCTGTACGCACAGCACTTTTGTCTGCTGGCTTGGTGATATATTCTACCCCACCCGTAGGAAGGCGATCGCCTGGTACTATGGCAGCACATTCTCGGATTGCTGAGTCTAAAAACCATTCAGCACTCACCACCCTCTCGCAAGCTGAAAAAGAACACTTACTAACTCGTGCTGCTATTCCCTATCGCGATCCTCAATTGAGCGATCCAACTGAAGTAATAGTGATGCGGCGACAACAAGAGCAACAAGCTTCTTGTATGGAAGCTACCTCCCGTTGGCGAAAAAGGTGGCTGTTGGGAACACAAGGCAGGGATTTTATGGGAAATAGTTTGTAGTTCGGTTGCGATGTTTACGACAGGCTACGCCTACACAATTAATTCCAGAAAATTTAGACATTTTTTTGCCAAAATTTCTGATTTCGTTTCCAGATACTTAGGTAACAAGTTTTTACGAGCCAAATAGCTTGATTTTATGATAGTATTCAAGATTACATCCGGCTCAACAGTACTCGAGTATTGCTATAACTGAGTAAGTAAAAACATATATACCTAATGATTACCATAAAAATTTGAAACTCAAAACCCGATATCTCACATAGAGCAGGCAACTATAAAGCTTTATGACGCACTAGGTTAAAAAATCTCCGTAAAAAACCTGATTTAACATTTGTGCCAATTCATCATACTGGAATTAGAAGCAAAAAATGTGACAACAAGATAGACCTTGTTCTTAACATAAAAAATACATGCTGCAAAAAACTCAGATAAGCAGCTTGACATCATGCATAATCCATATCGAAACTCTGGCTCAGATACAGTCGAATCTTAAGTTTGTTTGTTGTTTAAATCTGACACTGTTAACTTGTGCAAAAACTTGGAGTGCCTTTGTGATTCAATGGAAATCCAACCATACAGGCTTTACAGAACAAATTGTTAGTGGGTCAAACCCCATTAGCATAGTGAAGAGTATCGGTTCAAATCATGCCGTAGGGTCGCAAAATACGGAGACTTCTTTAGGCTTATCTCAAGAAGACCTGATGTTTGAAGATAGTCAACCAGCGTCTTCTTGGATAAAGGCTGATGTTAATTGTGGTGATAATTTATTAGTCTCTAGAACACTACAAACTAAAGGTTCCAAGGTGAATGGGTTTGATTTAGATCCGCCGAAAGTTTTAGTCGTTGACGATCATGCCGCCAGTCGGATGACTGCTGTTGCCCTCTTGGGGATGGAAGGATACGAAGTTATTGAGGCAGACAGTGGTTCTATTGTTGTGGGATTGGTAACTCAAAAACAACCAGATTTGATTTTGCTGGATGTGATGATGCCAGGAATGGATGGATTTGAGGTGTGCCAATTGCTCAAACAGGATGAGCAAACTAGGCTAATTCCGGTAATTTTTATTACAGCATTAAATGACAGGCGATCGCGCATTCGGGGAATTGAAGTTGGGGCAGATGATTTTCTCACCAAACCCTTTGATCGTGTGGAACTGGCGGCGCGTGTAAAGTCATTAGTACGGCAGAAGCGTCTAAACGAAGATTTAGACCATGCCGAACAAGTGCTATTTTCCATTGCCATGTCTATTGAAAGTCGCGATCCAAATACGGGCAACCATTGTGAACGCCTAGTACAACTGGGACAAGTTTTTGGTGAATATCTCAGCCTGTCACGCTACCAAATTCGAGATTTGAGGTGGGGTGGTTATTTGCACGATATCGGTAAAGTTGGTATTCCCGATGCAGTACTGCTGAAAAAAGGCGAACTCACCTCTGAAGATTGGCAGATTATGCAGCAGCACGTTTTGATTGGAGAAAAAATCTGCCAGCCATTACGCAGTATGCGGGGTGTAATTCCCATTATTCGCCATCACCACGAACGTTGGGACGGCTCAGGCTACCCTGATAAACTCCAAGGGAATGATATTCCCTATCTGGCGCAAGTATTTCAGTTAATTGATATTTACGATGCCCTAACCAGCGAACGACCTTATAAAAGAGCTTTTCCTTCAGCAGAAGCACTTTCGGTAATGCAAAAAGAAACTGATTCCGGTTGGCGTAATCCCAAACTAATGCAGCAATTTGTAGAGTTTATTCGCTCCCGTCAAGGAAAAAAGTAGGGAGTAGGGAGTAGGGGATAATAATTTGTCGCTGCTGTAATGACTGCGAAAAAGTATTATAATCTCCAACTTTTACCAAAGCAGTTGTCTTGACTACTTTGATATTTTACTCTTCTATGATTAGCTGGTATGATTTGAACCTATATTTTAAAGTACCAAAAGCATTAATTATAATTTCACTGATAGCTAATAGCTAATTTATGGTAGTTGTAGCAATTCTAGCGGCAGGACGCGGCACACGGATGAAATCACGCTTACCCAAGGTTTTACATTCTTTGGGTGGGCGATCGCTAGTAGAGAGAGTTCTCGAAAGTGTAGAACCACTTGCGCCCTCACGGCGAATCGTGATTGTGGGATATCAGTCCGAGGAAGTGCAAGCCGCCATGCATTTAATTCCCAACTTGGAGTTTGTCGAACAGACTGTGCAATTGGGGACAGGTCATGCTATCCAGCAATTACTTCCTCACTTGGAAGGTTATACCGGGGATTTGCTGATACTTAACGGCGATTTACCGTTAATACGCAGCGAAACCCTCAAGCAGATGTTACAAACTCATGCCCAAAATCAGAATGCTGCTACCATTCTTACCTCGCACCTAGCCGACCCCACAGGCTACGGGCGCGTTTTTTGTAACGATGAAAATATTGTGCAGCAAATGGTCGAACACAAGGATTGTACTGCTGCTCAAAGACAAAATAACCGCATTAATGCTGGAGTTTATTGCTTCCACTGGCCAGATTTGGCAAAGGTGCTTCCCCATTTACAGGCAAACAATGCCCAAAAAGAATACTATCTCACTGATGCCGTGACTCAAGTCGGACAAGTGATGGTAGTAGATGTGGAAGATTACCAAGAAATTCTCGGCATCAACGATCGCTTACAACTAGCAACAGCAGCCGAAATTTTGCAAAGACGAGTCAAGGAAAAATGGATGTTGGCGGGTGTCACCCTCATCGACCCCACAAGTATTACCATTGATGAAACCGTAGAATTACAGCCTGATGTAATTATTGAACCCCAAACTCACCTGCGAGGAAATACGGTAATTAAAACAGGAAGTCATATTGGACCAGGGAGTTTAATTGAAAATAGTCTCTTAGCTGAAAATGTCACAGTTCAATATTCAGTAGTAACAGATAGCACTGTGCAGACAGGAAGTCGAATTGGCCCTTATGCTCATTTGCGCGGTCACGTAGAGGTGGGTGCTGGTTGTCGTGTGGGGAATTTTGTGGAATTGAAAAATACGCAATTAGGCGATCGCACCAATGCAGCACATTTGTCATATATAGGTGATAGCGTTGTCGGCAATCAGGTAAATATTGGTGCAGGTACAATTACTGCCAATTATGACGGCGTGAAAAAACATCGTACCAAAATAGGCGATCGCACAAAAACTGGTGCCAATAGCGTTTTAGTGGCTCCACTCACCTTGGGAGATGATGTCTATATTGCGGCTGGTTCTACAGTCACAGAGGATGTACCTGATGATTCCCTGGTAATTGCCCGTAGTCGTCAAGTGGTGAAACCAGCTTGGAAGAAGAAAAGTTAGAAATGCAATTCTTCTTTCTACTTCAGCTTCGAGAGAATACAACGTTTTTTGACAGGCAACCGTAGTTTGCCTGTCATTTCCCTCTGATCATAATTCAGTTCAGATAAGCCCAAAACACTTGTAGAGACGGCGATTTATCGTGTCTCGAAAACCCAAAATTGTTGCCAGTAGCCCTTAACCCAAGCGTATTGTACTATAAGTGAATATTTAATTTTCTGAAAGTAATATCTAATTGCGGTCTTGGTACATTTCCCTCTAATTCAGTCTTGTCAATGTTTAGATACGTTTGTCCTGTACTTACTACCAGATGGCAAATTATCATCCAATCACAATCGTTCAAAAAATCTATCTAACAGACTTTGCATTGTTATCTCAACATCCTAAAATCCAATATTTATTAGAAGCTCCTTATGATTATGTGTTGTATGAATTTTATGACCCAATTTATGAGATTATTTTTCATGATGATCCAGAAATTAGATATCAGCAACATAGAGATAGAAATCCTGAAATATATCAAAAAGTTCGCCAGGTAGTGAATGAAGAAGAAAGCTTGTTACAACCACTTCACGATCAATCTAAGCGCGACCGTTATGGGTATCTTATTGGTGGTAGTCATATAATTTGGTATCGAGTAGAAAGAAATCACGAATTGAAGCATTACGATCTTAGAAAACCGGCAGCATTAAACCATAAGTGTATAGATTTCTTTTGTGATAATCAATCTCATCAAATTATAATAACAACTCAGCTAAAGGAAAAAACCCTAAAAACTAAAGAAAAGTATGAAAATGTTATAACAGATTGGTTTAATTGGGTTAAAGTATTGGACAAAATTGAATACATTGGAGAAATAAATTATCAAGACAATAATGCAAACTTAAATATTATATTTAAAAATAATTTTGATGATTTCTTAGTAATACTAACTATTATGTTAAATGCAAAACTTGGTACTAGTCTGGCTAAAAAAATTTGGATTCATTAATCATATTAAATTATATATAGGACTCCCATACGGTTCGGTTAAGGCAAGAGACGCGATAAATCGCCGTCTCTATAAAGGCTAGCCAAATTGACGCACATGTTAACCTCATCTGTTGATACACCACTATTGAGGTTACGCGTACCAACGACATCCCGTATGATGTGGCAAAGCACCTGAACATCATTAGCTGGATAAAAACTTGTTTTTTGTCTAAATCCCACTAATCTACCGTTGTTTTTAAAGATAAATTTTTTGTATCCGTGATGCTATCTTGCAAGTTTCTTATCTACTAAACTGAACAATAAGTAAGTCGGTGCTAATATTTCAAGCTATGTTAAGGAATGTAAATGTAGGGTGTGTTGTCGCGCAGCGCAACGCACCGACGCATGATCAAGGATTCAAGGTGCGTTAGCCTACGGCATAACACACCCTACTTCAAATTTATATTTCTTCATATACATTGAATTTTTCTCACCGACTTACTTAAACCTGATTTTTAAGCTGTTCCATATTCAAATTGCATAAGCTGGGCGTGCAAGATGCCATTAGTGTCAACTTAAGCTGAAACTTCTTTACCAGCCTCCGGCTGGAAATGCTGCTCCTGGTGGCTCTGCCGCCAGTAAAGAGAGGCGGAGCCTCAAAGACAAGCATTCCCAGTCGGAGACTGGGAACAAGGAAATCTAAAAGCTAGTTCTAGACTTGCTTTCACCTTAAGTTGACACCAATGGCAAGATGCCCATCCCACAAGAGTTATGTTTGATTTGATTATGCAATTTAGATGTTTTTTAGCTTATCAGTTGTTCTCTCGTTTTTAAGAGTAAGGCAGATTTTGTAAGAGCTAATGAATAAATACTTAATTAATCGTCTACTAATTGCTATTCCCACCTTAATTGCCATTAGTGTTGTCATATTTACTATTCTGGCATTAGCACCCGGCGATCCAATGGGAGAATTTGCACTCAATCCCTCCATAACAGCGGAAGTTCGGGAAAATATTAGAATATCTTTAGGTTTAGACCAACCGCTCCATATCCGCTATATCAAATGGGTTACAGCTTTTGTTAGTGGAGATATGGGCTATTCTTTTACTAGTCGTAGTCCGGTAATTGGTTTAATTCTCCAACGCTTACCTACAACGCTATGGGTGGTTGGTTCTGCCTACCTTTTTGGCATACTGTTAGCTATTCCTTTGGGAGTAATTTCGGCTCTCAAACGTAATTCTCTGATTGATACGATTTTGACTACTTTAGTTTTTTTTGGGTTTTCTCTGCCAACATTTTTTACAGGCTTACTATTTATTATTATCTTCAGTATCCAATTGAAATGGTTGCCTTTTATCTATAACAGCACATTACAGGTGACAGATTGGCAGAGTTTTATCGCTCAAGTTAAACAATCGATTATGCCAATTTGCGTATTAGGACTCTGGCAGACAGCAATGCTAATGCGTTTTGTGCGTTCAGAGATTTTAGAAAATATCCATCAAGACTATGTGCGTACTGCTTATGCTAAAGGATTACCCAAATTTTTAGTTATCAATCGTCATGTTTTGCGGAATGCGTTAATTCCTGTAGTTACATTAGTAGCCTTGGATATTCCAAGTGTTTTTACAGGTGCTTTAGTTACAGAAAAAGTTTTTCGTGTTCCGGGAATTGGCGCTCTATTAATTGACTCTATCTATAAGAATGACACACCAGTTGTCATGGCAATTACTTTTATATATGCAATTCTGATTGTGATTTTTAATCTTGTTGCAGACATTCTTTATGGTTTATTAGATCCTCGCGTCAAGTACACGAAGTAGCTAAACAATTAAAAATTAAGCATGAAGAAAAAACTAGATTCAGTACTCTGGTTGGAAATTGCATAAAAATTAAATATAGAACATCTGAGAAAGTAGATACTTATGTTGAAACGATCGCCTAATCAAAGTTCAGAACTATCCAAACTTTCAGTTTCTCCAGCATCAACAAATCTTGTTTCCAAACCAGAAACGCCCACAAAAGAAGCATGGCGCAAGTTTCGTCGTAATCGTCAGGCGATGTTTGGTATTGTAGTCTTGCTGATTATAGTGTTAAGTGTTTTGCTTGGGCCATTTATTTATAATATTCCCATCAACAAAATTGACTTTGCTAAATCTACTCTTGCTCCCAGTTGGGCGCATCCATTTGGTACTAATGATTTAGGCCAAGATATATTAGCAAGAGTGTTGTATGGCGGACGAATATCGATCGCAGTCGGAATTTTTTCGATGTCAGTAGCCATAACTCTCGGTACACTCATCGGCGCACTCTCTGGTTTCTATGGCGGCTGGCTGGATATTGCTTTGATGCGTTTGACAGATTTGTGTTTAGCTTTACCACGGCTACCATTATTATTACTAGTAATATTTTTGTTTCGGGATGCGATTAAAGCGATCGCTGGCCCAGAACTAGGTATATTTGTGTTGATAGTACTAGTAATTGGCGGACTCAACTGGATGTCTGTAGCCAGATTAGTCCGAGCTGGTTTTTTGACAGTGCGGGAGTTAGAATTTGTCACAGCAGCGCGCGCCCTTGGTGCTTCTCCTAGTCGATTAATTTGGATTCATATTTTGCCCAACGTGATTAGTCCAGTACTAGTTGCTGCTACTCTTTCAGTAAGTACTGCGATCGTTACCGAATCAACCCTGAGCTTTTTTGGTCTAGGTTTTCCCCCTGATGTCCCAACTTGGGGACGAATGCTTTATGAAGCGCAAAACTTTTTAGAATTTGCTCCCCACATGGTTATTTTCCCTGGTACAGCAATATTTCTCACCGTGCTAAGTATCAACTATATAGGTGATGCTTTACGAGATGCTCTCGATCCTCGATTATCTTAAATTCATTAGGGGTATAGGGGCTTGGTAAGGGGACTGGGCAATACGCTTGGGTTAAAGATTATTGGTGTAGATAATTGGTCTTTCAAGACGCGATAAATCGCGTCTCTACATGAGGTTTTTGGGCTGATTTGTACTGTATTGGGGGACTGGGGACTCAATACGGTTCGGTTAAGCCCAAAATGTTGCAAGGTTTGTTGGGTTTCACTTCGTTCCACCCAACCTACAAATATTCTTAACTTGCCCAGGAGCATTAAGAACAGATTCAACTAAAGCTTGAGGTATATTTCTTCGCTCCATTTCTGTCTGTGCATGACGAGAAATTTTATCCTTCGTTTTTACCCTGTTTGCTTATCAAGCATGGTCTGATTTCGGTATAAGATAAATACTAATTGCTTTTATAATTATCTAAATGGTTTAATTCATCTTCCAAAGAATCTAAATCTTTAGAAGTCGGAATTTTCATACTAATCAAAAATACTATTTGATTATTTTCAATATTTATATTAGTTACATTAACTACTGCTTTATCAGGCGATAAATCTAAACCTGGAACCTTTATCGACTGATTTTTATACCCCGCATCATCGAGCCATTCAGAAATATTTCGCCAATTTTCTAACTTTTCATCAGACTTATCCAACAGACTTTTTACATACCTGTATATAGTTGCACAGAGGTCAGTTTCTACACCTTTCCCATTTTTACCAAGTTTCTCAGCTATTTCAGCCGGACTGAAGCCACAAAGCAAACCGCGCAAGTGTCGCTTTTCCACTGGTGTCAAACGCTTACCTTTCACTGATGATAAATCAGAGTAAAGCGTTTCCAAGTCCCACTGGTTTTCTGCTTGCATAAAGGGTTCATTGCTGGATGCCATAGTCAAATCTTGAAGATTATCTTAAATTTCCTGATGTAATCTTACCATTATCCCTGATGCTAGCTAGGGGATAATTAGCTTTTAATTGCAAGATACTGAGACTAAAGAAATAAAAATCACATTATATTTAGCGATCTATCATGGATAAGCTAGTTGACAAAATCGCGGCATTAGGTGTGCCTGGTCTTGTACTTTTGGTTGCTATGGCTGTGACGGGATGGGCTGGAGCGGCTGCAATAACAGCAGCTTTAGCACTGCTTGGTGGACCATTGGGAATGCTTGGAGGAATTGCTGTACTTGTCTTGCTTGCTCTAATCTCACAAGGATTAGCTGAATATGGATTTGAAGCAATTTTTAAGTCTACTGTAGAGCAACTTAGAACACAAGGGAAATCTAAATCAGATATAGAACGCGAGATTGAATCTTACCCTATTTCAAGTGATTTGAAGTTGAAGATAAAGGATTATTTGACAAGACTTGCATAGCTGAGATACTGTTTCATATCTTATTAATCGATACTTAAAACAACAAAATTGACTATGAACGCTAATCAAGAGCAAGAATTAACTCAAAATCCTGTATCTCAATCAGAGGAAACTAATCAAACGATTCAAGGAGTACAAAAAGCAGATTTTTATAAAAATATAATTTTATTTTTACAACCTATACTATCAGGTTTAAACAAGCTGTTTGTTGCTTTATTTAAACATAATTCCCCATCCAAGCCTGTTGATGATGGAACTTTTTCTCAGAAGACAGAGCGTATTCACGCCTATAGTGATTTTATTAAATCTGCATCTAAATTCATTTGGATTGGTGTTATTTTCATAATCATTATTCAAGTATGGGGTAATTTTTCGCTCAATCACATCAGCGATGCATCTAAACGTAAATCAAATACTGTCACCATTACCATTCCTGAACAAAAGGTATCTCAAATGTCTGATGATGTTGCAAATGCTCTTGGTAAGGCATTAGTTAGTGCCAGAGCATCTGCATCGAATAATCTGGAACAATGGCATGATGAGGTAATGCGACGTGTAGACCATCCGTTTCTCGATTGGTACTAAAATTATTTTACTCAGTGGGGTGTTGGTGTAGAAGCTATTTGGGTAAACATTAGTGCTACTTCAGAAGAAGAAAAAGCTGAAAAATTAATTGGAAGTTTCCAAAATGAATTTACAAAAAAGGTTCTACAACCATCATCAATGCAACTTGAGATGGAACGTTTTACAAGAGAAGCAATTGATAAATATGTATCCGAAGCTAATCAAAAATTAGCAGGAATCCAAAGTCAGTATCAGATTCCCCGACCCGTTTGGGAGCGATTTTTGGAAGGTTTAGCAAGTACAACATATGATACAGGTAGCAAAGAGCAAAATCTCTCTCTTCGCGCACTTTCGCGTGGTACAGGTTATGTAGCTGCAAGTGCAATGATGAAAGCTGTTAGTGTTATTGGTACTAAGAAAATTGCTACGGCAACTGTGAGTAAAGCAACTTCTAAAATAGTCGCTAAGATAGCAACTAAAACTGCAACAAAGGTAGCAACAGAAGGGACAGGTGAAGTTGCTGCTGGACTTTTAGGTTTAGAACTACTTAATCCTATTGCTGGCTTAGGAGTTTTAGCATGGGATATCTGGGATCATTATCATACAGTTAAAGTAGAAAGACCAATTCTAAGAGAAAACCTCAACAATTATTTGA
This sequence comes from Nostoc sp., assembly GCF_036916985.1. GTDB lineage: Bacteria > Cyanobacteriota > Cyanobacteriia > Cyanobacteriales > Nostocaceae > Nostoc. Next base: position 120,593 of record NZ_JBALFD010000066.1, read on the forward strand.
ATGAGGTAAAAGACTCATTACTGAATGATAAAGAAAACGGAGTTTTGTCTTCAGTAAATAAATTCCATGATGGAATTTTGGATACTTTAAATAGCAAGCCAATATTGGCTAAATAAAAGTTGGTTGTTCGCCAGCAGATACCAAGTTTCTGTTGTTTTTTGTTTGGTATAACCCGCAATTACATAATTGAAGGCTGCCTATGCTGACTAAATATTTTTTAGTCAGCATAGGCAAGTTTTGTTTTGTAACTGCTTTGTCATTGCTTAATAGCTATTTAGCTATTTAAATATGTAACAATAATTTTACAAACAAGCGAGCAAACACTTTTACACAAAGTCAACAATTACAAAGAAATATTTCGTTTTTTATATCGATTTGTGTCATATAAGCGATAAAATGCCTACTGGGCAAGCATTTTCTGATAAAAAACAGATATTGCCTAAAAGATCACAAGTTACCTGTGGCTGATGATGCCGCTAGGAACTTCCTTCAGAGAACACGCATCAAAGGAGCCGAAGAAGCATGTTCACACACGTCAAGTCCACCATTAGACACATTGCGCCTGATAACTTACGCGGACGTAGTTTAATCAAGGTGGTCTATGTCGTGCTTGAGTCCCAGTACCAGAGTGCTTTGTCGCAAGCAGTTCGCACGATTAACGCGAACAATCCTAACTTGGCGATTGAAATCAGCGGGTACTTGATTGAGGAACTCCGCGACCCAGAGAATTATGAGGAGTTCAAACGAGAAATTGAGAGTGCGAATATCTTCATCGCTTCCCTCATTTTCATCGAAGACTTAGCACAGAAAGTAGTAGCAGCAGTAGAACCACATCGCGATCATCTGGATGTTTCTGTTGTCTTTCCCTCCATGCCGGAAGTAATGCGCCTAAATAAAATGGGCAGCTTTTCTCTAGCACAGTTGGGTCAGTCAAAAAGTGCGATCGCCCAATTCATGCGGAAACGCAAAGAAAAATCCGGTGCGGGATTCCAAGATGGGATGCTGAAGCTTTTGCGAACGCTGCCGCAAGTGCTGAAGTTTTTACCGATGGACAAGGCACAGGATGCCCGAAATTTCATGCTCAGTTTTCAGTATTGGCTAGGTGGTTCTCCAGAAAATCTGGAAAACTTCTTGCTGATGCTAGCTGATAAATACGTATTTAAAGGTTTAGAGAAACAAGATTTTGCACCTTCTACATACGAACAGCCGGTGGTTTATCCCGATTTAGGGATTTGGCATCCTTTGGCTCCCAGTATGTTTGAAGATGTCAGAGAATACCTCAATTGGTATACAGCTCGTAAGGATATTTCTAGCGATCTAAAAGATCCCCTAGCTCCTTGTGTCGGGTTGGTATTGCAACGCACTCACCTAGTTACAGGCGATGATGCCCATTATGTGGCAATGGTGCAGGAGTTGGAAGCATTAGGCGCACGGGTACTACCTGTGTTTGCTGGTGGTTTGGATTTCTCCAAGCCTGTGGATGCTTACTTCTACGAACCAATTACCAAGATACAGTTGGTAGATGCAGTGATATCGCTGACTGGTTTTGCTTTAGTAGGTGGCCCAGCCAGACAAGATCATCCCAAGGCAATTGAATCACTCAAACGCTTAAACCGTCCTTACATGGTGGCGTTACCCCTAGTATTCCAAACCACAGAAGAGTGGATGGATAGCGATTTAGGGTTACATCCAATTCAAGTAGCTTTGCAAATTGCAATTCCGGAATTGGATGGAGCAATTGAGCCGATTATCTTATCGGGTAGAGATGGAACTACAGGCAAAGCGATCGCACTCCGCGATCGGGTGGAAGCTGTCGCCGAACGCGCCTTAAAATGGGCTAATCTCCGCCGCAAGCCGAAACTTGATAAAAAAGTCGCCATCACCGTTTTCAGTTTCCCGCCAGATAAAGGCAACGTGGGAACCGCCGCTTACTTGGATGTATTCGGCTCAATTTACGAGGTGATGAAAGCCCTCAAAAATAACGGCTACGACTTACCAGAATTGCCAGAATCCGCCGAAGCGTTGATGCAAGAAGTCATCCATGACGCACAGGCGCAGTATAACAGCCCTGAACTAAACGTTGCTTACAAAATGTCGGTTCCTGAGTATGAGGCGCTGACCCCCTACTCTCACCGCTTAGAGGAAAACTGGGGGCCACCTCCTGGACATCTCAACAGCGACGGGCAAAACCTGTTGATTTATGGTAAGCAATTCGGTAACGTCTTCATCGGTGTGCAACCCACATTTGGTTACGAAGGCGACCCAATGCGGTTGTTGTTCTCCCGTTCAGCGAGTCCTCACCACGGTTTTGCTGCTTACTACACTTACCTAGAGCAAGTTTGGAAAGCTGATGCTGTACTGCACTTTGGTACACACGGTTCCTTGGAATTCATGCCAGGTAAACAGATGGGGATGTCTGGTGACTGTTATCCAGATAACTTAATTGGCTCAATTCCCAACTTGTATTACTACGCAGCGAATAATCCGAGTGAGGCGACAATTGCCAAACGCCGGAGTTATGCCGAAACAATTTCTTACTTGACACCGCCAGCAGAAAATGCTGGTTTGTATAAAGGTTTGAAGGAACTCAGCGAATTGATTGCTTCCTACCAAACCTTAAAAGATAGTGGACGCGGTGTTTCCATTGTCAACAGCATCATGGATAAATGTCGGATCGTGAATCTGGATAAGGATATTAACCTGCCAGAAACCGATGCCAGAGACATGAGTACTGACGATCGCGATAATATTGTTGGTAACGTCTACCGCAAGTTGATGGAAATCGAGTCACGGTTGTTGCCTTGTGGTTTGCACGTCATTGGTAAACCGCCAAGTGCAGAAGAAGCGATCGCAACTCTCGTCAACATTGCTAGTCTAGATCGTCAGGAAGAAGGACTTCAAGGCTTACCGGGAATTATCGCTAACAGCATTGGGCGTAACATTGACGATATTTACCAAAATAGCGACAGAGGCATTTTAGAAGATGTCCAGTTGTTGCAAGATATCACTTTGGCAACCCGTGCAGCAGTTACCGCCCTTGTCCAAGAGCAAATCGACGCGGAAGGGCGAGTTTCTCTAGTTTCCCGGTTGAATTTCTTCAACATGGGCAAAAAGGAACCTTGGGTAGAAGCATTGCATAAAGCAGGTTATCCCAAAGTTGACACTGCCGCCCTAAAACCCCTACTTGAGTATTTGGAATTCTGTCTGCAACAAGTTTGTGCCGACAACGAACTCGGAGCATTACTCAGAGGCTTGGAAGGTGAGTACATCCTACCCGGTCCTGGTGGCGATCCCATCCGCAACCCGGATGTATTGCCCACGGGTAAGAATATCCATGCTTTAGATCCGCAATCCATCCCAACAACGGCAGCAGTACAATCAGCCAAAATCGTCGTAGATAGGCTTTTGATCCGCAACAAGGCTGAAAACGAAGGAAAATGGCCAGAAACTATCGCCTGCGTCCTCTGGGGAACCGATAACATCAAAACTTACGGTGAATCCCTAGCACAAATTATGTGGATGCTGGGCGTGCGTCCAGTTCCCGATGCCTTGGGACGGGTGAACAAGTTGGAATTGATATCTCTAGAAGAGTTGGGACGCCCCAGAATTGATGTAGTAATCAACTGTTCTGGTGTATTCCGCGACTTGTTCATCAACCAAATGAACCTGCTAGACCAAGGCGTGAAGATGGCAGCTGAGGCGGATGAACCCTTAGAAATGAATTTTGTTCGCAAACACGCTTTGCAGCAAGCTGAGGAAATGGGGATTAATCTGCGTCAAGCAGCAACGCGCGTTTTCTCCAACGCTTCTGGTTCCTACTCGTCAAATATCAACTTGGCGGTAGAAAACAGCACTTGGGATAGCGAAGCCGAGTTGCAGGAAATGTATCTCAACCGGAAATCCTTCTCGTTCAATTCCGATAACCCCGGAATCATGGACGAATCCCGGCAGATTTTTGAAAGTACATTGAAAACTGCTGATGCAACTTTCCAAAATCTGGATTCTTCCGAGATTAGTTTGACGGACGTTTCCCATTACTTTGATTCAGATCCCACTAAGTTAGTTGCAAGTCTGCGCGGTGATGGTAAAAAGCCAGCATCTTATATTGCAGATACAACCACAGCTAACGCCCAAGTGCGGACATTATCAGAAACCGTGCGTTTGGATGCGCGTACCAAATTATTAAATCCCAAGTGGTACGAGGGGATGCTGTCTCACGGTTACGAAGGTGTGCGCGAACTCTCCAAGCGGTTGGTGAATACAACGGGTTGGAGTGCGACAGCCGGCGCTGTGGATAACTGGATTTATGAGGATACTAATGAAACCTTCATCAAAGATGAAGAAATGCAGAAACGGTTGTTGAACCTTAATCCCCATTCTTTCCGCAAGATTGTATCAACTTTGTTGGAAGTGAATGGACGCGGTTATTGGGAGACTAGCGAGGACAATTTAGATCGTCTGCGCGAGTTGTACCAAGAAGTTGAAGACCGCATTGAAGGGATAGAATAATCCCTAATCATAAATGTAGGGACGTTTTATAGAACGTCTCTACATAAAAAACGGTTTTGACAAATTGTATGGAATGCGGCTAAATGAAAATCAAATATATAATTATAGATATGTATGTCTGCTAAAGATGTCTTTCATGAAGTTGTCAAAACAGCTTTACAGAAAGATGGTTGGCAAATTACTCACGATCCACTCACGATTAGCGTGGGAGGAGTTAATCTTTCGATTGATTTAGCCGCCCAAAAGCTGATTGCAGCAGAACGTGAAGGACAAAAAATTGCAGTCGAAGTCAAAAGTTTTTTAGAAAGGTCGTCTGCTATTTCAGAATTTCATACAGCATTAGGACAGTTTATTAATTATAGAGGTGCATTACGACGGCGGCAACCGGAGCGTGTTTTGTATTTAGCAGTACCTTTAACAACTTACAAAACATTTTTTTAACTTGATTTTCCTAAAGAGATGATAGCAGAAAATCAAGTGAAAATGCTTATTTATGATGTAGAAGAAGAGGTGATTTTCCAATGGATAAATTAACTCAATATCGCCAGCTTGTACAACAGATATTACATGATTATAGTGAGCAAAAACCAGCCTTCGGAAATATAGAAGTTGAAACAATTTTTGATACACAACGTGACCATTATCAAATAGTTCATGTAGGTTGGGAAGGTCAAGACTGGGTACATAGTTGTATTATTCATATTGATATTAAAGGTGGGAAAATTTGGCTTCAGTGGAATGGTACAGAAGATGATATCGCAGCTAATTTGGTAGCTGCGGGAGTTCCCAAGGAAGACATTGTGTTAGGTTTTCAGTCTCCTTTTATGAGACAGTTTACAGAATATGCAGTGAGTTAGGAGATGTTTTGAAAATCTTCAAGCGCAATTTATGTAAATTTGGTTCAATCTTGGCTAATTTTATAGTGTATGCACGATGCTCGTCTTGAGAATAATATTGAAGCTCTTAAGTCAGTTATCCATTCTTGGGCGCAACAACAAGATTTATGGAAAGATTGCAAATTTCAGTCGTGGAGTGAACATTTTGACGATGAACCAGAAGAGAACCCATGTGTTCTATTACTCTGTGCTTCTGGCCAACTTGGCGAAATTTTGTACGGATACTATGGTGATGAACTGCGCGATGAATTTGAAGAACTAATTGATAGCACAGGTTTCTATTTTGAGAATTATGGAGGTGGAGTATTTACCTTTTGGGTTAATGGTGATGAAGAGCTAGAAGAAGCATATCGTAATTACTTTGAATGGCAGTGGATTTGTGATTTAGTGCAGCCAGATTTTTCGGATCTGTATGAGGAAGTTTATGCACATTTTCACAAGTTTCCTGATGATTTATACCATCTTAATCCAAGGAAGTTCGAGATCCTACTTGATGGGATATTTCGTAATAACGGATATCAAACTCAACTTGGCTCTGGTCAAGCTGATGGTGGTGTAGATATTCGCTTATACTCTAATGATGTGATTGGTGAAGTAGTGACGTTGGTGCAGGCTAAGAGATACGCTAAATCCAGTCCTATTGATCTTCAAGCAGTACAAGCTTTAAGTGCTGTTGTAGAAGACGAACGAGCAAACCAAGGACTTTTCATAACGACTTCACGATATCTACCTTGTGCTAAACGCTTTGCTGCTAGACAGAATAGACGCATAAAATTGGCAGCTTCAGATGATGTAAGTTGTTGGTCTTCTAATGCCGCAGAACGTATTATCCGTGATAAATCTAGTCTAATAAAACCTGATTATTTGAGATATTTATTTAACTCAAAAAGTTTAACCAATACACTAGAAGGTAAAATTTTTCATGCTACTAAAAATTATGGAATGGTTTTGAACTCTTTTGTATTAGTTTTACGGGAATCAAAAGGAGCAGTTCTGCTAATGAATCTTCCAAAAACCACACTTAGCATAATTGGTGATAGTTTTCAAGGATACGAAGTGCCGGATACTGGGGTTGCTGCTCTTGACTATCTAAATGCAGAAAATGTATTTCGAGCAAAAAAGAAATATAACAACAAGGATGAACTTTATCTCTGGAGCAACCGAGAGCTTTATTCTCTTTGGGATGGCAAGCCGCAGTACTACGATCACCTTGATTAATAACCATACTGTTGTCACATGGCTTGTGATACAAGGTGATAGCTCACTCTTCCACAACAAGCGATCGCTTTATTTTTGAGGTTTTCTGCAAGGCGATTGCCTAAAATGCCATCATAGAAACAGCGATCGCAACATACAAAAAAGACTCAAACTATCAGTTGATCCAACACTAACACTGACAACGGTGGTAAAGACGGCAACTGCGCATCATTTGTCAAGAAAAATGATGCACGTCCACGAATAGCAGTAGCTTTTCTGTTTAGCATCTGGGGTTCTTAAGTTATAATCTGCCCTTAATTGTGCCGCATTTTCAGCGATGTCGGGAAAAACCTCGATAGCTGTTAAACCTTGGGAATTAAATAGAATTTCACGATATTGTTGAGCTAATGCTGTGTTTCCTTGTCGCAAGGGATAGACTAACACTTCCGTGATGGTCAAAACTGATGTTACAACGCTAAAATCACCACGAAACATCGCTTCAAAAAAAGCATCTGTAACAAACATCTAAATAATTAGGATTTTCTTCAATAAAGTAAATTAGTGGAGCAGTATCCAAACCTACAATTTGCCCCTGTAGCTGGACTAGCCATTCCATGAATCACGTTCCTGATTAATGTATTCTTGAGCATCAATGCCATTCCAGATTTCTTTACCTAATCCACGTAATTCGAGAATGCTATGCTTTTGCTTAGGTATCATCGTTACCTGTTGACGAATTAAGCTTGACAATTCTTCAATTAAGCGTATTTGCTCTTCAGGAGTTAGGCTTTGAGCTTGCAATAGTACTTCTTGATAATTAGACATAAAATATACACTCCAATTTCTCTGGACTTTAAGTCAAATATACACACACAGACAGACTGCGTTTCTTTATTTTATAAATAAATGTAGACAGGCTTGATATATGCTTGTTTATCAGAATAACCATTGCGATCGCACTCACTCTTGGACAACAGGCGATGTCTAACAAACAGCAAGCCGTTACAGGTCTAGGTTTTGTTTTTGAGGATTTCTGTAAGGCGATACCTACGGTGAGCTTCGCTAACGCACTTTGGGAAATTTTGGAGGTGTAGTGTACCCCAGCTACGCCTACGCTTCTATATTTTCAACGATATCATAATATGATATCATCAAAACTGTGGCTATATTCAACTTAACTGTAAGATGGCTGTAATTGTATTGATTAAATGGATCTCAATAACAAACAACGTCAGATTTTAGAGTTAATTTTTACAAATCCTGTACCATCTAATATTCTTTGGAAAGATATTGAAAGTTTATTTATAGCTCTCGGTGCTGATATTACTCAAGGTAGAGGTTCGCGGGTTCGTGTGAAATTAAATGATGTGAAAGCTGTTTTTCACGAACCGCATCCTCAAAATGAGACAGATAAAGGAGCAGTCAAATCTGTTAGAGAATTTTTAATTAAGGCAGGAATTGAAATATGATGACTTATAAAGGATACACAGCTAGTATAGAAGTAGATGTAGAAGCGGGAATACTTTTTGGTCAAGTCCTAGATATTAATGACGTAATTACCTTTAAGGCAAAAACTGTAGACGAAGCGCGTCAAGAATTTCAAATTTCTGTTGACGATTATCTTGCTTTCTGTGAAGAACTAGGAGAGGAGCCTGATAAACCATTCTCTGGTAAACTTCCATTCCGCACAACTCCAGAACACCACCGCAAAATATTTATTGCTGCTAAAAAGGCTGGCAAAAGCATAAATGCTTGGATGGATGAAATATTAACTGGTGCTGCGGATAAAGTAATCAATACTTAGAGTCAATCATTCTAAATATGTTTTTCGCTAAAGTGCATTCACCTTTGGCATTTTTATGGGAATATTCAAGTTGAAATTTTTCTATGGATGCGTTAACTATCAACTTTGCTCCTATTCTTAAAATAACAAATGAGCAGTTCTTCCAGTTATGTCAGATAAATGAATTAATCAGATTTGAGCGTAATGCTGATGGCACATTGCTATTAATGCCTTTAGTCGGAGGGTTAACCAGCAACCGCAATGCTAATTTAACTGCTCAACTTGGAGTGTGGAATCGTGATGAGTCAGTAGGTATAGTTTTTGGTTCTTCCGTTGGGTTTATTTTACCAAATGGGGCAGTTCGTTCTCCTGACGCATCTTGGTTAAGACGTGACAAATGGGATCATCTCACACAGGAGCAAAAAGAGAATTTTCCGCCTGTATGTCCTGATTTTGTCGTGGAATTGCGTTCTGATACTGATTGTTTAACAAGGCTACAAAATAAAATGCAAGAGTACCGAGACAACGGTGCTAGATTAGGTTGGTTAATTGATTTAGAAATTCGGCAAGTAGAAATTTATCGCTTTGGTAGAGATGTTGAAGTGCTGCAATCTCCTGCTAGTTTATCAGGAGAAGATATACTACCTGGATTTGTGCTTAATTTTGAAGATATCTGGTGAATTGATTAAAACACGAAGTGCGTTAGCGTAGCTCACCGTAGGTATCGCTTTGTTTTTGAGGTTTTTTGCAAGGTGATCGCTCTTTACAATGTCCCTCACCAACGGCTTCCGTCCGCTACTCTGAAGTGTAAGGTGGCTGGCAAATGCAATAAATCTACTCTGAGGCTAACGATTTAGGCTGATCTCAAACTGTAAATGTGAACGGTAGAAACAAACATCAAACTCCATAAAGAAGTTAACTTGCCCCAAAATTAGCGGTACGTTTGTAGCCTGTGTCTATGCAAATACAAGTTGTATAGGTTCAAATTGCCCAACTACTGCTTGAAGAACCACGACACGCGCCTTGTATTGAGCTAAATTACCTGTCAAACTCAATGCAGTTGTCTGCTGCTCCCATACGTAACCAAGCTCAACTCCTACTGGATAGGGAAGCACATTCACGCTTGCTCCAGTATCCAACAGACCGGATGCGATCGCAGAACTTTGCTGGTAGATCAAAGTAAGGGGTAGATAGGGGCGAAAACTGGCTTCACTCAATGCAACATCAATTGGGATAAAGGAATACCGTTGTGCGTTACGCATGGTCTTGAGTTTTAGCAGCTTCTAGCACTTTCAACATAGTATCTGCTGCTTCAACTGCATCATAAGGCGACCACACAGGATAGGACTGATCGGGCTTAATCAGCTCGGTTTCCTGTTGGGCTAACTCTGAGATTAAAACCTGCATAATATAAAACTTATCTGCTCGACTAAGTTCTCGCAAAGTGGAGATTAATTCTGCTGAAACCATGCAAAGCACTCTAGTAAATCAAGTCTGCTTCTTGATCATAGTTTATTCGTTGGGTTTCACTGCGTTTACCCCAAGCTACAACTAGAATAATCACCTTTGCAACTTACAGATGAGATAATTCAAACAGCTAATACAGCACTTCCGGCAGCTATGAGGTACATCATCCTCAAAGCTGAAAGCTATACTAGGAGAGGGGCAAGAAGAAAAACTGTATTGCATAATAGCGGGAAGCGCTGTAATGCGTAGGCGTAGACCGTCGTAGACATCGCACTCACTCTTCCACAAATGGCGATCGCTTAATTTTTGAGGTTTTCTGCAAAGCGATACCTACGGTGAGCTTTGCTAACGCATTCACTCTTCCACAACAGGCGATGTAATTTTGAGGGGATAGGATATTGAAGTTCTTAGTCAGTTAGTATAATTATAATAACTAAAACTTAATATCTAGGCAATATTACCACGAAGGAAATGCCAGCAAAAGACATTTACCATGATGCTGTTAAAAATGCCTTAATTAAAGATGGCTGGACAATTATAGCTGACCCTTATTTTTTGCAGTATGAAGATGCAGAACTTTATGCTGATTTATTTGTAGAGAAAGCCTTATTAGCAGAACAAGAAGGACGGAAAATCGTTGTAGAAATTAAGAGTTTTATCAGTCCTTCTCCTATGAGAGATTTTGAAAATGCTCTAGGTCAATATATTCTATACCGCGATATTTTACAACTAGCCAGTAAAAACTATAAAATTTATCTAGCAATCAGAGATACAGTATTTGATACTTTCTTTCAAAGAAAATCTATTCAAGCAGTGGTGAAACTTCAGCAAATTGAATTTATTGTTTTTAACAATGAAAGGGAGGAAATTACTTTATGGATAAATTAACACAATATCGAGAGTTAATTAAACAGGTGCTAACTGAATATGATAATTTATCTCGTCAATCACCTGATAAAGTTGCTGAAAATTGTTTAGTATTTGATGAAAATCGCGATCATTATCTCTGGTTAACTGTAGATTGGCAAGGCAGTAAAAGACTTAAATATACTCATATTCATATTCGGATTAAGAATGAGAAAATTTTCATAGAAGAAGACTGGACAGAAGAGGGAATAGCGACTGAATTAATGAACTTAGGTGTAAATACCAGCGATATTGTGTTAGCTTTTCAGCCTCCAGATGTGAGAAAATTTACAGAATTTGCAACAGCTTAGTAAATTATTATTCTACCGGGGCGATCGCTTTGTTTTTGAGGTTTTCTGCAAGGCGTAGGCGTAGCCCGTCGTAGACATCGCACTGTTGGGCATCAAAGCAAATGCAGCGTTTGATTTGATGGACAAAATCTTGTCCGCTATATTTAAGGTGTACCAGTTGTTTCCTCACTCCAAGTTAATCAGCATGGATATCACAGCTACTTTGAACGAAATCGCAACTCTCAGTGTTGAAGATAGAATCCGTCTTGTACAGGCAATTTGAGATACCATCGCAGCAGAGCAAGTTTACCCTGATTTAACCGATGCACAAAAGCAAGAGCTTGATCGTCAAACTGCTGACTATAATTCAAATCCAGATAATGTGCTGACTTGGGAGGAAATCAAAGCATCAATTAAGGGGCAGTAATGAATTATGTCGTGGTGTTTCGCCCAGAGGTTCGAGAAGAACTCAATGATGCATACAGTTGGTACGAGAGTAAAAAACCCGGTCTGGGTGATGAGTTTTTAGACTGTGTAGACTAAACGGTGAATCCAATTTCTCAGATGCCAGAATCCTATCTAATTGTCTACGTTAAAAAGTAAAAAGATAATTCCCATAAATAAATTTAGGGGATTTAATAAGGACGTATTATTTTTCTCTACAAGATGCTAAAGGCGAACGCGTTGCGCGTCTGCGCTTAGTTTTTAAGGTTTTTTCCAAGGCGATCGCATTTGCTATTTCGGCGACTACATTTGCTATTTCGGCGACTACATTTGCTATTTCGGCGACTACATTTGCTATTTCGGCGACTACATTTGCTATTTCGGCGACTACATTTGCTATT
>NZ_JBALFD010000067.1:0-120108 GCF_036916985.1 Nostoc sp.
GCTCTCGGTATGTCCCCTTGTTGGGCGATTACCCCTGCCATATTGTTGAGGGTAGCGGCTTTCCCTTTGACATCGCCAATCTGCTCAAATATTTCTAAGTTTTGCTCCCAGAGTGCGATCGCTCTCGGTATGTCCCCTTGGTCGGCGATTACCTGTGCCATGTTGTTGAGGGTAGCGGCTTTACCTTTGACATCGCCAATCTGCTCAAATATTTCCAAGTCTTGCTCCCAGAGTGCGATCGCTCTCGGTATGTCCCCTTGTTGGGCGATTACCCCTGCCATATTGTTGAGGGTAGCGGCTTTCCCTTTGACATCGCCAATCTGCTCAGATATTTCCAAATCTTGCTCCCAGAGTGCGATCGCTCTTGTTATGTCCCCTTGTTGGGCGATTACCCCTGCCATATTGTTGAGGGTAGCGGCTTTCCCTTTGACATCGCCAATCTGCTCAGATATTTCCAAGTCTTGCTCCCAGAGTGCGATCGCTCTCGGTATGTCCCCTTGTTGGGCGAATACCTGTGCCATGTTGTTGAGGGTAGCGGCTTTACCTTTGACATCGCCAATCTGCTCCTTTATTTCCAAGGATTGCTCCCAGAGTGCGATCGCTCTCGGTATGTCCCCTTGTTGGGCGAATACCTGTGCCATGTTGTTGAGGGTAGCGGCTTTCCCTTTGACATCGCCAATCTGCTCAAATATTTCCAAGTCTTGCTCCCAGAGTGCGATCGCTCTGGGTATGTCCCCTTGTTGGGCGATTACCCCTGCCATATTGTTGAGGGTAGCGGCTTTCCCTTTGACATCGCCAATCTGCTCAAATATTTCCAAGGATTGCTCCCAGAGTGCGATCGCTCTCGGTATGTCCCCTTGTTGGGCGAATACCTGTGCCATGTTGCCCAGGGTAGTGGCTTTCCCTTTGACATCGCCTATCTGCTCAGATATTTCCAAATCTTGCTCCCAGAGTGCGATCGCTCTTGTTATGTCCCCTTGTTGGGCGATTACGTTTGCCATGTTGCTGAGGGTAATGGCTTTACCTTGGACATCGCCTATCTGCTCCTTTATTTCCAAAGATTGCTCCCAGAGTGCGATCGCTCTCGGTATGTCCCCTTGGTCGGCGAATACCTGTGCCATGTTGCCCAGGGTAGCGGCTTTTCTTGTTAATTCCTCTTCAGGGCAAAGGTCTAAAGCTTGCTGATAATGGGTAACAGCCTCTTGCACAAAACCCAAAACCTTTTCGGCACGGGCAATGGTTCCCAAGATGCGGTAGTCTTGAAAAACTGCCAGAATTTGCTCACATAAATCAAAAGCTTCCACAAACCGGGAATTGTTCACCCAATTGTTTGCAATCCTATCTCCAATGCTGACAGCAATTTCCTGCTCTTTCCCCAGTAATCCCAACCGTACAATTTCCAGTCCTTCTGCTTCCGTGGGGTTGTCATTCTCCTCCCACCAAGCTTGATAGATTTTCCTCACCGCTTGCTGTCGCGCTGCTTGCCATTCTTTCTCACTCAACACTGTTTCTAGCAACGATTCTAAAATTGTCGTCACCCGATAATTAGCTGACTGGTTGGCGTGAGTCGTAGCAGACTCAACTAGACTCAGGCTGACAAGCTTGCCCACAACCGCCAGGAAATCAATTTCCTGGCTCATAGCCGAAGTCCGCTCAAGCGGATTAGAAATTCCCTCCCCTAAATCCTCAGTCCTCTTCAGAGGACTTTCGCTATTAGTCGGGGACTTCGAGTCCCCGGCGGGAGAAATTGCCCTGACAATCTCCTCTGTCACCGGCAAGTGAAACACACTCAACCGTGCGAGAAACTTTTGTTCTTCCGGTTCCAAAGCAGCCAGCAGAGTTTGTGCCAAGATATCTTCGCGGAATTTCTGCTCAGTCGCCTCCAGCCGATTCAATAATTCATCCGCCGCTATTCCTGGTTGCTGAATCACCTCTAACAACCACTTCAGCAAGCGGGGATTACCATCGGCAATGTGAATAATCCTCTGAGTTCTTAGCTGCTGCTTAACTTTTGTATCTAAAGAAAAGCAGATTTTATCAATATCACTGCTGCTCATCCCTGCCAAAGATTCCAAGTGCAGGCGATGATTTTCTGGTAAGGTGTCTGCTTTCAAATAGCGACAGGTGACAATCAGCCGACTTTCTACCCCGGTTTCTGCCAATGCTGCACAAATCGCCCCTAAAATCTTGTAGGCTTCCACCGTCATCCGCAATGAGCCATCTTTAATGTTAGGTTTGGGGATGTTTTGCTCAAAATCATCCAGTACTAACAGCAAGGGTTGGTCAATTTTTTCTATTGCTTCAAAAAAGTTTTGCAACCGCCCTTCTAGAGACACCTTTGGTTCATTCAAAAGTGCGGGCACATCTGCAAATCGCTGATATTTATGAGAAAGCTTATTCAGCAAACCTATCTCATCCAGAGGGCCAATCAACACGACTCGCGCAAAATTAGGACGCTGCGCCTGCACCCGCGTACATAACCGCGCCGCCAGGGTACTCTTGCCTAGTCCGCCCATCCCCGCAATAAACACGCCGACTACTTGGTTGTTAGTTTCCCGCAAAGCCTTGAGACACCGTTGCAAAGGTCGTCTGCGTCCGACAAACTCAAACCGACTGGCAACTTTAATTTGATTATTCTCATCGAGAAATTCTTGCTCTGGCGCTGCGAACTTCAGCTTTTCCCGATTTTTTGTGTTCAGTGGTGTCACCAGTTGGTTAATGGGGCGCGTATCTCGATACATCCGTAACAGATGCCAGTCGGTGCATATTTCCTCAATCATCTTCTGCTGTGCCGCTTTGACAGCCTGTTCAACAGTTGCCCCCGTCGCCAAAGCTAGATAAAGTGCCTGTGCTGCTACAATACTCGTGCGGTCATACACCGGACGCGCCCAGCCTAAAACTATACCCGCCCCGGCTTTCACCAATGCCTGCGCCATTGAGGGTACTGTCCCCTTGTTAGAAACCTGTCCCGTATGACAACCAGAGAGAAAAGTTACACGCGGCCAGCGGCCGCGAAAGGCTTCAGCTAAATTCTTGACGGTAGTCAGTTGGATATTCCCCACTTCATCTTCAGTGATGAAGCAAGGTGTATTGTCTCGTAATGCTGTGCCTTTTGGCAGCAAATAGCCGTAATCTTTGTGGGTGTAAATTATCCCGTGTCCGGTGAGGTGAAAGACATCAAAATAGTCTTCTGGGTAGGATTGCACCAAATTGCTTAACTCTGCAACCGAGCCACTTTCTTCAACAATCAACGCCAAGGGCTGATTTTCAGTTGCTTGCAAAATGTTCGCTTCTTCCCGCTCAAAATCCAGAATTGGTTTTATCCCTTCAGGAGAAGTCGCCATGAACAGCAACCGCAAGGGGCGATTTTGCACGCCAATTAATGGGGTTTGACGCTGCTGCACAGAACGCACTGGTAAGACGGAAATATTTTGACGTTGCAGTAAGAATCCTGCACCATCATGCAGCAATTCCCAGGGTAAATGTGCCAATCCCAGCGCTACTTTTTCTGTTTCTGGGTTCAACCCCTGCGCTTCGCTGATTTTAATCAAATCTAGAAGAATCGTTTGCTCATCCGCCTCATCCAGCGCGTTTCTCAACCATCCTTCTTTACCATCCAGCCATTGATAAAGTTGCCGTCCCAACTGGGTGAGATAGGGTAGGCGATCTTCATCTTGAGCATAATAATTTTGCTCACACAAATCAATGAGTGCTGCCAACTCAGTTTTTTCTAGGCGACGTGAGCCATAATCACAGCGCAGTTCAAAAGTTTGCTGTTGACTGAGGGCGAAGGTGAAGTTTAGGGGCATGGCTGACAGCAGTAGTTTGCACAGTAACCTTCACCGTATTATCACCCAATTCCTGAAATTATCGCCGATATTCGTCGCCGCAATCGCCGATAAGCTGGTACAAATCGCGTGATTGGCGAGATACTGCACTGATGCGATCGCGATCGTCTGCATCTAAACTAAAACTAAATACTTTGGCGTTATCTTCTATATGTTCAGATACCCCAAGTCGGGCACCAACTATCACACCTGCCACAGTTGGCTGATCTAAAATGTAACGTGCTGCCACGTTAGAAATGCTTACCCCATGCTTATTAGCAATTTCCTTTAAGATAGCTAGCAACTCTTGAAATAAGCGCCAACCACCCCAAGCATCGATCATATTTTTATATTTTTTCAAACTAGCAGTAGAGAGATCAAATCCTCGCGGTTCCGATTTCCCCAAATAGTTTTCTGATAACAAACCGCCGCATAGTGTCCCGTAAGTAAAAAGCTTGATGTCATGCTGTTGACAAAACTCCACCATATTAACTTCAGGACGGCGGTCAATCAGGGAAAATTGCACTTGGTTAGAAACGATTTTGATCCCTGCTTCGGTAATAATCTTTAAGTTTTCTGTGTCAAAATTAGTTAAACCTAGATGCTTAATTTTACCCTCAGTCTGAAGCTCTGCCATATATTTGAGGGCATCCAGATAATTTTTATCCTGATATTCCCACCAATGAAACTGCATCAAATCTAACGATTGCACATTCATTCTTCTCAGGGAAATATCAATATTGTCCTCGACGAGTTTTTTCGTCATTTTGCCTGGACGAGGTACCCATTTTGTAAAGGCTTGTACCTGAGATAAAGCATCTTTTCCACGAGTATCAATTAGTTGACAGCGAAACTCACCAATAAAATCTTCTGCGGGGCCATAATGATCTGCTAAATCCCAAGTAGTAAAGCCTGCATCTAAATATTGAAACATAGTCTTAATGGCAGCTTGGGGATTAATCTTTCCGTGTGCGCCAGATACTTGCCACATACCATTTAAAATGCGGCAGATGTTTAAATCGGGAGTGAATTGGAGACGGCTAGCTGCGGGTAAATTCATTTTCAAGTTTAGGAGTGAGAAGTTGGGAGTGAGAAGTTAGGAGTTAGGAGTTAGGAGAATTTGTGAGTTTGTAAGCATCTTATTACAACATCCTTAGCTTTTATGCCTTCTTAAGAACCATTTATAACAACGATAATCAATAACTCTTAAATCTTAACTCTTAACTCCTAATTTTGAACTCATAACTCCTAACTTTCTCCTAACTTTCTAACGCCAGCCTTTTTCAGCCTGTTCGAGAACGTAAGCAGCAACATCTTGAATTTGCTGTTCACTGAGACGCTCTTTGTAGGCTGACATATTATTTTTACCATTGGTAACTATAGATGTAACTGCCGCTATTGAATCCATACCATACTTTTTCAGGGCTTGCTTTTTGAGATTTTTACCCCGCCTAACTATGTTGCTACCATTGATATGACAACCAGCACAATGAACACTAAAGATTTGTTCACCGTTAACTGTGTCTGCGGCATTAGCAGGGAAAGTAAAAGTACTGATTAATAACAAAAAGGTTACTAATACTAATTTAAGTAGTTTTTTCAATTAACTTCTCCACATTTGGACATACTAATTGCAGGTATAAATATCATAAGCAATACTAGAGAGATTCAAAATCAGTTGTAAATCCAGCAAAATTTGCACAATCTTCTTGAAAGGACTCTGCATCACTAACATCCTCAATTTTATAAGACATGATACGCGTCCCATCTGGCATTTTTTTGGAACCAATCAATTCACCTTGATATTTCTCTGCGATCGCTTTAAAATCAACACCATAGAGTTTCCAGGCATCACCCGAACAAGTAATATTTACTCGCCACATATTTCACTTCTAATTACTACCACTAAATATTCATCATCTCACAAATAGGCGACATGCTACACATCACCTCTTGGAGACTGGAATTTTCTATCTAAAGGAAGTGCCTAACTCTATCAGACTACGCCATAATGTGGGTGTAGGAACATGTCTATAAACTTTTATCCCAATTAGTTAAATTCTCCGAGTTGAAAATGCCTAACAATATCAAACAACAAATTCAAGCCGACTTGCAACAAGCGAAAGAAACTGGACAATTAAGAACTGAGCGGATTCGAGAGATTGTCAAATCCGCAGTTTCTCAAGTAGCTTCTGAGTTTAAACAAGGTTCTAGTGAAGTTCGTAGCATTGTCAGAGACGCTGTTTCTGCTGTCATTGAAAACTTCCAAGAAAAAGGTAGCGAACTCAAAGATGAAGTGACAGCTTCCATTGAAGGAGCGCTGGAAGGAATTAATAGTCAAAGACACGAAGCTATTGCTAAAACTCAAACAGATATCAAGCGGCTACAGGCTCAACTAGATGGTGAAGAAGAACAACTCCAGCAAGAAGTTGATGTAATTTTGGCAGAGATTGAAGAGACGGGTAAGGAAAAATCTGCTACTACCAAAACTGCCATTGATTCTGCTGTCAATGCCATAAAAGATAGTGAAGAAGTGGCATTGTTAAAGAAACGTTACGCGCAACTGCAATCGCAGCTAGCCATTGTCCGAGCCAACTTAGCTGCACGCTATGGCGGACGTAATCTGGAGGTTCAAGATTATCTAGACGAGGCTAAACACTGGTATGATAAAGCTCGTCCCCAAGCGGAGTCTGTAGTCGTACAGGTAGAACAGAAGCGATCGCAGCTAGAAGATAAACTGGGTGAAGCTGGCACATCTCTAGCCAGAAAAGAGCGCCAAATCAAACAAACGTTGCGAGAGTTACTCTTAACCGCAGCTGACTTATTCAAAGATAAGGAACCTGCTGATAAAGAACGGGAGACTATTCATAAATAGACTGCTTTGATGTTTAATTGAATTAAAAAATAGGGTGGAAAATTTCTCACTCTATTTTGTTGAATAATAAAAAGATTCCCGACTTCTTCAAGAAGTCGGGAATCTGGGTAGAAAAGGGGGAATTATGGTTTAACAATTACCCATTAAGAAAATTCTGATCGCGTATTAGTAACTACGTCCTTCTTGGTTAACTTGTTCGTCATGCTTGGCTATAACCCAAATTGCATGAATACTACCAGGAAGCCAACCTAGAACTGTGAGCAAAATGTTAATAATCAAAGTTGGCCCAACTCCAACTGTCAAGAAAACACCTAAAGGAGGAACTAACAGACCTAGAAGAAAACGAACTAATTTCATGATTTTACAACTTTGTGATTTTGTTTAGTGACATTCATTTGAGGATGCCGAATTGGGAAATCCAGATTCGGAGATTTTATGTAGTTAAAGAAACGTGAGCTAACTAGCGTTTCTACCTCTTCTAACTTATCTAGAAGGTAACTCAGTTTGATTCTTTACACTACCACCGCTAGTTAAAAGATTTCTTTCAACAAAGTAGTTGTTAATGAAGGTGTTAGCAAAGGTTAAAATTACTGGTCCGAGAAGGAAACCAATGATTCCGCGAACGGCGAACCCAGGAACTAATACTGCTGCTAACCAGAAACATAAACCGTTGACGATGAGCGAAAATGCTCCAAATGATAGAAAATTAAGTGGTAGAGAAAGAGCAGATAGGACTGGTTTAACTGAACCGTTAATTAGACCAATTACTAAAGCGGCAATCAATGCTGCGGGAAAATTAGCAATGTCAACGCCTGGAACAACTAAATCAACAATCAACAGGCTCAAGGCTGTAGCTAGGGCGGTTAAAAATGGAGTCAACATCGTTTCTACCTAATAACTAGAGATTTTTTTGCAACTTCTTATATCATCTTTAACTACCTGCTAGGTTTTCACCTCTCTTGCAAGATAGAATTTACTTCTACCATTAGGTCTATCATTGATAAAGCCCTTCTCTGTTTAGTCTAATACAGACCTAACAAGAACAGCCCTGCCCTACAAGGAAAGGCTACGGTGTACACACATCCAGGTTTTGTGTTTACCATCTCAGAGGTTTTGGTTCATGAAACGGTTGCTTGCTTTTATTACAACTGCTTTCCTCTGCTTTGATTTCGCTCATCTTGTCAAGGCATCTGGGTCAATCTCAACACTTTCAGATCATAGTTGTACTTTCAGGATGTTGAAAAAAGGAGAGGGTTGTTTCCTTTACAAGGTTGAAGCTGGCAATTTCTCTATCCCTGTTTACTACTACCTACCTAATCAATTGCAGGCAAATACGAAAGTGGTATTCGCCATGCATGGCGAACAACGGAATGCTGAAGATTATAGAAATGACTGGAGAAATATCTACAATCACAAGGGCAGCAACAATCCAAATTTTATCCTGCTTGCTCCCCAGTTTAAGCAAAAGCGCTATCCATTAGCTACAGGGTATAATCTTGGCAACATGTTTACAGAAGATTTGAAGATTCTAAATCCTCGAAACCAATGGGCGTTTACTGAAATTGAAAATATTTTTGACGTCGTGAAAAGAAGCACCAAAGTCAACGCAAGCAATTACTATCTCTATGGTCACTCTGCTGGCGCACAGTTCGTACATCGAATGGTCATCTTTATGCCCCATGCACATATTAAAAAGGCGATCGCTGCCGAGGCTGGTTCGTATATAATACCTGATCAGCATAGGGATTATCCCTGTGGTTTCCATAAAGAAACCGGAGAGCAACTGCCATCTGTGGACTTGAAAACGACTTTCAGTACACCAATGACAATCATTTTAGGCACTAAAGATAACAAACCTTTATCGGATGACCATGATACCTATAAGTGCGATACACAACAAGGTTCTAATCGTTTAGCTCGTGGCGAATATTTCTACACTCAAGTAAAAAGTATTGCTAATAAGAAGAAAGAAGATTTTCAATGGACTCTTAAAAAAGTTACCGCCGCTCACATTGTTGCAAAAACGAATCCCCCGATTGAAGATCCGATGTTAGTGTCTTGTGCCGCAAAGGAGTTTTTTCCGGAATTAACGGGGGTTAACTGCCAATAGGGGAGTGTTGTAGAATTTATTGACGACAAAGGATTGACAAGACAAAAATTAATCAGATTTTCCCGACTCAGGCTTATAGTAAAGGGCAGATTTATATAAGACTTGTTCTTGATGGGTTTCTAAAGTGCAATCAGACAAAGGGTAAGTTACACAAGTAACAACATAACCAGCCTGTATTTCACTTGGACGCAGAAATTTTTGCTCGCTTTGGTTAACTTCACCACTAATAAGTTTAGCAATACACGCAGAGCATTCACCTTGTTTACACCCAGATGGTAGGCGGATACTAGCATCTTCCGCCATATCGAGAATATACTGATCATCTGGTACTGGAATGGTGCGATCTAATCCAAGTGTAGGATTGATGAATCGAACTTGATAAACTGCCATCTGCTATTTCTAATTATTGTTTAACTGCTTTCATCGATAAACTAATCCGCTTGAGTTTCTCGTTGATTTCTAACACCTGCACTTTAACAACTTGTCCCACTTTGACAATTTTGTTGGGATCGTCTACAAATCTATCAGCAAGTTGGGATATATGCACTAAACCATCTTGATGTACGCCGATATCGACGAAAGCACCGAAGTTGGCGACGTTCGTCACGATTCCCTCTAGTTCCATGCCCACCTTTAAATCCCTGATTTCCTTAATTCCTTCTCTGAAGGTGGCATACTTAAACTCAGCACGAGGATCTCTACCTGGTTTTTCTAGTTCGCTGAGAATGTCGCGCAGTGTGGGTTCGCCAACGGTATCAGTAACGTATTTCTTCAGGTTGGTCTTTTTGAGTTTTTCGGCTATTTGTGTCACCTGATTTAATGGCACATTTAGATCGGATGCGATCGCTTCTACTACAGAATAACTCTCTGGATGCACTGCTGTATTATCTAATGGGTTGTCACCGCCGCGAATCCGCAGAAAACCTGCTGCTTGTTCAAAGGCTTTTGGCCCCAACTTCGGAACTTTCAACAATTGTCGGCGATTTTTAAAGGCTCCATGCTGATTGCGATAGGCAACAATATTATTGGCAACTGTTGCCGTAATCCCAGAGACGGAAGTTAGCAGTTCTTTGGATGCGGTGTTTAAGTCTACGCCGACGTAGTTGACGCAACTTTCTACAGTGTCGTCCAATTTCTTTTTCAACAACTTCTGATCGACATCGTGCTGATATTGTCCCACACCAATAGATTTGGGATCAATTTTCACCAGTTCCGCCAAAGGGTCTTGTAAACGGCGACCGATACTAATAGCACCGCGCACAGTAATATCTAAATCGGGAAACTCTTCTAAGGCTACAGTACTTGCAGAATATATAGATGCGCCAGACTCATTCACCATTACCTTAACTGGTTTGCGTTCGATGGTTTCTAAAACTTGCGTGACAAATTCCTCTGTCTCGCGCGACGCTGTACCGTTACCAATGGCGATTAACTCAATTTTGTACTTTTCAATGAGATTTTTGACAGTTTGTGCAGCTTTAAGTCGCTGTTCAGCCGCTTGGTGGGGAAATACCGCTTGATATTCCAAAAATTTTCCCGTTTGGTCGAGGACTGCAACTTTGCATCCAGTTCTAAATCCAGGGTCTATCGCCAGTGTTGGTTTCATCCCTGCCGGTGCAGACAGCAGCAACTCTCGCAGATTAGTTTCAAATGTCTTGATTGATTCTATGTCTGCGTAAACTTTCTTCTCAGAAATTACCTCTCCCATAAGAGATATTTTCATCAAACGGTTGAATGCATCCTTCAGCATCGCCTGATAAAAATCCCGAATTGTCCGTACTTTGGTTTTAATTTCTTGCGACTCAAGATAGTAAAGTAGCGTATCTTCATCAAAAACAATTTCAAAGCTTAATATTTTTTCAGTTTCACCCCGACACAATGCCAGCATATTGTGGGGGGCAATATTTTTTACCCTAATTTGATAGTTACGGTACATCTCAAATTTGGTTGTACCTTCAGGATAATCATCTTTGATGCGGGAGACAAATACGCCTTCTTCTAAAAGATAATCGCGGATATAGGCGCGTAAATCAGCTTTTTCGGCGACTTCTTCCGCTAAAATGTCAGCAGCACCTTTGAGCGCTTCTTCTGCTGTTTTGACTCCCTTGGTTTCCGAAATATACTTAGCCGCTGCTTCTTCTAAGGAAGCTGTTGCAGCATTTTTGATATTTAAAGATTTGATGAACTCAGCCAGTGGTTCGAGTCCTTTTTCTCTGGCGATAGTGGCGCGGGTGCGGCGCTTTGGTCGATAGGGTAAGTATAAATCCTCAAGTTCGGTTTTTTGTAAACAAGATGAGATTTTGGCGTTGAGTTCATCCGTAAGTTTACCTTGTTGAGCGATCGCACTTAAAATTACCGATTTTCGTTCTTCCAGTTCTGTTAAATAAGTATAGCGATCGGACAGTTCACGTAGTTGCACTTCATTCATCTCATCAGTGCGCTCTTTACGGTAACGTGCAATAAAGGGAATTGTTGCACCCTCCGCCAAAAGTTCCAGCGCGTTTTGCACCTGATGGGATTTGAGGTTTATTTCAGTTGCCAGTAGTTGAGGAATATTCAGCATTAGGTGTCTAAAATGAAAAAATGAAAATGTGACTTACAAAGGTAATATGCTAGATTCTTAATTCTGGCGCAAGACCAAAGTTTTAAGCCCATTTACCTTATGATTGCTCACAAGAGTGTAATTGGCGAAATAGAAAAAACCCACCAACGCAGTTTTAAACCCTTTCAACCCGCGTAGATGAAGGAGAGTTTGTATAGGATAGCGCAAATATACTGAGTTAAATAGCAGTAGAAGCAGTATCACCACAACGGATTTTATACCCAAAAAAAGCTACACATAGCATCTTGTAACCTACTTTGAAAGCAAGCTTGGCGCAGAGCATCAACCACATAAAAGCCAGCTTTTTGATGCTTTATCTGTCACCAGAATTATTCCCATTGGTGTAATACATAACATTACATAATCTTGATTTTCTATAATATTTATTTCGATCGATTGTTGTGGCTAAAACCCGATTGGATGTAGAATTAACCAGAATTCCAAAAACAATTTCGTTTTCTAAGCACAACAACTTTTAGTCCAGAGGTTAGTAAAATGCCTTTGTTTTTCTTGATACCACTGTGTACGGCTTTAGCTACTGGCTACTTGTTTAAAAAGAGTAATGATGAAATTGCATATCTTGCAGGTGTATTTGCAGCTATTAGCTTGATTTTAAGTTTGGTATTAGCACCTTGGCAGATTCAGTTTGGATTGTTGATCGTTGTCTTCATAATTAGCAACAGGCTTTTGCAAAAAAATGAGTCCAAACAATAGAAAAAAAACCTAGGAAAACTGAATAATCTCAATATCCTAACCATGACTAACTTTTATCTTCTCATTTAGCCTATAAAGGCGATGGTTAGGTATTTCTGGACTTGTTTACCAATAAGACCACGCCAACTTTTAAAAGATATACTTACAATAAATTGCAGTATAAAATAAACCTTGATGTTCAAATGATCAATGGGGCTTTAGGCTGACTTGGAATCTGAATTAACTGTCAGCCTAGTTCTGTCTGAGATATCTGAATTTGGAGATTTGTATGGATAAATAGAAACCGATTCAGACTCCCAGTTACCATCTATAATTTTCAGTGCGTATTAACATAACTTTATACTAAGTAATAGCAATACTTGTACTGTTGTTCAAACTTCAATTCAGCTTTTTATCAAATTTGATACTAAGTACGATATTTCATTAATTCATAGCGAATTAACTTTGGCAAAACTCTGCGTACCTATGCGTTTACCTCTGTGTTCCTCTGCGTTTAAAAAAGTTACGAACTTATGCAAAGCTGTACTAAGCCCTTACTTCTGCAAATTTATTACCCAGAAAGTACTTAATAAATGTACAAATCCTCAAAATAAAAATTCACATAAAGGAAAGTTGCGATTTTATGAAGTTTTTGTTTAAGTATATTTTCGGTTAATGAATTTTTGATGAAGTATGGCGATAAATTTGCAACACGCTTTTCTCGTGGTATTCTAGTAGGTGATTACATGTAGCAATAAATTGGGAGAGAAAACCCTAGTTAGAATTACGAAGAACAATCAAGCAAACCTAATACTAAATAGTCTAAAAACATTTCAAACCTAATGCAATCAATGTCATCTCCCAGTTGACCGCCGCATTAGCTCTCAGTGTTCTTAAAAACTATATTTGGACATTCAGTAAAAATTTCTAGGAATCTGTAAAGCGCGTTTATGTAGGGTAGTTAACGTATCGAAGATTTACGCAGCTAAATAGACTTCTGTTACTAATTTTTTTCCGTGTCCAATATAAAATATGTACACACACTGAGTTCGAGTACAAATTTTTATTATTCTGTTTAGTTACCAGCCAAGGTTTAGAGATATGTTTGCGAACCTGGATCATTTCTGCGGTATATCAGTAAATTAGTAAACTTCCCGGGATCAAATAGAGAACATTTATCAATCCAGCTAAGTTTTGATGTATAAGTTGATAGCTTGAGAAATTCAGTAGTGTCTTCAACAAGATTTCTACAACAGGATTCAACAGATGAAAGTTAATGAATGGATTAATCAAAAATTCTGGCAATCCATTTTTATTCGTTTAGCTGCATCTGTTGCAGATGTGGTTAGAGTCCAGGCTACACCTCAGCATACTGCTAAACTTTGTCCAGAAATGATTTGTGGCAAAGATTTCAACCTTTATTACATCTGTATCCTTTATAGCCTAGATATTGCGATCGCGCTCAAAGTAGTGTTGAAGGGTAACTGGCTGATACTAAAAATTTCTGCAATTCACAGTTGGGCAAAAACGAAATTGATTGTGCCAATTGCCAAGCAAAAAAAAGTTTGCCTGGGAGTATAACTCGGTAAACTAATTCAGTGCGCTCTACTCCGAATCATATCAAACGCTGCAATTATAAACTAACCATCTGAGAAATTGCATTACATAGTATTTAGTTACTAACTCTAAGAAAATGAGCTTCAACAATTATTTTGATTATGAGTCAACCTTACTAACTTTATTGTCTGTTTACTGAAGTGGAGGTCGAATTGCAGAGAAGGTGTAACCGAGATCCGAAACATTCAAAACAACGGGCTGTTTACTGTCCGGTTCATACCTAATATCTGAATAGAGGCAAATGTACGATGAAATCTATGTCCCAAACTTCAAACTTTAAAATAATTCCCTATATCATCCTGTTTATCAGTATTTTGTTTAGTATTTCTGGACAATTGCTGATGAAACACACCATGAGTCATGCAAATGAGGGAGTATTGACATGGGAATTTCTTCAAAAATTAGCACTAGCTGTTAGTGTTTATTGTTTGGGAATAGCAAATTGGATATTGGCTTTGCGTTCTGTCAAATTGAGTATTGCTTATCCATTAACTAGTTTAAATTATGTGGGTATACTTTTTGGCTCATACTACTTTTTTAATGAGGTGATTACATTGACTCGAATAGCAGGAGTCATAACTATTTTTATGGGTGTGCTTTTAGTGGCTATTCCACCGAAAAAGTCTATATAACTTTATAGTAAATTCCACAACAAAGTATTGACAAATGAACATCACTACTTGGCTACTTTTAATGGTTGTAGTTTTATTTGGAACTATAGCTAACCTGTCACTAAAATACGGACTTTACATTTCTAGCCCTACTAATGGAGAAAGCCCATCTATCCTAAATTTGTTACTTTCTCGTTATTTTTTGATTTGGTTTATCTGCTATACATTTATGACTCTTTTGTGGCTTTATGTATTGCGGACAATTCCTTTGAGTCAAGCATTTCCAGTTCTCGGATTAATGTATGCACTGATCCCAATTTCTTCTCACTATCTTTTAAAAGAGCAGGTTGTATTGAAGCAGTGGATAGGAATTTCCATTATCATCACTGGTGTAGTTCTTGTTGTAAACTAATAGCTGTATAGGTAATAACTCAGGTTATTAATATTAAAATAAAATCCTCTAATGAGAAATCTCAAAAGCATCTCTACAAAAATCTAAATTTATGAATATAGGCATTGTTGGCGGGGGTATAACTGGGTTGGTATTAGCTCAACGTCTTTCACATCAAGGACATATAGTCACTGTCTTTGATAACAACAATCAGCTTGGTGGACTTACTACTTATCATGATTACGGGTTGTTTACCTGGGATCGCTTTTATCACGTTATCCTCCCTTCTGATACTCACTTAATAAATTTTATTAGAGATATTGGTCTTGGAGATAAACTGCGTTGGCATCGAAGTTTAACAGGATTCTATGACAATAAAAAGTTTTATTCTATTAGTAATGCTATAGAATTCCTGCGCTTTCCTCTCTTTGGACTTATTGGTAAAATTAGGTTAGCTTTTACTCTTCTGTATGGTTCACGTCTTAATGACTGGCGGCGCTTAGAGAAAATTTTAGTTGAAGATTGGTTATTAAAACTCGGTGGAAGAAGCACATACGAGAAGCTCTGGAAACCCTTGCTTTTATCTAAATTAGGAGAGAACTATAAGCGAATATCAGCAGTTTTTATCTGGGCTTATATTAAACGGCTATTTTCAGCCCGTGATTCTTCATTAAATAAAGAACAACTTGGTTATGTCTCAGGCGGTTACAAAACTGTTTTTGATCATATAGAAAAATTAATTTACGCGGCTGGAGGTCATATCCACACAGGTGTTTCGGTAGAATATATCTCACCTCATCCAGGGGGTGGAATGTGGGTAGAATATCAGGGGAAAAAAGAACATTTTGATAAAGTTATTTTTACTGGCCCAGTTAATATTTTGGAACAGGTTACTGCTAATGAATTGGTGAAAGTTTCAGACACTAGTGAAACAGTAGAATACCTGGGTGTGATTTGTATGGTACTTATTACTCGCAAGGCTCTAATTCCTTATTACGTAGTAAATATTGCCGATAGAAGCATACCTTTTACCGGAGTCATCGGTATGAGCAACTTAGTTTCTTTACAAGAGACAGCAGGATATCACATGACATTCCTACCAAAATATATACTTTCCACTGACGCCTTGTTAAAACAACCAGATGAGGAATTACGCCAAGTATTTTTCCAGGGAATACGTTTGATGTTCCCAGAACTGAAAGAAGATGACATTGTAGCAGCACACATCAACCGAGCTATTAAAGTGCAGCCACTACAAGTTTTAAATTATTCAAGTCTTGTTCCAAAAGTGAGTACAAAAAACGATGATTTTTTCGTCGTCAATACCTCACAGTTGGTCAATGATAGCGTCAACAATAACGCAGTTGTGCGACAGGTTGATGAATTCCTCAAAAAATCAACATTACTGAATTCTTGAAATTTGATTACTGGTATTTTATTTTAAAAATCACAGGAGTTATTTATGAGTCTTTTTGTTCTTTTACCCGCATACAACGAGCAAGAATCAATTCGCCCCTTGTTCAAAAAGTTTCAGACATTGCAGCAAATCTCTAAAATGGAGATAAAACTGATTCTGGTTGATGATGGTAGTAGTGATGCAACTGCTCAAACTGCTTTAGAAGAATCTCAATCACTAGGTATATTACTGGAATTAGTCCAACATCCTAAAAATGCTGGTTTAGGTCAAGCAATTAAAACAGGTTTCACGACTTTCTTAGAAATATCTCAAGAAGGCGATTTTTTAGCGGCGATGGATTGCGACAACACTCAGCCACCAGAACTGTTAATAAAAATGTATGAGACTATGATAGCTGGGAGTTATGATATTGCGATCGCATCCAGATATCGAAAAGGTTCTAAAGTCATAGGCTTATCAAAATTCAGAGAGTTTATGAGTTATGGAGCCAGCTGGCTTTTTAGAATTGCCGCCCGTGTACGAGGTGTAAGAGACTACACTTGTGGTTATAGACTATATAACCGTACTTTCCTCACTAAACTGGATATGTACTATGGAGACAATCTATTCACTGAAAGTGGATTTGCCTGCATGATAGATTTACTGCTGAAAGCCAAAGTCCTCAAACCAAAAATCGTAGAAATTCCAATGGTTTTGAGATACGATCAAAAGCCTAGTGCTAGCAAAATGAAAATTCTTAAAACTATTACTCGAACCCTAAAGCTATTGTTTAAGAATCTAGTATCGACAGCACCAAATTCTAATTTAGCTCAGACTTTCAATGAGCAAGAAACAGCAAGAATTCCCCTGAAAATGGCAAATCGCAAATAAATTGGAGCAGGATAGTCTAGATTAAATTAAGCGTTTGCAGTAAACAAGATTACATATTTAAGATGAGTTAGTCGTCAAAAAGCTTCTGTATGCTGTCCATAGGTGGAATTTCTCGCGTTCCACTCCTAACTCATAACTCTCTTCATTAAGAAGAGTGCCACTTAAATACATATCATATATAGATGACACCCTCAAGGGTATGAAGAGTACTGAGTACTGAGTGCTGAGTGCTGAGTAAAGAAGATTGAATACTCAGTACTTTTGCACTATGGTAAAAGCCCCGCCCGAAGTCAAGCGGAATCAACAATCCGGAGTAGGTTGATACCCCGCCCCTTGTGGGCGGTCTTTCATCTCAGCACGGGCTAAACGCCCCGCTACCGCTAACGGAACTCAGCACTCTTCATTCTATGGGCTAATTTGCCAAGGCGTTGCTGAAGAGGAGTAAAATCCACACACCTTTCTACCAACAGTGACTTTAACTCATTTGTTAGACTGAACACACCAGGATTTTTCAGTCAAATCTCTGAACTACGCCAGCAGACGAGGCTACCCATGCTTACAAGTACGCTACTTCTCTCGAATCAACTTCCCACCCTCCAATATTCCTCCACACCAGAGCGTTTCGATGAAACCTGGGAAGCCCCCCTGGCTACCCTCCTGGGATTAGGACGCGCCGGCGGCGCTGACTTCATCGAATTATTTTTAGAACGTCGTAACTATATTAGTTCTCTTGCAGAAGACGACGCCATCACCAGTATTTCACCCAGTCTATCTACAGGCGCGGGAGTCAGAGTATTTCGCGGTAAAGCTGACTGCTACGTTAGCACCAATGACCTTTCGTTTTCCGGTTTGAAAGCAGCCTTAGAAAAAGGTCTTTCTATCTTGGGATTACAACTACCCACTGCGAAGGCTTTCATCCCAGAAATTAACCTGGAATTATTGAGAGATTACGCCACCAAAAGAGGTAAAGATGCCTGGCTACCAGTATGTAGTTCCATCCGAGAAATGGGAGAAATCCTCCTTGAGGGTACTGCCAACCTGAAGCAAAAAGCTAGTCACGTCCAATCGCGGCGTGCTACCTATTTCCGAGATTGGCAAGAAGTTTTAATCGCCGCCAGTGACGGTACTTTTGCCCGTGACATCCGCCTCACCCAGTCAGTCGGATTTAACCTATTGTGTGCTGATGGTGCTAATCGTACCTCAATTGGCGATCGCGCTGGTAATACTAGCGATGCCAACTTCTTGAGAACTTGGGATTCTCAACAAGCTGCTGAAAAAATAGCTGAATCGGCTGGGAAAATGCTCTACGCAGATTACGTGGAATCGGGTACTTACCCCATCATTATGGCCAATCACTTTGGCGGTGTAATCTTCCACGAAGCTTGTGGACACCTGCTAGAAACTACCCAAATAGAACGCAATACCTCTCCCTTTGCTGACAAAAAAGGCGAAAAAATTGCCCACGAAAGTTTGACAGCCTGGGATGAAGGGCGCTCTGAAAATGCCTTCGGGACAATTGACATGGATGATGAAGGTATGCCTGCTCAAAGAACCCTATTAATTGAAAAAGGCGTTCTCAAAAACTTCTTAGCAGATAGAACAGGTTCTACACGCACCGGACACCCCAGAACAGGAAGTGGACGCCGCCAAAATTATACCTATGCCGCCGCTAGCCGGATGCGTAATACCTATATCGATTCTGGCGAATACACCATTGATGAATTATTTGCCTCTGTTGATAAAGGCATTTACTGTAAAAAGATGGGTGGTGGTAGCGTTGGTGCTACAGGCCAATTTAACTTCAGTGTTGATGAAGCTTATTTGATTGAAAATGGCAAAATCACTAAACCACTAAAGGGAGCAATACTTATTGGTGAAGCTAAGGAAATTATGAATAAAATTTCCTTATGTTCCCAAGATTTGGAAATTGCACCAGGATTTTGTGGTTCTGTTAGTGGCAGTATTTACACCACAGTTGGACAACCCCATATCAAGGTTGATTCTATTACCGTCGGTGGAAGATAAGAATTTTAGATTTTGGATTTTGGATTTTGAATATTGTAATTCAAAATCCAGAATGCTCAAGTTCCCTGATTGTTCCGTAGGCTCAATCTAAAATCTAAAATCCAAAATTGCTTGAGTATTGCTTCAGTCAGAACTCACGAGAGAAGTACAAGCAATAACATCTAAAATCTAATATTCAAAATAGAATCGCTTCCAATCCAAAATCCAAAATAAACTATGCCGAATATCAATGAGATTGCAAATTCTGCCAAGGACAATGCTGAGAAGCTTGGCATTAAGAAATTTGACATTTATGGCTCAACAGTAGATGACACTAGCGTGCAAGTAGACCAAGGTGAGCCAAAACAAGTTAAAGCGTCAAATCGTTCTGGTGTTACTGTTCGTGTCTGGAATGAAGATAATACAATGGGTGTCACCAGCACCACAGATGTAGACCCCAAGGGACTAGAATTAGCCTTGAAAACTGCCTACGAAGCTAGTTTCTTTGGTGTTAAAGAGAATGTTCCTGATTTTAGTCCAGAGGCTACTGTCCCTATCCCAAATAAACCTCAGGATAAAGCACCCCAAGCACCTGTTGCTGAACTCATAGAAAAATTGTTGGTAGCTGAAAAAGAATTACTGGCCGCTCATCCAGCAATTAAAGGTGTACCTTATAACGGTTTATCACAAAGAGATGTTGACAGATTCTATCTCAATAGCGATGGTGCAGTGAGAACTGAATCTCACTCTTTGGCATCAGTTTATCTTTACAGTAAAACTGAGGAAGAAGGAAAAAAACCGCGTAGTGCAGGTGCTTTTAGAATCAACCAAAAATTAGATAATCTAGATATTAATGGTTGCATCAAAGAAACCGCCGATAAAACTATCAGCCACTTGAATTATGAAAAAATCAAAACTGGCAAATATCGAGTTGTTTTCTCAGCAGAAGCTTTCTTAAGTCTGCTGGGTGGTTTTTCTAACTTATTCAATGCTCAAAGTATTCTAGACAATCAAAGCCTATCAACTCCTGATGATTTAGGTAAGCAAATTGCTTCTCCTCTACTTTCTGTTTATGATGATGCCCTTCACCCAGCTAACGTAGGTGCAGAAAGTTTTGATGGTGAAGGAACTCCTACTCGTCAAATTTCGCTGATTGAAAATGGTGTTTTAACAGGATTTCTCCATAGTGCCGGCACTGCTAAAAGGTTAAATGCCCAGCCAACGGGTAATGCCAGTATTGGCGCAAAAGTCAGCGTCAGTCCCAACTTTTATCACGTTTTTTCAACAGCAACTCCTGAGCAAGAGTTGAGCTTAGAAACGGCTGAAAATGTGATTCTTATAGATGATTTACAAGCTCTCCATGCCGGAGTTAAAGCCTTGCAGGGTTCCTTTTCTTTGCCGTTTGATGGTTGGCTAGTTAACAAGGGTGTTAAGACGAGTATTGAGTCAGCAACTATTGCTGGCGATTTCTTGGAACTCTTGAAGTCAATTATTTATGTAGAAAAAGAGCCAGAGTTAACGCCAGGTGGAGTTTGCCCGAAAATCTGGGTTAATGAACTGTCGATTACTGGTGAGTAAAATTTAGTATTTGGGCAATACCTATCATCATCAAATAGTGGGTATTGCCTATGTATACTTTTAATCGTTAATTGTTCCATCAGGCATGACCGCACCACGCAAATCTGCACCCGTCAAATTTGTACTACTCATTTCTGCTCTGATTAGATTTGCCTTACTTAAATTAGCGCCAGTCAAGTCTGTCCTCGCAAGATAGGCATCAACTAAATCTGCTTCCGTGAGGTTAGCTCCACGCAGGTTAGCCCGACTTAAATCAACTCTATTTAACCTTGCAAAACTCAGGTTGACTCCACTCATCTGGCATCTAGTCAGTTTAGCATCTGGCATAATTGCACCATACAAGTTAACACCTGTAAGTTCGGCATCAATAAGATTTGACCGTTCCAGCCTAGCGTTCATCAGGTTAGCACCTTTTAAATTAGCACCCCCGATGTTAGTATCTGCCAGAGAGGCATTATACAAAATCGCTTCACTCAGGTTAGCGTCACTCAAATCGGCATAACGTAGCGTTGCCTCACTCAAGTTAGCACCGCTCAAATCAACTTTAGATAAATCTACACCAGTTAAATCAGCGCCTCGCAGGTCAGCTTTATGCAGGTTAGCACCCCGTAAACTAGCAGAATACATTCTCTTTTCTTCTCGCAGGTTAGCACCACGTAAGCACGCACCAGTTAGATTTGCACCACTCAAATCTGCACCACGCAAATCGGCATCCATCAAGTTAGTATCTAACATATACGCCAAAGTTAAATTGGCATTACGCAAATCAGCGCCCTGCAAAGTTGCACCATGTAAATTAGCATCATGCAGGTTGGCATTGATTAAACTTGCCTGATTTAGGTTTGCGCCACTTAGCTTTGTACAAACTAGATTTGCCTTATTCAATATTCCTCGATTTAGATAGCTAAAAATTAGAATAGCATTACCCAAATCTGCTTTATTCAAAGCTATACCAATCAAGTCTGCACCAAACAAATTTACCCCATTTAAGTTTGCTTCAATAAATTTTGTTTCTCCATTTTCATATCGCTGAAGAAGTTCATTGGCATCCATATTTTTCCTATCTCAATTACCATAATATTTGCAAATTTTTCCAGGCTTAAGAATATTCAAAAGTTACGATTATTCTTTGGTAGGAGGTACTAGAAATTGACAGGTATTATTATCATCTGTGAGTGCAATTTTTTGATGAGGATTAACTAATGTTCTCGTTTCTGGAGATAAACTGCTGTTAAACGGTTCATATCCGTTAGCGCTGGGTGATATATTGCCATATAAACTTCGCATAGATTGAATGATTGCACTAGCTGCTTGGATATTCTCATCCGGCTTACCTAGAGATATAACAGCACTATTTAGTTTAGATTCAAGCTCTCTGATAGTTGGACAAGTATCAAATAATCTCAACAATAAATCATCAAGTTGTTCAGCCTTCAGTTTCAACCAGTCTTCTTCACTGAAAGTAAACTTTTTGTAAAGTGCAGAAAATAGAACTATTTTAGCCCTAAGTGGGTTAGTATACTTCATAATATTTTGCCGTAAATCAAACTGATTGTATTGATGTTTGGTTTGATTGTTTGGAGATTTATCTATAGAATTTGATGATATTTGTCCAGAATTATAAAATATCTGTTCTTCTTGATGAGGTTGATTTAATAATATTCCTGTTGCTTCATCAGGTATTATATATAACTTCTGCATTTCATGAGAAATAATGCTGGCGAGTAGGGCGTATTCGGATTGTTTGTTAAGGGTTTTTACAACTTTAGATAAACTATAATTTAAGTTATTTATAGTTGGATATAGTCTGAATAATTCTTGAATTAATTCTTGCAATTTAAACTTATCTAGCGTTTCTTCATTATTCTCCCAAACATTTTTACAAGCCGAGTATATTAATTTTTTAATTCGTTTTGAGTTCTCATGCTGCTCTAAATGTTTAGTTACTGAATCAAGGCTAGATATAGTTTTCATCGGCAAATCTCCGGCACAAGTGTCAGGCAGTAATAAATGATAGAAATAGCTCTTTCAACATGACTTGTAAAATCTCTTTTTCTCGGAGTATTCTCTGTGTCGCAGTTGATTTAGAGGTTAATTATTTAACTAAGCATACACAGCATAAAGCCTGAGTGCAGGAAACCTCCATTGGCGCAATCCGCTCCAGACATCAGGCTTTTCAAGACAGAGAATAGAGGTTTAGAGAGGAATTCATTTTCGAGAATTTATACTCGCTTTGAAAGGGCTGGTCTTATGTTATACCTTTTTTATCTAGCTTGTGTAGTCATGTCAAGCAACTCTGCTCACGATTAGCCTTGCTGATTGGTGTCAAATTAAGCCAAAACCCTTTTTAAATCTAGCTTCTAGTCTCTGACTGGGAACGAGACAATAAATTGGATCATAAAATTCTTACAATACATAAAAGTCTAATTTAATACCAGCCCTGGCGATTAGAAATCGCGGCTACACGAGACAAAACCCACCTCCGTGGGTTGAAAAACTTGATTTTGTGTTAGTCCTCGGAGGCGGACAATGCCAGTGTAATAGCGAACTATATTCATCCAAAACTTTTCAAACATCCTCTTACATCTCAAGGCTTTTTCACTGTTGTCGCCAACGATATAAAGTAGTGATTTACTGAAAGTGATTGAGACAGCTATACCTACAAGGAAATTATGTTATTAAACCTTACCGCTTCCTATCAAATACAACAGCGCCATCCGAACGGCGACACCGCTGGTAACTTGCGATTGAATGAGGCTAAATTCTGGGTCATCCATTAAATCAGAACTAATTTCGACACCTCGGTTAACTGGGCCTGGATGCAAAACTTTGACGTTAGGTTTACAGAGTTGCAGCTTTGCACGTGTAATACCAAATAGCTGATGATATTCTCGCAAACTTGGTAGCAAATGAGCCGTCATACGTTCTTTTTGCAAGCGCAAAGTCATCACAAAATCGGCATTCTGTAAAGCTGGTTCTAGCTGCCAGTGAATAAAAAGTTGTTGATTTTGGGAGTGGAGAAGGTGGGGCCCCCTCTGGGGATAAGGGGTAATGGGGAGTGGGGAGTGGGATGAGGCAGAGAGGAGAATTGATTTGTCTTCTTCTGCTTCTTCTAAAATATAATCGGCAAATAACTTGGGTAAGAAGGTAGGTGGTGCTGCGAGATGCACTTCGGCACCACTGGCAATTAAACTCCAGATATTCGATCGCGCCACACGAGAATGGAGAATATCTCCAATAATGGCAATCTTTTTCCCCTTTAAAAGTTCCAGTCGGGGATGATCTGGGTCAATGAGAGTAGTTATGGTAAATAAATCTAGCAGTGCTTGGGAAGGATGCTCATGTTGACCATCACCAGCGTTGAGGACACTAACTTTTACACCTAGACGATCCATTTCAGCCGCGATCGCATTTGGTACTCCTGCCTCTCGATGGCGGACTACCATAATATCAGTTCCCATCGCTAAATAAGTTTTCGCCGTGTCGAGAATTGTTTCTCCCTTAGTCATAGAAGAAGTGGCGGCGGCGAAGTTCAGTGTATCTGCACTTAAGCGTTTGGCTGCGAGTTCAAAACTGCTGCGAGTACGGGTAGACGATTCAAAAAATAAATTCGCCACCACCTGTCCTTGTAAGGTTGGTACTTTCTTCGTCCGCCGTGATAGCACCTCTTGAAAACTGGCCGCAGTTTGCAAAACAGTATCGTATTCAGTGGTAGTAAAGTCAGCCAGGGAAAGAATGTGATGACGATTCCAAGTGTTAGTAGGCATAAATAGCAATCAGTTTCCTGCATAGAGATACAAGCGTAGACGCAAAACGGTGAGGGTGTCGCAGTCTTGGCGGTTCCCGTCGTTAGCGAGTCTTGTCTGCGACACGCTACGCGAACGAGCGTCTTGCGAACTCCCGAACCCGGAGGCTTGTCGTCAGACATCGCGTCTCTACAGCTTTTTAATTTACAGATGACAGATGCAGAGGAAATGATATCACCTGTCTTCTATCAAATTAGATATCTATTATTTTCTCATTAGTCCTTTGTATTCACAAAGGACTAGTACAGCACGGCGTAAATCCAGCTAATATCTCAAACTAGTTGCTTTGGTAGGACTACGCAAGAAACTTCTTAAACTCCTATTCCTCCGTGTACTCTGCCTCCTCTGTGGTTCGATTTTCCGTTACCTGTGCGTAATAAGTCCTGTTTGGGTTAAAGATAGGCAAACTGATGCTCTACTGGCTACCCTTGCCCTTGGCGCGTCTTTTCAGGTTACAAATCGCAAAAATTACAAGGAACCCAGTTATACTTTCAATGCACGACATCTGAAAAATTAAGTAAATGCCGACACTTGGGTAAAGCTGATACTAATGCCCGTACTGGTGCATCTTTATCTGTTTTTAGACCTTCAAATTGGGATGCTCCCATTTTTACCAATAAATACTGAGAGATCGTAAATTATGCAAGTGTGTCTGGTTACAGGTGGTAACTCTGGTGTAGGTTTAATGACAGCTGTAGGTTTAGCCAAATTAGGCAATCATGTATTTATTGCTTGTCGTTCGGCAAATAAAGCTGCAAAAGCTATAGACTATATCCGCCAAACTACCGGAAATCAAAATGTCACATTTTTACCTCTTGATCTAGCTTCTTTAGATTCAGTTCGCAACTGTGTGAAACTATTTAATGACAAAAATTTACCATTACATATATTAGTCAACAATGCGGGTATATTCAACCGTAGAGGCACAACAAAAGAAGGTTTTGAACTGATTTGGGGGACTAACTATTTAGGTCATTTTTTGCTCACTTATTTATTACTAGAAAAATTGCAAGAATCTGCCCCTAGTCGCATTATTATGTTAGCGTCAGATTTAGCATTATCTCCAAGTGGTATTGACTGGAATTTATTAGTTAAAAGAACACCATTAAATTTTATAAACCTATATGCCGTTTCTAAACTCTCTTTATTGCTTTTAACAAGAGAACTTTCTCAACGATTAAATAATTCTCAAGTCACTGTTAACGCAATACATCCAGGCTTTGTGCAATCAAATATTACTATATGGCATCGTCTCAGTAAATATTTAGGTTTAGGTATTTCATCGGAAGCTGGAGCATACAGCACCCTTATTTGCGCTACTTCCCCAGATTATCAAAATATTAGTGGAAAATTTTTAGATAGTCATACTCAAGAAATTCTATTACCGAAAATAGCACAAAATCAAGAATTATCAGAGCAATTATGGGAACGTAGTTTATTATGGGCTGGTTGCAACCAACAGCAGAATACAAAGAAAATTAATTATGGTGGTACTGATGAAATTTGGGGACCAAACTCTCTCCTTTTAACCAGTAATGAAATAGCTGATATTACCCAATATATTTTTGATGAAGTTTTAAGGAAATTACCAATAAAGATATTATTAAAACAGGTAGTTAAATCATTTATTAGATTTGATATTGGGTCATTGTTCATTATATTGATTCAAGTGTTTACTAAATCTTTTTACATGGAAAGACATTTAGATTCACCTGTGATTTTGCAATTATGTCAAGATAAAAATTTATTAGAAAGACTTAGTGCTTATTTAGGGGAAAATTTAGTATTATGGCGATCAGAATTGTGGGTAAACTATCCCGCACAGCAATTAATTCCTTTTTGGCATCAAGACGCTTATCCTAAACTGCTGAAAGGAGATGGTAAAACTATCCATGCTTATATAGCTTTGACAGAAGTTAATGAAGATAATGGATTTGAGTATATACCTAATATTTACTTAAAAGATTGCCAGATAAAAGGAACCGATCCTTTTAGTGGTAATCACTTTTTTGAAATCAGTGATGAAGTTGCCCAAAAAGCTATTCCTGTGGTGTTACGTCCTGGTGAATTTGTACTATTTAGTGATAGACTATTACATCGTTCAGTACGTAATAATAGCGGTAAAGTCCGACTTTCTTTAACGCTACGGTTGACTCAGCCAGAGGTAAAAGTTTTACCGGGTTATAGTTCTAATTGTCAGGAACCTGTAATTTTACAATCACAAAAATAGCTGATGGTATCAAATATTCACCCATTCCTCTAGCTTCTTAATTTATTTTTAGCGGGGGAATCTGAAAACTTACGATTAAGTTGGTAAATGGAAAACGTTTAAAGCTAAAGAAATTAGGCTGAGAAACGTTAAAAATCCAATTGTATCTAGCATTGTAGTCACTAATGGGCCACTAACCAAAGCAGGGTCAAGTTTCAAGCGCTTCAAACCCATTGGTAGTAAAGTGCCGAGTGTAACAGCCACAACTGTATTAGTTGCCATTACCATTCCAGCAATTAAAGCCACCCATCGCTCTTCGGGTCGCGCCCAAATTAAGGAAAGCAAGATCATCGTTGTGGCTAAAGCTAGAGCTGTACCTAAACCAGCTAGAAGTTCCTTGCGGAGAATTTTTAAGGTATCTTTGGGTGTTACTTCTCCCACTCCCAAGCCGCGGATTGTTACTGTTAATGATTGAATGCCGACAGTACCACCTGTGTTAGAAAAAATCGGCATAATTACTGCTAAAACCGGCACTGCGGCAATTACAGATTGAAAAGGCGCGATCGCACTAGCTGCACCAATATATAGTGCCATAATGCCCAACAGCCAAGGCAAGCGGTTACGGATAGTTAACAGGGGAGAGGATAAAGCTGCTTCATCACCACTCACACCCCCCAGTTTTTGGATATCTTCTGTGGCTTCTTCTTCCAAAATATCCATGACATCATCAATGGTGACAATGCCAACCAATCGGTCTTCCCGATCAACTACGGGGATAGCGATTAAGTCGTAGCGCTGCATGATTCGCGCCACTTCTTCTTGAGGGGTTTCAGTTGTTACCTTAATGACGCGATCGCTAGCAATATCTTTGATGAAAACTTCGGGAAAGGTAAACAGCAATTGGCGCAGTGAAACTACTCTCACCAGCGTCCGGTTGTCGTCTGTGACGTAGGCGTAGTAAATCGTCTCCTTGTCTTCATCCTGACGGCGGATCTTGCTCAAGGCTTCACCGACAGTCAATCCTTGACGCAACCGGACATATTCGGTTGTCATCACCCGCCCAGCAGTGCCTTCTGGATAGCCGAGAATCGTTGCTGTTGCTTGCCTTTCTTCTGGACTCAGTTCTTGTAATAGCCGTTTGATTACCCCAGCTGGTAGTTCATCAAACAATTCTGCCCGTTCGTCGGGACTCATGGCTTCTACAAGTTGCACTACTTGGACATCATGCAGAGAATTAAGTAGTTCTTCCTGCACTTCTGTTGGCAGATATTCAAATACATCAATTGCTTGAGCTTTGTTGAGTAAACGGAATGCGATCGCCCGTTGTTTTTCAGGCAATTGTGTAATGTAGTCTCCCACATCCACAGGTTGCAAGCGATTTAAATCCCATTTCAACTGGTTCAAATCGGTAGTATCAGTCAGCAAATCACGAATATCTTGTGTGAGCATGATAATATATATCTCCTAAGTCTCCCCCGCGCTGGGAGACTTCCTCGCCAGTTCAGAGGAGGTTGATACTGCCATCTGGTGGACTATTGCCCATAAAATTTCAACAATTCAATATCGATATCTAAATCAAGGCATCGCTGTTCATCATCCTAACCCGGAATAGCACTCTCAGGTACATACTGAGGCATCAGTATTTAATATTTGTGATATTTATCACTCTTGAATGACTTGATAAACAGATTTTTAAGTAATTTTCATGTAACTTAAGGTAGATTTTACTACTACAACAATAAGCTCTGTCAAGCCAATCAACGAATTTAATCCGAAACTTTACAGAGTTAAAATATTGCCAATATCTCAGTATTATTTTGGATCAAGCAACTTCATACGTAGTCACCTGGATGACGAAGAATCAAAAATGGGTTAACAGATTTCACTTCGTATTCGTAGTAATGTGTTTTAGCTTTGGCGATCGCTCTTGGGTGTGTCTAGTTTTCTCTATACTTAGATATACAAACAAAAATTTTATAAATGGTTTCTTAGGCAGTAAATTGCCAAAGTTTAAGATTTCCATCATGATCTCCAGATACCAAAAACTTATTACTGATAGCTAATGAACTGATCTCTGGTTTGTGTTTACCTGGAAATTCTTGCAAAAGTTCTTTGCTTTCAGTACACGATATCCTGATATTTCCATTTAGTGTAGCAGTGATGAGAATACTACCGTTATCATTTAGGAGAACGTTGGGGACAAATGGGCCACCATCCGATATTGGTGCTGCTTCAATTACTTGTATTCTTTTGCCACTCACAGTATCCCATAGGTACACTTTGCTATCTCGATCTGATGCAGTAGCTATAACCCTTCCTCTATCGTCAATTGAGCAGTAACTCACTTCTCCATAATGACTATCAGGGAAAGCTCTAATAAGCTTTGTTGAAGGCATTTCCCAGACTCGATTTTCTCCAAGTCCGCCTCGTGCATACAACCGTTCTCCAGTATCATTAAATGCTAATAGGTCAAAATCCCAAAATCTTTCGTCACTAATTTCAGCAATCTGCTCAAATGACTTTAAGTTCCATACAATCACTTTGACTGGATCTAAGTAATTTATCGCCGCAGCCAAGTAATTAGCTCTAAGATTGATTGCAAGGCATCCTACAGCACTTGGTGTCTCTAAAGTTCGTGAAAGCTGATTAGAAAAATAATTCCAGATTTTTATTCTGTTGTCTGAACCTCCACTGATTACATCACCCTTCTCTCCAATTACAACTGAACTAGCATCACGCTCATGGTAATAGATCACAGGGAGAACACAAAAAATAAAGAAGTAAAGAAGGAGTTGGTTGACTCTGGCGTTTGGCACTAACGGCTTGAGTCATAAATTCCAAGACATTTCGACGTTGAGACTTCAGTGTTGTCACAACGGTTAACATTCGGGCGACAAAATTACTGCCCCCTTGGCTTTGAGAACCAAAACTGGTACGTCGCCAGATGACAGCAGGTCGTATAGCTCTCTCAGCAGCATTATTGGTGGGTTCGACACCTTCGACTGTCACAAACAACTACAAAGCAGGTTCAACTTTTAAAAGTTGACGACAGGTACGGACAGTTTTAGCCAGTGGAGTATAAAACAAATCAGATTTTGTTTGGGTGTAGGATACCTCATTAAGGTTGACTTACTTTTTTGATTGCCGCATCACACCACATTCTGACAGCTTCTTCCATTGCCTCACTGTGCCCTATTTCTAACTCAAGAGCTAGCTGTTTGAAAATTTTAACTAAATCCTTGGGCAGATAGGCAGCACTTTGGGTGTAATCGCTGTGGGTGCGTTTGTTAATTCGAGTTTCCATGATAAAAAAAGTTAATCTGCTGTTATGCTAGCATACTAGCTCATATCTTCCAGATTGCACTCAATAGCACGTAATTCTGACCACACCCAAAAGTCTCCCCAATTTTTCACTATTTCGCCAGTGCCACGCCGAAATAAAATCACTAAAATTAAGTACCCAGAAACCTATTAACAGGAGATAATAATAAACTTACTACCCTCCGCTGTTCTTCCATCAACCATTACAGAGCTTGTTCTGACTTGGTTTAGGTAATTCAGTTCACAGTCACAGGGTCGAATTTTGCAAGTTGTTCTGAACCAAACCATGAAAACATCTACCAAATTGCTAACTCGCCTAGACTATTACTACCAGCAAATCAAAACGATCATCCTGACTCGGCAAAATCCGATTACTGGTTTATTACCTGCGAGTACAGCGATTACAGCCCACGGTGATTATACTGATGCTTGGGTGCGAGACAACGTTTACAGCATTTTGGCAGTTTGGGGTTTAGGACTTGCATACCGCAAGATTGACGACGATAAGGGACGCACCTATGAACTAGAACACAGTGTCATTAAATTGATGCGCGGGTTGCTATTTGCGATGATGCGACAGGCTCATAAAGTAGAGACATTTAAACATACTCAGTCGCTACTCGATGGACTGCACGCCAAATATAATACCGCCACTGGTGACATTGTTGTTGGTGATGACGAATGGGGACATTTGCAACTTGATGCCACATCTATATTTTTGCTGATGTTGGGGCAAATGACGGCTGCGGGATTACAAATAATTTATACCATTGATGAAGTGAATTTCGTCCAAAATTTGGTTTACTACATTGGACGAGCTTACCGTACACCAGATTACGGCATTTGGGAACGTGGTAATA
This sequence comes from Nostoc sp., assembly GCF_036916985.1. Lineage (GTDB taxonomy): Bacteria > Cyanobacteriota > Cyanobacteriia > Cyanobacteriales > Nostocaceae > Nostoc. Next base: position 30,792 of record NZ_JBALFD010000067.1, read on the forward strand.
AAATTAATCGTGGTAGTGCTGAGTTAAATGCCAGTTCCGTAGGCATGGCAAAAGCCGCTTTAGAAGCTATCAACGGATTGGATTTGTTTGGTGTGCGTGGTAGTCAAGCATCAGTTATTCATGTGCTACCAGATGAAATTGCCCGCGCCCGGATTACTTTAGAATCCTTATTACCGAGAGAATCTGGTTCCAAAGAAATTGATGCAGCGCTGTTAAGTATTATTAGTTATCCTGCCTTTGCAGTGGAAGATTTAGAGTTACGCGATCGCACTTTAAACGATATTATCAATAAACTAGCAGGTAAATACGGCTGCAAACGCTTTCTGCGTGATGGACACCAAACCGTTTTAGAAGATCATCAGCGCTTGCACTACGAACCGTTAGAACTTAAGCAATTTGAGCATATCGAATGCGAATGGCCGTTATTTTTCACTTATTTAGTTCTAGATGGATTATTTCGCGGCGAACAAGAACAAGTTAAAAAATACCAAAATCTTTTAGAATCATTATTTATAGAACAAGATGGTTTGCGTTTATTGCCAGAACTTTATTATGTTCCCGCCGAAAATATCGAGGCAGAAAAGTTAGCACCCCAAACGCAACCACGCTTACCTAATGAAAATATTCCCTTGGTGTGGGCACAGAGTTTATATTTTCTCAGTGAAATGTTGAGTGAAGGGTTACTAGCGGTTGGTGATATCGACCCTTTGGGAAGACATTTGTGTGTTGGTAAACAGCGCGAGTCATTAGTACAAATTGCTTTATTAGCAGAAGATGAAGATTTACAAAATAAATTAGAAGTTCACGGAATTGAAGCACAAACGCCTACCCAAGTAGAACCGATTCAAGTGAGAAAGGCTGGAGAGTTTTCAGCTATTTATACCCAAATTGGACGTAACGACAAACTTGGTTTGACTGGGCGGCCAGTGCGGCGGCTGCGGAGTTTAACAACATCTAGAATTTTTCGGATTAGTGGCGAAACAATTGTCTTTTTACCTTCATTTTCAGATTCTCAACAGTTTTATTTAACCCTTGATTACCATTTTCTGCTAGACCAAATTAGAAGCGAACTAGCTTATATTCAAAAATATTGGGGCGATTTAGGGCGTCCTACCTTGACTTTAATGTTGACACATACCATGTTAGAAGTCGGTTCGGAAGCATTACTAGAACTCATGCAAGAACTGAAAGATGGTGTTTGTAACGGCGTGCGAGTGAAATTAGGGCGACTAAATCAGCTAATGCTAACAGCTGGAATCCAAAGAATTGACTTTCTCCCCAATGCAGAATTTTTGCGATCGCCAGTAAAAAATGCTAGCCCACGTTGCTATTATCTAGCTTATCATCCTGAGAAAAACTGGCGCTTAGGACATACCCAAGAATTTCAAATGGAGTATGAAACCAACTTTGGGTTATTACTTTCTCGTTTGCGTTCATCAGAGAATATCTACGAACAAATTGAGTTATTGCAAACTTTAACTCGCTTACAGGGAACGGAATTTGATACGGGGTATGGTGGCCCAGCATATCCTGTCACCGTAGGCGATTTACTCGATGAAGTTTATACCAAAGCCGGAGATTTAGGCATTTGGGCAGTAGTGCGACGGGCTGCGGGGTTGCGCCAAATGGTTGATATCAGCCTATCAGATGCAGTAACAAGTATTTTGGTGCGAGGTAAGCAAATTGCTGTGGGTAAAGCTTACAGTGAAGCGTCTTTAATTACCGTACCCATGTCCCACAATGAAATTGCCGATAAAATTAATCATTTCTGTCGTGACGATATCCGCGATCGCGTCCTCACCCAAGAGATTTTAATCTATCTTGGCATCTTAATTCGCTCAGAATCCGAACTATTTCAGGGACTACTAACCCTGAGAGTCGGCTATCTTATCTTATTGATCACCAGCGAACTAGCACGAGAATTATACGTCACTCAAGATGAAGCTTATGACTATTTAATGCAACTTTCACCCTTTGATGTGAAAATGCGCTTGCGTCAGGTATTAACTGGATATACTGGCATGAGTAACCTGTTACGCCAGCAAGAATCACTGCATGTCAAACAAAAAGAAAGTGATATTGCTTGGGTAGTCTTACCAGCAATAGCAGAAGGAACAGAAGTCCCGCCTGGCGGTTGGCGGCGGTTTCGCCAAGCCGAGGGTGCGACGGGGCGCGTACCAAAAGAATTTTTTAAAGAAGTTTGGCTATTAATGCAGCATTGCAAAGGTTTAGTAATTGGCGATAAACTAGAGCGCCGCAATCGCTTAGATAGTGAGATAATGTTGTCGGAAATGACAGCAGGTGAAAGAAATTTTGCTCTATTGGTTGAGCATTTGCTGAATAAAATCGAAGCTCCAGAATATCGCCAAGTTAATATTGAAGCATTAGTAGAATTAGCTGCGATCGCAGCCAATAATCCCAACCTGCAAATCGAAGGATATATTGTGTTGGATGTGTTAATTGGCCATGCAGTGCGATTGGCATGGTTAGAAAATCATAGTCAACGCAGCGATCGCTATGATGAAGATAAGGGGAGTGCGTGGCGATCGTTTTACAATACTTCTCCTAGAGATTGCGCTAGTTATATTTTGAAGGCATTTAGGTTCTTGACGGAATTTGTGAAAGATTTTTAAAAAAAATATCCCCCACCTCAGATTCCAAAAGCAGGGGTTTTATTAAAACTACTTAACCGAAACAGCATCAACATCAATAGTGCTTCCACTAGAGGTAGAACCCTCAGTACTATTAGGTACTTCAGTCCCCACCTCACCCTTACGAGTTTTCCAGCCCTCAATTACTAGCCCAGACACCTCAGAAACTAGCAAAGTCAAAAGGAAAACATCATCAATTTGCCCCACAACCGGTATAAAATCTGGGAGAACATCAAATGGGCTAACTAAATAGACTAATGTTCCTAAAATTACCCACCAACGGTACTTGGGGTTACGAAGCACATCGCGGTACCAAGTGTAAAGTGATTGGATTGAAAATTTCATATTTTGAACCTCCAGTTATCTTTAATTTTGACAAACTATCCCAAAAACTTCCGGTGTGAATAACCGCCCTAGTTAGTCTGGAAGACGCTACTAGTGGTCTGTCAAATTCATTTTGGCGGTTAGAGAGACGCGATAAATCGCCGTCTCTACAGAGAACTTATCCGTCAATTAGTTCTTGACAGACCACTAGTAATCTCTCAACAAATACAAACAAGTAGGCAACCGGGAATATTTATAACTATGTTCATCTAGAGGACAAATCCTTTGCCTAGAGGACAAATCCTTTGCCTCTTTACCTAGTTTCACAAATAATTAGTTATTCGACATCTACCAATCGGGATGACTGGATTCGAACCAGCGGCCCCTTCGTCCCGAACGAAGTGCGCTACCAAGCTGCGCCACATCCCGCCAAAAAAATGGCATTGTAAATATAAGAATATCACAACTAGTGCCAAATATCAGAATTACATCTATATGCGATCGCTTCATCAAAGACTTTGCTTGCTAGGATTAAATTTGTATAACTCTAGTGGTAAAAGCGGATTGTGACTGTAAAACCAGACTGGTTGCGGGTGAAAGCACCTGGGCGTGAGCGCATCGGTAACGTTAAGGAAATTTTGCGGGATTTAGCCCTCAATACAGTTTGCGAGGAAGCGTCCTGTCCGAATATTGGTGAATGCTTCAACGCTGGGACTGCCACGTTTTTAATTATGGGCCCGGCTTGTACACGCGCTTGTCCCTACTGCGATATTGATTTTGAGAAAAAACCTAAACCACTAGATCCCACGGAACCTACACGACTAGCCCAAGCTGTTCGCCGCCTGAACCTTAATCATGTAGTCATCACTTCTGTAAACCGAGATGATTTGCTTGATGGTGGTGCATCTCAGTTTGTGGCATGTATTGATGCAGTTAACTCTGTTTCACCCAACACCACAATTGAGGTGCTAATTCCTGACTTATGCGGTAATTGGAATGCTCTGGAGATAATTCTACAGGCTGCGCCAGAGGTATTAAACCACAATACCGAAACTGTTCCACGCCTGTATCGTCGGGTGCGTCCCCAAGGAAACTATGATCGCACATTAGAATTATTGCAGCGCACTCGCCAACTTTCTCCTAGTGCCTACACTAAATCCGGCATCATGGTTGGACTCGGTGAAACTGATGCCGAAATTCGCCAAGTCATGCAAGACTTACGATCTGTGGATTGCGATATTTTAACCATTGGGCAATATCTCCAACCCAGTCAAAAACACTTGCAAGTAAACGAATTTGTCAATCCCGAACAATTTGCTGCTTGGAAGGCATTCGGCGAAGAAATCGGATTTTTACAAGTTGTTTCTTCACCATTGACAAGAAGCTCCTATCATGCAGAACAAGTCAGGGAATTGATGCAACGTTACCCACGCTCAAAAGTTAGGAGTTAGGAGTTAGGAATTATGAGTGAGCAGATGTACTCCAACACAAAACTTTCCGTTGCAATTCTGGGTGCAGGTGCTTGGGGTGCATCTCTCGCAAATCTCGCGGCTGCAAATGGTCATCAGGTGCGCGTGTGGTCGCGTCAAGGTTCCCAAACTTTGGAAGCAGTTTTAACAAATGCCCAAATAATCCTATCCGCTATCTCAATGATTGGCGTGAGAGATGTTGCTTCCCAAGTTCAATCTTTCCCCCTTTCTCCAGAGACAATTTTTGTGACGGCGACAAAAGGCTTAGATCCCCAAACCACCTGTACACCGTCACAAATTTGGCAACAAATATTCCCTAACCATGCAGTGGTTGTTTTGTCTGGGCCTAATTTATCAAAAGAAATTCAAATGGAATTACCAGCAGCCACGGTGGTAGCCAGTAATATTCCCACGGCGGCGGAAGTAGTGCAGTTAGTATTTTCTTCTCATCGTTTTCGGGTATATACCAATCCCGACCCCTTGGGAGTGGAACTGGGGGGAACACTGAAAAATGTGATTGCGATCGCAGCTGGTGTGTGCGATGGTTTACAACTGGGAACCAATGCCAAAGCTGCTTTAGTCACCCGTGGACTTACCGAAATGGTTCGCATCGGCAACAACTGGGGTGCAAAGACAGAAACATTTTATGGTTTATCGGGTCTAGGAGATTTGTTAGCAACGTGCAATAGTCCCTTAAGTCGCAATTACCAAGTCGGCTATCAGCTAGCTGGTGGTAAGTCACTTACAGAAATTCTCGCAAATTTACAAGGAACTGCTGAAGGAGTAAACACTTGCCGAGTTTTGATGCAACGAGCCAAGCAACAAAACATCGCAGTCCCAATTACCGAGCAAGTTTATCGATTACTTCAAGGCGAAATCACACCTGAACAAGCACTTGATGAACTGATGTTGCGAGATATCAAACCAGAGTACAACTATTAGAATACCGATTCAATCATCAAAAACAATATACTTTATCAGTTCTGTGAAATAGAAAAACCCTCCAGATGATTGAAATATCCAAAAATCTGAAGGGTTGGTGTCAATACAGTTCAGTCAAGGGTTATTGGTGTAGATAACTGGTATAGAGAAGACGCGATAAATCGCCGTCTCTACAAGTGTTTTGTTGCTCTATCTGAACTGTATTAGAGTTGTATTTGATTTCCGCAATTTGGGTAACTTTTATTGTTTCCAGACGAAACTAGCTATTTGTTGCCAACTTGAAAATATTGGCTGTAATTCCCAGACTTTCTTCAAAAAGTGACTCGCGACCCCAACGTTGTACCTGCTGACTTAGCAATGCTTCCGCCTTTTGTTCCGAAAGTGAAGTCACCTGTTGAAACAAACCGGCAGATTGGGCACCGCCGTGGGTTTCCATCCGCATACAGCCACCAGTTTCCGAGCAAATTACTGTACCACAGTCTGCCTTCGGATTGGTCGAACTGAGGCGCAAAGCAATCAAGTCGCCAGCAATTTCGCCCACGTCAGCCAGAGGAACACCCGCTAATTCTGCTTCCACTTGCCGTTGGTCTTGGGCAATAAAGTGAATGCGAGTGATGTCGTAATCTCCGATTTCCTTTTGATAAGAAACTGGCTGCCATGCTAGACGACTTGCCAACCAACCCAAAAACAGCAATGCTTGTGCGGGGTTGCCTTTTTCATAATCAATAGTTACTCGGTCAACTTCCCGAAGGGCAGCCCGACGGTTAGGTGAGTCGTAGGCTTCAGCTGTCAATTCTTGCCAAGCTGAGAGGCGACGCCAGTTGAGGTCAGCGAGAGGAACTCCACTATCTACCAATTCTTGCAAGCGGAGTAAATCACTTTCTGGCTCGTTAAAGCGGCAAGAATCCACAATCACATTATTACAAACTGCTGCCAACCGCTTGAATAGAGCGTTGTTGGGGACTGGTGTTGCTTTCCACCAAAGAAACTTTGGTAAGCCGCCAATCAACAATGCTGGAATCATGCCACCTATACGTTCCAAGGCAGCAGCAGTACCACTAAGAGTTATGTATTCGCAGCAGATTAGTGTACTTGACGATTGCTTTTGAATTGGACAATAGGCAGAAACTTGAGCCTTGACCCCTTCATCTTCGCCAGCAATGGGAAACAGCGCAATAATCCGACAAGGGTTGCGGAGGGCGATTTCATCGGCAATTCTGGGGCTTGGGGCATTGAAACTAGGGAGTTCAATAGAACCATTATCCCCCGCAGCTCCGTTTCCTTGACGTTTGATGAATTCTTCTCTCAAGATAGCCAAGGTTTCAGGTGTTGCTGTTCCTGTATCTGGCAGTGCATATTTTTTCTGCACTTGCCGCAAAGCAGCTTCCATTTGAGGCCCTAAAATCCCGTCAAGCGGGCCGTTGTAAAATCCCAAAGTGGCCAAAAGATACTGGGTTTCTTCAGGTTCGTAAACCACTAAGGTAAATGTCGTGGCCCGAGTAGCAGCAGGAAGCCCACCGTCATCGCCAGTGATGCCGTAACTTTGCCAAATTTGATTCAGTTCCGTATCTATTTCGTTAAGCGAAATATCTTTTGGCGCCTGAAGTGAATAAATTGTAGAAGCTTGGGGAGCCATAGGAGGTTTTGGATTTTGGATTTTGGATTTTGGATTTTGGATTTAAGATTTGAGATTTTGGATTAAGAACTAGTAATTTGGTAATTAGTAATAGTTTTTCATATTCCCTATTATCTATTCCCGATTTCGCCGTCCCCAATCTAAAATCTAAAATCTAAAATCTAAAATTGTTAGAGTCTGCGCCAGCGACGGCCATCTTGGTTAATTAAGAATTCTGCTTCTGCTGGTTCCCAGGTACCGGCTTCATACTGGGGAATAGTATTTGCGTCGGCAGGTGCATCCCAAACGGAAAGGGCTGGCGTTACTACTTGCCAAGCTGCTTCTACTTCATCCGCGCGGGTGAACAATGTTTGATCGCCCATCATACAATCAAGGAATAAGCGATCGTAGGCATCAGATGTTGCTTGGATGCCAAAGGAACCATAACTAAAGTCCATGTCTACGGAACGGGTGCGGAATTCTGCCCCCGGCATTTTCACATCAAAACGCAGGGAAATACCTTCATTTGGCTGAATCCGCATCGTTAAAATGTTGGCGTTTGTCTGTTGGGCGGCAGATTGGAACATCCGAGACGGAACTTCGCGGAAGTGAATGGAAATCTCACTGACTTTTTTCGGCATCCGCTTGCCAGTACGCAAGTAGAAAGGCACACCTTTCCAGCGCCAGTTATCTACCAAAAACTTCATCGCAACGTAGGTAGGTGTGGTGGAGTTAGGATCAACACCTGGTTCTGTCCGATAACCTGGCGCTGCTTGACCCTTCATCCAGCCAGCACTGTACTGACCACGTACTGCTGACCGCGACAGATTGTGAACATCAGCTAAACGAGTAGCTTGGAGTACCTTCACTTTTTCTGTGCGGATGCTGTCGGCATCCATTGCGTTGGGTGCTTCCATCGCCGTTAGACAGTAAAGTTGCATGAGGTGATTTTGCAACATATCCCGGAGTGCGCCCGCGCTTTCATAGTAACCAGCCCGGTCTTCCACTCCCACGGTTTCTGCTACGGTAATTTGTACGTGGTCAACAAATTGACGATTCCACAACGGCTCAAAAATCGCATTGGCAAAGCGAAACACCAGCAAATTCTGGACTGTTTCTTTACCCAAGTAGTGGTCAATGCGGTATACTTGGTTTTCTTTACAATATTTCTGTACCACTTGGTTAAGACTTTGGGCAGATGCTAAGTCTCGACCAAAGGGTTTTTCAACTACTAGACGATGTTTGTAGGGATCTTCTAGCATTCCGGCGGTTCCTAGCTGCTTAATAGCTTCAGGAAAGAATGAGGGGGCAACTGAGAGGTAGAACATGCGATTACCTCGCGTGCCCCGTTTTTCGTCTAATTCGCTCAATAAGTTTTTTAGTTTCTGGTAGCCTTCAGGGTTGTCTATATCCCCAGGGCTGTAGAACAAACCTTGAGAGAAATCTTGCCAGAGTTCCCCTAAATCGACATCAGGATGGGCTTCTTCCATGCCCTTTTGCATTTGTTCGCGGAAGTACTCGTGGCTCCATTCTCGACGTGCCACACCGACAATGGTGGTTTCTGGGGGAATACGCCGTTCTCGCCGCAATTTGTAAAGTGCTGGCACTAGTTTGCGCCAGGTGAGATCGCCAGAAGCGCCAAAGATAACTATAATCTGGGGTTCGGGCATCCCTTGTTGTTGCAGACCAACGCGCAAGGGATTTTCTAGCAGACTAACCATAGGAATTTTGGATTTTGGATTTTGGATTTTGGATTGGGGATTAGGGACTGGGTATTGGGTATTGGGTATTGGGGGTTTAGTATTAGGAAAATTGTTTACCAGTCCCCAGTCCCCAGTCCCCAGTCACTAGCCCCTACACTGGTGACAATACCTTGATCTTTTCTTCTAAAGAGTTCATCAAGGACTGGAAGGGCTGGATAAACTTGTCAATACCTTCGACTAACAGTTCATCCATTACGGTATCGAGATCAATGTTGATATCGGGATCTTTGAGGTTTTCGATCAGTGTGTAAGCTTTGTCTACATCTGTTTCTAGGCTCTCGCTTACGTTACAATGATCGGCACAAGCTTTAATGGTCGCTGGTGGTACGGTGTTAACGGTGTCTCGACCAATCAACTCTTCGATATACATCACGTCTCTGTAGTTGGGGTCTTTGGTGCTGGTACTAGCCCAAAGTAGCCGTTGTTCTGTAGCCCCTTTGGCTGCCAAAGCTTGCCAACGCTCGCTTCTAATGATTTTCTTGTATTCTTGGTACGCAATCTTAGCGTTAGCGATCGCAACTTTCCCTTTGACAGCTCTTAGCTTTGCTTCCACGGTAATATCATCAACGCCTTTTTTCAACTTAGCATCAATTTTGGCGTCAATGTTGCTATCAATCCGGCTGAGGAAGAAACTAGCAACTGAAGCAATTCTACTGATGTCTTTACCTTCAGCCAGCCGTTTTTCTAAGCCCTGAATATATGCCCAAGCTGTGTTTACATAGCTTTCTACAGAAAACAGTAGCGTAATATTGACATTTATCCCATCTGCTATCACCTGTTCTACCGCTGGCAAACCAGGTTCAGTACCGGGAATTTTAATCATCAAATTTTCCCGACCAATTTCTTGAAAATAGCGTCTGGCTTCGGCTATGGTTGCTTCAGTATCATGGGCTATGGTTGGTGGTACTTCAATACTCACATAACCATCTAATCTATCCGAGGCTTCATAAACAGGGCGTAAAATATCACAGGCATTACGGATATCTGCAAAAACTAGGGATTCGTAAATTTTGTATGTCGGTAAGCCAGACCTAATTCCGGCTTCGATATCGGCATCATAAATAACGTTACCAGCGATCGCTTTTTCAAAGATAGCCGGGTTAGAAGTAATCCCAGAAACTCCTTGATTTTCAACCAGTTCTTTGAGTTCGCCTGATTGAATAATGTCACGAGTCAAATTATCCAGCCAGATACTTTGACCGTATTGCTTAATTTCTAGTAGATGATTGGTAGCCATAGCTAGTTTATTTCACTCCTGTGTAGTGATGCTTCTAAGTAAAGTTGGCAAAACCCATCAAATATTGATGGTTACTTTTGAATTGTGGCGTTGCCAATTACTTATCGCATCGGCCAGCTGAGATAATCCTGAATTGATCTTCAAAAAGCGCTATTTTGCATTCCCAATCCTAAATCACCATGATTAACGTTTAATTAATGGCAGATGCTAGACGCATCCTGATACTTTTGTCTCTATCTTCTAGTCCAGCATGGCAAAAATAACTATCCAGTTGAAAAAAGTTCAAAAATTTAATTAATTTACAAGCTTTTTTTCTCCTGTCTCTGTCTTGAAAGTGCTGTTAGCGATGGCGGGGCGTTTAGCCCGTGCTGTACATGGATAGCGGGGCGTGTAGTTAGTACTAAGTAAAAATATTAGTCCCTAGTCCCTAGTCCCTAGTCCCCAGTACCCAGTCCCTTTCTCATCGGTACTGCCTTCTCACTCTAATGTCCGTTTTGAATAAAAGACTCCACCTTTGCTACATCCTCTTTGCTACCAATAATTAAAGGCGTGCGCTGATGCAGTTTTTTCGGCACTACATCCAAGATATCCATTAGTCCGGTGGTAGCACGACCGCCTGCTTGCTCAATCAAAAAGGCCAGAGGAGCGGTTTCATAAAGCAAGCGCAACTTTCCTTCTGGATTTTGAATTGTACCGGGGTAGAGAAACACGCCGCCTTGAACCAAAATTCGATGGATGTCGCTCACCATTGCGCCGCTATAACGAGCGCTGTAGCCTTCTGTACGATGAACGTAGCGGATGTATTCTCGAATCGATTCTTCCCACTGCCAGAAATTACCTTCGTTCACGCTGTAAACAGAACCGTGCTTAGGAATACGGATATTTTCTTCTGTGAGAATAAACTCTCCTAAGCTGGGATCGAGGACAAAGGAATGAACGCCTTTACCTATAGTATAAACCAGCATTGTGCAAGGGCCATACAGGATATATCCAGCAGCAAGCTGCTTACGTCCATTGGTGAGGAGGTCAGTTGCCTTACCATCGCTATCAGTTCCTTCTTGTTGGCGAATGGCAAAAATGGAACCTAAACTGAGATTATTATCAGTATTGGATGAGCCATCAATTGGGTCATACAGCAGGGTGTAGCGTCCAATTGGGCAGTTTTCGGGGATGTAATAGGGATTTTCCATTTCCTCAGAAGCTAGGCGACAGACTAAGCCGCTTTGCTTAAACACTGAGATAAATACATCGTTGGCATAGACATCCATCTTTTTGACGGATTCGCCTTGGACATTAACTTCCCCAGTAAATCCGAGAACGCCTTCCATTAAACCGGCACGACTCATGCGACGAGCAACCAGTTTGCCGGCCAGGGCAATGCGATTCATCAGCGCACTTAAATCCTGTGCATCTGGCGAAAAACTCTGAAGTTGCTGGAGAACGTGGCGAGATAAGGTTGTACAATCACGATCTAGAGCTAAGTCTGTAGAGTCGTAAGTAGATAAGTCTAAAGATTCTGGCGTTTTAGCCATTTTTATGTTCTCCGTAGCCACTAGCTGTTAGTTGGGTGTTAGTCGTGTATGGCAACTTATAGTTGCTGCTTCTATCTTAGAAAGGTAATTTGCTAACTTAGATGCGACTTTAGATAAACTAAAGAAATGAATCTTCAGTGACCCCACGCCCAGAGCAAAGATACGTAGTACACCACGGCAGAAATAAACTTTTTACTCAGCACTCGTTACGGGCTAAACGCCCTGCTATCCATGTACAGCACTGGCTAAAGCCCCGCTATCGCTAACAGCACTGTTTCGGTGATTTACGTGAAGAATGCAGGAGGCACGAGATTTTCGTCCCTGCTCATTTAAAGTGAGAGTGCTAATGTGGAATAGCTTATGATATAATTACATATCTTGGGCGATTAGCACAGGGGTAGCGCACATCCTTCACACGGATGGGGTCACTGGTTCAAATCCAGTATCGCCCACTTAAGTAATATCAAAAGTTTTAGCTAATTAACTTTCAAAGTGACTAGAAAAATCTCGTTTTTTCTGTTTGCACTTGTGTAGTTTAGAGTAGTTTTATCTTGGCTGAATGTATAAACGAGAGCTTTTCGGTACTATTAGGATGATGTAGCTAAAAATTGAGCTTGTCTATTTAAATGAACTGTGGTAAATTCGTTGAAACTTAAACTACAGTAAATCGGTCGAGTTGCAGTAGTTTGTTTGATAGTATAACTACTCTAGTTAAGAAATTTGTTGTCGCTAGGTAGTTTAAAAGCTGACATCAAGTAATTAACGTGAGTTCGACGAATCATATAGTGTCCATATTAATTAGCCGTAAAAAAGACCTCTAAGAAGGTTTTACTACGCAAAACCGTCCCTCTCCGACTCGGAGAGAGAGAGACTTGAATTAAAGTTCAAGGCTAGGGAGAGGTTTATCGAACTCACGTTAATTAGTAACGTATTTACGGTTATTGTCAAAAGTTATTTGTAGCATTGTCTACTGGACATGATTGAACAATACGTGTTTGCAGCGATAAAAACTGCGTAGGCGCAGCCCGTCGTAGACATCGCCACTGAGCAATAACCATAAATCCTTTATTGTCTCGCTAGTTTTATGGTGAAGCGAGGTCTACGGACAAACCTTGACGCTTTCACCAGCAATGAGACAGCAACCTGCATCTAGCCAATCCATACGTAGGAGTTGAAAATTATGGTGCAAACTTCTCTTGTCCGCCCTAGTAATCCCTTCCAACCACCGACCTTCGTTTCCATTGAATCGGAGCGTCGTCATCGCCAAGAACGTTTGGCAGCAGCTTTTCGGGTATTTGCGCGTTTGGGTTTTGCTCAAGGATTGGCAGGACATATCACTGCCCGCGATCCTGAACTTACCGATCACTTTTGGGTAAATCCCTTTGGGATACATTTTAGTCGCATTCGCGTATCAGACTTAATACTAGTAAATAGTGATGGTCAAGTAGTCCAAGGTGAAGGCAAAGTTAGTCAAGCAGCATTTGCCATTCACTCTCAAATCCACGAAGCCCGCCCCGACGTTATAGCTGCGGCTCATGCCCATTCCTTCTATGGCAAAACTTGGTCATCTTTGGGTCGGTTGCTCGACCCGATTACCCAAGATTCCTGCGCTTTTTATCAAGATCATGCTCTATTTGATGATTTTACAGGCATTGTCTTGGAGACAAGTGAAGGAAAACGCATTGCTCAAGCACTTGGCAAGAATAAAGCTGCGATTCTACGCAACCACGGCATATTAACTGTGGGACACAGTGTAGATGAAGCCGCTTGGTGGTACATCAGGTTAGAGGATACTGCTAAGGCACAGTTGCTAGCAGAAGCCGTAGGAAAACCTGTCCTGATTGACCATGACATCGCCTTAAATATCCAACAACGCGGCGGTACTCACCAAGCAGGCTGGGGTGGATTCCAGTATTTGTGGGATGAAATTACCCACGAGCAGCCAAACTTGTTTGATTAGGTATTGGAGACTGGGGACTGGGACTAGGAATAACCAATCCCCAATAACATTTTTAGGAGAATTAATTATGCCAGTTGAATTTATTGGATTGATTCGGACAAAGCCAGCTTCGGAATTAAATAGTACACCAGGTAGTTTGGGCGATGACATCATTGATCCGGCTTATGTTCGTGAATTTGCCAAAGCCCATGAAGAAGGAGGCTTTGATAAAGTATTAATTGGCTATAGTTCTAGCAGCCCTGATGGTTTAACTGTTGCTAGTTTTGCAGCTTCGGCAACCGAGCGATTGGGCTTTTTGATTGCTCATCGTCCGGGTTTTGTAGCACCAACTTTGGCAGCTCGTAAGGCAGCTACCCTTGACCATTTTACCAACGGTCGAATCGCAATACATATTATTACTGGTGGCAGTGATGCTGACCAGCAAAAAGATGGTGACTGGCTAGATCATGATAGCCGCTACCGCCGCACCGATGAATATTTAGAAATTGTTCGCCGCGTCTGGACGAGCGACACTCCCTTTGATTATGAAGGTGAATTTTATCGCATCAAAGATGCTTTTTCGGCAATCAAGCCACTGCAACAGCCCCACATCCCTCTTTACTTTGGTGGTGCATCTGGGCCAGCCGTGCAGGTAGGAGCCAAACACAGTAATGTCTACGCCTTGTGGGGTGAGCCAATTGCCGCAGTAAAAGAACGAATCGCAGAGGTTCGTGCTGCCTTACCACCTGGTCGTTCGATTCGCTTTAGCGTCTCCCTGCGACCGATTCTTGGTGCTACAGAACAAGAGGCTTGGGAGAAGGCACATAAAATTTTAGCGCGAATTCAAGAGTTGCGCGGAGGGGCGAAAGTAGCTGCCCCAGCTAGACCCCAGGCGGTAGGGTCACAACGCCTACTGGATTTTGCAGCCAAAAATGAGGTTTACGATAAGCGTCTTTGGACACCGATCGCCGCGGCTACTGGTGCGGCAGGTAACACTACAGCCTTAGTAGGTACACCAGAACAAGTAGCAGAGGCTTTGGTTGATTATTACGATGCAGGTGTGACTACCTTGTTGATTCGCGGCTTTGATCCCCTTGAGGATGCGATCGCTTATGGGCGTGATGTCATTCCTTTAGTACATGCAGAAGTCGCACGGCGAGAACGGCAAACAGTTGGAGTCGGGAGTAGATAAGGTTCAATTAATGTGATTTATAACGAACTTTTCTCAGCTTTGAACTAAAGTTAAATTCTGTCCCTTTCTGAATCGGAGAGGGACAGACAATTTTACTTACTTATTATTGACCAGCATGAAAAACTTGTTCTGCCGTCAAAATTAACTCAGGGAAAGTAGGAGATATAATTTTATCACTACCCCGAAACTGAGTGACTTGGTATTCCCCATCAATTAGCTGATAGACTGAAAAAGTGGGTTGTTTAGGATTACCGATAAATTTTCTAGCTCCTAATGCTGCATAGTCAACAATCCAATATTCGGGAATGCCTATCTCCTCATAATCGGCAAGTTTGAGATAGTAATCATCGCGCCAATTTGTACTGACCACCTCAATAACTAAAGGAATTGATGTACCCTTAGTCACAGTAGAAGATTTTTCCCAAAGCGGTTCATCAACTAAAGCAGTGTCATTGAGGATTAATACATCTGGGAAATAACCTGATTCTCTTTGGGGTGGTCTTACTATTGCTTGATTGGGAATAAAGTAGGGGAGATTTAATCGTCTAAACTCTAAAGTTAATTCAGCAGCCGAAAATCCTTTTATTCTTTCATGCTTCCCTGTAGGCTGTGCCATTTCGACAATTTCCCCATTGTGCAGTTCGTAGCGTACCCCAGAATTTTCGGGATACCATGCGATAAAGTCGTTAAAGGTAACTATTTTTGGTAAAGCTTGGGTCATAATAATTGATGACTGTGGGTTTGCTTTTACTCTAGAAGTGCGTTCAATTTAAATTCATCAAACTTCAATACTTCTGAATCAGGTTTGCGAGTATCAAAACGATAACTACTTATCGTACCTGTCCCCGTATCAAAGATACTGAAAACCGTAATATCATTACTTGCAATATAAGGCATCGGCTTTCCATCTTCGCCTAGCAAGGGGGCAATTGTTGGCACTATCGGTTCTAATCCATTGGGATCGCCAACCTTGACATAATCCTCTTGATATCCAATTGGTACTTCTCGTTTTCTGTCACCCCAGGCAGCACCGTAAGTATTACCCACATTAGATGTTTCTAGAAAGTGCATTCCACTTGGACTAACAAAACGATTCCATAAATGGGAATGCCCATAAAATACTAATTGCACATTAGCTGCTTCAAGTATTGGGACAACATCACGAATAATATAATCTGCGTTTTTGGGATATTCGTAACGGACTGCTTTGATATTATTCCCATCCCGTTCAATTATTTGTACTGGTTCTGTATAAGCAGGAACTATATTATCGCCTAATGTGTGGGGTGGATGATGGAACATCACAACTTTGTATTTTGCTTGTTTAAACTCCGCGCTGTTGAGTTCTGCCTCCAGCCAATTGTACTGTTTGCTGCCTTTAGCAATTGGTTCATAAATCAGTTGTCCATAGCCCCACTTCTCAGGATTATTTAAGTCCTTTTCGGCTTCTTGATATCTACCCCTACGCTTTACATCTAAGCTAGGAGTCCGCCACATATTCGTAATGTAAAGTACCACCAAACGCACATCACCAAAGCTGACTGCATAATATTTTTTTCCACCCTCTTTACTTTTTGGTAAAGAGAAAATCTCTTCGTAGGTATTAGTATTAAAAGAATTATCTATTAAAGAATTATCCTGGTAGATTTTTTGAGCAACGACACGAGGAATTGTGTCATCAAATTCACCATCTAAACTTTCTGTTCTGGCAAAGCGCCCCATTACCTCATGATTGCCAATGCAAGTAAACATGGGTGCGTGTTGAATTATTTGTCCACCGATGTAGGTTGTCTTAACACCATTGTGAGTTATGTCATAAGTAGCACGACCTTGTAAACCGGGAAACAATGCACCACCACTACTATCATCAAACCATTCTGAGGCGCGATCGCTGACATTAACCAAATCACCAGCAAACCACACTCCATCAACTCTGCCAACTGTTTCTACCACCTTTTGCAGATTTGCAGAGGTCATGGGCTTTAATTGATGATCTGAAGTGAGTAAAATTTTAAGTGGCGTATCGGGTTTGGGAGTAGCTGTAAGGGTAAAAACATCACTGTTAACACTCTCGCCATCTTCCCGCACACTTGTAACGCGATAATTTACCCGTAAACCAGGAGTTAACCCAGTTACCTCAGCTTCATGTCGCCAAATGTCACGCTGGATGGGTTTTTGATTGATTTGGCTGTCTTTGGTTTGGTTAGCAACTCTTGACTTTTGGTCTTCGCGCGTGCGACTGAGTTTGGTAATATTTGCCTTAGCAGTTTGTTTGAAATTTTCTCCATAGAAGACTGTGTGATTAACACCAGCAAACTCAGTAAACCAGACTACTCGCACTGAGTTTTCAGTTGGCAGTTGCAAAAATGGATCGGTGAGCAGTTGGGGTGCTGATGTCATAATTGTTTGCCCAAATGAACGCACACTTATCAGAGTAAAGCATATAACAAGCACAAGCATAACCACTGAGGATATTTTACGGCTGCTTTTACGTCTGAGCATGAGTAACATACCAAATTTTTCGGGTATTAACTTACTGAACACATTTTTATTATTAGCCTTTAAACGAATTGTAAAACTTCCTGCCTCCTTCAATTTTTTGGTCGTCTTTAAGCTAATACAGTTCAGTTAAGGTTAAAACTCTTTGTCAAACTCAATTTTTTTAACGAACCGCAGAGGCGCAGAGGAAACAGAGAGAAGAAAAAAATGCTTAACCCAAGCGTATTGGTCTTTAAGGCAATACGCTTCTTGGGTTAAGGCTTATTAGTTTTTGAAGACGCGATAAATCGCGTCTCTACATCAGGTTTTGGTCTTATCTAAACAGAAAGTCATAGTAACAACTGCTACTATGACTTCTGCTGTGTTTAATTTATGCGCTTGCTGTTGAGTATTTCTGAGCCTTGATTTAAATTCCCAACTAAACCTTTGCTTCCAAAGATTTGAGTAACTCGGTATTGACCCCCGACTCACGAGTTAGGGCAATTTTGCCGGTGCGGGCGATTTCTTTCAAACCAAATTTTTGTAACACTTGCACGATCGCTACCATTTTACCTGGATCTCCCACAACTTCTAAGGTGAGAGAATCTTCTGCCACATCCACGACTCGCGCCCGGAAAATTTGAGACAGTTCAATTACTTCTGAGCGATTGCTGGTACTAGCATTCACCTTCAAAAGCATCAATTCCCGCTCGACACAAGGAATTTCGGTAATATCCTGGACTTTCAAGACATTGACTAATTTGTACAGTTGCTTGGTGAGTTGCTCGATAATGCGATCGTCACCAGGGACAACCATTGTAATTCGAGAGACTCCTCCTTGTTCAGCAGGGCCAACAGCAAGGCTTTCAATATTAAAGCCGCGACGTGCAAATAAACCAGAAATGCGGGAAAGAACACCCGCCTCATCTTCTACGAGAACTGAAAGGGTATGTTTCATCTTCGCCAACAGAGGCTAGAGCAGGAATTGAGTAACGCAGACACTAGCAAAAGGCAACGCTAGACCTACAACCGCACTAAAAATTCAGTGCGACCTCCTATTGTAAACTTAAGAGATGCACTCATTGCATTCTGAATCGAGAAATTCTTTAGAAATCATACTGCAAGCCAAAATTTCATTCAATGTATATCTTTTCATTGGCAGATGTGGCATTCTTGTAAAGCTTTTATACTCAAGCTTGATAAGCCTCTAACTAAGGAGAAAAGTTTTTATGGGTTGGTTACAAAGATTGTTTGGATTGGAAAAACCTGAAAATGCAGAAGTAAATCCGGCTCCACAGACTGTAGTGCAAGCTCCTAGTAGTGATGTTGCTACTGCTACGCAATCGATACCCCCAGAACGTCTAGGATTAAGCGGAGAATATGACCAAAGTGGTTTAGCAAAACGGGTAGCGTTGGCATTTGATGAAGACCCCCAAATCGACGATGTTAATACCCTTTGGGTGGCTCAAACGGGTAGTACTGTGGTGTTGAAAGGTAAAGTTCCCAGTCAGGAAATTCTCAATAAGGTAATTTCCGTGGCACGTTCAGTGAATGGCACTACAGATGTTGACTCTAGTCAAACGACGATTGAGTAGGTATTGCTGATGCGATCGCACCCATTGCATAACCATAACATTTAGGGAATAACTAACGATTGGCGATCCCTGCGGTGGGCTTCGCCTACGTCAATCCATCTCTCAATCCAGTCTAAAATCGCTTGGTTAACTACTTCTGGACATTCATCATGGGGACAATGCCCGACATCTTCCAGATTCAGCACTTCCAATTTCTCGTTATACTGGGCAAATTGCCTAGCTAGGGCTGGTGGAACAAATCGGTCTTTTTGTCCCCAAATTAAAAGCATGGGAATTGTTAAGGTTGGTAATACTACCTTGACACTAGGACTAAAATTAATTCCGATCGCAGCTTTAAACAAAGCACTAAACGCCCTCGTAGAACCTCGATCTTGGGGAGGCCCTGCTAAAATTTCAATGAGTTCATCAGTAATCGCCTCTGGGTTAGCGTAGGCGATACTAGCCCAGCGACGCAGCACCCCAGGACGGCGCACGAAGTTAAATACAGGTTTAAGTATCAACGGTGAAGCAACAACATTTTTAATTGCTGTGACAAGTGGGCGCAACACAGGGGGAATTGCTTCTTGTTCTAATGAAGGGTCGGGTAAACTCATCATTACCATACCCAGCACCATATCGGGGTGAGTGGCGGCCGCGGCCATCGAAATCAGTGAACCGTTGGAATTGCCTATTAATATTGCTGGTTGACGGATAAATGTTTTCCAGAAATCGTAAACTTGCTCAACCCAGAATTCAATGCTGTAATTAGCTGCGGCTTTTTCAGAAGCGCCAAAACCCAACATATCGATGGCGTAAACTGTGTGATGTTCACCCAAAACCTCTAAATTATGTCGCCAATGACCAATGGAAGCGCCAAAGCCATGTAACAGAATTAGGGGTGTTGTATTGTGGTGATTTTGGCTAGGACGAATGTAAGTGTAGCGAGTTTGCCAGCCCCGCCAAATCCAATCCCTTTGATTACCAACTCTTTCCTGCCAGTGTACCGTAGTGGTCACACTTACCTCCGATTTATCAGCACTGAAATTCTATTATAAGAATTGGGGATTGGGTATTGGGTATTCCTAGTCCCCAGTCCCCAATACCCAGTCCCCAATACCCAGTCCCCAGTCCCCTACTTACCTAACAAATTGCGGCATAATTTCGGCGGCGGTGAATATTCCATAGATGCCGCGTTGGTGCAATTGTCTACCAGCTTTGAGATAGCCGAAGGCAGGGCCGCAGACATTTGCTGCCATGCTGGTTTCATCTCCCAGAGTAAAGGTATGGGTGGAAATCTTGCCTTCAAAGGTACGTCCTGTTACCTTCACATTGGTGCTGAGGGGCTTTTTGGGATTGCGGGTATCGACGACACCACCAACTGTAACGCGATCGCGTCCCACTATCCCCGCTACTTCTAACATCACATCATCAGCGTGTTCCATATTTGTCAAGGTAAGCACGCCGTTAGTTTTATCTAATAGTGCTTCTACTTCGGCGTCAGTCATCGCCCTCGCAGTTTCCACTGTGTAACCAGGTATATGGCCGATATCTTCCCGAACGGTGGCGCGGTAAGCTTCCCAGTTCGCAATTCCCACCCCAAAGGTAATTTCAACTTGATGAATTTCGGCATAGCTTTGAGCGGCTAAAGCTGCTGCTGCTGTTAACAGTCCAGGTGTAGCACCACATCCTGTCATGTAGGTAATCCCGGCGGCTTGTAGTTCCTCTTTCATGGCGAGGAGTTGTTCTACAGCAGTGGTGCGTTTAATCGCATCTACTAATACCCCACGCCAACCAGATTTGATAAATTCCTTGGCGACAGTGGGAATAAAGTCATTAGGTAGGTTAGGTAAAGCCAAAAAATACCCATCTACAGGTTGAGCTATTTCGATTAAATCCTGAATACTTTGATTTGTTAATGTACCAATTGGCTCTAAATAACCCACCGAACCTTGGGCTTGATAGGTTGCAACTGATTTTTCAGTATTTAAACCTTCAGCAGCATAAGCGTAACCTTTTTGATCTGCTGCTGCGACTAAAATCATTTCTCGTTTGCCAGCAAGTACCTTGGCGGCCGCTTGTCCGAGTCCGCCGAAACCCAGTACTCCCACACGTATCGCTGGCGAAATATTTAGAGAATTTTTGATTTTTTCAGAATTCATAGTCAATTCGTTAAGTTGAATCAAAAGCCTTGAGTATTCAGCATCTCAACTTCCGGCTTGTAACTGGTGGCTGATGGCTGATAAATCAAAGCTATAGAAATTAATTATGATTCATTATCTTAGGTTCTTTGACCTGATATTGCAGATATTTATCTGTTAGCGATCGCTTTTAGCCCAACCCAGACATCACCTTAAGGCTTATTTAACCAGTGTGGCAAGAGTACATCTTACTTTTACAATTAGTCTTGATATTAGTAATAATACGTAAAAATTTATTCAAAAAAGTACAAACATCGACAATTAAGGTGAAGTATGGAAAATGCTATTCCAAGTAGTGACACTTAAATAAACAGACACTATAGTAATGAAATTAACCAATGCTCGTATGTAGCAGGTTAGCTGAATAATGCTTGTCAGCCAGTAAAAAGCTGAATAACACTAAAAAATTAGTGTTTTTAGGTCGGCATAAACTATACCGAAAGCGCATAAATTTCGGCTAATTTGTTCTGCCTTAAAACAGCAATAACCGCATGGTTAATATCTCAAGTTTCTGAAAAATTGATTTAGGTAGATAGAAGTTATGACAATTATCAACGGTACTAACGCTAATGACAGCCTCTATGGCTTTGGCGGTGGTGACAGCCTTTATGGCTTCGGGGGCGATGATATCCTCAATATTCGCAATTCTTCTGGCAACAACCTCTTAGACGGCGACTCTGAGAGCGATAGACTTTATGCTACAGCTACCACTGGCAATAATATCCTCAAGGGCGGAAGTGGGGATGATTATTTAGATGTTTCTAATTCTTCAGGAAATAACCTTTTAGACGGTGGTTCTGAAAGCGACCAAATTTATGCTACAGCTACCACTGGCAATAATATTCTCAAGGGCGGAAGTGAGAATGATTATTTAGATGTTTCTAATTCTTCAGGAAATAACACCCTCTATGGGGATACCGGAAATGACGAATTTTCGATTCAAGATAGTTTTGGCAAAAATACTGTTTTTGGCGGAACTGGTTCTGATAAATTTTACGCCTATAGAGTCAATGGTGCTAACACCCTGAATGGAGGAGATGGCGATGACTCTTTCTATTTGAGTGCCCCATCTACCCCACCTTCTGTTTTAGTGACTCAAACGATAAATGGGGGTTCTGGTTCTGATTTTTTGGAAGTCAATTACAGTAACTACACTACCAAAGGAATCACCTCGACTTTCAATGCAACCACTAACCAAGGCTCGATTACAGCTGGTATGAGTCGAGTTAACTACAACAATATTGAACGATTCAATATCACCGGTACAGCCTACGCTGACAATATTGTGGGAGGCAATAGCGAAGATGTACTCAATGGGGGTACTTCTGGCAATGATACGATTAGTGGCGGTGGAGGTAACGATTATCTCGATGTTTCTTACTCGTCTGGCAATAACCTTGTGAATGGAGGCGATGGTAACGATACCTTTTACGCCTATTCAATCAAAGGTGCTAACACCCTGAATGGTGGAAATGGTGATGATTCTTTCTATTTAAGTGCCCCATCTACCGCCTCTCCTGTTTTGGTGACTCAAACAGTAAATGGGGGTGCAGGTTCCGATCTTTTGGAAGTCAATTACAGTAACTATACTACCCAAGGAATCACCTCAACTTTCAATGCAACCACTAACCAGGGCTTGATTACATCTGGCACAAATCAAGTTAGCTACAAGAATATTCAACAATTAAATATCAGTGGTACAGCCTACGCTGACAAGATTGTAGGGGGTAATAGTGGCGATGTCCTCTATGGGTATAATGGCAACGATCTCCTGAGTGGAGGAAAAGGCAATGATGCTCTGTACGGGGGAGATGGCACTGATACTTTTGCGTTCAATAATTACAATGAAGGCATTGATACCCTTGCTGATTTTAACCCGACTGATGAAGTTATTCAGGTATCGGCTGCTGGTTTTGGCGGCTCTTTAGCAGTAGGTACACTCTCCGCTAGTAAGCTTACCATCGGTTCAACTGCGACTGCGATCGCTCAACGATTTATTTACGACAATAATACAGGCGCACTGTTCTTTGATCGAGATGGCAGTGGTAGTGCCTTTTCTCAGGTGCAATTCGCGCAAATCAGTATTGGACTGTCACTAAGCGCAACCAATATCGTTGTAGTCTAATTGGATGAGGCAATTGTACAAAATTAAGGCGATCGCATAATACCTGGTAGAAAAGCTTTTACTTGAAGGGTGTGAGGAAGTGCGATCGCCTTTTGTATAGCCATCAAACTATGGCAAGAATTAAGCACTTCCCAGAAAATCTAAAAATCTTATCTAAGACTATTGGATTATTGAAGAATAAGAGTTACACTATTCCCATGAACCTTAGCCAAGGTTTTTGGGAATTAATTCATGTCAAAAATTATATACGATGTCATCCAGCGTTTTGAGGTAGAAAACGGTGTTCCCCGTTTGGTTTCAACAAATATCCAGGTGATTGAAGGCGGGGAAGATTTAATGTCTTTGGCTACCAGTCTGCTGGATAAACTTGGTTTTTATGACAAGTTTGAGGAGAACCGTACATCTCAATACATAGGATATCGACTTAAGAATCCTGGAAAACGAGGTAAACGTTATCAACTTGTTTTAGCACAGCGAAAGGAAGGGTTATGTATTTCTATTCCTAAAAATGTATTACAGCAAGATGTTTTGGAACTTACTTGTGAGACAGAAGGTTATTTAATAGACCGTGGAGATCATTTTGAATCTCACAAGACGAATATTTTAGGCACATTTTGGGTTTTGCCTAGCAAAGAAGACGTATTTTTAGAAGCAATGCAATCTCACTATCCAAAAACTTTAAATGGTGAAACTAGAGGGAGTTTTTCATTGAATTCTTATTATTGGTACGTCGAGAAAGAGGGTAGAGAGTGTAGTGATATTATATCAATGTCACCTGAAGAATTTAAACTTGAAGATTTGGGAGGCAGAAATAGTTATTTAGTTATTGATGAAGATAAACTTTTTCCTTACACATGGCAATTGTGTATTGGTTCAAGAGAAGTTCTAGAAGAATTTTTTGGTTACTTTGCAAAAAGATTAATGGAGAATCATTAATGTCTGTCAAACTAAAAAGACTTATTAATCCATACGAAGAAAGGATGCTAGAATTTTTACACACCTGTGTAGATGAAAATTATAAAATTCATCCGCAGGTAAGCTTATGCTCATTCTGCGAATTAGATAGTAACCTTGATTGGGATCTAAAAAAGTTTTTATTTAGCTCTAGCAGTGTAGATGCTTTAATCACGAATAATGACTATAAACCTTGTTTAGTAGTGGATTTTCAATCTTCATATCATGATTATCCTGAAGCAAGAGAGCGTGATCGCAAAAAAGCAACTTTACTCGCTTTGGCAAATGTTCCCTTACTTTATTCACGGATTAAAGACTTTGGATTATTACATCTTTACTCTCAATCTGAAGAAGTAGTATGTAATTTATTTACAGGAAACCGACGAGAAAATGCTCAAGCCCTAATTAGAAAGTATTGCCAACAATCTTTATCTTCTGATCTTCAAGTTACAGCTTGATAAACTACAAGATGTTTGTACGTCAATAGCGATAAATCTCAGCGATATCTCTATCTATAGACTACACAAAAATAACAGACTATAGTATCGCTTTGGCTCCATTAAATTACTATAAAATATAGATAAGCTTTTATTATATCAAAGGAGCGGCTATCCTTCCAACAGCAGCACAAGGGCTAAAATGTATATATCTGTGTCAATCATTGACCACAGCTTACTTGCCCATCAACATAGTTCGTCTAGATGAGCGGACAGGAAATATATTCATCTTAGCTGGCAATGAAATAGAAATTTTAATTAGTCGTGATGGAAATTGACGATACCTATGACAAAACCAAACTTTGATGCCATGAGTGAAACAGAATTACGCACCTATGTCTTGGAACATCGAGACGATCAAGAGGCTTTTTACGCACTTGCAGATCGTTTGACGGCAAAACCTCCCTCTGCAACTTATCCCGCTTCAATGACTCCAGAGGAAATCCACAAGGCTGTATTAGACATTATTCAACAAAAACAGCGTAGGCGTAGCCCGTCGTAGACATCGCCAGACTCGGAAAAAACAGCATAAATTTTTCACACCCTTGCCCCTAGATATGACCGAAGTGGTACACTACATCAATGCTAGGGGTGCCTACATAACCAGGCTGAGATCACACCCTTAACACCTGAGTCTGGGTAATACCAGCGGAGGGAAGCTGTTTATTGAGGAATGACAATATGCGGACAGAATGGGTTGCTAAACGGCGTGGGCAGGCTAATGTATCTCAAATGCACTACGCCCGCCAAGGTGTTATCACTGAAGAAATGCACTACGTCGCCCAACGGGAAAATCTCCCTGCCGATCTCATTCGTGAGGAAGTGGCGCGGGGAAGAATGATTATCCCAGCTAATATTAATCACACGAATTTAGAGCCGATGGCTATTGGCATCGCCTCTAAATGTAAAGTAAATGCTAATATCGGTGCTTCTCCCAATTCTTCTAATCTTCAGGAAGAAGTTGATAAGCTAAACCTGGCGGTGAAGTATGGTGCTGATACCGTGATGGATTTATCCACTGGTGGCGGTAACTTGGATGAAATTCGCACCGCGATTATTAAAGCTTCACCTGTTCCCATTGGTACAGTGCCAGTATACCAAGCTTTAGAAAGCGTCCACGGCACAATTGAAAACCTAACTGCTGATGACTTTCTCCATATCATCGAAAAGCACGCCCAGCAAGGAGTAGACTATCAAACTATCCATGCAGGGATTTTAATTGAGCATTTGCCTTTGGTGAGAAACCGCATCACTGGGATTGTCTCTCGCGGTGGCGGCATTTTGGCGCGGTGGATGCTACATCACCACAAACAAAACCCGCTTTATACCCACTTCCAAGATATTATTGAGATTTTCAAAAAATACGATGTCTCCTTCAGTTTAGGAGATTCCCTGCGTCCTGGTTGCACCCATGATGCCTCAGATGAAGCACAATTAGCGGAATTGAAAACCCTGGGACAGCTAACTCGCAAAGCCTGGGAAGATGATGTACAGGTGATGGTGGAAGGGCCTGGACATGTACCGATGGATCAAATTGAGTTCAACGTCCGTAAGCAGATGGAAGAGTGTTCGGAAGCACCTTTCTATGTTTTGGGGCCATTGGTGACAGATATTGCTCCTGGTTATGACCATATCACTTCAGCGATTGGGGCAGCAATGGCTGGATGGTACGGGACTGCAATGTTGTGCTATGTAACACCTAAAGAACATTTGGGTCTACCAAATGCCGAAGATGTCAGAAATGGTTTGATTGCCTATAAAATAGCGGCTCATGCGGCTGATATTGCTAGACATCGCCCTGGTGCAAGAGATAGAGATGATGAACTTTCTAAGGCGCGTTACAACTTTGATTGGAACCGTCAGTTTGAATTATCACTCGATCCAGAAAGAGCTAAAGAATATCACGATGAAACTCTACCAGCAGATATCTATAAAACTGCTGAGTTTTGTTCGATGTGTGGGCCTAAGTTCTGCCCAATGCAAACTAAGGTTGATGCTGATGCGCTGACAGAATTAGAGAAGTTCTTGGCGAAAGAGGCTGTGACTCAAAGCTGATACCATTTTGGATTTTAGATTTTGGATTGGGTTTATCTAAAAATCCAAGGCTGGATAGAGCGATCGCTCTATCCAACCAACAATTATCCTTAACTCAAAATCCAATTTCAATGGTCAAACTCCGAATCTTTCCGATATCTGCGTTAGCTTTATCTGCAACTTCTAGAGTCCAGGTTCCTTGAGGATTTTTACCTTTGAAGGCAGCAAGTTTAGGGGTGTTTACCTCATCGTAAGTCGTTTTGATATTATCTGTAGCTCCACCCTGGCGATCGTGCAGAACTATTGGCAGTATGCCGATTTGCACTGGGGGAAGGAGAGTAACTATAAGATCCCCAATATAAGTATGCTCGATGTCTACTAGAACTTTGATGGATTTCAAAAGGGTGGTATTAGCGATCGCCAACGATAATGTTGATACTTGCAAGTCATTAATTGGAATATCTTGGACTGCTTTAAATATGCTAATGGGTGATGTTTGAGCAGGCTTGGCTAATTCTACAGCTTTGAGAGCATTGATTCGACCGTAACCGTAGAAAGGGCTGCGACCATTGGCATCATATTTACCTCCAGTGGGGTCAATGCGATCGCTAGAACGTTTAAAAATATCTCGCACTTCATCCCAACGCAGATTTGGGTTTCTGGCAAGAATTAAGGCTGCAACACCCGCAGCACCCGGACAAGCGCTGGAAGTTCCACCAAATTCGTTTGTGTAGTTGCCTGCGGCGTCACCTAGATTCTGATTGCCTGAATTATAACCAAGTACACCAGAGCGATCGGTCGTCCAAATTCCAGAGGTTTGAGAACTGTCACCATTGTTGCTGGGGAAGGCGCACCAGACAGCTTGACCAAAGTCACTGTAAGCGCTTCTCTTACCGTAGTCATTACAAGCTGCCACCGCAATCACCTTTTGGTAGCTGGCGTAACCATCATTATCCACGCTTTCATTACCATTACCAGCGGCGAATAAAACTACACAACCCTTGCCGTTGCGCCCCTTAGTGATTGCAAAGTCTATAGCAAGTCGTGTGGAATCAGGCAGAGGTACTTTTTGCTTGTGTACAGGATCGTCTGGCTCAAACCAAGTACCGTCCGCTGGCCCCCAGCTACAAGAAATCACATCAGCACCATTTTGAGCCGCCCAAATAAAAGCATCTGCTTCATCTTGTGACCCCAACGCCGAAGCTAAACGAATCGGCATGAGTTTTGCGCCTGGTGCGACACCAGATGCCCCAAAGTTGCCGTTTCCACAAGCTACGCCCGCACAGGATGTGCCGTGGTTATTATCGTTTCCCGGTCTGGGATTATTCGTTTTACGTGTGACATCACGTGGGGCAACAATCTTGCCAGAGGAACGGAACTCTTCATGATCGAGATCCACACCGTCGTCGATAATTGCAATAATTGTCCCTGTACCATCGCTCAACTTCCAAGCTGCTTCAACGTTGGCGTGGGCGTTGATTATCTTACCATTAATTGTTGTTTGCTTTAAGTGCCACTGCTGCGGGAAAACCTGACGTTGGCGTGATTCACGCGCTAGTTCAGGATGGCACAGTTCCACTGATTCCTCATTCAGAAGTCTCTCGGCAATGTCAAAGACGGCCATACCAGTATTTGCAGGCGCGCTGACAAAATAAGCATTTCGTGCGTATTCAAGTTGGCGTTTAATTGTTAAGCTGTAACGTCTTAAAACCTCTTGGCAGACCCTTGACTCTTCCTCGCTGTCAAATTTAACAAAAAGGTTTTCGGTGTAAACTACAGGCTGTTGGGATATGGGATCAATTAAGACACGTCCGGCAAATTGGACTTCAGACTCATTGTTGAGAATTTCACGGGCGCGATCGCGCAAAGCAATACCCTGATTCGGAACTTTCGCTTGCAAAATTTCTACACCCGCTTGCCGAAACCGTGTTGTTAACTCAAATTGATTGAGGATACTACGAGCTATGGGTGATACAGGTGCGACTTCAAAGGATCTTGCACCCACAATAGTGCTGCGGCTTTCAGTACGTACTACAACATGTTCGTTGCTGATCGCAAATTCATACTGTTGGCCGTTCTGTCCACCATAGCGAACCTGAACCATTGTTTAATCTCCTAAATGTTTTGAAAATTGGGAATTGGGCATTGGGTATTGGGCAAAACATTTCCCAGCCCTGAGTGGGGAATTTCACTCATTACTTAGCACTCAGCACTCCTAAGGGGCATGGGAAACCGTATTATGCCTTAATTTGAAGGCTTGCTACATACATAGTGATCTGCCGTTTAGTTTATGGATATTTTTTATTTCATGTGTTATATGTGTATTACAATACAGAATTTAATCTATCTAAGTTCATACAAGCTTTCGATTCATCTTTCCAGAAAAGAGGAGATTCAAAATCAGGTTGCTTTAAGAATCTTCACTACCTGTAGGCGCGAACTGTGCATCACGATGAAAAAAAAATGTATTCCATACCACTGAAAAACGCTATAACATCATTAGAACTTGAGAAAAATGTTTTATTTTCCAGCCGAGTATTTTCTACAGGTTTACTCTTTACCCCTGAGTGCTGAAGTGAGATTGCAAAAAGACTCTTTTTCTGAGTATCCCCAACAAATTCGCGTTGGTAGCGGTCGCACTGCTGTATCCTACACTCGTAAGTCTGGATACTATGCAATACATTACAATCAACCCAGCACCGTGCCAGCAGGAGCTATTTTACAACTTAATAACGGTGAAATCGCAGTTTTTTCAGGCGAACCCAATCAATCAGAAAAGGATATATTAAGTCCAATTTATACACTAGAAGCAAATGCTTCCTTAGCAGTACCAACTGGACTGGTTTTTATTCGCTTTGCTGAAGGCGTTGACGTGGAGTCGCAGCGCGAGGTCATTAATCAAGCAGGTTATGAAGTAGCACAAAGCCTTTCTTATGCACCTCATACCGCTTGGTTGCGTGCCAAATCAGGTAATATTGTTGATGCGATCGCTGGGATTTCGCAGTTAGAAGCGATCGCTAATGTTGAGAATGTCGAACCTCAAATGCTTATGGAAAGAGGTTGGAGATAAATTATAAATTACAAACTATACATCTGGTAAGGGTTTTAAAAATTATTGAAATATCTCATTTGCCCAGATAATTAAAAGCAGCCACGACACTAGTCATGACTGCTGGTAATTATTGATAAATTAACTGGTTGTCTCCGCTTTACATATTTATTAAAAGCTACTGTCACAACCAATTTAAGACTGACAGATGATTAAGCTTTAGCAAAGTTTTCAGCAGCAAAGTCCCAGTTAGCCACTTTGTCTAGGAAATTCTTGATGAACGCTGGACGGGCATTTCTGTAATCAATGTAGTAGGCGTGTTCCCAAACATCCAAGGTTAGGAGTGCTTTTTGTCCATGAGCTAGTGGATTTTCTGCATTTGGTGTTTTGATAACTTTCAGCGTACCACCATCATCAATTAACCAAGACCATCCGCTTCCGAACTGAGTTGCAGCAGCGTTAGAGAACTCTTCTTTGAATTTGTCAAAGCTACCGAAGTCTTTATCAATCTTGGCTGCAAGTTCACCAGTGGGTGCGCCGCCACCGCCTGGCTTTAAGGAATTCCAGAAGAAGGTGTGGTTCCAAACTTGGGCGCTGTTGTTGAAGATTCCCGCTTTAGAGGAGTCTTTGAAGGAAATTTGGATTACCTCTTCCAAAGACTTATTGGCAAGTTCTGTACCTTCAACCAGCTCGTTGAGCTTGTCTACGTAAGCTTTGTGATGCTTGCCATAGTGATACTCTAAGGTTTCGCCTGATATACCAAAAGACTCTAAAGCATTCAATTCGTAGGGTAGGGCGGGTAGTGTAAATGTCATTTTATGAAATCCTCTCTTTACCGGTTTCCAGTTGAAAGCTATTGCAGAAGCTCAGGAAATTAGCAGCTTTTGTTTTTGACAGTTTTATGCTTTTTATGGTGAAACATAAAACTTAACATCGTTATTCTACTACCAAAGTGAAGATGAAAACAAAGTAGTTTTGTGATAAGTTAAATCGCTAGTAATTGCTGACTATAAATAAAAATGGCTAATATTTCACAAATTCCAGAGACTAATAAATAATTAGCATTTAGCAATTCCGGCTTTCATACTTCCATCTTGAGTACGATTATTGCGATGTGAAAAATCAGTCTAAAGCTAGATGATTTAATTCTTAATTAATCTAATATTTTTAGTACAAGGCTCAAGGCTTGATTTTCAACTAAGATAGCCAATTCTCAAATTAGCTATTTTGTTTTTAAATGCAGTTTTGAGGATGGTAAGTGAATAATCATTCACCCACCACCCTTTGAAATTAAACAACTAACAGTGGTGATTACCACCCAGATAAACGCTGCTGGTAATAGCTAACGATTTGTGCTGTGACTTCAGACACGTCCAAACCATCGGTTTGAACTTCGATCGCATCTGCTGCTTTTTGCAAAGGAGAAACTTTGCGAGTGCTATCTTTCCAGTCACGTTCGGCGATGTCGTGTTCTAGCTGCTCTAAACTTACTTCGGGTTGACCTTGTTTGTTAAAGTCTTGCTGACGACGACGGGCACGTTCGCTGACTGAAGCGGTTAAAAAGATTTTCACTTCGGCATCGGGGAACACGTGAGTACCGATATCCCGACCTTCAGCGACTAAACCACCTCTTTTACCCCAATTTTGCTGTTGTTTAACTAGTGCTTGACGTACAGCGCTTTGGGCAGCGATCGCCGATACTTGAGAAGTTACCTCAATGGTGCGAATTGCCTGGGTAACATCAAGACCGTCAATCCAAACCTGCACAGACGTTTGTAAGTCTTGGGTAGGAGTAAGTTCAATTTTGCACTGATTAGTTAATTCTGCGATCGCACACTCATCATCAATAGCAATCCCTTGTTGTAGTACTAACCAAGTGACAGCACGGTACATTGCTCCTGTATCTAAATACACTAAACTCAGGTTTGCTGCCACTTGCCTCGCCACTGTGGATTTTCCAGCACCGGCTGGGCCATCAATGGCGATAATAGGTTGACGATCGCGCAATATCGTATTGTCAATCAAACGTGTAGCACCAAGACGAGCTGCGATCGCCAACATTCCTTCCTCCTCAACTTTTTCTAAAGACATCAACGTAGTCGGTTCAACCAATTCAATATATTCCACTGAGACCGTGCTGACCATTGCCACTTCTTGCTGTACCACTGCTATTAACTTGTTGCTATTGCGATCGCCTGCCCGAAACGCGGCTTCAGCCCGTCGCAAGCCGCGATATAATACCGCTGCTTCCTCTTTTGCCGTTGCAGTCAAATATTGATTACGAGAACTGAAGGCAAGACCCGATCCTTCCCGCACTGTTGGACAAGCAACAATTTCTACTGGCAAATTTAAATCAGCTACTAAGCGTTTAATAATTGCTAGTTGCTGACCATCTTTTTGACCAAAGTAGGCACGATTAGGCTGCACCAAATTGAAAAGTTTGGTAACAATCGTAGCTACACCCTGAAAGTGACCCTGGCGAGAACGACCACACAAGCCTGTTATCATAGCAGATGGGGGGATAACTTGTGTAACTTTTGATTCTTGTATACTCTTCTGGGGAACGGCCATCTCTTCCGGAGTCGGTGCAAAAATGGCATCTACCCCAGCTTGTTCGCAAAGTTGTTGGTCTTGCTCTAAAGTACGGGGGTAGCGTTGATAATCCTCATTGGGAGCAAATTGCAGGGGATTAACGAAAATACTCACAATCACCGTAGAATTTTCTTGTCGCGCCCGTTGGATCAAGCTTAAATGACCTTGATGCAAATTCCCCATAGTTGGCACCAGGCCGACTGCCGTCTGATACCAGCCAGTAATGTCATCTAGTTTCAGATCCTCAGTAACCGCTATCTGTTTGTTTTCTAAGCAGCGTTTAGTTAAATAGCAGCGTAAAGCTGCCACTGTTGTCAGCAGGCGCACAAAAATACCCCTAGTTCTTATCGATCCCTCCCCCGTTAGTTTATATCTGAAATCGAGGTAAGAGTTAAGCTTTTCATCTCATGTCTGGCTGAGGGGAGTGGAGGCAATACAGTTCGGTTAAGGCAAGAGACGCGATGAATCGCCGTCTCTACAAAAGATTGATTAATTCTGATAGGTAAATCAAATTTCAATTTCTCTTCTTTCCTTCTTCCTTTGCGCTCTTTGCGTCCTTCTCTAACGAGACGCTACGCGTAGCTTGCTTCTCCGCAGGAGTATGCGGTTCGTTCTCTTATCCCTCAAATTTAATGTGATACACCACTAGAGTTTTGTCTCCGGCGTTGGTGTCGGTGTCGGAGTGGCAGTTTCTATGGGAGTTGGTGTCGGAGTTTCAGTTGGCGTTGGTCTGGGAGTTTCTGTAGGCGTTGGTGTAGGCGATGGGGTGGAAGTTGGCGTTGGAGTGGGAGTTTCTGCTGTGATGGTGAGTTGATAATCTACTGGTTTTGTTGCTGTGGAAACCACGACAAACTCGTAAAATCCGCTTTCTGGTAATTTAGTTGACAAACTACGCTTGGTAGAATCTTCTAGAAATTGAATTTTACCAGAGGGTGAATAAACTGATAATAAAACTTGGGAATTTCCTTGTAGTTTCAATTCTAGAGATTGGTCTTTGGCAAGTCCAGCAATAAATACCTTACCACCACCAGGTTGAAGAGTACCGTCAACCGTTTTGCCGATCGCACCTGGATCAAAGACAAGTTTCTGGAAAGTGCTACCGACAAGGATAGCGCTAAGTTGATCGCTAACAAAACCATACCAAACTTGTCCAATGGGCTGACCTTGGAAATTTTTACCCCGCTGTTCAGGAAATACACTGAAAAAAGCAGCATCTCCCAAATCATATAAGGAACGACTACCAACGTTGATTTTATTGACTTCCACTTTCCACCGATCGCGTTCAGCAGTTGTGTAGCTTCCCAGTTGTCGGCGGGCATTGGAACTCAGTGGTGCAAGTTTTTCTAGTAATTCTGAAGCGGTTGTATCCCATTCTGCGCGCAAACTCTCATCTTCAGAACCATTGCTGAGAGTGCGTCCCCGTAAACTGGGGTTTTTATCCCAAAAAACTTGATTCACCAAGTTTACATAGAAGTTAGAGCCAATACCCAATTGTTGACGGCGATCGCTTAATTTTTCTTTACGCTGCCGTTCTGCTGGTGAATATTGCGCTAAGGGATCGGTTGGTTGTTGACTGGTTGGAATTGGGCTGGCTGTGGGATTAGGTTTGACTTCCCCGATATCGCGGCGGCCAGTCACTCCCCACCAAATTAATCCAATACTACCAGCCGCTAGCACCGTTATTAGAAAGGTTTTTGTTGGTGTCCACCAAGGGGGAGGAGATGAGGGAGGCGGGGAATATGAGGGAGTTGGGGGAGGTGGAGAAATAGCGACGGTGGCGGATGTGGGTTGTGGTGGAGTGGGGTATTGAGTTGGGGGATAGTTTGCTGGGGGTGAGTTGATAGCTTGGAGTACTTGACGGGCTGATTGATAGCGATCGCCTGGTCTAGCAGATAGCATTTTATCTAATACTTGTGCCAAAATTTGACTCAGGTTAACTTCACGCCGCCACTGCCAACTGAGAGTATAAGTATCAATTAATTCTTGGGGTTGTTTTCCTGTCAGTAAAACCAACATTGATGCGGCCAAGGCATACAAGTCGCTGTGGGGAGATACTAACCCAGTTTGCATCTGTTCTGGGGGAGCAAAACCTATTTTACCTAATAGGGTTGGTGATGGAGAAGATGCAACTATACCGGGTTGGTAATATTCGGAAGCAACGGTTGCTACTACTTGTTTGACACCGCCAAAATCAATTAACACTGGCAGTTTGTCAACAGTGCGAAGCATTAAGTTATCTGGAGAAATATCTCGATGAATAACGCCAATGGAGTGAATATATTCCAACACTGGCAAAATTTGCTGCAACAATTGGCGTACTTCCGCCTCGGTAAAGCGCAAACCCTGTTGTATTCGGGCATTTAACAACGAGTTGTAGGTTTCCCCTTCGACATAATCTTGCACCAAAAACAGATATTCTTTGCCGCCTAAATTTAACCGCAACAGTTCCCGAAAGCGGGGAATTTGGGGATGTTGCAATTTATAAAGAACACTCGCCTCTCTTTCAAACAGTTCTTCAGCTTTTTGGACAACGTAAGCTGTTTGAACTTGTGGGGAAAATTCTTTTAAAACACAAAGTTCGCGGAAACGGTTGACATCTTCAGCTAAATAAGTGCGTCCAAAGCCACCTTGGCCAATTTGACGCACAATCACATAGCGATCGCCTAAAGTTAACCCCGGTTGGATACTATAACTCATGGACGCACCCGACAATTTTTCACCACACTGGAGACAAAAGCGACTACCTGGGGAATTTTCATGTCCTTTAGAACAAAATATTTTAGTCATTAGTTATTGGTCATTAGTCATTAGTCATTTGTCATTAGTTATTAGTTATTTGTGACTCTTCCCCAGTCCCCAGTCCCCAATCCCCTTACTTGCCAGATTGTACTTTACTGACTTGATCGGCTGCGATCGCATACCAAACTTGACCAAAAGTCTGTTGATTCAGTTTCCCACGCTGCTGACCCGGAAACAACCGATCAAATTTTTCATTTGTATCTTTGGTCAGCTGATCGATTGTATAATTCCCAAACTGCCCCGATCGCGCTTGTCGTCTCCATGTTTCGTAATCTTGTGCCGTATATTTACCCAGTTTTCGACGAGATGCTGTACTGATATCAGCCTGTTCTATTTTATTCAATAAATCGTCAGCGACACCAGACCATTCATCTCGTAAACCAGCATCTTCAGGTTTAGATGTCAGGCTACGTCCTTTTAATTCAGGTTTTTTTGTATAAAATAAATCATCTACAAAGCGAATAAAAAATCCTTCAGGAATTTCTAGCTGTTGACGACGACTGATAATTTTTTGGAGATCACTATTTTTTCCTTTCTCGCTGACTGGCTTACCACCTGGAAAGTGGGGGATTTGCGGTAATGAAGGTAATGAAATTGACGGGATGCTGATTGAAGTTACAGCCCTAATGGCTGCATTTCCCGCCGCTAAAGTTAATCCAACTAAAGCCGTCCCCCCTAAACTCATCACAAAAGGGCGAATCCAAACAGGCCAAGACATCGGTTTAGCAATTGCTTGCGTTTTGCTCTGAAATCTACTCACAATAGCACTGGCGCGTTGTCTTCCCGGAGCAACTACCATCGTCTTAATCTTGCTAGTAATATAATTACCTGGGGATTTAGTTGCAGTTGGCGATGGTAAATCTTTGAGGATTTGCTCGGCTCGTTGATAGCGATCGCTCGGTTTATAAGCTAGCATCTTTTTTAACACCGCTTCTAGTTGCGGGCTAACTTGGATTTCCTTTCCCCATCCCCAAATTCCTTGATAGCTGTCGTATAATTTTTGTGGTTCTTTACCTGTGAGCAACACTAATGCAGTCACAGCTAAAGAATATAAATCGCTACTAAAAAAGGCTTGTCCTTGCCGTAGTTGTTCTTCTGGAGCGTAGCCTTTTTTACCCAGTATAGTGTTATTTCCAACCAACTTGGTGCGCCAAAAACCTTGAGAAGCCGGCAACTGCTTGACACCGCCAAAATCAATCAGTACTGGCAAATTATCAGAACGCCGCCAAATCAAGTTATCAGGAGAGATATCACGATGAACGACATCTTGCGAGTGGATGTAGGATAAGACTGGTAAAATTTGTTGCAGGAGAGTGATTAATTCCTCTTCACTAAAGGTTTTGCCTTGACTTTCACGCTGTTCTAACAACTGGTAGTAATTATCCCCATCCACATAATCTTGCACGAGAAAGAAAAAATCTTTAGCGCCTATTTGTACTTGTAGCGAGGCGTGAAAACGCGGAATCTGTGGATGCTGGAGTTTTTTCAGAACATTCGCTTCTCGTTCAAATAACTCTTTAGCTTTTTGTAAATCTTGGTGTTCTTGTACTTGGGGTGCAAATTCCTTCAGCACACAGGTTTGATGGGATTTATTTCTATCCTCCGCCAAATAGGTACGTCCAAAGCCACCTTGTCCTAGTTGACGGATAATTTGATAGCGATTATCTACAACCTGTCCCACAGCCAGAGGTAATGGTTCACCGCAATGGGTACAAAAGCGGTTACTACCATTATTTGTGTGTTGTTTACTGCAATAGAGCTGCATGGTGCTGAAGGATAAATTAAGGTTTTATTGAATAACTACAACGCGCCTATCCCCATTTTCGGATATTCTACCAAGGTTAGGAGAATTTGATACTGTTAGCGTAGAGGTAGGGTTTAGCCTATGCGATTATTGTTTTCTGACTCAGCACTCGCTACTCAGCACGGGCTAAACGCCCCGCTACCGCTAACAGCACTGTTTAACGATGTTGATTTTACTCCAGGATAAACAACAAGGGTCATGAACCGGAAATCAAGACAGCAGCAAGTAATCAAAGCATTTGAAGATTTTTTATCTACCCCCCTAGAAACATTACTGCAAAGGCATCTCAACACTCAAACTTCGGCAGCTTTGAGTTTATTTCACGATGTAGCGGCTAATGTACCGGCCTACAAGGTGTTTTTAGCAGAAAGAGAAATTAATCCCGCGACTATTCAAACCTTGGAGGAGTTTCAAAAACTCCCAGCGATCGCTAAACAAAATTATATCCTGCGTTATCCCTTAGCTGACTTGTGCCACAACGGACAACTAGAAGCGTGCGACATGATAGCTGCTTCATCAGGTTCTAGTGGTAAACCGACATTTTGGCCTCGTTTTTTCACAGATGAACTCCAAATCGCCACACGCTTTGAACAGATTTTTCACGATAGTTTTTATTCAGATACTAGACGTACCCTAGCAGTGATTTGTTTCACTTTAGGCACTTGGGTAGGTGGGATGTTTACCACTAATTGCTGTCGTTATCTTGCTAGCAAAGGTTATCTCATCACTGTAATTACTCCTGGTAACAATAAAGAAGAAATATTGCGAGTTGTCCAAGAACTTGGTTCAGAATTTGAACAAGTGGTGTTATTGGGATACCCGCCATTTTTAAAAGATGTGATAGATACTGGTATCGCTCGTGGTGTGGAGTGGCAGCAATATCAGATTAAATTAGTGATGGCGGGAGAAGTATTTAGCGAAGAATGGCGGAGTTTAGTTGGCGAGAGAATTGGTTCGCAAAATCCTTGCTATGATTTTGCATCACTCTACGGCACTGCGGATGCCGGAGTTTTGGGTAATGAAACCCCGTTAAGTATCTGTATTCGCCGTTTTTTGGCAATAAATCCCGATGCCGCTAGAGCTTTATTTGGGGAATCGCGTTTACCCACACTAGTACAATACGATCCTTGCAATCGCTTTTTTGAAGTTCAAGACGGCGGATTGCTGTTTTCGGGAGATAACGGTATTCCCTTAGTGCGTTATGACATTTTAGATACTGGCGGAATAATTAGTTATGATGCCATGCTGCAATTTTTAGCTGAATGGGGATTTAACCCGCTTGAAAATCTCCGTTCTGAGAGTCAACAATCAGTTAGAGGTATTCATCGGCTACCTTTTGTTTATGTCTTCGGCCGTTCTAATTTTACGGTTTCCTACTTTGGTGCAAATATCTATCCCGAAAATGTGACGGTGGGATTAGAACAACCAGGAATTCAAGAATGGGTGACGGGTAAATTTGTCTTGCAGGTGAAGGAAGATGCAGATAAGAATCGATTTTTATCAGTAGTTGTGGAGTTAGGAGCAGGGGTAGAGGGTAGTGAAGAGCGAAGAGTTGCGATCGCATCTTCTATTCTTTCACAACTGCTACGTCTAAATAGCGAGTTTGCTAATTATGTTCCTGTAGAATATCAAACACCACAGGTTACATTAGCGCCAATGGGGGATGCAGAATATTTTCCGATTGGCGTGAAACATCGTTATACGCGTAAATAGGGAATGCGATGATGAATCAGGAAGAAGACGCGATGAATCGCGTCTCTACAAGGGGCGATCGCAAAAACGATGCCTGCGGCGGGCTACGCCTACGCATTCCCATTCTGTTCACAATATCTGTTTTATTAGGTGCGATCGCATTCCCTGGATTGCGGAAAGATCGGACGCGATAGATTTACGAGACGCTTACGAGACGCGATTCAGCGATCGCCAACGCTGCAAAATATTCCTCAAATGTGGGATGGTAGAAAGCGTAAACTTTCTCTTTCGTTGCTGATTCCGCAGCCAGTCCAACTTCATTTAGCCATCCCAACTTTAACGCTAACGAAAATAAAGAATTTTGCTGTTTTGGATCGCCTAATTCCTCACGGACAAACTTATGTCGTAGCCGAAACCGTGAAGCTTCTTGATCAATTGCCTGTTTTGCCAAACGTCCCAACGCTGCGTTTAATTCCTTTTGCTGCTGTTCGGTGGTAGGAAAGCGGTTTTCTTTCCACTTGTAAACCTCTTCCACAAACTGCTGATAAAGTCCGGCTTTAGTTTCCGGTAAACCTTGATCGGAACCTTGCCAAGGTTTCTTTTAAATTCGCCTTTTGGTATTCTTTCCACTTCTGCTTAACCACCTCCAGATTATCTTTTCTCGTCGCTGTCTGATGTTTTAGCGTCAGGGTAAATTTCCAATAACCTTGATTATTCGCAGCTTTTTGCGGTTCTCGCACTCTTAACTTCCATAGCCACTCCAGTGCAGTTTGAAGCTCGTCTAATTCTCTTTCTTTGTGAGAAACGTTAGATTCTGCTTTTTGCCGGGGAAATTTTAAAGTTTTACCAGCATCTTTAATCTGGTTGAGTAAATATTCCTTCTTTGTACCAACTTCAGTTGTTTTGCTTCTGTTTCCTGTTGTCTTTTTGATTTCATATCCGGTAATTTGCAGCTTATCAGCTTCCCAGACAACGCAAAGCGGAAGTTTTGATTCACAGTCTTGCTCTTCTGAAAGTTGCAACAATGCTTCTACCAGAGTGAGTACATTTTCTAAAACTGATTCATCTCCCCGAATATTTCTTGACATCAGTCTGAAATAATTTTAAATTACCCAAACAAACAAGCTTCCCCAAGCCGCAAAAGCTGACGATACAAGCATTATAGACGTTGCGTGGGGGATTTGTATGGGGAAATACCCAAAAAAATAATTGACCTTGTAAACCAAAAAACAAGGTGAATTCAGATGTCAGCTAAAAAATCTGGTAAAAATGCAAGTCAAAGAGCGATGTCTACGACGGGCTACGCCTACGCTTTCTTGCTAATTCTGCAAACAATATTAATTGGCGTAAATGCCGAAAACCGCCTTCAGCAAGGAGACTCACCAATCGAGGTTTTAAACTGGATGATTAACCAGTGTATCCCAGTCCTGAAACAAGCCAGCAGTCTCCAAGAAAAACAGAAAAAGATCCTGTTACCCAAACATCGCCCTTCTAAGGATCAATAATTTCATACTGAATACATTTATTTTAACTCAGAATGCACTGTGACATCATAAATTGACTCTTTGCGATGCCTGCGGTGTTCTCGTTGCCATCGCATCTTGTAACCTCTGATTGTTTCGCCTTCGGATAGAAAAAATATGTCACCCACTCACTCAGTGGGTTTTCACGTTCTGCTAAAGAATCATCATTTTGACAACTAAATGTCACAAAGTAGTATAATTTCTCTTGCGTGTGGACAAACTTACCGTATTCGATCTGCCGAGTTATTTCCACAGAGGCAGCCTTGTCTAAAGCGGGAAGGGGGAAAAGTTTCAAGCTCACACTTAATGGAGGCTCCTCAACGAGGTTTTTAATCCCCCGATCTACTACGGGTGCAATTACCCACTCCTGACTCCACGGATCTGGAACGGGCGAAATAATTTGTAGGCAAGGGGTGTTTTTATCGACCCAATACCATGCTCCCTGATTAAAAGATTGAACTGGGATGTAATTATCTTGGGGTGGCAGTTTTCCTATAAATTTTAGAAAATCCCTATCTTGCCGATCGCTTAGATTCATTGCGATAATCCCTGAATACAGTACTTAGTATTTTTCAAAGCTTTGATATTGCAAACTGCCGACGCTCTCTACGTCCCTTGCGCGTGTCGCAGACAGACACTAAAAGCGTAGCAAGATCCTCTGTAAGGGTACGCAGACTCGCTCTAAGCTTTGGCATAGCCTCTCTAAGAGTTGCCATGCCGAACGCGTTGCGTCTCGTAGAGAAGGCTTTATGCTGCGCTATCCTGCCTCAAAACTCGTAACTCAAAACCCGTAAATTTGTACCTCATGCAAAAGAAAACTGCTGTATCTACTGTCGTTGTTCTAAACAGCTAGTAAGTGTTTATAGAGAAGCTCTGAATCTTCTACTTCTCCAGCATGACAAATGGGTGGTTGAGATTAAGTCTTGGCAAAGGTTAGAGAAGTATAAAATGAGTTCATAGTGTTTGATTTAGTTATAAATCTTTAACAAACTTAATGATACCTCAATACTATTTGTCATTTAGAGCCGTTAA
This sequence comes from Nostoc sp., assembly GCF_036916985.1. GTDB lineage: Bacteria > Cyanobacteriota > Cyanobacteriia > Cyanobacteriales > Nostocaceae > Nostoc. The sequence goes on from NZ_JBALFD010000067.1 coordinate 71,807, forward strand.
ATCAACGCCGAGTTTAAGTGGTTACGCAAAATTATTTATGTCATTGCGTTCGCCCTTGGCGTTCCCGTTGGCGTAGCCTCTCGTAGAGAAGGGTACGAAATGAAATGTAGCAAAGCAATCCCAAACCCTTGCGATTGCTTCATTTCGCTTTGCTTCATTCGCAATGACAAATGTATATTTAATTTTGCACTACTACTTAAGAGTCAAAATATGCTGCTTGTTCAGCGATTTTTGATGCTTGCTGCGTTTATTATCCCAGTTTGGCTGGGTGCAACTCTAGGCTATTGGGGATTGCATGGACAATCTGATCTTCCTAAGCTAGTGGTGCTAGCATTTACAACAGGTACTTTGATAACAGCGATCGCCGAAGAAATTATTCCTGAAGCACATCAAACTCAGGATACAAACTGGTCTACTTTAAACTTTATTGGAAATTTTGCTCTGTCAATACTATTTTCTACCTATCTTGAGTAACAAATATTCGATCAGCGATTCAAATCGAGCTAATAAACAATCTATCGATCAAGAACGACATGAAATCTTACAACAGATCGAGGAATGGCTAGAAATACCCATGCTCGTATTGAGTTTCGTGTGGACAGTGCTGCTGATAGTTGAATTTGTTTGGGGACTCAGTTCACTATTAAATGCAGTCAGTACAACGATCTGGATTGCATTTATCCTAGACTTCATGCTTCAATTGCTGCTTGCACCCCAGAAACTCAATTATTTAAAGCACAACTGGTTAACCGCGTTTGCGCTTCTTCTCCCAGCAGTGCGGATATTTCGCGTGACGCGAATCATTCGGGTGTTAGGAACCGCACCTGGGGTACAAGGAGTACAACTGCTACGCGTTCTGATTCGGATCAATCGGGGGATGAAGACGCTTTCTAAAAGTGTTAGCCGTCGCGGATTTGGTTATGTAGTGACGTTAACGCTGCTCGTTGTCTTTACTGGAGCCGCAGGAATGTATGTGTTTGAGCGAAACATCCCCGGAAGCACACTCACGAATTATGGTAATGCACTGTGGTGGACGGCAATGGTTATGACGACAATGGGATCAGATTATTTTCCCAAAACGTCATTTGGTCGAGTGTTGTGTTTTTTATTAGCTGTATATGGCTTTGCGGTATTTGGATATGTGACTGCAACCATTGCCACGTTTTTTGTGGGTCAAGACGCAAACGATGATGACGCTGAAATTGCCAGCGAGAAATCTATTAAAGCACTCCAAGCCGAAATTGTCGCATTGCGGAAAGAGATCCAAGCCCGTCCATAGCCGAATCGCACGTTGAATTTTGTAACGATTTATATCGTAATGAATCAATTCAATCAATAAATCAAGCCATAGCTCCTCAGAGTAGTTAACAAGGAGAGTTATATGAAACCTTGTCCAACATGGCATAAAATTTACCCCCGCATAACTCTTCAAACAGCCTGGAGATTTAATATGAACAGCCTCTTCTTTTTACCTGTTACTTTATTGTTAGGAATTTTGCTGGGAAATCTCTATTTTCGTGGCTTGTGGACAACGGTACAGAAATTATCTACAACCCAAAACCCAATTCTATTAACGTTAGGCAGCTTTTTTGGGCGGTTAGCGATCGCACTCATCGGATTTGCTTTTGTACTAGCGATCGCCCAAGAGAACGCACTTTGGCATCTGAGCGTTTGCTTAGGCGCGTTTATTTGGGTAAGGAATCGCATTATTGAAACTCATATTTTACACTTCAAAACGTCATATTTTAATACTTCAACAAATCTTACAAAAAACTGGCCACATTATTAAACATTAATGGTGATATCTTATCGGGTCAAGGAGACTCAATGCAGATTAGTCCAGATGAAATCGTGTTTTGGAATTGGGGATTTGTGACGATCAATGCCACGTTGGTATTTACATGGATGATCATGCTACTGTTGGGCATTGGTGCTTGGTTGGTAACGCGCAAACTATCCACTGACACGCAGCTATCCCACTGGCAAAACCTGCTGGAAGTCTTAGTTGTGAATTTACGCGATCAAATTGAGCAAACCAGTGGACAAAATCCCGATCGCTATTTGCCCTTTATCGGCACCCTGTTTGTTTTTATTGCCACCGCCAATTTATTAGCGATCGTTCCTGGTTATCACCCGCCCACTGCCTCACTGTCTACCACTGCGGCCCTGGCGATATGTGTATTTTTTTCCGTTCCAGTTTTTGGTATCAGTCAGTCAGGAATCTGGAAATACCTCCACCACTACATAGAGCCAATTCCCATCCTATTTCCCTTTTATATAATTAGTGAACTCTCACGGACTTTAGCTTTAGCAGTGCGTTTGTTTGGCAATGTGATGAGTGACGGCATGATTGGGGCGATTTTAATATCGATCGCACCATTCTTCTTTCCAGCCATTATGCAGGCTTTAGGATTGTTGACAGGCTTAATTCAGGCATATATTTTCGCGGTTTTAGCAGTTGTTTATATTGGTTCTGCGAGTAATGAAGACTATGGCTCAAAATGAATCGCTATCACTTGTACTGGGAATTGTTGGCACTGTGTCAATCTTAACGGCAGGGCTGACTATGGCCATCGGCTCCATCGGCCCAGCCCTCGGCGAAGGTAAATCTGTTGCTCAAGCACTCAGTTCCATCGCCCAACAACCTGACGCAGCAAATACAATTACTCGCACATTATTTGTAGGATTAGCATTTATCGAATCCGTGGCAATTTATTGCTTTGTAATTGCGCTCATTCTCCTATTTGCTAATCCATTCTGGAACTATGTGATTGGTGCGATCGCCAAAGCAGGAGCCTGATCAAGTGGAGATTAACTGGTTTACCTTTGGGGCACAAATCCTCAACTTTTTTGTCTTGATATTTGTGCTGCAACGCTTTTTATATAAACCGATTACCAAGGCAATGGCACGCCGCGAGAAGACAATCTCCGATCGCTTGTCGTCGGCATCTGAACAAAAAGAAGAAGCAGAACAGGAGGTTAAGCATTATCAGGAAATGCAACAGCAATTCACAGACCAAAAGACAGAATTGCTGACTCAAGCAAAATCAGAAGTGGAAGAAACCCACCAACGCTTGTTGAAGGAAATGCGTGAGTCAGTGGCGAAGGAGCGATCGCAATGGCAAAGCAATTTACAACGTCAGAAAGACTCTTTTTTACATGAGGTGGGCGATCGCACTATGCAGCAATTACAAGCAACTGTGCGGCGGGTGTTGACAGACTTGGCAGAGTCGGAACTAGAAACGCAGATTGCGAGGGTGTTTTTGCAGAAATTGCGCGATCTCACCGAAACAGAACGTGCCGAACTGGTGAAGACTTTAACTACTTCGACAAAAGATAGCATTCCGTTGACGTTGGTGAGTACCTTCACCCTACCACCGGATATTTGTGCAGCGATCGCTACGGTTTTACAAGATTATTTTAAGGCAGTGGGTTCAGGCAAAATCGAATCGAGTTATGAAATTGCAGGGAAAATCGAACCGACTTATGAAATTGAATCTAGTCTGATTTGTGGGATCGAACTACGCGGCACAGGCTACAAACTAGCATGGAGCATGGATACTTACTTAGATAGCATCACCGAAAATTTGGTTACGGTTTTTGCAGAAGAAGCGTAAAGGGGATTGGGCAATACAATTACATCCTAATAACCATTTCTCAGTCCCCAATCACTGGTTTTCGGGGTAAGGGAACGAACCACAGAGGCGCAGAGAACGCAGAGGAGGAGCAAAACAGAGATTCTAAAACTTGGTTTACCCCGCAAAGTTGCTGTGACAGATCACTAATCTCCAGTCCCCCCTATTCAGAGGAAGCATAATGTGAAGAAGGAAGAAACTTTACAGACAGTTTTGCAAGATACTTTTGCACTTTATACTCAAGTTCTCGATCGGCATGAAGCAAAATTGCGATCGCAGGAAATCGGCATTGTGCAATCGATTGGTCAAGGAATTGCCAAAATCGCCGGTTTACCGAATGTGCAGTCAGAGGAAATTGTCTGTTTTACTGGCGGTAGTCTGGGGTTGGTGTTTAACCTCGATCCCGAAGAAGTTGGGGTAGTTTTGCTTGATTCTAGTGAGCAACTCCAATCAGGTACTCAAGTGCGGCGTACTGGCAAAGTACTTGATGTCCCTGTGGGTGACGCGCTGTTAGGAAGAGTGATCGATCCTCTTGGTCGCCCCCTTGATGGTAAAGGTGTGGTGCGAACTTCCCAACGCCGTCCCGCCGAACGCGATGCCCCTAGTATCATGGATCGTGCGCCTGTGAATGTGCCTTTGCAAACTGGAATTAAAGCGATTGATGCCCTGATTCCCATTGGACGGGGACAGAGAGAATTGATTTTAGGCGATCGCCAAACGGGTAAAAGCGGTCTTGCCCTCGATACGATCATCAATCAAAAAGGCAAAAATATTCTCTGTATCTATTGCGCGATCGGACAGCGTAGTGCTGCTGTTGCCAAGGTAATTGCCGACCTCAATGAGCATCAGGCGTTTGCCTACACAACCGTCGTTATGGCAGCAGCAGAAAAGCCACCGGGGTTACAATATATCGCTCCTTATGCTGCTACTGCGATGGCGGAATATTTTGCCGATCAAGGGCGCGATGTGCTTATTATTTACGATGACCTCACCAACCATGCCCGCACCTATCGAGAAATATCCCTCTTAATGCGCCGCCCACCTGGACGCGAAGCTTATCCAGGGGATATTTTTTATATTCACTCGCGCTTACTGGAACGCTCTACACATTTCAACGACAAACGAGGTGGTGGTTCCTTAACTGCGCTGCCAATTATTGAAACAGAAGCACAAAACATTGCTGCGTATATCCCGACTAATCTAATTTCGATTACCGATGGACAGATTTATCTTTCACCAATCCTCTTTCAAAAGGGAGTATTACCTGCGATCGATATCGGAAAGTCGGTTTCGCGGGTGGGTGGTAAAACCCAACTTCCTGCTTATCGCACTGTTTCAGGAGATTTACGTCTTTCCTATTCTCAATTTGAAGAATTAGAGGCTTTCTCTCGCTTTGGTACACGTTTAGAAGAATCGACTCGCCTCACTTTAGAACGCGGACGACGGGTACGTGAGATTCTCAAACAAAAGCAATATGCGCCAATGCCGGCTGCTGTGCAAATAGCTGTAATGCTCTCGGTGACGGCAGGCTTGCTCGATTCTGTCCCCATAACTAAAATTGCCATTGCAGAGCTTGCGATCGCCCAAGCCATATCCACCGAGTTAGCCGATCTTTGCCTGCAAATCGAAAGTGGAGCCGCATTGAAGGATGCCGATCGCGATGCCTTACTAAAGGTTGCCACAACTGCGATCTGCACTTCGCAGCAGCGCTTCGCTATCGCTACAGTTGTGAAGGATACAAAAGATCCCAAGGATGCGAAGGATACAACAGATCCCAAGGATGCGAAGGATACAACAGATCCCAAGGATGCGAAGGATACAACAGATCCCAAGGATGCGAAGGAGTAGCCATGTCATCCATTGAGCTTTTGCAACGCCAAATCCACACTGCCCAAGACCTGCAAGCCGTGGTGAAAATGATGAAAGTACTAGCGGCCTTAAACATCCACCAATACCAACAGGCGGTTGCCTCCCTCGCTGAGTATAACCGCACAATCGAAATGGGTTTGCACGTAGTATTGAAGGCAGCACATACACATGATGCTTCCCTCCAACATGATAACGGCGATGGCTTCAAAACTTACTCACAATCCCTTTCGACTGACCTTGGTCGTTGCGGCGTAATTATCTTTGGCTCTGAACAAGGGATGTGCGGTCAATTCAACGAACAGATTAGCCACTATGCGATCGCGGAATTAGAGAAGTTGAAGCTCTCACCCGAACATCTGGCGATTTTTGCCGTCGGATCGAGATTGATTTCCCATTTAGAAAGCGCAGGCTATGGAATTGAGCAAACTTTCGCCATGCCAGGTTCGCTAGCTGGGATCACATCAATGGTTCAAGAAATCTTGCCGCACATTGCCAGATGGCGCGATCGCGAACAAATTGGCCAAATTACATTATTTTACAACCACTTACATTCCAATACATTATGGGAGCCATATAAGCTGCAACTATTGCCACTTGATGGCGAATGGCTACAACATATCGAAAGCCAAGAATGGCGATCGCGGACTCTACCAACTTTTACGATGCCGAGCGATGTTTTGGTTGCGTCTTTATTACGACAATATTTTTTTATCTTGCTCTATCGGGCTTTTGGTGAGTCCCTCGCAGGTGAAAATGCTAGCCGTCTCGCTTCTATGCAAGTTGCCGAGAAAAACATTGAGGAGCGGCTGACAGAATTTACTGGTCAATTTCAGCAAAAACGCCAAACTGCAATTACAGATGAATTACTAGAAATTATTTCCGCCTTTGAGTTAAGCCATTAATAATTCGTAATTCGTAATTACGAATTCGATTTAGCGAAAATTGCAGTTCTATCCTTTTGGCAGAGGCTAGCGTCAAGAGAAAACCCTAAGAGGATCAATTTTTCAAGACAGACCTCAAGCATAATGCAATATGGTTCAGTTAAGGCTAAAATCCTTTTTTTAACGAACCGCAAAGGAAGAGAAGCTTAACTGAACTGTATTGAAGCATAATGAGCGAAACTTATCTGCAAGAGGTTGCGCCAACGACAAGCTCAGTGACCACGTGTATAAGTCGGGGACTCTGATCCGTTTTTTTAAGTTGAGCGGAGTCGAAACTTTAATTACGAATTACGAATTATATGGAACCAGATATTAAATCATCTTCCCAATCAAATCATTCCCAAGAGCAAAATCTTGGTTCTATCCTCTCCGTGCGGAGCAGCATTATCGATATCCATTTTCCCAAACGCTTGCCATATATAAATAGCCAGTTACAAACAGGGAAAGGAGGTAATCTGTCCATCGCGGTGGTTTCACATCTGGGCGCTCAGGTGGTGCGAGGTGTAGCACTTGCCCCAACCGCAGGTTTGACACGCGGTGAGATTGTGATTGATACTCAGCACCCGTTACAAGTTCCAGTGGGCGATCGCCTTTTAGGGAGAATGTTAAACCTATTTGGCGAAGCGATCGATGAGAAAGAGGCGATCGCAGGTGGCGAATGGCGATCAATTCATGCCACGCCAATTGCGATGTCAGAACGAGTTACCAAAGCCGAAATCCTCAAAACTGGGATCAAAGCCATCGATCTACTCACACCTTTAGAGCGAGGCGGTAAAACAGGTTTGCTTGGCGGTGCAGGCGTTGGCAAAACGGTGCTAATTACAGAAATGATCCACAATATGGTTAAGCAGCACCAAGGTGTAAGTTTATTTTGTGGGATTGGTGAACGCTGTCGAGAAGGTCTTGATCTATATCAAGAAATGGCAGCAACAGGGGTTCTCCCAAATGCAGTCTTAGTCTTCGGACAGATGAATGAACCACCGGGAGTCAGATTTTGGGTAGGACACGCGGCGCTAACAATGGCAGAATATTTTCGCGATCGCTCCCAAAAAGATGTATTGCTTTTAATCGATAATATCTTTCGCTTTATCCAAGCAGGTTCAGAAGTATCGGGACTGATGGGGATAATACCTTCGCGGGTGGGTTATGAACCAACCCTCGCCACTGAACTCGCTCAACTAGAGGAGCGGATCTGCAATACATCAGCAGGGGCGATTACTTCCATTCAAGCGGTTTATGTACCTGCGGATGATTTCACCGATCCCTCTGCTGTCGCGGTGTTTTCCCATCTGTCAGCCGCAATTGTGTTGTCACGTAAACGGGCGAGTGAAGGGCTTTATCCCGCCGTGGATTTGATGGAATCGAATTCCAAAATGCTGATGCCTCATATTGTTGGCGATCGCCATTATCAGATCGCTCAAGCAGTCCGCAAAACCATCAGCACCTATGAAGAACTAAAAGATATCATTGCCATGTTGGGCTTAGAAGAATTATCGCCAGGCGATCGCCAAGTGGTATCCCAGGCGCGACGTTTAGAACGTTTTCTCACTCAACCCTTCTTTTCCACCGCCCAGTTTACAGGTTTGACAGGGAAATTAGTCGAATTAGACGATGCTCTAGAAGGATGTGAACGCATTCTCAATGATGAGTTTGCTGATACACCAGAGCGATCGCTCTACATGATTGGCTCAATTGATGAAGTCGTACAAGCTCCAAAAGAGGGCAAAAAATCATGACCGAGCCATCCTCAGAAATGCGACTCAAAGTTGTCTTACCAACTAAAATTCTGATGGAAACAGCCGCAATCAAAGTGATTGCAGAAGCGGAGAATGGGATATTTTGCTTGCTACCTCACCATATAGATTTTGTGGCGACGCTGATACCAAGTTTGTTATCCTTCGTCTCACCCCAAGGACAAGAACAATTCCTCGCCATCGATCAAGGAATTTTGATCAAGCATGGGGATGAGATAACAGTTGCTACCCAAAATGCAGTTCCAGGTGGCGATTTGGAAATATTGAGAAAAACTGTTGAGGAGGAGTTTCACTTAATCGATGAACGCGAAAAAACAGCACGTTCCGTTTTAGAAAACCTAGAGATCAACACAATTCGGCACTTTATCGAGTTAGGTGAATATGTATGAAAACCCCACCCTCTCGTTCCCAAAAGCATCTTAACGCCAAAGCGATCGCTAATCAAGCACGCCGCAAACTTTATGCTCGCCAAGCGAAACCTTATGGTGGCGTTTTGTTTGGCTTAGGTTTTGTTGGTTTGGTCGGTTGGTCAGTGGTCGTACCAACTTTATTAGGAATGGCACTAGGCATCTGGATCGATTTCCAATTTCCCAGTCGCTTCTCATGGACATTGGCACTGATGCTGGCAGGTTTAAGCATTGGTTGTCTGATTGCTTGGGAATGGGTATCGCAGGAGCAACAACGCATGGCAAGAGATCAACCACCCGATGATTCTCCCAACCAGGAAGAAAGAGACTGAATCGAATGGCACGCTTGATCAGGCAAGAAGCAGAAAGAAATAAAAGCCCCAACAGCTTGCAGCACAAGCTTTGAGAACATAAATAATTGATGGATAAATTCCCTGTAGAGACGGCGATTTATCGCGTCTCTCTAACCTTCAAAATGAATTTGGTAACGATTTATATCGTAATGAATCAATTCACTCAAGAAATCAAGCCATAGCCCCTCAGAGTAGTTAATGAGGAGCAACAATATTGCCTGATTGACTAACTTCCTCCAAAAAGAGCGCAATTAATCGATGAGTATCAGCAATGAACTTGTCAGGGTGTCAAGCAGGCAGGAAATTCCAGTTCAACCGCTTTAATTGTAGCTACTCTCAACTTATCGAAAGGAACATCTAATGAAACGCATAATCGCTATCCTGATTCTTGCTCTTCCCCTTGGAGTCTTGGCAAAATCTGCCTCAGCCGCACAGTTCAATAATGATGGGCAGAATTCAACTCGTCCTGGTGTCGTCGAGGCGGGCCGGGTTGCACCAGATCGATTGGCTCAAAACCAGCGCGAACAAACTCGGCGCAATACTACAAGCCGTGTTCGTTATCGCCGGGTCTGGGTGGCAGGACATTACCAACCGACCTCTCGCGGTCATCGGCGATGGGTGCCAGGACACTGGGTAAACCGTCGCGTTTAGCATCATGTGCTTGAAAGATTGGATTGGGCGATCGCTTAACAAACCGCCCTAACCAGCTTTCAGGAGGACAACAACAGCGAGTAGCGTAGGTGTAGCCCGCCGCAGGCATCGCTCGTATTGTAATCAATCAATTCATCCATTCACTCAAACGGTAGTCGCCCAGAGTAGTAAATGAGCAGAGTTGTTTATAAGTTAATAACTGGTCTAACAAGACCAAGGAGAAATTAATGGAAACGCAGATGTCCCGGATTCATCAAACCACTTACAACGCTATTTTTCAGCACCCGGTAGCGCGAAACCTTCAGTGGCACGATGTCCGATCGATGCTAAATGCACTGACCGACGAGACTCAGGAACATAACGGCAATCTGAGATTTACGCGGAATGGTGAGACGCTGACAGTTCACCCCTCAAAGCACAAAGATTTATCTGATATCCATGAATTAATGCAGATTCGCCACTTTCTTGAGCGCTCTACTGTGCCCGCCCAGCCAATCATTGCCGAGGGTGTCCACCTACTGGTCGTTATCGATCACCGTGAGGCGCGTATCTATAAAACTGAACTGCACGGCTCAGTACCAGAAAGGATCGTTCCTTATGACCCGGACGGCTCTCATCGGCATCTGCACAATGTGGATGACGATGCCAACGGTCAGCGCCAGCCGGAACTAAAACCTTTCTATGAGGCAATAGCGCGATGTCTACGACGGGCTACGCCTACGCTAAGTGGCGCAAAGAAGATTCTGATCTTTGGCAGTTCAACCGGATCGAGCAGCGCGATGGATTATTTGCTGGCGGATCTCAAAGAACATCATCCAGATATCGCCCAGCGAGTTATCGGTACAGTCGTCGTCAATGAACAACACATGAGCGAAGACCAGTTACTAGCACAGGCGCGGACGTTCTACGCGACAACCGAGCGATAATATCTACTTTAGGTAGGCGATCGCTTTCCCATTTACGCCAAGTTTATTCGCAAAATCAGTAAATGCAGTAGCAGCGATCGCAGGTATCGTAAACTAAAAATTAGTAGTTTATCAGGTAAAATGCAGATACAGTAAAAAGTCATTTTTCCTTTAAACAATTACAATCTAAAGAGAGTATGAGTGAATTAGTTGTAGTCAACTTCGATGACAAATATAAAGCAGATGAAGTACTTTTAGAAATACTCAAACTTGAGCAAGAAAACTTAGCAGATTTGAAAGATGCAGTTGTGATTACCAAAAATGCAGATGGTAAGATTAGGGTTAAACCATATCACGATTTGGTTGAACCTGGAGACCTGAGCAATGAACTCTGGGGTGGCATCATTAGCGCAGTTTTCTTTCATCGCACTCTTACTATTAAAGAGGGCACATTTGATAGTAGTTTTTTAACCGAAGTTGAAGAATCTTTAAAACCAAATTCTTCATCATTATTTGTTCTAATTTACTCCGCTAATCTAGAGGAAATAATTGCAGAATTTAATCGTTTTGGAGGAAAGCTAATTAGAACGAGTTTTTCTCAAGACAAAATTTAGAACTTGCAAAAAAGTCTTAGTCTTGCTTAGAGGTTGTTTGAAAAGTTGACAGCTGATTAAAAAAAGCTCTCAGGGTATAACCTGTAGATATAAAGTTGTGTTACAGAACAAATCTGTAGTAGCGAGGGAGAATTATATTATCGTCCATTCTGATTGAAGTATCACTTATCAATTTGGAGATAGATCAATGAATAAAAATCCTCATGAAGAGAGCAATTCTGAGCGGAGGCAAGAACTTCGGAATGATGAAGAATCTTTCCGACTTCAACAGGAAGAGAGACGGCTGGAAACTAGCAAACGCAGTGCTACCTTTACCTGGATTATCAATAGTATTTACTTTCTAGTTGGAACGCTGGAAATTCTACTGATGTTACGCTTTTTATTGCGTTTTTTCGGAGCCAATACAAAAAATGCCTTTGCTCAGTTTATTTACAATCTTTCTGATCCATTCATTAGGCCTTTTTCCACCTTATTTATCAGTCCCGTTTTTGGTGGCGGAGTAAACATTTTTGATGTCAATGTCCTAATTGCAATCATCGTGTATTCTCTCTTAGGCTGGCTCGGTGTATGGGTAGTTAGATTTATCTATGCTGGACAGAGAACAGTATAAAAAACGAGATGATTTAATGACTGTGATGTTAAATATCTTCATTTTGAACCTATTTAGAACAGAATATAGGAGCGTAATGGAGTCATGGAAGAAAAATCGATCACAACTCTACCAGCTAATTCACTCTCTCTAGATCATCGGGGAGTTGAAACTCTTTCTGTGCTAGATATGGGTTTCCTGATAGTAGTCAGCGCTATGATTATTTCGGCGATAGGGAAGCGCTGCCGCCAGAGGCAGATCGCTACTTTAATTTATGCCTTCATTCCTAAGCGGGTGCAGCAGTATTTATTTAGCCTCAAATTGTCTCACAAAGCCAAGTGTCTTCACTGTCAATATTTTAGCCATAATTCATATCTCAAATGCACTGTGCATCCATCAACAGTGCTAACCGATCAAGCCATTAATTGTTTAGATTACAGTCCACATAATCAGGTGAAACTAGTTGAAGAAGATTAGAGAAGACTGTTGAAGATAATTCCCTCTGCCTCTTCGGTCAAGTATTGCCTAATCTAACTGGCGAGATTGGAAAATAACATTAGGAGTCTTAGCGGGAGATTATTTAGGAGATGGATTGCATGAAGGAGCGATCGCATCTGCCTTTCAAATTGCTGAACTCATCGGTTCACCTTTAGCACTCTCCAAATTACTAATTCATAATTCGTAAATCCTAACTACCTAACATGATACTGACTACTGCGATCGCACCAAAAACCCTGACAGCAGACGAACTCCATAAGATTCATGCCTACTGGTGTGCTGCAAACTACCTTTCAGTGGGACAGATTTACCTTCTGGATAATCCCCTGCTGCGTGAACCGTTAAAACTAGAAGACATCAAACCTCGGCTGCTTGGACATTGGGGTACAACTCCAGGTCTTAACTTTATTTACGCTCATCTTAACCGTGCGATCAAAATACACGATCTGAATGTCATCTATGTTGGAGGGCCAGGTCATAGAGACCCAGGTATCGTTGCCAACACTTATCTAGAGGGGACTTACAGCGAGTTTTATCCCAACATCTCCCAGGATGTTGAGGGTATGAAGCAGCTTTTCAAACAGTTCTCGTTTCCTGGTGGGATTCCGAGCCATGTTGCTCCTGAAACTCGCGGTTCCATCCATGAAGGAGGAGAATTAGGCTACTCGCTGCTTCATGCCCACGGTGCTGTTTTTGACAATCCTGACCTATTTGTTTGCTGTGTAATTGGAGATGGCGAAGCTGAAACAGGCGCTTTGGCAACCAGTTGGCATTCAAACAAGTTTCTCAATCCCTTTTGTGATGGTGTTGTTCTGCCCATCTTGCATTTGAATAGCTATAAGATTGCAAATCCAACAGTATTAGCCAGAATTAGTGAAGAAGAACTGAAAAGCCTATTGATTGGCTACGGTTACAAGCCTTATTTCGTTGAGGGAGACGACCCGGAAATTCTGCACCAACAAATGGCAGAAACTTTAGATGCGATCGTGTATGAGATTAAAGCCATTCAATATGATGCCCGGATAAATGGCTTCTCTAAGCGTCCTCAATATCCGATGATTGTCCTGAAAACTCCTAAAGGTTGGACAGGCCCTAAAGTTGTCGATGCTATCCCCGTTGAAGGGACGTTTCGCTCTGATCAGGTTCCCTTGGCAGAACTAGCAACCGAGCCTGAATACATCAAACTGCTAGAAGAGTGGATGAAGAGTTACAAGCCAGAAGAACTGTTTGATGAAAACGGGAGATTGATCGAAGAGTTGGCAGAATTAGCTCCGAAAGGCGATCGCCGTATGGGTGTAAATCCTCATGCAAACGGCGGGTTATTGCTCAAAGATTTGAAGTTACCAAACTTTTACGATAGACCACTAGCTGGCATCGTTGGCTCAACAAATAATTACGAATTGCAAATTGTTAATACATTCTTTTGAGGGTTATTTGGAGATTTGGCGAATTGCTGCAACTGCACAGGGAGTTGTGAATATTCCTAAACCCAGGATTATCGACTGAAATTCTTGTGAAAAATACAGCAATCCACCGAAAATGACCATCATAATTAAAAACCTGGCAGCTTCAAATCATAAATAATACGTCAAGAGAATTCATAATTGATAATGACGCTCTCTATGAGACACTGCGCGAATGCTATCCAGCGTCAGAACGAGGAGCATCACGAATTATTTGGTTACTTGTTAACTAAGGGACTTCCAGTTAAAAAAATATCACATCCCTGCGGGACGCTCAGCGAACATAGGGGCGCAAGTCGTTGCGCCCCTAAAAATCTAGAAATAATTTGGGATAATTTCTTTTTTGCAAGTCCCTAAAGTAACGTGAGTTCGATGAACCTCTCCCTCCCAACCTCCCTCTCCGAAACGGAGGAGCAACGAAAAATTAAGCTTTTTGCTCCCCTCTCCGTGTCGGAGAGGGGCTGGGGGAGAGGTCAAATAAGACTTGTCGAACTCACGTTAAAGTAGTTGGCAGAATTTCAGAGCATAACGTGCAGAAGTTAGGTGATCGTTGTGTATACTGCCATCAGGCATTTTTGTCTGTCTCATGTTAGCCCCATTTATTTTTGCTCCTCTCAGGTTTACCCAATTTAGATTAGCATTGCTTAAATCTGAGTCGCTCAAGTCTGAGTTTGCCAAATTTGCTCCAGTAAAATCTGCTTCTCTCAAATTTGCTTTAATTAGGCTTATTCCTTTTAAATCTGCCTGCCTAAAATTCCTTTTTCCGGCGGCATATTCTTTCAAAATTTCATTGGCATTCATATTGTTTGCCTCACAAAGTACAGCATTTTCGCTGTTTTTATACTTTCATCATAACAGCTATATTTTCCTAAAAAAGTATCATATAGAATCTCATTCTTTTGATATAGTAAAACTTTCAATATTTGCTTTTTCAAAAAAGTAATTTAGCTCTGAAAATTTTATGCGTTTTTATATTTTAATCAAACAAATAACCCTATAAATCAAACAACACTATGTCATGGTGTAGATAATAAACCTTTTACAAAAGTGCTTTTTACCCTCTTGTGGTAAAAAGTTAATCGTTTTCAGCCGTCTCTCGCAGGCGATCGCTTTCACCTTTAAGAATCTTTTTACCACGTTGAATTAACGTGAGTTCGATAAACCTCTCCCTGCCTTGAACTTTAGTTCAAGTCTGTCCCTCTCCGATTCGGAGAGGGACGGTTTTGCATAGTAAAACCTTCTTAGAGGTCTTTTTTACGGCTAATTAGATGGACACTATTATGATTCGTCGAACTCACGTTGAATTATCACCACGCGAATATCTGTAATGTCTCCACTGAGGGTGGTGTAAGCTGTTGTGATTATAGTTTGCACATTGAGGCGGCAGGGGAGCAGGGTGCAAGGGAGAGGAGTTACAGGTTTTGCCTAATCATGCTAGTGATGAAATTTGTAGGCGCAACAGCTTACCAACTTGGTAACAAATCCCCCAAGGTTGCTGCTAAAACGTCAAGGCAAGTACACCTTCAAACGGATTTACCACCACGAGAATTTCAGATAGGAGATACAACAGACCTAGAATCAGCTTCCCGATAACTCTACCTACCTGTACCTCTTGATTGAAAGGCATAAACAATTTGAGTAATTCCAGCAAAGATGAATATCCAACCAAACATTAAGGTTGAAGCAACACTAGCAAAGAAAGGAAATGCAATCGCAATGATACCCAACACAATCATGAGAATAGCGATGCCTACGGCTACCAAGGGTATCGCGGTTGTCCATCCAGAACTAACAACCTGACAATTCAGGTCATGTGGAAAAGCTAACGATTGACCTAACCCCCTAGCCCCCTTCCCGAAACGGGAAGGGGGAAAATTCAAAGTCTCTCTCCTACAAGGAGAGAGATTTAGAGAGAGGTTTTCCAGATACCGTGAAAAGTCAGAACTAACAACTTGCTCATCAATTTTAGGCTCAATAACTCTCATGTTCATCTCCTTTTAAATTTATATAAAACATTTGATGGATCAATGTTGTACAAATTGTGGTATAGATTTAGGATTTGTGATATCAATCGAGCCTTGGCTTAACCCAACCAGTTGAGCGACTCGAAAGGCAGAAGTTATAGCTCCTTCATGCAAGCCATCACCAAGATAGGCTCCTGTATGGTAGGTATTGTTTTCGCCATTAGTAGCAACTACTTCATCTCGGTATTGAAAAGATTTAGTGGTATATAACGGGGTGTGATGTTCCTGAATGTGAATAATGCGATCGCTAGCAACCAACTCTTCTAGTTGGAACGATAAAAAATAATTTGGTGGCGATGAGATGTCACAAATCTGATTCAGGCAACTGTTATAACCCCATCGGCTTTTTGCCTGAAAAAAATCAAATTCTGAGGGTTGTTTAATGCCATAGCGGGCGTATATGGAACTATCTGTATGAAGTAAGGTAGTCGCATAATTGGCTTTCCAAGCAGAAAACCGTTTGATTTCAGCATCAGTTGCATCTGCTAACAGCGCCATCACTTGGTCGGGTGGCGTAGCAAACACGACTTTATCAAACTCCTGAATTTCACCTGTCGATCGCACAATTTTTATAGCATCCGAACTTCTGGAAATCCGGTCAATCTCTACATTCAGCAAAACCTCACCCTGGAATCGCGCCAGAATTTTTTCAATGTAAGAATACACACCGCCTTTAATCCTGAGCCAGTTGACTGCAACATCGTTGCGTAAGACAGGCATTGCCAATTCTGCCGGAAAATCATCAATCAGTTCCAACGGCATTGAATAGCTATACATAACTAGCAATTTTAGCCAAGTATTGCGAGTACAGGCACGTTTCAAGTATTGCGACAAAGGCTGATTATAGAAATCTTGCAGGTGAGCAAATTGTATTCTTAGCCATAATCCAGCAGAACGGGCATAGAGGGTATCGAGGCGTAAATATTCGAGCAGGCGGCGAATACCTGTGAAGTTCTTCTGGATCGTGACTCCCGATAGATAGTGGCTGCCATTTCTGAAAAACATCGCTGAACCCATATTCACAGGTTCTAGTTCCACCCCTAACTCTTCCATGAGAGCGATGAAGTTGTGAAACACAGTCGGAAATTCGAGTACTCCATTTTCTAAAATTTCATTACAATCAGATTGGTTCGGCTGAACGTTCTTGTTCAGTGTCCGAATATGTCCACCTAAAGTAGATTGCCGTTCAAACACAGTGACATGATGCCCTTGTTTATCGAGCAGGTAAGCTGTCACCATGCCACTGGCTCCCCCCCCAACGATCGCGATTCTCATGATTGACCTCTCAATTAATAGATAAAGTGCGACGCCGAATAGCCCGTCGTAGATATTGCCTGTTTAGCTGTTGCCTAAAATCACGTCACCGAATTTTAGATTTTAAATTTTGGATTTTGGATTGAATAAGAGTAATCCAAAATTCAAAAAGGTCTGAGCGTGAGAGCGTCTCCAACAGTTAGTTGCCCACGAATTTAAACAATCTAAAATCTAAAATCCAAAATCCAAAATTGAGTCACCTGATAACCTTTGATACAGCAGTGCGCCTGTCCAAAAAGTGGCAGCAAAGCCCGGATAGCCAGATGAGGCATTGCAGAAATAGAAATGGTTGAGTGAGGTTTCGTGATTCAGTCGCCCCATACCCATATTGCGCGGTGTCAGACTGGAGCCGTAGGAATTCCCATTGGGACACCAGCAAAAACGCTCATTGGTAGTAGGGCTACCTGTGATGTGGAAGACCATATATTTTCTAAAGTTCGGTACATAGTGTTCTTCCACAACATCGAGGATGGAATCTAAGATTTCTTGTTTTTTCTGGTTGTAAGCTTTGCGGTCATTATCTCGTAATCCCTGGAAGTATTTATAATTGGCAACGGTGAGGAATTCAACAATTTGGCAGTCTTCTGGACAATCTCGACTCGCTTTAGTCAATAAAGTGGGCGTTGTGATGGCAAAACTAGGATTAGAAAAGTCATTGCGATCGTACATCTGCGCGAAGGCTTCATTTAGATCGTGATGCCCTGTATGAAAGAGATTCCACTTACCAAATCCATACTCTCGGAGGTCGATATCTTTGACGACGCAATAAGCCATGTAGTTAGATGCCGAATATTCATAGTTGAGTTTTCGACGCACACTTTTAGAAAACTGCGATTCCCCGATCATCTTGGCGGCTTTTTTGGGGTCAATATTGCAAATTACGGTGTCGCTTGTAAATTCATGGGTTTGATGGGTGGTGAGATCCATCGCCTGAACTCCCGTAACCGTTCTGTCTGTGACTCTAAAATTTGTAACTTCATGGTTGAGCAATACCTGTCCTCCGTATGATTCGATGACATTGACCAACGAATTAATCACATGCTCAAAATGCTGGGTAGGGTAAAATGCGCCTGCTTGATAACCTCGGAACAATATCACCCAAGCATAGAAGGAGAGTTGATTGGGAGGCAGCAAAAAATCAGGCCATTGCAGGGCTAATAGGGTTTGAGCGGCTTGGGGTAGCTGAAACTTGTCAAAGACATCCTGAAGTGTGCTGTTGAGATACTGGAGGGTAGAAAATATCTCATTTGGATGTTTTAGCAGTTCAATTGGCTTGATCGGTGGAGAGAGTCTTTTCAAGCCTGCACCAGTCTTTTCCACTTCGTTGACGAATTGGCAAATGCGATCGCCATGAGCCGGAAACAGATCAGACAATCGCTGGATCAATTCTTCTGGCTCCGAGGGAATATCCAAACTATGCCCTGGCATTCGCATGTGATCAAAGCCTTCCGAGTCATAACGTTCAAAAGTTACTTCTTGCTCTAACCCTAGTTTTTTGAGTACCCGATTGACGGTTTGTCCTTCACCGCAGTCCCAGACGTAGTGAAATTGAGCGTTAAACGTATATTTTTTAGCCATCGTAAACGTATGCCCAAAACCTCCGGGATGTTCATGGGCTTCGAGAATTTGCACAGTCTTGCCAGAGTTTGCCATCAAAGCGCCAAAGACTAATGCTGATAAACCACTACCGACAATCAGGTAATCTGGTTTCATAAAAGAGTTCCTCGAACAATAAAAATCTGAGTTCTGTCCCGTTGAAACACCCGTTAGTCAAAAGAGGCAGGGGAGCAGGGAGCAGGGGGAAAGACTGATACGGAGAATACTTACCTAAACGCTTTGACTAAAGCCTTAAACTCGACTTGCAGTGACTTGTCATGAGGGGAGATAGGTGGGATTTGGCGATCAATACTAAGGAATTGATAGACTGCCATCTGAGCAGCTCGCACCGAATACTCAACTGTAAAGACGACATCATCAGGAATTTCCACAAACTGGCTGATAAAAGCGAGGTTCTTTGAGCTACGAGGGATCGGCAACGGTCGATCGCTACGTAAACGAGGCATAAACATACTTGTGATGTACGGCATTCGGCAAGGAATACAGTTTGCCGATTCCACAGTGTCCAAATCGAATCTTAAATGACCGCAGAGTTCTCGCAGAATTTCTTCACCGTTACAGTCGCTCATTGGCTTGGGAACGAAGTTACCGATGCGATCGCCAAAAAGGGCATATCCCCAGAAAACTTGTACATCAGCAGGCTGATTTATAAAATGGGGTTGATAGGCGAGGACGATAGACATCAACCAATTTGAGTCTTTAAACGTGATTAGTCCACCAGTCCCCGCTTGATTGCCACTAAATTTGGCGATTTTATCGAAGAATGCGGGGTTTTTTAGTGTCACCGTGAAAGACTCCCAGAGAGACTCGGCAATGCTGCTATTAAAAACAGCCGGATTCCCAAAATCTGGGCTTTCTGCTGCCAGCTTTTCCCACAGAGTCCAACTGGTGCAGTCCTTTTTAGTCAACTTCTTGGGCGCACTTGTCATCGACCCCAAACTTGAGGCATCGGTCATCGAGCCATTTTGCAGAAAAACCAAGTCGGTATCTTTAACTGCGATGGTTTTGCTTTCACCACTCTGTTGATAATGAATGCCTGTCACTACCAACTTCCCCTCTACGGTGGCGCGATCAATATCCGTCACCTTGCAATCAACGAGGAAATGGACATTTTGGGCAGCAAGCCAACTCTGTAAGGGCAGAATCAATGAATCGTACTGATTGTAGATGGTGCGTTTAACCCCTGCAAGGGTTTCAATCCGAGAGAATTCCAGCATGAAGCGATGCAAGTAACGCTTGAATTCAACAGCACTATGCCACGGCTGGAAGGCGAACGTAGTAACCCACATATACCAAAATTCAGTCTCGAAGAATTCAGGGGAAAGCCAATCTGTGATACAACTAGCACCTAACTCAGTTTCACCAGCTTGGGTAAGCTTCAGTAACTCTTGACGATTTTGCATAGAAAAGCCCATCGAACTCACAGGGACTTTCGCCCGTCGGCTGTCAACGAGACGCGCCATAGAATTTGACTTGTGCTGCTCATTGAACTCCATCGTTTCGTCAAATACTGTTTTACCCGGCGAACTCAGGGAGGGGATGGACTTGAAAAGATCCCAAGTACATTCGTAATTGTCGGTCGTTAACATCCTTCCCCCGCGCAGGGAATAGCCATCTGTAGGGTTCCCGGCTCCATCCATACTTCCGCCCAGGAGGGGTTTTGCTTCTAGGATAAAAATATTTCCGCCAGGAAGTCCGCCGTCGCGAATCATGAAGGCGGCGGCTGCCAAAGAGCCGATACCACCACCTAACAAATAGGCATTAGATTCTTTACCCATATCAACTAAGTCCCTGGAAAGCTTGGTTTAATTGTGTTTTACGTCTTTTGTGAACCTAAATCTAAAGTTGAATGGCACTAAGAAAAGCTCGAAAGCTTGTGTAGCCTCGTTCCCAGCCTCTAGGCTGGGAACCAGTTAGGGCAAGGGCTGTGTCTTAACTTAGTGCCATTCATCTAAAGTTCTTGACGTGTGGGACGAATGATGATTTCATTCACATCAACATCATTGGGCTGCTCAATGGCGTAGGCGATCGCCCTAGCAATGGCATCTGCATTAATGGCGATCGCATAAAGTTGATCAATTCCTGCTGCTGTGTCTTTATCGGTAATGGTGGTAGTCAACTCAGTAGCAACTGCTCCTGGTGATATATTAGTCGAACGGATTTCGCCGTTTGACTCTAGTCGCAGCCCTTCAGAGATCGCTCGCACTGCGTACTTAGTAGCACAATAGACTGCTGACCCCGGAAACACCTTATGTCCGGCCACGGACGATAGGTTAATGATGTGACCAGACTTTTGCTGACGCATAATTGGCAACACGGCAGCAATCCCATAAAGAACGCCCTTGATGTTGACATCGATCATCCGATCCCACTCCTCCACCTTTACTTGGTCGAGGGGAGAGAGGGGCATCAAGCCGGCATTATTAATTAGCACGTCGATCCGGCTGTATGTACTCAAAGTTTCCTTCGCCAAGGCTTCCACTTCTGAGCGATCTGTTACATCTGTTACTTGGTAGGTTGCAGTTCCTCCTGATTTAGCGATCGCTGCAACCAAATCTTTGAGCCGATCTTCGCGGCGGGCGGCTAGCATTAGTTTGGCTCCACTAGCAGCAAGTCGCTTCGCAGTCGCCTCACCTAAACCACTGCTGGCTCCGGTGATGATGACCACTTTATTTTGAATAAGAGACATATTGATTAATGTGGGTTATGAAATATTGGGTGCTATTTCAGCTGAACTCAGTATTATGCAACCATATCAACTAGCTTGTAGCTTAATCAACGTTTTTCTCCCCGCAGCGTCAGTAATCCAAATCGCTATCATCACACCGTTAGAGTTCTGTCCTGTTAAAACTTCAGTTGGTGAATCGATGGTGTGACCGTATGTGATTTCATCTTTACCGACTTCGATCGCCAAATTATCACCCTTTCCGGGGCGATCGTAAATTATCGCCATCAAAGGTGCGTTCTGAATCAGTTCTTCGTCACCAAGTTCTGAATCGATGATTTCGATTGAAATATTCCGTCCACGATTACCACTTGAAAACAGATCAAAAAATTCACCCCATTGCTCACGCGGCACAGATTTGTTTATGTCAATTTTACTTACCATGATGATTCCTTTAAATATCTCCAGAAGTTAAATATGCGTTATCCAGAAACCTTGTTTTGACGTAGCAGTGCTACGTCAAAACAATTCTTTGTCACCAGATGTCTAATATTGGCAGGTTAAGAGTTCAAAGCCTTAGACAGGGATCGATATGCTCATTCCATGACTGATTCTGTCTAGCGTCTGCCTCGCCTGAGTGACATCCTCGTTGCTGCCTGTCACAAGGATTATGAACTCACCTGCTTGGATTTGAGTTTCGTACTTCAGTATCTCGTGCTTGGGGATTCCTAAGCCTCCTAAAGCACCCGCCAGTCCTCCGACAGCAGCAGCACCAGCAGCGCCAACAAGGGTTCCTTCTAACCAACCCGCCAATACTCCCGCAATGGGGCCAGCAATGATGATCGGAGCTATTCCGGGAATAAACAACACTCCAGCGCCAGCTAAAATGCCAAATAAGCCTCCGACAAAGCTACCCCAATAACCACCTCCTGCGGCTCCAGCTTTGGCCGTATCTTTCCAGGTGAGAAATCCCCGCACATGTTCAGTGGTTTGGTAGTCTTTGCCAATGATCGAGAGCTTTTGCAGATCGAAGCCTGATTTTTGCAGCTCCAATACAACCCTTTCTGCTTCTGCATGGGAGGGAAAATGAGCAACAACCGTATGTGTATATGTCATGAGTTTGTCTCCTTATACATGTCAAGCGAATTACGAATTAGTTCTTTGTAGTTACTGCTGCGGCTTCGGCATCTAGTCTGGCGGCGATCGCTTCTAAGGTTGCTTTTTCTGCCTCTTCGAGCGTTGCGATCGCTAAGAAGGTCGCCGTAGCTGCATGGTTTTCAGCTTTATCTGCCCGATGTTCGAGTTTTTTTGCTTTGCGACCCGTTTTCCATTCCTCGACATGAGACTTCACTTCAGATTCTTTTTCCTCGAATTGAGTTTTGAGCTTTGCCCGATACTCATCGAATTCTTGTTTTTTAGCGTCTAGCTTTGCTTTTGCTTCATCAATTTGAGATTCAATCTCAGTTTGAGTTTTTTTCGGCGCAGACTGAATACTTTCTCTCAGCGATTTTACCCGTTCTTCAACCGCTTCTAAATTGTCATGAAGATTTTTGGTGAAGTTATCAATTGCAGTACTCATGATAATTGCTCTAGTATGTTGAATTTCTGAAATTTGGCTTTGTTATGTTTCAAGTTGAGATTTAATCTCATATTGAGTTTTTTGGCCACACACTTAATAGTTACAAACTCTGACAAATTTAACCTCTACCTTTTGAACGTTTTAGTAGAAGTTATACAATTCACACACTATTTAAAACCTTGTTAAAACATAATTGCTCTTATAAAACAGGAGTCAGAATTCAGAATTAAGAAAACTCTATCCCTTTATGGATAGAGTTTTCAGGCGAGAATATTTTAATTTTTTTCGCCCACCAGGGGCGTTAGCGGGACGTACCTCTGCGGGGATCTTGCTACGCGGTAGCGTCTCTAAGAGTTGTACAGTTTTAACCAATATTCATTACCCACTCGTACAGAATTCATACTGAATTCTGACCGGAGGCGGAGCGTCTCCAGCTCCGCTCTTGAGTTCTGAATTCTTATTATAAACTATTCCTCTTTACCTCTATCAGCAGGACTTTCACTGCTATATTTAGGCAATAGCATCACAGTTTTTTGTCGCAATTATCAACTGCAAATATAGCAAATATTTACTTAATTTTCTATAAATATCTTCAAACTTAATCATTGTAAAGTAGTAATCTAATCCATGATTTATTTCCAATAAATACTTATTGGTTTTGCAAATTGCTCTGACTTAAACTGATAAATTCAGTCGGATAGATTCTGGTGAACGAATACTCTCGAATTTTTTAACTTTCCTATATAAGCTAAATGTGCTTTATTTACTTGATATCAACCGTACCATTGCCGAGTGAATCGCAGTTAACCGCCGAACAATCTGATCAATCTCCAAATCTAATATGCTGTAATCAATGACTGCCTGACGAATCGGTGTATGTGCTAGATTCACAGCTAACTCTTCTATCCGAGCTGTACGGAGTGCTTGCAGGTGCGGTTGGATTTTTTGCAACGTTTCTTCCAAGTCAGGTAAGGGCGGTGGGGGAATTTCCTGCTGTATTGAATCAGCTAACTGCTCTAACATTATCGAAACTTGGCGAACAAAGGTTTCTAATTCTGGGAGTGGTACTGTTGCTCGAAAATGTTCAAGATGTACTGCCAAAACTGTCACAGCGTTAGTAAAACGTCCCATGTACAGCAGCAGCGTCATTACTGGTTCTACTAATTCTTTGTGCATTTTCGGTTCGCGCAGCAATCCTTGAAAGGAGGCTTGAGCATTGCCAATTGCCAGTCCAGTTTGTCGCCGTTGACTGATAATGGTAGAGTCACGCTCCTTTGTACCCTGGTAAACAGCCATCACATCGCTAAAGTATTTGTGACATTCTCGTAGCGCCGTGGCGAGTTGACTGGGTAAGCGATCGCGTTCCCAGTTTGGCCAGATAAAATAATGACTTGCAAAAGCCAGTCCCGCCCCAATTAATGTATTTAATACCCGAAAGCCTGCAAATTGCCAACTAATGGGATGACCAATATCGATAATCAGTAAGACAAATATTGACAAGAAAACTACTGAATACCCATAGTTGAAACGGATCAGGGAAATGCCAAAAAATACTGTCAGCAGAATGATTATGTCTAATACAACCTTACTGGTGATAGTTGCAAGTATGACAGCAGCTAAGACAGCTCCCAAGATAGTGCCGCCAACTCGCTGAAAAAACCTCTGGAAAGTTGCACCCAAGTTTGGTTTGAGGACTAGCATGATTGTCAGTGTTACCCAATACCCCATTGGTAAATTGGTAACGCTGTATAATATTACGCCTACAGATAGACTCACACCAATGCGGAGAGCATGACGAAAGATTGCTGAGTCTAAGGTGAGGTTTTCTTTGAGTAAACTTAAGAGTGATCGCTGTTCCTCTTCAACTAAAAGAAGTCTATCTACATCTCTGCGACTAATTTTTCTGCGATCTTCCAGAGATTTAGCTGTCTGAGCCGTATATTGCAATTGCTTGATCAGCTTTTCGATCGTTAGCACCAGGTTAGTGAGAGCAACGAGATTTGTGTAGTCTGTCTCACTCCCCGCAATTGCTTTTCTTTGCAGACTTTCTTGTTCCTTCAGCGCCTCATAGATGCGCTGAAGATTTCCGAGATCGATGCTAGCAGACTTGCGAGATATGACTTTCGCTATGGCTTTAAGAATAACTGATATTTCTTGGAGTGCATCGTCTACTAATTGCTGGACTGCGTGATATCGCTGATTTTGGAAGTGAGTTTCTAGTAACTCTGTTAACGCAATTACTGAACCAAGCAAGCGATCGCCATCTTGAATTAGCACCAAAAACTGCTCATTTATCCAACACCGAGCCGGCTCTCCAATCCGTAATGTACCTAAGGTAGTGCGTGCTGTCTCTAATGCCTTTCTAATTTCGAGAATACTTTCAGGTGTTGCTACTTTATCTACAAATTTTTGATCTACAAATTTTTGAACGTAGTTAGCAATCGCATTTAAGCAATCAGCTAAAGCTACCCGTAGTGGATCGTAAGGTCTAAACGGCCACATTACTAAGGAAAGTAGCATCGCCCATCCACCTGCAATTAGACATAATAGCGATCGCATCAGTGCAGTTTCTAAGTCTCCTGGTTGTGCGATCGTGGTAATAAATGATATCCCTACCACCAGACCGACATTTGCACCAGCATTACCATACAGCGACGCAAAACCTGAAGCAAGTCCCCAAATAAACGTCAGCACCACAGCGAGTACTGGAACTTTAGCGACTAGAGTCCCCACAAATACTGAAACAGCTATTCCCACAGTCGCCTGTGCCATCGCCTTAGCTTTGATTTGGTAAGGGCCACCAACATTTGCTAAGTTAACAAAGTAAGCCATTAAACCAACCAATAATCCGCTTTCCCTTTGGTTGATCAGTTGCCCAATTAGCATGGGAACCCCCAACCCTAACACAGCTCGTAAGCCATTGGATATTGCTGGTTTTCCTGGCTCTGACTGAATCAGAAACTTGAGGAAATTACTTTGATTCAACTGCATTGTTTTTGTTAATAAAACAAAATTTTTATCTGAATTTTCTTAATATTCTGATATATTCAGATTTATTCTAATTCATCGTGTGCAAGTAAAAGCTTTTTCAAAAACTGAATATTAGGATGCACATTTAGTCATTTTATAATTCATCCTTAATTATTCGTTAATAGATGTAAGTTTTACCGAAGGCAACAGTACAATTGCTGCCATTGGCGTATAAAAAATATTGTATTGATGTAAATATAGCAGTCTTAAATCATTCGTGAAAACTTAAAACCTCGTTTCTAGCCTCCGGCTGGAAATTCAACTCAAAAGCGGCTCTGTCGCCAGTAAGAGAGGCGGAGCCTCAACGACGGGCATTCCCAGTCGGAGATTGGGAACGAGACAATCCATCTTGTGGGATGGGTGTCCCCACCTGCCTCCTCTGCTTGCCTCAACAGATAAATTTGTTAACCGAACCGTATTGCCACCCGCCCCAGATTTAGGGCGCTCATGTTGCCCACCCCACAAGAAAATTTGGGATGTTTTTTTATTTGGAAGTTCCTAAGAAGCAGCACCTAATGCCTGCAAAGTTGCTAATTGAGCTTCTGTTAACCCTTGAATTTTTTCAAGCTTCATACCTTCGTAGGGACGAGGCGCTCTCCAAGTTTGCTGACATTTACCAGTTTGCAAATCCCAGACTTTGAGAGTTTCGTCTAAGCTACCACTAAAAGCAATCAGTCTGGCAGAAGTTGCATCTCCAATTGGGACAGAAGCTACCACTAAACTATAAATAAGCTCTGAGTGACCGACAAAAGTTTCATAGCATTCTCCTGTAGAGATATGCCAAAGCTTCAGATTGCGATCTAAACTACCACTCACAATAAACTGAGCATCTGGACTAAACTGTGCCACCATCACCGGGCCTTCGTGTCCTGTAAAAGTTTGCAAACATTCTCCTGTGGAAACTAACCACAGTTTTAGGGTTTGGTCAAAGCTTGTACTTAGTAACCACTCTCCGTTAGGGTTAAAGGTAACTGACCATACACTGTTGGTATGTCCTGTTAAAGTTTGGCTGCATTCGCCAGTATTAACATCCCACAGCTTAATTATCCCGTCAAACTCGCTACTAGCAAGCTGTTGACTATCTGGACTAAAGGCAACTGAAACAACTGAACTGGTATGTCCTTTGAAGGTTTTCAGACATTCACCTGTGCTAATATCCCAAAGTTTCACGGTTTGGTCATAGCTGCTACTGGCTAATTGTTTGCCATCTGGACTAAAAACTACTGTCCAAACCCAACTAGTATGACCATGCAAAGTTTGTAAACAGGTTCCTAACTTCCAGTCCCATAATTTGATGCTATGGTCTGCACTACCACTGGCGAGTAAAGGATACTGGCTATTAGGTTGAAACGCTACTGACCATACGCGGTTAGTATGTTCCCGTAATGTTTGCACTAAAGTACCATTTTCGATGTCCCATAGCTTAATTGTCTGGTCTTCGTGTCCACTTGCCAGATAGTTGCCATCTGGATTCAAAGCCAGGGACAATACACTATTGGTATGTCCTTTGAATGTTTTTGTGCAGCGTCCTATTTGAATATTCCATAGTTTGGTAGCGTGGTCATCGCCACCACTGACCAATCGTTGCTCGTTGGGATGATAAGCAACTGTCCAAACGCGGCTGTTATGACCGAGAAAAGTTTTCAGACAATTTCCGGTGACGACATCCCATAATTTTACTGTGCGGTCAAAACTGCTGCTGGCTAACTGTTGACCCTTGCGACTAAATGCGATCGCTGTGACTGTTTGTCGATGTCCGCGTAAGGTTTGAAGACATCTTTGGGTTTTAACATCCCAAAGTTTGATGGTGTTGTCATAGCTACTGCTTGCAAGCAATTCACCATTTGGACTAAATGCCACCGATCGCACCCAGCGATCGTGTGCTTGCCAAACACAAAGATTCGTGCCAGTAGTTATATCCCACAGACGAATTGTACAATCTTCTCCACAACTGGCCAGAATTTGACCATAAGGATGAAAAGCGATCGCCCAAACTCGACCTGCATGACCAACTAAAGTCTGAACTTCTGGGTTAAACTTTTCTGATCCAACCTGCCACAAACGAATAGTTAAATCTTGACCGCAACTCGCCAGGATATTACCATCAGGACTAAAAGCAACGGCATTAACTGAGTATGTATGTCCTTTGTATGTGTGTAGACATTGCCCAGTTTCCACATCCCATAACTTCACGAGATAATCATCAGCAGCGCTGGCCAGATACCGTCCGTCTGGACTAAAAGTTACAGCCCATGTCCAATGTTGGTGTCCCCGACAACGAATTAGTTGTTTGCCTGTGCTACTATCCCAAATTTGAATTTCACCTTTGGTATCGCCGGTAGCTAAATACTCTCCATCTGGACTAAAAGCAGCACTGAGTACACCGCCAAAAGTTTCTGCGAAGACGGTTTCGCTAATATTAACGCCAGTGAAATTAGTGTTGTGCAATGTAGCGTTGGCTAAGTAAGCTTGGCGAATAGCTAGATGAGAAAAATCAAAGCCACTCAGATCGGTTTGCAATATTGAGAATAGATTTAGCAAATTGCCTCCTGCATAGCCTATTTGTACTGCTGTTTGGTGTCGCAATTTAGCTAAAATTTGGCAAAGGTGCTGCTCAAGTCGGGCTTGGGTGTCGAAGTGGGTTAAAAGTCTCTCTACTAAGGGGTGCAGAATAAATTGAATTTGGGCTTCGCGCACGTAATCTTGAGTTTGGGCTTCAATTAAGGCATGAGTTATGAATAACTTAAGTTCGCCTGTAATAATCTCCCGCTCAATAGTTTGGATAAATTGTTCTGTAACATATTCCATAATTACGGGTTGTTGCGTTAACCCAGTGGTTCTTGTTTCCACGAGAGAACGCCCCTTAAGTGATTCTAAGGCTTCCAAGAGTTCTCGCCAAAATACTTGCGGTAATAATTCGGTTTGTAACTTCGTTGGTGTTACCCCTTCTCGGTTAATCGCTAGCCAGTACATAATCTGCTGTTGCAGAGGCGATAAACGCTCTAACTGTTGCTTGAGTAAGTCCCACAAATCGCTAAAAAGGGTATTACCTTGTGCCAAGAATGCTTGTGTGTCACCGCAAAATATATCTTGAATAGCGGTTGCGGCAATTTTCAGGGCGAGTGGATTACCACCAAAATAATTGATCAACGTTTGATGTTTAGGTGTCTTATCTAACCCTTTGGCGGTCAGTATTTGCTGACCCTCTATTGCTGAAAGTCCTGACAAACAGAGCGATTGCACTGGTAAATTTTCACCTGATCGCACCGCAATTTTAGCCGGTTTTTCTCGTCCGGTGACTATCAAACAACTTTGGTGGAGTTCATCGCAGATTCGCTCAAATAGCTGTTGATATGCTTCAAACCCTTGTTGGTATTGTCCTCCCCGGTTGCCACTTTGTAAAATTGACTCGACATTATCAAGAACTAATAAACAACGCTTTTGCTGCAATTGTTCCATCAAAAGATTAATTGAACTATCGATTGTTGCCTCTGAACCCATTAAAATCGGCAAAATCTCACCCAGTAGAGTATTTAACGGTAGTGCTTGCTGTAAACTACGCCAAATCACATATTGAAACTGAGACTGGATTTGCTCTGCAAGCTTCACCGAGAGAGTAGTTTTGCCAATCCCACCGAGTCCAAAAATCCCAACAAAACGACAATGCTCCTTGCCAATCCATGTTGCTAAAGTTTGCAGTTCTGCTTGGCGGCCGTAAAATCGGGAAACATCGGTAGCTTCTCCCCAATCTTGGATACTGCTTTGGGATTGCTGATAGCGATGCAGAATAGCTTGGATATTTTTTTTAGAGACTTCTTCACCGATAACTTGGGAAAGCGATCGCCACAATTGCGAACCGACCTGTTTCACATAGTCGTAATCATAACCTATCTTATCCGCAATTTCCCCATAAGTGCGTCCGAGCCAACTTTCGAGAAAGACTACAGAGTGAACATCATTTAGCCCTTGATCCAACATAGTAGAGCGTAGAACAGCATCGACTATTTTGAGTGCCTCTTCTCCTGTCATAGCTCAACAAGACCCAGGTATCGTTTAAGTATTTAAACTTGTCTGTTCTTCGTGGAAAAATTATGGCGAAATTTACAACTCTTTACACAAGCAAGTTTACGTAAATTTACATTAGCTACTTACTTTTACTTACCTTTTCTCACCGACAGAGTGATCGCACTTGGGTTTTGATTAAGTTAAGGCAAAGCAAAAGTTGCTAAGGTCTGTTTGGAATTAAACCACAGTAAGAAGTAAAAAGATAATCCCCATAATTAACAATTCAAAATTCAAAATGACGCTCGTGACGCTCGATGACTCGCTCTAAGCGTTGGCGCAGCCTCTCGTAGAGAAGCCATGCCGCAGGCTTTACGCTGCGCTAACAAAATTCAAAATTAAAGAAATTTCAGACGTTCGCGTAGCGTCTCGTAGAGAAGAGAAGTGCCTTGCGCGGGTTCCCCGCGTTGTGGCAACTTCGGGGGATTTAGCGAGAAACGCGGTCTTGGGCTTTGCCCAAGTGGAGCGATTTCTCAAGACAAACCCCGACTGAAATGGGTGCTACATGTAGATGTAGGTTCTTAAACCCTTTAATTTACGATGAATGTAGGGTATTCAAACCATTTTTATTTTTCTTTCTTTTACCTTTTGCCTTGTTCGATGATATTGCAATTAACATGTAAACGATTTAAATATTGGAAGAATAATGAGCGAGAAAGTTACTTCTAGAGAATATAAGGTTCTGCTTAAAAAGGAATTGTTTATTGGTAGTGAGCAAGAACTTTTAGAATCTGCCAAAAACTTTTGGCATGCCTTTTCACAAGCTATTAATAATCTTGTAATTGAGATCAATGGCGATTTAAACCAGATTACAGACCAGCGAACTATCAGATTTTATGATACTGATGATTATATTATCTACAAAAACAATTACATTCTTCGTGAGAGGCTTGATGTTAATAATAATGAGAGGGAAATTACTCTAAAATTTCGCAATCGAGATCGGTATATTGCTCAAGATCGCAATATGAATAGAGGAGAAGCGAAATTTGAGGAAGATATTAAGACTCCTTTTGAAGTATTGTATAGCTTCTCAGATACGCAAATAATCTCTAAAGAGAATAAACTGAACCAAATACAAGATGTTACACAATTATATCCAGATTTGCTAGATAAAGTAAGTCTTTTGAAAGCAGACGAAAAGATCAGAACAATAGGATTAATTATCCGTGAAATAGTAATTAAAGGAGCGAAATTCCAGATTAAAAATCAACCCAGGCTAGACTCTAAGTGTGCTTTGATTATTTGGTATGATAGCAATGATGATCCAAAAAAACCAGTAGCGGTTGAGTTCAGCTTTAAGTATGGGAATGAAAACGAAGTTTATAGTAGAAAAGTGGCTCAAAGGGCTTATGATATATTCCATATATTGCAAGAGATACTAACATATTGGGTAGATTTAGATTCTGATACAAAGACAGCTTACATCTATAAGTTAGAAAAGGCAAAGGTATCCGGTCATTAATATTGAGTAGTGCAGGAATGGTAGAAAAAGTTGTCAATATACTTATAAGTATTATTGCATTCATACATATACTTTTTCTCATAAAATGAAAAGGATACAAGCCCCTAAATTTATTTATGGGGATCATTAATTTTGAATTTTGAATTTTGAATTTTGAATTCGGAGCGAAGCGACGTGACATTTACCCAACTTAAACCACCTAATAGCGATACCGCAGTTACTTTTACTCTGGCGCTGACAGCAGAAGAACGCACCCGCAGTCGTCATCGCTTTGAAACTGAAGATGGTAAGGTTGTGTTTTTACATTTACCCAGAGGAACTGTCTTACACGATGGTGATATTCTGCAAGAAGAAACCCATAGCAATTTAATCAGAATTACTGCCAAACCAGAACTAGTTTTAACTGCCTTTGCCCAAACACCACTTTTATTATTACGGGCAGCATACCATCTGGGAAATCGCCATGTACCTGTAGAAATTACTCCGACTTATTTACGCTTGTCTTCAGATTCGGTTTTACGCACTATGTTGGAACAACTGGGGTTAGAAGTTAAAGAAGAAATCTTACCGTTTCAGCCAGAATTAGGAGCTTATGGACAACACCATCATGCTCGCTGATAGTCATCTTTTGAGTATTTTACAACTGGCTAGCCCCGCTTTACCTGTGGGAGCATATAGTTATTCTGAAGGTTTGGAAATGCTGGTGGAGAATGGTATGATCGCTAACCACACACATCTCAAAGATTGGTTAAAAGCAGAGTTGCTCTACGGGGCAATTCGGTTAGAGGCGGCGGTGATGGTACGATCGCAGCAAGCCGCAAAAATTGCTGATGTTGAGTCCCTATGCCGTTGGAATCTGTGGTTATCCGCCGCTAGAGAAACAGAAGAATTACGCGCCTCTAGTTGGCAGATGGGGCGATCGCTAATCCAATTACTTGGTAAACTAGAACCGCAGATTATACCTATTGCCAATACTGTCGGTAATCCTTGCAATTATGCGATCGCTTTTGGCATTGCCGTTGCCCATTGGCAGATTAATATCAAAGCCGCATTACTGGGATATCTACATAGTTGGGCAAGTAATTTGATTACTGCTGGCGTGAAACTGATTCCCCTGGGACAAACAGCAGGACAGCGGTTATTGCTAGATTTGCAACCATTACTCGGTGCTGCGGCATTGGAAATTCTCGCGTTGGAGGACGATCAACTCGCCTGTTGTAGTTGGGGTTTGTCGCTGGCAAGTATGCAGCATGAAACGCAGTATACAAGGTTGTTTAGGAGTTAGGGCAGAAGAATTTTAGATTTTGGATTTTGGATTGAACAATCTAAAATCTAAAATCTAAGATCCAAAATGGTATGACTTATGAATGCATTTAGAGTGGGAGTTGCTGGCCCGGTGGGTTCGGGGAAGACGGCTTTAGTTGATGGTTTGTGTAAGGGATTGCGTGAGCAGTATCAGATTGCGGTGGTGACAAATGACATTTATACTCAGGAGGATGCTCAGTTTTTAGTGCGTTCTCAGGCGTTGGCAAGCGATCGCATTTTGGGTGTAGAAACTGGTGGTTGTCCTCACACCGCTATCCGCGAAGATGCTTCGATGAATTTGGCGGCAATTGAACAGTTAGAAGAACGTTTTCTCAATTTAGATTTGGTGTTTTTGGAAAGTGGCGGTGATAATTTGGCTGCTACTTTTAGTCCCGAATTGGTGGATTTAACGATTTACGTCATTGATGTTGCAGCAGGTGATAAAATCCCCCGCAAAGGTGGCCCTGGCATTACTAAGTCTGATTTGTTGGTGATTAATAAAACTGATTTAGCGCCTTATGTTGGTGCAGATTTAAATGTGATGGAACGAGATGCTAAAAAAATGCGCGGTGATAAACCTTTTATTTTTACTAATTTGAAAACTCAGTCTGGACTTGCAGATGTAATTAACTTTGTTTGCACAAATATCTGTTAAACAAATGAGAATTTAGAACCAGGGCAAATAGAATTCGCGGCTATACAAACCAAGTCCGCCTGCGCGGACTAAAGAAAAATTGAGTGTTTGAAACCCACGGAGGTGGGTAAAGTCTCATGTAGACGCGGTTTCTAACTTTCTGGGGATTCTATAAAGCCCTCAGATGCCGACTTCGCACGCGTTCAGCACTACCAGTAGGAATCGCAGCAATTAATTTTTGCGTGTATTCCTCTTTGGGTTCTTGGTAAATGCTTTCGGCTGTCCCTTCTTCAACAATTTGACCGCGATTCATCACTAAAATGCGATCGCTCATAAATTTCACTACACTTAAATCGTGAGAAATAAAGATATAAGTCAGCTGAAAGTCTGACTGTAACTCTTTGAGGAGATTTAATACCTGCGCCTGTACAGAAACATCCAGCGCTGAAACTGATTCATCGCAGATGATAAACTTAGGCTTTAACGCCAAAGAACGGGCTATGCAAATCCGTTGGCGTTGACCGCCAGAAAACTGATGCGGATAGCGGTTACCTGCATCTGCACTCAATCCCACCCGTTCTAAAAGTTCCACTACTCGCTGGCGTCGTTGTTGCTTGGTCTTCCCAACGGCGTGAATTACCAAAGGTTCCATCACCGCATCGCCAACCCTCATCCGGGGATCGAGGGAACTAAAAGGATTTTGGAAGACTATTTGCATTTCCCGCCGCAGTTTTTGCAACGGTTCTCCTTTAAGGCTGGTAATATCTTGGTTCTCAAAGATAATCTGACCACTCATCGGCTCAATTAATCGCAGCAAGGTTCTGCCAAGGGTGGTTTTACCACAACCAGATTCTCCCACCAAACCTAGTGTTTCCCCTGGTTTGACATCAAAGGAAACGCCATTAACTGCCATATTGTAGCGTTTTGTCCCACCAAACACCCCGCGCACTGGAAAACCAACTTTCAGGTTGCGGATTTGCAGCAGAGGTTCCTTTTGATTAAAGCTTGCTAATCTTGCAGCAATCTCTTCAGTAGTGACTTCTATGGGTTGTGCGGGTTCTTTCGCCTGAATTACTACTTGTCCCGTTGATGTCTCTTCTGCACTCATGTAATCAGAAACAGTGAGTAATTTTTGGGGACGGCGGTTGAGTGAGGGGCGACAAGCGATCAAACCTTTAGTATATGGATGCTGGGGACTGCTGAAAATTTGCCGAGAAGTACCAGATTCGATGACTTTGCCTCTATACATCACCGCTACTTCGTCAGCAATTTCTGAAATTAGTCCCAAGTCGTGGGTGATGAAAATCATTGCCATGTCACGGCTTTGCTGTAATTCTTGCAACAAGTCCAAAATTGTGGCTTGCACCGTCACATCCAAGGCTGTGGTTGGTTCATCAGCGATTAAGATTAATGGGTTGCAAGAAATTGCCATTGCAATCATCACCCGTTGCAACTGACCCCCAGAAAGTTCATGAGGGTAGCGTTCCAGCATGGCTTCTTTGTGTTCTTTAACCAACTGTGCCAACTTTGATGGTTCTAGTTTCCATGAAGTTTCGGTATACTGTTGTTGGATCTCCTCATCGCTAGGTAAAAGTTTTACCTCTTGTAGACCTGCGATCGCAATTTGTCTTGCTTGGGCTGCTGACACATTTTGATGTCGCACAATCGCTTCTATTAGCTGAAACCCAATATTATAAACCGGATTAAGCGAACTCATCGGTTCTTGAAAAATCATGGCGATATCGCCACCCCGGTGTAACTGCATTTGTTCAGGAGGCAATTTTACCAAATCGATTGCTTTGCCATTCTCCTGCGGACGAAACCAGATTTCACCGCCAGTAACGATACCGGGAGTTTGCAACAAACCCATTACAGCTAGGGCTGTCACCGATTTACCACTCCCCGATTCTCCTACTATTCCTAGAGTTTCACCTCGATGTAGGCTAAAGGAAATACCATCCAAAGCTCTGTTAATGTTGCCATCACCGGGAAATTCAACTTGTAAATTGCGAACCTCTAGGACAGTTTCTCTCATAGGAGTTGGGTATGAATATTAACTTAAAATTATTTGGATTTTAACAATAGTTTTGATGTATGTGTCGGTAAATTTTGTTTTTACACTTTTTGGCAGTTTCTCACATACTTCCACAATATACAAGCATTTGCGATGTAGAACTGCTTGTGATTTCTGCAAATTGCGATCAGCTCATGGTATCCTCTCTTTTGAGAGTTCCAGTCTTTATAGAACACCATTAACCCCAGAAAGTTGCCACCACGAACAAAACAGCCAGGAGAGCAAATCCGTAAATTGCTTAAGGAGCGTCGCCAGTATGCAATGCTAAGTTATGTTTTGGCAGTGGTTGTTCTCATGGGGACAGGACTGTTATTCAGTATCTTCACTACTTCTTTCGTAGGAATGTTGCTCTCGTTAGGTGGATTAGTCGGCTCATACTACCTGTATCGTAATGGGCAACACCTTATGATTGGAGTGGCAACACCTTAAGAAAAATGAACTATGTGGGCAAATATTCGATGATGAGCACCACCATTGCTTACGCTGTAATTGATGGTATTCAAGCTAGGGGAAAAAAAGGAAACTACAGTACAGAGCGTGTCAAATTTAACTCCAATTCTTCAGGTTAAATTTTTGTTACATACTTATAAATTTTCCCACCCACCTACTTATCTCTTGAATCGGGTCAACAATCCAATATTCGGGAATTTCCAAAACAGCATACTCAGAACGTTTGCTGCGATAGTCTGTAGTTTGTGTAGATTCGCTGACGACTTCTACCACTAATATAGGGGGAGTTTCGTTGAGTTCGATTACAGCCTCTCGATTAGAAAGTGCTTCCCATTGCTGTGTTGGTAATACTACTACATCTGGAATTCGTGAGGTGTCCCAGCGTCCCCCTCGTGGCGATCGCACTCCCACAGAAAACTTTTGTGCTGTCCAATTCTGGCCCATTTTGGCACTTTCATCATCAAAGCTTCGTTCTAAAAACTTAGAGATGCCACCGTGCTTGCCAGTGCCAAGGCTCATGGGAATCAATTCTCCATCTACCAATTCATATTGGGTATCCGTGCCATCGTTATACTGAAGATACTCTGCAAAAGTAAATTTTTTTGTGGTTGCAGTCATAGCGATGCCTTCCGTGGGCGTAGCCATCGCAGTTCTCATCGATGACTCAATACAGTTATTCTACTTGTATTACAGGAAATTAATGATGGAACGTTCAAAATTAATTGCTATTCTTACAGGTGCGATTTCGGTGATTTTAGCGATCGCTTACCTCATCGTAGTCCAACTCTTGGACTACCGCGACATGAAACCCGCCCCCATTAGTCAAGTTGACCAAACGCCTGCGATTATTTCTGTTTGTTGGCAGATTGACAAAGTTATCGAAGTGTAAAAGTGTCAAATTACATTTAGTGTCAAATGAAAGCCAGGGCAAATAGAATTCACGGCTACACAAACATAGACGCTTTGCGGCTTCCCGCAGGGTAGTCTGCCTCCGCGGACTAAGGAAAAATGGAGTATTTGAAACCCACGGAGGTGGGTTTTGTCTCGTGTAGACGCGGTTTATAACCGCTTAATCTCAATCTATAAAACTAATGATAACTATTGATTCATCCCTTACTCAATACATAGATAAATATTAATAGCTATTATTAATTAATCAAATGGTTGATTATATAAGAATTAATTAGAGTAATTATCTCAAATTTAATTAGATCAAGTAATTCCATTTTGACAGATATAACGGTAAGCTGTTCCTAACAAAATTAAATAAAGATAAATTTGCATTATCTGCAATCGCTGGTTTAACAGGGATCAACGCTAGTTGATTTAAAACCCCTAACTTTTGATGACAATAATAGAGGTGAGTTAATGGCTCAGTTTCTACTAGAGACTGTTTGGCTAGTTCCGTGCTATGCCTTAATCGGTGGCTTATTAGCCGTGCCTTGGTCGCCGGGAATCATTCGGAAAACGGGGCCAAGACCGGCGGGGTATCTAAACTTGGTGATGACATTTTTGGCGTTTGTGCATAGTGGCATCGCCTTACAAGCAACTTGGAATCACCCAGCCCAAGAAGTATTTATTCCTTGGTTATCTACGGCTGGTTTAAACCTGACAATTGCTTTGGAAATATCCTCAGTGAGTGTTGGGGCTTTGGTTGTAATTACAGGCTTGAATTTGTTGGCGCAGATTTATGCCATCGGTTACATGGAGATGGATTGGGGTTGGGGACGCTTCTATTCTTTATTAGGATTATTTGAAGCGGGACTTTGCGCCCTTGCTTTGTGTAATAACTTGTTCTTCAGCTATGTAATTTTGGAAATCCTGACGCTAGGAACCTATCTACTAGTTGGCTTATGGTTTAGCCAGCCGTTGGTAGTCTCAGGTGCGAGAGATGCTTTCTTAACCAAGCGGGTGGGAGACTTATTCTTGCTGATCGGCGTGTTGGCATTGTGGCCCCTCGCCGGCACTTGGAATTATCCAGAACTAGCCCAGTGGGCGGCTACTGCTAACGTCAACCCGACAACAATGACACTGGTAGGTTTAGCCTTAATTGCTGGGCCGATGGGTAAGTGTGCCCAGTTCCCCCTGCATCTGTGGTTAGATGAAGCGATGGAAGGCCCGGTTCCCAGTACAATTTTGCGGAATTCGGTAGTAGTCGCCAGTGGTGCATGGGTGCTGATTAAATTGCAACCTGTGTTAACCATTTCGCCCGTAGTTTCTTCGGCGATGGTGGGAATTGGAGTCGTGACAGCGTTGGGTGCTTCACTAATAGCGATCGCTCAAATCGATCTGAAACGCTGCCAATCCTATTCTGTCAGTGCATACATGGGTTTAGTATTCATCGCCGTGGGAGTGCAACAATATGAAGCAGCGCTATTGTTAGTACTCACCCATGCCATATCCGCAGCCCTACTGGTGATGAGTACTGGGGGAATTATCTGGAATAGTATCACCCAAGATGTTACCCAATTAGGCGGATTGTGGACACGTCGCCCAATTTCTGCGATCGCCTTTATTGTCGGCAGTTTGGGATTAATTGGTTGTCCACCACTGGGTAGCTTTTGGGCACTGATGGAATTAGCAGATGGGCTGTGGGAAACTCAACCTTGGTTAGTGGGAGTAATAATCGCGGTAAATGCTTTGACAGCCGTGAGTTTGACCAGAGAATTCGCTTTACTTTTTGGCGGTAAAGCTACACAAATGAGTCAGCGATCGCCTGAAGCTCACTGGCCGATGATTCTGCCGATGATGATTCTACTTGGCTTTAATCTACATCTTCCTTTCATCTTGCAAAATTTATCACTTTTACCAGATTGGGCAAGCCTAAATAAAGATGTCGCACTACTTTTAAATTGGTCAAGTATTTTCGGTTGCAGTATCACTGGTGTAATTTATTTCAGCAATATTCCCAAACCAATTCGCCTGCCTTGGAAAGGTTTACAAGACTTAATCGCATACGATTTTTATACCCCCAATATCTATCGAATGACGATTATTTTCAGCGTTGCCAAAATTTCCCAACTTGCCGATATGATTGACCGCTTCGTAGTCGATGGCATCGTTAATTTCGTTGGTTTATTTTCGCTATTAGGTGGCGAGGGTCTTAAATACAGCACCTCTGGACAAACCCAATTTTATGCACTCACCGTTCTTCTAGGAGTGAGCGTTTTAGGAATGTGGGTAACTTGGCCATTTTGGGGAATACACTTTTTAAATTTGGTTTTTCAAATTTCGACAATTGGGTAGCACTAACTATCTTACTCAAAGTTAACAGTTTAATATTGTGAGAATAATTCCATGAGCATACAACATCCCCAAACAAACCTTTCTAGAAGAAGTTTATTCAAATTTGGTGCAGGCGCGATCAGCACAGGTGTATTGACAGCAGGACTTAGCTCAAACTTACTTGCACCCGAAAAAGCCTCAGCAGAAGATGATATTACCCCCGATAAAGCATTGCAAGAGTTATTAGATGGTAACGAAAGATTTGTCAAAACAAAACGTAAAAACCCTCACCAAACCCATTCGCGTTTAGTCGAAGTTGCTAAAGGTCAAAAACCCTTTGCTTCTATTCTCGGTTGTGCAGATTCACGAGTCCCTTCCGAGATTGTCTTTGACCAAGGACTTGGAGATTTATTTGTCTGTCGTGTAGCTGGTAATATTGCCACAACAGAAGAAATAGGTAGCCTAGAATTTGGCAGCTTAGTATTAGGATCTAAAGTCATAGTGGTAGTGGGACATGAAAGATGTGGTGCTGTAGATGCTGCCCTCAAAGGTGCTGAAGTCCCAGGGCAAATTGGAAGTTTACTTGAGGCAATTAAACCCAGTGTAGAAAGCTCAAAAGGACAATCAGGAGATAAGTTAGAAAATGCTTGTAAAGCAAATATTTTGGCACAAGTTCAAAAATTGAAATCATCGCCAGTTTTATCTAAGTTAGTAGAGGAAGAAAAACTGAAGATAGCAGGTGCTTATTACGATTTAGACACTGGCAAAATCAGTATAGTAGCCTAGCATTTTTGTCTTTTGTCTTTGATCATTGCCTAAGAGTATTCATATCAACCCAAAACCCTCATGTAGAGACGGCGATTTATCGCGTCTTCTTCAAAGACCAACAACCCTTAACCCAAACGTATTGAGTCATAAAGGACAAAAAACAAAGAACAAAGGACAAAATTACCATGTTAAGTGTTTTGATTTGGCTCCCAATTTTAGCTGCCGCCCTGATAGCAATATTACCCGTAAGTATCCCGAAAAAACGCATTCGTTTAACAGCATTAATTTTTTCAGGCATAGTTCTCTTCTGGAACCTTTTAATTCTGCTAAAATTTGATATCAGCAATCCAGGAATGCAATTTAAAGAGTATTTGCCCTGGAATGAAACCCTTGGATTGAGCTATCAATTAGGTGTTGATGGACTCTCGATCTTGATGTTGGTGTTAAATAGCCTCCTCACCTGGATTGCTATTTACAGCAGTAGTAAAGAAACTGAACGCCCCCGGCTGTTCTACTCGATGATTTTATTAGTTAGTGGAGGAGTTGCAGGTGCTTTCCTGGCTGAAAACCTGCTGCTATTCTTCCTATTCTACGAACTAGAATTAATCCCCTTCTACTTACTAATTTCCATTTGGGGAGGAACGAAACGGAGTTATGCTGGGATGAAATTCCTGATTTACACTGCTGTTTCGGGAGCATTAATTCTGGCGACATTCTTAGGTATGGTGTGGCTGAGTGGTTCTACCAATTTTGCTTTTGATGCAGTTTCTACAGAAAATCTTTCAACAGCAAAACAAATACTTTTACTCGCGGGAATAGTATTAGGTTTTGGCATTAAAATTCCCTTAATTCCCTTCCATACTTGGCTACCTGATGCTTACGTTGAAGCTTCAGCACCAATTGCCATTCTTCTCGGTGGCGTGTTAGCAAAACTGGGAACTTATGGATTGCTGCGATTTGGGTTGGGTATGTTTCCCCATGCTTGGAGTATTATTGCACCGACTCTCGCAATTTGGGGAGCAATTAGCGCCATCTATGGGGCAGTAATTGCGATCGCTCAAAAAGACATCAAGCGCATGGTAGCATACAGTTCTGTTGGTCACATGGGCTATATCTTGCTAGCTGGTGCTGCTAGTACTCCCTTAGCACTGGTTGGTGCAGTCGCCCAAATGTTTAGCCACGGCATCATTTTAGCCATCCTCTTCCACTTAGTAGGAGTTGTAGAAGCCAAAGTTGGTACACGCGAGTTAGATAAACTCAATGGTTTAATGAGTCCCATACGCGGTTTACCTCTAATTAGCGCTTTACTAGTTTTAAGTGGGATGGCTAGCGCAGGTATTCCCGGTTTAACAGGATTCATTGCTGAATTTATCGTCTTTCAAGGTAGTTTCTCTATCTTTCCCATCCCGACAATTTTGTGTGTAGTTGCTAGTGGATTAACAGCAGTTTATTTTGTCATCCTTCTTAACCGCACCTGTTTTGGCAGACTCGATAACTTAGCCTACTATCCCAAAGTCCTTTGGTCTGAGAAAATTCCAGCTTTAATTTTGGCATCTTTTATCATCTTTTTAGGAGTACAACCCACATGGTTAGTCCGTTGGAGTGAATCTACAACTACAACAATGGTGGCTGCAATTCCCTCCTTAGAAAAAACCGTAATCTCTGAAGTAGCGCTGAAGTAATAAATAAGAGAGTTACGCATCGATAAAGGAGGAAGGATGAATGTGACATTAATTCCCAGTGGTCTTGTTCTATTTCGCTTTTTGATATCTCCATTCCTCCTGTTAGATGCTTTGGATGGCAAAACTAGTGTTTGGTTCATCG
Source organism: Nostoc sp. (assembly GCF_036916985.1). GTDB lineage: Bacteria > Cyanobacteriota > Cyanobacteriia > Cyanobacteriales > Nostocaceae > Nostoc. Next base: position 113,522 of record NZ_JBALFD010000067.1, read on the forward strand.
TCGGTTTTGTTGCAGCCTTCCTCTCAGATATTTTTGATGGCATAATTGCGCGACGACTAAATGTCAGCAGTGCCCAACTGCGCCAAGCTGACAGTTGGGCTGATGTCTGCTTTTTTAGTTGTATTTTCGTAAGTGCGTGGATAGTTTATCAAGATATTCTCGTTACTTATAGCGTACCTTTGCTAATGATTGTTTTTGCTCAATTGTTGTGGTGGGTGGTGAATTTAGTGAAATATGGTAAACCCGCTAGCTACCACACCTACTCAGCAAAATTTTGGGGAATCACTCTTTTTATTGCCATTATTGCCCTTTTTGGCTTTGATTACGCTGGAGTTACCTTATGGCTGACTTGTATTGCTGGCACAATTCACAGCATCGAAGAAATTGCCATGACGCTAATATTACCAGTTTGGACACATGATGTTTTGAGCATTTTTCATGCCCGGAATATTCGTCAATAATTACTAACACCAATTACCAAATAACATGACAGCAATTAAAACAGCAATTAAATTACCTCCTTCTAATCACGAATTTGCCGAAGTAATTCACCGTTTAGAAGCAGGCGGCGCAATGTTACCCGATACCCCAGAAAATTTAATGCAAATCATCGGTTTGTATAAAGCTTATGCTGTACCGATGGATTTTTACTGGCGTGACCTACTTTATATTGCCGAACGCGAATTTTTAAACCCGTTACCATTCTTTAAATACTTCTTGCCCAAAGAGTATTTAGAACTGCATAATCATTACGCTGGTGATGATGCCGATTTACGAATTTGGCGCGGCGAAGCTACTGCACATCCCGAACTTTTGGCATTTATTGAGAAGGGTGAAACTTTCAAAATGCCAAAGTTGTTGCATCACTTGTTCCACGATCGCATTAACATGGAATTTGCAGAAGCTTGTATGCGGGCGATGTTGTGGCACAGAGGGATGGGTGGACAATTTGACCCTTACCTAGATTCAGACGAATACAAAGCCAACGCCGACAGGGCAATTAAAGCTTACTTCCAAGGGAACCCTGTCATGCTGGGACTTTACAAGCTGTTCCCAGATATGTTTTTGGAACAGTGCCGCCAGATGTCATACTACGCTAATCTGGGCTTGTTCTGGGAAATCATGGCCCCAGTATTCTTTGAAATGTCCGACCGCTATGACGAAGGTACGATTAGCAGTGTCCCAGAGGCGATGAGCTTCATAGTTAATGGTATATTTGCGATCGCAGGTCGTCCGATTTACCATCACGTTTATATTCGTGGCGAATGCTACGAAATTGTCCCTAAATCCAAGGGTTTTATGTGGCTATATGAAGCCGCATTACCTTATGTCGAAGCAGTTTTCTACCGCACCGCACCCTTCCGAGGGACAAAATCTTATAATGCTCAAGCACGTCAAGTACCAGAAGACCAGAAAGACTTTCACTATGGTATTCTTTACGCTGATGTATTTCCAGTAGGTACTGCTGGCATTCCTCCCACATTATTAATGCAAGATATGTTGCATTTTTTGCCACCATATCTTGTTGATTACTACAGCCAACATTGCCGGGGTGAAGAAGATATGTTGATTCAGTTGGGAGTTAGTTTTCAACGGTCGATGTACTGTGTCACTTCTGCGGTAATTCAAGCCTTGCGAACGGCACTTTTATATCCTTTAGATGACCAAAATCCCAAACATTTGCAAGCCAATCGAGATTTTTTTGAAATGCAGTTAAATCGCTTTACTCGACCTGAGTATAACATTCGTGATGCTGCTCGTTTAGGGAGTATTCAAAGTCAAGATTATAGATAATTGTTTCCCGACAACGCGTGAGGTACACCCGTAGGGGTACGGCATTGCCCATTGGTGTCAACTTAAGCTAAAACTCCTTTAAAACCTCGTTTCCAGCCGGAGGCTGGAAATGCTGCTCAAAAGCGACTCTGCCGCCAGGAAGAGAGGCGGAGCCTCAAAGACGGGCATTCCCAGTCTCCGACTGGGAACGAGGCAATTTAAAAGCAAGTTTAGAACTAGCTTTCACATTAAGTTGACACCTATGGGCATTGCCCATTGGTGTCCAATACTTGTCGCTTAAGGGGAAAAGGGGAAGGCGAAAGGGAAAAGAAAAAACCTTTAACCTTTAACCTTTTCCCCAAACCCAATTCCGAGTTAAAAATGCTTAACCGAACAGTATTGCATTGGTGTCAATTTAAGCTGGAAATAGCTTATCTGTTGGCTTCCATGCCCGCCCGGAAATTTATTTCCGGGCTAACAGCTTAAGTCTACTGAAGTAGACTGGAGATTTTTGACGATATTTAGTCATCTTCAGATGACTTTAGCTATGAGACGGGAATTTCAATTCCCGGCGGACAAGCGGTTTCACGTTAAGTTGACACCTATGGGCATTGCCGTGCCCCTACTCGCGATGAATATCGTACCGCATCTGAAAATTGTTCTCCCCTTCCCCTTTTTCCCTTAACCGACAAGTATTGGAATCCATTCTGACTCCTGACACCTGAATCCTGTTTCGATAAAAAGTGAGATTTTTTTTAATCAATCAAATAACCCTAGAAATCAAACATCACTTTGTCATACTGAAAAGAGTACTCCATTAAATAAAGCTCTCATTACTAATAAAAATAGAGCGAATATTGAAGAAAAATGCAAAATTCACAATCAAATGTAATTCAATTCTGTTAGCGCAACGAGGCGTAGACCATTCTGGTTCCTGACACCTGAATTATTTCTGATAACTTTCTAAAATCGTCAAATCATATAGACAGTTTTTATACACCCTAATCACTTGCTGCTCTCTGAAATTAGAGACACCACTTATGAGCATCGCCCTAAAACCGAAGGAACTAAAGCCTAAAGAACTAAAGCCGAATGGACTGAGTAAGCTAAAAGCAAATAAATGGCTACTTGGTTTACTGATATTGATTTCCATGATTGGCGTTGGCTATCTCACTTATTACCAACTGATTGTAGTGCCTCAACAGCAAGCAAAGCTGAAGATTCAAACGGCTTTAGTTAAGCGGGGCAATCTCACGATCGCGGTTTCTGCAAATGGAACTGTGGAACCCGAACGTTCAGTTAATGTAAGCCCCAAAACGTCAGGGATTCTGAAGCAACTACTGGTTAAAGAAGGCGATTCTGTAAAACTTGGGCAGGTGCTTGCTTACATGGATGCCTCGAATCTTCAGGGGCAATTACGGCAGGCTCAAGGAAATCTGGCGGCGGCTGAAGCAAATGTGCAAAAATTACTCAATGGGAATCGCACTCAAGATATCGCCACAGCAAAGGCACAACTGGCTGAACAAGACGCAAATCTCCAAAAATTACTGAATGGAAATCGACTTCAGGAAGTTGCCCAAGCCCAAGCCCAGTTAAGAGATGCTCAATATGCCCTGCTTCAAGCTAACGATGATCTTAAAAGAAATCAAGAACTCTATAACTCAGGTGCGATCGCTCTCCAAAGTCTGAATACCTTCCGTACTAGCCGCGATCGCGCCCAGACTCAAGTAAAGCAAACACAAGCAGCTGCTTCATTGATGCGATCGGGAACTCGGCCAGAAGAGATTACTCAAGCCGAGGCAGTCGTCAAACAGAAACAGGAGGCTCTAGCGCTCTCCCAAGCAGGATCACGACCGGAGGACATTCAGCAAGCCCGCGCCCAAGTTGCGGCGGCGGGCGGAGCCGTGCAAATTATCGAGACAGATATCAATGATATGGTGATCCGCGCCCCCTTTAGTGGGATTATCGCCCGGAAATTTGCCGATCCTGGCTCATTTGTCACGCCTACCACGGCGGGTAGTTCCGTTTCTTCTGCTTCATCATCTTCCATCTTGGCTCTCGCATCCACGAATCAGATTGTTGCCCAGGTTGCAGAAGCGAACATTGCCCAAATTCGCATGGGTCTAGTTGCGACAATTCAGGCAGATGCCTATCCGGGGAAAACTTTTACCGGACAGGTGACGCAAATTGCCACTCAGTCAGATGTTGTGCAAAACGTTACCAGCTTTGAGGTGAAGACATCAGTGCCAGATCCCCAAGGTTTGCTGCGATCGGGGATGAATGTCACTGTGGACTTTAAAGCTGGAGAGTTAAAAAATGTGCTGGTGGTACCGACTGGGGCGATCGTTCAACAAAACAATTCTCAGGGCGTATTTGTGGCCAAGGACAAAGGCGATTCAGTCTTTGTGCCGATTGTAGTTGGGACAACGGTGAATGACAAAACCGAGGTAAAGTCTGGCTTAACTGGAAACGAACACGTCTTACTCAGCTTTCCACCTGGAACCCGCAAGATTTCTACATCTAATGGCAGACGTTCATAATAATTCGTAATTCGTAATTACGAATTATTTAAGAACCATAATGAAAAAACTTACTAATTTACAAACAACAAATCGTCCGCGCCGTCCACGAAAGGGCAAAATCTCTTTCGGTGAAGTTCTGATCATGTCAGTCGAAACGCTTTTGGGCAACAAACTGCGGACAGGTTTGACTATGTTGGGCGTGATTATTGGCATCTCCTCGGTGATTGCGATTACCGCCGTGGGACAGGGTGTGCAGAAGTCAACGGAGTTGCAAATCCAAGCTCTGGGAACCAACGTGATGGTAGTCTCGGCGGGGGCAGCCAGAACAGGCGGCATCAGTCTAGGGGCGGGTTCAGCCAGTACACTGACGTGGGAAGATGCTAAGGCGATCGCTAAACAAGTCCCAGCCGCTAAATCGGTTTCAGCATTCTTACAACGCGGTTCAATTCAGGTCGTTCGGGGCAATACCAACATTGCCACCACCCTTTTAGGCACGGATTTAAACTACCCAAGCATCAAAAATATTCATCCCCAAACGGGACTCTTTTTTAGTCAAGGGGATTTGGATGCTGGCCGCCCTGTGGCGTTTCTCGGTTCCACAGTGCTAGATGAATTATTTAACACAAATGAATCCGTGATTGGGGCTGATTTACGGATTCGGGGCAAGCGCTACACCGTGGTAGGGGTAGCAGAATCCAAGGGAACTTCGGGTGGACAGGATCTTGACGATGTGATTTATATCCCCTTAACCAATATGTCTGCCCAAATTGTGGGCAATAACGCCTTAACGGGTGTGGCAATTAATGGATTTTGGTTAGAAGCGCCTGACGGCGATCAACTGAACTCGGCTCAATTTCAGGTGACAAATATTCTGCGTTTACGGCATGGCATTCATGCGTCAGCCGTCGATGATTTTCGGATTACCAATCTAGTTGATATTATCAGCACTTTCAGCAGCGTCATGGGTTCCTTTACCTTGATGGTGGGTGCGATCGCAGGTATTTCTCTGATTGTCGGCGGCATTGGCATTGCCAACATCATGCTAGTTTCGGTGATGGAACGAACGCGAGAAATCGGCATTCGCAAAGCTGTGGGTGCAACCGGCACAGATATTTTAAGGCAGTTTTTGACCGAAGCGATCGTCATCTCCACAGTTGGCGGTGTGATTGGCGTGGGATTGGGCATTGGGTTCGCATTTGCGGCTGCAACTGTGTTTAAATTTCCGTTTATTGTGCCGTTATGGTCAATTGGGACAGGGTTTAGCCTTTCGTTCGTCGTTGGTATTCTGGCAGGCGGCATCCCAGCGCGTAATGCTGCCAAATTAGATCCGATTTCAGCACTACACAATGAGTAATCACTATGGCAAACATGATTTTAATGGAGGGCATCACAAAAACCTATCACTTGGGAGAATTAGATGTCCCCGTTCTGAAGGAAATTGATCTATCGATTGAAGATGGGGAATATGTGGCGATTATGGGGGCTTCGGGTTCAGGTAAATCAACACTGATGAACATCATCGGCTGTCTGGATCGTCCTACGAGTGGACAATATATCTTAGACGGTAGAGATTTGACAACCCTGGATGATGATGAACTTGCAGATATCCGCAATCAATATATTGGTTTCGTGTTTCAACAATTCAATTTGTTGCCTCGGTTGACGGCACTAGAGAACGTCATGCTGCCGATGATTTATGCTGATGTATCCCGATCAGAACGAATACAATCCGCGACTGTAGCCTTAGAAAAGATTGGATTAGGCGATCGCTTAACAAACCGCCCTAGCCAACTTTCGGGAGGACAGCAACAGCGAGTAGCGATCGCACGGGCGCTGGTGAATCATCCTGCCTTAGTGTTGGCAGATGAACCAACAGGGGCGTTAGATTCCAAAACTTCTCACGAGATTATGAATTTGCTAACGGAATTAAATCAACAGGGAACTACGATCGCAATTGTTACCCATGATGCAACGGTAGCAGATCAGACAAAGCGGGTGATTCAAATGCAGGATGGGGTGATTGTTGAGAGAGCGATCGCGGCTTTGAGTTAAACGCATGGAAATGGCGATGTGTAGCCTTTAGCAGGCATCGCATTTGCTATTTCGGAGACAGCATTTGCTATTTCGGAGACAGCATTTGCTATTTCGGAGACTACATTTGCTATTTCGGAGACTACATTTGCTATTTCGGAGACAGCATTTGCTATTTCGGAGACAGCATTTGCTATTTCGGAGACAGCATTTGCTATTTCGGAGACAGCATTTGCTATTTCGGAGACAGCATTTGCTATT
>NZ_JBALFD010000068.1:0-34820 GCF_036916985.1 Nostoc sp.
CTGTTAAATCAAGGAGAGTTAATTATTAAATGGGGAAGAAAAGTTAAGAATAAGGGCAATATTACTATTGCAAGTTAAATGTGGAATAGCTTATACAAGTTCTAGGAAAATAAAAAAGTGTATATCACCAACCATGATCCCAGTTGAAGAAGAATTCAAAAATCAGAATGGGCTACGCCCCGCTACGCTAACAGGAGCGGCTTTTGTCTGCTCCTGAATTTTATTTAGCATATCTGTTTTATGAATAGTCAGTATATTTTCAGTGCGATCGCCCAACTGTGTAAGCTGCGATCAGCAAGAAAACCCCAACGGTTAGTTGATTCAGGGCAAAACTACAGTGATTCCTCCCAAGCGCAACCGTACTAGTCCTCGTGATTACGATCGGGATTTATACAAAGCCTGTCAACGCAAGTGAAAACTTTTTTTAGTTAAACTTAAATTTTCTGTGATATATTTATGTAGTCAAGAATACCCGTGATATAGATAATATTGTATTAGATTTTAAAACATTAGTATTATGTCTAGTCAAGAACAAAATTCCAATAAAGCATTGAATCAAACACAAGCTAGCGGAACAAAAAAGAAAATACAACCTCCCCCAGACATCAAAAAACCAAAGAAAACCGAATAAAAAGCGTCACGTCGCAACTCTCAAGGTCCCCAAAGAAGTACGCTCCTCAAAATTCAATAGCAACCAGCAAATCCCCGACTTATTAAATAAGTCGGGGATATTTTTGATTACGAATAACTCAGGATTGCTATAGAGACTTAAATGCAATTAAGTCTCTATAATTACCATCAAAAATCAATCAGCTTATTTATTTTTTGCTTGAGTCTTTGCCTGTTCTAAAGCTATTTCTTTGATTGCCTGATATGAATTAACATTTGAAGTACCTTCAATAGCTTTAACAGCCAAATCCTGAACTTGTTTGAGAGCGGATTCAAGTTGCTTAGAAAGATTTTGAATTCGCGTTTCTTGATTCGTAATAGTTTGTTCTAGAGATTGCAGCCTTTGTTCATAGAAACGCTTTTGTCCTTCCACTTCCTTAGAATATAAATCTGATTTTATTTTAGCTTGGTAGTGAGCAATACCTTTGCCCTCTTCCGTAGCTTTTTTAATGGCTGCTTCTTTATCTTTCGGGAAAGCCTCTACCTTAGCTTTTAACTCTTCAAATTGTTTCTCTCGTTCAGAAATCGCTTTCTCCCGTTCAGCCCATTGCTTTTCTGTTTCTTGTAGTAATTCTTCCAGTTGCTTATATAGCCCTTTCTGCTCTTGTTCGTATTCGTCATTTTGCAGTTGCCGCTGGAGTTCTAAATTATACTTATACTCTGAAGCATCACGTTGTCGAGTTTTATTCAAGTTTTCATTCCGCTCTTTTATCGTTCGTTGCTGTTCCTCCTGTTCTTTTCCCCAAGCATTCCTTTGCTCTAGTATTTCTTGAAATAACACTTCAGAACGTCGGGTATATTCTTCCTGATAAGCTTTAGTATTATCTTCATAGGCTTGGATGAGAGTATCCAAGATATCATCAGAAATTTCTAAATTGTGCAACTGCCTTAATTGTTGAATTTCTTCTTCTAAAGTTCGCCTAATTTCTTCTAATTTAGAGGATTTTGTGGTTAGCTGTTCTGATAATTCATTAGCAGCACTGCCAAAACCTAATTGAATCTTCGCCAAGCTTTCAATTGTATTATTCATCTTTTGTTGGACACTAGAAAGCTGATTCATAGCTGTTTTTTGTTCTAATTTAGGCTGTTCTTTAGTTCCAGACTGGTTTTCTTTGCCAACTTTATCGAGTTCCGATTTCAGTGCTGCTTTTTCTTTTGCTAACTCCTCATACGCCTGAAGAATTTCTACTTTAGTATTCTTATCAGTCGGTTTTTTTCCCACCACAACAAACCTCCTCTTCAGGAATTAAAGATGATTAAGATGCTATAAACTCACAACTATTTAGGATTAGAATTACCAAAAGCCCTCATAGCTAAGTCTTGTGCTTGTTTTAATGCAGTTTGTAATTGAGCAGAAATACTTTCTATTTGCTCAGACTGTTTCTTAATTGTTTCTTCCAGAGATTGAATTTTTTGTTCATAGCTCTGTTTGTTAGATTCCCATTCTCTTTCAAATAAATCAGCCTCAATTTTAGCTTTTTGGCTTGCTTCTTTAATTGCTTCTTCTCTAGCTTTCTTAACGGTTTCTTCCAGTTCGTTAGGAAATGTAGTTACTTTTTGTGCATAATCTGCAAAGAGTGGTTGGCGTTCAGCAAATATTTTTTCTCGTTCTGCCCAATCTTTCTCTTTCTTTTGAGAATTTTCTTGTATTTCCCTTTGTTGTTGGCGCTTTATTGCTTCGTAGCTGTCTCTATTGAGTTTACGAGTAGTTTCTAACTTATATTGAGATTCTTCTTGTTCTTGCTGGCGATCTTTGGCTAATAACTCATTATATGCTTGGAGTTTTTCTTCATACTCTGCTTGCTCTTTTTGCCATTCTTTTCGCCTAATTGTAATTTCTTTCTCTAGGGCTTCCCTTTTACTAATAGTATCTTGTTCGAGGATTTTTAATTTTTCTTGGTGTTCTTGACTTAAAACGTCTAGAGTATCTGCAACAACTCTGATTTGTTGCAGTTCTTGTAGGCGTTGAGTTTCAATTTCTATAGCTCTGTTTAATTCATCTAACTTAGAATTTTCTTGAGCTAATTTTTCAGATAATGCATTAAGAATACTGCCAAACTCCAGTTGCAAATCAGCTAAACCTTTGACAATACTATCAACTGTATATGCAGAAGCCGCTTGCAGAATTTCTTGACTTTTTGCCTTTTCTGCTTCCTCTTGTTTGGTTGCTATTTTAGATTCCAGCTTTTTTCTTTGGATAATAATTTGTTGAAATGCTTGCATTAGTTGTTGTTTGCTGTCCTTGACTCCAACTGTAGTCATCTTCCAACTCCCTTCAATAGGCAAATGATTTATTGGGTAGCAAGCCATACTAATGACTACCCTATGCAGACATCAGAGTAGCCTTTGAATTAACATTTTTAACGCAGTGGAAATACTGAAATGATCCACATCCGACACTTAAGTGGCTACGAATTTTCCACAGATATGTCCTTCTGTTTTTCAGGTATAGTTTTCCCTTTGAGCCTTTATAGTACTTTTGTACTAAAATAAATATACCTAAGCGAATCTCCTCTTGTCAAGACAAATTATTTAGAAGCTTGTAGCCATAGTGATTGACGATTAGGAAACTGCTGTGGTGTATGTTACTTTTTGTAAAGAAAATCTAAAAGAATTAACCTGAGCCGAAGCGCGGTTACAGTAAAGCGGGATAATAGATTCAATTAATCCTAATTGATACAAGCACAGTCCTAGACTTTTGTGATATCAATGTACACCACTGAATCGACCAAATACTCTGCTAGAACGGACATTGGACAAACCAGCCGTATTCTAGTAGTAGAAGATGAAGAATTAATCCAGGAAATGCTAGCTGTAGCTCTGGAAGAAGAAGGTTATGGGGTGATAACTGCCCCCGATGGGCGGTCTGCTATCGAGTATCTCAAAAGTTTTGAAACCAATTCAGGGGAACTTCCCTTCGATCTGGTCATTCTTGATTTGATGCTACCTCAAATCAATGGGTTAGATATTTGCCGTTTACTGCGTCATCAAGGCAACCCAGTACCTATTTTAATGCTCAGTGCTAAGGGTAGTGAAACTGACCGAGTTTTGGGGTTAGAGGTGGGCGCTGATGACTATCTGACTAAACCCTTTAGTATGCGTGAATTAGTGGCTCGTTGTCGCGCTTTACTCCGCCGCCAACGCCTCAGTAATTTACCCCAAATACCAGTATTAAAATTTAAGGATGTCTCCTTGAATCCCCAAGAATGTCGTGTACTGGTTCGCGGTCAAGAAGTCAGTCTTTCTCCTAAAGAGTTTCGCTTGCTGGAACTGTTTATGAGTTACGCCCGTCGGGTATGGTCACGCGAACAATTGCTCGATCAGGTTTGGGGCCCGGATTTTGTCGGCGATAGTAAAACTGTAGACGTTCATATTCGGTGGTTACGCGAAAAATTAGAGCAAGACCCCAGCCATCCCGAATATATTGTGACTGTACGAGGTTTTGGCTATAGGTTTGGATAATTAGTTGCGATAGTTGTTAGTTTTTATTAGTCAGCAAGAAACTAACAACTCAAATGCTTTTATTGGGATTTTTTCTGGGTTTAGCGGTAGGCATTGGGTTTTGGGTTTGGCAACAGGTTCAACTTAACCGCTACCTGGGGCGCTTACTCCGACCGTTAACCTCCCATTCTTACAAGATGGGACTGCTGTTGATTCCTGGTTTGCGGCAAGAAATAGCGATGGTGAAGCAACAGCGACAAGATTTGCAACAGTCGTTGCAAACTTACCAAGACCTGCTAGATTTTGCACCAGTGGGATATTTGCAGGTGGATGAGGAAAATCAACTGCTGTGGTGCAATCGACAGGCGCAGGAGATTTTGTATTTACAAAGATGGCAACCAGAACAGGTGCGCTTGTTACTGGAGTTGGTACGGTCTTATGAACTCGACCATTTAATTGAGCAAACTCGTGATTTGCAAAAACCACAGACGGGAGAATGGATATTTCATCCATCTTGTGATGATGCGGCAGAGATGGCAACAATCAAATCTCTAGCTTTGCGGGCTTCTAGCTTGCCTTTACCCAATGGACAAGTGGGAGTCTTTTTAGAAAATCGTCAACCCCTATTAGATATAAATCAAGTACGCGATCGCTCTTTTTCTGATCTAGCACACGAACTCAGAACGCCCCTAACTTCGATTCGCTTAGTTGTAGAAACTTTACAAAACCGCTTAGAACCACCTTTAAATCGTTGGGTTAACCGTTTGATGCAGGAAGTTGATCGGCTAATTAACTTAGTGCAAAGCTGGTTAGACCTTACCCAAATGGAAGCAAACCCAAATATCCAATTGCAAACCAAAGCTGTAGAATTGCGATCGCTAATTACATCTGTTTGGGAAACTCTAGAACCCTTGGCAGGGCGTCAACATCTGTCTTTTTCTTATTCTGGCCCCGAAAATATTTGGATTAAGGCAGATAAAGCCAGGATTTACCAGGTTTTTCTCAACTTGCTAGACAACAGCATTAAGTACAGTCCTCCTGATACAAGCATTCACGTCCAAGCAAAAATCCGCTCAACAGATAATCATGAGAGCGATGCTGTTTCCCCAATCCTGGAAATAAATCTGATTGATTCTGGAGTCGGGTTTTCCGAGGCAGATTTACCCCATATTTTTGAGCGATTTTATCGAGGAGATAAAGCCCGAACCCATTCCCCTCAAGATAGTAACTCTATTGGGGCGATCGTTGGTAATGGATTAGGATTAGCGATCGTTGAGCAAATTCTCATCGCCCACGGTGGTTCAATCAAAGCGATGAACCATCCAGAAACCGGTGGTGCGTGGATGCAGCTCCAATTTCCTGAAGTTATGGCAAACTCCCTAAGCCAAGACTATAGTTAGTAATATCTTCACCTTTGAGACAACAAGTGTGAAAGCCGTCGATTATACTCCCAATCCTCAAAGACCACAACTAGCACGCGCCATTAGGCGCTTAGAACGGGATGTATTACGCATGGGTGCTTTGGTAGAACAATCGTTTCGCCTCAGCCACCAAGCGCTATTTGCTCGTAACTTAACAGCAGCAGAAGAACTTCCCCGATTAGATAAAAAAATCGATCGCTTTTATAGACAAATCGAGTCAGACTGTACGGCGATTATGACGCTGCAAGCGCCTACGGCTCCAGATTTGCGCTGTTTAAGTGCCTTTATGCAGTTGGTGCGAGATTTAGAGCGCATTGGCGATTATGCTGAAGATTTGGCTGAGATTGCGATTAAAATTTTTCCTTATGCGCCTCATACATCAATGCCCGACATTGAAGCTATGTCCCTTCACGCTCAGGCGATGCTAGCAACTAGTTTAAAGGCCTTGGGAGATTTCGATGAAGCCGGTGGACGCCGTTTAAAGCACCTAGATGATACTGTAGATGATGCCTATGATCGCGTTTATCAGACTTTAGCCCAACAACGAGATGTGCCTGGTGTTGTAGAGCCAATTGTACTACTAGCACTGGCAATTCGTTGTCTGGAACGTATGGCAGATCATGCCACTAATATCGGTCAAAGGGTAGCATATATTGTCACCGGTCAACGTTCTTAATTGACATGCTGCCCAGATCCCTAACTTCTTGAAGAAGTGGGGGTTCTGAATCCAGTGCCCTTACAGCATGGTCTATTTACCTGAAAATAGCTGTAAAAAAAATGAATTAACTAAATATTTTACTAAAAGCTTACCTTTTCTTAAACTTGCACAATTAAAGTAACAAATAAATAACTAAAAAGTCCTGATTTATCTCACTGATAGATACCCAAAATAAAAAGCTGTTGCCATCAGAAAATTTTGAGTTACTTCCTACCTCTAATTGAGAACAATAAACTTTCAGATATACAGGTAGATTTTGATGCAAATTATTAGAGTTTCTTAATTATTAGAAGTAGCAAGATTCCCTGATAATTTTGAATTTACGGTTAATTATGTATTCCACAAGTTCTACTTCAAACTCTTTTGCCGTATCAAATAGTTCTGCATTCAGAGGACAATTACCCCAGCAGATATTTACCCGTAGGGAAGTAATTCCACCTCAAAATGATGTACTTTGGCGTATTGAGCATGGTGCAGTTCGTACCTTAACATGGAGTGAAGATGGAACATTTATCACTCTCGGTTATTGGGGACTGGGGGATCTGATTGGCTATCCTTTGTCTAGGGTCAAGCCTTACCAAATTGAATGCCTCACTGGCGTAGAAGTAAGCATTGTGCCACCTCATCTGTGGCATCAAGAGATTAATGCCTTGTTGTCTCACATTCAACAGGCAGAGTATCTACTAAGTATTGTCCATCGAAAACCAATTTCGCTACGTCTATGGCAGTTTTTGGTATGGTTAAGTGAAAAATTTGGACGTGATATAGATAAGGGCAAATTAATTGATCTAAATGTTACCCATCAAGATATTGCTGAAGTGTTAAATACTACGCGAGTAACAGTTACCCGACTCCTACAACAGTTGGAGGAAGAAGGAACAGTCTTACGTCACAAACGCCGCATTATTTTGCGCTTACCAAATAAATTAATTAAAAATTATAGTTCAGCACGATATTAAATGACTTGTATTTCTCACAGGATAAAGGTATAATCGTCGCTGTGATTGTGTGTAAAATTCCTGAAAGTAAAGTGCTTTAAGCATTTTACCGCGATTGGATTAGTAGGTGTGAGTGAGAGTAAATAACATGACAAAACGATTCTGGAATCTTTTTAAGGTTAGTCCGGTTGTGCTGGCTGCTGCATTTTTCGCTGCGAATAGTGCTTTAGCTGCTGAAGTCAACGAAACAAATGTTTCCCAGTTATCTGAAGCTCAAGATTCTAATAATATTGATCAGGTAACATCAGTTTCGCAATTTTCGGACGTACAGCCCACAGATTGGGCATTCCAAGCTTTACAATCCTTGGTTGAGCGCTACGGCTGTATTGCAGGTTATCCCAACAGTACTTATCGTGGGAACCGTGCTTTGACCCGTTATGAATTTGCCGCAGGTTTGAATGCCTGTTTAGACCGGGTTAACGAACTGATTGCTACAGCTACAGCCGATTTGGTCAGCAAACAAGATTTAGCTACTTTACAGCGCCTACAAGAAGAATATGCTGCTGAACTAGCAACCCTGCGCGGTCGTGTAGATGGATTAGAAGCTCGCACTTCTGAGTTAGAAGCTAATCAATTCTCGACTACCACCAAGTTGGTTGGGGAAGCAATTTTTGGCATTTCACAGGCTTTTGGTGGTAACACAGCAATTCCTGCTGGTACATCCAATAACAATTTGAATTCCAACACGACTTTTGGGGATCGAGTTCGTTTGAACTTGTACACCAGTTTCACAGGTAAAGACCAGTTGCAAACTAGGTTAACTGCTGGGAATATCATCAACAATAATACCACTACTGGCGCAACCGGTACTAACATGACCCGCTTGGGCTATGACGTGACTACCGCAGACAACAGCGTTAGCGTAGATAAAATCAACTATGCTTTCAACTTTAAAGACTCAGTGCGTGTCAAAGTTGATGCTACCGGTGGTGAGTTATACGAAAACGTTGATGTTTTCAATCCTGACTTTAGAAGCAGTGCTACAGGTGCTATTTCTCGTTACGGACGTTTTAGCCCAATATATCGTCAAGGTCAGAATGGTGCTGGTTTGACTGTTACTTTCAATCCTAACGGCCCTATTAGCCTTACTGGTGCTTATTTAGCACAAAGTACTAACAACGGTGCTATTATTAATGCCTTTGGTGCTAATAATCCCGGTGCTAATAACGGGCTGTTCAATGGTGATAGCACTATCTTCGGACAGTTATCTTTCAAACCCAGCAAAGCCTTCAATATCGGTCTGACCTACGCCCATAGCTACCTAGCTGGGAATGCTGCTAACAACAACCTCTTCCAAGGTACAGGTAGTGCTTTTGCCAATAACCCATTTGGTAATAACAGTCGCACAGAATCCAACAATTACGGTGTAGAAGCTACCTTCCAATTTAGCCCGAAGTTGGCTCTCAGTGGTTGGGGAGGTTACACAACTGCATCAACTCTTACTGGTGCTACTAGAGATGCAGAGGTTTGGTACTACGGTGCAACACTTGCTTTGAGAGACTTTGGCAAAGAAGGCAACGTTTTAGGTATTATCTTTGGTCAACCACCCAAAGTTACTGGTGGTAACATCAAAACAGGTAGTCCTCTTGACTCTGGTACCTCCTATCACTTAGAGGGTCTTTACAAGTATAAGGTTTCCGATAATATTCAAGTCACTCCTGGTTTGTTGGTAATTTTCAATCCAGAGAACAACAACAATAACGACACTGAATATGTAGGTACTCTACGTACTACCTTCACCTTCTAAAATTGGTGATGAAATCTAAAGCTCAGAATTAGATAAACAAAAGCCCACCTCAAGGTGGGCTTTTGTTTAGGAAGAAAATTGGCTGTGTTAGCTATGTCGGATTATAATCTGGCTGATTGGATATATCTTTTGGCGGGCGATCGCTACTCCAAGCCCACCACACAGAACCACAGTGACAGTAGTAGAACTCTTGCCATTTGCGACGACGGTCTTCTGTAAGTACAGGCGATCGCCGATTTAGCCAAACTTTTTCAGCTTCTAGGCTACTTGAGTGGCAGTTAGGACAGCAAAAATTGTATGCGTGTACTGCCTGATTTGTCCATTCAGGCGGGAGGGGAGCAAAAGCATCCATGTAGTTACAAGTGTAGTCTCAATGGTGATCCAAAACTTTGAGGTTTTGAATTTGGCGGCAAAGGAATACTATAAAATTCCGCCACACGATCAAACTGCTTAATCAGTATTTTCATGTCTTGATTTAAATCTATTCAAGACCGCGATCGCATCTCACAAATCAAAGGTTAACACGAAAAGTTTATTTTTTACATAACTAGTTACTATGCACACTATGGCTAATAATTAAACTTATGGAGCCAAATATTGAAATTCGCCGTTTGTTAGATGTGATGCCTGCTTCTGGTCGGATGACGACAAAACTTGTTAGTAAGCCAGAGCAGGCAAAAGTGATTGACGCGTCCTTTCCCCAACCTTGGAATCAGACGCGACCAATATATATTAATTTCGATTTGTGGCGTCGCTTGACAAAGCCGCAACGAGACTTGCTGCTATTGCAGATGGTTAGCTGGTTAACGGGGGTAAAGTGGTTTAAACCCGATATTTATCAAGGTGCAGTGTTAGCTGGGTTGTTAGGCGGATTCTTGGAAGCAGCACAGTCAGATGTAGTGGGTGTAGCTGTAGCTGGGGGATTAAGTGCGATCGCTGCTTTGCGGATCTGGCGTACTAATAAATCTCAAGAGTCAGAGTTAAATGCCGATGCTGCTGCAATTAAGATAGCACAGCGACGCGGTTATTCGGAAGCTGAAGCAGCACAGCACTTACTATCTGCAATTGAAGCGGTAGCCAAAATTGAAGGGCGTGCCAGTTTCAATTTTACCGAGTTGATTCGTTGCCAAAATTTACGAGCGATCGCAGGTTTATCACCAGTGGGTATACCAGAAAGCTACGATAAATAGAAATGGAGAAAAATTAAATAATCTCCTGATTATTTGATAAATGAATAAGTTTTACCTCAGATTGTAATAGCATCTGTGGCAATATTTTTTCTCGAAATAAATTTCATTTTCAACTAACAATGTTAAACAAAAAAATCATCAAATATACTTCGAGATTATCTTTTCATTCTCCTTGGTTTATTATCATTATTTTTTCTGGTCTTGGTTTAATAGGTATTCTCAATCATTCGATGTGGCGAGATGAATTAAATCCCTGGCTTATTGTTAGAGATAGTGAATCTTTGGGAGATTTAATTACAAATATTCATTATGAAGGTCATCCTATTCTATGGTATTTTTCTCTGATGCTTCTGATCAGAATAGTAGATAATCCTATTATTATGCAAATTTTTCATTTGGCGATTACTGTTGGTTCCATTACTATTTTTTGCCTATATAGCCCTTTTACATATCAACAAAAATTTCTATTTTCCTTTGGTTTCTTTCCTTTTTACGAATATCTTTTAACTTCTCGAAACTATGCTTTTAGTATGCTGTTTCTTTTTGGAGTCTGTACACTTTTTTCATCCAGAAAAAAGACTTATACTTATTTGGCAATTTTATTAGGTTTACTAGCAAATAGTAGTGCTTATGGTTTATTAGTATCATTTTCTTTATCATTGACTTTGCTAGCTGAATTTTGTTTTGATAGTGAACATCGACAGCAGTATTTTAGTCAAAGCCAAAAGTATGATTTGTTTTTAAGTATTGTAATTATCACCTTTTCTTTTATTTTATCAATTTATATTATTACTCCTCCGACAGATAGTTATCTTTATGGTGGGTTAAATGATGGTTGGGTAATCCAATTAGATATCCATCATTTGTTAATAAGCATGGGCAGAATATTTGGTAGTTATTTATTAATTATTCCTGCACATAAAAAAATACTAGATTTAATTGCTTGTGCGCTAATTACTCTATTTGTTGTAATTTTGACCTTGATTAAATTATCTAAAAAGCCAGTTCCTTTCTTTTTCTACATTATAGGTAATTGTATAATATTCGCCTTTACCTACTTCAGGTTTATCGGTGGTTCTCGGCATTATGGACATTTTTATTTAATTTTTATAGCAGCTTTATGGCTGGCAAGTTATTATCAAGAGTCTCCAGTTTTACTCAATAAGTTTTCTATTCGTCCAAATTCAATTACATTTGTTCAGCAATGGCATCATATCGTTTTGATGATAATTCTTTATATCCAGTTTGGGGGAGGTATTTATAATTTTTCAAGAGATTTAGTTGTCCCATTTTCTGCCAGTCGGGAAACAGCCCAATATATTCAAAAAGCTGGGTTAGATAATGAGTTTATTGTCGCTAGTCGAGATGCAACTATGGCTCCTTTGTCGGGTTATCTCAATCGAAAGTTTTACTATCCTGAGCTTCAAAAAATGGGAAGCTTTACCCTATTTAAAAAAGGTCGTCAAGAGGTCGAACAAGCTGAAATATTAAGCCAAATTAATTTTCTCCTCAAGAATCAAGATGAGGAAAAGAAAATTTTGCTGATTTTAAATCAAAAACTGAATGTCAACCGCAATGATTTGAAAATTGTTCCAATCAAAGATTTTGAGAGAAGCTGGACGAGTGATGAACTATATTATCTTTATTGGGTAGATGCAGCATAAGGATAATCAGGGTCATTTCATTACTATCTAGCCCGCCTCAAGCCTTTGGACGACAGGTACAAAGTATTGAGCCTCCAACTAGCGCGATGACGGTTTCAGTATATCAATGATGAAATGATGTTTTTTACATCCTTTGACTAGCTTGCCACCACTGATAACTAGTTGCAAAGGGTGAAGCTACTCTACACTGGAATAAGAGAATGTGTATTTAACTGAACTTAGATGTTAGAGACTGAGGAGTTTATTGATACCTTCTCGGTGTTGGTTATGAAGTGCTTACCTCGTGTGGTAAAACTTAAGTTAAATTCTGTCAGTTACTAACGGAGTTGATGGGAATGGGTAACTTTATTATTTTTGCCTTGATAGTCGTTTACGGAGTCGGCGTTTTGAAATTTTGGAATGGGTTTGAGCGGACTAATTTTAATCCAGCCTTGAGCAATCGGATTCGTTTATCTTTGCTATGGCCGGCTTTGTTTATCACAAATCAATCCTATCGTCGAAACTTTAGAAAGGCGTTGAAGGGCTAGGTCTTAGTATTTAGGTGTATTAAGTCTAACATCATACGATTTTGACAGTTGACATATATCTCAATATAAATCTGACCAGCTAACCTCCCTTCCTTAGTAAGGAAGAGAGGTTGGCTTGCTCTTTTTAGGAGGGAGAGGAACTAGGGAGGGATAAGTTCGTTAACCGTTGGAAAATATTTCAGCTGATGACTTTACGAATTATTTACCATTGGTTAATAGATGGATTGCTCCACCGACAGCGGCACCATCAATAGCATTACCAAGTGTATCTCTGCTATCGCCAGTAACCACGCCTGTTACTGCGCTAGCCCCTGCACCGACTCCGATATCTTGAGCGGCGTTCCGGTGACGGCGGCCGCGAGTGTCTCTCAGACCATTTGCGCCATTTACGGCTGCACCTGTCACACCACCCTTAACAGCATTGCCTAATACACTACCATTTCCCCTAACAGCTCCGGTGACAACATTGGTAACAGCACCAATACCTGCGTCTCTTAGTACTTGGTCATCAGCGGCAGCGGGTTTGGCGGGAACTAAAGTTACACCAGCTAAACTTGCAGCCATGAGGCTGGATAGAAGTGTGCGTTTTAGGATTTTGTTCATTGTATTACCTTCTCAAAACATCAAACAATTGGCTAAAAACCAAAGTTACAGGAATCTGATAAAATCTGATTTTTTCATCTGAATAACAGCAACTATTTATTGTTCGAGTACACATATATCATTGCATTTGCAAACTCTAACTACATCTACTGAAAGCATGAATATAGATTCAGTCTACAGAAGGCCTTGCTGATTTATTAGACCATACGAGGGATTACATATTGACAAAATCAATAAAGTATGGGGTTGGGATTTTTCATTCCTAGCAAGTGATTTACATGAAAAAGCGCGTAGTGTTTACCCTATCTATCTCAAGATAGTTGGCAAAATAATTAAACTAACTCGTTGGTGTCTTAGTTTAGCAGCCAAGCGTTGCGTAGGCGTAGCCCGTCGTAGACATCCCTCCCATCTTGTTTTGTAGCAAATTACCCTGATTATCCCATCAGCGCAACCAGGTCATAGGAAGCTGCTCACATTTCACCCTATAGAGGTTCTGAGGATAATCACCCAGATAATGGACTTCTGCTACGTGCAGATTTACATACTTTATTCGACCTTGACCTTTTGGGTATTCACCCAGAATCTTTACAGATACAATTTCATCCAAAAGTTCTTACTACTAGCTATAAAAAGTTGGATGGCAGAAAGCTAATATGTTCTGAAATTAAACCAAGTCAATTAGCTCTTGAGTCACGATGGAGGCTATTCTTGAAACGTCTTTAATCCAATGATTGAATAGCTTAAAAATTAAGTAATTAGACTATTATTAATCATACTAATAGTCTAGTTGTTTTATCTTTAATTTCTCAAATTTAAGGTTATGTTCTTGCCCAATTCTCTAAATTAATCCCCTGAACTCTCAGCAAATCGGAGTCATTAGAAACCAAAATTAAACCGCGTGCGATCGCTGTAGCCGCGATCAATATATCTTGTTCTTGTATGGTCAAACCCCTACGTTGTAAATCCACATGGATTTCACATGCTCTCTCAATAATTTCTATATCATCCAAGAATAAAATTTCATATTTTCTAGAAAATTGATTAAAATCCCCTAGCTGCCTTGTAGCATTTGCATACAAAAGTCCTCTTTTAACTTCATAATAAGTTATGCAACTGATAAATACTTCTTCTCCTGAACGATTAGCATCTCGTAATTTGCTACCAACAGTTGCATTTCTCCTCAAAATATAACTAACAATATTTGTATCTAATAAATAAGTCACTTTATCTATTTTCGCTTTACTGCTTCATCGTACATTTTGATTTGCTCTGGGGTCAAATCATTTAACGTACCGGAAACCGCTTCTAAGACAAGAACCTTATCAATTCTGCGGGTCAGTTCATGTTCGGTAATAGCTCTCATTTCTTCTGGTGAAAGCTGCCCAAAGAGTTCTATCAACATTTTTATCATTTCCTGTTGGTTTAACTTAGTTTGATATAAGCTATTACCTTTAATGAGCTTTTCAACGATTAGTAATATGCGGTTACTCAGTTCTTGATGATAATTAGCAACTTCTGGCATAATTCCCTCCGTTCATCAAATAATTATCTTAATTATAAACAATCTTTTTTAGCGCCCCTCTGCATAAAAAAAGGCGGGCAAGATGCCCACCCCACAGTATTTTGAAAATATTCTGTTGCTATTAACCCAACAATGCCTTTGCTTTAGCTAACACATTATCAACTGTGAAACCAAATTTCTCTAGGAGAACATTACCAGGAGCGGAAGCACCAAAGCGATCGATACTAACAGTATCACCTTCAGTACCAACGTACTTGTGCCAACCGAAACTGCTAGCGGCTTCTACAGACAAACGCTTGGTGACAGCTTTCGGCAGAACGGACTCTTTATAAGCTGCATCTTGTGCGTCAAACAAATCCCATGCGGGTAGTGAGACAACACGGACTTTCTTGCCTTCAGCTTTGAGTTTTTCGGCTGCGGTGACGGCGAGGCTCAATTCGGAACCAGTGCCAATCAGGATGATATCAGGCGTACCTTCGCTATCTACCACGGTGTATCCACCCTTAGCCACGCCCTCAACTGATGTACCTGCTAAATTGGGGACATTTTGACGAGTGAACGCCAATAGGGTAGGAGCGTTTTGGTTTGCCCTTTCAATTGCTATTTTGTAAGCCCCAGAGGTTTCGTTTCCGTCTGCGGGACGAATTACTGTCAGGTTAGGAATAGCACGCAGGGAAGCGATGGTTTCAATTGGCTGGTGTGTGGGGCCGTCTTCACCTTGTCCAATTGAGTCGTGGGTTGTTACCCAAATCACGCCAGCGCGGGAGAGGGCAGATAAGCGGATGGCAGCACGCTGGTAGTCGGTGAAGATTAAAAAGGTAGCTGCATAGGGAATCAATCCCGAACCATGTAGCGCTATGCCATTAGCGATCGCGCCCATACCATGTTCCCGGACACCAAAGTGGATATTACGGTTTTGGTATTCTCCTTTTTGAAAGTCACCGATACCTTTGAGTTCGGTCAAGTTGGAATGGGTTAAGTCAGCCGATCCACCAATTAACCCAGGTACAACAGCCGCCAGTTTGTTCAGAGAAATTTCTGAGTGTTTACGGGTGGGCAAACCCTTGTCTTCGGGGGTGTAGGTTGGGAGTACTTTATCCCAACCGTCGGCTAGTTTGCCACTAATGTAATTTTCAAATTCAGCCGCTTCTTGGGCATACTTGGCTTTGTAGTCGGCGTATGTTTTATTCCACTCAGTTTCGTAATTAGCACCGCGCTCAACTGCTTTGCGGAAGTGATTCAGGGCTGCTTCTGGAACTTCAAAAGGCTCGTATTCCCAACCCAAATTTTTCCGAGTTAAGGCAACTTCGTCTGTACCAAGGGCTGCACCGTGAACACCGGCAGTGTTTGCCTTGTTGGGGGAACCGAAACCGATGGTGGTTGTCACCTTAATCAAAGTTGGCTTATCGGTGACAGCTTTAGCATCGGCGATCGCTTTTTCAATTCCGGCTAAATCGGTATTGCCATCTTTGACATGGAGGACGTGCCAGCCATAAGCTTCGAAGCGCTTGGAAACATCTTCGGTGAATGCTACATCTGTAGAACCATCGATCGAGATGTGGTTGTCGTCGTACAGAGCAATTAGTTTACCTAATCCCAAGTGTCCCGCAAAAGAAGCAGCTTCACCAGAAACGCCTTCCATGTTACAACCATCACCCACAATTACGTAAGTGTAGTGGTCAACAATTTTAGCATCGGGTTTGTTGAACTTAGCAGCCAGATGAGCTTCGGCGATCGCTAAACCGACTGCATTGGCAATTCCCTGACCCAAGGGGCCAGTTGTGACTTCCACGCCTTCTGTTTCAAAGTTTTCTGGGTGTCCAGGAGTTCTAGAACCCCATTGACGGAATTGCTTAATATCTTCAATGCTTACACTGTCGTAGCCTGTCAAGTAGAGCAGGGCATATTGCAACATTGAGCCATGACCGGCAGACAAGACAAAGCGATCGCGGTTAAACCATTTGGGATTCTTGGGATTAAAGCGTAAAAAGCGATCCCAAAGTACAAAAGCAAAGGGAGCCGCGCCCATTGGTAGTCCTGGGTGTCCCGATTTTGCCTTTTCTACGGCATCAATCGCCAAGAAGCGGATCGAGTTAATAGCTAGTTCTTCGACGGACAATTCTTTGAGGGATTGGGTTGCAACAGTCATAATCTCTTGTTTTTAGCGACGGGTTAGCACTCTTCGTAGATTCTTTTGCTGGGGTAATTTTAGATTCCCCACACTATCTTCATCATCCCACTCCCGCTTGTGGATGGACAAGCGGGATCTCCTGAGTTTGTGGTGATAAATCAAGCTGATAATTTGGTCATGCTGAACGCTTACTTTATATCCGAATGTTCTGATACTTTGGGCATTGGGCAAAACAGTTCCGAGTTCCGAGTTCCGAGTGCTGAGTAAAGAAATGAGATTCCCCACTCAGCAAAGGCTAAACGCCCCGCTACCGCTAACAGCACTCATTCCTCAGCACTCTTAAGGGGCATTGGGCATTGGGCATACAAGTAAAAAGAACCAAGTAAAAAGAAAGATAAATTCAATATTTCTTTTAACTTTTAACTTTTAACTTTTAACTTTTAACTTGTTTCTCTCCCCCTGCCCCCTGCCTTCTTTTAAACGTATTTCTTAAAAGCCAATGTGACATTATGACCGCCAAACCCGAAAGAATTGGATATTGCTACCTCAACTTTTTGAGCGCGGCTAGAGTGAGGCACGTAATCTAAATCACATTCTGGATCGGGATTTTCTAGGTTGATTGTCGGGGGAATTTGGTCATTAGCGATCGCTAGTACTGTTGCTACTGCTTCAATCCCGCCAGAACCGCCTAATAAATGACCTGTCATCGATTTTGTGGAGCTAATTGCCACCTTATAAGCATATTCTCCCAAGGCTTTTTTGATTGCTGAAGTTTCAGTTGAATCATTAGCTGGGGTGCTAGTGCCGTGGGCGTTAATATAGCTAATCTGTTCGGGAGTTATGCCGGCATCTTTGAGGGCTAGTTCGATGGCTCTCGCGGCTCCGAGTCCACCGGGTACAGGGGAGGTGATATGGTAGGCGTCACAGGTCATACCATAGCCGATCATTTCCGCATAAATGTGAGCGCCGCGACTGATGGCGTGTTGCAGTTCTTCTAGAATTAAAATTCCTGAACCTTCACCTAAGACAAATCCGTTGCGATCGCGGTCAAAGGGACGGCAAGCATGGGCTGGATCATCATTGCTAAAAGAGAGTGCCTTGCAGGCGGCGAACCCAGCTATCGACAATGGTGTGACAGCTGCCTCTGTTCCCCCGCAAATCATCGCCTGGGCATATCCCCCTTGAATTAAGCGAAAAGCGTCTCCAATGGCGTTGGAACCAGCAGCGCAGGCAGTTACAGGACAGGAGTTTGGCCCTTTCGCACCCGTGTGAATTGCCGTTAATCCTGCGGCCATATTGGCGATCATCATCGGGATCATGAATGGACTACAGCGATCGGGGCCACGGTTGAGGTAGATAGTTTGCTGGTCTTCTAATACCTTAATGCCACCAACGCCAGAACCGATCATGACACCGACCTGTTCTGCATTCAGGTCATTGATCACTAACTCCGCGTTAGATAGAGCCTGTTGTGCTGCCGCAACCCCAAACTGGGAAAACCGATCCATGCGCTTGGCTTCTTTGCGCTCCAAGTAATCATGCGGATCGAAGTTTTTCACCTCACCAGCAATTCGGCAATCATGGCGAGACGCATCAAATAATGTGATGTAGTCAATGCCATTGCGTCCACTTAATAATCCATCCCAATATTCTGTTGCTGTGTTACCTATAGGTGTAATCGCGCCAACACCAGTTACAACAACGCGTTTACGTGTATGATCTGTCATGATTCAGTTAAAAATGGCGAAAAAGCAGCAGGCAAAAAATTCGAGGCTAGCGACTAGGTACTGGTGAGCCAGCACGGTCTTAAAGGTTTCCTTTATGAACGACTGGCGTCGGGTTTCCAGACTTAGAGCGACTGGCATTAGCTACCTTAAGAGCGTTACCCAAAGGTGACTAGCTACGGGAAAAAATCTTCCCAATCCCCAATCCCCAATCCCCAATCCCCAATCCCTAATCCCCAATTAAGCTGATGCGGTAACTTTGTTATTGATGTAATCTACTGCGTCTTGAACCGATGTAATCTGCTCGGCAGCTTCGTCGGGAATTTCGATTTCAAATTCTTCTTCTAAGGCCATCACCAACTCAACAATATCCAGGGAATCTGCTCCCAGGTCTTCCATGAACTTGGCTTGTGGTGTGACTTTATCAGGGGGTTCAACACTCAATTGTTCAACGACTATTTTCTTGACCTTATCAAAAAGTTCCACTTGGCTCATAAATAAAAGTCCTTAACCACTTGCTACGATCTACTCTTTAGAGGAGATATTGTTTTTAGCATATACATCTTATCGTCAAGCGCGATCGCCCGCATACTGTCAAGAGTTTTTCTGTCAGAAAACCTCTGCCATTCCTAAAATAAACGGGGTAAGCTTTCTGGAAAAATTTGGCAGTGGAGCAGGCTACGCCATCGTCGATACTGTGTAAATACTTTGTTTTTTCAATTATTGCTAAAATTTTTTACAATGTCTCGGTCGGTATTTACAGCCTTGCTAGCAATCAGAATATGGCGATGCTACAGCTTTTAACCTAGACGGTTAAAGGGTTGCTAAACGTCAAACATCAGAATTTTAGTGCTAACAAGGGATGATAAA
The DNA here is from genome assembly GCF_036916985.1 of Nostoc sp. GTDB lineage: Bacteria > Cyanobacteriota > Cyanobacteriia > Cyanobacteriales > Nostocaceae > Nostoc. The sequence continues at coordinate 19,226 of NZ_JBALFD010000068.1, forward strand.
ACAGTTATTGTTTAGAGCGATCGCTCTAATCCAAGCATACTTCTATGGTATCTCAGACACTCAAATACGCTTACTTCCCCGGTTGTGTTGCCCAAGGGGCCTGTCGGGAACTTTACCAGTCAACTCAAGCCCTTACTCAAGCACTGGGTATTGAACTGGTTGAACTTAAAAAAGCTGCTTGCTGCGGTTCCGGCACATTTAAAGAAGATTCCCAACTACTAGAAGATACAGTCAACGCCAGAAATATCGCTTTAGCAGAAGAATTAAATCTGCCCTTACTTACCCATTGCAGCACTTGTCAAGGTGTCATTGGTCATGTGAATGAACACCTCAAAGAATGCCAAACAACTAACCCTGTTTACATTGAACAGGTTAATGGCTTGCTGCATAAAGAAGGCTGTTCGCCTTATCGCGGTAGTACTGACGTTAAACATCTTCTTTATGCCTTAGTAACAGATTACGGTTTAGAGGAAATTACCAAACGAGTCACTCAGAAGTTAAGTGGATTAAAATGTGCGGCTTTTTATGGCTGTTATCTCCTCCGCGCCCAAAAATCCATACCTTATGACGACCCCTTCCAACCAGAAGCAATGGAAAATGTATTTCGGGCGGTGGGTGCAACACCCATTTATTACCGAGGTCGGACACAATGTTGTGGTTGGCCGCTTTCTAGTTATGCGACTACCCAATCTTTCAAAATGGCGGGGATGCATATTCAGGATGCTTTAACATCTGGTGCTGACTGTATAGTTACGCCTTGTCCTCTGTGCCACTTAAATTTAGATTCCCGTCAGCCAGAGGTAGAAAAGGTGATTGGACAGAAGCTAGGTTTACCAGTGTTGCATTTACCCCAGTTGATTGCTTTAGCACTTGGGGTTAGTCCAAAAGAACTGGGTTTAGAACGTCATGTTGTTTCCACAAAGCCAGTGTTGGAAAAATTAGGATTTTAGCTTATTGGTAGTGGCATAGGAATAAAAAGATCCCCGATTTCTTGAAGAAATCGGGGATCTAAGCTTTGTACTTCATGCAAAAGAAAACTGCTGTATTATCTTAGGGACTTCCAAATAAAAAATATCCAATTAACTCTTGTGGGATGGGCGACACGATAGCCCTATATGGACTGGGCGGGCAGGATGCCCACCCCACAATAAATATTGGATAATTTATTTCTTGGAGTTCCCTTAATCATTGTTATTTTTGATTTGACGTTGCAATTGTTTTAGTGATTGATAGATATCTGGTAGACGACTATAAATAGCAGATGCTTTGAGATATAGTTTGTGAGGAATGGCTGGAGTTCCAGAGACAATTTCTCCTGGTGGAACATCATGTAAAATGCCAGTTCGAGCCGAAGCGATCGCACCATCACCCATTTTCGCTTGATTGGCAATTCCTACTTGCCCAGCTAAGATTACCCGATTTCCAAGTTTGACAGCGCCAGCCATACCAGCCTGACCAGCGATCGCACAGCCAGAACCGATTTGGCAACCATGACCTATTTGGACTAAGTTATCAATGACTGTACTGCTACCAATGCGTGTTTCTCCGACGGCTGGGCGGTCAATGGCGGTATTGCAGCCAACTTCGACGCTATCTTCTAGGACTGTGTAGCCAGATTGTTGCATTTTGAACCAACCAGTCTGGGTGGGAACAAAACCAAAGCCTTCTGCACCGATGACAGCCCCACTATGAATGACGCAATCGGCACCGATGCGGGTGCGTTCGTGGATGGTACAGTTGGCGTGTAAGATGGTGCGATCGCCGATTTTGGCATCTGGATAAATCACCACATTAGGATGAATTATTGCACCATTACCAATTTCTACCCCTTGTTGAATCACAGCATGGGGGCCAATATAAACATCACTACCAACTTTGGCGGTAGAGTGAATCACAGCAGTGGGATGAATTTCTGGAATGGGGCGATATGGTTGGTAAAAAAGAGCGATCGCTTTGGCAAATAACAGTCGCGGATCTGAGGTTGCTATCCAGAGAATACCGCTCTCGTTTGCAAGCACCTGCAAATTTTCGTCTTGGGGCAAAATTAAAGCAGTAGCATTGGTTTTGCTGATAAAAGACCCAAATTTTGCCCCTTCAACGTAGCTGATAGTACCGTTGGTAGCTTCATCAATGGCTGCTACCCCTGTAATCTCTGGGTCATGGTCTGGGTCGTTAGTCAGGCTATGATGGGTAGCCGTGTCACCAAATTGGCGGAGGATTTCGCTGAACTTCATTGTTGGGTGTATTCAAAATTGATCTACGATAGCAAGATAATTCTCCCTCTTTATGCTCCAGTACAATAATTTTGTAGACGGGTAGCAAGCGACTGACAAATAAAAAAATATTCAATTAACTCTTGTGGGGTGGGCATCATAATAAACTAGGCGGGCAAGATGCCCACCCCACAATATCGGATAATTTATTTCTTGGAGTTCCCCAATCAGGTAATCAGACCCTTACTAGCTTCGCTTCAGCTTGACATACTTCACCGACATTCTTCTGTCGATGGCTCTCGTTGTAAAGATGAGCCTACTTTTTGGGAATCTTGTCTCAGTAGCGTCTTGAGGCGTTGATTATCTTCAGCGGCGATCGTTTCACCATAGTGATGAAGTTGAAAAAGCTGACAATAACGGTTTTGTTTGGCGCACATCAAGCAGCCGTATGCATGATTACCGTTAGTACCGCATAGCCGATGTCCCATCACTGGGCCCAGAGAAGTATTTTGCTCACTAGCAACAGTGCTGAGAATTGAACGCAATTTTGACTCAAATTCCAATGACAAGTATTGCTTACGTCCTGGTTGTGTACGATCCCATTCTGGAACGATTAATTCCTGTTTTAACAGACTCGTTTCAATCTCTTCAGACATGACAAGCCCAGACAGAATAACGTGATGGGAAACATGGGGTAATAGTGTGCGTGCTAATTGCCACATTAAAGCTTCATCAAACCACTCTTCAACCAGTGGGCGCAGATACCAACAACATGGAATGCCAAGGTTTACTAAATCTTGCAACAACTGTACCCGACTCTGAATTGAGGCTTGCTCATAGCCTGGTTTTAAGGGTGGTAAACTAACAAAGACAGTAACTCGAAGTGAATGAGGCCGCTGTAGAGTTTTTTTGAGTCGCTCTAGAAAAGATTGACCAGGATAGACTTTGGTGGTGATGTAAACTATGTTGGCAGCTTTGCGGTCAATCAGTGCATCCAGAATTGATAGTACACGTTCTCGATGGGCTGGAATAAAGGGATCAGAGTAGTCGCATAGTGAAATCGGAAAGCCCTTTTGTCCCTCCTGGGTAGCAAAAATGCAGTCTAGCAAAGAATCAAGCAGGTCAACTGGTGCTGAGACATCCTGAAAATTTTGTGGATAGTGATGCCAGTCACGGTCTTGATGACAGACACAATAGGCACATTCAATGGGACAACGATTCTGGGCATTTGGTAGAAATGGATTGAGACTAAAGTATTTTACGGCACGCTCCTCATCTGGAACACCAAGTACTGGAAAACCATGCAACATATACTGGCTCCCCTGCAACGTAATTTCAGACGCCGTATTTTTATCAGTGTTCATATATTTTTTATGAAAAAACGAATACACCCTGAAAATTTTGACTTCTCTAGGTTGACTGGTGTGAATGTAGAGTGGCAAGGTGGTAAATGCTAGAAGATTAGTACAAATTTTGATAAGTAAATATAGTTAAGTAGCGATCGCTTGTTCTTAAAGAACAGGTAAATAGTTGAGGTTAACACGGAGACTCTATTGCTAGTAAGCTTTAAGAGTAGGGGTATACTACGATGTACATACTAATGCTAAAACCTAACTTGATGAGTCTTCATTTGCTGTTTTAACCTAATTTAAGATAGAGATTCTTTATCTTCTAGAAAGTTCGAGTTGTGAAATGATTAATAATATCCAAGAATTAAAAGAGCGTTTATTTAGTAGTGAAATAGTAAAAAATGAGCAAGAGCTACAAGGATGTACCCCAGAGGAAATTGCATACATTGAGAGTAAATATGGAGTTTTGCCAAGAACTTACAGGGAAATCTTAGGCTTACTTGGGCATAGTGCCGGAAAGCTTATTAGAGGATCGGAATTTGAGTTTTATTTCGATCAACTTATTAAAATGAATGAGTGGCAGCAAGAGATTATCCTTGAGTCCATTGCTGAGGGGGAAGAATGTACACCTTTACCTGATAATGCTTTCTGTATCTGTGCTTTACATGGAGATCCGTGGTTTATTATTGCTAATGGACAAGATGACTGTTGTGTTTATTTTCTACATGACGATGGCATCACAATCAAAGAGTCCAGTAAATCTGTAATGGATTGGATAGAAGGATTTGTAGAACAAGTTGAATATTTAATAAGGAGAGGACTAAGATAAAATTTTCAAGTTGTCTTTTTGAGAATAGACTTTAACGATAACCCTTATATAAGTCCGCTACATTAATTTTGATAAATTCGTAGTAAAGACTTTAGTCCTTATTTTCTAAGAACTAAAGTGTGGACTACTAACTATCTTAAACTGTCATAATCCCTGTGGAGTACTAGTACAGCACGGCGGAAGTCAACCACCCATCCTAAATCAATAAAAACCTTGCGGTATAGGAATTACGAATTACGAATTAGTCGCCATTGCTATACCTGCTAAATAACTGGTTGTCCAAGCACTTTGGAAGTTAAACCCACCAGTAACGCCATCAATATCTAAGATTTCTCCGGCAAAATAAAGACCAGGAACTAACCTACTTTCCATCGTCTTGAAGTTGACTTCTTTGAGGTTGACACCGCCACAGGTAACAAATTCTTCTTTGAAGGCTCCTTTGCCGTTGATTAAGTATTTTCCCTGAGTAAGTTCTTGCACTAGTTGATTTAAAGTTTTACTAGATATTTCTGCCCAACGGTCTTCTGTGGTAATACCTGCACGGGCAATGATATATTGCCAGAGACGATGCGGGAGATCAACGCCGCGATGCAATGCGATCGCTTTCTTTCCCCATTCATCCTTAACTGCTAAAACTTTTTCTCGCACTTGTTCCTGGTGCAAACCAGGTAGCCAATTAATCAATAATGTGGCTTGATAGCGGCTTTCGTGCAGAACTCTCGCACCCCAAGCCGAAAGCTTCAAAACAGCCGGGCCACTTAAACCCCAGTGGGTAATTAGCAATGGCCCAGTTTGTTGCAATTGGGATTTTCCACCTGTAGATAAGCGCAACTGGGCAGGGTTAACGCTAACTCCAGCCAATTCCCGCAATTTTTGATCGACAATGTTGAAGGTAAATAATGAGGGTACTGGCGGTTCAATTTGATGACCTAACTCTTGGACAATTTTATAACCTGCAAGGCTGCTACCAGTCGCTAAAAGTAGGCGATCGCATTTAATCGTTTCTTCCGACTTCAAAAGAATATCAAACCCCCCATCTGCTGAGGTTCGTTTCACTGAAGTTACATGCGTACCGATACGGAGTTTAACCCCAGATTTCGCCACCGCTTTAATCAAACATTCCACAATGGTTTCTGAAGTATTGGTGACAGGAAACATCCGCCCATCAGCTTCAGTTTTGAGATAGACTCCGTGAGTAGCAAACCAAGCTACTGTATCTTGGGGCCCAAACCGAGTCAAAGCCCCCCGCAAAGCTTTTGCACCTCTGGGGTAATTTTGCACCAATTCCTCAGATTCAAAGCAAGCGTGAGTCACGTTGCAGCGTCCGCCGCCAGAAATTAGCACTTTCGCTAGGGGTTGGCGACTGGCTTCGAGTAATGTAACTTCGGCTTCAGGATTGGCTTTAGCACAAGCGATCGCGCCAAAAAATCCCGCTGCCCCACCCCCAATAACTACAATTTGTAAAGGTAACAATTTCAAAAATGTCTCTTTTACAGCACCTACTTTCTAGGCTAGCTGTTATTGGCATTGCTGCACTATTAAAAACGCCACCAAGTTCTTTGGGCGTAACTGATAATCCCGATCGCGATCGCCCCTAGTAGCAGTAGCCAAATTATTCCACCTGGAATAAAAGTAAGAATACCAAATCCTCTCAGTACCCAGACGGCGACACTAATGCCGAGAAGGATACCAAAAATCTGAATTAATCTACGATTTAAAGAAGATTGACTCACCTAATTTTCCTCTCAACTCAACAGAACATTACACTTGATATTGACAATTAAGATATGAAGTTACGATGAAGTTGTAGTTTCATCAGAAATAACACGTAAAAATGGAGAGATGGTATCCAAATTTTGGAGTAAGGTGCTTGATATTAGCTCGTGTTTGTGCCATTCTAGCTGTTAATAACGCAGTTTTTCATCTACAAGTATTCTTTCGATAAATTTCACTTAAGTATCAATTGTGTTGATTGTGATAAGAAACACATTTTTTAGAGTAAAGTGAATGAAATAATTAGCAGAAAATCATCGTTTCCGGAAAAGATAAGCATTAGACTGGAACTAAATTAAATGGGTTGGATCTAAATCAAGCTTTATGGCTTGTAGTTTCAACTCAATTTAGGTGGATGAGTTGAGGAGTAACTTAAATCATTATGTCTGCGTCTTATATATCAGACTCAATTATTGCAGGTTCAGATATGGCTTGGAGTCAAGACAAGCAAAAGTTACTAGTACAGGGTGAAATTTTGGTAGAAACGCGATCGCACAAGTTGTGCGGTGGCGCGGTGACAGCCTGGATGTATGTGCCGATGGTGCGATCGCATGTTTGGCAGCAATTAACTGATTACCCCCGCTGGGTGCAATATTTCCCCGATATCACCAAGAGCGAGGTAGTACAAAAAGGTGAGGTCAAACGTCTGTATCAAGCAGCACAAAAAGCCTTTTTCTTTTTCACGGCTCAAGTGGAAATTTACCTCAACGTTGTAGAAGTGCTGGGACAGCAAATTCAATTTCGTATGGTAAAAGGAACTTTTGAGGATTTTGACGCCAATTTAGAACTCAAAGATTGCGGTAACGGCACAATACTTGCTTATACTGTGCAAGCCACACCTCTGATTCCAATTCCATCTATTTTCATTCAACAAGCAATGAACTTAGAGTTGCCTGCAAATATGCGTAAAATGCGACAAGTTATGTGTAAGAATCAATAAAAAAATCCCGTTGTCGCCACTAGCAACAACGGGAGTCTATAGGATTTTTTATAACCTATCGGTAGGCAACTTGTGGGCCTGCCCAAATTTCTGTAACCTTTTTACCAAAAGTAATCGGCTGATCGTTGTCTGTTGTCGTGACAGTCTTGCCATCATTAGTAACTTGTACTAATGGCCAGTTATCCTCACCCAACTCGCCTGCACGGAACAACACCTGATCCGGTTGACTTTTACTCCAGCCTAACAAGACGGCAACTTTATCATGCTGTTCTTCCTCATTGACAGGAGCAACTATATTAGTGTGATTTTTTTGCCGATCCCAAATCACTGCACTATCTGTAGAATCACCTGTGTTAAATATACCTTCAAACTTGCGTGCTAAGAAGCGATCGCCTTTTTCTGACCAACTAACTGGAACTAATACCCCAATCTTACCGCTCGGATCAGTTTCTTCTGAAGATTCTGCCTTTACAGCCTTTGCCCTTAATAAAGGATCGCTAACTGGAGTCGTTGAAGCCATCACCCACAATTTCTTAGTTTGCATATCTTGAACAAACAGAACACTGGTGACACGGCTGTTGTACATTTGGGGTTTTACCTCCAGTTGCACTCGGCTATAAACAGCATATTTACCATCTGGAGAAATCACGGGTACGCTGCGATAATGACGCACTCCAGAACCACCCTTGGAACCAATTGCCTCTTGAGTTGCTGTAATCCATTTCCAAGGAATCGGATGAGGACTACCGATGGGATCTATTTGTTCTGCTTGGGACTCATCAACTGGTTCTGCAACAGGTGTTTCTGTTGTTGTGGTTGATTGTGATTCTCTAATAGTTGGTGCTACTTGAGTTGCTGTCAAAGACTTTGTTCTAGAGGGAGAATTTTCTTGTCCTCTCAAAGACTTGACATTAGCAGCTTTGAGTTTTCGTACTAAATTAAGTTGACTAACAGGAACATCTGTTGATGGTGCGAGTTCAACGGCTGCCAAAGAATCGGGAATAGTTACATCGCTGCTTGACACAGCACTATCTAATTGATCCAAAGACTCAATTTTATCTGCTAGTAATACTTGCGATTGCTGAACCGCAGTACTTTCTGCTGGTGCAGAGTCAAACTCTTCTATTAATGAGTCGATTTGATCTGTTTTTAATAATGTTTCAGCTATCTCAGGTTCCCCAACTACAGCTATTTCCTTTAATACAGAGTCAGACTCGCCAGTTATCGAAGTTAGTTTAGCTACTTCGGATCTTACTGGGTTCGAGTGAGTCGATGCCCCTAGCAAAGGTGCAATCAATATTACAACGACGACGTAATTGAGAAATGGTTGGGCGCGGAACCATCCTGACAGCAAAAGGGGTTTAAGCATTTGTAGACTCTCTAGAGGGGGCGGTTGCTATGTGAGAAGCAATACCTATGCAGCAATGGGGCAGGCGGTAGTTATATGTATAACAAGAAACTAAAAACTTTGACTAGATAATTTCTTCAAAGTTTGTAGAGTTTTACAAAAATTAAGTATCATTGTCTACACCTTTTCTTCCTAAGGTACTGAATGTTTTTTTGCAAAAATATGCGAGTATAGTAAATATGCTGATAACTCAGTAATTACTACACTATATATAATGTTGCTATACCCAACCACACCAAAAATAGGTATTGGTTAAAGGATATTTCGGGTAGAGTTTAGAGAATGACGCTTGTAACTAAGAGTGAGATAACTTAGCATCTGGGGATCGTACTAGCGATCGCTAGTACACAGCAAATAAGCAAGTTACACACTAAATATAACAGCGCAACCCTCAAGACGGTAAACGTGAGGCGTTAATTAAAAACCTGGGAAAGAAGACGCATAATACATCATACTCAGAAGATATTGCTGTCAGCAACCCAAAGTTATAAATTGCTATCTAAACTACAAAAATAGCTAGAAGGCGCAATAGTTTTTTTGGAAACGCAACTGGATTTCAAGCCAATTTAGGGAAGACAATCAGGAACACAATAAAGATTACTCGGTAGATGCTCTAGCGACTCGCGACGAAAAACCACTAAGTGATTAGGTTCACTAGAAGCAGATGCAGTTGATACTAGCTGTTGCACTTGCAAACTTAACTATTAAGTTAATCAAGCAGGCTTCTGGTTTCATGAATACGAAAATATTGTACCACCAAACAGCCAATATTATTTACAGAGAATCAACTGTGTTTTACAACTGCCTTCTAGAATACATTAGCCTGTTAGATGCTAGTTGAGTGATTTCTGTTTCAAAATACAACTTAAATATTGTCAGTTGTGAGGGGCGCACTTACGATTAACTAATGACTAACAACTAATGTATTAATGAAAATTGTATTTTTTGGTACACCTGAGTTTGCTGTACCCACATTGGAAAAGTTATTGAATCATTCAGAATTTGAGGTGCTGGCAGTTGTTACCCAACCAGATAAACGTCGGGAACGCGGAAATAAACTGACGCCAACACCAATAAAAGCGATCGCCACTGCTCACAATTTACCAGTATGGCAACCCGAACGAGTCAAAAAAGACACTGAAACTTTAACCAAACTCAAAGAATTAGATGCAGATGTGTTTGTTGTTGTTGCTTATGGACAGATTTTATCGGCAAAAATCTTGAAGATGCCAAAATTGGCCTGCATTAATGTGCATGGCTCGATTTTACCCAAATATCGCGGTGCAGCCCCGATTCAGTGGTGTTTGTATAACGGTGAAAGCGAAACGGGGATCACAACCATGTTAATGGATGTGGGGATGGATACCGGCGCAATGCTCCAAATCGCCACTACACCCATTGGATTACTAGATAATGCCCAAGATTTAGCCGAAAGACTAGCGGCGATTGGTGGAGATTTATTGGTGGAGACTCTGTTGAAGTTGGAACGTCAAGAAATTCAACCAATTCCCCAAGATAATTTAGCTGCTACTTATGCGCCTCTGATTCAAAAACCAGACTATGGTTTGGATTGGTCAAAAAGTGCGATGCAATTACACAATCAAATTAGAGGCTTTTACCCTAACTGCACGGCTACCTTTCGTAACAATTTGTTGAAAATCACCGCTTCTGCTCCCCTTGGTTCAATAGGCGATGTCTGGCGACAAGCAGCTCCGCGTCTACGCGATCTACCACCAGAACTGCAAGAATTAATGCATAAATTGCCTGATTTGTCAAACACATTAGACAAACCGGGAGTTGTAGTTAGCATTATCAAAGGAATTGGTGCGATCGTCCAAACTGGGGAAGGATTGTTGCTGTTGCGAGAAGTTCAGCTAGCCGGTAAACGTCCCCAGTCGGGATGGGATTTTGTTAATGGTACCCGCTTAACTGTGGGAGAAGTTTTTGGTGCGGGAAACTGAGGGGTTGGCAATTTTAGATTTTGAATTTTGGATTTTGGATTGAGGGAAAAAGCATTCGACTGACTTGTTCTGAGCTTGTTTGTCCTTCCTCTTGCCGTTCGCGCAGCATCTCTTAGAGAAGGGTCGAAGTAGCACTCACACCGAAATCCAAAATCTAAAATCTAAAATCTAAAATCCAAAATTAAATCGCTTCTAACTTTTCATAAAAACGGCAAGATTCGCAAGGGCCATCTGGGTTGACTGCACAGCGAATGAGTTCTGAATGAGCATTGTAACAGCAGGTGGCATCACCGATTACCCAACGTCCTGCTACCAAACTTTTCTCAGATGGTCGTTTAGCAGATTGAACATAAATGGCAATATTATGCAGGCGGTAGCGCCCAGCTTGGAGTTGGTATCGATGGCGGCGTTCTAAAACTGCGTAGGTTTTACCTTGAAAATCGAGATAGTTTCCGGGTTGGGGTGTCCAATCAAGTTGCACCCTACCGAGGGACTCACGCGGGTGAGTCAGAATCACCTCGGTTGGTAAAGAGTCTGGCTCCATAAGCTGATGTGATTTGATTTACATTATAAGGATAGTATCGCGATCGCTTTCTTTAGCTTACCCAATTTAGATTACAATTGATGATTAACTAGATTTGCGAGAAATATACATACATTCGAGATGCAAATTACGGTAGCCAAAAATCAGGTAGGATAGATTTGCTCAAGTCACGCAAAGTTTGGTTGAGCGATCGCGCCACTTGGATATGCACTTCATCCTCTTCTACAGCTAAAATCTCAGATGGCTGACCTTCTCCCAAATAAGACACCACCAAATTTGCCGCCTCCAAACCCGTAACATAAGCCTTTTCCTGCGACCAGGAACCATGACGGTTCACAATCCAATCCCCACTCATAAACACATTCTCAAAACTTGTCTTCGCGGGCAACATATAACGATAGCTGCCAGGTGCAAAGTGAGTCACCGCTTGAGGTAGCCGAATTACACTGCTATCAATTATCTTTGCCTCTCGAAACGCTGGCACACAAGTTGCTAAATAACCTTGAACTATTGCTAATATCTCCTCATCACTCAAACCTAGAAACTGATTCGCGTGATAAAAATCAGCTTCAATCACCGTTCCCAGTTCATCCCGATATTCATCATGTAAAGCATTCAAATCAAAAAACGTCCAACCTGTACTTGCATCGAATCCAAAACAAGCATTAGAAGGACGAGGAATATCAATTTTGCGGTCAAACCATAGTCGCGTGGCTAAAACATCTATTGCTCCTAAATTGCTCAAATTACGGAATTCTTCACGGCTTTGTAAACTAGGGCTAGTTGAGACAATTTTCTTCATCCCCGTGACTCCAACTGCGAAAATCACGGCATCTGCTTCAATTACTTCATCACCGCACACCACACCCTTAACTTGATTACTATCAACAATTAAATCTGAAACTCGACGCTTAGGTAACACTCGCGCACCAGCCTTTTCGATACGTTCCACCCAAGGACGAAATATCTTTTCTCCGACAGTTCCCCGACACCAAACCACATCAAAATCGGCTTGATGAGCCAGAATAAAAAAGTAAAGCATCCCTAAAGTTGCGGCGGCAGAACACTGTTCACCAGGGGCAAACAAGCCCACTAATAACATCGGTTCAAAAGCCTCGCGGTAAAGTCGTGCGGAAACGTTAAAGTCTTTGAACAATTCACGGGCAGTTACAAAGTCATAGCGCCGCCAAGCTGCATCAGAATTATCAAAATCAACAACCGCATAAAGTAAAGGCAGGGCGCTGAGACGGTCAATTAGTGGCAGCCGTTTAAACTGAGTGTAGAGAAAAGTTCCCAGTGGCGAGGGAAGTCGTGGTAAGTCTTGAAAAATTGGTGATTCAACTTCTAAACCTGCTGGCGAATATTGCGAAGAACGAGTCCAAGTAGTAAAAGGATTAATTTCTAATTCATTAATTAAAGAAAAAATATTTCTGTAAGGATACCAGAAGCCATGAATGCCAGCTTCAACAGATTTTCCGGCTGCTGTTTGCCAACCTGCCACCAATCCGCCAGGATAGGGGCCTGCTTCGAGAAGTGTCACATCATAACCTTGTTTTGCCAAATGGTAGGTTGCTCCTAAACCAGCCCAACCAGCACCTACAACTACCACCCGTTTTGGTTGTAACCCTTCTACCATCCCACCCTCCGATTGTTGCAGTCCATCAACTAATGTATACGAGCTTGTATTCTAATCAGGCGACGGGTTGTTATTATAGCGGTTTTCACTTGGATGCAATAGGCGCTTTAGTAGTACATTCCATCGAATTTAAAATAGTTATAGACTTTAAAAATAGGCTTAGGGAATGGAGTTCAGTAAAAATCCCTTGCGGTTAATGCTGAGTTGAGAGTATAACAGAAAACAGACTTAACTATTCATGAGGAATAATCATAATGAGTCAATTAGCAGATGTAAAATTTAGTCTGAATGACTTTGAATTACGAGATGGCATTTATTTTCCTAGCGACTATGAACAATTAAATAATACTCAACATAAAAAAACATGGGACGCAATTGGTAAAACATATTATGGTTCCCAAAAAATTGAAAAAATTACAGATGCCTCGCCAATTAAACAAGATTATACTCTGCTAACTGGTAGGCCTGGAGGTACTTGGAACAAATTTCCGTTGAATAAATCTGTCGGTTCTATTCTGGAAATTGGTTCTGGTTATGGTCGCGCACCTTTACATCTCTCGAAAGCGAAAAATCTCAGATGCGAGAAATATTACGGCATTGATATTTCTGAACCTTTATTGCGGCGGTTAATCAAGGTTAAACAAGAATACAATTTTTTCCCAGAAGCGGAATTTAACTTGATTTGCACTTCTGCTGAAATATTGCCTTTAGAAGATAATTCTATAGATTTGGTAATTTCTAACTGCGTTTTTATGCATATCCCAGATGCACAATTAAGAAAATTATTGGCTGATATCTCTCGTGTGCTAAAACCTGGTGGAATTTTTGTTTTTAATCATTCCTTTCACAACAAGTCTTGTCCTTCTCACATTATCCATAATTTTATCAGAAGGCTGAATCCATTTGTGAGGAATCCAGTTTATCTCAAGCAATATTCAGCCGCAGAAATAGAAGAAATGTTAGCTACTGCTGGAATGAAAGCGAAGTGTCCACAATACATTGTTGAGCCAACAGCAGAATATGCAATTTTGCCGGAAACCATCAAAGGGATTCCGGTGCCATTTGCTAATGCTATCAACAGAAGTCTTAAGCCATCAGGTAATTTAAAAGAAACTCTGGCTTATGGTTTTAGTGCTTATAGTGCTAAACTGGACTAATTAAGAAACTCTCCGATTATCACAATAAACTGAATACAAATAATCTACAAAAGCACAACATTGTTGTGCTTTTATTTTTACAATAAATGCCTGTTAACTCAATACAGTTTAGTTAACGTGAGTTCGACGAACCTCTCCCTGCCTTGAACTCAGGTTAAAGTCCGTCCCTCTCCGAGTCGGAGAGGGACGGTTTTGCGTAGTAAAACCTTCTTAGAGGTTTTTTGATTGAGCAAATTGGGTAGATATTATATGAGCAATCGAATTCACGTTTAGTTAAGGGTGACTGGCAACAATTTTGGGTTTTCGAGACGCGATAAACCGCCGTCTCTACATGAGGTTTTTGGCAGATTCAAGGTTACTCAATGTAGATAACATTTGCCAAAACTTGTACTTTTGTTAACTCGCGCACGAGACGTTGAGCTTGATGTTTATAAAGTGGTATTGGCAACACTCTAGGCAAATTATTCATCCATTGTCTAGCGTTAGTGGAACTACATCCCGTAATCAAAACTATCTCTTCAGCACCATAGATAATGGCATTTGCAGTCAGAGCTTTTTCTATTTGCACTTGCCAAAGACGAGGCAGCATTTCACCCCATTCAATTCGCTGCAAACTACTGCTTGTGGCTAAAACAATCAAGCGATCGCCAGCATCAAGCTTAACATCATACCAGGGCATTAAAGAGTAATTGTCTCGCTGATATTTCTGGTAGAGAATCGGTACAACACTGTAGCCAGAAGCTATTTCAGATAAAAGCAACCCATTCAGGGTATCGCCATCTTCAATTTTGTATTCCGTCACCATAACTATTTGCTCATTCAAGTGAAACAAGCTCAGAACATTTTCTCCAAAAGCCGCACAAGCAAAGACTTCTGCCGACAAAGCCGCGCCACATAGAACTTGAGCATAGGGAAACAGAGGGGCAATATTATCACTAAATTGGCGGTCTTGAGAGCGGATAATCAAGGTAGTGGCTGGGTTCATTGCATGAGCCATCAAACCAATTTCCAGATTTTCCATATTATCGTCCCCAACTAAAATGATGCTTTTGGCATGGGAGAGATTCGCCTTAGTGAGTGCTTCGGTAGCATTACCAACGATAAGGGGCATATCGGGTAAAGTTTCTTGGTCAAGAGTGGTAGGATGAATTCCTGCTAACGGCTGGTTGAGTTCTTGCAAAAGAGCAGCTACTTTCTGCCCTAAGCGATTTAAGCCAATAATTACTAGATGGTTGCGTTGTGGTATGGGAGGACGGGAATTGAAAAAATGGAATTTTGAAGTGACCAGAGCATCAGTCAGCAGCGCATATAATACTCCCACGAAAGCTTGACCTATCAACGTCATTCCCAGGCTAAAAAACCGCAACCACCAAGGCATATCGTCTGAGGGTTTTGGTTGCGATGCAAACTCAACACTGCCAAATAAATCTCCGTATCCTCCCAAGAGCAAAACTGCTGTCGCATAGAAAGCTTCTTGAATGCTAATGTCCGGATAATATAAGCGATAAAGAACTATTCCAACAAGCCATAGGATGAGTACAGTCATCGCATAGATTGTCGCAATTCGCCGGATTTGATTTTGGCTTTGGTAGTAAGATTGCCAAAATTGGGCTATTTTATCCTTGAGATTTTTTGTTGTGATAAGCTGTTCCACATTTCAATTGCATAAATGGTAAACTAGATATATCCATGCATTCAGCATTATTATGCCTGCCAAAGGGTTTCTAGCTCAATCTCAAAAAGACAATTTACAAAAAGCTTTAAAAGATAGCGGTCGCTATGAAT
>NZ_JBALFD010000069.1:0-28638 GCF_036916985.1 Nostoc sp.
GTTAGCACAATACAATCTTTGGTCACTCAACATCAGGAACTTCTCACTGTGCTTGAGTTTCAAGCTCTTAAATACTGATTAGACAGCCAGGGGTTTTTGCTTGATTACCAAATATATTGCTTCTATCGCGTCGTGGCATGAGCGTCCTGGTCTGAACCCGTATGAGTTAGGCTCAAATCGCGCTTCCCATTCTGGCTCTAATGCCAGTTTGACAAGTGCTTGCAAGGCTCGGTCTTTCATTGTAGGTATGCCCAGAAGTCGCTTCTCTTCCGTTCCAGGCTTGGGAATCCATACACGCCTAGTTGGGCTGACCTTTGTACCCAGATTTAGATTTCCAGTAAGTTCTAAACGTTGCTTTGGAGTTAGCGATTTAACGCCGTCTACACCCGCCGTCTTTTTCCCCTGGTTATCCTGGGTAACTCTACGAACCGCTAAAGCTCTTGCTGACCATGACTTCATCAGTGTTTTTTGGAGTCTGCGATATGCTTTTACATCACCACGGGCAGAGGCTTGATAAATTCTCTTTTGGAGCTTATACACGCTACGCTCTAGCTTACGCCAGTTAATAGAGTGCCATTCCACCATCAGTTGTTGAGACTGTGTATTAGACATATATACTCACTACTTGGGACTTTATCATCCAAATCACCGTAAGTCTGTCTGCATATTCTGGGCATTACCCCAGACATTCGCTTTTGACTTAATCTCTCCTACTCGCTGCATACGGTTAGCACCTACTCAGGGATTCGACCACCTGAGAGCAGACGAGAGGTTATCTCGTTCCAAATGACCATACTGTGTACCTTTAGAGTGATGCTATTCGCCGGGTTTATTGGAAGTGCATGTTGGTCAATGGCATACTTGCCAACTCCTTATCCTGTGCCTTTTTGGCTTCAGCGCACTAAGCCTTATTCCGCTGATCTGGTGTAACGACGATTCAAACGCATCTTCAAGCCGAAGCTTTTACTCATGGGTACTTTGCTCGATGCTTACCAACTTAGGCTGTTAGTAATAACACCTTTTCACCCCGCTTCAGGCGTTGATGGCTAGTCTCAAACCTGGGGGTGATGCTTTCACCGTTGCACCTACGGGGTAGGATTTGAGGGTTCTAGGATATTAACTCTCACCTACATGGTCATTCAGTTGTCAAGGTTCAATACCTTGCGGCTAATCCTCCAGACCCTAATGGGTCTTAGTTTCTAGCCAACGATTCGCACATTCCCATCCCCATTTCAATAATCAACCGTTTACGTGCCATTGCTACCTCAGGTAAATTCCGCATTTTTCACCAAAAAAGGCAGAAGCCAGAGAAGCCACTTGGCAGAAAACCGCACTATCTGACCAAATCAGAGATTTAGTGTCCTGCAAAATGCTCTCTACTAGACGCTTCCCAGTGGGGAACAACACTTGTCAGCGACTTCTACTCCTGCCTTCTGAGGTGCTTTAGATGATATGCTGCAAGCGACTCAGACGTTCTGAGTAACTTTTCATCACCTGTAGAGCAAACACGGGTGTTTCCTGAACCGCAAAGAGAAACCCTTCCCGATCGAGGAAACCTAGCTTGCTATCCACCTTGGCAATAGCTGAGTAAGTTCTATTTTTTACTCCTACGAGTACCCCGGCACCAAAAACTTCGCCCGTTTCAATGCTTTCTACAATCTTGCCATTGACTAATATATCTACCTCTCCTTCGAGAATGCCATACATTTCATCACCAGGCTGTCCTTCTTCAAAGATGACTTGGCCTGCTGAAAATGCTTTAGGATCGGGTTGTTTTTGAAAGATACTGACTGTTACCACAGGACTTAGCATTAGAGCAACCCCAAAATTCTTTGTTTTTAAACGAAACTTTTAGATAGCTTTAGACGAACCCAAAAAAGTATACTACTTTCTGTTGATTAACTTTCAACCGCCGCAAAATTCATGATTTAGTCCCCTGACTTTTCACCTCATCTAGCAATCCATCTGAAATTTTGAATTTTTAATTGTTAATGTGGGGCGGGCGTCTCGCCCGCCCAGTAACCAAAGGCACTCATATTGCCCACCCCACAAGATTGAATAATTTATTTCTTGTAAGTCCCTAAAGCGAGACTATGGGCACACACTAAAAAGTCAAGTGATATTTTTCCTTGCTTTCTTGTCTTGGTAAATTTTGAGGATTTATTTCTCCACAGGCGTTAGTTTTAAAGGATACAGTGGCTCAGAGCCATTTAATTGCCAAATTCTAAATACCAATACAGCAGCTAAAGTTAGCCATACACAAGAAAATGATAAAGTCATTCCCGCTACAGGATTAGTTTGCCAATAAATTGCCGTCACCATTACAGCAGATAACCAAGGGCCTAAAATAACTACAGGAACAGCTGCACCTAATCTCCGTTCTACAGTAAAAATCGTATTCCAGGTATCTCCTAAAGCCAGATGTACCACAAACAAAATTAAAGGTAGCACTAAAAACTGGTGATTCATTTGCTGCCAAAGCAATACAGAAGAAATTACCCGCAAAACGGCAATTATCATCCAAACTATAGGAAATGCTAAAGGTGGAGGAGACCATCTTGGTCTGATTACCTGGTCATAAGTCTGACGAGAACGGGTATTATCTAAAAGAGAAAAGATTCGGGAACGGATACTTAATAGAGCAAAAAATAATCCAGTCAATACAGTACTCAACCAACGAGGAAAATAAGAATTATTATCAATCAATATTACTAATTTTTCCATAATCAGTAGCACGAGAATCATGACTAATATTTGTAGGATAGTCCCTAGTGTATAAACTAAAACTGCTCTGACATCTAATTCTTGTGTAGTAGCTATTAATGTATTTGAAGACTGTTCTTGATTAAGAGTTTTTACTCCCATCACTGTATTGACAAAGTTTTCAAGTATTCCTGTATTATTGGATTTATTCATAATTAAGAGATTGTGCCTAGTTGGTAATTAGTAGTAGTCAGTTATTATATGATGTCTAATGGCTAAAAATAATTTTTTTTAGGCTCTTTTAACGTCAGAGTTTTTGAAGAAGAATTCAGAAATCAGAATGGGCTACGCCCCACTGCGCTAACAGGAACGGAGACGTTTCCGTTAGCTCCAATTAGAATCAAGACACTCAAATACTTGCTATAGCGTTTCCTAATCACATTAGGTACATCATAGCCTCCTCATCGCTTGCGGGGAGGGGGTTGGGGGTGGGGTTGCTGTACCTCACTCGATAGAGAAACGCTATAAAGCAATGCTTACAGTCGGAGATTCAGACCTGCAACTGATTGTTCGCCTTTGGTGTCTCCCCTTGGGAGAAGACCACCATATTGAAAATTTGGTGGGGGTTTTAAACCCGTTTATTTATCTACCAGTCCCACATAATTCATTCTGAATTCTGGCTCCTGACTCCTGAATTCTGTTTCGATAAGTTGCGAATCTAATGTAGAGTTTTTTATAAGTGATATTTAGGAAAAAACGTGGAATTTCAGAAGTTATTGTATATTTTTACTCTAGTCAAGATTGCTACGTTCCCTCTAGGTGTACCTGTATTTGCTCAAATCACACAGACTACCTCCAATTCTTCACAGTCGAGTTGTCGTGAAACTAAAGTAGATACTCCGATTTTTCAAGAACCTTCAACATCATCGAAGGCTATCAGAATATTGTCGGCAAAAACAAAGATTAATTTAGCATATATACCAGCTAGTGGAGATAAATTTGTCAGAATCAAATCTCCGACTTCAGGATTTATTCAAACTGCTGTGCTGAAATTTTGTCAGACGAATAACAACGCTCAAACCCTGTGGACTAAACCTACTATTGGCAGTGCATGTCGGCAAATTGTACAACCTGTAACTTTACTTCGCCAACCAAGTACAAAAGGAGCTTTTATTACAACACTTAATCCCAACGCAATCGTGTTTGTGAACTTGGTTACAGGTAATATAGTTAAGTCATACAAATCAGAAAATTACATTTGGGTAGAAATCGACCTTTCTAGAAGTTTCCCTGGAGAGTTATCTGGTAATGGTTGGATAGCCAATACTGACTTAGTAAATACTCCCAGATTAAGCAATCTGGCTTATTGTAGCTAGTATCTTATTTCGCTCAATATCTCCACCAAACATGATTTTTCGTTGCGCTTTTGACTGCACAGCAATAGCCTTCACATTTTTCAGTATTTGCTATAGGCAACACAAAACAAGTGCCTTTATGAAAATCTTTCGGTTAAACACTTGTAACCTGTTAAAAAATTAATGATTAAAACAATAGTTATCTTTTTTACCATTGGGCTAATTATTGTTGGGATTTTAGTCAATCCCATTCTAGTTAAAAGGCGAAGAAAGCGTCTCAAATATCGTCCTTTTCCTCCCCTTTGGAGTGCCATTATTGAGAATAATCTTCCTATTTACCCTTGTCTTTCTCCCGATGAACTTAGACGACTTCAGGGACATATTCAAGTGTTTTTAGCAGAAAAGCAATTTATTGGCTGTAGAGGATTACAAGTTACAGAAGAAATGAAACTGACCCTTGCTGCTGTTGCCTGTTTACTCCTACTCAATGAACGTGGGCAGTACTTTCCTAGACTTCGTTCAATTCTGGTGTATCCCAATGCTTATTTTGTTCAGGAAACGACTGCTATTGGAAATTATGTTGTTGAAGAAAGGCGTGTGGCAAGATTAGGCGAATCGTGGACAACTGACCAAGTAGTAGTATCTTGGGAACAAGTGAAACAAGACACTGCTAACTGGAGCGATGGACGTAACGTTGTACTTCATGAATTCGCCCATCAGTTGGATCAAGAGGATGGTAAAGCTGAAGGAGTTCCTATACTGCAACATAACTCAGACTATCCGATTTGGTCGAAGGTGATGACAGAAGCATATCAGCAACTTTGTAACGATCTTCAACAAGGCGTAAAGACAGTAATGGATAGCTATGGCGCAACAAATCCCGCGGAATTTTTTGCCGTGGCGACTGAGACATTCTTTGAGAAACCGCACCAATTGTTGTCCAAGCATCCAGCACTTTATGAGCAATTACAACGTTACTATCAATTAGATCCTGTGCAATGGGTTTAAACTACAGCAGATTGCCTGACTTTTCACGGTATCTGGAAAACCTCTCTCTAAATCTCTCTCCTTGTAGGAGAGAGACTTTGAATTTTCCCCCTTCCTGAAACAGGAAGGGGGCTAGGGGGTTAGATCAATCGTTAGCTTTTCCACATGACGTGAAAAGTCAGAGCAGATTGCAAGTTAATAAATTGTAGGGACGCAATAAACATATTGCGTCCCCTATAAGTCAATACAGTTCAGATAGAGCAACAAAACCCTGATGTAGAGACGCGATTTATCGCGTCTTCAAAAACCAATTATCTACACCAATAACCCTTAATTAAACCGTATCGGGTTATGCTTGAATGATGAAGTCAGAGGCAGTAAGAGTAGGCTTACCAGTCAGTTGTGCAAATTGACCGCCACTGCCGAAACCAGCAGCGCTACCATTTTGATTGTATAGTAATTGCCCAGTTGCAGGGTCGTAGATAATTAGAGCATTACTAACTGCCCCTAAACTAGTGATTTGAAAATCACTGGCGTTACTAAAACCCGTTCCGACAACAGAAGTAATGGCATTAAAGGTGGTCTTATCTAGAACAATCTTATCACCTTCAGAGTGATTGAAGTCAGCGATCGTATCAATACCCACAGCAGCGCTAGTAAAAGCAGCATTGGTGTTGTAGATGAAAGAGTCAGCACCTATACCACCCACAAGAGTATCATTGCCTTGTCCACCAATGAGAAGATCATTGCCAGCACCACCCCGCAGCAGGTCGTTACCACTTTTCCCATCGATGATGTCATTGCCCCCTTGACCATTAATCACATCGTTGGAGTTATCAAAACCGGTAACGTTATTGTTCAAGTCATTGAGGAAAGTAACGCTGTTTGTATTGAAAATGCTAGTTTGAGTGGAGTTAGCATTAATCACATCAAAGCTGTCGCTAACACTGGCTTGTCCATCAAATAGGATATTACCGATGGCGGATTGTGTTATCGATGCGGCTAAGTTCTCCAGGTTTTCTAACTGAAAGTTTTGCAGAGTGACTTTGGTATTAGCCACATTTTCAAAGGTGACTTCTAAATTATTGCCATTTTGAGTTAATTGCAGATTTCTCGCAGTCAAGCCAGCCCCAATAAATTGCAAGGTATCTACTTTGGCAATCACCGCAGCCGAAGGGTTTGAGCTAGTACCTACACCACCAAAATCGGTGATGATGTCATTGCCGTTGTTTGGTCGGGTAATAAAGATGTCATTGCCGGCTGTGCTATTAATGATTTTGGGTTTGACTGTACCACTTATGGCAAAGTCAAAGGGGCTTTCGTTACTATCGTTGTTGCCTAAAATCAGAGTGCCACTATAAGTGCCGGATGTAGTGGTGTTGAGTGCCACCGATATAATCGTGGAAGCATTAGCAGCCACACTCGTCGGAAGAGTCCCAACTAAACTAAATCCATTGGGAAGTTGAAGATTACTCAGGTTGAGTGCGGCTGTACCGGTGTTCTTGATAGTAAAGGTTTTGGTCAGGGTATTACCAACGGTGACATCACCAAAGTTAATCGCTGTAGTGCTGCCATCTGCAATATCAACTGTGCCATTCAGAACTTGAATTTCTGGAGTAGGAACAGGCTTAACTATGCCACTAATAACAAAGTTAAAAGGACTTTCATTACTATCGTTGTTGTTTAAACTAAAGCTGCCACTATAAGTGCCGGGTGTAGTGGTGTTGAGTGCCACCGATATAATCGTGGAAGCATTAGCAGCCAGACTCGTCGGAAGAGTCCCAACTAAACTAAATCCATTGGGAAGTTGAAGATTACTCAGGTTGAGTGCGGCTGTACCGGTGTTCTTGATAGTAAAGGTTTTGGTCAGGGTATTACCAACGGTGACATCACCAAAGTTAATCGCTGTAGTGCTGCCATCTGCAATATCAACTGTGCCATTCAGAACTTGAATTTCTGGAGCAGTAGTGGTGATGCGCGGAGCTTCGTATGCGCCAATGTCAATCAATGCAGTGCCATTGCCATCACCATCCAGAGGAATATTTCCAGTAATGGCATTCAAGGCATTGGAACCAGCATCGATAGCAGGACTTCCAGGTTTAAGTGCAAAATTCTTTCCAGCAGCATTCACAAATTGGGGATCTTTACCCAAAATATTCTGTAACCCTGTGGCGTTTGGATTACTTGAAGCTTGGAAGGCATTAGAGTTATAAACAAGGTTGCGATCAAAGGTTATATCTGTGGCGTATTTGATCACATTGGCTTTTTGATTGTCGCTTGCATATAGAATGTTGTTGTTGACACGTACATTATCTGAGTAAGAAACATTAATTTCTCCATTATTTGTGAGAACACGGCTATTTTGGTAAGCTGTGTTATTAACAACATCTACATTAACCGCTTTAAAAATGTCAATGCCAGAGCTACCATTGTTGTAGACTATGTTATTTGCAATTAATGCCTTACCTGTATAAGCTACACCACTTTTAGACTGCATAGTGGTGTCAAGCATAATACCGTGTCCTTCGGTGATTTTACCAACTACATGCCACGGAACAAGACTTTGATTATCGTAGACAATGTTATCTCGAAAAATCATCCTGTAGTCAGTAGTATTGTTATCGAAATTAAAACTGCGAAGAGTGGTAATTCCCTGATTACCATAAGGCGAATACCAAGCATTTCCTGATACAACATTTTTCTCAACTGTAATGTAGTCTGTATCACTGATTGCAATACCTCCACCTGGAAAGTTACTAACTGTGTTACCAGTGATGACAATGTGATGAGGATTAGTACCACCGACTCCCTGGCTATTTGTCCAAGGTGCTACATAAATTCCATTGGCAGTAGTTAAGGGGTTACTCAGGTTATTTTTCTGTTGTAAGGCATAGTCTAGAGTGATATTTTGCCGATTGCCTTCAAAGGTAAGTCCTTCAACCCGCACGTAGGATGAACTAAATATATTCATCCCACCTCCCGTTGTTATGAGCTTAGGCGTAGCTCCTGGATAGGCTTTGATTGTTGTCCAGTTGTTTGGTGAGCCATTTTTGTTAAAAAGCGTAAATCCTTTATCATAAGTTCCGTTCATGACATAGAGTGTGTCACCTGTTTGCAGTTGAGATACGGCTTTTGTCAGGGAGCGAAACGCATTTTGTTCGTTTAAACCATTACTTCTATCATTGCCTGTTCCAGAAACGTAGTATGTTGTGCCAGCCATTTGTTTTCTCCGAATGAGTGTAAGGGAAATTGATTAGTAATACACTTTCAGCAACTTTTTTCGGTTGCTAAGTAGTTATTTGAATAGGTCATATATTTGGACTGTTAAAGACAGTCACAGTTGTCCGATCGCGATTTCAAATCGCATCGGTTGTAGAAACACTGTTGTAAAACTGAAAATTTTTCTCTTGTCAACCGTTGAAGGTTGAGCTAAGAGTATTGATACGGTCAATCGTCAGGGTTTTGTTGAGAGCTATCGGACGATTAGCGAGTAAATACTTTGTTTATAGATTTGTCGTCAGATATTGTCTGATTAGCAAGACTAGAGGTCTAATTGAATGGTATCTTCATCTTTAGTAGCTGCGATCGCTACTCTCTATAAAATCTAGATTCTGGTTTTTCACACTGCATCAAAAATAATCTTTCAAAAATGCCCTAAATATATTTCGGACAAGGATGACGAGGACTAAAATCGCGGAACTTGCGAGCAATGCGGGACTCGTCGGAAGAGTACCGACCAAACTAAATTCTTCGATAAGCTGAAGATTATTCAGATTGAGTGCAGGTGTAGTAGTATTATTGATGGAAAAGGCTTTACTGATTAGGGTGTTGCCAGCTATGGTGTCACCAAAATTAATCCCAGTAGTACTACCATCTGCAATCTTAACTGTGCTATTGAGAGCTTGAATTCCAGGGGTAGGAACTTGGTATGTACCAAGATGAAGATATGCACCGAGATCAACTGCTGCAATACCAGTACCATTACCAGTGATGCTATTGAAGGCATTGGAGCCAGCATTGATCGCAGGACTTCCAGGTTTGAGCGCAAAATTACTTTGAACCGCATTAACAAATTGAGGATCTTTACCCAAAATATTCAGCAACCCTGTGGCGTTTGAATTACTTGAAGCTTGAAATTTGTTGGAGTTATAAACAAGGTTGTGGTTAAAGTTTACATTTGTAGCGTACTTGATGGAATTGGCATTTTGATTGTTGCTTGCATACAAAATGTTGTTGTAGACACGTACACTGTCTGAGTAAGAAACACCAATTTCTCCATCATTTGTAAGAACACGACTATTCTGATAGGTTGTGTTGTTAACAACATCTACATTATGAGCCTTAAAAACATTAATACCAGAACTACCATTATGGTAAGTTATGTTATTTGTAATCAAAGTTTTACCTGTATAAGCTACACCACTTTTAGACTGCATAGTGGTGTCAAGCATGATACCATGTCCTTCAGTGATTTTGCCTGCTACGTACCACGGAATCAGACTTTGATTATCGTAGATAATGTTACCTCGAAAAATCATCCTGTAGTCAGTAGTATTGTTATCGAAATTAAAACTGCGAAGAGTGGTAATTCCCTGATTACCATAAGGCGAATACCAAGCATTTCCTGATACAACATTTTTCTCAACTGTAATGTAGTCTGTATCACTGATTGCAATACCTCCACCTGGAAAGTTACTAACTGTGTTACCAGTGATGACAATGTGATGAGGATTAGTACCACCGACTCCCTGGCTATTTGTCCAAGGTGCTACATAAATTCCATTGGCATTAGTTAAGGGGTTACTCAGGTTATTTTTCTGTTGTAAGGCATAGTCTAGAGTGATATTTTGCCGATTGCCCTCAAAGGTAAGTCCTTCAATCCGCACGTAGGATGAACTAAATATATTCATCGCACTTCCCGTTGTTATGATCTTAGGCGTAGCTCCTGGATAGGCTTTGATTGTTGTCCAGTTGTTTGGTGAACCATTTTTGTTAAATATCATCCCTACGCTACCGTAAGTCCCGTTCATGACAAGGATTGTGTCGCCTGCTTTCAACTGAGGAAGGTAAACTGCTTTGGCTATTGTGCGGAAGGGAGTTGTCGTAGTCAAGCCATTGCTATTATCATTGCCTGTTCCAGAAACGTAGTATGTTGTGCCAGCCATTTTTTTACTTCAAATGTGTATAAGGGGAATTGGTAGAGTAAACTCTCAACAACTTTTTTCAGTTGCTAAGTAGTTATTTGAACAGGTCATCTGTCTGAACTGTTAAAGACAGTCCTAGTTGTCCGATCGCAACTTAAGATTGCATCAGTTATAGAAACGCTGTTGTCAAAGTGAAAATTTTTCTCCTGTTTACCTTGATGCTTGAACTAGAGATATTGATACCGTCAATCGTCAGGGTTTTGTTGAGTGTAATTGGACGATTAGGAGGTAGACACTTCGTCTCTAGAGTTGTTGTCAAACATCGCCTGATTAACAAGGCTGGATCGAGTCAAATTGAATTGTATCTTCATCTGTTTGTAAGCCAGTTTTACCATCTGCTATATTTGATACGGCGATGATATTTGGCATAATAATTCTTCTGAACTTTATCCGTTGTTTTAAGTTAGGAAGTTGCCAAATTGGCATGGTAAAATCTACCCCTAACTGATAACTGGGGACTTAAAGTTATAGTGGTCAAAGTTAAATTGGTTGAAACTTTAGTAGGTTGACCCCTTAAGTTAAGGGAACTAATGTAACAACTTAGTCGAACTTGTTCTAAGCGGTGTAACTGAGCCTTGTGAACTTAATCAAAAGTAACCTTTACAAATAGTAGTTGTTATCAGTAAATGCCCTGAATATAGTAAAATTTTTTACAACAAACCCCAAAATACTATGGAAGTATCTGGTGGAGTCCTGTTAATTTACAGGGTTATATGGGAATAGAAAGCTCTTTGTGCGAGGATTTGATGAAGTTGATCTCAATATTTTTAAAGAAAGCGATGCCTTTTACAAGCCCCTAAATTTATTTATGGGGATCAATAATGCAAGAATTTTGAATTCGGAGCAAAGCGACGTGACGCCAATTTACTTAATCTTCATAATATGAACACTGAAATCAAGTCCAGAATACCTGTTGCTTTAACCATTGCTGGTTCAGATAGCGGTGGCGGTGCAGGAATTCAAGCTGATTTACGCACCTTTGCTTTTCACTGTGTCCACGGTACTAGTGCCATAACTTGTGTAACGGCACAAAATACTCTCGGAGTGAGGAGGGTTGATGCCATGCCAAGAGAGGCTGTTGTGGCACAAATTCAGGCAGTAGTTGAGGATATTGGCATACAAGCTGCCAAAACGGGTATGTTGCTTAATCAGGAAATTATCTTTGCTGTGGCCCAGCAAGTGGAAGCTTTACAAATCAAGAATCTAGTTGTTGATCCAGTAATGGTGTCACGTACAGGGGCACAATTGATTGATGATGATGCAGTGAAGACTCTGTGCTATACCCTGATTCCTAAAGCGGTTATAATCACGCCTAATCGCTATGAAGCCCAGATTTTGAGCGGTTTACAAATTAATTCTTTGGAGGATATGCAGAAGGCTGCTGAAATTATTCATAAGACTTTAAGAACGAAGGCTGTTTTAGTCAAGGGTGGGGGTATGCAGGGAGACTTGCGTGGTGTTGATATCTGGTTTGATGGGGACAAGTTAGAAGTTTTGACTTGCCAGCAAGTAGAGACAAAAAATACCCACGGTACTGGTTGTACACTATCGGCTGCGATCGCTGCTAATCTAGCTAAGGGAAAAGACTTGTGGCAAGCAGTACAACAGGCAAAGGAGTATGTAACTACTGCACTTACTTACGCCCTAGATATTGGCGAAGGGCAAGGCCCTGTTGGACACTTCTTTCCATTGTTGGGACTGGGGACTAGGGACTGGGACAGGGAACTAGGGACTGGGGATTAGAGAAAAGTTTTCTTAGTACCCAATACCTAATACCTAATACCCAATACCCAATCCCCAATCCCCAATACCTAATACCTAATACTCAATAAAAAATCTTTGCCCTTTCGGCATTTTTCTATTATTCTTGGGCATAGTTTGAGGGCTAACTATCTCTGTTAGCATCTCTGTACGATCTAATTACCTTGATTTTTAATACCAACCCCCCAATGCGAACAACCATAGGTTCTGTTCACAGAAATTCGCCAATACCGACTACTCAAGCCTACCCTCCCTCTGTACCACTATCTGTATATAGGGAATTGTCAACAGAGTTGCAAGCAGCACAGGCGAGGCTAAATGCACTCACCACCCAAAATCAGCAATTGGCACAAGAAAATCAACTATTGCGCCAAGAAATTACCAAAGTCGTTGAGTCTTTTTCCCGTTTGCAAAATTTTGTGGATTCCCAGACTAAACCCAGTTATCATCAAGCTACCCAAGCTTCTGGTGACTTTCAAAGTGCCGCCAAACAGCCAGTAGCACCAGCGCGTCCACGTCAGCAGGTTTCTCGTTCACGTCCATCTGTTGTGCCCAAAACCCCACCAGAAAAAAGTCGCCGCCAAGACTTTCCTACACCTGCAACGGAAATAAATTTCCCGATACCAGAACCAGTTTTTATAGAAGAGCAACAAGTAAGTTATTATTATTCCACTACTGAGCCAGATGCCAAGGGAATCAATGGCTGGTGGTTAATTATCACTATCTTGTTAATTATGCTGACTGCCTTTAGTGCTGGATATTTCGTTGTGCGTCCCTTGTTTGAACATCAGAAACGTTAGTTGACATTCCCACAGTCAGCAGCAGCAGGCTTTCGGGCTACCGTGCAATTTGTCTGCAATCACTCTCTAAATATCGAGCAAATCTGCTAAATGGCGGAGTTGGTATATTATTGGGTTACAAAAGCTACATAAAATCCTAAATTGACAGCAACTTACTTATGTTAGAACTTCAAAGATTATCCAAATAAATCCTTGCTGGTTATCATGTCCTAAACCCTCAAGCAAAGCATCTACGATTTTAAAAAAGTGGTAATTATTACATATCTTTTAGGAAAAGCACTGCTGGTTACAGCTTCAGACAGCGGATCTGGTTAGATATATAAACGAAGCTAGTAGAAGTCAGGAGTTAAAAAGATGAAAAAAGTAGAAGCTATTATCCGCCCATTTAAGCTAGATGAGGTAAAAATCGCCTTAGTTAACGCTGGTATTGTTGGCATGACTGTTTCTGAAGTCCGGGGGTTCGGACGGCAGAAAGGTCAAACTGAACGGTATCGCGGTTCTGAGTACACCGTTGAGTTTCTGCAAAAACTCAAAGTGGAAATTGTAGTTGACGATAATCAGGTTGATATGGTGGTAGACAAAATTATTGCTGCTGCCCGCACTGGTGAAATCGGCGATGGTAAAATTTTCATCTCGCCTGTTGAGCAGGTGATTCGGATTCGTACTGGCGAAAAGAACACAGAAGCAGTTTAAAAAAGTTAGGAGTTAAAAGTTAGGAGTTAAAAGTTATAAGTCAGGAGTAATGAATAAAGATTTAGCAAAATTCATAACTCCTAACTCTTGTGCAGATGCGATTAATCGCGTCTCTCCTAACTCTTGTATAGACGCGATTAATCGCGTCTCTCCTAATTAATTAACTCTCTCCAATTGCGGAAGTAAAGCTGTAAAAGCCTTGCCTCGATGGCTAATTGACCTCTTTAACTCCTTTGTCATCTCAGCAAAGGTCAATTGCAACTCTTGCACATAAAAAATTGGATCGTAGCCAAAACCGCTATCCCCACGAGGCGCATGGAGAATTTCGCCGTGGCAAACACCTTCTGATTGTAATATGATCGCACCGTCAGGACGAGCGATCGCTACTGCACAGACAAATTGAGCTTGCCGATTGACCTTGTTGCCTAATTCGCTCAATATCCTCGCAATGCGTTCTGAGTCGGTTTTGGCGTACCGTGCAGAATAAACTCCTGGTGCGCCATTTAGGGCATCTACTTGTAAACCTGAATCATCAGCAATTGCCCAGTTTCCCGTAGCTTTAGCAATTTGTGACGCTTTCAGACAAGCGTTAGCGGCAAAAGTTTCGCCCGTCTCTTCAATGTCTAATTCTTCAGGTTTGAGGGTTAATTCCCAACCAGAATTTTCCAGATAAGCTTGTATTTCCCCTAACTTACCTGGATTTCCTGTGGCTACTACGAGTAATTTGGTCATTAGTCATTGGTCATTGATCATTAGTCATTAGTCATTAGTCATTGGTCATTGGTCATTTACCAAAGACAAAGGACAAATGACTAATAATGAATTTTACTCCGCCCACCGTTTCGCCCAAGCAAGAGTTTGATGCACTTGCTCAATTGTCGGTGCTTCGCAATATAGCCGTAAAACTGGCTCAGTCCCGCTAAAGCGAATCATTAACCAGCTTTTATCAGCGAGGCGATATTTGTAGCCGTCAATTGTTTGACAATCAATTACTGCTAACCCGGCAATTTCTGTTAAGGGTTGGGTTTGCAGTTGTTGCAAAAGACGCGATCGCACTTCCATACTTGCTAAGGGTAAATCAATGCGATCGTAAGCTGAGGTAAACCCTGTTTTTTTCTGCAAGTAGCGATAATACTCACCTAAATCCAAACCAGATTCGACGATCGCCTCTAGGACGTACAATGCTGACAGCAGGGCATCGCGTTCAGGGATATGGCTACCATAGCCAATTCCTCCGGACTCTTCGCCACCCAGTAACACTTTTGCTGCTAACATTCTGTCAGCGATGTATTTATAACCAACTGCTGTCTCAAAGACTGAGAGGTTATGTAGGGCTGCCACAAGGGGCATCAAGTCGGAACCACTAACAGTTTTGACTATTTCTCCAGTAAAACCGCGCCGCAGGGTTAAATGGTCGATTAATATCGGGATTAAGACTTGGGAACTTAGGAAGTTGGCTTCTCCATCTACTGCTGCAATGCGATCGCAGTCTCCATCAAATACCAACCCCACCGTTAAACTTGATTTATCGGTTTCTCTGTGAGTCTTGATGACTTCAAATAGCTTTGAAAGGTATTTAGGCAAGGGTTCCGGCGCACCGCCACCAAATAGGGGATCGCGATCGCTGTTGATTTCTTTAACCTGATTGCCTAGTAGTCTCGCCAATCCAGTAGCAGCAGCGCCATGCATCACATCAGCAAATAACGTCAATTTACCAGATGCGATCGCTTCTCGAAGCTTGGCGATATCAACTTTACCTTCTAACGCTTGGGTATAACTAGGCCAAGGATCGAATTTCTCTTGCTTACCTGGGGTAGCTGCTAGTGGTACTCCCACCGACAACTGATCTTCTATTTCTTTTGTAACTTCTGGCGGTACTGATCCACCAAAATAACCCTTGACTTTTAAACCCAAATATTTGCCAGGATTATGGCTGGCTGTAATTACCAGTGCCCCTAAAGCATTGAGTTCTTTTGCCGCCCAACTATAAGCTGGGGTTGGGGCATAGCTTTCGCTCAGTAGCACATCAAATCCCACAGCACTGACAGTATCGGCAACAGCACGAGCAAAGTCTTCAGCCATGAATCGGCGATCGTAACCGACAATTATTGTCCGGCTACCAACCGTAGAAAAATACGTATCATATAATACTTTTGCGGCAACTGGCGCGACCAGGGCTAGGCGTTCAAAGGTGAACTCGTCACCAATAATGCCCCGCCAGCCGTCTGTACCAAACTTGATTGAGTTAGCTACAACTGGCATCTAGGTATCCTAACTGTCTACTTGAGGATTCTAGCATTTATACAGTGTGCAGAGTAAAAAAAGAATCTAGTAAAAATATGTACTAATTCAACGCCCACAGCAATTTTTCCCAAACCTGCGTAGGCGTAGCCCGTCGTAGACATCGTATTCTCCTTCCTTACCGATCTGACAAAAACTTTAGCCCTAGCACAACACGCTTAGAAAAGAAGCATTCTTTCTTTTTACTTTTGCCTTCTTGTACTAGCACCCTCCTTGAGCGTGTAACTGCCATACACGAAAATTGGTGAGAGAGTTGACCTGGGGAACATCCTAGAGTCAAGATAAAAGGGTTAGATATCTTGTCAAAGTACTAAGCACATCTGATAAATATCGCCTAATTTTCTTTCGTTTCCCTGTTTTAGGGTAAAGACGAAAGCTAGGGGCGATACTTATTTAACGCGGCAAAAAACCTAAAAAAGTACGCACGGATTGCTAAAACGTGCCTGGACGCAGAGGGTTAAATGCGCCGTTGCACCCCGATGAAGCGTCAAGAAATAGCTGATTAAATCAAATTCTAAGCGATTTAATCATATATTTTGTAGCAGATACTTGTGGAAAAGAAAATGCTAGGTGTAAATGTTGTTATGGAAGTTGGCGATCGCGTCCGCGTTAAAGATTCGGTGGTAGTGTATCATCATCCTGAACATCGGAATCAGGCTTTTGACATCAAAGGTACAGAAGGCGATGTAATCGGTATTGCCACCCAATGGCAAGGCAGACCCGTAAGTGCTAATCTGCCTGTTGTAGTTCAGTTTAGTAAAAAATTCAAAGCCCATTTACGTGAAAATGAGTTAGAAGTCATCTAAATCACTTATCGGCGGCGAAACCACTGAAAAATATTCAGTTCGCCGCGCATTCTTTTAAGTTCTTGGCGGTTTTGTTCTGCTGTTGTATAATACCAATCACAATGACGTTGAAACTCCGACCGCGACCGAACTTCGTGGTAGAACTGGTGAGTTGTTTGATAAGAGGCAAAAGCTTCCTCAACTTGGGGTTGAGGGGATGGCATAATATAAGGTAAATTTTTAGACATAAAGTTAATAAAGTTAGAAGTTTGGAGTTAGAAGTTTAGGCAATTACTACATTTCATAATTAACAATTCATAACTTAATAATTAACAACTCATAACTCATAACTCCTAACTTTAATTAAAGCCAACCGCGTAAGCGATAGATAAAAGAACCAATATACTCTTTTAAAGCGATAGTAAATTGGTGTAAGTTGTCGGTATCGGGTAATAAATTCAGTATAGCGGCTTTGGGAGTGCTGCCGAGTTCTTGCAACTCACCCTCACTCACCAAAAAGTCAGTCGGTGCAGGAATAACATTGATTCCTTGACGCCGGAAAATCTGAATCGATCGCGGTATATGCATTGCTGAAGTTACTAATAATACCTGACGAATGCCACGAGACTTCAAAATTTTTCGGACATTGACAGCATTTTGATAAGTATTGAGAGAGTCAGGTTCTTGAACAATCGCCTCAGATGGAATACCAATAGATGTGAGGATTGTTGCCATATCTGCCGACTCTGGTGAACCACTTCCACGCCAATCGATGCGGCCACCGCTGAGAATGATAATAGGCGCTTTTTTCTGACGATACAGTTGTGCGGCGTAGATGATGCGATCGCCTGCTTCACTCAAATCGACAGTAGGTCTTGGGAAAAAAGCTGATTTAGTTGCACCACCTAAAACCACAATCGCTTCGGCATTAGGTATTTGAGCGAGTGGAAGATTTTGCCATTCTAGCGATCGCACTAATGATTTAGCAATCCAGGCGTTACTACAAAATAGCAATAAAATTAGGGCAAAAGCAACTGCGATCGCCGCAGTCCGCGGTCGTCTCCACAACGTTACTAATGCTACCACTAAGCTTACACACGCTAATCCTAGTGGATAAAAAAATAGTGGCAGTAATTTAGATAGATATAAAAACATTGGGGATTGGGTATTAGAGATTAGGAATTCGAGATTGGAGATTTAGGATTAGAAATTAGGAATTACGTCTAATGTGAATTAAGTTATGAAACCCTTGTCATCTCGTCAGTGGTTTAAAACACTTTAATTTTGACCGACTCTCAAAATGCCTATGGGACAAGGGACATTTTTAATTCACATCAGGCGTGAATTAGGATTAGAATAATTTTTTCCAATCCCCAATCCCCAATCCCCAATCCCTACCTTTCCCAAAACCTGAAATTGAAACGACTTCCAGGGGCACGACGGTAACGGCGGCCAGCCCTTCTTGTTTGACGTTTGTTGATCCTCTCGTTCGTTGGTTCAACTTCGCCATCTTCTGGTTCTTCAACTTGCAACTGAGTTCTAGTTTCTTCCTTACTTCCCCACCAAGCAGTAATCCAGCCTCCAGCTAAAGCGCCTAATCCACCTAGCAAGATACTCATGGGTGCTGGATAACCCAAATATACAAAGCCCAGCATGAAAAATAACCAGTATTTCAATCCTGTATCGACACCATCAGAAGAAGCGACCGCTGGAGCCTGGGGGCTATTATCAGTTACATTGGTGATCCAGCTTAAAATGAAACCGCCCATAATTCCTAAGAAGATACTCAGGGCTGGTGCGGAGCCAGTCATGATTAATATAAATGTTAAAAATGCCCCAAATAATAGTTGAGAAAAGAAGCTAGGAGAAATACTGAAAAAGTCGTTCTTTTTGTCTGCCATAGAATAAAAAACTAACTAATTACTAATTCATAATTCGTAATTGGATCGAAAATTACGAATTACGTAGCTTGCTTCTCGCCTTCTCTACGAGACGCTACGCGAATGGCGAGTATTACGAATTATTTTAATTGTGCCTGTTGTGTTTGAGTTGTATCCCAAATCTTCACATAAGGTTGTTCCTCTTCAGTGAAAGGTTCAGCTTGTTTGATTTGTGAGGCTAATAAATCGGCGGTGGCATCAGCAATATCACCAGTGCGATTGTTCAAACGCTCTTTTATCACTTCAAGGGGTGCTGTGCATTGGATAATCTGAATAGGAAGTTGGTGCTTTGTAGCTTGTGCGATCGCTTCTTGCCGTAAATGTTGTTTATCATACTTGGCATCCAAAATTACCGAAAAACCTTGTTTAGCCAAGATAATTCCCAATTCTAACAGCCGTGTGTAAGTTTTCGCGGTCATCTCCGGCGTATACAAATCATCGCCACCCTTTTCCCACAAAGGAATTCCCCCTAAATGCTTCCGTACCGCATCCGAACGCAGGTGAATCGCTCCCTGTTGACGGGCTAAAGACCTGGCTGTGGTACTTTTACCAGAACCCGACAACCCCGACATCAAAATTAGTTGTCCCTGGTTTGGTTTAGTGTATTCCCAAGCCTGTTTGTAATAGTCAGCAGCCGTTTTTGTTGCTTCTTCCTTTACTGTCGCAGGTACACTCGGATCATCTAACAAAAATGATGTCACCTTAGCTCGGACATAAGCCTGACGACTTAAATATAAAGGCAGCACTTGTAAGCCTTCCCAGTCACCAGTTTGCTCTATATAGGCATTCAAAAACGCATTACCCAAATCTTTGCGCTGGCGGGCTTCCAAATCCATCACCGTGAACGCCACATCGTACATCACATCGACAAAGCGGAACGGCTCATTAAACTCAATGCAATCGAACAACAAGATTTTATCGTGCCACAGGGCAATATTTCTCAGGTGTAAATCCCCGTGACATTCACGAATATAGTTGTTGTGAATTCTGCTAGCGAATAACTCTGGACGTTCGGCAAAAAATTTATCTGTATATTGCTTTGTTTCTGTAAACTGCGTCTGCGTCTGGGGGCCGCCAATATATTTCTCACTTTGCTCATAATTCTCATCAAAGGCAGCCCGGACATTTGGCACTTCCCCAAAAGTACGAATATAATCATTTGTTTGTGCTTCAGCATGGTATTGAGCCACTACCCGCCCCAACTCATCTAGGCGTGTCTCATTTAACTTACCTTCTTCAAAAAGCGTACTTAATAGCGACTCTTGCGGAAACTGGCGCATCTTCAGCGTATATTCTACAGCCTCGCTCGTTCCCTCTAACTGGTATTGCTCCCCAACCAAAGTTATGGGCAAAACTTCTAAATACAGTTCACCAGCACCGCGCTGATTTAACCGTAACTCTTCCTGACAAAAATGCTGCCGCTTATCTAAGGTGGAAAAGTCCAAAAAGCCAAAATTCACAGGTTTTTTCAGCTTATAAGCGTAATCCCCAGTTAACAGCACATAAGAAACGTGGGTTTGAATTAGTTGAATAGGTTCTGTTACTGTATGGGGATAAAATCCCGGCTGCAACATTTGCTGAATTAAAGCTGGAAGAGTCGCTTCTGTCATCTCTGTCCTCTGCGCTCTCTGCGCCTCTGCGGTTCAAATACAAAAAAACCAGGAGTTACCCCCTGGTGTCATCAAAAATTATTACACAGTTTAACTAGCTTAAGAAGCTGCCTCAGTTTCAGTTTCCGTACCAGCATCTTCAGCGCTAATTTGTGGTGGCAAAACGCTGACAACAAGTCGCTCTGATTCAGCTAGAGGTGTAACACCTTCAGGAAAGGGTATATCACTAATACTCAAGCTGTCGCCAATTTGCAGGTTAGAGACATCGATTTCGATGACATCTGGGATGTTTTCTGGCGCACAACTCACTTGCAATTCAGTGATTACGGTGTCTAACACGCCACCTGCTTGTTTAACACCAACAGCAGTTCCCACAAACCGCAGACGTACTTCTACGGTGGTGTCACCGTGGCCAGCAACCGCGAAAAAGCTGAGGTGATAAGGCGTACCTTTGGCTGGATGGATCTGAAGTTCCCGCAGCAAGGTTTTACCGCGCCAAGGTGCATCAGCAATATTCAACTCAATCAAGGTGTTGTTAACGGAAGCTCTTTTGAGCAAACGCTCAACAGTTTTGGCTTCAATAGTCAAAGAAATGGATTCTGTTCCCTTATGACCATACAAATTTGCAGGTATCAGTCCAGCACGGCGCAAAGCTTTTGGCTTGCTGCCTTCTGGGCGTTTTTGAGATTCGACTGTAATAGCCATAAAAGTTGTCCTTTGTCAGTTGTCATTAGTCATTAAATCCTACTACTCAGCACTCAGCACTCAGCACTGACTAAGCACTAAGTAGGGTAGCAGGTGTCCCGTCAGGGTGCAATAAAGCGCGTTTGGGCCCGTGGATGGGGTCTTCTACGATTATGGTTTGATCGCGGCTGGCTCCGAGTGAGACGATCGCGATCGGAACTTCCATCAATTCAGCTAAGAATTTGAGATAATCCAATGCTCTTTGTGGCAAGTCTTCCAGGGTGCGGCATTCAGTTGTTGACACTTTCCACCCTGGTAAGGTTTTGTAGATGGGGCGACATCTAGCAAATTGACCAGAACTGGTGGGGAAGTGTTCGCTACGTTGACCATCTATGTCATAAGCTACACAAACTTGAATCTCCTCTAATTCATCGAGGACATCCAGTTTGGTCAGCGCCATACAATCCATACCGTTAATCCGCACGGCATAGCGGCCAATGACAGCATCAAACCAGCCACAGCGCCGTTTGCGTCCGGTAGTTGTGCCAAATTCGGCACCGCGATCGCACAGCAACTCTCCCAACTCTCCATCTAACTCAGTGGGAAATGGCCCCTCTCCGACACGAGTTGTATAGGCTTTTGACACCCCAATTACCCGATCAATCATTGTCGGCCCTACCCCCGCACCAACACAAGCCCCACCTGCTACCGGGTTAGAGGAGGTTACATAAGGATAAGTTCCATGATCTAGATCGAGGAGCGTACCTTGTGCGCCTTCAAACAAAATATTGCGCCGTCGCTGAATCGCATCGTATATTTTCAACGATGTATCAATAACATAAGGGCGCAAGCGTTCTGCATAACCCAAATACTGTTCAATCACCTCTTGTGGATCTAGAGGCGGCAAGTTGTAAAGCTTTTCTAAAATGACGTTTTTATAATTAATCGTCCACTCTAACTGCTCGCGTAGTCCATCCGGGTTCATCAAGTCTAAAACCCGAATGCCTGTACGCTCAGATTTGTCAGCATAAGTCGGCCCAATGCCCCGACCTGTTGTGCCGATCTTATGGCTTCCCCGTCGTTCTTCCGATGCCTGGTCAATCAACCGATGATAAGGCATGGTTACGTGGGCTGTCTCAGATATCAGCAGGTGGTCAGTGGAAATATTTAAATCTTTTAGTTGGTCGATTTCTGCGATCAAAATCTGTGGATCGATCACTGTTCCACAGCCGATAATGCAATCGGTATTTGGATACAAAATACCAGAGGGAATCAAGTGCAGTTTAAAGGTCTGACCTTTGACTACAATCGTGTGTCCAGCATTGACACCCCCTTGGTAACGCACCACAACATCTGCGGAACGACTGAGTAAGTCAGTTATTTTACCTTTTCCTTCATCGCCCCATTGGGCACCTATGACAATGACGTTAGCCAAGAGCTTATATTAAGAAGTAAAGTTTCCACAAACTATTATTATTAACACATTGCGTGAATCATGTCAATCATAAAATTCCTCCAATTTATCGGGGTATTTAGAAGCTTGGGCGAAAGTCTAAGTTGCGGCCCTCCCCCGTGATTGCCTACTGTCTACACACCAGTCGGAAATAGTAGTCTGTCAAGGAATAATTGACGAGTATATTTTCTGTAGAGACGGCGATTTATTGCGTCTGTGTAACGTGCCAGTTTTTTAGACGCGATTCATCGCGTCTCTACATGAGGGCTTTCTGGTTCATCCCAAGCGTGGGGTAAAACTGGATCTGACTTTATTTACAAAACTTTTGACTGCAAAAATCAGAAATTATGTTTTCTTTATCAAACATTAGTTTTAAGTACTTTTATCAAATACCCAAAAGTATCTAACTGCACATATTGTCTATGAGAAATAATTTTATTAATTAGCAACGAGCGAAGACGTAACTTATGACTATTAAAGGTTCTAAGAATAATCTTCTATTAAATAGATAAATAATTTGAGATTCGGCAAATTAATTAGTGAGATGTATGTTATGGTTTTTATAGGAATCAAACAAGTAGAAATACAAAAAGACTTCAAGACAAATTTGAGGCAAGCTCAAGAAAGTTTTTTTGCTCTGGTAAGTCCCCTTCAATTAGCTACATCTTTTTTCAACGAAAATCTAAAACTAGATTGAGTAGGATAGTAGCCTTTGTAACAACTTGAAGTCAATCAAAATTTATCTGGGTATGAGCCAATAAGAGTTGGCTAACCTAGCTAGAGCATTACTCGCCGAAGGC
Source organism: Nostoc sp. (assembly GCF_036916985.1). Lineage (GTDB taxonomy): Bacteria > Cyanobacteriota > Cyanobacteriia > Cyanobacteriales > Nostocaceae > Nostoc. Next base: position 23,077 of record NZ_JBALFD010000069.1, read on the forward strand.
AATTACTCTTGGAGTCTGGGAAGAAAGACTCTTAGTACAGCCTGACAATTCAATAGAAATACAGAATATTTACTAACTTCGTCTTGCGGGAGTAAAGGTTTTCAACCGCAAACTAAGTTGAAGCAGTTGTTGACTTTTGGAACGAAAACTTCAAGCAGAATGGTGTCGTTCCATAATTTCGAGGAATTTAACCATACTGTCAAAAGTCACCAAAATATTATCTAAGCCACAGTGTTAGGGGTTGCCTGTGCAGGCATGATATTACTGCATCTGTAACTGCTAATTTTAGGCTGAAATTTATCCTGCTGCATCAATCACGAAACGAGAAGCGCTATAGATTTTCTTGGTTACTTGACATCAACAAAATCAGAAAAGTTGTAGCGACCATTTAAGAGTGGATTGCAATTTGGTTGGTTGTGTGGTTCAGAGAACAAATCTGCGTTCATTTGAATTCCTGCTGCAACCACTCTTGAGGCTTGAGCAACCATTTGGGATTGTTTACAACAGCTGATAATGCTGAAGTCATAGTTTCAAAGACTTCGTTATTAGGAGATGAGATTTTTCTATCTCTTAAGCCGTGTCTGACGAAAAGCCGCTCTGCGTCTACGTTTCGTGGGTAAATATGTTCTGATTTTAAATGTTTTTGCCAGGGTGCAATTGCCAACAGGCTCTACTTCCCTACTCCACCAAGGGTGAATATCTCACATCAAGCTTCCGACTCATCAACTAAATCATTGTAGGAAAACACAACCATGACTGACCAAAAAATTAGACAAATAGCTTTCTATGGTAAAGGCGGTATTGGTAAATCTACCACTTCTCAAAACACCCTAGCAGCTATGGCTGAAATGGGTCAACGCATTCTGATTGTCGGTTGCGATCCTAAAGCTGACTCTACTCGTTTGATGCTACATAGTAAGGCTCAAACAAGCGTTCTGCAATTAGCTGCTGAACGTGGCGCTGTAGAAGATATTGAACTCGAAGAAGTAATGCTGACCGGTTTCCGCGATGTACGTTGTGTGGAATCTGGTGGACCTGAACCTGGTGTAGGTTGCGCTGGTCGTGGTATTATCACCGCTATCAACTTCTTGGAAGAAAACGGTGCTTACAAAGATGTTGATTTTGTAAGTTACGACGTTTTGGGTGACGTTGTGTGTGGTGGTTTCGCTATGCCTATCCGTGAAGGTAAGGCGCAAGAAATCTACATCGTTACCTCTGGTGAAATGATGGCAATGTATGCAGCTAACAACATTGCTCGTGGTGTTCTCAAATATGCTCACACAGGCGGCGTGCGCTTGGGTGGTCTGATTTGTAACAGCCGTAACGTTGACCGGGAAATCGATTTAATCGAAACCTTGGCAAAACGTTTGAACACCCAAATGATTCACTACGTACCTCGTGACAACATTGTTCAACACGCTGAATTGCGCCGGATGACTGTTAACGAGTACGCACCTGATAGCAATCAAAGTAACGAATATCGGACATTGGCTACCAAGATTATCGACAACAAGAACCTCACTGTCCCCACCCCCATTGAGATGGAAGAGTTAGAAGAGTTGTTGATTGAATTCGGTATCCTGGAAAGCGACGAAAATACTGCAATGCTGGTTGGTAAGTCTGCTACTGAAGCACCTGTTTAAAGTGTTGCTAGGTCAATAATGGTTTAGGGTGGGCAGCAGCCCACCTTTTTCCATTTCTTTGTTTCAATCTCTAATAACTCAAGTTGCTAATTAATCGGATTTTTTGAATTTCACTTTTGAATTTTGAATTGGTGTGCTGACAGCAGTTTTCATGTATTTGAACTACATTTGTCGTCAGGGCACAGCATTGCTCATTGGTATCAACTTAACATGAAACCGTTTGTCCGCCGGGAATTGAAATTCCCGTCTCATAGCTAAAGTCATCTGAAGATGACTAAATATCGCCAAAAATCTCCAGTCTACTTCAGTAGACTTTAGAGGCTGTTTGAAAAGTCTAATTTAATACCAGCCCTGGCGATTAGAAATCGCGGCTACACAGACAAAACCCACCTCCGTGGGTTGAAGAACTTGATTTTGTGTTAGTCAGCGGAGGCGGACAATGCCAGTGTAGTAGCGAATTATATTCGCTCAAAACTTTTCAAACATCCTCTTAGCCTACTAGCCCGGAAATTTATTTCCGGGCGGACATGGAAGCCAACAGTTAAGCTATTTCCAGCTTAAGTTGACCCCAATGAGCAATGCTGTGCCCTATTGTGTATTGCTTCTATTCGAGAACCGCTATAAAATCCCCTCCAGTCAGAAAATTTGGAGAGGCAGATATTATATAAAATAATTGCGATCGCACAAGATCGCCCATAACCTACTGAAAGCTATTGGATACCTTGAAGATATTCGCCGAGATTTTACTGAATTGATCTCGAAGGTCTGCCCATTTAATACCTGCGAGGCTGGGTAAAACAATATGAGCGGCTCCAACTCGTTCAACGGGGCCTAGTCCTACAGCCCACATACCAGCAGCTAGGGCTGCATCAATACCAGCTGTGGCATCTTCTACAACTACAGATTGCTCTGGTTTAATTCCTAGTTGCTTGGCTGCGTACAGAAATAAGTCTGGTGCTGGCTTTGGTTCCTGTACACTGTAACCGTCAGCGATCGCATCTACTTTGTCCACAATGCCTAATCGCTCTAGGACTGTTCGGGCATTTTTGCTGGCTGAACCAATACCAATTTTAATCCCAGCTTGTCGCAGTTCATCCAAAAGGGCGATCGCACCTGGTAACAAATCCTTGGGTGTCATGTTTTGGATTAACTCTACATAGTAGCGATTTTTACGCTCCATCATCTCTTGGATTTGTGCTTCTGAATACGGTCTATCGCCAATAATCAGCATCAGCGAAGCACGACGGGATACACCCCGTAGGGCTTCGTTAGCTTCCCGATTAAATGGTATACCCTCTTCATCTGCTAGCTTTTTCCAAGCTAAATAGTGAAGTTCTGCTGTATCTGTTAGCACGCCATCTAAATCGAAGATAAATCCTTGGATGTTGGGTATTGGGGATTGGGGATTGGGTATTGGGTATTGGGGATTGGGTATTGGGGATTGGGTATTGGGGATTGGGGATTGGGTATTAGTTATTCCCTTTGTCCCCTTATCCCCCAGTCCCCAGTCCCCAGTCCCCTTATCCCCCAGTCCCCCAGTCCCCAATCCCTTCAAATCAAACTCGTGCCATTTCCCTTGCCAGTGCAGTTTAAACTTCAGGCGCGTCCAGCCTGGGGGGAGGTGAGGATTGGCTACAGGGCCATTTTCGGTGAGTTGGATGCCGCCGAATCCAAAAATTACAGCTTGCCAAATACCACCAGCACTAGCGCCATGAATTCCATCCCTGGTGTTACCTCGGTTATCTTCAAGATCAACCATTAACGCTCGCATAAACTGTTCGTAAGCTTCGGTTGATTTGCCTAAGTCGGAAGCTAAGATCGCCTGAACTGATGGGCCAAGAGAGGAACCATAGGTAATATCAGTGCGGGGTGCGTAGTAGTCCCAGTTTGTTTGTAATGCTTTTTCGTTATAGGGAAAATCTGCTGATTCCCGCATTAAATATAGGAGCATTAATATATCTGGCTGCTTGATTACTTGATATTTATTGATTTGATCGACACCTAAAATAGCCTGCATGGAGCGATCGCGTGGTTCATAATCTGCTAAGTTGATATCTTCCGATTGAAAAAATCCCTCGAACTGCTCGATTAATTCTGTTGATGGGTCATAGAGAAACAATATTTTAGCGATGATGTCTTGCCAGTGCAATGTTTCTTGGGAGGTGAGTTGCAGTTTCGCCTCTAGTTCAGTCGCTCGTTCGGGAAATTTGTGAGTTAACCAGTCATAAACTGCGATCGCTTTCTCTAGATGCCATTGCGCCATACGGTTTGTAAAGGCGTTATTGTGGACTAATTCATGATATTCATCCGCTCCAATCACTCCCCGAATTTCATACTTTTCACGCTCAGGATTGAATTCCACCCGGCTACTCCAAAAGATCGCCGCATCCAAGATTACCTCTGCACCATACTTTTGCATCCACTCATCATCAGCAGTAGCTTGCCAGTAATTCCAAATCGCGTAGGGGATATCTGCATTAATATGAATTTCGCGATCGCGGCACCAAATTCGCACATCTTCACCGTAAAAATCACTGCCGATAGCCCAACGCGGTGTAACTTCATCCCCAGTTTCAGCACTTTCCCAGGCAAACATTGCCCCTTTATAGCCGTAATGAATTGCCTTGCGTCTAGCTCCGGCTAAAGTGTGCCAACGGTAACTGAGTAAGTTCCGGGCGATCGCTGGTTGGGTAAACAGAAACAAGGGATGCATAAAAATTTCTGTATCCCAAAAGATATGACCGCGATAGCCAAACCCAGAAAGGGTTTTAGCGGGAATGCTCACTCTATCATCATTCCAGGGAGCAGCAATCAGCAGTTGAAACAGATTGTAGCGAACTGCAAAAGTTGCTGTGCTATCCCCCTCAATCAGGATGTCACTTTGCTGCCAAACCTGATTCCATGCTTGCTCATTGGCTTTTAGTAATGTTGTGTAATCTGGCAGGTGCGCGAGTTTTTCTTGAGCGGCTGTGACTGGTGTTTCTATCTCCCGTGAGGTAAAAACTGTCACGATTTTTTCCACTGTTACAGTCTGTTGCGCTTTCCCAAAGAAGGACGTGGTTAAGGTGGGATAACCAGGTGCGGTATTGACTTGCAAAGATGCTTCACTACCTGATATTGTCACCTTAGCTGCCATACCGAGTTCAATTCTGGAACTGCGGGTGCGGCGTTGCAACCAAATTCCTTGGTCGATTTTACCTTGATCTAGCCCTTCCCAGTGATTAAAACCTTGATTTTCAGGATAGCCATTAATACTAGCTTGAACTTCAATTAACCCCTCAAAATCTACTGGCGTTAAATGGCAGCGTAACGCCAACACGTGCGGATCTGCAAGACTAGCAAAGCGTTCAAAGCTGATATCTATAGTATTCCCACTGGGAGAGCGCCAACGTAAAGCACGAGTCAGCAATCCTTGGCGTAAATCAAGCTGTCGCTCATAGTGTAATATTTCACCTTGATCGAGACGGAAGCGATCGCCATTCACAATCACTATCAAGGGTAGCCAGTCAGGGCAATTTACCAGTTCAGTGTACACCACTGGCACATCATCGTAGACACCATTTATAAAAGTAGCTGGCGATGCATGAGGATAACCCTCTTCAAAACTGCCTCTTGTTCCCAGATATCCATTGCCAATTGTAAAGACAGTTTCTTTGGACTGTAATTGCTCAGGGTCAAACTGGGTTTCGATTAATATCCAATCTGTGTAGGTAAATTGGGGTATGGGGCATTGGGCATTGGGCATGGGAATTAGGGATTGAGGACTTTGAGGTAGATGAATAAGTCTTTTAACTCAATGAACAGAGTTCTGAGGTAGATGAACGGAGTTCTGAGGTAGATGAACGGAGTTCTGAGGTAGATGAACGGAGTTCTGAGGTAGATGAACGGAGTTCTGAGGTAGATGAACGGAGTTCTGAGG
>NZ_JBALFD010000070.1:0-64930 GCF_036916985.1 Nostoc sp.
CATTTGCTATTTCGGCGACTACATTTGCTATTTCGGCGACTACATTTGCTATTTCGGCGACTACATTTGCTATTTCGGCGACTACATTTGCTATTTCGGTGACAGCATTTGCTATTTCGGTGACAGCATTTGCTATTTCAGTGACAGCATTTGCTATTTCGGTGACAGCATTTGCTATTTCGGTGACAACATTTGCTATTTCGGCGACAGCATTTGCTATTTCGGTGACAACATTTGCTATTTCGGTGACAACATTTGCTATTTCGGCGATCGCTGTTACATAAATGATTGCGTTCATCCCGAAATAACAGACAAATACAGATGGATAGATTAGTAAAAATACAGAGAAACTCTCAATATTAACTCTTAATTAAATCCACAAAACTACTCATCTCACGTAGAAAGGCATTCCGCTATGTTGAAATAGAACTATTTAAGAAATATCTCCCATGTCTCTAAAAACTCGCGGTTCTGCTGCTGTAGACAAAGCTCAACGCCGTCTTGCACTGCTTAAATCCATTAATGAGAACTTGGATTTAGGACATGGATTAACAATTGAAGCTTATACTCGCTTCATTGATAATACCCGTGCCACCCTAGAAGCTCATAATACCCTTCTGTCTAATCTTGAGGAATCTCGTAAGACGATGAATCAGATGGACAAAGGACTCTCGGAACTATCTGAGAGGATGCTTAGTGCAGTCGCAACTGTCTACGGCAGAAACAGCATGGAGTATTCAAAGGCAGGTGGCTCTAGCCGAAAGCGGAGTACGAGTAAAAAATCTATTTCACAAGTTCCTACAGTTGTAACGGTTCCCGTCACTCAACCCACCCAAACTACAACTAACGGCAAAGGTGGGTAGAGAAATGTCTAACGACAATCTGCTACGCATCTACGTCTTATTTTTGAGGTTTTCTGTAGGGCGATACCTACGGTGAGCTATGCTGCTAACGCACTCACTCTTCCACAACAAGCGATGTCTACGACGGGCTACGCCTACGCTTCTTCGGTAAAATTAAATGATGTGAAAGCTGTTTTTCACGAACCGCATCCTCAAAATGAGACAGATAAAGGAGCAGTCAAATCTGTTAGAGAATTTTTAATTAAGGCAGGTACACCCGTAAGGGCACGGCAATGCCGTGCCCTTACGGGTGTACCTCATCTGAATGGTAACCGCTATAATGCACCGACGGTAATGCGATCGCCCCAAATTATGCACGGCGTTTAGAAGGCAGAAAAAGGTAAAATATCTATCGCTATTCCCATGATTGAAATTCATCAATGGCGCTACGAATTAGGGATGTTATTTGAGCGCGGCGGGTTTCAAAGTTGGCGGCGATGTAAATTAGCAAGATGCCAACTACTAAGCCAATAACCCATTTTAAAAAAGAGTAATGCAAGCTTAAAATTACCGATTGATTGATTGTAGTAATTAAAAAAGTGGCTGTACCAATGTAGAGAAAAGCCCGTACTCGCAAAGCTAATCCAGCAAAAATAGCGATGAGACTGAAAATTCCAGGTATCCAGGCTGTATCTTGATTAAATAAAATTGCCCACCCACAAATTAAACCACTCCCTAGCACTCTCAGAAGATGACGAGATTTTTTGTACTCTGGTAGCTTCAGCTGGGTATCTACTTGAGCAATATAAAGCAGTGATAATCCAATTGGTGTGACATACCACAAAGCATCAGTTAGATGTAAGGAATTAAACCAACGGTAAAACGCCCAATCAATCAAAGCGACACTAACATAAGTAAAACGGATGTTTTCACCCACCTTTGCTAGGAAGATGTAGAATCCGGCTGCGAGTACTAAGGTAACTGGGTAAGTTTGCAGTCTGGTTTCCCATAAAATTATTAGCGGTATGATGTAAGCGGCTTGTTGCCAAGGTCTTTTAGACCAACCCCACCTTTCCCAAGGTAGGATGTACAGAAAGTAAGCTACCACACAAGCGATCGCACCATTCCACGGAACTAATGGCCCAGCCCAAAATTTTCCGACTGCTGTCTCGCGCCAATAAACCCTCATGCCGGCTACCTCTAATAAACCAAGGTAAACCCACATTTCGGCGATTGTAATTCCTCTGAAGAAGTTGGGGGAAATGCGCGAATTTCGTCCCTGAAAGATGGCATAACGAATCAAAAATACTCCCGTTGCCAATCCCACTAAACGGTTAACTGCAATGGGAAGAGGAATGGCAGCCATTAATAAACAGCTACTCCAAGCCCAATGAATATGGGCAATTCCTTCTAGTTCTTGAGGAGTTAGACGTAAGTAGCTGATTAGCCAAGGTGACAGAATGCGGTAAGCATACATAATACTTGCACCAAGGGTAGACATGGCAATCAATCCATCACCTAATGCTCCTCCTGATGCTTGTGACATTTGATAGAACAAAAGTTCATAAGCAGAAATGGATATGCCAATAATTCCTAAGTACAGCAAGGGTTTGAAGTTCTCGCGCCGTCGCCCCACGCCAATAATAATTAAAGCTACACCCAAGGAACACAACCCTGTCCACTCGGTAAAGGTGTTCAAACGCAGGAATACACTGAATGCACCGTAGATTAATGGCAAAATGTGAAGGCTGCTAGGAAGCTTTTCTAATTGATGTCTTCGCCGCCACCACTCGCCGACAAGTTGAGCAATTAAACCTAAAGCAATATTGGCGATTGGCAAGCCACGCTCCGCGAACGCTATTTTAACAATTGAGCGTTCCCCCAACCCTAGCACCTGGGCAATCAACAATTCTAAACACCAACCAATACTATAAAATGCCCAATTTGTCGGTTCTCGCCAACTGCGATAAACAATAGCTGCCAAGGTGATGGCAGTGGCAATTAAGAAGAAAAATCCGGAAGTGGTAAACCCTCGATAAATCAGTACTGAGTGCAGCGTCAAACTCAACAATTCAAAACCACACAAGGCGATCGCCCACTGATCGCTAGCGGCTGCATAGATAGCTGCTAATTCGTTACCGCGTCGGCTTAAAACAGTCCGTGCTAACCATAAACTTAAAGTTGCGATCGCTCCTGCGACAAACCAACCTCCTATGGCTAGGCGAGGCAAACCAGGCACACCTGTCCACAGCAACGCCCCAATGAAACTTAAAGCAAATCCTTCTGTAATTGCCGCAGATAGCTGGTTTCGCAAATAGCGCGTATTGGCAAACATCAACCCAGCACCTACAGCCAAACCGATTAATCTGATTCCTGGTAGCTGTAACGTCAATAGCTGGGCAACTACCACAGTTAAGACACTCAAGTAACGGCTAGTAATGCGACGCTCGATAATTGTGGCATTGGCAACACCCGTGAGAGCTAAAGGCGTAACTAGCCATAAGACTCCCCAATTGCCTTGACTATCAACTATGCCATACCAAGATGATTCTGCATTCATCCACAAGATTAAAAAACTAGCTGCGGCTAGTCCTAAACCGATGTCCCATGCACTACGCCGCCATAGTCCATTGCTGAGGCTAAATCCCCATTCTGCAACCATCAGAGCTAATAAAATACTTGCCCAGGCTTGTGGACTCAGGTTTGGTAACAGCCAATTAATGGTAGAGCAAAATGCCAGCACCCCCATGATGTGAGTTAGGTATATCAAGGGAAGGGATGAAGGGGAACGGCGTTGAGTGACGAATGCCAGAGTGGTGGTAGAAAATAACAGATTTAGCGATCGCAATGTCGGATTTATCAGAGCGATCGTTGTTAAAAAAGCTCCTAATAAGAGGGTGAGTAGTTCGCCAAATTTAGCTAATTCTCGCTTTTGACTGCGATACAAGCTATCTGTGAGCGCCACCATCAAAATTACGTAGGGAAATAAAGCTATACCCAATAAAGCCCAAGGTTCATTTTGAGAATTGGTGAGTTGAGTACTAGTTGCGATCGCTAATTTCTGTAAGTTATCAGGTACTAACCGCCAACCTAAGCAAATCGTCTGTAAACCAATGACGAAAACCGCTGCCAAGTCTACCTTTAGACTGTACTGCCGCAAGCGACTCCCTACAAACCACAAACCCAAACCACTGACAGCGATCGCTTGCCAAGGATAATTTACTACCGATACCAGCCAACCCAAAAAAATTAAAATGCCACCAATTTTTTCCCAGAGTAAAAGAAATGAGGAAGATGAGGAGGATATTAATGTTACTTCCCCTGCCTCCCCTGCTCCTCTGCTCCCCTGCTCCTCTGCCCCCTGCTCCCTGCCCCCTGCCCTTTGCACCAACCAAGTAACCAACCAGCCGCAAATACCAATCGCTAACCCCAACTGCGTGATATCTACCTTGGCAACAAAAATTGCTCGTACTAACAGCACTATTAGAGCATAAATAATTACAGCAGCAGTTGAACTAATACTTAGCCTACGGCGTAGGCGTAGCCCGTCGTAGACATCGCCTCGATCTTCCTCACTGACAGGATGAGGCTGTTGGTAAAGATTGTGATAGATAGTAATAATAGTTGTGCCGATCATTGCCACATAAACAGCAATTAAGGGAAATCCTCTTAATTGCCAACCCCAATGCAGATAACTCAGTCCAATAATATTTGCTAGAGGTAATTTGCCAGGATGTAAATTAGCAAAAATAGTCCGATTTTTGGAGAGTAAAACAGTTATAGCAGTGAGGATAGGACAGGCGATCGCAACTACAATCCAATCAACAGGATTCCGCCACAATTGAAAGCTATCAATTGCCCAAAAATTTACTGGCACTAACAAAAGAGTGACAATCAGCAATGTCTGAGCTGTCAATCTGAGGTTATTTTGACTAGTCGCCCAAAAGCTTAACCCCCAAAAACTTAAAGTATAAGCAAATAAAACCCCATACTGTCCAGAAGCCGGAAACCTCTCCCACTGACTAGCAGCCAGTACCCCAGAGGATACCACTACCAGGAAAACGCCTAGAAAAAGCAGCCAACGTACACTCAGTTCAGCCCCCAAGGACTGTAACATTGCACTGATAAAGTTGGGTTTAGGTGGTGTTTGTTGCGATCGTCTACGGCTACTAGATTGTAAAGCTGCTGTAGACAACTCCTGTACGGGGTCGTAAGTTGCAAATACTACCTTTGTTTTCGCTTCAGCTTGGGGTTTTAACACCACCGCACACACCAGAAACTCTTGGCATAGCTGCTTAACTTGGGTATCGGATATTAAACCTAAGCGCAGCCATATATCTAGTCCTTCTAATAAATGAGGATGGGAAGATGGCAGTCTGACTTCAATTATCAGCGGACGCTCAAGGGGCGATGACATAAGCGGCGGGAGTACAAGTATATACTTAAATTATTTGTTTAATTAAAGTATATTTTGGTTCTGATTGTGCCACTGATTAGGCTAATTAATATTAATTTTTAACCTACGAGGGATATTCAAATGCCAACTGTCTTGCTTTTAGGTTCGACATTCTAGTTTGGCAACAGCTAGATGTGTCCCTATCTTTGGTTTAATTGTCAGGATTCAGGAATCAGAATAGTGGAAAGTTCGGGAAACAACTTGAAGCGGTTAATGTACTTGCGATCTCAAACCTTTCAGACAGCAGATTTCAGGTAAATGAGGTACAAAGTTTAATAAAAAAGCCATATACCAATAGACTTTCAAGTCTGTTTCCTGTTCCCTGCTGTAAATTCCGACTTCTGACTCCTGTTAGTGTTAACGGGGCGTTGATCCAGTGCTGAATTCTTAACGTTTAACTAGGCTTTGTTATTTTCCAGAGAAAGTTATTTACCTGCTGTAACTTTGAGTGATAAACTTTTTCAATTCCAGCTTTTAAGAAGTCAGAAGGCTCGAACAAGAACACAAAGATGTCAGTAAAGCCATCAGTAATTTCTGGTAACTGATTTTCTTTGACAATTTGAAATCGCACTTTTGAATCAACTAAGTGACCAAGTATTTGTATTGGTGGAAGTATATTTTTCTCATCACTAATTATCAGGGGTTTATTACCTTGACTAATAATATGAGCAATTTTAGGAAATTCTTGGTATTTTTCAGGGAATTGGTTCCACCAAATCTGTGCTTGAGAGTGGTATATACAAGAGACAACTCCGCCCGTAATTACTATAAATGCTACAAGTGAACAGAGTTGTTTTTGCCAAACTTTAGTAGAGATAGACGTGATTTTATTGGTAAATAGGTAAGCAACAGCCAACTGTATACCTAAAACTGAGGGAAGTGTATATCGACTAGTAGCGTATCGTTTTTGCAGGATAAAATCCGTTATTAGTAGAGGAAGCGCTACAGATCCAATCAAGGTTAAGACAAATAACCAAACTTCTTTAGAGGTTCTTCGACAGAGAAAATAAATTGAGTAGCTGATTAGAGCTAAAATAATTAAAATAAAAGGGATCAAGACAATCTTAAGTTTTCCTAGATCGATAGGGCTAACACCAAAATCAAGAAACGTCCGGCTAAAGATGCCAGCCCACCTTACCCCTGACCCAAATAATGTTTGTTTAGCATTTGTCCAAGCTACTGCCGCTGGCTGAGGATTGGTATAAATAATCCAAATCCAAGGTACAAAAGTTATAAAACCCGCCAGCGATGATATCAGGTAATGAATTGATGTTTTACTCAATCGGAAGCGTTCAATTGCAAGTACATAAATTCCCTGTGCAAAAGCAACCAAGGTAAAAAATACATGAGAATAAAACCCTAGTACCAATGTTGCTGTATAAATGCACCAACTAACCTTTGTTTTCAGGCGTATAGCTCGCAATAGTGCTACGCTCGATATTAAGATAGCTACTATCCCTAAACTGTATGCTCGTGCTTCTTGTGCATACACCACATGAATAGGTGAAACAGCTACCAACGCAATGGACACCCACCCTACTAGTGAAGACTTAAATAATTCTCGACATAGCCAATAAATACAAGGAAAGGTGAGCAGACTCAGGAATGCCGAAAAACTTCTCGTCACTGCCACAGAATTGCCAAAGCACTCTACCCAAAATCGGGTCAGCAAGATGTATAAAGGCAAAATCTGCGAGTCTTCTAAAACAACCCCTTTAAGTGTATCAATTGCGTTTTTTTGAGGATTGGGATACTGGTATTTATGCAAATCTTCTATGCTTAATAAATGACCATTATCTAACTGCTCGTTCATTTCTGACTGCATATAGCCAGAGATGCGTAAAGATGAGAAAACTTCATCACCCCAATAAAGTTTTTTGTCAATATTAGCGAAGCGAAAAAATACGCCTATTACCAATAGGATAATGATTAAAAAACGTAACCCAGATTTAGAAATAATCCATCTCTGTGACAATTGCTTTTTCATGTAGTTTTTAATATCCTCAAGGCCTTGATAAACGGTGGCAGAGTTTTATTACTTTTTATCGCCAGAGAAATAAAAATCTCCTATTTCTACAGTATGAGTTTCAATGACTTTGCAGCTTTTGACAACAAAATTCCATAATAAATATAATTGTTTACCTGTCATCGTATAGTATAAATTAATCAAGACATGAAATACTTGTGTTAAAAATAAAAATATTTCATAAAGTTTATATTAAAATGCTGTCAACCTGCCTGCGAGTAGCAAGCAACACAAAGATCCTATAGGAATCCGATTTGATTCCTGAACTTACTTGCGTAGGATAGGGAACTCTTAACTGGGAAGAGGGAACAGAACAGAAGCGAATAGATGTGATGTGTACTGAGTTTTTTCAAAAATAAACCACCTATTTCAAATCAATGAAACGCTTACGCTTGCCTTGCGGTACTAAGTGCCCAAGTGTAGCGATGTCCAGCTTTGCACTACTGGTGTGGCAAGTCTCAATTAGTGCTTGTGGGTCTATTTAAACTTGCCCTTACCCGAACACAATCAAATATTGTTCTAGCAGGCTAAAATATAGTAATTATATACTACGGTAAATTGATAGATTTGCCGTATGATAGGATTTTGAACTGCGATCGCTTCCTTTGGTATGTAGCCATTTGAATACAAGCAACGTACCAGAGTAAACCGACGAGTGCAAACACCGTCCATATCAATCAAACTCTGGAGAATTGACATGAGCAACAAACACATTGAAGTCAAACAAGTAGCAGGTTTCATCGGTGCCGAAATCAGTGGCGTCGATTTGTCGCGTCCTTTGCACGATGATGCAGTCAAAGAAATTCGTCAAGCACTGTTGAAGTGGAAAGTCGTATTCTTTCGTGGTCAAAACATCGATCATGCTGCACAGATTGCATTTACGGCTCGTTTCGGCGAAGTAACTTACGCACATCCCCATGAAGATGAGCCGATTGAAGGCTTTTCAGAAATTCTACCCATTGACCGCAGTCGTTACGAGCGGCGGAATGGTCTACGCCGTTCCAGCTACGAAAGCCGTTGGCACACCGATGTGACAGCAGTTGTCAACCCACCTGCTGCATCGATTTTGCGTGCGGTTAACGTGCCTAACTTCGGTGGTGATACACAGTGGACAAATTTAGTTGCAGCCTACGAGGGTCTGTCAGCACCCCTGCGGGCGCTTGCAGACACATTGAAAGCCGAACATCGCTTCAATGCACGTTTGAATTTGCCCAGCAACAGCAAAATTGCCCAGCGCATTGCAGCCAATCCGCTGGTTTCAATCCATCCAGTGGTTCGGGTTCATCCTGAGACTGGTGAACGGGCATTGTATGTTAACCCTGGCTTCACCTCGCACATTCTTGACGTATCACGACAAGAGAGCGACTTGCTGCTTGAGTTGTTCTTCAACCAGATTACCAAGCCTGCCTACACCACCCGCTTCCGTTGGAACAACGGAGACATCGCCTTCTGGGATAACCGCGCCACCTCGCATTTGGCCCCTCAGGATTTGGATCATGTGGAAGTTGAGCGTGTACTTTATCGCACTACCATCACAGGTGACGTTCCAGTTGGGCCTGATGGTTTCCGATCGCAAGTGGTTGAAGGTGAAGCCTTCAGTAGCGAATTACCAACCGTCTTGAAGAAGAAAGCCGAGAATTTGGAAGCGGTACCAGCGCTTTCATAACCTACAGAGTGGTAATTTATCCCACGGCTATGATTGTTTATCTGGCGATATGCCCCCGCCCCGCGATCGCTCGTTTTCATAAAAAGCCGTGGGATTTTGAGTCATTATTAGGACTAGCACTTTCAAAGTGGGCGGGAATTTTAGTCCATAAGTTCCTCTTTAAATACGGTTCAATAAATTACGTTTAAACCGCACAGACGCAGAGAACGCTGAGAAAAAACCAGATATTTCATCCTACTGGTGTGGCAGGCAAAAAATAGTACATTAGACGTAGGTTGGGTGGAGCGGAGCGCAACCCAACATATATCAGGATGTTTATCAGGATGTTGGGTGACGCAAAACCAACACCCAAGCTTATTAGCCTTGTCAGACCACTACTCAATGCTGAGTTGTCCAGAGACATCACCACAGCCTATTCTCTGGCAATAACTATATCGTTGGACTTAATAACGGCATAAGCCTCTTTCCCTTCAGACAAATCCAACTCTTCTACCGATACTCTGGTGATAATCGAAGTTAACTCAACTTTGTGAACAATCTCCAGCGTCACCTCACTATTAACAGCTCCAGTGACAACTCGCTTCACAACACCCTTGAGAATATTGCGGGAGCTAACTTTGAGTGGTTTCTTTTGAATACTAATTTCGATCTCAGGTATTTGAGTGTAGATATCTTCCTCTTCTGTGTTTATACTTGGCAGCGAATTTGATGGTGAAGAGTGTTGATTAAGACCACGTACCAATTCCCGAAGAATCTCGGTCTTGGTTCGCTGAGACTGGCCGCAAAACTCTTCCAAAATCTTTCGCTCTTCTTCTGAGGTTTGGAATGTGACCCACCCTTGTTCTTTTCTAGGCATATTTTTACCGATATAGTTGGTTAGATGTTGGTATATTTGGTACTATTTTACCTAGCATCAATTTTATGGAAGAAACCTTTCAAACGCATTTTTTATGAAAAGAAGACAAATTTTTGGTTTCCTGGGTATAGTGGTTGCTGGCTGGCTGTTAGCAATTGGTTTACCATTAGTTACTCCTTCTCCTGTAATAGCACAGTCAAACACCAACATACTCGTGTCCGCAGCTGCCAGCTTAAAAGAGGCGTTGGAAGAAATTAAGCCTTTGTACCAACAAAGTAAATCAAATATCGATATTAGTTATAACTTTGGAGCTTCTGGTGCGTTGCAACAACAGATTGAACAAGGTGCGCCAGCGGATATTTTTGTATCTGCCGGCAAAAAGCAAGTGGATGCCTTGGAAGAAAAAGGACTATTACTACCAGGTAGCCGTACTAACTTAGCAAATAACCGTCTAGTCTTGATTGTGGCTCAGGATGTTGTTGGCATCACTAGTTTTTACAATTTAACAGATAGTAAGATTAAAAAAATTGCGATCGGTGAACCCAGAAGTGTACCCGCCGGTCAATATGGAGAGCAAGTATTAAGGAAATTGAAAATTTACGATCGCGTCAAGTCAAAATTAGTCTTTGCTAACAATGTGCGTCAAGTTTTGGCAGCAGTAGAAAGTGGTAACGCCGAAGCAGGTTTAGTTTATGCCACTGATGCCAAAATTTCCAACAAGGTAAAAGTCGTAGTCGCTGCTGATGATAAGTTTCACTCACCAATTGTCTATCCAATAGCTGTACTCAAGAGTAGTAAAAATGCTTCTGCGGCTAAGGAATTTGTCCAGTTTTTATCTGGTAGTCAAGCCAAAACTGTACTCAAAAAATATGGGTTTATCGTCAATTAAAGGATTGAATAGCAATTCTTTGTAAAGCTGCACAAAATCAGTCTTGGTGAGACAAGGGGCTTAAGCCCCTTATTTTTTATACAGCCTCCTATGTAAGGGAACTCCAAGAAATAAATTATCCAAACTTAGGCTAATTGTCTAAGAAGCCGCTGACTGCAATTTTTCTAATCGTGCTAGCACTTCTGAACTGTGAATGGTTGGGTTGACTTTGACAAAAGTCTCGCGCAAGACACCTTGAGGATCGATGATAAAACTATGGCGCATAGATAAAAATCCGAGCCAGGAACCATAAGCTTTACTTACTGAACCGTCAGTATCAGCCAACAGGGGAAATTTTAGTCCCTCTGAATCACAAAATTTGGCATGAGAATCAATGTCATCAGCACTAATGCCAATAATTTGGGTATTTTTTTCCAGGTATTGGGGTAAGTCTTGCTGAAAACGACGAGCTTCTATAGTACAACCAGAGGTGAAGTCTTTAGGATAAAAGTACAGAACTAGCCATTTACCGCGCAAGTCAGAGAGGGAAATTTTGCCATCACCTGTGTTGGTTGGCAAAGTAAACTCTGGTGCGGGTTGATTAATTGCCGGAAGTTTACCACCAAGGGCATTCGCAGCAGTAGTGAAATTCAGCCAGCTGATGACAGAAATACAGCTGGCAAATAATATGCTTAAAAAAGTGCGGCGGGAAATCATGGTACAAACCAGAATCACAACTTTACCATACTGAGTGCTGAGTGATGAGTGTTGAGTGCTGAGTAAAGAAGATTGAATACTCAGTACTTTTGCACTATGGTAAAAGCCCCGCCCCTTGTGGGCGGTCTTTCATCTCAGCACTCCGAACTCGGAACTCAGCACTTTTCATACAAGTTTACAATTCTTGGTTGCGAGAAATCTCATTCTAAATGAGATTCGGGAGGGGTATCTGTGCTTTCGATGTATTGACTATCTAAGAGAAAAGCCCCCTTAGTAAAGCGAATACCCCAATATCCACCGGGTCTACGGTCAATGACTATGCCTTCTTCGCCAATGTGAATCACATGAGGAGGGCGCAGCATGGGCATGGGTTCAGCAGTTTTGACGTAGGCTGGTAGCGCCACAACCCGGACTTTACTACCAATTGCGAATTCTTTAGACATCTTAATCAAGCTGAGAGTTTTGAATTAACTCATAACTCATAACTAGCTTGAAAGTCTAGTGAAACACTCCCACACTATTGCTGAATTTTTGGAATCACTCTTTGATATTGGATGCTCACAAATTTCTAAATGGTTTTTATTGGTAGACTGACTACGAATGTTGCCCCTTGTCCAATTCCTGGACTTTTGGCGCAGACTGTACCACCATGTAATTCTACCAAGTGGCGGACGATCGCTAACCCTAATCCTAATCCACCATGCGATCGCGTGCTAGAACTATCTGCTTGACGAAAGCGTTCAAATACATAGGGTAGGAATTCGGCAGCAATTCCCCCTCCCGTATCACTCACCTGAATTTGCACGCAAGATTCAATCCGCTCCAATTGCACATCAACTCTTCCGCCTTTGGGTGTAAACTTGACGGCGTTGGAGAGCAAATTCCACACAACCTGTTGCAAGCGGTTGACATCACCCACAACTACCTCTACTTCTGGGTCGAATCTACACTTGATACTAATCTCTTTCGCCTGGGCTGCTGGATACACAGTATCAATTGCTGCCTCTATAAGTGTTGCAAGTTTTACTTGCTCCATGCTTAGATGAAGTGTACCTCTAATAATCCGTGACACATCTAGTACATCTTCAATCAGTTGTGTCAGGGATCTACTGTTACGCTCAATTGTTTCTAATGCTCTACCAGTAAGATTTTCATCAAACTTGCGTCTTCTAAGTATCTGTGACCAACCCAGTATAGCATTTAGGGGTGTACGGAGTTCATGAGAAAGTGTAGCCAGAAACTCATCCTTCATTCGGTTTGCTGTTTCTGCATCGGCGCGTGCGGCTTGTTCGCGCTCAAGCAGTCGTTCGCGTTCTTGCTCTGCTAACTTCTGAAGTGTAATATCTGTACTTAGGACAACAAATCCTTCTACTTTCTCTTGCTGACTGAATTGTGGAACGTAAGTAACATTCACGTAATGGTTTTTGCCATCTTTATCGGATAATTGGGTTTCGTAAGTTACTTGCTCTCCTGAGAGTACTGTTTCTACGTAAGGAAGGATTGATTGATAAACTGACTCTCCCAAAACTTCTCTGATGTGTTTACCAGAAATTTCGGAAGTAGGAAGCCCAAACCAGTCTTCATATCCTTTATTATTAAAACGATAACGTTGCTTACTATCAACATAGGAAATATTAACGGGTACAGCATTTGTAATCAGGCGTAGCTCATCTTCTCGTTGACGCAGTGCTGCTTCTGCTTGTTTGCGTTCTGTAATCTCGCGTTGAGTTCCCCACGCCCTGACTAAAAAGCCATTTTCGACAATTCCCACCAGATTATTCAAAAAATATTTGGAATTACCTTGCTTATCTATTTCATGAGACTCGGCATCAATTAGTCGGTAGTTAGAACGGATAAAATTACGCAGGTATGCAATATTATGTGGATCGGAGGGAACAAGAAAGTCTCCTAGTCTGACACCGAGAATTTCTTCGGCACTAGAACAGCCATACATCTGCGCCATCACATTGTTGCATTCTGCTAAGTAAACATATTGGTAAAAATGTTGAATTTGTTCATCTTCTGGGCAATCTAGCGAAATTGGTACTTCCAGTTCGATGCACCAAATACCTTCTGAACTATGCTCTAAAAAAGCGCGGTAACGTTCTTCGCTTTTGGAAAGAGCTTGCTCTACTTGTTTGCGTTGGCTTAAATCAAGTACAAAACAGATAACATCCTCTGGAGTATTTTCTAACAAAGCGCAACCTAATAGGATGGGAACGCGGCTGTTATCTTTGCGGATGTATTGGTTCTCAAAGGGCTGACACACACCTTTAGTTTTGAGTTCTGTAATCGCACTATTGTTAGCTTCAATATATTCTGGTGGTATCATGTCGCGCCATCGAACTCGCCCTGCTAGTAAATCTTCCCGCGAATAACCTACCATTTCTAAAAAAACATCATTAGCTTCTGCGATCGCCCCGTCCATATTGGCTACAATTACCCCAATGATGTTGGACTCTACCAACCTTCTAAACCTTACCTCACTCACCTGTCGCTTCTGCAAACTCGTTTGCAGATGTTGTTTGGCAGTGCGTAACTCTGAGTTCAGCAAGGTGATGAATGTTGTCACCAGTACAAATAAGCCTAAACGTCGTATGCTGTCTAGATTCGCAACCAAGAGCGAAAACACTGGCTCTAAGAAAAAGTAGCTGACGGCTAAAGTAGATAAAGTAGTAGCCAGTAACCCTGCTTCTATGCCGCCATACCAGGCACTAATCGCCACAGCAGCAAAAAACAGCAGAAAAATAGTTGGTTTCAGTAGTGGCTGTAGCAATAGTGTTAGTAGTAATCCGCTACCAACAGCTAATAGTGCAACAGCATAGGGTGCTAGAAGGGAACGTATTCCTTTCAATGTAGCTTCTCCTTTTATGCAGCTAGCTAAAGGATTATTCCCAAAATCAGCGAGAAAATGCGTAGGCATAGCCTGTTATAGACATAGCTCAACACCTATTAGGCATCAAAAAAATACACACCTAAGCAGTTACTTACTGTGAATCTATCTAAAGTAGTAAAGCTTAGATTTAGCAAAGCTTAAATAATCTGATAATTATAATTATCGCTTTAATTATACATGTTTTGTCTTTGAGTCTCTGTCAAACAGTAGAGATTTATTCAGAAGAATTCAGAACTCAGTAGTCAAAATTCAGTATGAATTAAAGTCATATTAGAGACTTTCAAATAAAAAATATCCAATTAACTCTTGTGGACTGGGCATCTTGCCATAGGTGTCAACTTAACGTGAAACCACTTGTCCGCCGGGAATTTCAATTCCCGTCTCATAGCTAAAGTCATCTGAAGATGACTAAATATCGCTAAAAATCTCCAGTCTACTTCAGTAGACTTAAGCTAAAAGCCAAAGAAATTTATTTTTGAAGTAATAAATAATGAGTAATGGGTATTACTGATTACTGATTACTCATTACTCATTTATTTATTTCCGGGTGGGCATGGAAGTCAACAGTTAAGCTATTTCCAGCTTAAGTTGACACCAATGGCATCTTGCCCACCCCACAATATTCAGGATTCTGAATTCTGACCCTTATTTATTAAGTTTTTGAATTAATTTCTTTAAGTATATAAGTCATCATTTCACCTTTACCTTTAACCTGAATTAAACCTCGTTTTTCCAATAAGTACTTATCCTTTAAAAGCTGATAACTTGCTTCACAAACCTGAATACTACCTGCAATACCATGAGATTCCATTCTACTAGCTGTGTTGACTGTATCTCCCCAAAGGTCGTAGGCAAACTTTTTCAGCCCAATCACCCCTGCGACTACTGGCCCAGTACTAATGCCAATACGGATGCAAAAGGATTGGTTATTTTCTTCGTTAAAGATGGCTACAGCCTTTTGCATATCCAAGGCCATATTAGCGATCGCTGGAGCATGATTGTTAGATTGATTTGGCAACCCGGCAACAGCCATATATGCATCACCAATAGTCTTGATTTTCTCTACTCCATGACGTTCTGCTAATTGGTCAAACAAACAGAAAATTGTATTTAATAACTCAACTAACTCCGCAGGAGATGTACGACTTGAAAGCTCTGTAAAGCCAACAATATCAGCAAATAGCACCGTAACTTCCAGAAAGCTGTCGGCAATAGTCGTCGGCTGTTGTTTTAATTGTTCTGCAATCATCTCTGGCAGAATATTTAGTAATAGCCGTTCTGATTTTTGCTGTGCTAGTTCCATTGCCCTACGGGTGTAAAATTCCTTTTTTCGCAAGCGTTCGTATAAATATACAGAGAAGACACAAATAATACAAGTCCAAAAGAAATATAAACCCTGCTCAATATAAAAAGCTGATGGATTTTTTAATAAGGGATTATATGATAAATATAAAATTAGATAGCAACCAATTGTTCCAAGTTGTGCTATTAAATGTAGCCACCATTGTACCGGAATGATTGTAGCCTGAGTGAGAAACATCAGATTCCAGAAATTGGTTCTAGGTTCTAGATTATTAAACAGCAAAGCAACATCAATTTGCACGGCACAAGTTACAGACCAACATAAACTCAAAAAAATTAGGTTTGGGTAACGACGACCTATAGAGGTTTTACATAAACACCAACAAATAAGTGTAAATAGTTCTACCGAAAAACCAATTTTAAAGGCATATATTTTCTCTTGTACCTGTGAATTTACCCAAAGGAAAAAAATAATCAAAGTCAAGCCAGAAATCAGCATAATCTGAGCCTGCAATTGCAACCGCTTAAGCAGGAAGCGCTGTCGCTGTTCTTCGTAAGATTCGCCAAGGCTACTGCTCATTTGCCAATTGGACATTCCTTGACTCATGAGCGCATCTAGTTGAGTTTTGTCAGAGTTGTTTGGATTAATCATGCACTTTTTACGTTATTAGTAATCAAGGGAGTGGGGAGTGGGGGGATGAAGAGATGAGGGAGATGAGGGAGAATACCTCTTAACTCCTAACTCAGCACTCAGCACTCAACACTCAACACTCAGCACTCTCAAATGGCTCGTACCCCTACATTAAATTTTGATCGTGGCACATTAATTTTGCATCCACCACCACGCGGTAAGGGTTGGATGGACTACGCTACGTGGGATGATAGAGTTGAAAAATTCCGCATTCCAGCAGTTAAATACCGATCGCTTGTAGAAGCACTACAAGCGGAAGATGTTTATTTTATCGATGAGGCCAAGGAATTTTATCCTATAGATTTGGTTCCTACCCTAGAAATGGAACCCTATCCCCACCAGACTGAAGCGCTAGCGGCTTGGAAACTGGCGGGTAGACAAGGGGTGGTTGTGCTTCCCACGGCGGCGGGAAAGACTTATTTAGCGCAAATGGCGATGCAGTCAACGCCGCGCACGACGTTGATTGTAGTGCCTACTTTGGATTTAATGCATCAGTGGTATGCACATTTAGTTGCGGCTTTTCCTGATGCTGAGGTGGGATTGCTGGGGGGTGGTTCGCGGGATAGAACGGCTATCTTAGTTGCAACTTATGATAGTGCTGCAATTCACGCTGAAACCTTGGGAAATCAATATGCGTTGATTGTTTTTGATGAATGTCATCATTTACCGACAGATTTTAATCGGGTAATTGCTGAATATGCGATCGCACCTTATCGTCTGGGACTCTCCGCGACACCGGAACGCACCGATGGGAAACACGCTGACTTAAATATCCTCATTGGACAAGAAGTATATCGCAAACGCGCTGAAGATTTGGCGGGGAAGGCGTTAGCAGAGCATGAAATTGTCCAAATTAAGGTAAAGTTATCGCAACTTGAGCGGGAAAGATACAATCAGTTAATTCAAACCCGCAATGACTTTTTGAAGCAATCAAAGATTTCTTTGGGGAGTTTGCAAGGTTGGCAAATGTTCGTGCAAATGAGCGCGCGATCGCAATCTGGACGGAGGGCGATGTTAGCGCATCGAGAAGCGAAAGATATCGCTTTGGGTACTGATGGGAAGTTGCGAATTTTAGTTAATTTATTGGCAGAACATTATCCGGCAAGAATTTTGATTTTTACTGCTGATAATGCGACGGTTTACCGCATTTCTCAAGAGTTGCTAATTCCGGCAATTACTCATCAAACTCCTGTGAAAGAACGGCATGAGATATTAACAAAGTTTCGAGAGGGTAAATATAATACTTTGGTTGCTTCTCATGTGTTGAATGAAGGGGTTGATGTGCCGGCGGCAACTGTTGCAATTATTTTATCAGGAACGGGTTCGGCTAGGGAGTATACTCAGCGCTTGGGGAGGATTTTACGGAAGGGGAATATTGAGAATAAGCAGGCGATTTTATATGAAGTGGTGGCTGAGGATACGAGTGAGGAGCGGACTTCCGCTAGGCGGAGAGGGGAGAGAAATGCAGGGGAAGCAGGGGGAGAAAAAGAGAGGAAAGGGAAGTTACAGGTTGTGTATGGGAGTGGGAAGGAACGGAGTTTGAAAGCTGCGGAACAGTTAGAGATTAATTATTCAGTCCAAAATCCAAAATCTAAAATCCAAAATTCAGCAGATGTTACCGACAGACTTACTGATGCATCGCCAAAACGGGGAGGAGATCATTCCGAAGAGACTGAAGATTGATCAAAAAACTTCGGAGTTGGCGATTGAGTTAATTAATTATTTTCAATCAGCAGTGGGGAAAACTCAAGGTGTGCTTGAGCGACAACTGACTGATTTTGAAGGAGATTCTACAGATTATCGGGTGAAGCGGGGATTAGCTTATATTCTCAAAAGTAGTTTTTGTACTTTTGAGGTGGTTAGTCCTTTGGAACCACAAATGTTAAGAGAACGGGTGTTTTCTCTGGCTGCAAAGTCTGTTTCTAGTCGGGAATCTACCCAAGTTACTCTGAGTAAAATTGCTGATGAGTTAACTCAAGAACTTGAGCGGGAAGTTTTATTAGAACAGGTTCGGAATGGACTATATGCTGATTTATCTGAGAATAAAATTTTGACTGTTTTTGATGCACCAACAGCGCCAGATGTGTTAAATCGATATAACTTATCTCAGGTGCAGGGTGTATTTTATAAGGCCAGTAAACTGGTGTTAAATGCTCATCGGAATGTTCCAGGTGAATATAAGCTATTGTTTCGCTATTTAAAGTTGTTTCAATTGATGGCTTATATTGAGGGCGATGCTGACCACGGGTTTACAATTACGATCGATGGGCCGACGAGTTTGTTTAATCCTAGTACGCGATATGGGTTAGCGATCGCTAAACTTATTCCTGCTTTACTTCACGTTACTAAATGGAGTCTTTCTTCCATTCTTCAAACCCGCGACGCTTATACCAATAGTTGGAAAACTGGACGTTTCACTCTCAATTCTGAATGTGGTTTGGTATCCCATTATCCACCAGGTAAGCCCTACGATAGTATGCTAGAAGCATCCTTTGCTGATAAATGGGATGCATTGAAAAGTGGTTGGGCGTTAGAACGAGAAGTTGATTTGATCCCAATTCCTGGTAGTGTGATGATTCCCGATTTTCGCTTAGTGCATGCTGATGGACGCACTTTCTTATTAGAAATTGTTGGTTATTGGCGACCAGAATATTTACAAAAGAAGTTTTCTCAGGTGCGGCGGGCTGGACGTGATGACTTGATTTTGGCAATTTCCGAGCGACTTAATTTAGAAAAAGCGGGAGTAAAATTAAATGATGTCCCCGCTAGAATTGTTTGGTTTAAAGATAAGTTATTGCCGAAAGCTGTGTTAGCTGTAATGGATTGATTAAGGAGACTGGATATTGGGTACTGGGTATTGGGTACTGAGGATTGGGTACTTGGTATGTGGAAAACTCTTTTTCCTAGTCCCTAGTCCCCAGTCCCTAGTCCCCAGTCACTTTTATTAAGGAGAAATGAATTTTAAAGTAAGAATGTTGGAATTTCTTTTCGCCCACATTCGCGTAGTGTCTCGTAGCTATAGCGGGATGTTCGCGATCGCATCTCTAAGAGTTGTACGATTTTAACCTATACTTAGAGGCCTGTGGACTCGCTGGCAGAGGCTCTCCTAGAGAAGAGACTGCGCTATCCGCCACTCGTACAGAATACCTAACTGAATTCTGACTTCTTCTTGAAAAAATTGATATCATGTGGTATTTATCTATCTTCCAGCGCTTTCGGCAACTGCTACAACCACGGCGTCGTTTAGCAATTTTTGAAGCTTGTCTGATTGGTTTGGTTTCTGCTCTTGGAGCAGTCTTACTCAAATCGGGGGTGGGATTGCTAGGCGCTTGGCGAGTGCAGACATCGCTACTGCTACCAGCTTGGTTAGTGCTGCCAGGTATCGGACTCGCTTGTGGATTCCTCGCGGGATGGCTAGTTGAGCGCGTAGCACCAGAAACTTCTGGGAGCGGCATTCCTCAAGTGAAAGCAGTGTTAGCGCGTATACCAATTGCTCTAGATTTGCGGGTTGCCGTGGTCAAGCTAGTGGGTGGTATTCTGGCACTAGGTTCTGGGCTAGCTTTAGGGCGGGAAGGGCCAACAGTTCAACTTAGCGCAGCTTTAGCAGCTCAACTTAGTCAGTGGTTTCCGACTTCACCAGACCACCGCCGCCAGTTGATTGCTGCTGGTGCAGGAGCCGGGTTAGCGGCTGCCTTCAATGCACCGATCGCAGGTGTATTATTTGTAGTAGAAGAACTGTTACAGGATTTTTCTGAATTTACTTTGGGCACTGCAATTCTGGCTTCTTTTATCGGTGCCGTTGTCTCGCGGGTATTGGGTGGTCGCAGTCTGGATCTCAATCTAGCATTAACTGCTTCCAAGACAGATTTTTTTGTTCAAGATATTCCCTTCTATTTGGTGTTGGGGGTTGTGGCTGGGTTGATGGGAGCGTTATTCAATCGCGGGATTATTGCCAGCTTAACTGTTTACCGCCGTTCTCTACGTTTTGGATTACCTGCTCGTGTGGCTTTAGCTGGGTTAGTGTCTGGGGTAATTGTGGCATTACTACCAGTAGCGTTTCGAGATAACACAGGACTGCGGGAAATTTTAATTACAGGTGAGGCAAGCTGGTCAATAGCTGCGATCGCCTTTGTCTCCCAGTTTATCTTAACTCTCGTAGCTTATGGCTCTGGTGTCCCAGGAGGATTATTTGCTCCGGCTTTAACCCTTGGGGCTGCTCTTGGCTACTTGGTGGGTATGGGAGAACACGCTCTGCTGCTTCCTTTCGGGATAGCGACTGGATTACCAATTACATACGCCTTGGCAGGAATGGGCGCTTTTTTTACTGCGGTGGCCAGAGTGCCAATGACGGGAATAGTCATTGTGTTTGAAATGACTACAGATTTCAACTTAGTACTGCCCTTAATGATTGGCTCTGTAACCTCGTATCTAGTTGCTGAAAAGTTAGCACCAGGCTCGCTATACGACAAACTTTTGGAGTGGAATGGCATCATTATCCAAAAAGCAGCACCAGTAGGGGGGATAATGACAAATTTGACAGCCAAAGATGTCATGCAGCAACAGGTAGAAACTCTGGATACAGAGATGCCTTTAGATGAAGTAATCCAAGCATTCGCCCGTTCTCATCATCGTGGCTTTCCAGTGGTAGAGGAGAGCAAACTTGTAGGGATTGTGACGCAATCAGATTTACTCAATATTCGCGATCGCAACTTAGCAAATAATACTCCCTTAGGGGAAATTATGACCACCACTCCGGTGACAGTAACACCGATCCACACCCTAAGCAATGTACTGTATTTACTCGATCGCTATCAAATCAGTCGCTTACCAGTGGTAAATGGACGAAAACTGATTGGGATTATTACCCGTGGAGATATTATTCGAGCGGAAGCAGACCATCTTAATGGTGCAAATGCGACCCCCAAATTACGACCAGATCCTTCATACATAGTTTACCAAACACGATCGCCGAGCACTGGTAGAGGTAGATTATTAGTGCCCGTAGCTAATCCCGAAACTGCGGGTATTTTATTGCTGATGGCAGCAGCGATTGCCCGCGATCGCCATTATGAAATAGATTGCGTCCAAGTGATGCTAATACCCCGCCACAGTTCCCCGTCGGAAACACAGGTAAGAACGGCAAAAAGTCGCCGCTTGCTACGACAAGCAGAAGTCTTAGCAAAAAAATGGCAAATTCCCCTGCACACGCAGATTCGAGTTACCCACGATGTCGCCCAAGCAATTTTAGAGACAATCAACGAACAACACATCGACCTAATCTTAATGGGATGGAAAGGTAGCACATCTACCCCAGGTAGGATTTTTGGTAACGCCGTAGATACCATCATTCGCCAAGCCACCTGCGAAGTTGTATTAGTAAAATTAGGCACTACTTCTCACTCCTCACTCGCCACTCAGCACTCGCCACTCAGCACTCAGCACTCCTTTAACAGCTGGCTAGTTCCAATGGCTGGAGGCCCCAATTCCCAACTGGCGATTAAATTGTTACCGGCTTTAATTACATTGGGAAATCAACCACAAATTCGTCTGACACAGGTGTTTAAACCATCTGAACTTAAGCCAGATATGTCAGTTTTAGAACAAGCCATTCGCCATTTGATGCGTCGGCGCAAATTGTCCAGCAGTGTAGTTGCTCTCCCAGTCCAAGCTAATTCAGTTGCAGAAGGTGTGATTAACCTAGTAAAAACCGAAGGTTATGATGTTGTGGTTTTGGGAGCTTCACGCGAGGGATTGTTGCAGCAGGCGATTCAAGGTAATATTCCAGAAGCGATCGCCTCTGGTGTAGAAAGTACAGTGATTTTGGTTAGGGGTGCAATTAATACTTAAAAAATCCGGCTCTTGCGTCCCTTTTATGGTAATTGAGGATTGATTGTAACAAAACCCTTGGTGGGCAAGGGTTATAAAGAATTATGGGACTGTTTTGAATGAAATGCTTATAGGATAAGGCTTTCAATGATTTTGAACCAGATTTTCCATATAAATAACCGAAGAGCCAATAATCCAAAGTTAATTGAACATCTACTAGGAGTTTTAAGAGGATGTTTGAAAAGTTTTCGGCGAATTAATAGGGGATCTAACCATCATTCCTCATTACTCTGATTTCAGTCCGTTGAAACGGACTTGAACTATTAGCCCGAAATTTATTTCAGGGCGGGAAAGCAACGCCAAACCAATGTTTTAGGGGTGATATAATGTCCGGTTATTTTTAATAATAAAATATACCAATAATTAGGGAAAAAATTATTGGTATTAGGATTGGGATAGCAACTATTAGTCCCCACTTCCCAAACTTAATTTCCTCACCCTCAGATTTTAAAAATGCAATCCAACCGACAACTCCCATTAAAATCCAAATAAACCCAAAGCCAAGAAATATAATAAATACTGAATCTTCCATTTTCAAAAATTTAAATTAAGTTTATATAGAAAACCTAGAAAATGAATTTTGATTCATCCCCCATTTTACTAAGACCTCAGATGCTAACTGCTATTAATTCACAGTTTCTATCGCTACATTTAATTCATCTCCCAAATCTTGAGAATGTTCTCACCACTACCACCACCAGCAATAGTTTGTCCATCTGGGCTGATGGCAACAGCATAAATGTATCCAGAACCCGTCTCTAAAGTGCGGATTTCTTTTCCTATAACTGGATTCCAAAGTTTGATTGTCTTGTCACTACTACCACTGACAAGGGTAACACCATTTGGATTTGCACTTGGTAAAAAGGCGACAGAATTAACCTTATCATTATGTCCCTTTAAGGTGTGGATTAACTTTCCTGTTTTCAGATTCCACAATTTAATTGTCTTGTCTTTACTGCCACTGGCAAGGGTGATACCATCAGGAGCAAAAGCGACTGAAAGAATCGAATCTGGATTTCCCCCTAAAGTGCGGATTAACTTTCCTGTCTCCAGATTCCACAATTTAATTGTCTTGTCCCAGCTACCGCTAGCAAGGGTTTTACCATCAGGACTGAAGGCGACAGATTGAACACCATTACTATGTCCCTCCAAAGTGCGGATTAACTTTCCTGTCTCCAGATTCCACAGTTTGATTTTCATATCCTTACTAGCGCTGCCACTAGCAAGGATTTTGCCATCAGGGCTGAAGGCTACTGAAGTAACTCCATCGCTATGTCCCTGTAAGGTGCGGATTAACTTTCCTGTCTTCACATTCCACAGCTTGATTGTTTTGTCCGCACTACCACTGGCAAGAGTCTTGCTATCAGGACTAAAGGCTACAGTCCAAATCCAATTGGTATGTCCTTCTAGAGTGCGGATTGCTTCTCCACTTGCTATATTCCAAAGCTTGATTGTCTTATCATCACTAGCACTGCCAAGGGTTGTGCCATCAGGACTGAAAGCTACGGAATTCACATCGCTGGAATGCCCCTTGAGAATTTTGGATAGAAAAGAATTTTTCGAGACGCTCTTTGGGGAAGGAATCGGCGAAGAAATCGACGGAGAAAATTCGCTCATTGTATGGGGGCGAGTTTGGAAATACCAAACTCCCCCTAACCCTAATATCAAAATGCTAGAACCTAACAGCAGTTGAGTTTTCAGATTGTTATTTGATTTTGATGAAACTGGCTCCTTGTTGACTGGGGTAGCTGTAAATGTTGGTGTAATTATAGTTGGGGGTACTGATGACGATAGTGGTAGCCGAGTTGTCAAGTCAGTGATGACTTCATCAGCCGATTGGTAACGCTTTTGGATGTCTTGTCGCAACAGCTTATCCAAAATTTCACCCAACTCTATAGACACAGAAATCCCATCCTTACCTGGACTGGTCAAATATTGTCGCCAAGATGAAACCCAACCATAACCTTGCTGTATCCACAATTGAGATGGGCGAACCCCGGTGAGTAAATGAAAACAAGTCGCCCCCAAACTGAATAAATCACTGCCTGGGTAAGCTTTTCCATCTTGCATTTGTTCCAGTGCAGTGTAACCGTGTGAGCCAATAACAGTACCCATTTTAGTCTGCACTGTTGCCGTCAGCTGCTTAGACGCTCCAAAATCAATTAGCACTAATCGTCCATCACTTCGACGGCGAATAATATTCTGTGGTTTGATATCCCGGTGAATCACTCCCCGCACATGGATAAACTTCAGCACAGGTAATAAATCTAGCAAAAATTCGCGAATCTCTATTTCGCTATAGCTTCCCCGCGTCTCCCATTCCTTAAGCAAATTTTGCCCATCGATAAACTGCTGTACCAAAAACAGATAATGATTTTGCTCAAAATAAGCCAATAAAGTTGGAATTTGCGGATGTTCTGCGAGTTCTTGTAGTCGGCTTGCTTCTTGTTTAAATAGCTGAGTAGCCTTTGTTAGTGGCCCAGTTCCCTGAAGTTTTGGTGCGAATTGCTTCACAACACAGCATTCATTAAGTTTGTGTACATCTTCTGCCAGATAGGTTCTACCAAATCCACCTTCATCTGACAACACCTGAATGGGACGATAGCGACCTCCCAGTAGGGGTATCAATTCCGCTCTACAACTGTGGCAATAGTTGTTTTTATCAGAATTTCGGGGGTTTTGGCAATCGGGATTCACACAACAGAGCATACTGGGAATCCATTTCAATTGGGGTATATATTCATCTTAAGTCATGCAGTATAATCTCTCTTGTTAGTAAATATCACTGAGATACCATACAAATCCCCAATTTCCTTACGTCATCAGGTATTGAACAATTTAGATAATTTGGAAGAATTTTTGATCGAGCCATGACTTTTGACAAATTAATCGGCGTAAGTTCTACTTGGGCATTACATCTAAAGTTTGCCATTTAGTCAATCTGACAAAAAATATCTGGGCAATAATCCGAAAAACAGCATTTTAGGTTTGTAGTTCAGTATATACTTACGAGATTGGATTTTATTCTAGTAATATAAATTGAGAATATAATTTCTCTGAATCTAATGATGGCAAATATTTGAGGTATGTAGAATATATGAATAAATTAGATTACAGGCAATTATTTTGGCAAGTCTCTAAGTGTATACGCTAAATTTACCTTTCCGTTTAAATAAGAATAATTCAGATTTATTTGCTGCGGTAAAAGCAGCAAATGATAAATAAAAATCATCCTATTTCTGAAAGACAAAATTATCAGCAAAACTAGGAGTGTAATTATGCTAGTAGAAACCCAAAAATCTCACCGCAAACTAAGTCAGATTTTAATTTGTTGCGTAAGTAGTAGTTTGTTAATTACAAGTAATGTGCTGCCTATAAATGCTTTGGGAAAACCTCAAAATTCTCAAGGCTTTATAATTGCCAAGTCACCCGATGAGAGACAACCAGAAGCAGTAAAAAAAGGAATTGAGCAAATTCCTGCTTCTCAAGCATCAGTATCTCCAAGACGGAAGATATCTGTTGATTCACCAATACAGCAGACTCCTGGTATATCGTCTAACACAGAAGATTCTCAGCCAACTTCTAGCGTTTCCAATGATAACTCTACTTCTAGATCATCTGGACGTAGGACTTCTAACTCAAACTCTAATCGTTCCAATGGTGGTACATCTAGATCATCTGGAGGTAGAACTGCTAACTCAAACGCAAATCGTTCTAATGGTAGCTCTGGAAGAGTTCGCAAGCCAAGTTCTAATGTAGCTACAAGTGGGAACCAAAATCTCGATAATTCAGCACTTTCTTCTGCAACACCTACTTATAAAGAGATTAACTTTGTAGATGTTGCATTGGGCATTCTGAGTAAAGGTGATTTTAAATCTGAAGGTAGATATTTTCATTTCTACCAGTTTGAAGGGAGAGAAAATCAATTAATCCAAATTAGGCTTGTTGGCAGTAATGATACACGCAGATCCAATAACTTGAGTTTAAAACCCTTGTTGTTTCTGCACGATCCTGATAATAATATCGTCGTCAAAAAAGGTGCTTTGGATAAAAGCAGTGGTGGCGATGATGCATTTATTTTTGCACGGCTGCCGAAGAATGGCATTTATAAGATTGCAGTTACTAGCCAAGCTCCCGGAGAGATAGGTCGCTATAGTTTGGCTTTGAGGAATGACAGAGCTAGCTATACTTTAGATGAATCAGATCAACTAACTGCCAAAAGCTCAACCCTGAAACAAAATGGCGGTGCTTACAATGTTTCTAATTTTCAAGGCAAAAAAAATCAGCTTGTAAGTATTCGTGTAGATAGTGTTGATGAAGAGTTTTCGCCTTATGTAGCTTTGCTAAATTCTCAAGGACAGGCGATCGCTATCGATAAAGACAAAGATAAAAATGGTGTGTACAGTGCTTTAATTGACCGAGCTAGGCTGCCTGAAGATGACACTTATTATATAGTTGTTACTTCCAAGAATCCACAGGAACGCGGTAGATATAGATTAACTATATTTTAATACCATTTCTGCATGAAGATATAAGGCCAAGGTGTACACACAAGTCCTTCTCACCCCCTCTAACTCCCCCTTGGGATCGGCTATGGTGTACACACAGGGTTTACTCAGCACTGGCTCAACCTTAGCTATCCGCTAACAGTACTCAGCACTCACTGAGACAACCGCCAAATCTTAATAGTGTTATCTTCACTACCACTGACAAGGGTTTTGTCATCAGGACTGAAGGTAACGGATGTCACGGTGTTGGTGTGCCCTGTCAATGTGAGAATTTCCTCTCCTGTGGTTGGATTCCACAGTTTGATGGTGCGATCGCGGCTACCACTAGCAAGAATTTTACCATCGGCGCTGAAGGCTACGGATGTGACTGTGTTGCTATGTCCCGCCAGTGTGTGAATTTCTCTACCAGTATGTAGATCCCAAAGTTTGATGGTGCGATCGCGGCTACCACTAGCTAAAGTTTTACCATCGGGGCTAATAGCCACGCTTGTTACTGTTTGAAAATTTTCTTCTAGTGTACGGATTGGGTATCCCTTTGTTAAATTCCAGATTTTGATCGTCTTATCAAAACTGCCACTAGCAAGAATCACGCTGTCGGGGCTGATGGCTACTGAACGCACCCAGAATGTATGCCCTGCTAGTGTCCGAATTTGCTCTCCTGTTGCTAAATCCCAAATTTTGATTGTGTTGTCATCACTACCAGTAACCAGAGTCTCGCTATCAGCACTGATGGCTAGGGCATGAACTGAATCAGAATGCCCCATAAGAGTGCGAATTTGTTTTCGTGTTGTCAGATTCCAGATTTTGATGGTGTTGTCATCGCTGGCACTAACCAGAATTTTGCCATCTGGGCTAATTACCACGACATTCACCTGCTGAAAATGCCCGTTGAGTGAAGAGATTTGTTTTCCAGTTGCGAGATTCCAAAGTTTGATTGTGCTATTGTCGCCACTGCTGGCAATGGTTTTACCATCGGGGCTAATGGCGACAGATAAAACTGAGTTTTCGTGTGCTTGGAGGGTGTTAATTAGGGAAACCTGATCCAAAGTAATCTTTAGTGGTTGACTTAAAAGCGCTTCATCTTTGCCAGAATTATTATGGTGAATCAACCTAGAAACCAAAGTGGTCTGAATCTGGCGAAAATGTTTATACCAAGATTCTCCAAAGCCGAACAACATAATCAAAGCACTTACCAAGATTAAAATTCTCAGTAAGGGATAACTTTTTGGTAAAGATGGTGCCCTAGTTGGTGGTATTTTCCCAGATGATTTACCTGCTGGTGGTAAGGCTAGGAGTTGTTTTGGGGTCAAGTCTCTAAGGACTTCATCGGCTGACTGGTAACGTTCATGAATATCTTTTTTCAAAAGCTTGTCGATGACAAAATCCAACTCAGGATTTAATGGACTCCGTAAATATGCCCGCCAATTACTCACCCAGGCGTACCCAGATTCCATCCACAACTGAAAGGGCGAATTTCCCGTTAGCAGATGAAAGCAGGTAGCCCCCACACCAAACAAATCGCTGGCGGGGAAAGCTTTACCATCTCGAATCTGTTCTAGGGGAGAATAACCATGTGAACCAATGGATGTGCCAGATTTCTGCTGAACTTTAGCAGTGAATTGCTTTGAGGAACCAAAATCAATCAGACTTAATCGCCCATCACTTTTATGGCGGATAATATTTTCTGGCTTGATGTCCCGATGAATGACTTTGCGATCGTGGATAAATTTCAGGATGGGCAATAAATCTAGCAAAATAGATTGAATTTCCCTAGCGTTATAAGACTTGCGCTGTTGCAACTCCTTTAACAAATTCTCCCCATTGATAAACTGCTGCACCAAATATAGGCAGCCATCTTGCTCAAAGTAAGCTATTAAAGTTGGAATTTGGGGATGTTCCCCAAGGTCTTGTAGACGCTGGGCTTCTTCAGCAAACAACTCCATCGCCTTTTTTTGCGACCAAGTTCCTTGGAATTTTGGAGCTAACTGCTTGATAACACAACGTTCATTGAGTTTATCTACATCTTCTGATAGATAGGTTCTGCCAAATCCCCCCTCATCTGAAAGGACTCGGATCACACGGAAGCGATTTCTTAAAAGTGACACCAGCGGGGTGCTACAACTTTGGCAAAACTTCTTTCCATTGGAATTCAGGGGATTTGAGCAATCGGGATTTAAGCAGCAGATCATGATCTGACAGGCGCGACTGCATGACAACTTAGGCTAAGTTTGCCCCGAACTTTCCCTTAATAAAATTGACTCTCGGTTACTGGTGGTAGAAAACCCTGTTCTGGGGTTTGGGGAATTACTTATATAGTTAGCGTTTGTAAATAGTAGTCAGTCTTCCTCTTCTGGGGAAAACTACGAGAGCCATAAGATTAATTATTCTATCGATTATATAATAATTTGAATATAAATAATTTTCTGAAATATTAAACCTAGTAAATTTGCTTGTATATTGACAAGCAATAACTAACTAAGTATTGAAGATAAACCCTGATTAATTAATCATCACTGAATATCAAGTATAGTTAAAATAATTACTAAATTTGTTTTGGCTATTTTAAATTGCAGATGATTAGTTATTCATTTGATACTTTAGATAAAAAAGGCTTCTAACTGTGCCATTGTGTTTCCTTGATCCTTGCTCTCCATTTCCGAATGGCACTAGCAGTTCTGACTACAGGTGGCACGTATACATCATAATTTTCGTATTGTGTAATTTCGTGTTTTGTAATTTCATATTTGGTATTTTCGTGTTGTGTAATACTTCTATTATTCAATTTTTGGGTAGTTAAACAGTTCGCCAAAGTAAGTGAATAGCTGTCATTCCCTAAAGCTTTAATTACTTCATCAGCAGTCTTAAATCGATCCTCTAAGGTAATTTTCACCATCTTTCCTAAAATCTGGGCGAAACTGTTACTGATATTTACGTGTTTTTGCCAAGATATTTCACCAGTGTTATGGTCGTAATCCAGTTCTAAAGGACTTTTTGCAGTCAACATATAAATACAAGTTATACCCAGTGCATAAATATCACTGGCATAAACTGGACGCAGAGAAAACTGTTCAGGTGGTGCAAATCCCCTAGTACCGATAAAGTTGGTATTTGCGTGATTCATTGAGTTTTCACAAGCATCAGCTAATTGCTCTTTCACCGCACCAAAATCAATCAGCACTACCCGCCCGTCATACTCACACCGCAATAAATTCTGGGGCTTAATATCCCGATGAATCACATGATGTTTATGAAGATACTGTAATACAGGTAATAATTCCTGGAGAAATTGCTTAACTGAGGCTTCACTTTTGGCCCCAGTTTGCCGCACTTCTCGCGCTAAAGTCAAACCCGGCACGTATTCTTGAATTAAAAAAAACTCCCCACTCGCCTGAAAGTAGTCTAATAGCATGGGAATTTGCGAATGACTACCGAGTTGACCCAAAGTTCTTGCTTCTTTTTCAAAGCGCATACATGCCCTTTGCCAACTTTGGGGGCTAGTTACTTTCGGACAAAGTTGTTTAATGACACACAGGGGATTCCCAGGTAATACGGCATTTTTGGCTAAAAAAGTGACACCAAAACCACCTCGTCCCAAAATTTGCAGTATTTCGTAGCGATCGCGAAATAACCTTTTAGAACCACACATCTGACCAAGCTGAGTTTGCTGTGAAATAATCTGTTGAGAATTTGTTATTTTCTGAGAAAAGCGATTCATTAGTATAAAATATCTGCTCTGAAATGTCTCTAATTCTACGACAATTTTTTACTGGCAACAGTAAAATTACTGGGTCTTTGCCAAATCCTCATTAGTCTTCTATTAAAAATTTAAAAAGTAAAAATAAATTTTTGTATAACTAAGTAAGTTGGCAATGATAAATCAAACTATGTTAATACCGTTTTTGCTTCTGTTAGCGCAGCAGAGCGTAGCTCATGCTGACCAGAGCTTTCGGAGTCTCTAGCTCCGCTCCTAGATTCTGAATTCTGCTGTATATTTATTTAGCTTATATTCTCTAAAAGAAATCCAAAATGCCGTTTTTAAGCAATTTTACTGATTTTGCTTCAAACTAAGAATATAGTCAACACCAATTTTCAAACGGAGAAGGTTAATATATGAGTTTGATAGATGGTATATTCCTGACGCTGTTAAATACTGTTGCCTGCCTAGCACTGCCTAAGCTGCTATCTGTAATTCTGCATGGCAAAAGTCAATACACTGAACCATTGCCATCTGCTTCACAAGATTAAAACTGTGAAATTGCCAGTTTTTCTTAGTGTTAACTGACTTTATCTATATGCGATCTATTCGTGGGTCTTCTATTTCCAAAAAATGGTCAGCAATTGTGATTTTCGGCTTGAGCTTCATAGAGAGGAGATGGGAGAACGTAATCCTTCTTTCTGATAAATGTGAGAATACCACGTTCTTTAACAGGTAGCCGTCCCAATACTGCTCGCTTCGTGGATTTTTAACTCGGAATTGGGTTTTGGGTAAAGGTTAAAGGGTAAAGGTTTTTTCTTTCCCCTTTCCCCCTTCCCCTTTTCCCCAAAACCCGACAAGTATTGGTAGCCGTCCTGACTTTTTACGCCATCTGTAAAAGTCACTTTGATCAGTTAGCGATCGCATAAATTGAGTTTTTCTTTGCGCTGATCTTCTCGTGATTCATTTTCATTAATCTAAAACTATTTATAATCAGACTGTGAGAAATCCGAGTTCAATCAATCGATGGTATTCTGCGAGCGCAAATCGTTTCGGTGTCATAGCATTCATGAGACATCTTTCCAATACTATTTGTACACTAGCAGAGATTAAACTGACTGCGATTTCAATGCCTCAAATTGCTGCCAACAAAGGTACAATGCACGCGGTACGTGAAAACATCCTTTCCATTTGCCGCCTTTAAGGTTCAACAATACTTCTCCACGCCGATTCAGATAGCCAAACCATTCACCGTACTCGGAATCAGCAAAGTGTGACCAGGCATAATCGTGCATCTTTTGATACCATTCCCAACACACCTCACGCCCTGTCAGGCAATAGCCCATTGCTAATGCAACCAATGATTCTAGGTGAACCCACCACAGTTTTTGATCCCATTCCAATTGTTGTGGGAGATGACCGTCTGCATCCATAAAGTAATACAAGCCGCCATACTCGCTATCCCAAGCAAAATTCAAGATATTTAGCACCACATCAACGGCTTGGTTAATAGTTTTGGTGTCGTTTTTCCGACGCGCGATGTCCATGATAAACCACATCGCTTCGATACCGTGACCTGGATTAATCAGCCTTCCCTCAAAACAATCGATGTGAGAACCTTCAGGGGAAACGTTTTCATACATTAGTCCCCGTTCTGGGTCGAGAAAATCGGTCATCACTTCGCGGACAGTTTCAGCTAGGACATTTTCTAAGGTTTGCTTTGGCAGCAACCATTCCATTTCTAGAGTTAGGTTGGCTAAAATCATCGGTACAGCCAATGATTTCATCGGGCGTGTATTGGGGTAGGTTTTATTATATTTGCCCTTGGGGTTGTCTTTGCGGCGTAATACGTTGTTATAAGCCTGCATTGCCACATCCTTTGCCCATTCTTCACCACCAGCGAGTGCATATTGACTAAATGCCATCGCCGCAAAACAATCAGAAAAGATATTGTAAGGCTGAACCAGTGGTTTACCTTCACGGGTGAGGGCAAAGTACCAATTACCATCGCTATCTCTGCCATGTTGGGCGAGAAAATTAGCACCATTACTGGCAATTTTTAGCCAATTTTCGCGCTTTTCTAGCTGGTTGTAAAGCATCGAGAAAGTCCACACCTGGCGGTTTTGCAGCCAGATGAATTTGTCTGTATCATAAATTTTGCCTTCGCGATCGAGGCAGGTGAAATAGCCGCCTTGCTGCCAATCGAGAGAATATTTTTCCCAAAAGGGGAGTACGTCGTTGAGGAGAGCATTTTTGTAAAGTTCAGCGTAGGCGTAGCCCGTCGGAGGCATCGCTTGAAAGTCATTCTCCATAAATTTGCTCCCCTTTTATACCAAAACCAACAGCTTAACAGTTATCATATTTTGGCTCGAACATGGAGCGTTCGCGTCAGTCTTTTACAAGATTTAGTTAGCAGTAGTTCTTCTATCTTGGATCTTGCACCATTTTCAATAATCGTAGGGTAGTTTTTTAGACAGAGGTGGTTATGAGTCAGATTGAACGAGTTGCGATCGTTGGAGGAAACCACGGTAATGAGTTAACAGGAGTACATTTAGTCAAAAAGTTTCAGCAGTATCCTAATTTAATCAATAGATCAAGTTTTGAAACTCTGGCATTACTTGGCAATCTTAAAGCTATTGAAGAAGGCAAACGATACATTGAAAAAGATTTAAATCGTTGCTTCACTAATCAAGGCTTACAAAATCTCCAACTCTCAAGTTATGAAGATACGCGGGCAAAAGTAATTCAACAGATATTGCAACCGCAAAATCAGCCTTTTGTAGATGTAATTATTGATTTGCACAGCACAACTGCCAACATGGGGTTAAGTCTGATTTTTTGCGATATGCATCCTTTATTACTTCGGTTAGGTGCTTATTTAAGTTCTATCAATCCTTTAGTGAAAGTCTATATTAATCAGGAATCCAAAGAAAATGGTTTTCTCCGTTCTTTGTGTGAATTGGGTTTTGTTATAGAAGTTGGGGCTGTGGCTCAGAATATATTAAACGCCGAATTATTTCAGAAAACAGAACAGCTTATTTATGCGGTTTTAGACTATTTTGAAAGGTGCAACCAGGGGAATATTCCGCAGACAAGCAGCCAGCTTACACTTTATAAATATATTAGAACTGTGGATTATCCTAGAAGCAATGCCTACGGAGGGCTGCACCTACGAGGGGAGATTCAAGCGATGATTCACCCCCAGCTTCAGTTTAGGGATTATGAACCTTTGAATCCAGGCGATCCAATGTTTCTGACTTTTGAAGGCAAAGATATTTTCTATGAGGGAACGTCTACTGTTTATCCTATTTTTATTAATGAAGCAGCTTATTACGAGAAAGGAATTGCGATGCATCTAACTCAAAAGCAGCAAGAGGCCGTTTAATTTATTCGTCCTTCTCACCAAGATTGCAAATCAGCCTCATAATTATCTGGAGCTTCTCATAATAGGTAGTCTTGATAAACCAGCTTTACTACCAACGCTTTCCTCATCTCATGCACATTTAGGCTTTGAGCGATCAATTCTTGCAGCTGTCATTACTGATTATATGCAGGAACTCACTAAATTTTCTTTTTTAAGCTGTTCTTTCGCTAAAGCCAATGCTTGATGAGCATTTTTAAACTTAGTTGCATCTGTAAAATTATGACCAAAACGCTGTAAGTAAGCTTCCAGATATCGAATACGTAAGCGTGGATTGGCTGGACTCACAAGAAAAGGGAGGTCAGCTTCAACCATAAACCGGATAGCTAACAAAGGGATAGGGCTATGAAGTGGACGAAAGTTTGGATTGTGCAGACCAGGACTTTCATTACGTTTATGAAATTCTCCTATCATCAGTCCTGACTCAACAAACAAAGGTTTAAGTTTTTGTTGGATACTATCTACTACTATAGAAGCATCATCTATATGGATATCAGGCAAGATAAGTAAAAAAGCTTTATTAATTGCTAATTCCTGCTCATTATTATCTATTTCTAGAAATATATCTCGGTAGCGTCCAACAACCTCTTCTAATTGTTCTGGATACAAATTTTCTGTGTGAATAACTGCTAAACGAATACTATTTGACTTGAGAGAGTAAGGAACAAAAGGGCAAACTGCGCCGGGTCTGCCTAAGTTAGGATGAGGTTTTCCTAGAAAATTTTTCACCCACTCCATAATTTCAATTAAGGGAGAAAGGTCTTCGTGCTGTTGAAGTTGTTCGATTTCACGAGTTGTATAGAGTTGCATAGGCTTGACTGAAATTGAGTAATTGTTTAATTCTGAATCCGAAATTAGTTTTGCTATATCATGTGCCTAAAATTCTTTGTTGCCTGAGTAAATGAAAACAAGAATTGAGGT
The DNA here is from genome assembly GCF_036916985.1 of Nostoc sp. GTDB lineage: Bacteria > Cyanobacteriota > Cyanobacteriia > Cyanobacteriales > Nostocaceae > Nostoc. The sequence goes on from NZ_JBALFD010000070.1 coordinate 34,751, forward strand.
TTTTCTGTTGTGTTCATCTGTAGTTTTTCGTGGATAAATTTGAATAGTTTTGTACTACAAAAGGCATGAACATATTTGGCACTAAGCAACTTGTGTTCATTGATTTTTGGCATTTTAGCTGGAATACAAATGTATTATCCAGCAGATGCTCCTCATTTTTACACTCTCAAGCTTCTATTATTTTTAACGAAAATATTATGAAGTTTATATCTAAATAGTTATTTTTACTGTGAAAATTTAGTATTGCTTTAATAGCAACTATAAGTTTATTAGCAGGTTGGTATACTTTTATCTAAGTAAAACCATCAAAATTCAGCCCAATTTTATTGTGCAAACTGATTTACAACAGTTTGCACGTAAGTGAGGTAGAAAATGTAAGACTCACGCATCAGATATAAAGAGTTTCTACCTCCTGCCTCAAAATCTGTAACTTTATACTTCATGTAAGAGAAAACTGCTGTATCTATTAATCGTAGGGAAGGCAGGATGAGAGGCAATACTTTTCGGTTAAGACAAGAGACGCGATGAATCGCCGTCTTTATAATAATCAGTCTTTCGTCTTGAGGGCGATTTATCGCGTCTTTGTATTGGATATTTTTTTATTTGGAAGTCCGTTAAAGCTTATTTGTCAACAAATTCTTTTACTACTGCCATAGCATCAGGAGGAATCTCCGTAATGAGACGAAATGGAAATGCAGCAGTTGAAGCAAACTGAGCATAATCTGATGTCAAAAAGACAGCGTAGTTTTTAGCTTCTGGAGTCATCTGTGCAGCAAAGGCTAAAACTATAGCTTTAACGTACTTGCGAACATCTGCTGCTTGTTCACCCACAACTTCACCGCCACTAATCGGTGTATTAGGTTGTCCTATCTGATCTAAAGTGGTGCTGGGGTCTTTGACGCTCAAATGAGTGCCTCCAACTATACCAACTAGCCATTTGGGGGATGGGATTTTGTTAAATCCCACAATCTGTTCAGTTAAAGCTGGGGTGGTTTTATCGGCGGAACCTGTTAACACTAGAGTAGGAACTTGTATTTTAGTTAACCCAGTTTCACCAAAAATTAGAGAAGTTGTAGGATTGAAAGCGATCGCCTGTTTTATTCTGGGATCTCGTAGTTGATAACTATTTTCTGGTAGTTCTTGAGCGATGCACTGCATATCTTCTCCCAGACTCAAGACAGCCAAGTTCTTTTGACAGCGTTGTTTAAGATGTTCTAGTTGTAACTCGGCTCCAGCGAGTGCTAAAGCTGTACCACCGCCAAAAGAATAGCCAATAATCATCGCTTTATTGGTTGCAAGTTTCCCTTGCAGCGGATGATTAGCCGTTTGGTTGAGCTTTTCTAGTTCGTCGAGAACAAAACTAATATCTTGAGGGCGATCCAAAAACTCCTGAGGCTTCATAACTCTGGTTTTGCCTTGGAACGCTAAGTCAGTATTTGCCTGATTACTACCGGGATGTTCTAAAGCTGCAACTACATAACCGTGGGATGCTAAATGTTCTGCTAAGTAACGCAAGTCTGTGCGGACTGACGCGAAGCCATGAGAAAGGACAATTACGGGTTTGTCGGCAGTTGCAGCAGTTGACCAATAAATATCAACTGGAATTTGGCGATCGCGCTTTTGGTCATTCAGGCTTAAATTGAGTATTTTTACTTGAGCGTTTCCTGGTTGGCTGGGATCAAAAGGGAAAGCAATCTGTGGTGTTTTAGAATCAAGTTGCAAAGCGATGTCTGACGACAAGCCGCTACGCGTCAACGCTAGCATAAATTGTTGAGTACGCCAAAAAGCTGTATTCAAACTCCCTGCAACTAAAAAAGCCTGTGGCAAATCAATTTCTAGGCGTTTACTGGGATAAGCGGCAATAAAACTTAGTATAGAAAGACCCTGCGGTGCAGTAGAACCTAATACCAATCCGGCTCTCAGTGCTTGTACCCCGGCTTTATCCCTTCTGGCTAAGGCCGTAGCGAAGTCATTGAGAATAGTTGTGCCAATCCGACTATTAACTAACTTATCAACGGTGACAATATTCATCGGTATATTCATACCCAACGCCCCCAGGAAGAAGCGGCGTTGTTGTTCAGATAATTCTTTAGTGTAGGGCTGCAAACTCTCAGGCAATTCCCCAGTTTTTGCAGCCTTTTGCAACTCAGTAAGAGAGATGGACTCTGTAAATAAGCCCAAACGCACAATCACTGTGTCAGCCGCAATGACCGAAGCATTTCCCCCGAACTGTGTAAGTACAATCGCACCTAAGAAACCCGCAACTGTCTTAAGACTTCCCCAATTTCTTCCCATAAATATTTATACCAAGTGTTACTTACGGGAATATAACGGATATTTGTGTATTTGACTACCCTATTAATGGCTGAGAAATAAAAGTAAATTTTTTCCTGAAGTCGATGGCGATGTCTACGATGGGCTACGCCTACGCCCAGATATCCTTAAAGTATCTGCTGATGGGAAAAAAGCCCATAAAAAGCAACAAATTGTAGAATTCATCACAGCTAAAAAATTGAGCATAAATCAGTGTTAATAGCCACAAAAGCCTAATTGTTTCTCCGCTAGGTTTAATACTATAACAGCGACAATTAAAAATTAGTTATTCAGAGCAATTTATGTATGGGATTAATCCAAAATATAAAATTGAGTATAAGTTTTGATAATACGAAAACTTAAAGGCAAATTAATGTTTTATCTTTGACCTTTGGAGCATGTTGCAGGTAGATAGTCTTAGTGCTGTAGCTGCATTATCATTACTCATCAAATTCTACCAGCCGCATCAACAATTTCTCTTGGTTTTATGCGTCGCAGACTCCGCTATATTTTACTTTTGCTGCTCTCCCTGAGTATTATTACATTGTGGTGGACTGTGAATGATTCTGATTGCAATTTCGAGCCTTTTCTAGCATCAAAAACTACAAAATTCCAAGTACATGCTACTAAAGTTATTATTCAGCCGTGGCGTGGTCGTCACCACGTATATGGAATATTTATGATTCCTGATGAATACAAACAAGCTCCATTTTTTGTGGTGACAGTTCAAGGTGCTGGTAGTTATTGTTCCAAACAATCTGGTTATCAAAAAAACTTTGATGATATCTTTGCTGAACCAGGAACTTATCTAGTCAGAAAGTTTATTAGAACTCGAATAGCTCTGCGGCTAATTCTCCAAGGTTCGTACTTTCAACTCAATGATAAACAGAACTGGACATTGACTTTCCCGGAACAAAAGACTAGTACCGCAAGGCGTAATTCGTAATTCGTAATTCGTAATTAATTGTTTACAAGGATTTCAGACATTTAAAATGGGTGGCTTATTTCCGCCGCGCTGTAGTAGTCAACATAATTCATAAGTCGGTTTTCTCTAACAAGGTAGTCGTAGCATTGACTACAATCTGTGCTGCTCCTGTGAAGAACGACCGCTCGATAGTCGCTGGAACATCGCTAGGTTTATGATAGTACGGAGTACGTAAATTTGCGGTATCTGTTACTAGCACAGCACCCACGCCCTGATACCAAAATGGTGCATGGTCGCTGCGTAGAGTATCGGGTGTCAGTAAACCTTTAAAAGGAATCGGCAATGTTAGCACTGCTGGCAGATTTGATTCCTGTTTATTCAGGGCAGTTAATGGGATATTCTGTGAGTTTTGAAAGGCACTCAGTAAAGATAAATGTTCTGTATCACCGATTACTGCTAAAAAGTCGCCTTTGTCGCTAGGTGGCTTAACAGGCAGTCCAGCAGGGTATTTCTGACATCCAGCAGTGTAACAAGCATAACCTACCATATCCATAACGATCGCTCCGCCTAAGTTTTGTAAGCGTGCTGTCTTGCTAACGAAAGCCTGACTACCTAAAAGTCCTGCTTCTTCTTGGTCAAAAAAAGCTAGCTGTAATGTTCGTGGCGTGGGGTAGGAACCGAGTAATCGGGCGACTTCCAGCACTACGGCTACACCACTGGCGTTATCATCAGCACCGGGGGATGAGGCAACAGTGTCGTAATGCGCTGCTACGAGAATTGCTTTTGCAGCTTTGTTAGTTCCTGGACGTTCGGCAAAAATATTCACACCATCGGAGAACTTTTCTAATTTAGGCTTCCAGCCTAATTTTTTTAGTTCAGTTGTGATATAAGTGCGAGTAAGCGATCGCTCTGTTGTAGTGTAGCGCTGAAAATTTAACTTTTGGATATGGGTTAACAGCTTGTCAGTAGATACTTGTAGGATATTGTTAACTTCTTTCGACTCTGGCTGTGGTTGAGGTGTTTCTACTGGAATGCGCTCAACAATCGTCGGTGAGGGAGGCTGTTCAAAAAACGTGCTACCTCTGCTACCCACCACCACAACTGCCATCAGCGCTAACAGTATCAGCCAAATCCATTTTTTCATTATGATTTATCCTTGGCTTCCTGACTTAGGGTAGCGCAAATCTACAAGCATAACTTTCCAGAATTGCTAGGAAGGGTTTAATATTTCGGTTCCCTAAATGATTAAGGAACAAACAATCAATACATTTGCGTCTGCCTTTACATCTGTTTCAAAAGACAAATATTAAATTAATTCCGACTCGTGAAGTTTTGGAATTATATGCTTTATAAGAAGAATTCAGAACTCAGGAGCGGAGCCGGAGACGCTCCGCCTCCGGTCAGAATTCAGTATGAATTCTGTACGAGTGGGTAATGAATATTAGTTAGGGTAGAGTATTCTGAATTCTGAATTATGACTACTGGTTTATTATCAATTAGTAGCTGGATACCATTTTTTCGTTCTATATTAATATGAAATTCATGTTGAAAAACTACTTTAGCACCAATCAAGGACGGGTTTTTACGGCTTTAATTCTGACTGGACTTTTATCTGTTTCTAGCGGTTTTACACTTATCAAAGGTGCTGTGGGGGCTTCTGCGAACTTTTCTTTAGAAACAAGCAATGAAGTCCTCAAAGACAATATTAAACCAAACCGCTTGCCAAGTCTAGTAGCTAATGCAGTACTGCGAGATTTAGCCCGTAGACAGGGAATTTCAACCAGAGAACTGCAAATTATTAACTATAATCAACAGACTTGGCGCAATGGGTGCTTAGAACTGCCTCAATCGGATGAAATCTGTACCCAAGCATTAATTCCAGGTTGGCGAATTGTGGTATCTAATGGCAAACAAAATTGGATTTATCATACCAATAGCAATGGGCGATCGCTACGTTTAGCTTCGGCAAACACTCCCTCAGAAAATCTGCCAGATCAACTACCCACATCTGTAAAAAATGCTGTTTTACAAGCTACATCTAGACGTTTGCAACAGCCAATTTCTCAGCTAACGATTATTCAGGCTCAACAGCAAACTTGGAGAGATAGCTGTTTAGAATTAGCTAATGCCGATGAATTTTGTACTCAAGCTTTAGTATCAGGCTGGCGAGTGGTTATCGGCGCAGTTGACCAAACCTTGGTTTATCATACCAATCAAACAGGTTCTTTACTCCGGCTCAATCAAAAGGCTAACGAAAGTACACTGTCCCCTGTGCAAATTCCAGTTAGCGAGTTACCGCCACCGTTAGATCGAGATATAGTCTTTCGGCAAATCTCCAGTGGTGGTTTTGCTGGCAGAACCTACGAGACTGTTTTACTCAAAGATGGGCGATTGATTCGCGTGCGGATTGGTGATGCCAATGATTCTGAGCGTAGTGTTCGCCGTGTTTCTGTGCAACAGGTAAAACAATTTGTGCGATCGCTAGAACGTTCTAAGTTTAGTAAATTTAAGAATTTGAGTTACCCAGCCCCCAGCGGTGCTGCTGATTATATCACCTATACTCTGACTAGCCAAGAGGGTACGGTTCAGTACAACGATATTTCCCAAAATAATCTACCCAAGAATTTACAGACAGTAGTTAAAGCCTGGAATCAACTCGCAGCCAGCGCACAATCATAAATCTCCTCGATGGAATTGAAAAAGGTATTGGGGACTGGGGATTAGGGACTGGGGACTGGGGACTGGGAAAGCACTATCTGTTAATCGCTAGAATTCAGAATTGAATTCTAGCAACTTCTATTTTGTTAAAGTTAAAGATGAAGACTACTATTGAGTACAAACCTTCAAAATTACACTATTATATTCAATTGTCAATCATCCAAAAGAAATACATTCAAAATATTACGCGAGCTTATTTATGCCCACTTACTTAAGCAAGGTGTAGGGGCAATACCCTGCGGGTGTACCTCATATGAACGAGAACCGCTATATCGCAAAAATTAGAGGTTTTTTCTTCCTATTTCTTAAAATCTTCTCTTCCTCTAAATCTTCCTTTTAAAGATAAGTCTAAAGTTTGTTTCCATACCATAATGAAAGACCAAGTATTAGACCGGATTTTTAACAAACCTTCTTTTCCCCTTAAATTTGAACGCCTAGAACTGGATGAGAATTTTTGCATTATCGATACATCCGAGCAAGTGCAACGGTTTGCAAAACATCCTGAGGACGTGATTCGGGGAAAAGATATCCGGCTAAGTTTTCCTGAGTTGAGAGGACTTGAAAATATCCTGAAATCTCTTCTACAAGGAGAGAAAGAACTGTTTGAATTACAAGCAATTGAACGATATTCAGAGCAGAATATTTCTGTATATATAGATATATATATTATCGGCGAACAGCAAGAAAATAAATTAATTATCCTGATTGAAGATGTTACCGACAGGCTTGTTTTAAAGCAAAAACTAGCACAGCAAGCTAATGAAACTAATCTGCTATCAAGTGCTTTAATCTCATGTGAAAACTACATGGAACAAGTAATCACTTCAATGGCAGATGCTTTGTTAGTAACCAGTAACACAGGAAAAATAAAAAGAATTAATCATGCTGCTCAAAAACTATTTGGTTTTAAGGAAGAAGAATTAATTAATCAACCAATATCAATGATTATTGATAATAATCATATATTACTAAAAGCTATTTATCAGCATTCTTATTTAAAGCGAAATTTACAGAATATAGAGGTAGTTTGTCGAACAAAAACTAGAGAAAAGCTGTTGATTGCTTTTTCTTGCTCAGTGATTGCAAAAAAAACAGAAGGACTAGAAGATATTGTCTACATTGGTCGAGATATTACTGCTTGGCAGCACCGAGAACAGCGTACAAGTGCCCAATATGCTATCACTCGCATATTATCAGAATCTCAAAGTATTAAGCAGGTAATTCCGCAAATTTTGCAGTCGATTTGTCAAAACTTAGGGTGGGATTTAGCCGAGCTTTGGACACCAAGTCAATATATTGGCACTTCAGTACCAGGAGATAGTCTTAATGCAGTACTAAGGTGTGTGGAAATTTGGTCAAGTCGATTGATTTCTGTCCGAGAATTTAAAGCAATCACATGGCAAACTACCTATACGCCTGGCGCTGGCTTACCTGGTCGAATTTGGATTAGACGTTTGCCTTTGTGGATTAAAGATATCACAGAAGATAGAGATAAAAGTCGATCGCAAGCCGCGACTGAGGCTGGATTACACGCAGCTTTTGGCTTCCCGATCTTAGATGATAGTCAAATCTTAGGAGTGATGGTTTTCTTCAGTCGGGACGTACAACCAAAAGATAAAGACCTCTTGCAAATGATGGGTTCTATTGGTAGCCAAATCGCCCAGTTTATCAAACGCAAACAAGTAGAAAATGCTCTAAGAGAAAGTGAAGAACGATATCGAGATTTATTTGAAAATGCTAATGACTTGATTCAAGCTGTCAATGCTTATGGGCGTTTTTTGTATGTTAATCGTGCTTGGCGAGAAACTTTGGGATACAGCGAAGCCGAAATTGCGAATATGAATATTTTTGATATTATACATCCAGAGTTTAAACAACACTGTTTGCAAAGGTTTTATCGGGTGCTATCAGGAGAAAAGCTTGGGCAAGTAACAGCTACATTCGTTACTAAAAATGGTCAAACAATCTTTCTAGAAGGTAACATTAACTGTAAATTTATCGAAGGTCATCCGGTTGCGATTCGCGGCATTTTTCGCAATGTCACCCAGCGACTAGCAGCAGAAGCAGCGCTGCGCCAACAGCAAGAAGAAACCGAACGTTTATTGCTGAATCTTTTGCCAGCAGCAATTTCCAAAGAAATTCAAGAAGAAGCAGCTAGTATTGCCGAAGACTTTATTGATGTCACAGTTTTATTTGCAGATATCATCGGCTTTAGCGAAATTGCTGCTTATATGAGTGCAATTCAACTAGTGAACTTACTCAACCCAATTTTCTCAGCTTTCGATCGCCTCACCGAAAAACATGGTTTAGAGAGAATCAAGACTATTAACGATGCTTATATCGTAGTTGGCGGCTTGCACACACACCGCCAAGATTGTGCTAAAGCGATCGCTATTATGGCACTAGATATGCAAAATGCGATCGCTCTCTTCAATACTGAGAATAACCAAAACTTTAGCATCCGTATCGGCATCCATAGCGGTTCCGTAGTGGCAGAAGAAATCGATCTAAACGAGTTTACTTGCGATCTCTGGAGAGACACAGTAAACATCGCTAGCTGTATGGAATCCCAAGGTATTGCTGGTAAAATCCAGGTTACAGAAGATATTTATAAGTCCTTGTGTAATGAATTTTTATTTGAAAAGTGGGACGAAATTGAAGTTAAAGGCAAAGGGAAGATGACAACTTATTTGTTAATTGGACGGAAGGGATGAGGGGGATTGAAAAGATGCAGAGGGGCGGGGTGCGGGGGGCGGAGGAGAAAACTCTTCTCCCTTGCTCCCTGCCTCTTCCCTAATAGACATCTCCAGAAATTAAATATGCGTTACCCCCATAACCCTTGTAGAGACGTAGCACTGCTACGTCAAAACAATTCTTTTTCGGAGATGTCTAATGACTATTCGGAATCAATCGACCACAGGGATAAGTCGCTGTTTGCTGTGAAGCACTTTCGGCAACTACTGCTGGAATCTGATCTGATGGTTGGGTTTTGGCTGCTAGATAGTCTTTTTGCAGTTTATCTAAAATAGCTTCTCGCCTGTCGTAAATACGCTTCAAGGGACGAGGCTGGCATTTGTTCAACACATACGCTGTCACCAGTGGTAAAGCGATCGTGCTATCGGTATAACAAACGATTGTGTTAGGTAACTCATCTGGGTCAATCTTACCCCAGCTAACGGCTTCCGATGGGGTTGCCCCAGATAAACCGCCTGTATCTGGACGTGCATCGGTAAACTGCACAAAGTAATCGTGTCCTCGTTCTTCTAGTCCTAAGACCTCGTGAAGTTGCGGCTGAGTTTGTAGTAAAAAGTTCTTAGGACTACCGCCACCGAGAATTACAGCTGCACTTTTACCTCCTGATTCACGGGCATTATATGCGATCGCTGCTGTCTCATTCACGTCAATTGATGGATCTATCACCAACTGCGAACCTTCCAATGCTAAAGCCGCCACGTTCATCCCAATTGAGCTATCTCCTGGAGAAGACGTATAAATCGGTACGCCATATTCATAAGCTGTAGCTAGTAAGCAGGAATTCTCCACACCCAATTGCTTTTCTACTTCTCGGACATATTTACCTAATAAATGGTGAAACTCGGCCGTTCCCATCCGCTTTTGAAACGCTTCTCCTTGGAGAATTTTGCGGATAAACGCATCAGTTTCTAGCAGCACATCGTAACCAAAGATAATGTCGTAAATGCGAATAGTGCCTTCTTGGCGCAGTTTCACATCATCCAAAAATGGATTACCAGCAAAAAGTTCAAAACCTAATCCGTAGTGCATATCGTGGTAAAGATTTGCACCAGTACTAATCATCCAGTCAATAAAGCCGTTGCGAATTAAGGGTGCAAGCGCTGAAACCCCAAATCCTGCTGGCGTCATCGCACCGGAAAGGCTAACTCCCACCGTAACACCTTCTGTTAGCACATCGCGACTCAGTAGTTGACAGATTTCCCGCAACCGCGCTGAGTTGTAAGCGGTGAAGTATTGATCGATCAGATCCACCACATTGATATCATTCGATATAGGTGTGGGTGCGATTTTTTGACCCAGCTGTTTAGACATTTTGGCACTCCCGAACAGTAAACACGCCCGAATCAATGTTATCTAGCTTTCAGCCAAAGTGACAGCAATACTTTTTGAGCGCTAGCTTGAAAAAGAGGCAAGGGAGCAGGGAGCAAGGGGGAAACTTCAAATGGGGATTCGACCCTTAAAATTATGGTGGGGGAGGAACGCCGCGACCAGTTAAGATGCTGCAACAACAGCACGGTCATTTACTAGCTTGCCATCTTCCATGTAGACAATACGATCGGCAATATCTAGAATGCGGTTGTCATGAGTAACCAAAAGAATAGTACAGTCTTGCTCTTTAGCTAATTTTTGCATGAGGTTGACCACATCTCGTCCCGATTTACTATCAAGGGCGGCAGTAGGTTCATCCGCTAAAACAATTTTAGGACGACCAACTAAAGCACGAGCGATCGCAACTCTTTGTTTTTGTCCCCCAGATAAATCATCAGGATAATAATTCAGGCGATGCCCTAATCCTACTTCCTCTAACATTTGGGCTGACCGGGTTTTCATTTCTGCCGGCGAAATATTATTATGCACTTCCAAGCCCATTCTGACGTTCTGGAGTACTGTCAGGCTACCGTGCAAGTTGTGTGCTTGGAAAATATAACCGTTATTACGTCGCACTTGGGTAAGTTGTGCTGTACTAGCGCCACAAAGTTCTTGTCCCAATATCTGCAAACTACCAGATTGGGCAGAACGCAAGCCGCCTGATAAGGTGAGAAGTGTAGTTTTACCAGAACCAGAAGGCCCAGTCATAATAATAATTTCGCCGGCATTAATATCCAGGTTGATATCAAAGAGAACTTGCTTACGAAGTTGACCATGACCAAAATAGTGATCGAGATTTTTAACAGAGATAACGGGAAACATACTAAATTTTAGATTTTAGATTTTGGATTTTGAATTGGTAATTTAGAGACTGGGGACTAGGGACTGGGGACTAGGAATTAAAAGTTAATATTCAACACCCAGTACCCAATACCCATTTGTTAAAACATATCTGCGGGGTCAGCAGATTGTAATTTCCGAGTAGCGATCGCACCAGAAATTATACACATAATCATTGTTAGGATTAGCACTGTGGAGGCTCGTGCTACGGTCATGTAAAGTGGTAAATTGGTGGCATTGCGAGTTAAAGCATAAAGTCCTAAAGGTGCGATCGCTCCTGGGATAAAGCCCAAGATAGCCAAAATAATCGCCTCTTCAAACACCACACCTAATAAATAAAGATTGTTATATCCCATTGCCTTGAAAGTGGCGTATTCTTTGATGTGGGAATTCACATCTGTAGAAAGAACTTGATAGACGATAATCACGCCCACCATAAATCCCATTCCTACACCCAGGCTGAAGATAAACCCGATGGCTGTATTTTTTTTCCAATAATCTGTTTCAAATTCGATAAATTCTGCTTTGGTAAAAACTTTAACATCCTTATCTAAATGAGATGCTAAAGCTGCCTTTACCTGTTTTGCGTCATAACCTGGTTCTAGTTGAATCAACCCTAAACTTACACTACTTGCTTCTCGCTTCGGAAATAGCCGCAAGAAATTCTGGTCACTGGTAATCAGGTTTCCATCAGCCGCAAAGGAAGCACCGATTGAAAATAAGCCGCTAATGGTAATCGTCCGGCGGTCAATTTCAGTTGTAACAGGTTTGCCTTGTGCAACTTGAGCGATCGCTTCTTGATAATCTCCTCTAGAGGCGCGATCAAACAGCAGGGTATCTGGTAACTTCACTCGATCTATCTGGCTGTTCACATCCGGTAAGTCAAAGGCTGGTTTTTCAGGATTGATCCCGATAACTAGCACAGATGTCTTTTGGCGTGTTTTAGGATTCTTCCAATCGACAATGCTGATATACATTGGTTCTGCTGACTTCACCCCTTGTATATCCATTGCCTGATACAGCCGCCGCCGTGTAAAGGTGGACGCATTTAACACGTTACGGCCTTGAGGACTAACTAGAATAATATCAGCCTGTATACTTTTGTGCAGCTTAGTATTACTTTCAAATAAGGCGGTCTGAAACCCTAGCTGCATGAACATAAGAACATCAGCGAAAGCAATACCTCCCAATGCCACCAACAGACGGCTTTTTTCGTGACTCAGTTGCAGCCATCCTAAAGGGGTTCGCTGCCGCAATTGTTGAATAAATCCAATCATAGTTCAATCACTGCCTTTACTTGCAGATTGGTAAACTTGGCAGCTTTGACGCTAGATGCTTCATCTAGTCGCACATGAACTTCCACTACTCTGCCGTCAATATTGCTAGAGGGATCGCTGTTAACGAGATTTTGCCGCTGTACCTGCATCCCCATCCAATCGACGGTTCCCTGTAATTCTCCAGGAAGGGAATCGCTGATTACTTTTACCCGTTGCCCCGATCGCACTTTGTTAATATCACTTTGGTAAACTTCTGCGACTGCATACATCTGATCGGTTCGACCTAATTCTACAATCCCGTCATTAGAAACGGTTTCTCCAGCTCGTGTATTAATCTTCAGAATTTGTCCCGCTTCGGGTGCGCGGACATAAGCCTGATCGAGTTGCGCTCTAATTTTTGCCACAGTCGCTTGAGCGCTGTCTACCTCTGCTTGGGCGTTGGCAATATCTGTTGGACGGACTTCAGCCGTTTGGTTAAGGGTGGCTTTAGCTTCGTTAATCTGCTGTTGCAAGCTAGCGAGGGTTTGGTTACGGTTCGCTTTGGCTTCTTTAATCTGCTGTTCTAAAGTCGCGACAGTTCTTGTCTTGTTAGCTTGGTTTTCAATTACCTGCTGAGTAGAAGTTTCTGCACTCAAGCGTTTTTGATCGGCTTGCTGACTAGAAATTGCCCCTTCTTTATATAAAGCTTCGTAGCGTTGCACTTCTACTTGAGCGTTCCGCTTTTCGGCGGCGACGCGATCCACTGTTGCTTGTAAACTCTGCCGTTGTCCTTGCAAATCGGCTTCTAGGCGATCAATTGTGGCTTGCTGAGTTTTGATATTTCCTTCTAATTCAACTTGCAGACGGCTGACAGCCGCTTCTTTTGCTCCAATTTCTCCCTGTTTTGCTCCCGCTTTTACTTTGTTAAGGTTGGATTGGGCAACTTGAACTTGTTTTTGGGCTTCCACTAAACTTGCTTGCAAGTGATCGCGACTGTCCATAACTGCAATTACCTGCCCAGCCTTGACGCGATCGCCTTCTTTTACCAATAGCTTCTGAAGCAAACTTCCCTCAGTAGAAGTTGTTGCAGACAGTTTTATAACTTCTCCATTCGGTTCTAAGCGTCCCAATGCTGTGACTGTTTTTACTACTGGCTGAACAGCTATTGGCGTGGCTGGCTTCTCATTAGAGGTCGCCTGAAACTTTAGCACCGTATAAACACTAGCTCCACCTATTGCTAGTGATGCAATTATCGCTAGTGTGGTGGGCGATCGCAAAAGATTTTGGGGAGACTTTAAATCCTCTAATTTCCAGTTCTGCACCATTGTGTTCACCTTTCCCCATTAGTAACTTGTACTAAACTGTTCAGTTCAATTCATGCTAAACTAAACGGAGTAGTTTAGTCAAGAGCGCCAAGCTGAAATTCTCAATTTAACGGGTTGCGCCAGGACTGGGGACTAGGGACTGGGAACTAGGAATTAAAAGTTAATATTTAACACCCAATCCCCAATCCCCAATACCCAATCCCCAGTCCCTTTTTCAATAAGTTTGCGTTGAGTTATACCCAGAATGCTTGTCACAACTGGATTAATGACGTAAGGTAAATTGCCGCATCTATTAAAATTGTTTATAAGAGAGGATAATTAATAAATGGTACGGATTAAAGCTGACGAAGTTGCTCGAGATAATTCCGTTGATAAAGTAGAGCAAATTTTGCAAGGAGCAATGCAGGAGTTCCTGCAAAATGGCTATGCTGGTACAAGTATGGATCGGGTAGCGGTAGCTGCGGGTGTTTCTAAAGCGACAGTCTACAGCCATTTTCAAGATAAAGAAGGACTTTTTAAAGTATTGATAGAGTCCTTAGCACATCAGAAGTTTAACTCTCTCTTTGACACGGAACCGATGGAGGGAGAACCAAAAATTGTCCTGCGCCAGTTAGGAAGCAAATTATTAGAACAGATGAATAATGACCACGAACACTGTGCATTTATGCGAGTGTTAATTGGAGAATCGGGTCGTTTTCCGGAATTAACTCAGATTTGCGTAAGGGCGATGATTAAACCAATGCTGGAAACGATCGCTCAATATTTGGTTGTTCACCCAGAACTGAATATTACTGACCCAGAGGCAACAGCGAGGATTTTTTTAGGTACATTAGTTAATTATCATGTGACTCAAGATGTCATGCATGGGAGAGATATTATACCAATGGAAAGCGATCGCTTGATTGATGCCTTGACACACCTAATCACTAAATGCGCCGATTGATTGGTTATATCCCGGCGCGTGGCGCTTGTTTGGTCGGAAAGTTAAAATTACCTTGAGTAACAAAAGTATTGTCTCTGGCTTTTTTCGTTCCTTACAAGCTGCCACAATACATCTTCTAGCGATCGCCAGACTAACTAGGCAGGAATAACTTGAACAATTAGTGCGCGTTTATCCAACGACTGGATTTTACCTACTTGACTGAGATCGTTTGCAATTCGGTCTAGCAGTTCTCCCGCTTGATCACGATATTGGTGTTCTCGACCTCGTAAACGGATGGCAAATTTCACAGAATCGCCTTTACTCAACCACTCAACTGCTTTCTGAATGCGTAAATTGTAATCAGCTATACCCACGTTTAGCCCGAACCGAACTTCCTTGACGGTGGGTCTAGCACTCTGGCTCTGACGTTTTTTCTTTTGATACTGAAGCTTCCCATAGTTGAGAATCTTCGCGATCGGAGCATCTTTGCCTTGGGAAACTACAACTAAGTCAAGCTCTAAGCTTTCGGCTAGCTGTAGCGCCTCATTGGTATCGATCAAACCACGATTGTTATTTTCATGGTCAATCAAGAAGACGCTAGGTGACTTGATTTGTGAATTAATCAGTTGCTTTTGGATTGCGATAATGAATTTCTCCTATTTGTTCAATACTTTGCTTTATAAGCAGGTAATGCCAATTTAACACAACACTGAATCAGAGCAACTTTAACAACACAATGGACGGCAATCTGTTAAAATAAAATACTGCGGCACTCGCTCTCAGTCTTTGCGCTACTGCCCATCCAGCTTTTCAATAATTTTTATCCGTCCGCCTAAGACTGACGCCATCATTGGCGACAGGCCGATGTTATTTTTGGAGTCTTATGTCTTTTTCTCATCTCGGCTTGTCCAATGAAATTATCCGTGCCGTTACCGAACGAGGGTACACGGAACCCACCCCAATCCAGATGCAGGCGATTCCTGCTGTATTGTCGGGTAGTGATTTGTTAGCTGGGGCACAAACTGGCACTGGCAAGACCGCTAGTTTTACCCTGCCGCTCTTACATCGGTTGTCGTCTAGCAAAAGCAAAGGTACATCTAATGGATACCCACCAATCCGAGCCTTGATTCTCACACCGACTCGTGAACTCGCGGCACAAGTGGAAGAAAGCGTGCGCGAGTACGGCAAGTACTTAAATCTCAACTCAATGGTGATTTTTGGCGGAGTCAGTATTAATCTGCAAAAACAGCGTTTGAGGGGTCGAGTGGATATTTTGGTCGCTACTCCAGGGCGACTGCTAGACCACGTACAGCAGGGTACGCTGAACCTATCGCAGATTGAGGTTTTGGTGCTGGATGAAGCCGATCGGATGCTAGACATGGGTTTTATTAATGATATCCGCCGCATCCTCTCACTCCTGCCCAAACAACGGCAAAATTTGCTATTCTTCGCTACTTTCTCAGACAAAATTAAGGCACTAGCCGCCGGACTGCTCAACAACCCAAAAATGATTGAGGTAGCACGCCGCAACGTTACCGCCGAAACGATCGCCCAGAAGATTTATCAGGTAGACCGTGACAAGAAACGTCAATTACTTGCTCATCTAATTCGGCGAGATAATTGGTATCAAGTTTTAGTCTTCACTCGCACTAAATATGGCGCTGACCGTTTGGTGAAGCAGTTGGGCGAAGACCGCATTCAAGCATTAGCAATCCACGGCAATAAAAGCCAGCCTGTGCGTACCAACGCTTTGGCAAAGTTCAAAAATGGCAGCTTGCAAGTATTGGTGGCGACCGACATTGCTGCTAGAGGTCTTGACATCAGCGAACTGCCCCATGTAGTTAACTTCGATCTACCCAATGTACCCGAAGATTATGTACATCGCATTGGTCGCACCGGTCGCGCTGGCGCATCAGGTGAAGCCGTATCCCTGGTTTGCGTCGATGAATACCCTCTATTGAAAGATATCGAAAAACTGATCGAGCAGCGCTTGCCCAGGGAAGTAGTCGCTGGCTTTGGCCCCAACCTCGACATTGAGCCAGAAGCAATCCCCAATGGACGGCAACACAGACCAAAGCCTGGAGGTGACAAGCGTCCGGCTCGTACTGCTAAACTGTCGCCACCGACATCAGCTAAACGTAAAGCCGCACCACCTGCCACCAATGGCGATAAACCTAGCGCTCGTTCATCTGCATCGCGCCGTTCTGCTAAACGCGATCGCTAATTTTCTTTAGCTGTTCAAGTGGAAAACCTTTCTCTTGTTAATAAGAGAGAGGTTTTGAATTTTTCATACAACCTCAATACGGTTCAGTTAAAGAACGAACCCCAACAAACCCTATGAAATCTTGAGTTTCGTTCCTCAAAGCAACTTACGTAGTTTAAGGTTTTTGGCTCTAACTGAACCGTATTGGGTTAACGATCTGTTTCTGCGACAAAATAAAAATCCTTAGCAAACTGTTTGAGCGATCGCTAGGGATGATTAATATTATTGTCAGGTGTTGCTGAATCAAGGTATGAATTTGGATGTAGAAACGTTGCATTGCAACGTCTCTACAAGGATTTTGAAATAACGCAAACGAGTATTTTGGATGATGATAGAACTTAAAGAACAGCAAGTTAACTGATAACTGTCAACCACCAAGTATTATGTATAATTACAATCCCTTAGACTGCCTACCTTCATCGGCGGAATTACGAGATTCTGATGATACCCCTGTGGATAACGAACTACAAATATTAATTCCTAATTTATTGTTAGCCATCTTAGCTTCGATTTGGCACAACCGTGATGACTGGTTTTTCGGTATCAACATGGGGATTTACTATACACCATTACAACCTGCTATAGTCCCCGATGGGTTTTTGAGTTTAGGTGTTGAACGTTTTGTTGGAGAAAATGGACGTTCTAGTTACGTTTTCTGGGAAGAAGAAGGGATTACGCCCATTTTAGCTTTAGAAGTGGTTTCTCAAACCTACAATGGCGAATATGAACAAAAGAAAATAGATTATGCTCAATTAGGCATTTTATATTACGTCATTTATGCACCAACGCGGCTACGTCGTAAGCGTCAACGTTTAGAAGTTTATCGCTTAGTTGAAGGTAAGTATATTTTACAACTCGGCGTTCAAATTTGGATGCCAGAAATTGGTTTAGGGATTGGACGAGAACAGGGTACTTATCAAGGAAGAACACGAGAATGGCTGTTTTGGTATGACCAAGATGGTAATAGATACCAAACTCCAGAAGAGATAAATGCACAACAGCAACAACAGCTAGAACAAACTCAGCAGCAGCTTCAAGAACTTTTAGCGAGATTACAACAACAAGGAATTGACCCAAATTTACTGTAAACTACCCCTGGCTCAAACTTTTGCACAGCAAGAGGTCTAAGAGCATGTTTGAAAAGTTTTGGGCGAATATAATTCGCTACTACACAGGTATTGCTATACATATTTTCATAAAGACTGTAGACTATTAAAAGTCCGGTAAATCGACCGACAAGCTGGGGTATGTCATCTTAGCTGACGTAGATACCTGCCAGTAAATTATTTAACTGTACTAATTAACACATCTCAACTTTTGTCTTATTGCTTGAGTTGGAGTTGTGCAATCTCAAATAGTCTACATTCACAATAATTGCAAGGAAAAGATTTCATGAGTAACATACAACTGTACTTCGCCCAAGCCTCTACCTTCTCTCAACGTACTCGTGTAGTCTTACTGGAAAAAGGCATTGATTTCACCCCGATAGAAATTGACTTACAGAACAAGCCAGATGAGTACACGCAGATTTCGCGTTATGGTAAAGTTCCGGCGATTAAACATGGGGATATTGAAATTTACGAGTCTGCCGTTATTAATGAATATCTAGAAGAGGTTTTTCCAGAACCACCATTGTTACCTAGCGATCCTGCTGCAAAAGCGATCGCTCGCATTTGGATAGATTACGCCAATACTCGCTTTGTCCCAGCTTTTAACAAATTCCTGCGCGGTAAAGATAGCCAAGAACAGGAACAAGGAAGAAAAGAGTTCACAGAAGCGCTCTTATATATTGAACAAGAAGGGTTAGGCAAAGGTGATTACTTATTAGGAGATCGGTTTAGCCTTGTTGATATCAGCTTTTATCCCTGGTTTGAACGTTTACCACTCTTAGAACACTTCCGCAAATTCACACTACCAACAGAAACACCCCAGTTGCAGGCATGGTGGAATCTGGTAAGCGATCGCTCCTCAATTAAAGCAGTTGCAAATCCTGCGGACTTTTATTTAGAAAGATTCGCCAAAGTTCTCGGTGAACCTCTTCCCGTTGGTGCGGCACAAAAATAGGACACAGGGGCGTGGTGATGGGATTCATTAGGGGTGTAGGGGCTTGGTGCGTGCGAATTATTTTTGGAAAAAGTCGGGAATCTCGCAAAATTAATTGAGTCGAACAACTGTTCGGTTTTGCAACCTACCAAGCTATCCGACTCGGTTTTATATTCGGAGGTTGTCGCCTTCCTCGCTGGTTCAGGTCTGGACTCCCTGATGTACGCTCGATAAATTCCCATTTACCAACTCTGACAATGGGGAGTACTCACGCCACAGCCACCGCCACTACGCGAAAACCAGCACCGTAGCTACGAACAGCGCGCGCGTACCTAAGGCGATAGGCAGAACGGCAATATCTGGCAGAGTCGACCAAACTACCGCCACGCAGCATCTTCGCGTAATTATATTTACCAGTTAACCACGGACTACCATCTTTTGGCGCACCCTGGTAATTGTCATGATATACATCGAGACACCATTCCCATACATTACCATGCATATCGCATAAACCAAAGGCATTAGGTGGAAAACTACCAACTGGTTTTGTTTCTTTACCCTCAAAATTTACTAACTTAGTGGTAATCGTTTCACCAAAATAGAATGGGGTCTTGGTTCCAGCACGGCAAGCATATTCCCATTCTGCTTCACTGGGTAACCTGTAGGTGTGTTCTGTGTTCTTCTGACTCAACTTTTTACAAAATTCTACCGCATCATCCCAACTAACTTGTTCTACAGGTCGTTTCTCACCTTTGAAATAAGAAGGTGTTTTCTCCATAATTGCTTGATACTGTGCCTGGGTGATTTCATATTTACCCATGAAGAACCCAGGTACTTTTACCTGATGCTGTGGACTTTCAATTTCATATCTCCCTGCTTCTGCTTCCGGCGAACCCATCATAAAGGTTCCCCCTGGTATCTGCACCATTTCCAGGGTGACACCATTCCCTAAGTCTTCTTCAAAATATTTCGCTTCCTCATTACGGCGGTTGGTGATACTTCCCTGTGCATTGACAGTCACCGTTTCAAATCGAAAGGTTTTTAAATTGGAGGAAACGCCAGACGGGTTCGGGTTACTAGGAGGTCTTGTTATTTCTGGTGAAGCTGCTGGTGTAGCTCCTGGTGCATCTGTTGGTTCACCTGTAGCTTTTGGTGTAGTTGTTCCAGACGGCCAAATGCGAGGTACTACAATTGCCAAACCCAACCCAGCACCCGCAAACCCAACAGTTATCACCCTTCGCCGTGACCAGTTAGATAATATTGGGTTTTTTAATGGCGCTGGAGGTGTTGGATTTGTAGATGTTGCAATTTGTCCCGCACCCGAAGTCTGAGTATTAGTAACAGGGGATGGTGAGATTGGCTTATTTGTGACTGACTTAGATGCTTGTGGAATTGTTTGCTGAGGTAAATCAGGAATTGCAGAACTATTTCGCAACCGAGCAATTTCTTCTAAGGCTTCTATAGCTTCCATATCTTGACCTGAAGCCGCAGCTAATACCCGAATCCAGAGTTGTTTTGCTAAATCAAAGTCTCTTTTACTCTGAGCGTAATAAGCATCATTTTTCAACGTGGCGATATCCACTAGAGTTGCGTATCGTGGCACAAGTATTAAGTGGGATTTATTCACAGGTTCAGCAATCACATAAGGCGTTTGCCTTGTATTCTTATGCTGGCGAACCAGTTCAGGCACACGAAGTCTGAGATATTGCTCCAAGCGTTCAACAGTAGCGCATTTACCTTGAATTCCTAACCCTTCTAGTAATGCAGTGGTAAAAGCACCTTGTTGTAAAGCATTAATTTCATAAGAATACTCTTGGGGAATACAGGAAAAAATGCTGATAACTCCTTGTTGACGTGCTTCTTCTGCGGTTTGTCGCCCAATTCCTTCACCTGTTTTTTTGCCTTCATTGCGACAAGCATCCAGAATCAAGACAACATTATCAGCACCGCAGCGACGCAGGCGTTCACTCACAAAGTTAATCGCTATTGCCGTGTTTTCAATATCCTCTGGATCGCCATCACAGGGCATGAGATAATCACGGTCAGCGTATCTTATCCCATGCCCACTGAAGAAAAACCAGAAATTATCCCCTGCTCCCATAAAGGGATTGTCAAATAACTGTCGCAAGACTCGCAGTAAGTTAGTGCGAGTTGGGCGAGTCGATTTTCCGTCAACATGAGGAGAGTCATCAGAGAAGAAGAATATCCGCTCAAATCCGGCTTCATTGGCCAGAAACTCTTGCATTAACAGTGCATCCCGCTTGGCATAGTTTAGCGGTTGCAGATAATCATACTGGTTAATACCAATTGCGATCGCCCAATTTTTTGCCATTTCACCCTGGTTCTTGGCGCTTGAACTTCAGCTTAATTGCTCCTTTACTCCCAGCTTTGACACCACTGCCAATTAATTTAACTTCCCCATCTGCACTAATTTCTACCGATAGCTCAATTTCATCTAGCTGCATTTTGGAGTTGACTTTTGCTTGCTGTTCAGCTTGACTAAACAAACTTCCCACTACTTTGAGAAAGTGAGTCATATTTTGCTCTAATGTTTGAGCGCTAACCTTAACGGCATCTGCTACCCCTTTGCTACCAGTACTATCCCTAGTTTCGTCTCCCCAACCGCGTGTATTAGTACTCCCGCCTTTAGCACCATCAGGAATTGATATTTGCGGCACTTCATCCGTCACAATCCAAATACCGTCGTTTTGGGGTATTTCTGACATATTACTTTAAATATTTAGATTAAATTGTCCCACAAATATAGATACAACGGTAGAGACAGCGATTCCGATTACTAAAAAATTTCACAGAACATCTTAGACATCTCCTTTGCGAACCTCTGCGCTTCCCTCCGCGCCCCTCTGCGTTAAAAACAGGACTCTAAGTAATCCAATCAAAAATCTGACTGTAATCCAGTATTAAGTACAATTATTTGATAAGACATCTCCGAAAAAGAATGTAGAGACGTAGCAGTGCTACGTCTTTACAAGGGTTCTGGGTAACGCATATTTAATTTCTGGAGATGTCTATAACTTTCAGTGCGTTTACAACCCCATGAGCAAACCTGCCGATGTCAGTACCAAACGCTTAATCAGCCTTGCGCCTGATAACTGGGTAAAATGGGTAACACAAATTCCTGATATTGTTGCTGGCGAAATTATCAACTCAGAATTTCAGTGGATAAGTCGAGAAAGTGATGTTTTAATCCGTGTCGAAAGTCCCCAGTATGGAAAATTTCTCGTTCTTAACGAATTACAACTGCGCTATAAACCAGAAATGCCGCGTAGGATGCGTGCATACACAGCACTTGCAGAAGAAAAATATAATTTGCCCACGTATCCAGTACTAATTAATATCCTCAAGGCAAGTGATGCTGAAATACCTACAAGTTATGCATTAAATATTGCTGGTTTACGTGCTATTCAAGATTACCGTGTCATTAATCTGTGAGAAGTTGATGTAAACATTGCCTTTGCACAACCATTACCATCACTACTTCCATTTGTACCCATCCTCAAAGGAGGTGATAACGAGTCTACGATTCGGGACGCATTGCGAATATTACGTGCAGATGAACAATTGAATCAACTAGAAACAGTATTAGGATTTTTTGCTACCTTTGTATTAGATAGTGCAATAGTTCAACAAATTCTGAGGTGGGATATGGCACTTTTAGAGCAGTCGCCTTGGTATCAAGAAATTTTTAGCAAAGGGGAAGAACGAGGAGAAGCACGCGGAGAACTGCGAGGAAGAAAAGAAGAGTTGTATTCAGGAATTGAATTAGCATTAGAAATTAAGTTTGGCAATCAAGGTTTAGAATTGATGCCGATAATCTCTCAAATTACGGATTTGCAAAAATTAAAAGCAATTCAGCAGGCAATTAAAACTGTAAATACAGTCAATGAATTACAGCAAATCTTGTCAACCAACTTGACATGAAAACACCAAAAACATAACCCCTCTCCGTCACCGGAAAGGGGTTAATTAATGGTGAAATTCAGCAATCTCTAATAAGCGTCTTGCAACTCGTAGAAATCAGGCGAGATATAATCCTTCCGCAAAGGCCAACCTACCCAATCTTCCGGCATCAAAATTCGCTTGAGATTTGGGTGTCCTTCGTAGATAATGCCGTACATATCGTAAGACTCGCGTTCTTGCCAATCTGCGGTCTTCCAAATCCAGTACACAGAAGGCACTACGGGGTTTTCCCGTGGTAAGAACACTTTAACTCGAACTTCTTCGGGGCGATCGCTATTATCACCCACTTTATTCAAGTGATACACACTCACCAATTCTTGTCCTGGCCCAAGATCAACACCACCTTGAAACTGGAGATAATTAAACCCGTAGGCATAAAGGGCTGTAGCGGTAGGAAGCAAAAAATCTGCCGCCACCTTAATTATCTCTACACCATTTTTATCTGGTGCCAAAAACTCATGGTCAAAGCCATTTTCCGTCAACCACTGGGAAACTTTACCGGCTTGTACCAATGCTTCTTCTTTCGCTGCTGCTACTGGTTTAGATTCTTCTTCAGCCACGGGTTTGTTCCTCCTTTTGTGCCTTTGCTGTCAGCAGTGCAGGTGGTACTGGTAAACCAATCGCTTCCGCCAATTCTTTCGGTGGTGCATAGCGAGTTTCTGACTGCAAATACTTGCCAGTTAAAATTTCCTCTACTGGCTTCAAATTATGAGTCGTGCTGTAGTAGCGGTGAGTTTGCTTAATTTTATCCCGCTCTTGCATCGATTCATTGGAGATTTTCTTCCGCAGCTTAATAATTGCGTCGATAATTGCTTCGGGACGAGGAGGACAACCAGGTAAGTACACATCCACAGGAATCAATTTATCGACTCCGCGCACTGCTGTAGGAGAATCAACGCTGAACATTCCGCCAGTAATTGTGCAAGCTCCCATCGCAATTACATACTTCGGCTCTGGCATTTGTTCATAAAGACGCACCAATTGAGGAGCCATCTTCATCGTAATAGTCCCTGCCGTAATAATTAAATCAGCTTGGCGGGGGCTAGAACGGGGAATTAGCCCAAAACGGTCAAAGTCAAATCGGGAACCAATTAAAGCTGCAAACTCGATAAAACAGCAAGCAGTACCAAATAACAACGGCCACAGACTAGAAAGCCGCGCCCAGTCATAGAGGTCATCAACCGTCGTCAAAATGACGTTTTCTGAAAGGTCTTGAGTGATTGTAGTCCGCTCAATGGGGTTGATGATTCGTTCTTTGTCCTGGGTTGTTAAGTTAGAATTCAAGACCATTCCAAAGCTCCTTTACGCCATGCGT
The DNA here is from genome assembly GCF_036916985.1 of Nostoc sp. GTDB lineage: Bacteria > Cyanobacteriota > Cyanobacteriia > Cyanobacteriales > Nostocaceae > Nostoc. The sequence continues at coordinate 58,774 of NZ_JBALFD010000070.1, forward strand.
AAACTAAAGCGACTACAAGAATTGCAATAAAGACTAGCGCTTCAATAAATGCCAATAGCCCCAAACGGTGGAAAGCTACCGCCCAAGGATACAAGAAAACAGTCTCCACATCAAAGACGACGAAGACCAGAGCAAACATATAGTAGCGGATGTTGAACTGAATCCAGGCTCCCCCGATGGGTTCCATGCCAGATTCGTAGGTGGTGCGCCGTTCTGGGCTGTAACTACTGGGTCGTAGGAGCTTGGATGCTGAGAGCGCTAAGGCAGGCACTAGGCTACAGATGATGAAGAAGCCTAGAAGGTACTCGTAACCGCTGAGGACAAACACAATGAGTATCTACCGCTTATGGAGTATTTTAAGTAGGGAGTGGGGAGTGGGAGTAGGGAGTGGGGAGTGAGGACTAGGTACTGGGTACTGGGTACTGGGTAATCCTTCTGAATCTCCAATCCCTTATCCTTAATACCAAATTCTTTATTTTTAATCCCCAGTCCCCAATCCCCAGTCCCCAATCCCTCAACTACGTTACTTTCTTTTACATTATATCTGTTTGGTTTTTCTGAAATCTGGGAAACAGACGCACTTCAGGTATTTGATTCGCTTTTGCTAGTGATAGAAAAGTCTAACAATTATGTCATAATTTTTAACGTATATTTAAGATTTCTTCTCTGCGAGGCCTTAGCCATGAGCGAACCAGCTGTTGAGACTCCGGTGTTAGACCGCTACGAGTGTCGCGCCTGCGGTTATGTTTACGAACCTGAGAAGGGAGACGACAAGCATGATATTCCTTCCGGGACACTCTTTGCGGAACTGCCTATAAATTGGCGCTGTCCAGTTTGTTCTGCTAAAAAGACCGCTTTTGCCAACATCGGCCCTGCCGGTACTGCATCTGGGTTCAAAGAAAATCTCGGTTACGGTTTGGGTGTTAACAACCTAACGCCAACCCAAAAGAATATCCTAATTTTTGGTGCTTTGGCTCTTGGTTTCTTGTTTTTTATCAGTCTCTACGGCTTACAGTAACAGCTGTTAAGCAATTCAAAATGACGCTCTCTACGAGACGCTAAAAGCGTAGCTTGCTTCCCTGTAAGGGTACGCGGACTCGCTAACAAAATGAAAAACCCAGGATTATCAAGCATCCTGACTACCGACTCCTAGAGAAATTTAGAAACAACTAAGAAATACTGATGCATTCATTTTTGAAAAGTTGGCAACGAATATTTGCCTTGTTAATAGTAGTCGTAATATGCATAGGTTGTAGCAAAATTCCCTCTGTTAGCTACAACCCTTGGAAAGTCATTTCTGTGCCAACAGACTCGAATCTATTGGATATAGGTTTTACTGATAACCCTGAACATGGCTACTTAGTAGGTAGCAATGCCACCCTGTTGGAAACCAATGATGGTGGTAATACCTGGAAACCAATCACACTGCAACTGGATGAGCAAAAGTATCGTTTTGACTCAGTAAGCTTTGCAGGAAAAGAAGGCTGGATAGCCGGAGAGCCTGGACTTTTGCTACATACAACCGACGAGGGTACTTCTTGGTCACGTATTCCTTTGAACGAAAAGCTACCAGGTAGCCCGATCGCAGTTAAGGCACTGTCAGACAGTACAGCAGAAATGGCCACTGATGTCGGAGCCATATATAAAACCACAGATGGCGGCAAAAACTGGAAAGCCCAGGTAGAATCAGCAGTCGGTGTGGTACGTAACTTAGAACGTTCTGCTGATGGTAAATATGTTGCTGTTTCTGCTAAGGGTAGCTTCTACTCAACTTGGGAACCGGGGCAGGATGCTTGGGTTCCCCATAATCGCAATAGTTCTCGGCGGGTAGAAAACATGGGTTTTGCTAACAATGGGCAATTGTGGTTACTAGCTAGAGGAGGCCAAATTCAGTTTAGTGACGAAACTAAACCTGATGAGTGGCAAAAGGCACAATATCCAGAGTTATCTACCAGTTGGGGTTTACTAGATTTGGCATATCGCACACCCAATGAAATTTGGATAGGTGGCGGTAGCGGTAATTTGCTCCGCAGTGGCGACGGTGGCAAAACCTGGGAAAAAGACCGTGAAGTGGAAGAAGTTGCGGCTAATTTGTACAAGATTGTATTCTTAGAGCCAGAACGGGGATTTATCATTGGCGATCGCGGTGTTTTGCTCAAATATTTACCAAACCCTGAAGCAGCTTAGTGGGGACTAGGGACTAGGGACTAGGGACTAGCTAGGATTTTTCCCAATCCCCAATACCCAATCCCCAATCCCCAATCCCCAATCCCCAGTACCTATTTCTGAGAAGAACTTTGCAACTTGTAACTCTTTCTTAACTTTGTAGGATAATAAACTCTATAACATTCTTTGTGAAGGTAGGAATCTAAATGTCAGGTACCACTGGAGAACGTCCGTTTTCGGACATCATTACCAGCGTTCGCTACTGGGTAATTCATAGCATCACCATCCCGGCATTGTTTATTGCTGGTTGGTTATTTGTCAGCACCGGGCTGGCTTATGATGCCTTTGGTACACCCCGCCCCAATGAGTATTTCACACCAGCACGACAAGAAGTGCCCATTGTGAAGAACCGTTTTGAAGCTAAAAAACAAGTTGAACAATTTATTGGAAAGTAGTTTGAGATCATGACTAGCGGCAATAACATCAATCAACCAGTTACCTATCCAATTTTTACCGTTAGATGGCTGGCAGTTCACACCTTAGGTGTACCAACTGTATTCTTTTTAGGCGCGATCGCCGCAATGCAATTTATTCAACGTTAGGAGCAATTATGGTAGAAAGATCGCCCAATCCCAATAATCAGCCGGTTGAACTAAACCGGACTTCCCTATACCTGGGATTACTGCTAGTTTTCGTTCTGGGTATTCTATTTTCCAGTTACTTCTTTAACTAACTGGAACTACTGTTGTTAATCTTTGTTTATTGAACGTGTGTTGATTTGTTGTTAAGGGAGGAGAGAAGCTGTGTCTGAAAGTGGGAGAATTCCCCTGTGGGTCGTCGCTACGATCGCAGGTTTAGGTATAATTACAGTCTTGGGCATTTTCTTTTATGGTGCCTACGCCGGACTCGGTTCTTCGATTTAACATTAGTTTGAAGTTTGAACCGAATACTATAAGTTAGAATTTTCTAGCATTTGTTGAGAAATCAACGTTAAAAAAACCGCCTGTCTCTATGAGATAGGCGGTATTAATTTTGGTCAATAGTCATTTGTCTTTTATCTTTTGTTTTTTGCAAATGACTAATGACCAATGACCAATGACTACATCAGTATTAGTTAATGTTGCTGATGTCGTCGCTTTCGATGTATAAAAACAGAAACGAGAATACCACAGCTGGCAAAACCCAACCGATTATGGGGACGAAAATAGCAGGCAAGTAGGAAGTACTAGCCAAGATAGAAGGCAAAAAAGAAGCTGCCATAGTAAAGGTTCCTATCGAATCACACTACAATTCAAAATGAGCTTACTGCAAATTCTGCCAAATTTTTGAAATTCTTTCATATTTTTAACACAGGCAATATTGGGATTGGGGATTGGGGACTGGGGATTGGTGACTAACAATGCCCAATGCCCCTCATCCCTAAGTTAGATACCCAGGAGTTCATCTAGCTGCAAGTCTGGTAAGTCTGGAGGAATCACAGTTCGCAATATTGTGACTTTGTGACTCTCTTGTTGGGTTGTCAGATCAAGTGCGATCGCTTCCAAGCGAATTTCTAAACAGCCAAAGGGAATGTTTAATTGCGTCATCACTTCCAACCCACCTGACGCATTAGGTAGTAAATTTGTCAATAAATGGGGCCCATCTAGTAACCAACGAGTTTGATAATCTTCAACCCATAACTTGACAACAACTTGCGGAGGTACTTCAGGTAGTACTACGCGCACTATGATAAACTTACCAGCGATTAGTTCGCCTTCTGGCACATGCAGTTGTGGAATTGGCAAAATCTTAGTGGCTGCCGTAATTATAGGTAAGGAAGGGGATAAATTTAATAATGGTTGCTCTTTCTGTTCAAAGGTGTAACCCCTAATTAAATCGGCTTCCAGTTCACTATCTGTATCATCTACAACGATTTCTTGCGCCAGCCAAGCTGACGCTATATTTGTTTTTATCGGAGGAGGCGGTGGCGGTATTTGCGTTGACAAAGCCGATGAGAGTGTTGCTTCTTCTAGTGCTTTTTCTAGTTCTGTATTTTCTCCTATCCCCAGATCCGCTTCCCGCGCTGTGTCTATATCTTCCCCATAGTTACTCAATTCGTCAGCCAAATCTTGGACTTCTTCCCATATCCCCTGTTCGCGCCATGTCTCAGTGTTGGCATCTAAGTTTAATGGCAAGTTAACATCAACATTCGCTGTTTCTGCACTCAGAGAAAGGGGTGTCTGCGGCGCTGGCTCATAGTTATCGTAGTCTTGAGGTTGCAGATCATTGATCGATTCAGGCAAAGAGTATCCTTGGCTCTGCATCCACTTTCTGAGTAAAGGAGATGAGTAAAGGTTGCCTGTTGTAATAAATTGTGCATTTGTCTGGGGTTCTACTTCGGTAACAAATTCTTCCTGCAATTGCTTATTTTGCAGGGGTTCTACTTCGGCAACAGATTCTTCCTGAGATGGTTCATTTTGCGGGGATTCTACTTCGGCAACAAATTCTTCTTGAGATGTTGCATCAGCTACTATTAATTCAGGTGTCTTTTCATCTTCAGGTACAATTGCATCTAACTGCGGTAAGTCTTCAGCCCCTTGAACTTCCAAGGCATCTGGGAGGACATTTTTTTTAACTTCTTCTGTATCACCTGGCAAAGTTTGTAGGCGTCTCAAGTATGGCAAAGTAGTTTCGAGTATTGGCATCCGACGTTGCTTGATAACCAATTGCTCCAAGTTGATGGCGGCTATATTAGCGTCCTTTTCTAGAAGTTCTTCCTGTATGGGTTGTTCTGCAACAACATCTGCGGGAATGTTGGCATCGCTTTGAATAGGGGGCAGTTTCGGTAATTGAGGTGAATTGCCTGAATTCTTTAGTTTAGATGTCCGTAGAGTAGCTTCTCGCAGAGCTTGCAGGTTAATTTGCGGTGGTAACGGTGTATTTGGAGATGGACTAACTATCTGAGACTGGTCTGTTTTTGCCATTTTGACCAGATTTAATAGTTTCAAATCTAGCCTAACAGGTGTCTCTGGCTCTATGAAAGCAGCAGATGAGTCCGATAGTATTGTATCTGTACTAGGTTTTGCTGCGGCTGTGATTGCCAGTAATTCTGTGACATCTGCTGTAATGATGAAGGACTGGCTAGCTAACCGGATGACTTCACCAGCATCGGCGAATTTACCATATAAACTGATATCTGCCAAAATTAACTTAGATTCGCAGTCAGCTGGAATATTAATTGAGGTATTTATACTGAAGGGTAACTCTTGATCTGGTACAATTTGCCGTACCTTGGTCAAGATTTTCGAGTTATTGGGCGATCGCAATTCAATTCCTAGTTCAAGTGCCCGTAGCCTTTTTGGAGATAATGTTTCAGCTTGATCTAGATTTGTATTTTCTTTAGGTTCTATATGCCCATTGATTGCAAGATCTTGTCCCCAACGAGCAATATAATTATCCTGGTCTAAAGTTAATAGTAATGGTGGCGGTAGTTGTGTCGCTAAAGAATCTGTAACATTTTCATCGTTGGGCAGCAGTTCAGAGGCAGGTAAAGCTAAATCTATTAAATTTTGTAAAATCTGTTCTACTGTCTCACCTTTGAGCCACTCAGGACTCACAGGCTCTTCGATCGCTATATTTTCTTCCGTTTCATCAGTCAAAACAGTTGTAATGGTGTTGCTGTCTGTAGTAATTGCCAGTTCTGCGGGAACAGCGATCGCTTGATCTAGCCCAATTAAAGGTTCTGCTGGGGCAGTGTCTTCTAAGTTCCCTTCATCTGGCAGAACAATATTAATAGGGTTGCTGTATAGAACAATTGCCGATTCTGCGGGAATAGCGATCGCATTATCTAAATCAATTGCGGTTTCTTCTGGGACAGTAGATTCCAGTTCTCCAGTAATTGCCGATTCTGTGGAAACAGCGATCGCATTATCTAAATCAATTGCGGTTTCTTCTGGGACAGTAGATTCCAGTTCTCCAGTAATTGCCGATTCTGTGGAAACAGCGATCGCAT
>NZ_JBALFD010000071.1:0-117388 GCF_036916985.1 Nostoc sp.
TAGTTATCAAGGTCAGTTATTTTTTTAAATAAAAAAACCCCAGTTGGTGTTAACCTACAGGGGAGTTAGTTATCAGGGTGCATCTACCAATAATCTTTTCTAGGGGCAGCTAGTATCTTCCGGAGAAAATGAACTAAATTAGGATTGATGGTGATGTCTAGGATCGGCTACACTTACGAAACGAGAAAGAACCTCAAGTGGGTGTTAGCCAACCGGGTGAGTTAGTTATCAAGGTCAGTTATTTTTTTAAATAAAAAAACCCCAGTTGGTGTTAACCTACAGGGGAGTTAGTTATCAGGGTGCATCTACCAATAATCCTTTCTAAAGTAAATGGGTCGCTACCGGATAAATTAGCAGAGGTTGAAGTTTTTACTATTTGGCGGTCAGAGAAAACCTCAGAGGGGTTAGTTATCAGGATATATCTACCAATGAAATATCGGTGCGCTACTTGACAAAATTGGTGTGCCAGGGTTAACGAATAGCACTCTATCTTCATAAAAAAAACCCCAGTGGGCGTTAGCCAACCAGGGGAGCTAGTTATCAGGGTGCATCTACCACTTAAATGTTCTAGGTTTAACTGCCATACTCCGGACAAATTTATTAGAAAATAGATTGTTGTCGTGTGTCAAAAAAAACAAGAGTGAATATTAACTAGATTAGGGAGTTAAAGATCAAGGGACATCCATCTACTAATCAAGTATTCTAGGATTAAGCACTATTTTCTGGTAGAGAATATCTGCGTCAGAAGTTGCTGTTGTTTGCCAAAATAAAAAAACCCCCAGTGGGTGTTAGCCAACTAGGGGAGTTGAAGATCAAGGTGCATCTACCAATTAAGTGTTCTAGACCCAAGTAATCCGATCCGGATAAAGTTGTCAGGGCAGAAAAACCAAAATGGCACTGAATTAGAAACATTCAGGGGCAGGATGCATCTAAGTTATTAGAGGGAGCGAAAAATCGACTTGAAACTTTCGCGTTTCAAACCAGATTTAGGAGGCAAGCAGGAGAAGTTGTGACCCAGGAATTCCATATTTCCGTAACCCCAGTAGGGCAAAATGACTACTTGGTGCGGACGGAACAAGTCGCGCCTGGGGTACCATTGGCAGAAGAATTGGTGACTTGGCCCATAGCTGATTGGTTGATGGCTGCTGGGCATTTGATGAATGACCCGTTGAAGTCGGTGTTACAAGGAGATCCATTCACTTCTGGCGGGCACGAAAGCGATATCGCCAGGAACTCTGTTAATTTGGTGGCATTGGGTCAACAATTCTATAATGCCTTATTTCAAGGTACTCTCAGAGATAGTTGGATTACTGCCCAAGGTATTGCCCAGAATCACCAACAAGTACTACGCTTACGTTTGGGGCTAAAAGACACTAGGTTAGCTCGTTTGCCTTGGGAAGTGATGCACGCAGGCGATCGCCCTCTGGCTACTGGGCCTTATGTGGCTTTTTCTCGCTTCCAAAGTGGAATTTCTGGGGCTTCTCCTTTGCGATCCCAAAATATGCCCACACCACTAGAACAAGGTGGTGTCAAAGTATTGATGGTAATTGCTTCTCCCTCAGATCAAGTCCGTCTTGATTTACAGAAACAGGAAGCAATTAAATTACAGGCGGAACTTCAGCGCCAAACATCACGACTGACTGAAGGTAGCAATCGTTTGCCAGAAATTGAACTTACTGTATTAGACCAACCAGGACGGGAAGAACTGACACAAGCCCTAGAACAAGGCAGATACCACGTTCTACACTACTCTGGTCATAGTAACTTAGGCTCCAATGGTGGAGAAATTTATCTTGTTAGTCGCAGAACTGGCTTAACCGAAATTTTGACTGGGGACGATTTGGCAGGTTTGCTCGTCAACAATAACATTCAAATGGCAGTGTTTAATTCCTGCTTGGGGGCATACACCCCTGCGTCCAATCCTTCTGGAGATACTGGCGAACGTAACCTAGCAGAAAGTCTAGTAAAGCGGGGAATTAGAAGCGTTTTGGCGATGTCAGAACGAATTCCTGATGAAGTGGCGTTGACACTTACGCAATTATTTTACCGCAATTTAAGTCAGGGATATCCAGTAGATTTGTGCGTCAGTCGGGTGCGCCAAGGATTAATTTCTGCTTATGGTTCTCACCAGATGTACTGGGCATTACCGATTTTATATCTCCAGCCAGAATTTGACGGTTTTCTGAGTCAGGAAACTGAGTTATCCGCAACTACGGAGTCGCTGAATCAGTATAGTTCGCCTTTAGGGGCAACTTCAACGATGTACTCTGCTATGGCTGATGATAGCGAGATACCTTTAGGAATGGAAGACATGATTCCTTCTGGTTTGACACGTGACTCTTCTGGGTTGGACTGGCTCGGTGAAGATACTTGGGGCGATTTAGTTGATGAAATTGAGTATGATGACCCAAGTTATGAAGAAGATTCTGCGATCGTTTCGGATTTGTTTCGTCAGCTAGATAACCAAAAAGCTGTAATTGAACCGGATCAACAAATTCGCGAAAATAGTCTTCATCAAAACCAGATTTCAGAGGAAATTACTTCTTTGCAAGAGGAAGCAGATTTGTGGGGAGAAGTTCCACCACCGCCACCTGTAACTCCTGGGAACCTGGAAGGAAATTGGCAAAATTCTAATTTTTCGCCGCCACCACTTTCACCAAGAAATCGTACCCGTCGCCGCAGGCTGTGGCCGATTGTGGGTGTTGTGGGAATCAGTACGTTAGCAGCTGCGATCGGTTTCAATTGGTGGTGGCAAAATCGAAACCAAGCAACCCTGCCTAATATACCAGTAATTCCCACCCAGTCTTTACCTGATTCTCGACCCATTCAAAAACAGCCGAACATTGATTTGGGAATAGAAGCAACTGGGATTGTCACTGCTACTGCTACGGAAAAATTGAGCCAGGGTGAATTGCAAGGTGGGTTATTGGCTGTAGAAGAACTACTTAATCGGGGCGCACTGGCTGCGGCTGAAACTGCCCTGAAATTAATTCCCAGTAAACAAGCTGACGATCCATCTGTGAATTTTTACAAGGGACGATTGGCGTGGCAGTCTATCCAAACTGGAGACAATAATTATAGTATTGATGATGCCCGTCGTTACTGGGAAACTGCTGCCAAAGCTAAACCCGAATCGCTTTTGTATAATAACGCTTTGGGATTTGCCTATTACACAGAAGGCAATCTAAATCGAGCCAATGATTCTTGGTTTAAGGCTTTGAATTTAGCTCTCAAAGAACAGAACACAAACTCAACATCCACAAAGACGGAAGTGCCTCAAGACGCTTTAACTTCTTATGCTGGTTTAGCTCTGGGATTGTATAAATCTGCACTTAGTCAATCTAGTGGTAAGCAGACACAGTATCTCAATGAAGCGATGAAGTTGCGGCAAATGGTTCTCAAGTCCGATCGAGAAAATTTCCAGGTAGATAAATTAGCTAAAAATTGGCTGTGGACGGAGAAGGCGATTGAAGATTGGCGATCGCTCCTTCAGGAAAAAGGTGAAGTAAATTGACATAATTCCCCGAATGTGCATAGCTAAATTCGGGGATTCTGGGCTAGTCCTAACATCCTCTTAAACCCTCTTAAATTTGTCTCGGCGATACCAGCAACGAATTCGCTCCGGTGAAATGCCAAGTAAATAAGCAGTAATTACTAATTGATTAAGTAACGTAGTTTTGAATACTCCCTTTTGCAACCATCTACGGGCTGAGGTGACAACTGGTGTCGGGATAATTACAATGCGTCCGATGCGTTTTAAACGACGCATAAGTTCAAAGTCTTCCATGATAGGCAATTCGGGAAAACAGCCTATTTGCTGAAATACTTCCTTTGTTAAAAAAATTGCTTGGTCGCCATAAGGCATTTGGTAAAAATGCGATCGCACATTTACCCCCCACTCCACCCATCGTAAACTGAAAAGTGACGCATCAATCCGCAATTTAAATGCACCAGCCACACTCCCCGGCTGTTGTAGTGCTGTGCGAATCATGTCATCAAACCCAGTCGGCAAACGAGTATCTGCATGGAGAAATAATAGAATTTCACCGCTAGCCGCGACAGCACCCACGTTCATTTGCACAGCACGACCGGGAGATGATGAGATAACTTTGATACCTAAAGACTGGGCTATTTCTACTGTGTTATCCTTTGAGCCACCATCTACTACTATGACTTCTATATTTGTACTAGGTTGGGTGGTTGTAACTGCTTCTTTGATATTGACCGCTTCATTAATAGCCGGAATAATAATCGAAATTCTGCAACTTACAATATTCTGATTCATAATTTCTCAAAGGACTAAGGTACATCAATAATTAAGATACCTGTTCTAAATTTTGTGGCATAATCCACAATAAATCCAATTGGTAATTCTATGATTATCGATCCTCAACAAGTACCTACAGAAAGAAATACGAATTATCCTGAAGAGTTCAAAGCATTAGTTGCAGGAAGAATACGACAAAGGTTAGGAAACTTTGCCGGATTGAAAAACTTTGGAGTAAATTTAGTGAAGTTAGAGCCTGGAAGTTATTCGGCTTTAAGACACTGGCATTCTCATCAAGATGAGTTAATCTATGTTTTGGAAGGTGAACTGACATTAATTACAGATGCAGGTGCAGAAATTCTCACGCCAGGAATAGCAGCAGGATTTCCCGCAGGTGAGGCAAATGGACATCATTTAGTAAATCGCTCATCCTCTGTTGCAATTTATCTAGAGATAGGAGATCGTACTCCCAATGACCAAGCTACTTTCCCCGATGTAGAAAATTTGCTAACAGCAGCCAGCCCTGATGGCAAGTCTAGAAAATTTATTCATCGTGATGGTACACCCTATTGATTCAGAATCAATTAGGGGATTCAAATTTCAGGAGGGTTAAGGAGAATAAAACCTTAACCCAAGTGTATTTGCAGATAATTAACTACGATTATCTATCTGAGCGCGTTGCAAACTTCCAGAGAAGTCAACATAGACACTTTTCCATTCTGTGAAAACATCCATTGCAGTAGTTCCAGCCTCGCGGTGTCCGTTACCGGTTTGTTTCACACCCCCAAAGGGTAAGTGTACCTCTGCGCCAATAGTGGGGCCGTTAATATAGGTGATACCTGCTTCGATGTCGCGCATGGCAGTAAAAGCCCGATTGATATTGCGGGTGTAAACTGAAGAAGAAAGACCATAATTGCTATCGTTGAGAATTGCGATCGCATCCTCAAAGGAGCTAACCTCAATCAATACCACTACTGGCCCAAATATCTCTTCACGAGCAACTCGCATATCAGGAGTTACATCATCCAAAATAGTTGGTTGAAAGAAGTAACCGTTTTTCAATGAGCCTTCACTAGCAATTTCTCCACCAATTAAGACCTTTGCCCCTTCCTCACGAGCGATATCTAAATATTTGCTCACCTGTTGGAGTTGCTTTTCATTGACTATTGGACCAATATCTGTATTTGGATCAGTGCCAGCACCCAAGCGTAATTTACTGGTACGCTCATAAAGCATAGCGGTAAATTTTTCCTTGATATCACGATGTAAAATCAGCCTACTAGTAGCCGTACAGCGTTGCCCTGTTGTTCCAAATGCTCCCCACACTGCCCCATCAAGAGCAAGGTCTAAATCGGCATCTTCCATCACCACTTGGGCATTTTTACCACCCATTTCCAAACAGACACGCTTGTGAGTGCGTCCGCAAGTCGCGCCGACAAAAGCACCCGTTTCTGAAGAACCGGTAAACGACACCAAATCTACATTGGGATGCTCAACTAAAGCTTTCCCCGCCTCTTCTCCCACACCATGCACCAAGTTAATTACTCCTGGTGGTAAACCTGCTTGTTGAAAAATTTCAATCAATTTAGTTGCACAGGCGGAAGTATCTTCAGCAGGCTTGAGAATAACTGTATTGCCACACACCAAGGCTGGCATAGCTTTCCAGCAAGGAATTGCCACTGGGAAATTCCAAGGAGTAATTAAGGCACAGACTCCGATAGGCATCCGCACAGTCATGGCGAATTTATTGGACATTTCTGAGGGTGTGGTTTGCCCAAATAATCGCCGTCCTTCGCCAGCACTGTAAAAGGCACAGTCAATACCTTCTTGGACATCTCCCCTGGCTTCCGTCAAGGGTTTACCCATTTCTCGACTGATTAATTGGGCAAGTTCTTCTTTATGCTGGAGTAATATTTCCCCAACACGAAAGATGTATTCTGCCCTAGCTGGGGCGGGGACTGTGCGCCAACTACGGTAGGCTTTACGGGCGGCGGCTACTGCTGTATCTACATCCTGAACTTGGGAACGGGGAAATGTGGCAACCACTTCGGTTTTGTCGGCAGGGTTGCGACTTTCTAGGGTTGCTTCCTCTTTGGCACTCAACCATTGACCGTCTATATAATTGCGGCAAGATAGCGGAGTTGTCATTTTGAAAATCTCCGGCTGATGATCTACTGAAACTTGTGTATTTAAGTTTGCTTGCTTTCTAGGTTATCCTCAAGTTTAGAAAATTGGCGCGATCGCTAAATATCGATATAAAAATTAAGGCACTAACGCCAATACTCCAACAGGAGAACCAGAACCACCACGTAATCTCAGAACTGCGATCGCTAGAGTAGTACCTTTAGGTGGCAATTGATCCAAATTCGTCAGATTCTCCAACACAATGCGCGGTTGTTCTAAAACCAAGCGGTTAATCGCAAAACTGTTATCCTGTCCAGGGTCTACACCATGAGTATCAATTCCCACTCCAACTATTTGCCGTTCATCAAGTAAAAATTGAGTGGCATTGCTGCCAAATCCTGGAAAGTGGGGAATCCCTTGAGCATCATGATTGAGGAATGCACTTTTATCAAACCACTTTTTTTCCCAACCAGTATTCAGTATAACTACGCAGCCAGGAGAAATTTCACCGTGTTCTTCTTCCCAAGCCAAAACATCAGCAATAGTTAGGGCATAATCAGAATTATCTGCTGTGGCTTGGCAAATATTTATGACCACCGCTGGTACAACTAAAGACTGGGCGGGGTATTGGTCAATTCCCAGAGCAGAACTATGAAAGCTGTTAGGGGCGTTGATATGGGTGGCGCTATGTTCCCCCAAGGAGAAACGCCGCAGGTAATAGCCATCATTATTTAGTTCAGCCACAGTTTCAAACTCTACTGTGGGATCTCCAGACCATTGGGGAATATCTACGTCAATTACATGACTTAGGTGGATAACGCGTGTGTAGGTGATACTATTTTGACTTTGGGGTTGTATCATCCCAGCCTTCTATTTTATTTGTACTCAGGGATTTTTTTTAATCAGGTGCGATGCCTGGTTTGGGCTACACCTACGCAAAGATATTACTACAATTAGAACGTTTTTAAATCGATTTGATTGTCCCTATACTAACTGGTTGTTAATTTTTAATTAAACTTAGATAAAATTAGAAATCTCCAGAAATTATGAAATATGCTTTATCCAGAACCCTTGTAGAGTCGTAGCAGTGCTACGTCTCTACATTTTTTTTCACTCATATCTCCATTGTGTAATGTCTCCAACGGGGTAGCTGCGGCATATAATTCAATATGTTTTCTCTCTAATCATTCTTAAAAAGGAGAGAATTAAAGTCAGCCTATACGTAGGCTTCGCCCGTCGTAGACATCGCACGATTAATTGCTTCTTCTTGACCAACTAAAGATAAATAAGGCTCTTTTAAATACTTACAAGCTGAAGCGATCGCATCCTGGGCACTCACAGCCGTAATCAATTCTTGAAACTTGGTGTCAAAATCAATTCCTAAGCCCAAAATTTCATACCAACCGTATATTTGAGCAATTTGCCCGTTCGTTTGTTTACCTAAAGCATATTGCCCCAGAATCTTGTTTTTAGCAGCTTGGAGTGCGCTTTCGGATACTTCGGTGGTAGACAATAAATCTACTTCTGTACGCAGTCCCTCTAGGGCAATGCTGGTATTCTCCGGTGCTGTACCGATGTAAACCACAAAGGACGCTGGAAATAGCCTTGTAGAGTAAAAGGCGGAGACTTCGTAAGCTAAACCGCGTTTTTCTCGTAATTCGACAAACAAGCGGCTAGAAAGCCCATTTCCCAAGTAGGTACACAGCAACTTCAGTGGGGCGTAGTCAATAGAACTCACCGCTGTTCCTAAATAACCGAGCATCACGATTGATTGTTGTGTCTGTATTGGCTTTAGTCTTACCTGCGGTTCTATCTTAATCTCAGGTAAATTCAGTATTGGCAGTGCTTGGGCTGGGGATTGCCAATCACCAAAAACTTCTTCCACCAATGCCACTGCGTCTGTGGGTGTGACTCTACCAGCAATACTAATTACTATATTATCTGGACGGAAATAAGTTTGGTGATACTCCACCAAATCCGCACGAGTTAAGCGGCTCATGGTGGATTCATCTCCTAGCACGGACATGGAGTAGGGATGATTTTGGTACATTACTTGCCGCATTTGTTCAAAAGCGACAGTGAACGGTTGCTCTTTTTGGGAACGAATATCTTGGAGTGCTAAACGCCGTTCTAGTTCTACTTGAGTTTCGGGAAAAGTCGGCGATCGCAAAATCCGCCCCGCCAATGTTAAAATTTCCGCAAAATCGGATGTTACCGTCTTGAAAGATAGCAAAAAATAATCAGTGCCAGCATCGGCACTCAAACTCGCCCCTACAGACTCGACTTTTTCGGCAATTTCCAAGCTAGAAAGTCCATTGCATCCCTTTGTCATCACTGCTGAGAGCAAATGTGCCAACCCTGCTTGCTCCCGGTTTTCGTTACAACTACCAGCACGCACAAAGATTCGCGCTGCAATAATGTCCGCAGCCGGATTTTCTGCCACCAGCACGACAATACCATTGTTTAATACGGTGCGATGGATGGGCGATTTTTGCAACAAGGTTGTCATTTGTCATTTGTCCTTTGTCATTTGTCATTCGTCATTTGTCAAAAACTAATGCCCGATGCCCCATGCCCAATACTTAACACGGTTTAAGTATAGTAACCGCATAATTCTCCGGCGAGAGATACTGTTTAGCTAATTTTTGCAGTTCTTGGGCATCAAAAGACTGAATTTGCTGGGGATATGTCACAGCTAATTCAGCTTGGGCAATGGTATTGTAATACCCATAAAGCCCCGTCAGTTGATTTGGCGTTTCGGTGGAAAACGCATATTCATTACATAGCAGCCTACGTGTACGCGCAAGTTCTTGTTCGCTAATTCCTTTAGTCTGCAAATCATCCAAATGAGTGCAAATTAAAGACTCAACTTCCTCTAGATTTTCTGGTTCCAACCAGGCAGTTATTGTAAATAAACTTGATTCCCGTTGTAGAGAAAAACTACTGCAAATTCCTTGTACCAATTGCGAATCTTCGCGCAAATCACGTACTAAACGCGAAGTTCGCCCTTCTGCTAATAACACCGACAAGAAATCTAAACCATAGCCAGTACGGATATCTTCTACTCCGGGTACCAGCCACGCCATCAACAATCGCGCTTGTTCTATGCGTGGTAAACACAGTTCTTGACGGTGAATACCTGTTATTACTGGCTTTGCCACTTTCTCAAATTGCGGACAATTAGAGCGTTCGACAAAATCAGCAAATGAATGATTGACCATTTCCCAAGCTGGTTGCTGGGCTATACCTCCGGCAATTACCACCGTCATATTTTCCGGCTGATAGTGAGTGCGGTGAAAACAGCGCATTGCTTCTGGTGACTGCTGCATCAGTTCTTGCTCAGTACCCAACACCGAACGTCCGTAAGGGTGATGTGGATAGATGCTTTGAATCAGCGCTTGAAATCCTATCCAGTCGGAATCGTCCTGACAAGAGCGAATTTCCTCTAGCACCACGTCGCGTTCGCGGCTAAATTCATCTTCTGGAATTGCTGCATTGAGCAGGAGTTCTCCCAAGTAGGGCAGAGTATCTTTTAAATAAGCGGCAGCAGTGGTGACTGAATAATGAGCATAATCATAGCTTGTCGCCGCATTACTCACGCCACCCCGATTTTCAACTTTGGAATCGAACATCCCAGGGGGTAGCGTCGCCGTACCTTTAAAAATCATGTGTTCTAAAAAGTGCGCCATACCAAACCACGGTTTTGGCTCTAGGCTGGCTCCAGCACGCACCCAAACATCCGCCACAACTACGGGAGTGGTGGGAATTTCTTGATGAATAAAAGTTAAACCACTCTCTAGCCGGAAGACTGAGGCTGGAAATACTGTATTAGTTAGTTGTTTTAACAATTTTTTGTAGTTTTAACCACAATTTGAGGCAATTGTGTCATCTTAACTCTGAACGATACCTAATTTAGAATCAAATTATACAGATTTTGTAGAATTGTGCGATCGCTGTTCTCTGCACTACCGAAAAATTAGACGAGTTATGCATTGAAACGAAAATCGCGAATTAGTTAAAAAACTGGAATCTCAATGACAAATTCTGTTCCTTCGCCAAGCACAGAATTACAACTCAACCGCCCATTATGGGTTTCTTCGACAATTTGACGAGCGATCGCTAATCCTAATCCTGTTCCCTTCCCAACTTCTTTTGTTGTAAATAGGTGGTTAAATATTTGCGATCTAATCTCCTCTGGCATCCCCTGACCATTATCTTTGATGCGAATTGCTACCATGCTTTGGTCGCTGGATACTTCGGTGTGAATCAGTATTTGGTGATGATTGGCTTGGGCTTGGGCAAAAGAAAGCCCCTCACAGGAAGTATCTAAGGCATCGATAGCGTTAGCAAGGATGTTCATAAATACTTGATTTAACTGTCCTAAAAAGCACTTAACTGGTGGTAATTTCCCGTATTCAGTGATGACTTCAATTGCTGGACGTTTTTCATTAGCTTTGAGGCGATACTTCAAAATCAACAGGGTACTCTCAATCCCTTCATGGAGGTTACAAGCAACTTTTTCGGTTGTATCGGCTCTGGAGAAGGTGCGAAGACTGATGCTAATATCTTTGATCCTTTCTGAAGCCACCTTCATCGAGCCTACTAATTTTGGTAAGTCTTCAGTCAAGAATTCTAGATCAATTTCTTCGCCATGCTCAATCACTGCGATCGCTGGAGTGGGATGATGTTGTTGGTAGGATTGGATATGAGCAAGTAAGTCTTGGATATAATCTTCGGCATTGTTGAGACTGCCTTTGAGAAATCCAATCGGATTATTAATTTCATGTGCCACCCCAGCAACCAAATTACCCAAGGTTGCCATTTTTTCATTTTGCACCATTTGTAATTGCGTATGCTCCAGTTCTTGTAGTGATCGCTCTAACTGTTGGGCATAATTTTGAGATTCTTGATAAAGACGGGCATTTTCTAGAGAGATGGCAGCTTGAGCGCATAGCAGTTGGATAACTTCAGTGCGATTGCTTGTAAATGCACCAATTGTCAGCGTATTTTCTAGATATAGTAGCCCGATGAGTCTACCTTGATTTAACATCGGCGTACACAACACACTCTTAGGTTGTTGCTGCATGAAATATGAATCGGCGATAAAATCAGTTTGTGCTGTTGCATTATCTAGCACAACAGTTTTCAAGCTGCGTTTGACATAGTTTACCAGTGTAATGGGAATGTCTTCGCTGGTTGACAATGGTACAGATACCAGAGTGACTCCTTCATTGATGGTGGCTACAGCTTCAACCACTAAATCGCCCTGTTGGAGTACAAGTAATGCAGCTTTTTGTGCCCCAGCATTTTCCATTACCACTTGCAAAAGAGTAGTCAGTAATTGCTCTAATTGAATTTCACTAGAGAGAGCTTGTGAGGCTTTAAAGATGGTGGCAAAATCGAGGGCTTCCGAAATACTGCTGCTAGAAAGATTTGTATGGATGGTTTGATGTGGAAATAATGATGCATCTACGGTTGAATTCACTTGAAAGCGATGATGTTGCCCTTGTAAGATGGGAGCCAGGAGTCGAGGATAGCGTTTTTCTAAGTCTTCAGTTTTGGCTTTAGCACCCCAACGAGCATAGCAGTAATAAGCTTCCTGCATATAAACTTGGGCGATTTTTTGTTTACCCCAGTCGAGGTAGAACTTGGCAGCAAGCTCATTGCTCAAGGCTTCTTCTTGGATATATTGGTTTTCTTTCGCTAGAGTTATGGCGCGATCGTACAATTCTATTGCTGCTATTTTTTCGCCTAAAACCCGATGGCGTTCTGCTTCCACCAAATCAAATTTGTGCTGAAAATTCATCGGTGCGAAGTTGGCTCGGAACTGCAATTTTTCCTGATTTTCGCCAACCTTTAAGAGTAATTGCTCTTGTTGGGATGGTTCAGCCGTTGGATAGACAGCCAGCCGAGAGAGAGAATCGTAATAGTAGAAAACAGGCACAGATAACATTCCTGCCGCACCGTTGAGGTATTGTTCTCCCTGATTTGCATTTTCAACTGCCGCCGGAAAATTCTCAAATAGATAACTGAGTATTAACTTACTTAAGAAAAATATATGGAGTGTTAATTCGTCGTTCTCTGCGAGCAGCGCAGATAAGAGTTGTTCTTCTTGACAAGATTCACCAAGGAGGCATTCTGGATTATCGCTATATGTAGTTAAATTGTTAATACTTTGACAGACTATGCTAGACCAATTTAATAAGCGCTGATTTTTGGCAAAATTAGATTCATAGTTTTTGATATCTACTAGCAAGACTTCCAAAACTTCTGTGCCACTTAAATAGACGTAGAATAATTTGAAAATCATCGATGCCAGCACATGAAAAAAGTCGCCCGTATCTAATCCAATATTATGAGATTCCTGTAATAAACTAATTGATTCCCGAACATGTTGTTTATTACATTGATTCAATGCAGCCACTTTAAATATAGTCATGCTTTGAACAGATTTTGCTTGAAATCTATCCACAAGCATTAAACCTAGCTTGCCAAATTCGTAGCCTAACTCCAGTTGGTTACAAGTATTAAGTACAATTCCAAAATCTGCATATCCTGGTGCTGAGAGTGGTGCATTGCCGTATTTAAGAAATAAATTCACCTCTTCACAGGCAATAATTGGGAACAGATAAGGGGCAGTTTGGTGGATGGCAGGAGCAATGCTAGCCATAATCCGCAACGCAACCAAAGCTTTGACATCATTCATTAATGGCAAATCAATTAAGTCCTGAATACTTCTGCCTGCCAAGGTGGAGAGCGTGTTTACTACATATTGCTGAATGTCTGGAGGTGTTACTGATTCAGGTAATGTTACCCCAAGTTGGGCGAGAAGTTCGCGCCCAGTTGCGATCGCTTGGAATGGTTGACCTTGCACCTGATAAGCTTGGAGTTGCACTTCATAAACTTTCACTCTATCCAGTAAGGTAGTTGTTTTTTCAATGACGACCTGGATCAGAGATTCCATCTGGTCAAATTCATTATTGAGAAAAGCAGCTTCGGCAGCTTCTTCGTGTAAACTTCGAGTCAGTTCGTAGGCGATTTCCCAACTATTAATTGTCAACAACTGCATTCCAGAATAGAAGTAATGAATTGCTGCAACATAAGCAGTAGCTTCTTTCGCTTTGCGACCAGCATTCAGATTTAACTGAGCTAATTGTTGACGTTCAGTCGGTTGGGTAATTAGTAACATTCCTCGATTCAACTGACTGACAATCTCAAAAATCCGCTCCTCTTGCTGTGACTCAGAGGTATTTTGCAAGAGTAATTGACCAATTTTAAGATGGCTAAATTGTCTCTGCTCACCTGGAATCAGAGAGTAAGCCGCTTGTTGTACCCGGTCATGTAAAAATTTGTAGATGGGGACTTGGAAATTGCAATTTAATGGGTTTGAGTCAGAATCATGCCCACTATATTGAAAGAATTTATAAACTTCAGTAGTAGGTAAAACTAACCCTTCTTGTAAAGCTTTCCATAAAGATGCTGCCGTTTCGGTTTCCGATTGTTCAGAAACAATTGCTAGGGTTCGCAAATCAAACTGGTTGCCAATACACGCAGCTAATTTCAACATATTTTGCGTTGCTGCTGGCAATTTTTGCAACTGTAGCGCTAAGAATTCTACAACATCATTGGTAAGGGCAAGTGCTTTCACAGCAACAATATCACATTGCCAGTACCCTCGATCGGAATTAAAAGTAATCAGTCCATCTTCATATAATATTTTGAGAAAGTGTGTTGCAAAAAATGGATTTCCTTGAGTTTTTTGATAGACGAGTTCCGTTAGAGGTTGGGCAGTTTTATCTGAACAACTCAAGGTATCAACCACCAATTGATTTAAACTAGCTTTACTTAACGGAGCTAAAGTAATGCTGTGAATTGTGGCATTGGCTTTGCAAATCTCCGCTAAAGTCAACATCAACTGATGCGTGGTAGATACTTCATTATCTCGATAAGACCCAATTAAAAGTAAAGAGCCACTTCCTGACTCGCTCATCAACAGTTGCATCAATTTCAGTGATGCAGAATCGGCCCACTGCAAATCATCAAGGAAAATTACTAATGGATGTTCTTTTGTAGTGAACACCTGAATGAACTTTTGAAAGAGTAAATTGAAGCGATTCTGGGCTGCACTTGGTAAAAGTTCAGTTGCAGGTGGTTGTTGACCAATAATTTGTTCTAATTCGGGAATTACCTCAAGAATAACTTGTCCTTGATCGCCCAGCACTTGTAAAATTTTATTTTTCCAAGTTGACAATTGGACATCACTTTCACTCAGTAATTGTCCCATTAAGTCTCGAAATGCCTGTACAAAAGCAAAGAAGGGAATATTCCGATTAAATTGGTCAAATTTGCCTTTAATGAAGTAGCCCCGTTGCCGGACAATAGGTTTGTGAACCTCGTTAACTAAAGCAGTTTTACCAATACCAGAAAAACCAGCCACCAGCATTAATTCTGTCTGATTGTTGGTAACGCGGTCAAAGGCTTTTAGCAGAATTTCAACTTCATGCTCACGACCATAGAGTTTTTCTGGGATAATAAAGCGATCGCACACATCCCGTTGAGCAATTGGAAAACTTACAATTTTCCCCGTCTCATTGAGTTGAGCTAAACAATTTTCTAAATCATATTTCAGCCCAAATGCGCTCTGATAGCGGTCTTCAGCATTTTTCGCCATCAATTTCATCACAATGTCTGACAACACTTGCGGAATCTCTTCACTTTTGACATTTGACTTTTGACTTTTAACTTCCCGAAGGGATGGCGGAAGTTTGGCAATATGACAATGTACCAATTCCATCGGATCTTGCGATTGAAATGGTAATTGCCCTGTTAGTAATTCGTAAAAAGTTACACCCAAAGAATAAAAATCAGTCCGGTAGTCAATCCCTCGATTCATTCGTCCAGTTTGCTCTGGAGACAAATAGCCCAGTGTTCCTTCTAACACATTAGGACTCATCAATATCTGAGTTTCTCGTGGTAGCAGAGATGCAATACTAAAGTCAATTAACTTAACTTCTTTAGTTTCTGGATTAATTAAAATATTGGCGGGTTTAATATCTTTGTGAATGATCCGATTACGAATTAGAATATCTAAGGCATCACACAGAGCGATCGCAATTTGTAAAAACTCCATCAGAGATTCTACCCTTCCCCCCACTCCCCATTCCTTCAAGGAAATTCCCCCGAAGTCTTCCATCACTAACACATAGCCATTCTGATAGGTTTCCAGGCTGTAGGTTTGGATGATTCCAGGTAGATTCAAATTTTTGGCGATGGTGAACTGGTTGCGAAAGTGTACCAATTCGCTAAAGCTGGGATAAGCAGTTTTCATCAGCTTAATCACCACAGATTTTTGGTCAGTCTCTCGATTAGCGCGATAAACTAAGGTTCGAGAACCGTTATAGAGTTTTTTGCTAACGTGATAACCGGGAATGCTGACCATAGGGCTTAATTTTGAATACCTCAGTATCTAGGGTTCCCAAAAACATGGCAACATTTACTAAGTTCCTTCTCTACGAGAGGCTGCGCCAACGGGGCGGGAACAGGGAACAGAAAAAAATTAGCCCCGAATATAGGGTAACAGCACCCTAAATTTATTTATGAAAGGAATAAAAATATTTTTTAAGGGGAATCACAGTTACCATTGCTGGAAAAGATAGAGACGATGCACCCCGATACTTAGAAAAGCAAGCCAATCGTGTTTTGAAACAACTTGGAGAAATAGAAATAGAGGAAGAATAATGAGCGATCGCTATAGTATGGTAATTCAATGGTCAGATGAGGATAATTGCTACTTAGTACACTTACCGGAATTTCCTTGGCAGCAATTTCAGACTCATGGTAAGAGTTATGAAGAAGCCGCTATACACGGACAAGAGGTGATTGAATCTCTGATTGAATGGTATGAAGAGCAAGGAAAACCTTTGCCAGAGCCAATTACTTTTCCTCAAAAACCGTTAAAAGTGGCTTAAATCTTTTTTAGATACTCTGCACAAATATGGCGATCGCTCTTTTGTATAAAAGAAGTGATACATCAAGGATATTGCTGGGAATACTGAGATTAAGTCTATTTTGCAACAACTATGGTTAATCCATTTACTCAGCGACCAGAACCACATTTATTTAAGGGAGGAAATGCCTCAGATTATGAGGTAGTCGAAGGTGAAGCAGGTACTTGGTGTACCCGCTATAGAGCGAGTGGAGAGACAATTCAATCCGTTAGACCATCTCTTGATATATTTAACATTGCTAATCTTGGAGTAAATATACTCAATCTTGGTGTAGGCATTTATAATTCTGTCCAACTTCACAAGATCAAAAAGAAATTAGACCGGAATCAAGAGCAGATTCAATCATGCGTTGAGAAGTTAGACAGAAATCATCAACAAGTTCAAGTATTCTCAGAAAAATTAGACCGAAATAATGAGCAGATTCAGTCATGTTTTAACAGTATTCAAAATGCCCTTACTATTCAACACCGTACTTTTGAGTTATTAGTGTGTAATCAGTGTAACTTAGCACAGCAAATGAATATTCTCCGTGATGGAGATGCATGCAGGTTTTCAAAATGTTGTAGAAGAAGTTAAAGATTTAGAAGCTCGTAGGCGTAGAGAAGAGTTTGAGACTCGAACCTTTAAATTACTCAAAGCCTATGAACGATTTACCTATATACTACCTGAATTACTAGAAGCAGATCAACTTATTGAAAGAGCCGAGGATTTAGAAGCTTGGCTGCGAACTCAGCTTAATCGTATTGAGACAGGCAAACCGGAAAGATTACCGTTAATGGTAGCTCTTGCCTTTAGTGTCAGAGCAAAAGCTGATGCCTTTGAAGCTAAAGGAGGAGATTACACAAGTTTTGCTACTAAAGATATTGGTCTACTAATAAATCAACTGCGTGATGAGGCTCGCGCATTCTGCGAGGGACGGAGTTTATATACTCTTGGAGTAGAAATGCCCGAAATACTCTACCAGTATGCCTTTTTAAATCGAAGTCTTTGCAAAGGATATGAACTTCAGAAAAAAGTTAGGCAAGTTGATTCTGAATTTATTTTTTCAGAGGAGGAGTTGAAATGGGATGATGGAATGGAGGAATTAAGAGAATTATTTAGACCTAATATTGAACATACTGAATTTTTGGGTGGAAACCAAGATATTAAGCTAAATACTCTAGCAGACTACGATTGGTACATACGTTTTGCAAATCAAGATAGATTAACTTTCAACGTTCACTCTCATCCCTCAATAAAACTTTCTGATATTCTGCGAAATATAGGTCATCCAGAACCTCAGACTGGGGGAATTAGAAAAACTACACTCAATACTATTATGGTTTTTGCTCTGCCTGAAACAATAAATAATATTTCTCAGCTTATAAAAAAGGAGTTTGAGTTAGAAAGTTTTCCAAAACTTCGTGGTTTAAAGAATTTAGATATACAAAAATAATGAGCGATCGCCTAAGTGCTTTAAACACCTTAAGCGATCGCACTTTACCCCAATTGCTCAACATCAGCACTTTCCCTTTCCGACTCAACAGGCTCAAACTTAACTTTGTTGTATAAATCTTGTAGAGAAATCTCAAAGGGTACGGTTACAAGTGCGATCGCTTCATCTTCTTCATCATATTCACGAAGCGTCCATTGTTTTTTCCCAGTTTTGGAAAATTGATCTACATGAATCTGAGTTTGATCAATTAATAGGTATTCTTGGAAAGTGGAAATAGTTCGGTAAGCCTGAAATTTATCTTCGCGATCGTACCCTTTAGTAGATTTTGATAAAACCTCAACAATAATCTGTGGATTCAGAATTATATCCTTTCGGTTGTTAAAAAACTCTGGTTCACCCGCCAGAATCATCACATCTGGATAGGTATAGGTACGCTTTTGAGTTATCCACAGACGAACATCACCCATGAAAACTCGATAGTTCTGCTTTTTAAAAGCAAAATTCAACTCAGTACTCAAGTTAAGTGCTATTTGATTGTGATTTATTGTTCCACCTGCCATAGGAA
Organism: Nostoc sp.; assembly: GCF_036916985.1. Lineage (GTDB taxonomy): Bacteria > Cyanobacteriota > Cyanobacteriia > Cyanobacteriales > Nostocaceae > Nostoc. The sequence continues at coordinate 18,399 of NZ_JBALFD010000071.1, forward strand.
TTATTTGCCCGTCAATGTATTCGCTTTTATACTCAGCAGCTTCTTCTAGCTCTAAATATTCCTCTGGGGTATAGTGTCGCTGTTTTGTTATTTGCATAGTTTGATCAGGTAGCAATGTTTAACGATACGGAGCATTTAGTGACCCATGTTTACCCAACAGTTTAACTTTTTTTCCTATTGATAACCAGCCGCTTGTAAGAGAAACAATTTGGCATAACGTCCTCCTAGCTTTAACAAATCTTCGTGAGTTCCCTGTTCTATAACTTCGCCGTTTTCTATAACTAGGATTTTGTCAGCCATTCGTACTGTCGAGAAGCGATGGGAAATCAAAAGTACCATCTGATTTTTAGTAACAGCGCGAAAATGATTGAAAATCTCAAACTCAGCTTGGGCGTCTATTGCTGATGTTGGTTCATCTAACACCAAGATATCTGCTTGCGATCGCATAAATGCACGAGACAGTGCAATTTTCTGCCACTGTCCCCCAGAAAGTTCCTGTCCTCCCTTAAACCAACGACCAAGTTGAGTCTGAAAGCTTTGGGGTAATTGGTCAATAAAAGATTGGGACATGCCTTTTTCAGCAGCAGTTCGCCACAGGGTTTTGTTGTCGAGATGTTCTACATCGCCCACGCCAATATTCTCACCCACTGTGAACTGGTAGCGGACAAAGTTCTGAAAAATCACACCAACGCGACGGCGCAACACATCCACATCCCATTCCTGTAAATCCAAGCCATCTAAGAAAATTCGCCCAGAGTCAGGGGTGTAGAGTCGGGTAAGTAGTTTGATTAAGGTAGTCTTACCAGAACCGTTTTCACCGACAATAGCCAGTTTCTCTCTAGGTTTCAGATGCAGCGAAATGTTTTTCAATGCTGGCTTGGAACTTCCCGGATAAGTAAATGATACGTTCTCGAAACGGATACCATCTTGGGAATTTAAACCAATAGTTGCTTTACCCCATGACTTTGGTACTTCTTCTTCTAGAAAATCATAGAGATTTGATAGATATAGGTTGTCTTCATACATCCCGCCAATAGAAGTAAGGGCATTGGAGAAAGTAGATTGTCCTTGGCGAAAAACGGTAAGATACATGGTCATATCTCCCAAAGAAATCTTACCTAGCACTGTTTCCAGCACAATCCAAGCATAAGCTAGGTAAAAAGCACCAGTACTAACTAAACTCAGGAGATATCCCCACAATCCTCGCCGCAGAGTCAAATCGCGGTCTTCGCCATAGAGTTGATCGAACAAGTTGCGGTAACGTCCTAGCAGCATCTCTCCCAACTGGTAGAGTTTGATTTCTGTGACAAAATCTTCTCTTGCTAGGAGATTTTCTAAGTAGTGCTGTTGACGAGTTTCTGATGCACGCCAACTAAATAAGCGAAAGGCTTCTCCAGCAAACTTTGTTTCGGCAATAAATACAGGCATAGCTGCCAAAATCAGTACTACTACCGCCCAACCTGAGAAATTTACTAGCAAAATCCCGTAGGTAATCAGGGAAAGGGCATTTTGCACTAATCCAAAGGTGCGGTTTACTAAAGAAAGCGGACGAACTGATGCTTCTCGTCGGGCATTGGTCAGTTTGTCATAAAACTCTGAGTCTTCAAACTGCCTAAGATCCAGTGTCAGTGCCTTTTCTAAGATGAGTACATTTACTCGCTGACCCATTAACGCCCGCAATAAAGATTGACAAATGATAATTCCTCGCTGACTGCCTGCTAGTAAAATTACAGCGATCGCTTCTAATCCTACATAAAATAGCGAGGGATTAATATTGACAAAACCATTGTTTTGTGAATGAACTTGAGATGCAAATACAACTGCATCAACAATTAATTTACTGATGTAGGATATTGCCGCCGGTAAAAGACCAGCCATTAAAGTTAAACTAGCCAGAAGAATAGTAAGCGATCGGCTAGTAGTCCATACTAAGCTGACAGCCCGTCCACTGTAGCGAAAAACCGTCAGCGATTGACGTAGGATATTTCTTTTTTTTTAATTTTCATCTTTTTTGGGCGAGATACCCCAGCTTGGGCGGATCTTCCTGACTCTATTAAATCTTTATTAATTTTACATTTTTCTAAGAATGTTCGCTGAAAACCCCGAAGTTAAAACCTAAAAACTTTTCGGGGTGGTCATAGCATTTCACGAAATAATTGATACAAATCACTTTTCTTGCCTCCTTGCCTCTCCCTACTTCCCTTGCTTCCCCTGCCTTCCCTGCCCCCTTGCCTCCTTCATCCCCACAATCTCCTACCTGCCTTCCCATTTAATCTTTCGTGAGTATCTTTCAGCAACGCTGGAATATCTAACTTTTCTGGACACCGAGGTAAACAATCACCACATTCTGTACACCGATTGCCTTTCATTCCAGGGAACCAATGACCGGCATTTTCAAACATTCCGTAACGATATTGGCCATAGTCTTTCATGTCGTATGCCACTGCAAGATTACGTAACCGTAATACCTCTGGAATATTGATGTTTTCTGGACAGGGCAAACAAGCATAACACTGGCTACAATTATCAGTTTCCAAAGCAATTTTTTGGTGATTTTCTAAACGCAAAAAAGTAGAAATTTCTGCTGATGTTAACTCCCCATCATGGTCAGCAACTTGCAAAGGTTCTATTAATTCTTCTGGGTTGGCTGGCCCTATACTCAAAGTAGTAATACGGTTATTAGCAAGTAAGAATCGATAATTTAGTTCTAAGGGTGAATACGGATAGCAGAGGTCTTTTAAGGTCTGAGGTGGCGTGTAGAGGCGTCCTCCCTTATCAGCAGGGGAAATAATGAAAATACCCATATCCTTTTCGGCAGCTAGTTGAATCGCTGGTGCGTGCCGTTGAAAAAAATAGTAATAATGCAGATTGACAAATTCAAATAAATCTGTATTGATTGCAGCCTGAATTACCTCTAATGACCCGTGGGTAGAAAAACCAACGTGTCGCACTCGTCCATCGGCAACAGCTTCCTCAACGGCCTGCATACAGCCATTTTTGGCTTGCACCCACTCCAAATGTTGCCAAGTGTTTAAACCATGAACGCTTAAGCAATCTACATAATCTAGCTGTAATCGTTCTAGGGATTCGTTGATGGACCGACGCATGGAGTCACCATCTGCTGTGGCTGAGATTTTGGTAGTGATGTAAAGCCTCGTTCGGGGTACTGATAACCCAGCTTTTAGCGCCCTACCAAGATACTCTTCGCTTTTGCCGTAACCTCTGGCGGTTTCTAAATGATTAATTCCTAACGCTAAGGCTTTTTCGATGGTTTGGTGAGCATTTTCAAAAGAAGCCAGGTAACGCATTGTTCCCAGAGAAAAAACCGAGAGGTGCAGATTCGTTTTTCCAAAGCGTCGGTATTGCATAAATTGAGTGCTGAGTAGTGAGTGCAGAGTGCTGAGTAGAAACACGATTAATATTGTCTGTACAAGAATGAGAAAGTGAAAAAGAAAGAATAAAGAACTTATTTTATTCTTTAAGATTTAAGATTCTCTATTCTTTCTTAACACTCAGCACTCAGCACGGGCTAAACGCCCCGCTACTGCTAACAGCACTCAGCACTCTCCTAGCTATCGCCATTACCAAAGCGCTTGATCAAGTCTTCAGGGCGGAGATTGGAAATAAATTCACGGAAGGCTTGCTGTTCAGCTTCATCTGCATCACGATCAACAGGGATAGAAGCATCGGCAATGACTTCTTCCATTACCCAAATGGGAGTATTTGTACGTAGGGCAATAGCGATCGCATCGCTAGGACGCGCGTCAATTTCTTTTTTGACCTCACCTTGCTGGACAATTAAAGCTGCATAAAATGTATCCTTTTGCAGGGAATGAATAATTACCTTTTCTAGAGTCATGTTCCAAGTCTCTAGAAGATTTACAATCAGGTCGTGGGTTAAGGGTCTGGGAGGCTTCTGATTTTCCAGTGCGCCCATAATGGCCCTAGCCTGTTCCTGACCGATGTAAATTGGCAAAGCCCGCCGATCTGAAGAATCTTTCAAAAGTACGATCGGGCTACGGGTTATGGCATCTAATGCTATGCCAGCAACTTTCATTTCAATCATTGGCTAGGCCTCTACAATGCTTTGAGAGCCTTGGATGCTGTGTAACAAATAGTACCCCTTTTTCGGCGGTTTGGCGACAGTAATAAACATAAGCATTCGTTCTCTATAATTGCTTCTATTAAACTCCGAACTTGTGGTGAAAACCAGAGTAAGTCAAACTGGTCTTCTTAGACAATAACCTTCTTACCCAAGTATGCCTCGTGAAGGATGCTAATGTGTTAATATCCCTATACGAAAAAAAGTCAGAAAATATACTTGAATGTTCGAGATTTATGTGACAATTACCAATTGACTTCAGCCAAAATTAGGCAATAAATAGAGTTAGTTTGACAAAAAAGCCGTGTTTACAGGATTAATCCAGGCATTAGGAACGATGGAACCCTTAGGGGGCGATTCTTGGCAAATTACTTGTGTGAGCCAGTCGGGTGAAGTAATTATGCAAGACTTGGCTTATGGTGACAGTGTTGCTGTCGATGGTGTTTGCTTGACAGTAGAAAAAGTTTTAAAGAACGGGTTTATCGCCACGGCTTCACCAGAAACGCTACGCCGCACGACGTTGGGAGGTGAGCAAACACAACAGAGATATGTCAACTTAGAAGCATCGCTCAGGGTAGGCAGCAAAGTTGGCGGTCATTTCGTGATGGGTCATGTAGACGGCATCGGTAGATTGCTAGTGGCAGAACAAACGGCTACTTCTTGGGAAATGACCTTTATTGCATCCGAGGCGATCGCACGGTACATTGTCCCTAAAGGTAGCATCGCCGTCAATGGCATCAGCCTCACAGTTGCCGCTTATGAGCCAGAACTCTCTCAATTCAAGGTGGCGGTAATTCCCCTCACATACAGCGAGACAAATCTCCGCTATTTGCTTCCTGGGAGTTTGGTAAATCTAGAAGGAGATATTCTTGGCAAATACGTCGAAAAATTCCTTTACTCTGGCAACCCACACACCACAGCCCATGATGAAAATAGTATGGATGAGATTACACCCGCATTCTTAGCAGAACACGGGTATCTCTGACATTTTGGATTTTGGATTTTAGATTAATTTAAAATCTAAAATCCAAAATTTCCAATCTAGCTTCCTGGTTGCTGACTAACCTGGGCGGTCTGTAAGCCCCGCACTAACTGGCTAAGGGCACTTTGTAATTCCACGCCTGAGTCAGTAGCAACCCACCCATTTTGTGTTAAGTGACGGACTTCAAAGTGCAGGTGAGGCCCTGTGGATAACCCGGTGCTGCCAACTAGCCCGATGACAGTTCCAGGCTGTACCCATTGACCAGGTTTCACAAGGATTTCTGACATGTGGCCGTAGAGAGTTTGTTCAGCGGATTTGTGATTTAGGATAACAGTTAAACCATAACCACCCACCCAGTTAGCAGTTTCTACTTGACCAGCCGCAGCTGCCAAAACTGGCGTTCCTGTAGGCGCACCCAAGTCTGTACCAGCGTGGAAGCGTTGGGTTCCTGTAATTGGATGAACTCGCCAACCAAACAAGGAAGTAATGGGAGCGGGAATAGACAAGGGATACATCATTCCCGTACCACTATAGGCGACTCGTCCCATAGAGGGGATTTGTGGCAATACTGATGCCAGTGAGAAGTCGTAAGCTACATTGCTGGGGCGGGGTGCAATATTGCCATCTGCCATTGGTGGAGGTAAAGTACCACCACTCGGCGTAATGGGAGTTGCACTCACTGTTGTGGGGCTGAACTCGCCAGGATTCGGGATAAACCGATTCGGGCGAAATGCGCTCTTGGTGTCACCAGTAGAACCACTTTCAGTAGGACGCCACCTGCTAGTGTTACCAGTACTTGCAATTTGCCGCACGGGTGAAACTACTGGTAATTGAGCGTTTTCACTTCTTCTGAGCCAAGTAGGTGCTGCTTTACCATTAGAATCAGCTACACTCCTTTCAGGTGCTTTGGCACAAACGCCACCTAATACGCTTTGCCCTGAAGGCAAAATGGCTCGGCAGCCACTAGAGCGTTCTGTGAGAATTACGGAATTTGGTGCTTGATAAGTACCTGTAGCACCACTGTCATAACTATTAGGATCAATATAGGCGTTATTATAATCCTTGGTTTTTCCCGCAGTTACACTGACAGAGTTGTTTGAGTTGTTTGGTTGAGCAACTTCTGGGAGTTTGTCAGGTAAAGAGCGGGTGGGGCTTACCCTTGCAGGAGTAACCTGGGAAGCTTCTACTTTGGGCTTTGACTGTCTGGTAATCACAACAGGTTGGGCAGTTTCGATTTTGGGTGTAGACTGCCTAACTGGCTCTTTTGATTGAGCAACCTCTGGTTTGCCTAGTCTCTGTCTAAGTCTGGCTCGCCGTTGAGAAAATTCTGGTTGCCCTTGAGTGGCTTCCGGTACAACAGCCTGTTTTTTGACTGGATTTATAACTGCTGTTGGTTGAGAACTTTCAACAGTGGGAACGATGTTGTCTATTTGTGGTGTTTCCGTTTGGGCAAACACAAAGCCGCCGCTGAGGAGGCTGAGGCTACTCAGCCAACAGAGGCTCTGGGCTGGTAGTGTTGAGGCAAAACGTTTTTTTGTCAGACCTTGCTGCCATAAGTAATGCAAACTATCAGGGGCAGAATTTTTGCGCTGCGTCATTTGTTCTCTCAGTTGTGTGTAATTAGCCTAAAGAGATGATGCTAGTGGTTTGTCTTGCCCAAAGAGCGAAATTTTGAACAAACCTCAAATTTAAACGGAAGATTTATGGTACCCCAAACTGATTGTACCGGGTTCAATATAAATTTCCGGTGTAATTAGTTCCTTTGTATCATGTGTTTCTAAATCAACTCGTAAATTTCCTTGAGATGTCACTCCAACTACTGTACCTGAAAGATTATTGACATACACGCGATCGCCCATGTTTGTAAGCAAATCTAGATAGCGAGACAAGAGTATGCTTATTCCTTCTTGTTCCAGGCACTCCATACCGGATTCTATTCCCAGCAAGACTTTAGAGGTTAACATTTCCAGACAAGAGATTGGTCTGAAATTTTGGGATGCTTGCCACGATTCCAGATTGATTCCAGTTTCGGGTACTGGGTTTGTCCAGTTAATACCAACACCAATTACTGCTTGGGTGATTTGTCCTTTGTTGACTTTGGTTTCTGTCAAAATGCCGCCGAGTTTGCGACCATTTAGCACTAAATCGTTGGGCCATTTTATCCCAACATCTATGCCGAGTTGGCGCAATTGAGACGCAATTCCCCAAGCAGTAGCGAAAGTTAGCTGATAGCTGTCAGTAGCTTCTATTTTGTGGTCGAAAGAAATTGCCACGGAAACATATAGTCCACCAATCGGAGAAATCCACTGACGGCCCCATTGTCCGCGCCCAGCAGATTGCACAGTTGCGATGACTACTGTTCCTGAAATAGCCCCTTGGTTGAGTAAGTCCCAGAGGGTTTGGTTGGTTGAGGAGACGCTTTCAAAAAAGTGAAGGGAAAATGGTAAATATGTATGCTTACGCCCTGCTTCTTGCAAGGCTGCTTCCAAGTTTTGCAGATTAAATCCCACAGCAGTTAACCCAAATTCCGTTGTTCAAGTTAGCATTGATTTGTTTAGGTTTGGTTCAAGATGCACACTTGGCACTGGCACAATTGGGAAGGACTGCCCTATCTAACTTGTAGTCTTTTGGAACGTTGGCATCACGGCTTTTTTACCCAGCAGTTCTGGCCGCGATCGCCACAAGTTATCACAGAAGTATTGCAACCAGAGGCATTAGTCTATCGCTTAAAGCAGGTTCATGGCAATACTGTTCTCACCCCTCAAGAGGTTGAAAGCTTTTTAAGCTCTGCTGGGGAGGATTTAGCATCGGCGGATGGTTTAATGAGTGAGCAGCCTCTACAAGCTGTTTGGGTTGCTAGCGCAGATTGTACACCCGTGTTGATTGGGGATGTGCAAACTGGACGGGTGGCAGCATTACACGCGGGTTGGCGGGGAACTGCGAAGAAGATTGTGCCCCAAGCGATCGCTCGATTACAATCTCAAGGTAGTAAACTCGATGATTTACGCATTGCGATGGGCCCTGCGATCGCTGGTGAGGTTTACCAAGTCTCGATTGAAGTGGCTGCCGAAATCGGGGCTAGTATCATATCACATAATAGCGAAGAAAAAATTCTCACTGCATTATATGAGCTACCAAATTCACCTTTACTAGAAGACCCCGATCCCGGAAAGGTAAGGCTGGATGTGAGGCGAGTGAATACTTTACAGTTGGAAAATTTGGGGATTAGTACAGAACAAATTGCGATCGCACCTTATTGTACTTTCCAAACACCAGAGCATTTCTTTTCTTACCGCCGGGAGAAAGAGAAAAAAGTTCAGTGGTCAGGGATTGTTAGTGGCAAAACAACTCAGTAGCATTCAAATGTGTTTTGGCTGATAGAGCGATCGCTTTATCAGCTTGGATTCAATATATAAATTTGCTATATTGCGGATCAAAAATACGACCGCGTAATGGATTAACGCTTCATCTCCAAGCAGATTTTTAATTCAGATAAATCTGACATCGTGAATCTCAACTTCAATCAAATCGTTATCTTTAAGGTTATATAGCTCCCGAAGTTTCACATCGCAAGCTATTTCAATAATTGTTCTCGGATGATCTCCATTTTCGGTATTATTTTTATCTGTTCTTAAGATAAAAGCATCTCTGCCAAATATTTTACAGGGAACAATGCTCACAGAAACAGTCCCTCCATATTCTTCCTTTTCCAGACGAATTACATTTTTTGGCAGATAGTAAGGTTGATCTAAATTAATATTTAAAGTCCCAGGGAAGAATTTCATTCCCGTTTTTCTCAGGTAATATTCCTGGAGTTTCTCAATCCAGTAAGAAAAGTTTCCAAAACCACTGACAACCTTCCCTTTTAAGATTTTCATATATCCTGATTTTTGTAAATAGGCTGGTATTTATATTGTGGGGTGGGCATCCTGCCCGCCCTATGGACTGGGCGGGCGAGACGCCCACCCCACAAGAGTTAATTGGATATTTTTTTATTTGGAATTCCCTTAGAGATTGTTTTAAAAGTCTAAGTATTAATTTTTAATTCCGCCTTACGGTACTAGTACAATACGGCGTAAACAAAGCACCCATTTCAAATAGCCAGAATACTGACAAAATAAGCATTCTTTCTTTTTACTTTTGCCTTTTTACTTTTGCCTTCTTGTACTAGTACAACACGGCGTAAATAAACCATCCATTCAAAATCAATGAAACGCTTACGCTGCATTAATTTTGCCTTTTTACTTTTGCCTTTTTACTTTTGCCTTCTTGTACTAGTACAATACGGCGTAAATAAACCACCCATTCAAAATCAATGAAACGCTTACGCTGCATTAATTTTGAATTTTGAATTTTGTTAGCGCAGCGTTAGCGAGTCTGCGTTCGCTTTTAGCGTCTCGTAGAGAGCGTCATTTTGAATTCCGCCTTGCGGTACTAGTGTCTTGCTTTTTGCTAGTAGCTATGTCAATATTAGTTGCTAACCCCTGTAAATCAATCGACTTGCCGTAGATTAATAGTGCAATTTATATGAGCATTAAACGCCGTCACTTGCTAGGAATGGGCATATCAACAGCAGCCGTGGCAGCCTGTGGAAAGATTGCCAAAGCCCCATCAACAACGCCTAGTGTGGCTCCTGTGGCGGCGACAAGCAAGAGTGCAAGCAAGCTACGTCTAGGCTTTCAGCCACCCTATGTTGCAGTGTTTGCGCTGCGGCAACAAAAATTCTTAGAGAAGGCATTTGCAGGACAATCAACCAGCTTTGAGTTCCGTCGCCTACTTTCGCTCAAGCCAGTTACCGAAGCATTAGCTGCTGGAGCCTTAGATTTGGGTTTAGGGGGTACACCTGTAGCTGCGATCGCCGCAGGTCAGCCTATCCGTGTCATCGCCTTAGTTGAACGTAGCCCAAAGACTCACGGATTGCTAGTTTTACCTAACTCACCCATCAAGAAGGTAACTGATTTAAAGGGTAAGAAAATCGGCAACCCATCGGGAAAAAGCTACTTTTTTGCAGTACAAGTACTAGAACGGGCTGGACTAAAAGACACTGATGTGCAATGGGTTCAGATAGAAAACGATGCAGGTAGAGCCGCATTACTTTCAGGTGCGATCGATGTATGGGGAACTTGGGACCCTTTTTATGCCAGTGCTGAAGTTGCTAAAGAAGTAGTCCCATTAGTAGACGGCGGTGACTATGTGTTGAACTATGTCGCTCTGTTTGGGCGCACAGAGTACATAGAACAAAACCCAGAGACAATACAGAGGTTTCTTAAAGCCTATAAGCAAGCGCTAACCTGGGTTCAAGATAATCGTCAGGCGGCGGTGGATATCCTAGTTAAAGAGAATAAGCTTTCACAAGAGGCCGCGGCTTTGACTTTGGGTCGTCGGAACTTACTGTTTGAGCCGCCTAATCAGGAATACCGCCAAGAACTTGTCACACAATCCCAACTGCTGGCTCGTCTGGGACTGATCAAACAACAGCCAAACTGGGATAAAGCAATTGATACAGCGATCGCTAAAGCCGTCGCCTCTTGAGTAGCTTCGTTAGCGAGTCGTGCTTCCCCGCAGGGGTACGCGGACTCGCTTTGCGCGTCGCTATCAGTTAATAACTTCTAAAAGTGAATGGTCAATAAAAATTCTGCGCCATCCCAGGCACTAAAATTGTAAAATTCAAACAGAAAAATAAGTGATAGTAATGGCGAATCCCAGAGATACAGACAATGGATGGTCGCAGTTAACTCGTGGTGCGCCATTGGCAGTAATGGTAGCGGTAGTACTATACATTTTATATCAACTTTTACCAGTATTAGAACTTTTAGTTGTTGCAGCATTGATTGCTTTAATTTTGCGAACCCTATTAAGGTTTTTGCAAAAGTTAGTCAAATCACAGGATGTTGCTGTTTTGCTACTAATTGGATTAATCATCGGATTTGTTGTGGTATTAGCTACTGTAGTCCTACCTAGTGTGACATTTGAATCTCAAAAATTAATCAAAACATTACCAACTTATCTCAATAGATTGACAGGAGATGTTGAGCAACTGCGTCAGAAATTTGCTTTTATTCCTGATATTTCCCAAGCACTAATACAATTACGGAATTTGACCGACCAGTTACTAGGGGGAGTACCAGTTTTCTTAGGTGAAGCTTTGAGTTTAACCGTAGAGTTGGTAGCAACGTTAATTTTAGCGCTTTACATGGCTTACGATCCTAATTCCTTAGTGAAAGGGATTTTAAGATTAGTACCAAGGCGACATCACCATCGGTTTCAAGGAATCCTTAAGGCTTGCGAGACAAGATTGCGAGGTTGGATTTTTGGGACAGGAATAGCGATGATATTTCTGGGTGCTGGAGCAACGTTTGGGCTTTTGATTTTGGGGATTCCGTCAGCACTACCATTTGGGATTATTGCAGGTTTATTTGAAATAATTCCTTACTTTGGTTCGGTCATTGGTGCTTTTTTACCAGCATTGGTAGCATTGAGTATTTCACCGCTAAAACTAGTATTTGTATTGATACTTTTCTTTGTAATGAATCAAATAGATGCCCATGTTGTTCAGCCTTTGGTGATGGGTCAACAAGTAAATATCCATCCAGTTATGGTGATTGTGACATTTTTGGTAATGGGTAAGCTCTTTGGATTTATTGGTGTGCTACTTGCTGTGCCTGCGGCAGCAGTGATAATTACGCTGATTGATGAGTTTACTCCGTCAGAAAAGCTGATAGAGTCAGTTGGAGTTGAAACTGAAATAGATGTTCAATCGAACGATTAAATAAGCAACTATCCAATAAAAGGGAGTGGGGAGTCGGGAGTCGGGAGTCGATCTTCATACAGAATTGGTATTAGGATTGGTGAGCATAAATCATGTGAGAAATAACTGGGGGTTCATCGCCTTGATGAAAGGCAAAAACCTTTTGGCGAATCTCTCGATCTGCCACTGTAAACCTTTCATACTGACGTAAATGATCTACCCAAGACTCGACGATAAATGTCTCTAAGTAGCGATTCGGCACAGATGTATCATGAAAGATGCCCCAACGAATCGCACCATCTCGTAGTCGCACCACTCGCAGAGCATGAATTGCCGCAATAAATTCTTCTGCTTGATCTGGGTCAATACAATATTCAAGTGTGACTAAAACAGGCCCTTCTTCTGGTTGCAATTCAATTACTACTAGCGGTTCCGCCCGCCGTAATGCTGGAGCTAAATCAAGTTTTCCTGATAGCAACGGGTAACGCCACGCGGTAAAAGTTCCTCCAATTAAGCCAAGAGTAGCAACGAATAAGGCACTTGGCGTTCCCCAATGTTCTGCCGCCGCACCCCAAACAATACTACCAATTGCTGAACCTCCTTGAAATACCATTTGATAAGTTCCTAACGCCCGCGCTTGCACCCAAGCCGGAACAGCAAGCTGTACTGTAATATTCAAGCTGGATGTCATACTTGTCCAAGCAATTCCAGCCGCCAGTAAGGCTAGCAACACCAAAGGTACGTTGTGAATAAACGCCAGAATTAATGTAGCAACTGCAAATACCAGAGTTGCTGCAATCACAACTCCATCGGCTGTCAGATGTTGCCGCACTCGTGGCAGCAAAATTGCACCGACAATCGCCCCAAATCCAAAGCTACCGAGTAATAAACCATAGCCACCTGCACCTTGTTGTAAATCCTGCTGTGCCACTAAAGGCAACAATGCAAACAAAGCACTGGTACAACTAGTTAAAACACCCCCTCGAATTAACACGGCTTGCAAAGCAGTAGAAAAGCGGACATAGCGAATACCAGCCCGCATAGAAGCTAATACTCGCTCTGCGGGGAGAGCGCTTTCGTAAAACGGTTTGCGCTGCCAACGGTAAAGGATGATAATCACCCCAATAAAGGAAAGGGCATCAATCAGAAAGACGACTCCTGCATTGGCTGCCACCAGTATAAAACCTGCGATCGCCGGGCCAACTGCTCGAGCAATATTAAATCCAGCACTATTTAAAGCGATCGCAGCCACGAGTTCCGATCGCGGTACTAATTCTGGTACAATAGCTTGCCAAGCTGGGCCATTCATTGCCGCTCCCAAGTTAAGCAAAAACGTCAGCCCCAATAGTGACCACGGCGTAATCGTACCTGCAAAAATTAATCCACTCAAGATCAGTGCAGCAACCAGCATCCAGGCTTGCCAAAACAGCAGTAACCGACGGCGATCGAAAATATCTGCCGTTGCTCCGGCTGGTAGTCCTAACAGCAGCACTGGTAAAGTTGCGGCTGTTTGCATGAGTGCCACCAATAGGGGAGAGGTGGTGAGAGAAGTCATTAGCCAAGCTCCCGCCGTGTCCTCCATCCAACCGCCAATGTTGGAGACAATTGAGGCAATCCAGCGATCGCGAAACAAAGATTTACGGAGCGGACTCCAAGCAGAGGTTGTCATAACTGCGGTATGCACATATTTACTTCAGCATTCGAGGAGCGGGGCCACGAGTGGTATCTAATCCTGATACACGAGGTAGAGCGATCGTTTTGCCTGTTTGTGCGGCTTCGTAAATCAACGCGATCAGTTTTTGGTCTTGCAAACCTTCTTCACCAGGGGTATGGGGTTGCTTATTCTGAATCACACAATCTGCAAAATGATCGATTTCTAAAGCGAACTGGTTCTTCTCACCTATCCGCACTTCGCTAATGTTTTCTGCCATACTATTTGTTGGTGATTTGCGTGAAACCATCATCCGCAAACCATTGTAAGAGAACCCCGGATCTAGTTGTCCCCAAGCATCAGAACCGAAGACGCGAAACCGCCGCCCTTCGTGAAAGCCGTAGCTAGTGGAGCAAATCCCTAGTATCCCACTGGGAAACCGCAGCTGGAAGGTGACACTTTCTTCTACTTCTTTGAAGCGCAGATCGCCGGGAGTACTGAAGATTTGGGCGCTAATTGCGATCGGTTCTTCTCCTGTTAAATAGCGAGTTGCATTTAGGCAATAAATTCCCACATCTGGTAAATAGCCACCTTCAGCTAAAGCGCGTTTCAATCGCCACTGATTTAAGTCACCGCCTTGGTTTTGTCCGTTATCTGCCTGAATTACCTTCACAGTTCCCAATTCTTTGCTGCGGATCATCTGAATCATGGCGCGATGGTGCGGCTCATATTGGCAGCGATAAGCAATCATCAGCTTGCGATCGGCTTGCTTACACGCGTCAATCATCTGTTGACAATCTTCTACTGTGGTTGCCATTGGCTTTTCACACAGAATATGCTTCCCAGCTTTTGCACCACGCACCGTATATTCTCGGTGCATACTGTTGGGTAGTACAATATAAATTACATCAATGTCTGAATTGTTGCGGAGATTGTCGTAATTCTGATAGTTGTAAACGTTCTGCGGTTTGATGCCATACTGTTGGGCAACAAGATTTGCTTTGGCAGCATCACCACTAACTAATGCAGTTGGCTTTGCTAATTTACATTCTGCAAACGCAGGCATGATTTCTTCTAATGACAGTCTGCCAAGTCCGACGATCGCAAATCCTAAGCGTCGCTCTGGAGGTAATGCAGTTGGTGGCCCACCTGTATCAACCTCAGTCTTTTCCGAGATGGGCGGGAACTGAATCTGAGGTGGCAACTCTCCTCCGCGTGGAGTGGCTTGCACAGTTGGCTGTTGAGCAGCAACTTCTTCGCCCATACTACCAATTGCGGCGGCTGAGATGGCTCCTAATCCAGCAGTAGTCAGAATCTTGCGACGAGAAAATTCTCCTTTAAACAATTTAGACATCGTGGTTTTATTAATGATGAAATGATAAAATTTTGGACTTAGTACAGCAATTTGTCGCAAATTAAATTTGGCAATATCCTGCAATGCCAATGTATCGACTTACAATGCCAATGTATCGACTTACAATGCCAATGTATCGACTTACAATGCCAATGCATCGACTTACAATGCCAATGCATCGACTTACAATGCCAATGTATCGACTTACAATGCCAATACATTGACTTACAATGCCAATACATCGTCTTTCAACTCAGCACTCAGCACGGGCTAAACGCCCCGCTACCGCTAACAGAACTCAGCACTCTTCATGGGGTAGTAGTTGGAGTTGGGGTGCTAGTTGAACTTCCAGGATTAGCAATGGCACGAACCTGTTGCAGATGTTCTTGGAGGGTTGGTAGCGCTTGAGCCGCAAATGCTTTCACGTCTGGATCTTGTCCTTTTTGAGCTTCCTTCTGAAATGCGGAGACATCTTTTTCATGCCCTTGAAGCATCTCATTTATATATAGGCGATCGAATTTAGCACCAGAAAGTGCGGATAAGCGACGTAGGGCTTGCTGATTTGTCCTACCGATAGTAGTTGGCAGCGTGACACTTTTTTGAGTCGCTAACTGTTTGAGTTGATTATTTACCTGGGTATGATCTTGAACCATACGCTGTCCAAACTGTTTTACCGCATCATTGGTTCCACGTTGTAACGCCAGTTGTCCTAGTTGGACTTCTGCTAAACCATCTTGAGCAGCGTCAGTCACGAACTTTCTGTCTGAAGAACTGAAGTTATTTTGCCCTGATGAAGTTGGTGATGCAGTTGGGGATGGAGTTGGTGATGCAGTCTCAGTCCTTTGTACAGGCACAGCAGATGGAGCTTCAGATGTATTTTGGTCATGGGGAGTAGTTGGTGTGCAACCAGTCGCCAGAGATAAGGCGATCGCTACTATCCCAGTAGAGAGTATTTTGAAGTTGGACATAATTAGTGTTTTCTTTGGATAAAGCTATATTTTGAAACGTTGAATGAAAAACTAAGTGCCATCAGCACAGTTAAGTAAGCTACAAACAAACACTTATGATTTAATGGTTACTCCTGCTTCTAACTCCAAAGCTTTGATTAATGCCGAGGCATTTTCTTCGCCCCATCCTTGATTAACTGCTGTTTTAATGGTTTCTCTGACAATTGCCGCAGCAGGCGTGGGAGAATTTAAATCTTGGGCAAATCGAGCGATCAAATTGGCATCTTTCAGCAGATGCTTTAAAGCAAAACTCGGTGTAAAGTCTCGATTCACCAGCGTCTTGCCCATACCGTCAAAAATCGGAGAGCGAAAATCTACTACGTGCAGAACATCAAGAACGTCTTGTGGATTCAGTCCGGCTTTGGTGGCCAAAATCAGCGCTTCCCCTAAAGCTTCGATTTGGGTTGCCACAATCGAGTTACCAATGAGTTTCATGGCTGCGCCTTTGCCAGTGTCACCCAGGTAATGGATCGTTTCGCTTAACGGCTCTAAAATTGGTTTGACTTGCTCAAATACCTCCCGCTTGCCACCAACCACAATCCACAATCCCCCATTTGCAGATTCATTTTTGCTGCCGAAAACAGGGGCATCAAGAAATTCAACGTGCTTTTGGCTATATGCTGCGGCTTCTTTGCGGGAGGTGTCAGGATGAACTGTACTCATGTCGATCGCAATTTGTCCCGATTGCACCTTTGATAAAATGCCATCTTGCCCAAAGACAACCTCTTCAATAGCATTATCATTGGCTAGCGAGTACATAATCACCTCGGCATTTTCTACAGCTTGTGCAGGTGTTTGTGCTTGGGTTGCACCTTGTTCTACTAGAGGCTTACAAGGCTCTGGGCTGCGATTCCAAACCCGTAGATCATAACCAGCTTTGAGCAAGTTGGTTGCCATACCACTGCCCATGATGCCGAGTCCTAAATATGCAATGCGTTTGCTCATGATGTTCTCGCATAGTGTCTTACTTGAAAAAAATCGGATTAATATTTAGCCAAGAAAAGCTGGATTCATGGCTGTACTATCATTTTGGGTTGTAGTTTTATATCGTTCGTACTGCCCTTTAGCTGCTGCCTCACGAGTCCGCGCTAACAGTGCTGTAACTTGTGCTTGATCCATTGGCTTAAAGGTGCGGACTGCCTCAAACGCCTGGTCTAAAATTCCCATACTATCGATGCCTGTAATTACCACTGACGTTGGTAAATTCATTGCGTAATGCAGACACTCGATTGCACTGACGGTGTTACTTCTGAGAATGTAAGATTCTCCAATGGATTTCATTCCCAGCACACCAATATTGTTTTTCACTAACACAGGTAAAACCTGATGTTCAAAACTTCTAAAATGGGCATCCATCACATTCAAAGGCATCTGCACAGTATCAAAACGGAAACCATTTTGTGCCGCAGTTTCCAACATTTGCAGGTGAATCAGGGGATTTTTGTGTCCTGTAAAACCGATATAGCGAATTTTACCTGCTTTCTGGGCTTCAACAACTGCCTCCATTGCGCCACCAGGAGCAAAGACGCGATCGGGGTCTTCAAAGCGCAGTATTTCATGATGCTGCAATAAATCAATGTGATCGACCTGCAAATCTTTGAGCGATTCATCAATCTGCATTTTGGCAGCGCCTTTGGTGCGACCGTCGATTTTTGTCATCAAGAAAACTTTTTGGCGATAACCATCCTTAAGAGCGTTTCCCATCCAACGGTGGCTACGTCCGTTGTTATAGTCCCAAGAGTTATCCATAAAGTTGATGCCGCGATCGATCGCACTGCGGATTAACTTGATACTTTCTTGCTCTTCTTGAATTTTTCCAATGTGATACCCCCCCAAGCCAATCACAGATACCTGTTCTCCGGTGCGTCCGAGGTGGCGATATAACATTTCGCCGCGTCGAATTGGAGTGGCTGAACTTTGGGCTAACAGTTGAGTATTTTCATCAACAGTTTTTGTTTGAGCGAGAATCGGTTGCAAAAATCCTTCCGAAACTACAAGTCCTGCTGCCACTAATCCCGAAGCAGAAGCAGTCTTTAATAAGCTGCGTCTACTGATTTCCATAAGTGTCTCCTACAAGTAACAACAGGAATGAGCCGTATACTATCACGCCTATTTGGCACAAAGACTCTAGCTAAGGTGTGTTTTGAAACATACTCCGCAAGATGTATTCACAATGCAAGTCGATGTATTCACAATGCAAATCGATGTATTCACAATGCAAGTCGATGCATTCACAATGCAAGTCGAGGCATTTACAATGCGAGTCGATGCATTCACAATGCAAGTCGATGCATTCACAATGCAAGTCGATGTATTCACAATGCGAGTCGATGTATTCACAATGCGAGTCGATGTATTGCAAAAACTTACTCTTTCTTTAAGATTGCCCAATTTAAAACTTGGTCTTACTGATATATTTTTAGTTTCAATGGGTACATTAAATATACACTATACTACTTGATACATCTATGACTATCCAAGACACAACACGTCGTTTGCGTCCTCAAGCCATTAGTCAAGATATTGACTCATTCCACGGTTTGCAAACCGTCAGTACCTATAACACAACTCGTGCTGATGCCTCATCTGCAAACTTACAGGAAGTTTATCAGGCGATGTTGATTTCTCAGCAAAACGAAACTGAGAAACTAGCTTTATACCGTGCGGCTGCTGATGCTGCCCGATTAGCAGAGTGGGAATTTCATAATGCTGTATTAGCGATGAAAGAAGTTGTACGCGGGCAATATGGCTCAGATAGCGATCAGGCTCAAGCAGTAGGACTGAAGAAAAAATCAGACCGCAAGCGTCCTTCGCGTAAAAAAACAGTTGCGATGGCGTAACCGCCCGTTAGAAGCGATCGCATTTGCAGTATTTGGCGTTGCAGTTGATGAGAGTGCGAACTGCCAAAGGCGGCAGCGGTTCTCTTCTCTACGAGAGGCTGCGCCAACGAGACGCTTCGCGGATGCGATCGCGTCATTCCTGAAAGCTCAACGGCAGCAATTAATCTCTTATTTCATATCTTACATTGGCTGATTGCTCGGACGCTCCAACTCCAAATCGTCCCAAGAAACTGGATCTTCTACGGGTTCCAGATGAGTTGTAACGTGAGTTGAAGGCAGCACCCCAAGAATAGCAAGCTCAATTGCCTCGCATAAATCATGCCCTTGTTGCACTGTCCAAGATCCAGGCACAAGAACATGAAAGGAAACAAAGCGGCGGGTTCCAGCAGTACGGGTTCGCAAAGCATGAAACTGGATATCTTGACGTTTGTACTCGTTAAGGATGCTCTTGATTGCGTCAATTTCTTTTTTAGGCAAAGCTGCATCCAGTAACGCGCTACTGGTTTCCCGCAGTAAACGAAATCCTGTCCAAGTAATATTTGCTGCTACTATCAGGGCGACAATTGGATCGAGTACGAGAGTGCCTGTTAGCTTGACGAGTAAGATTCCAACTATCACACCACCCGAAGTCACCACATCGGTAAACAGATGGTGAGCATCAGCCCTCAGTGTAATAGAACGCAACCGTCGCCCTGCTCGTAGCAAGATAAAGGCAACAACGCCGTTGATTGCGGTTGCAAATAGGGAGAGTGCCAACCCGAATCCCAACTGTGTTAATGGTTCTGGATGCAGCAAGCGTCCCCAAGCTTCAACAGCAATGCTAATGGCTGCCACTATAATCAACGCACCTTCTGCACCACTGGAGAAGTATTCGGCTTTAGAATGCCCAAAGGCGTGTTCGGCATCGGCTGGTTTCTCAGCATAGGTCAATGCCCATAAAGCGACCAATGCAGCCAGGAGATTTACAATTGATTCAATAGCATCTGAAAGCAAACCTACTGACCCAGTTAGCTGGTAAGCGCCAAATTTTATGCCAATAGTGACGATTGCCGCTGCAATCGATAAGAAAGCGTAGGATCGGGCTGTTGGACTACTCATCTCGGTCACGGACGTAATTACAGTGATTCCAAGCTAAGAGTACCAAATTTTACTTGAGTGGTCATCAGTCCTGAGAGTTCTACTGATTGGCATTTCAAGACGCGATTTATCGCGTCTCTATAAGTCTCTACAAGTGTATTGGTTGACAACACATCCTAGATTCGGGTCTATTACCGTATGTTCCATTAGCGCCATTAAATCATTAGACATCTCCAGAAATTAAAGATGCGTTAACCAGAACCCTTGTAGAGACGTAGCACTGCTACGTCTCTACATTCTTTTTCGGAGATGTCTATTGTCTAATTTGGCTCATGGCTGACATCTGCATTGACAACTGACAAAGAATTAAGCTGTTGCGCCTACAAATTGCATCACAACCATGATTAGGCAAAACCTGTAAATCCTCTTCCTTGCTCCCTGCACCCTGCTCCCCTGCCGCCTCAATGTGCAAACGTATAATCACAACAGCTTAGTACTGATACCGCGCACAAAAATATCTACACAGGTTTCGATATAGTCCTCACAACTATAGTTGCCTTGATTGAATTTGACAGTGCGACACAGCATTCCAGCTAACAGCATTCCTGTAAACATATCCACTGCCGGAAACGGATCGAGGTCTGCTCTGACAGTGCCTCGTTTCTGACTCGATTGCAGGTAAGCTACTAGTTTCTCCCCTAATGGCTTGGCAGCTTCTTGAATCACTTGTTTGGCTGCCTCAGGATGACGTTTGGCTTCTCCAATGAAGGTACGAATTAAGTCTTCCTGTGCCTCTAGCATCGTGTTGTAAAGATAGGCATACTGTCTTAAATCAATTTTTAGATCCTGCGTCCAGGCTTCGGGATATGCCAGAGCTTCTGTCTGGAGTGCCAAAGCATTTTTCATTACTGCTCCCAGAAGTTGTTCTTTGCTAGCAAAGTGGCGAAATAAAGTCACCTCATTCACACCAGCAACACGAGCTATTTCACGGGTAGTTGCTCCTTGAACACCTAAACTAGCAAATACCTGCAAGGCAGCTTCTATCAAACGTGTACGGGTAAGAGTTGATGAACGGATGGTTTTATGCATTGATGCTGGCAAGTACTTACTTAAATAATATGTTATGTAGAAAAAGCGGTTGTAACTTGGGAAAAAATAATCGTGATGCCAGCATTTTTAAAGTTATTGAAAATCTTTACCCTCTCAAATTGATTTTGGTGCAGGAGCTAATGTTTTACTCATTTTAGTAACTGGAACAACTATCCCACTTCTTAAATAATGAGGCACTCTTTCAATGGCAGTAAATCCCAGTCGTAAATAAAACCCCTCAGCGTAAAGGCTAGCAGTTGTAATTACCTTATCTACACCTTGCTCAGTTGCTTCATCACAAAAATGTTGAACTAAAGCACGGCCAATCCCTTTTCCTTGATATTTAGGATGAACGTACAGCCCGATTAGTTCGTCAACAATGAAGCTAGCAAAACCTATAACAGCATCTCCCGCGATCGCAACCCAGCAAGTTTCCGCTTTCATACTTTTCAAGATATTTGAACCATCAGCTTTGTTGCGGTAATTACGCCAAGCTAAAAGTTCTTTTTGGGTGTAAAAAGTTGCAGGCAGAGCTTTGATAGCAGCAATATGAATTGCACTCAGCACCCAGGCATCTGTTTCCTGGGCAGGTCGAAGAGAGATTTCGTTAGCATTCATAGGTTCAGGACTGGCATTCAGATTATACCATTTTGGATTTTAGATAGTAGTTTGCAATTGAGTCAACAGAAGAGGCAGAGGGGAAGGGAGCTTTTTCGCAGGGGAAGCAAGCCCAACACTCTGCGCCAAGCACTGCGGCATGGGTACGTTCGCGGAGCGTCTCGTTGGCTAGAGAAGAGAAGCCCCGCCCTGGAAGGGCGCTTGAACTGGGGCAAAGTACAAGCTCCGTCTCAGTCTTCCCCCTTGCTTCTTTGACCCCGTGAAATCTAACTGTGTCAAATTTGGGAACAATACTATTCCAATGCATAGAGAAAGAACTTGTTCTATAGGAGTCATTATTTATACCCTTGTTCACGAAAATCTTGATTCAGTTGCTCCGCCAACCTGCCCAATAGTATAGCTCCTGAAATATAATCTACGGTAATTTTATCGGCATAAAGTATAATGAGTTCTAATCACCAGTAAACCTATCGGCAAACCGTATATTATGGATAAAGCAATAAAATAATCGGCTTCAAAAGACTAATTTTGAAGCAATAAAGCAATATCTTGTGATATTTGGCTAATTTTGCGGTGTTTATTTTAAATATCTTCTCAAAGCTTGCTCCCTTAGAGTATTAACCAAGCTGGAAGACATTAGGAAGTCAAAAGGAGTGAATGTGATCAACGCCATACAGATTAACGAAAATTTAACAACTACAGGACAAGTCATACCGAAACAGCTTGAGCAAGCTATTCAAGAAGGTTTTAAATCCGTTCTAAATTTGCGATCGCCTGATGAATTAGGATTTTCTAAGGATGAGCAAAAAATAGCAGAAGCATTAGGGCTGTATTATCAAAATGTTCCACTCAAGGTGGATCTAAAAAATTTAAATGAAGAGGTGATTACCAAAATCCTCATGACACTCGAACAAATCCCTAAACCAGCAGTTGTACATTGTGCAGCTGGGATGCGCTCAACTGGAATTGCGCTCTTAAGTATCGCTATCCAGGAAGGATTAACACCAGAAGAAACCCTAGCAAAAGCTAAGAGTCTTGGCTTTGGATTCTTTGAACACGCTGGTATTAGTCCCCGATTGAAGCAATTATTTGTGGACTACGTTAACAAACACGCAAAGGTAGCTGTACCTGCTAGTTGATTTGAGGTGTTAGTGATTTCTAATTGTTATGTCCTAATAGACTAAACATTTGCTATACAAATCATTGAATTCAGAATTCAGAATCAAGATGCTCTCTACGAGACGCTGCGCGTTGCTTGTTTTTTTGCAGCGGTAGCGAGTTGCACAGAATTCAGAATTCAATTCTGAATTCTTTCTTGTTAAATTAAAAACTGCTCTTGCTGAAAGTAGACAAGAGCAGTTTTTAATCGCAAAGCCCAAATTAATAATCTAGGCATCTTCAAGTTCAAATTGAGCTACTGTAACGGCGTTCAAAGCGAAAGCTAAAACTAAGGGCATCGGCGATTGAAACCAAAAAGTAAAGAGAACAGCTAAAATTGTGCCAATCACTGCGGACATTGACCACAATCGTTCTTCAAAAGTCAGCCCATTTTCGGCTTTAATTAATCTGAGAGCATGAACTGGAATCGGTTCTGGCATTACCCCACCCGGAGGGAAAGCCCAGAAGTTATTACGTCGCTCGACAAACAAATCTGTCCAGCCATTCTCTTGGCACCATGCCTCAATCCATTGAAGTGAGTAATGATTCATCATCGGGTTTGGGAGTTCGGTTTTTGGAAGTTGTGTACTTGGTGAATGTCAACTCTTGGAGATTCCTGAAGAACTAACTAATCGCTATAAAATCAACGCTAATTATCGAACTTTTAAGCTTTGTTAAGCAATTGAGACGCATATAATTACGCTCAAACTTTGCTTTCATTAATTAAAAGACTAACAGTTGATCGGGGCTATTGAATTTAAAAGACAACAAACTTTACTTGAAAAATGGAAAGTCAAGAATTGTAAATAAGTCGGTGAGTATTACTGCTCAAAAAACTCTTTATATCTTGAAATTGCAATCTAAAAATGAAGAATTGTGAACAAATCAACAAACTTCACCAATAGCGTATCCTGACAAGAAAGCAAGTCTTGTCTGCGATATCGTAGAGAAGCAAAGTGACCTCACTTATTTTCCAAACTGAGTTAAATTAGTTTTCTCTCTCAAGAGCGACGATTTAAAGTTATATACCTCTCTGAAGATAAATAGAATCAAAGTCAAGGTAGGAGTAAAGTATATGAGCAAATAAAAACTTACTTGAATCAGAGCAAATATTATATGTTTAGTATAATTTGGGGCATTGTTGTTGTACTGGTTGCTTTTTGGGCATTGGGACTGGCACTTCATATTGCCGGAAATTTAATTCATGCAGTGTTGCTTTTAGCCATAGCCCTTGCTATCTATAATTTTTTCAAAGCGCGTGATGTGTGAAGAGTGCTGAGTACCGTTAGCGGTAGCGGGGCGTTTAGCCTGTGCTGAGTTGCGTGAAACGGGCGGTTAGAAACCGCGTCTACACAAACAAAAGCTACCGATCCTGGGTTTCAAAACCTTGATTTGCCTCGTTTCCAGCCTCCTGCTGGAAACGAGGTTTTGTTTTAAAGGAGTTTCAGCGTCTACAAACTGCGACGCATCTAACCTTTTTGCGTTACAAAATATTAAGCTAGAGAAATACACATCTCCAAATCCAGTAGTAAGACTGTGAGTCTCAACTAGATGATCCAGTCTTGCTAATATTCAAATGCGGTAAGCTTAAATGCAGCGATTAGACACCAAATTGGCTCTCGATATCCTTTGGCGGCAAGGGTTGGCGTTCCTTCTGGGAATTATTATCTGGTGTGTGGCTGATCCTGCACTGGCAGTAGACTGGACTCATCCACTGTCATTTAGTAATGCAGAGTTATCAAGACGTGATTTTTCTGGACAGAGTTTGCAAGCTGCGGAGTTTTCTAACGCCAATATGGAACTGGCTAACTTTGCAAACGCTGACTTGCGGGGAGCAGTCATGAGCGCTTCAGTGATGACAAAAGCAAATCTCCACGGAGCAGATTTAACGAATGCAATGGTCGATCAGGTAAACTTGACTAAGGCAGATTTGAGCGATGCAGTTTTCAAAGAAGCTCTTTTGCTCCGCGCTATCTTTAATGATGTAAATATAGACGGTGCAGATTTTACAGATGCAATTTTGGATAGAGCGCAAATCAAAGAACTGTGCGGTAAAGCCAGTGGTGTAAATTCCAAAACAGGCGTGCAAACTCGTGATTCTCTAGGATGTCAATGAAACGTGTTGGTGTAATTGGTGGCGGACAACTTGCCTGGATGATGGCGGATGCAGCACAGAAGCTAGGTGTAGAATTAGTAGTACAAACTCCTAGTGAACATGACCCGGCAGTGTCAATTGCTGAGGAAATCGTTTTTGCTCCGGTAGATGATGCTAGTGCTACAGAGATATTAGCTAAAAAATGCGATGTCATCACCTTTGAAAACGAATTTGTTAACTTGCAAGCTTTGTCTTTTTTAGCACAGCAAGGCGTTTGTTTCCGCCCCAGATTAGAAGCTTTAGCCCCTCTTTTAGATAAATATCATCAGCGTTGCTATTTACGCGATTTGGGCTTACCAGTTCCTCAATTTTTCGCCCTTGACGAGGTGGAAAATATCAAATCAAAAATAGAATATCTAGGTTTTCCAGTAGTTCTCAAATCTCGCCGTCACGGCTATGATGGTCAAGGTACTTTCATAATTCAGGATTTTGCTACTTTACAGCAAAAGCTAACTGATGAAAGCACAATAAAGACTTTAAATCAATCACTTTTCTTGTTAGAAGAATTTGTACCTTTTGAACGGGAACTAGCAATAATTGCAGCTCGTTCTGTAGAGGGGGAAATTGTCACGTATCCAGTGGTGGAAACCCAACAAGAACAACAAGTGTGTCGGCGGGTGATTGCGCCAGCCGAGATTACTCCCAATCAAGTAGCAGAAATAGAAGCGATCGCACATACTCTATTAAATAGCCTAGAAGTAGTGGGAATTTTTGGAATTGAGCTATTTATCCGTGCTGATGGCAAAATCCTGGTAAATGAAATTGCCCCCCGTACCCACAATTCTGGGCATTTTTCTCTTGACGCTTGCGAAACTTCTCAGTTTGAGCAGCATCTCAGAGCCGTTTGTGGTTTACCTTTGGGAAATCCAGCTTTACAGTGCGCTGGCGCTGTGATGGTGAACCTACTGGGATATGAAAATTCTCACAGCGACTACCAAAGCCAGCGTCAACAAATAGCAGAAATTCCCCACGCGCACATTCACTGGTATGGGAAGACAGAATCACGTCCTGGGCGAAAGTTAGGGCATGTTACTGTTTTGCTGGATAATCAGAATAAAGAATCGGTGACTGCATACGCCAACGATATCGCCCACACTATAGAATCTATCTGGTATCCCAGGTAAATTGATCAGAAAGTTTCGATGTTGAACACACAACATCTTTTTGAAAGCTATAATGAATGAGTTGCACTACGACGTTGGTGACTGCCATCAAGTTTTTTGATCTATGCCTTTAATGACAAGGGAGTCAACTGTTCTCGTGGCAGTATACCGGGCATGTACCTGGAAACTTTAAACGAGGAATTTAGGTTCCCACCTGGATAAACCCAGGTCATAAACTTAGGTAAAACGGCGTCGCGGTGAACTTAAAATTATTAGCTCCCAAAGTCAGTTAGAATTTGGGAGCTTTAATTATTTCAATCAGTTTCAAAGAAACTTCCAAATAAAAAACATCCCAAATTTTCTTATGGGGTGGGCATCTTGCCATTGGCGTCAAGTTAAGAAAAATAGGGGCATTTACCCTCAAACTAAATCGCCATACTGATTATTGTTTATTAACTTGAGGAAGCGATCGCTTAATTTCTCTCTGCAAAGGCGATCGCCTCTTGCCCCAACCTCCCCCGCAAATTTAGATAAAAGTACTATGGTATTACTTAACTTAATAGTCAAATTTTCACAGTTATATAATTGGAGATTAGCTATAGTTAACGGTTAACAGGCAACGGCTAAAAGGAGTTAAAGAGATGGAAACTAAGCCAACTGACCCATCGTTAGCACTCATCGAAATTCCCCCAGGCTATCTCAATATTATGGGTTACGTCGATCAGTCAGAAGTTAATGGCCCTGGTTGTCGTGCAGTTGTCTGGGTGCAAGGGTGTGTTCGTGAGTGTCCTGGCTGCTTTAATACTAACTCCTGGTCATTTGAGGTTAACCAATTAATTGCTGTTGATACCCTTGCCGAAAATATTCTCAGCAATTCCCGCAACACAGGTGTAACGTTCTCTGGTGGAGAACCGTTTTGGCAAGCTACTGCACTGGCATCTTTAGCTCAGAAGGTAAAAGCTGCTGGCTTAAATGTCATGTCTTTTAGTGGATTCACTCTTAAGCAGCTACAGTCTGAATCCGCGCCGCCAGGTTCGCAAGCATTATTAGAACAACTCGATATCCTGATTGACGGGCCTTTTGTCCAATCTCTAGCAATAAATTCTCCCAACTCTCCAGTCTCTTCTAGCAATCAAAAGGTTCGGGTGTTAAACCCAGCTTTCCAAGACCAAATTACTTGGGCTAGCGACCAGATAGAAATCCACATCCTCAAGGATGGTGGCCGCATTGTCACTGGTTATCAAGGTGGACTGGAACTGACGTAGTTGGGCATGGAGCAAGAAGTTAAAACTTAAAAATTGACCTTCTGAAGTTCAACTTTGAGCTTCTGAGGTTCAACTTTGAGCTTCCGAGGCTCGACTTTGACCTTCTGAGGCTCAAAGTTCAAATTTTAACTCCCTTCACTCCTTGTCCAATCTCTCATTCCAAATGCATCTATAATTTGAGACGAATTATATTAAAAAAAATACATATCTAAATTTGACTAGACTAATTGAGACAATTTTTACTAAACACCGTGTATTTTGGGCTGTTTTACTCCTTGGTATAGCACTGGTGGTAACGCTAGGGCTATCGCTTTCTCAAGGAGCAGTACCCTTAAATATGTCAGAATTTTGGCAAGCCATTCTCCGCAAAGGCGATCCGGTTAAACAGACTATTCTGTGGGATTTACGTCTCCCGCGCATTACTGCTGCTCTGATTGTTGGTGCAGCTTTGGGAATGTCAGGAGCATTGCTACAAGGAATGCTACGCAATAGTCTTGCCGATCCATTTATTTTGGGCATTTCAGCGGGCGCAGGATTAATTGTGATTCTGATGATTGTGTGGCACATATTCCCGATCGCAATTCCTCTAGCAGCGTGGATGGGAGCAATTTTGACTTCTGGGATCGTTATTTTGCTCGGTCGTGCGGGATCGGGAATTTCTGTTGAGCGGTTGATTTTAGGCGGAGTGGCGATCAGTTCTTTATTTGGTGCTGTACAAAGTACATTGTTGCTTTTAGCTGAAGACGGTCAAATTCAAATTGCACTCAGTTGGCTAGTTGGTAGCCTCAATGGGCGTGGTTGGCAAGAAATTGCTACGGCTGGTCCCTATATCATCGTTGCATTGATTGGGGGATGTTTACTGGCACGATCGGTAAATGTGCTGGCTTTAGGAGATGATTTGGCTGTGGGTTTGGGGGTTTCGTTAACGCGATCGCGCCTGTTAATTGGTGGTGTTGCCACTCTATTAGCCGCAGGTGCAGTCAGCATCAGTGGCTTGATTGGATTTGTTGGTCTTGTTGTCCCTCACGGTGTCCGCCTCATTGTTGGTACAGATCATCGCTTTGTTTTACCACTTTCTGCCCTGGCAGGTGCATGGTTACTGACTTTTGCAGATTTACTCTCTAGGCTAGGAGCAGTAGAACTACCAGTGGGTTCCGTCACTGCCTTGCTGGGTTCACCGCTGTTTATCTGGTTACTTTATCGTCGTTCTGCTGGCTTTAATAAATTTTGAGCTTCTTTCGCTGGCGTGAAGCGTTTTTTTGCGGGTCAATCCCAACCGAGTCAATACACGACTAATGGTGGAGCTATTTGATCAACCAAGGTTTTGTACAACCTCAAGCAAATAGCCGTACAACTTGTGTATACGGCTGCGATCGCGTCAGATTTGCAAGAGGCACAGAGGGCACAAACGACCGCTACGCACTCCTAGAGTATGGTGAATACTATTTTCTAGAACGAGGAGTTGTTAGTTCATCAGGATCGCTATAAGCCCGGACTTTTTCGCGATTACGAGCTAGTCCTCCTAAACCAGCTAGACCAAGCAAACCTAGCCAACCCCAATCGAAACCGCGATCGCTAGTTCTTTCAGATGTTGTGATGCCTTCATTCCTATTAGCACCTGTAGTATCAGTGCCCGTTGTTCCAGTACCTGTGGAATCAGAGCCTGTTGTGCTAGTACCTGTACCAGTTCCAGTACCTGTGGAATCAGAGCCTGTTGTGTTAGTACCTGTAGTATCAGTGCTAGTACCTGTACCACCGCCCATTGTGCTAGTACCTGTACCACCGCCCGTTGTGCCAGATCCAGTACCACTGCCCATTGTGCCAGATCCAGTACCTGTACCATTGCCCGTTGTGCCAGTACCTGTACCACCGCCTGTAGCTCCAGTTCCAGTACTACTGCCTGTTGTGCCAGTACCTGTACCACTGCCCGTAGCTCCAGTTCCAGTACCACTGCCTGTTGTGCCAGTACCTGTACCACTGCCCGTAGTACCTGTACCTGTACCACTGCCTGTAGCTCCAGTACCTGTACCACTGCCCGTAGTACCTGTACCTGTACCACTGCCTGTAGCTCCAGTACCTGAGCTAGAGCCACCACTGCCAGAACCTCCACTGCCAGAACCTCCACTCTGGGCAAAAACAGAAGGAGGTAAGGACACAGAGGCGAAACTGATGGCAAAGACAGTAGCTAAAACAGCTTTAGATAAATTCAAAGGCTTCATACTTATGGTTCCTTATATGTTCTAGATTTCTGTGGGTGATTGATTTTCAAAGCCGATATTGTCTATCCAATCCACTGCTAAATAGGTAAATATCGACCAGTGTTGAGGAGTCTTTCATCTAGCCTATTTTGGAAAAATTGAAAGCATTTGAATATCTCACAACAACTTACTATTGGTCAGAGAAAGTAAAATAATTCATAATTAAGAACGCACGACCAAAGTCGCTTGCTCACAATCGATAGAGAAGGAATAATATTTTTTAAATAAAAAATAAAATTATATTCTCTTCCTATCCAACTTTTAATTACTCATTGTGAATTATTTTGTTTCCTTTACACAGAATAGCTGCTAGTTTTTTATCTAACTTCTACCATAGGTGTAAAACCATTTATATCGCAGGAATTAATTTTGCATTTTAGTCTATGACTGTGAAAACAATAAAATGTTTTAGAGCTTGCAATTAGATAAATCTCTAAAAGCCGTGAGACTTAGCTTACTTAGCCAAAAGATAGAATATACTACAAACTTTTAATTACTTTTAATTATTTCCATAGATATAATTAAGTAAGTATAAGTTATAGCTAAGTTAAGCAGAATTTTCACCGAAATAGATATAATTACTTTGACATTAGCTTTTGGTTATTTGGATATAAATGAACTAGAAACTATAAGCAGGCAGATGCTACCAACGCTTGAGACTCTATTAAGAATACTTCACAATATTATTTCACGTGATAACTTATAACTTCATACTCCAGGTGTGTCTTACTTGAGACTTAAGGAATACTTTTATTATCAGTTATTACTAAAATTTACCATTCGCTAAAGCGATCGCTATTCCTTGTTTTAAATCTGGCGTGATTGCCTCGTTCCCAGTCTCAGACTGGGAATGCCCGCCGTTGAGGCTCCGCCTCCCTTACTGGCGGCAGAGTCGCTAGTAGCAGCATTTCTAGCCTCCGGCTGGAAACGAGTTCCCTGTTCGTTCGTCTACACGAACCAAATTTATTGGTAAATAATACTTAGTAAACAAGCAGGATAATATAAAGCACTGGGTCTTTTGTTCTGATGTAGGAATAATTATTGCTCTAGGCAACTTCTCTATTCCTCTGTCTGCTGCAATTGTTGATGTGTGGCTTTACTGCCTAGATTTTTCAGTGCAGCGATCGCATGTAGTCTCACCGATGCATTAGAATCGCCTAACAGCAAAATCAATGATTCAATTGCCTGCATTTCGCCTAACTGTCCTAAAGATAAGGCGATCGCACTTTTAATCTTAGTAATCTCTGTGGCTGGATGTTGCGATCGCAGTATTTGCAATAATATTTCTGCGGCTGGTGTAGTTAACTGCGGTTTTTGGACTCGTCCCAAAACTGTGACAATTTCTTGCCACACTGTTTCTGATGTACTTTGATTCAGTGCTGTTTGCAAATATTCCAAACTAGATAATGTCCCCACCCAGCTTAAAGCGCGGATGGTTTCTAATTGCAGCTTTATTGGTGTATCAGGTGAGATTAGCAGATCGAATAAGTATTTGGCAGCGTCATCACTACCCATACGAGAAAGGGAAGCTGCGGCGGCACAACAAACCTCAAGGTTACAGTCGTAAAGCTTGGGTTGCAGTCTCGTTACTAAATCTAATGCTTGGTGTAATTCGGGGCGAAAACCTAAACCAAGCACTGCTGCACGCCTCACTGTGGCGGCTATATCATCCAAAGCGTTCAACAGGATTGGTGCTAGACGTTCGTCATGAAAACTGCTGAGGGCTTCAATTGCGGCGGCGCGGATTGCTGGTTGTGGATCTTGTAATACACTCAAGAGTGGTGTGATAGTTTCTGGTTGGCGAATATATGAAAGCGATCGCACTGCCAAAAGCCGTGTATCTTCATCTAATAGAAGTTCAGTTAGTGAAGTAATAGCAACAGTACCCATTTGCCCTAGTGCTGTAGCTGCGATCGCTTTAAGTTCTTCATCTTCATCGGTTTTCAATAATTCAACTATTGCCGCGATGGCTTCTGGGTGTTCAAATTCGCCCAAAGTCCTTGCTGCATACCAGCGTAATTCTTCTTCTGCGTCTTCATCTTCTAATATCTCAATGAGTGGTGGAATGGCAATATTTCCCAAATGAGTCAACACTTTGGTAATTTCCCAGCGTTGCTGAAAATCCCCCATTTCTAACATTGAAAGTGTTAAGTTCAGAAGATATTCTTGGTTTTTAACTATCTCTAAATGTTCCGAGTCTGTCCCTAAAATTAACTGTTGCAAATATTGAATTAATGATGACCAATCATCTGTATTATATGCTGTCTCAACTTGCACCAAAAGCTGTTTGATATTACTCACAATATCCTGCTTTAATTATCATCTTCTGCCCCCTAAGAGTGCTGAGTTATGAGTGCTGAGTGCTGAGTGGAGAATCTCACTTCTTTACTCAGGACTGGGAACTAGCTCAACGCCCCGGTATCACTAACGGAAAAGAGGAACTATTTTGTCTCTTGCCTCCTGCCTCCATTAGCTTGGTTTGACTACAACAGAATTACCCTCAATTTTGGCGGCATAAGTTTTCAGCGGGTTTGTCGCCGGGCCTTTTTGCACTTTACCGTCAACCCCAAATTCCGAAGCATGACAGGGACAAACGAATTTTTTCGCATCAGCCTTCCATACTACAGTGCAACCTGCGTGAGTACAGGTAGGGTTAACAGCAGTCAGATTTGCGGCTTTAGATGTGCCGACTACCAGCACAGGCCCGGCGGGTGAGTCTTTCGCCAGCAATTGACCTGTTTTATCTAATTCTGCCGATGTACCTACTGTTTGCCAATCTTTAGATGCTGGAGTTGTTTGAGAGGAACAAGCTGCGATCGCTACAGGTAGAGAACTCGCAATCAAACCCAAACCTACCCAATTGATAAAATCACGACGTTTCATAGTTGCTGAAATAATATCTAAGTTTTAACTAACATCTGCTGCTCAATTTTGGATTTTAGATTTTTGATGAATCTATGGCGATCCAAAATTGCTTCAGTCATCTCAAATACCCTTGATTAAAGGTTCTACATTGCTTATTGGTGACTTAGATGCAAAAAATACATATAAACCATGCGTTTTTGACAATTTTATCTAAAAAGCGTAGCAATTTATACGATTTTAACAAAAATCTCACTTTAAGTTATGAGTATCGAAATTGTTACATAAACATTATCTAAACCTGTTGACAAATTCCCAAGATGTAAATGGCAACAAGTTTTCCTTAACTAACCACGGATTTGAAGTTTTGCGTTGGAATGCTCTTGAGTAAAAATAATCAGCCGTAATTCAGTTCAGGGAACTCCAAGAAATAAATTATCCAATGTTGTGGGTTGGGCATCTTGCCCGCCATACAGACTGGGCGGGCAAGATGCCCACCCCACAAGAGTTAATTAAATATTTTTTTATTTGGAAGTTCCTCAGGATTGAGTTTTTATTCCCTAACCTTCGTGGAGACATCACCTGATGTCACTACGGATTGATTGGTATTGGGAAATTACCAGCACAGATCCTCAGCATATCAGTAATTTGCAACAAGATTCAGCTTCATGACAGACACAGTAATTACCACCAGCCTCAATAAATTTGAGAAATTAAAAGCAGAAAAAGATGGACTTGCCATCAAGAGTGAGATAGAGAAATTTGCCGCCTTGGGTTGGGAGGCAATGAACGAAACAGATCGTGACCATCGACTGAAATGGGTAGGCGTGTTTTTTCGCCCAGTTACTCCAGGCAAGTTTATGATGCGGTTGCGGATGCCTAACGGTATTCTTACCAGTAGTCAGATGCGGGTTTTGTCCCAAGTAGTGCAGCGTTACGGCGATGATGGTTGCGCTGATATTACTACCAGACAGAATATCCAATTACGGGGAATTAGAATTGAAGATTTACCAGATATCTTTAATAGATTTGACGCAGTTGGTTTAACCAGCATTCAGTCAGGGATGGATAACGTCCGCAATATTACAGGCGATCCGGTGGCGGGGTTGGATGCAGATGAGTTGTACGACACGCGAGAGTTAGTACAACAAATTCAAGATATGCTCACCAACAAAGGCGAAGGGAACCCAGAGTTTAGCAACTTACCACGGAAGTTTAATATTGCGATCGCAGGTGGAAGAGACAATTCGGTTCATGCTGAAATTAACGATTTGGCTTTTGTGCCAGCATTTAAAAATAGTGCTGAGTGCCGAGTGCTGAGTGCTGAGTCTTTTTCCCACTCAGAACTCATTTTCGGGTTTAATGTCCTCGTCGGTGGGTTTTTCTCGGCTAAACGTTGTGAGGCGGCGATTCCTCTGAATGCTTGGGTGGCTCCAGAAGATGTGGTAGCTGTATGTAGAGCGGTTTTGGAAGTATTTCGCGATCATGGGCCACGCGCTAATCGGCAAAAATCCCGGCTGATGTGGCTAATTGATGAATGGGGTGTAGATAAATTTCGAGCAGAAGTAGAAAGCCGTTTGGGTAAATCATTAATATCCGCAGCGGCTAAAGACGAGATCGACTGGGAAAAACGCGACCACATTGGGGTATATAAACAAAAACAAGCAGGATTAAATTACATAGGCCTGCATATTCCTGTTGGTCGGCTGGATGCCGAAGGTATGTTTGAAATCGCTCGTCTAGCAGAAGTTTACGGCACTGGCGAAATCCGGTTCACAGTTGAGCAAAACATTGTTATTCCCAACATTGCTGACTCGAATTTAGCAACATTTTTAACAGAAACGTTGCTAGAAAGATTTTCAATTAACCCTGGTTTGCTGGCGCGATCGCTAGTATCTTGCACAGGCGCACAATTTTGCAACTTTGCCCTCATCGAAACCAAAAACCGCGCCCTGGCAATGATTAAAGCTTTAGAAGAAGAGTTAACCTTCACCAAACCAGTGCGAATTCACTGGACAGGTTGCCCCAACTCTTGCGGACAGCCCCAAGTTGCAGACATCGGCTTGATGGGAACTAAAACTCGCAAAAATGGCAAAACTCTCGAAAGCGTTGACATATATATGGGTGGCAAAGTCGGCAAAGATGCTCATTTAGGAACTTGTGTTATCAGAGGTATACCATGCGAAGACTTGCAGCCAATATTGCAAGATTTACTCATCCAAAAGTTTGGGGCAAAACTCAACAAAGAAGCTTTAGTTGTTAGTAGCTGTTAGTGGGTATTGGGGATTGGGTATTGGGGATTGGGGATTGGGCATGGAGTAAGAATCATACTTCAACTTTAAAGGCGCAACTTCCGAGTTCAAAGGTGCAACTTCCGAGTTCAAAGGCGCAACTTCCAAGTTCAAAGGTGCAACGTCCGAGTTCAAAGGTGCAACGTCCGAGTTCAAAGGTGCAACTTCCGAGTTCAAAGGCGCAACTTCCGAGTTCAAAGGCGCAACTTCCGAGTTCAAAGGCGCAACTTCCAAGTTCAAAGGTGCAACGTCCGAGTTCAAAGGTGCAACTTCCGAGTTCAAAGACTCAACTTCCCCTCAATATAGTTCGGATAAGATCCCCCCGCCTGTGGCGACCCCCTTTTTAAGGGGGTCATTGGAAAAAAAGCCCCCCTTTTTAAGGGGGGTTGGGGGGATCTCCGACGAATAAACACGTTAACCGAACCATATTGCAACTGTGCCTACCTCTTCTCTGTGTTTTATTAAATTTAGAAAGATTGGAATGCTTAAAAAATTATTTTCATTTAGCGATCGCTACCGCATCTTACATCAGACTTGGTTTGCTTTCTTTCTCACCTTCGTTTGTTGGTTTAACTTTGCCCCTTTCGCTACAACCATTGGTAGAGAACTACATTTAGCACCAGAGCAAATTAAAACTTTGGGCATCTGTAACCTCGCCCTCACAATCCCCGCACGATTAATTATTGGGATGCTTCTGGATCGTTTTGGCCCCAGAATCACCTACTCAATCTTGCTGATGTTTACGGTTGTTCCTTGTTTAGCAACAGCGCTAGCACAAGATTTTAATCAACTAGTCATCAGTCGTTTGCTGATGGGAATTGTTGGATCTGGGTTTGTGGTTGGTATCCGTATGGTAGCCGAATGGTTCCAGCCGAAGGAGATGGGAATTGCTCAAGGGATTTATGGCGGTTGGGGCAACTTTGGGGCATTTGGCGCAGAGTTTGCCTTACCGATACTGGCAATTTCTACGAGCTTTTTCGCTGGTGGTGCTTCTAACTGGCGGTTTGCGATCGCACTTACAGGGATTATTGCAGCCATCTACGGCGTAATTTATTACAACACCGTCCAAGATACGCCCGCAGGGAAAGTCTATAAAAAACCTAAGAAAAATGGTTCTCTGGAAGTAACCAGCATTAAAAGCTTCTGGGCGATGATTGTCTCGAATTTTGGTTTGATTTTCGCCTTGGGTTTATTAGCTTGGCGTTTAGAACAAAAGAACATTCACTTCCTAACTTTGAGCCAAATGTATCTGACTTGGTTGCTATTAGCAGGATTATTTGCTTACCAAAGTTATAAAGCTTGGGAAGTAAACCGAGAACTACTAATTGGCAAAAAAACTTACACTCCATCAGAACGCTTCCAATTTGGTCAAGTAGCCTTACTAGAATTCACCTACATAACTAACTTTGGTAGCGAACTAGCAGCCGTTTCCATGCTGCCAGCATTTTTTGAAAAAACCTTTGCTTTAGAGCATGTTGTCGCTGCGATGATTGCTGCTACTTATCCCTTCTTAAATTTAGTTTCTCGTCCCAGTGGTGGCTTAATTTCTGATAAATTTAGCTCCCGTAAATGGACAATGACAATTATCAGTATCGGCATTGGTGTTAGTTATTTGACCGCACATTTTATTAGTAGTAGCTGGCCAATTCCAGTAGCGATCGCAGTGACAATGTTAGCCGCTTACTTTGCCCAAGCTGGCTGCGGTGCAACCTACAGCATCGTCCCCCTAATTAA
The DNA here is from genome assembly GCF_036916985.1 of Nostoc sp. Classification (GTDB taxonomy): domain Bacteria; phylum Cyanobacteriota; class Cyanobacteriia; order Cyanobacteriales; family Nostocaceae; genus Nostoc. The sequence goes on from NZ_JBALFD010000071.1 coordinate 54,693, forward strand.
AAAAGAAGCCACTGGACAAATAGCAGGTAACGTGGGAGCTTACGGTAATTTTGGCGGCGTAGTTTACCTGACAATTTTCAGCTTAACCGACGCTCCCACACTGTTTTCCACAATGGGTTTAGCCGCTTTAGTCTGCGCCTTTATGTGTGCCTTCTTCCTCAAAGAACCAAAAGGTTCCTTTGCCCCTTCTTATGAAGGTGAATTACCAGAAACCGCAACTCAAAACTCTATTTTCTTAACTGAAGAATAAGCACCTGAAAGATGAAGTAGTGAAATTAACTATCAAATCTAAATTAGGTAATTTTACACTTCATCCTTCCATAGCAATCCTAATGCATGAAAATCTCTTTTCTTCTCTCTGCGCTCTCTGCGTCTTGGCGGTTCGTATGACTGGTTCCCAGCCTCTAGGCTGGGAACCCATTCTGGGAGGCTCCGCCTCCAGTAGCTTGACAAGAGGCAGAGCCTCTTTTAAATATATTCCCAGCCTCCAGGCTGGGAACAAGATAAGAAAAGCCTTTGGGCTTTTCTTAGTGTCATTCGTTTCAAAGAGTTTTTGTGTAACACATAAATTTCTCAATCTGTCGCTACATCTGAGGTTGCATAATCAAAACAACAAAATGGTACAACTGCCATGAGTGAATTTACCAAAACCCTCTGTCCCTACTGTGGTGTTGGCTGTGGACTAGAAGTTTCACCCCCAGCCCAACTTGGCAAAGCAACTAATCGAGATAGCCAAGGAAATCCAACTTGGCGCGTGCGGGGCGATAAAGCCCATCCATCTAGCCAGGAAATGGTTTGCGTTAAAGGCGCAACGATCGCAGAATCTTTAGATAAAAATAGATTACATTACCCAATGGTGCGAGACTCATTAGATCAAGAGTTTCGGCGTGTTAGTTGGGATGAAGCTTTTGATCTCATCACCAAACGTATTCAAACTATCCGCTTCACCCAAGGGACAGAAGCCTTATGTATGTACGGTTCCGGTCAGTTTCAAACTGAGGATTACTACATAGCCCAGAAACTCATGAAAGGCTGTCTGGGTACTAATAATTTTGATGCCAATTCTCGTTTATGTATGTCTAGTGCGGTGGCTGGCTACATTCAAAGCTTTGGCTCAGATGGCCCACCATGCTGTTACGAAGACTTGGAGTTAACCGACTGTGCATTTTTAATTGGTACTAACACAGCCGAATGTCACCCCATCGTTTTTAACCGCCTGGAGAAATATCACAAAAAGAACCGCAAAGTCAAAATGATTGTGGTTGATCCCCGTCGCACACCAACCGCAGAAGCCGCTGATTTACATTTAGCCATTCGTCCCGGTACAGATATCGACTTGTTAAACGGCATCGCTCACTTGTTGATGCGCTGGAACTACATTGATACGATGTTCATGGACGATTGCACCATCAACTTTCCGGCTTATGCGGAAGTAATTCGCCACTATCCGCCGGAAGTAGTGGCTCGTCAATGTGGAATCAGCATTGAGGATTTAGAAACAGCCGCGCGCTACTGGGGTAAATCTGAGCGGGTACTATCTTTGTGGTCAATGGGTGTGAATCAATCCTCAGAAGGGACGGCTAAGGTAAGAACAATTATTAACCTGCACCTGATGACTGGACAAGTTGGCAAACCTGGGGCTGGCCCTTTCTCCCTCACTGGTCAGCCGAACGCGATGGGAGGACGGGAAGCCGGAGGTTTGGCGCATTTATTACCAGGTTATCGGGCGGTGAAAAATCCTCAGCACCGTGCAGAAGTTGAGGAGTTTTGGGGACTTAAGCCAGGACAAATTTCGCCCAATCCCGGTTTGACTGCTTGGGATATGATTACTGGCTTAGAAAATAGCGCTGTAGAGTTACTATGGATTGCGGCTACTAATCCCGCAGTGAGTATGCCGGATTTAGAGCGGACTAAAAAGGCGTTGTTGCGATCGCCTTTCACCATTTACCAAGACGCATATTATCCCACAGAAACCTCTGCTTACGCTCATGTTTTGCTACCAGCAGCCCAATGGGGTGAAAAAACTGGTGTGATGACAAACTCCGAACGGGTAGTAACTCTGTGTTCAGGATTCCGCCAACCGCCAAGAGAAGCGAAAGCAGATTGGGAAATTTTTGCCGAAGTTGGACGTAGATTAGGTTTTGAGAAAGAATTTGCCTTTACTAACTCTGCGGAAGTTTACGCTGAGTTTGTCAAACTAACTAAAAATCGCCCCTGCGATATGACAGGTATTAGTCACGCGCAACTACAAGCAGAAGGCCCGACGCAATGGCCTCATCCAGAAAAAAGTTATGAGTTAAGAGTTAGGAGTTATGAATTAGAATCTTCAACTCCTAACTCCTCACTCCTCACTCCTCACTCCAAACGCCTTTACACCAATCTCCGCTTCCACACCCCTGATGGACGCGCTCGATTTGGGGCATATTACTCCAAGGGATTGGCAGAACCACCAGACCCAGATTATCCCTTTGTGCTAACTAATGGACGACTTTACGGACACTGGCATACACAGACACGCACTGGTCGAATTGAAAAAATTTGCAAAATGCATCCCGAACCGTTTATTGAAATTCATCCCCATGATGCTGCTAAGTTAGGTATTGTAGATAATCAGTGTGTGGAAGTACGATCGCGTCGCGGTAAAGCGAAGTTTCCTGCTAAAGTGACAAAAGCGATCGCACCTGGTACAGTTTTTGTCCCTATGCACTGGGGTTCGCTGTGGGCAGACAATGCCGAAGCTAACGCCCTTACCCATCCAGAAGCGTGCCCCGATTCACTGCAACCAGAATTCAAAGCCTGTGCAGTGCAATTGATAACAATTTCTGTAGAAGTTCCCATCAAGAATCATCAACTCCAGTCTTCACAATGGTAAGCTGCAAAGTGTCGCCCGAAACTGGTATTTTATAACCAGCAATAGGTAATTTCGTCAATAATCAATAGTCAATAGTTATTATCATTTTTTATGACTCTCTAATTTTGACTGTTACCAATTACTATATCTAAAGAAGTACAATTTCTATCAACTAGAAGTTTTACTTTTTAGATATGGATGAAGAATAAAAAAATAGATAGCAAACTTACAAAGTATCAGTAATTAATTTTTAATCCTCTAGATTTATCTATGGGATTTTATTTTATCTTAGAATCAGGTGCAGCAGATGAAAAAGTTAATGAGGCGAATTCTAGGAGCTACCAAAGATGAGAGCTTTATGCACATCATCGAAAATATAGAAGTTCTAGTTTCTAAAACTTTATCTATTTTCATGGTAATTGTAATTTTGGTAGCGATTACAGATTTAGGAATCTTTATTTTTAAAGAATTATTTACAATACCTTATGGGAAGTTTAACACAACCCTGTATAAGGTTTTTGGTTTATTTTTAAATATTTTAATTGCCTTAGAAATCTTAGAAAATATTACAGCCTATCTCCGAAAACACGTTTTTCAAGTTGAATTAGTTATTGTTACTTCTTTAATTGCTGTTGCCAGAAAAATTATTATTCTTGATCTAGAAAAAATTGGAGGTCTTGATATAATTGGTCTAGGTATAGCTATTCTGTCGTTATCGATTAGTTATTTGATAATTCGTCTCAGTAATTCCAAAGATGCAGGTTGAAATAATTCGTAATTTGTAATTTTGAATTTGGAGCGAAACAACGTGACAGATTTCTTTCAATTTGAAGCAGATTTTGTTGATTCCCTGCGTTGCATTCCTATGCAGGTACGCTGTAAATTAGATACCTGTGGCATCAAGTTAAAATTGCCCGACTGGAACCAAATGACTACAGATGAGCGTCAAGCTTTAGTTGAATTACCTTGCACTACAGAAACGGAAATTCAGTCTTACCACGACCATATCCAGCAATTAATTATCGGACGTAGTGGTATACCAGCAAAAAAATTGCCCATCGAGCCTCATCCCGCATGGCTAGACTCTGGCATAGTACCAATTAGCCTTCAAGAAAAAGCTCAAGAAATAGGTGTAACCCTGACACAACAAAATTGGGCAGCCTTAACGCCATTACAGCGTTTTGCCTTGATTAAACTCAGCCAGCCAGGACATGAAAACAAAAACTTTAAGAGAGCGATCGCAGAATTCCATCTGCTTTAATTAGTCAATAGTCAGTGAACTACTGTGCCGTAAGACGGATTGAGCTTCCCAATTCATCGGGAATAGCCCAATCTTGAAGGCAGTTTCTTTCCCTATTCCCCATTCCCAACAAGATTAGTCAATTATCAGTAGCAAAAACAACCGACAACAGACGGCGGAAAATTATATATTTCTGCAATGGCACTGAAAGCAGTAAAAACTACTATTTTTTGATAAACTGCCGTGGGTTTAATTTGCAGCTAGGAGGTCAAAAGTATAGTACTGATACAATCTGATTTATCCGCCTAATAAGTCAGCTTTATGACAAACTCTCAGTAGATGGAATACTTATTTACATTAGGTAAAACAATTTGAAATTTTGCATCGAGAATTTTAAATTTCTTAGCAGTAAGTGAAGCTATAGTGGATTTAGCAATGCTGCTGTTAATGTGGCCAAGGTTAGTCCTGCCGCCAAATTAGGTGAAGAATTAGTTTAGAAACGCACTTCTTATCGATGACAGGCAAAAACGCAAGACATAATGCATTTCTGCGGCTAGTGTCTGGTAATGGGGCAACTTCTGGAGCAGAATCTCGCTACTCACTGCCCCCCAGTAAAGAGATGGTAATTGGACGCGACCCCAGCTGCCAAGTTGTCTTGGATGCCATGATCTACCGAATGGTATCTCGTCGTCATGCAGTGGTTCGTCCCCTCTCTCTATCCCCAGATAGCAAATTTAGCTGGGTGCTTTGTGACTTGAATAGTGCTAATGGCACTTATTTAAATGGACAACGCTTGTATGAATGCCAGGAATTGCACCCAGGCGATCGCATTTCTCTAGGTGCTGATGGGCCGCAATATATTTTTGAGTATGAGTATACCTCAATTACTCCGGCGACGACAGTAAACCAAGTGACACCACTGCCTTCGGCGACGAACTACCACAACCATACGCAATTAAAGCAGCCGGATTCTGTTAGCTTCACCCAGCTTTTTCCGATTATTTCTACTGGTAAAGATTTAACTAGTAAAGCTTACCTCGTACCGGGAATACTGACCGTCGTCTTTGTAGTGTTAATGTTTGCTACAGTCGGTCGTCCCCAAGCTAATCAAGTAATTGTAGCAAGTTATATCGCTTTTGCTGCCTACTATTTTGTTTATCAACTTTGCGGTAAACAGAAGCCTTGGTGGGTACTAATGGCTACAGCATTGGGTACAACGCTGATTTTGCTCAGTCCGGTGTTGGATCTATTTATCTTCGTGTTTCGCGGCATCTTGCCTGGAAGCTTGCCCACACCTCAAGAATCGATCACTTTCACAGAGTTGCTGGTGCGGATGTTTTTTGGCGCTGGCTTGATGGAAGAATTACTCAAGGCATTACCTGTACTAGGGGCCTTTGCCATCGGTAGAATGTTGTCTTCACCTTGGCGGGAACGCATCGGTATTTGGGAACCTCTAGATGGTATTCTCTTGGGAACGGCTTCTGCTGTAGGTTTCACTCTCCTAGAAACTCTAGGTCAGTATGTGCCAGATATCACTCAGAATGTCACGCAACAGGTAGGTATAGGCGCTGCTGGTCAACTGGCAGGTTTACAACTGCTAATTCCCCGAATTTTAGGCTCTGTAGCCGGACACATGGCTTATAGTGGCTACCTTGGTTATTTTATTGGGTTGGCTGTCCTCAAACCTAGTAGGAGTTGGCAAATTCTTTCTATTGGTTATCTGAGTGCCTCTGCGCTCCATGCTCTGTGGAATGCTACAGGATCAATCAATGCCTTGCTGTTAGTAGTTGTTGGGGTGTTATCTTACGCCTTTTTGATGGCGGCAATTCTCAAAGCACGAGCGCTGTCACCAACGCGATCGCAAAATTTTGCTACCCGATTTCTAGGGCCAAAATAGGAGTAGGGGGATAAAGAATAACCAATGCCCAATTCCCAATTTTCAATATTTACCTCTTGGGATAGATGGCCTCGTTTAAAAATTAGCGTACAGTTACTTTACTTTGGGTAACTGTAAATACAAAAATAAAAACCATTAGAATTTATTATAAAAGTTTTGATTTTTGGCTTTTCCTTTAGCACTTCTGCATAAGTAAACCAACATCTTTTCAAAAGATGCCTCTAAACAGAGTGAACGCAAAGTGCGGGTTACGCGAACAAAACCCATGCTGAAAAGTTTTCCCTATTCCCTACTCCCCATTCCCCATTCATACCTCAGACTGAGAGTTGTTGAGTTGTGTAAAAGCATAAGAAGCGATCGCTAAACTAACCTTTGCTTTATCTACTTCCGATAAAGCTGTCCACTCGCTATTTTGAAGATTACTGAGTGCAGATGCCGCATTTTGCGATTCACTACTTCGCATAGCATAAGCAAAAGGACGAGCTAAAACGAGGAGATCCTCAGTTTCCCAAGCTGGTAGTACTGTCTGAACGCACTCAACCAGTTGATCGCTGATTAATTGACGAGCCGCAAATATTTCAGCAGCTTTTGTGGCAATGGTGTTGAGCAATGTTTGAGGAACACAGGCAGCAAAATTAGTACGTAATATTTCTTGAAGATTAAGCACTACTACCTGTTGCCGGGTGTCATTGTAGTCTGGCGTCGAAGCAATACCAGCCCAAAGTGTGTCTAGATGTCCGTAAAAATCTTGCGATCGCCTTGTTAGTTCTTCATCAAGCAAATCGTCCATTCCGAACTGTTGTTCTAGTTCTTGAAAATAAGCTTCTGATTGATCATCACCTGGATTCCAAGGATAGGTAGCATCTTCTGGTTCCAGTAAGGCTTCTAATAACTCTAAGTCTATTTGAGATGGCAAAGAAGAGAAAGTGTCTGAGCCGTTAATTTTATGAGCCATTTTTTCTTACCTCGTGATTATTTGATGGTATTGACAACTACAAATTTTAAGAGGAGATTTCCGCAAAAAAAAGTTGCATTTTTCTCCAAAAAAACAGATTTTAAAAGCTGATGCTTAACATAGAAATCCATTTGTGCAATAGCTCCGCTAGGAGTCTTCAATCACAAACTCCCAGGTTTCACCTCTAGCACTTCCAAACTTTACCTGCATTCCCGATTTCAATGGGACTTCCTCTCGGAGGATTTGTTGCCAACCATTAGGGCCTAAAAACCAGGTTGTACCGTAGGTAGAAAAATCTTGCAAGTAATAAGTTCGCACCAATGTAGCATCTGTAAGAGTATTGCGGCAAAAGATTTCGGCGTGGCGTTTGGATACAGATGGTTCGGGGATGACGATATCATTATCTTTCGTGCGGCCGATGCGGGTAACTCCATAACGCAGTAACCAGATTTTACCTTTGGGAGTAAGCGATCGTAAACTTGCAATTGGAAGTGAGGAACCGACATCAGGAATGGCTGTATCTGGTAGTTCCGTAATACCTTCATCCAGATTCTTAATCAGTTCGCCATTAAAATCTGGATGCAGGTAGAGAACAGGCAAAGTCCAAGCAGGTTGATTAAATTTATACAGTGTTAACAACTCTTGCCTAGCCTGGGCTACGGCTTCATCAATTGGCTTGTGCGATCGCAAAGCTTCGGTAAATGCTTGAATAAAACTATGGCTTTCGTGGTCAGCGATTTCATCGCGCATCCCCAAAACCGCAGGCACACCATGACGAATCAGTACTTCTGCTAAACTGCTGGCAGGGATCGCTTGACGATTGATTGCGGCTGGTTGTGCGCCCCAACAGGCATTAAAAACTGCTAGCTTTACACCTGTACGCGTCAAGACTTGTGCTAATTCTATGCCATTCAGGGGCATCTCTGGTCGCAAAAACAGTAACCCTCCATCTGGGTCTGGCAAACCATGTCCAGCGTAAAAGAAAACATTGTATGCTTTGGTTTCTAATTCATCAATCAACTGCTGTGGAGTTGGTTGAATGAGTTGATTGACTACACAAGGCGCGTATCTTTGGGAATTACCAGGTGTATCTGCAAGAATTTGCTGTAAAATGGCAGCTTCTTGTTCTAGTTGCAGTTTGTCATCATGACCTAAAACTAGCAAAATACTTAAAGCCTGGTCAGTTTTCAAATAGGGTAAAGCATCAACTTCAGTGCTGGTGCGACTAAATAGCAAATCTTGCGAGAGAGACATCGCCGATTGACCAGGCTCACGCTGCATAATTTCCCAAGGGAAAGCGATGAGATCCGGGTCGCGAATTTCTAGTCGAAAGCGCAAACGTGTATGCTGACCCATAGCAATACCGCGACTGCGTTCTAGGCTACCAAGAATTTGTCCGTCAAATACCCAGCGCCATAAATTCATTCCCAAGTATTGCATCAGACGACTGCTGTAGGGGCCAGTAGTCTGACCTGAAGGGGGTGAAATCAAATCTATGGGCAATGGTTTGCTTTGAGACGTTGAGTTAGAGGAAATATCAAGGCGACCATGACCAGCAAACATCTGCTGCCATTCTTGCCAGACTTGGGTCAGTTCAACAGGCCATACACAGTCACGTAAAACGTAGCCACTGGGATAGGGAGCCTTGACCACCCAAATGGCGAAGTTGTCAGTGCCAGTGTTTAGGAGACGGGCGATCGCCAAATTCAGGGATGGCATGGATTCATTAAACTAAAAGCTAAAAACAATTGTTATAAGGCAGGGGCAGGGGCTAGTAAGTCAAAAGCTAAAAGTAAAAAGTAAAAAGAAAAGAATTAAGACTTCATCAGTTCTCTTTTGCCCTTTAACTTTTGACTTTTAACTTCATCTTGGGGGCAGGAGGGGTAAATCAGTTATAGGATTCGACCTCTCCTGATTTGGAGCTACTGAACTCTCGTAGCCTGTGGGAAGCTGACGCAACAGTGAAAGTCTTAGACCTTTTCCTCCAGTAAGAAATGCCCTTGCTCTCTTGACTTTCTTGATAATTTCAAATAAAAATCCTCCAAGGCGAAAATTTTCTACTTTTTTACCTTGTAAATTTTTTACTTTGGTTGTTACCTGTTATTATTCCAGGTTTTTACAAGTTTATCGAGTATTTAACTAAGTTGGACTTGTGTCAGCTGGTTCGGTAACTGGCGGTTGGGTGACAGTTGTACATGGACTTGGTGCATCTGATTGTAAAACAGAGACGCCAAAACGGTTGAGTTGGGACAAGTCTAGCAATATTGTTGCTGGCAAAGGTTTGGAATTTGGTGGAACTGAGGTAGTTACAGATGGGGTATTAGTATTAGCTGGAGTTTGTGTACTTTTATTGGCACAGACTCGCATAGATACCGAAAAATTCCCAGAAGCCGGTTTGGGATTTGATTTTTTCTCAATAACCTCTAAAAAAGTCCCGCGAGGAAGTGATTGGTTGCTCCCCAAGGAGATGTCATTGTTGGTTTTAATTACCCAACCAGGAGAAAGATTAGCCAGCGATCGCGGTGTGGGTGTTGCTTCAATGGTAGGGTTGGCAGTTGGGGTGGGATTGGCAAAAGTTGGAAATTTCCATGATTGCGATCGCAGCTGCTTTACGAACAATCCTAAAGCACCTGCGGCTACCACAAATAGTAATGGAACAATCCACTGTAGCGGTAAACTGCGCGTTTTGACTGGCTCCTTTTCAGTAATTACCTGAGTTTTGTGGTTTGGGCTACCTAAAAGTGTCGGAGCTGTTGCCCTGGATGCCAAATCAACAGTTTTGGCAGAATAACTCTCTGGAATCACTGCTTTGATGGTGATTTCTGGTTCCCAATATTGGACTTGATAATGAACTAAAGCGACGGTGACATTATCGTGTCCATTTTTAGTATTAGCAAGTTCGACTAATCTATTGGCAACAGTTGCTATATCTGCTTCCCCAAGTAGAATCGGCAAGATTTCAGTTTCCCAGTACTCCTCCACGCGATCGAAATCACTCAAACCATCGGATGTGAGCAGAAAAACTGCATCTTCGTCGAGCATAAACCGTCCCGATGTGGGATGCAGTGAACTACTGGGCCCCATCCCCAAAGCCTGGACGAGAGAGCCAGCAGCACTTTGTTGTATAGCCTCGCGGTAAATGGCATAACCTAGCCGCACTTCGCGGGACGCGACATCATCATCGAGGGTAACTTGATAACAGCCGTGGCGTGTAATCCAGTAGGCACGACTATCGCCGACGTGGGTAATGTACATTTCATGAGCAACAGGCAATGCCATGACTAAAGTCGTGCCCATGCGTTGACGCCCTTGGCGATTTTCACCGTCATTGCGCTGACTAATTTTGTCATTGGCCATTGCCACTGCCTTATCTAAGTCATTTAGCAGCAGTGAAGGGTCTATGTGGTCGTAGGGAACTTTTGTTAGTTGCTGTACCTGCTGCTGGATTGTTTCAATGGCTAAATTTGAGGCGACATTGCCGCCTTCGTGGCCGCCGATGCCATCACAGACAATTGCTAAGGCTGTTGGCTGGGGTGGTTTGCTGACTAGAGTTCCACTGGGGGGGCTACAGGCGTCTTCGTTACGCTGACGACTGGGCCCGGTGTCGGTTTTGGTGATAATTTGGATTGTGGGTGTTTGCGATCGCCCTAACCCAGCCAGTCCTTGATCTAAAACTCCGATTAATTGATCGGTGGAATTAATCTGTCCTTGAATTAAAGCAAGGCTAACGCGATCGACAAATTCAGTTATGGCTGGTTTAGCATCACCGATCAACTGCTGCCAAAATTCACCTAATTGGGGTAATTCTGGTGTGGCACTGTCGAAACGTAATTCCAACAAACGTACTAACGATCCTTCTACCCGTAGTACATAAGAGTCAAGTAAGCTAGAGGCGACACCTTCACTTGCAAGAGGTTGCCATAGATGAGCTATTTGCCATAACCAATTGAGTTGGCGCATCGATGTTGCATCACGCCAAGCAGTGGTTAATTCACTGCCCAAACTCACTTTTTGGATAGTGTCGTCTACTAATAGTGGCGGTTTTTCTAAGAGTAATATTTCTCGCTCGGAAGATCCGTCAGCAACAAACAGTACTCCGTACACCTGCGGTACGTGTAAGCGGTAGGGAATGAGTCTCAGGTAAGCTTTTAGGGGCTGAAGATTATCTAACTCCGGCGTTAGGGCTAATAAACCAGGCTTCGTATCTAAAAGAACAAATTTATCAAGGATTAAATAGCGATCGGCTAATATTTCTCCAGGGCTACCCACATTTGGGCCATCTACCACAGCCCAGAGATAATTTTTGAGTAGGGGCGTGGAACATCGCTGGCAAAACTTGTGAGTCAGGGGGTTGGCAGCCTGACAATTTTCGTTTGGACAGTAGAGCGTTGCCGCGTCATTTTCCATAGTTTTCGCACCGATCAGCGATTGGCAATTTCTTTAATAGCATTAGTAGGGACAATCTAGACCGCTCATCTTTCTTAAACTTGACATACCCAGACTTTAGATGATGATTTTAGCTGGCGGATATCAGCAGGTGCTAATACAAAACTTATCCAAAAAATACGCTCCTAAGTCAACCCTACAGCCTAATCATAGCTTCTATTGCCCTGTGACTCTCCATCGCCAAAGCAACTAACCCAACCCTGTCACCAAAGCATAACCCAAGCATAACTGCACGATTTGCTTTTGCTAAATTATCCCATCATCAAGAGGCGGATAATGTTGGTATTTATTTAGTTTATAAGTAGGATAGCAAGAATTAACTTTAATTAAGAATTAAGAATAGCAAATATTAATTTTGGCAAAAGTACCGGATAAATACAGTGGCTCTAAAAATCTCTTCAGGATTGCTGTTAGCGATAGCTAGGGTTGAGCCAGTGCTGAGTTAAGAAGTAGACTTGTAACCATTCCTCTCTCTGCCTAAGGGAACTCCAAGAAATAAAAAACTCCACGCCACTTGCGGGATGGAGTTTTAGGGTATGGGAAATGGGGCATGGGAAGCAGGGAGAAGAATTTTCCCCTCCGCCCCCTGCACCCTGCCCCTCTGCCTCTTTTCAATGCCCAATGCCCAACCTTATTGTTTGTCGTCAATGGCAACTTGAGGGACTCCCATGCTGTAGTTGGTAACACGGGCAGAAAGATTGTAGCTGACTTCTCCTTTTTGTAGGAGCGATCGCAGATAATGCTCTAAATCTGACCCCACACGGCGTAAGTTATAATCTGTGAGGTCTTGGCCACTAGATGCTTCTACTAATTCATCAAATTTTCGATAAATTTTTTGCAGCGCATCTTCATTCCAATTAAATTCGTTATCTGGGTCAACATCTAACGTTAAGACTTGTTGACTAGGAACTAGATCGCCATCCCGGTCAATTTCACCTGCGAAAATGCGGATATGCCGGGTTGTGGACTTGAGCAGCATCGGGTTATCCATAAAAAGGTGTAAGATTTGCGTGGATTACACTGAAATTATTGTAAACGCTATCTCTGAGCTTAGATGCTCTCAATTTACAAGCTTTGAATGCAGTTTTCAAAGGGTATATTGAATGGATATAAGTAAAAATATCACCTTTACTGATTAGTTTGTTACTTCTGTTATGAGTTAAAGACATAATTAACTACTAGTACTGACAGTAGTCGAATTATTTTCCTGTAAAAATTAATGGAGAGAGTATTTTAATTTAGTGTACTAATCTGACTTACTGCTAAATTTTTTGTACTCAATCAAGCTCAAAAGACCGTAGGACAAGGCACTTTCCAGGAATAATTTGATCTGTGTACATTTTTTTTGAAGAATAAAAGTTTTGACATTAATAATTCTGCCGATCAATTTCTCCTGAATTTTATATTGCAAAAAACATACATCAAGTAATTACACTGAATAGCGCTACATCGACTGCTGGCTTTAAGAAACTCGAAAGATTTAAGCGGTTTTACTTACGTATAAACACTAAAATTAGAGTAACAAGTCAAACTGTTGTTGACGTTCACATAAAGTTGATGTAAAAACCTTTAAACAGGTTGAGCAACTTCTTACAGAAACTTTATTGTGTAGAATCTTAAAAACTGAATAATAGTTATGGCTTACCATAAGCTACATCTGGTACAGAAACGTCAAAATCTAGACACTGAAAATCTAGCTTGAAAATACACCACAGGAGAGTGAAATGGAATACAAAGGTGATTGATGAAGAAAAATTCTTAATTCAAGCACTTTGGATTCAAAAGAGATATAAAGAATTTTTGCTAGACATCTACCTCCTTGCCCTCATGACAACCAAGTAAAGGAATCTCAATAGCTATGAACTCCAAAGCATTACCACGCCAGATAAATAATCTCGAAGTAGGTGTTTATGAGTGCGAAATCCATCTTAAATTCCGGTTGATTGAGGAAAAGAGTTTATTGAGCGATCGCGAGCAGCTTTTACAGGTGCTACTTGATGCTTTAACCGAAGGGTCTGATGACTTTCTAGAGACACTGCAAGCGTCTGTTAAAGCGCAAGAAGTGTCTGAGTTTAAAGCCTCTCCTCAAATGCGACGACAGCTAATGCGCTTGCGTAATGTTGCTGAAAATCCTCAAGTATAAAGGTGTAATTTAATTACTGAAAAACGTGAATTGGGCATCAAATCAAATGTTGATCCCATACCCCCGTTGCCATAAAAACTAAGCAGCAAGTAGAATTCATAAAATTAAAATATTGTGATTTCTGCTTTGTGAAGGTCTTATTTAGCAGCACAAAGTCCCAGGAACAGTTTCCGCTATTAAAAACTTTGTAGCAAAGGGTACTGGTAGAATCTAAGAGCAAATTCAGCCGGGTGCATTTTACCGAGTTTTTATCAAAACATTGCCGGAAGAACAAAACCCTGTGTCTTTACAGATGGGGAATTGGACAACAGGCGCTAATCAAATGAAAATCTAAAAGACCAAAGTAAAAATAAATAACCTTTCTTTTAGCTTTTTGCTTAAGCTAAGTGCCTGATTTGTTGAAATACTTATGTTTTATCTATTACTAGTAATAGGTAATGGTTTAACGGCCAGTTACCTATTACTCAGAAGTAGGGAGTAGGGAGTAGGGAGTAGGGAGCAGAGGGAGCAGGGGAAGTAGGGGAGGCAGGGGGAGAAGAATTAATAACTAATGCCCAATGCCTAATGCCCAATGCTCAATGCCCAATGCCCAATGCCCAATCCCCAATGCCCAATGCCCAATGCTCAATGCCCAATGCCTATTTAGCAAGACCGTGTTCTAAAGCAAAACGAACTAACTCTGTACGGCTATTGGTGCCAGTTTTACTAAACAAACGGCTGACGTATTTTTCTACATTACGGACGCTGGTTTCTAAGCGGCGGGCGATTTCTTTGTTCATTAACCCTTCAGCAACCAAATTTAAAACACTTTGCTCTCTCGGTGTCAAATCAATTTTGAAAGGGGCTGGCGATTGGGAAATAGCATTTCTTTGAGTTAACAATGCCTTAATTTGGGCAATCTGATTAGCTAGTTCAGCAAGATCGGGGGTTTCAGAGTCATCTCCCGTACTTGCAGCCTTAGCGGCGCGGCGGGCTAGCAAATTTTCGACTATAGCCACTAACTCATCTGGATCAAAGGGTTTGGGTAGATAGGCATCGACACCAGCATGATAGCCTTGGATGCGATCGCCTGTCATACCTTTAGCTGTTAAAAATACTACTGGTAGTGTTTGGAAACGGGGGTCTTCTCGCAGTTGCTTCAAGAACTGATAGCCATCCACTTGAGGCATCATCACATCGGAAATCACTAAGTCGGGTGTATTCAGCTGCATCCATTCCCAACCTTCAAGGGCGTTACTGGCGACTTGAACGCTGAAACCGCTCTCTTGCAAATAGTCTTTCACGGCTTCCCGTATCCCTGGTTCATCATCCACCAGTAACAATTGTGCTGACATTTAAGATTTCCTTGAATTTTCCTTTTTCCAATTTAGCGAAAGTTGACAGTCATTGATCAAGAGTTAGGAGTTAGGAGTTAGAAGTTAGGAGTAATTATTCTTCCCCTGCTCCCTCATCCCCCATGTCTCCAGTTATTATGTGATCATCAAGATGGGAGAAGCTATGACTGCTATTACCCTGAACCTAGAACCATTAATTAATCTGACTTCTGAGCAGTTTTATCAGCTATGTCAAGTCAACCCTGATGCTAAACTAGAGCGCACCGCATCAGGAGAATTAGTAGTTATGGCGCCGACTGGTGGAGAAACTGGTAGTCGAAATCGCAGATTAACTCAACGCCTGGGAACTTGGACAGATGAAGACGGGACTGGAGAAGCTTTTGACTCTTCAACGATGTTTCAACTTCCCAATGGAGCTTTACGTTCACCTGATGCAGCTTGGATTCCTTTAGGGCGGTGGGAAGCACTGGCTCCTGAAGAAAGAAGGACTTTTCCTCCTATTTGTCCAGACTTCGTAGTAGAACTGCGGTCTGATTCCGACACCCTCAAGTCCCTCCAAGACAAAATGCAGGAGTATATGAAGAACGGTGCGCGGTTAGGCTGGCTAATTGACCCCAAAGGTAAGCAAGTGGAAATTTATCGCCAGGGAAAAGAGAAGGAAGTGCTACTATCACCAAATCAGTTATCGGGAGAAGATGTACTATCAGGTTTTACCTTGAATTTACAAGGAATTCTCTAGTAACTTAATCTTGGAATCAACTTCAACTGCGCCTAGCATTCTTAACGAAGCTTTTTGTGCCTCAGTTAACCCTCTGACTCCGGCTATATTCATTCCTTCATAAGGTCGTGGAGCTTGAAGCGTTTTGCAGCATTCGCCAGTTCTGACATTCCACAGTTTAATCGTTTCGTCATGACTCGCACTTGCAAGTATTTCACCATCGGGGCTAAACTTCACTGACCACACCCGATTGCTATGTCCTGTTAAAATTTTGAGACATTCTCCAGTATTTACGTCCCATATCCGAACTGTTTGGTCATCACTGGCTGTAGCAAGTTGCGAACCATCGGGGCTGAATGCTACAAAATAAACACCACTGGTATGCCCTTCTAAGGTTTTGATACATACACCAGATGGTAAGCGATCGCTATTATCTATCGTTAAATCCCACAATTTTGTAGTGTGGTCATCGCTGGCGGTAGCTGCAATTTTACCATCAGGACTAAAAGCGATCGACCATACACTATTGCGATGCCCTTTAAGAGTGATTAAGCATACACCTGTGGTATCCCAGATTTTCGCCGTATAGTCTCCGCTGGTGCTTGCCAAAGTTTGACCATTAGGACTAAAAACAGTACACCAAACCCAATCAGTATGACCTTGTAATGTTTTTAAACACTCACCCGTTTGCACATTCCACAATTTTAAAGTTCGATCAGCGCTACCAGTCAATAAAGTTTTGCCATCAGGACTAAAATTTACCGACCAAACCCAATTGCTATGTCCGTGCAAAGTCAAGAGACATTCACTTGTGCTTGAGTCCCATAACTTAACTACGATACTGCCACTTGCTAAGGTCTTACCGTTGGGACTAAAGGCAACCGATACAACTAAACTGGTATGTCCTGATAAAGTTTTAAGACATATACCCTCCTGAATATCCCACAATCGCACCTGACAGTCACCGCTACCGCTTACCAAGGTTTTCCCGTCAGGACTAAAAGCAATTAATCTAAAGGCATTAGTGTATCCTTTGAAAGTTCTGACACATTGCCCAGTCGCAGTATTCCATAGCTTAACAGTGTGGTCTTGACTGCTGCTAGCAATTATTTTCCCATCAGGATTAAAAGCAATTGCCCAAACTTGGCTAGTGTGTCCTTGCAAAATTTTCTTACAGATACCCGCAGTCACATCCCATAACTTGATGGTTTTGTCATGACTAGCAGTGGCCAGGATTTTCCCATCAGGGTTAAAAGCAATTGATTGTACAAAAGAAACGTGTCCCTGTATGAAAGTATTGAGTAGTTCGCCCGTTCTCACACTCCATAACTGGATAATATAGTCATCGCCCACACTCGCAATAGTTGTTCCATCAGGACTAAAAGCAACAGCCTGTACAAAATTGCTTTGTCCTGGGAAAGTTTTGAGTAACTCACCTGTAGGTACACTCCATAACCTGATAGTGCTGTCATTCGCACTACTAACTAGCATTTGACCGTCAGGACTAAAGGCGATGGAGTGAGGTTGAGTGCTGTGTCCTGTAAAAGTTCTTAATAGTTTACCTTGACGAACATCCCATAAATTAATCGTGTGTTGATCGCCGATGCTAGCAAGTGTTTGGCTATCTGGACTATTCGCGCAGTGTTGGGGAGCGAATGCTACATCAAAGACCCAACTTGTATGTCCTTGAAAGGTTTCTAAACAAATGCCTGTGTTAGCATCCCATAACTTTGCACTTTGATCGTCGCTACCAGTCGCTAGTATTTGACCATTGGGACTAAATGCTAGTGAAATAATCCAAGAGGAATGTGCTTTCCATCTCAAAAGTGGTTTTCCGTCAGCTACTTGCCATAATTCCACCTCACCCGCTACGCCACCAGCCGCTAAAATTTTACCATTGGGACTAAATGCTACTGCCAAAATACTGTCAAAGGTTTCGCTAAAAACCGACTTTGATAAATCAGCATTTTGGAAGTTAATATGATTTAAATTCATATTTTTCAGATATGCCTGCCAAACAGTGAGGTTTGAAAAATCGGCATTTTTTAAATTTGCTGAAATATGGCAGAGTATATTTAAAAGATTTCCTCCCGCATATCCAGTTTGAATGGGAGGATAATTTTGTAAGTTCGTAATAACTTGATAAATATATTTTTCTAATCTATTTTTATTTTCAAAATGTGCAAATAGTTGATCAACTAATGGTTTTAATAACAAACATACCTGTGACTCCCGAATATAATCTTTAATCGGTGCGATCGCTGAAGGGTTGGAGGTTTAATCTTGGGGAGATGTTTACACCATTCTGCTGCTGTATAGCTCCCTTCAGAACTCTATGCAGATTATTCTTGGTAACTTTTTCATTTAAAGCTTGAGAGAGCGATCGCCATAGTTGCGAACCAACGTCTTTGATGTGACCGTAGTCATATTTGACTTCTGGCGCTATTTCTAGGTAAGTTTTCCCTTCCCAAGCATAGCGAAATACAATCTCTTGCGTTCTCGTTAAGCGTCCTCGTTCCAATAATTGCTCAACAAGTGCGATCGCATCTTCAACCGTCATTTATTTCCGTAGTAATACAGCTTAACTACAATATTCCCACGAGCAACTTGATTTTTTCGCAAAAGTTTACGTAAATCTACCAAAAATATCCGAACTTTTCCCGACCTTTTCTTACTGACAGACTTTATACCAGCCCGTTAGAGTATTTGGAAGATCACAGCGATCAAAAATCTAACCAATAACCAGGACAAAGACATGGCTATTTATTACGGCACAAATGCAAATAACTCACAATCAAAAATATTACAGGACTTGTTGTACGCATTCTCATAATTATTTAATTATTTTTCTGAGCTTGAGGTAGAACTAATGCAATCTTCAACTGATACAAACCATTCAACAGACAGAATAATTATTTCTCAGCTGGATACCAATACCTACCCTAAAGGTTTTGATGCTGAAATGGCTCGAAAACTGGCATTACACTGTACACCTTTGCTAGCCCACGATGCGGGGATAGACAATTTGCAGCGAGTTTTGAAGCTCTAAAAGTTCGGCACTGGCGAATTGCAAACACGGAAGATATTGATGTCAACTTAAGTTGAAACTCCTTTAAAACCTCGTTTCCAGTCGGGGACAGGGAACGAGACAAACAAGAAATTACAATTAGCTAAATAACCCTTACCACTGAGGATTTTGCATAATTAATGCCTCGGCAGCCGAGTTATTTAATGGAAGTGAAAAAAAATGTCCCTGGCCATATTCACAGTTCAACTTTCTGAGAAGTGCTAGTTGCTCTTTTGTCTCTACTCCTTCGGCAAGCACATCCACACCCAACTTATGTGCCAAGGTGACGATTATCTCAATAATTTCTAAGTTTTTACTATTGGCGCTCATTGGGCTGATAAAAGAACGATCAATTTTCAACACACTAATCGGAAAGTTATAAAGACGACCTAATGAAGAGTAGCCTGTACCAAAGTCATCAATTGATAACTCAATGCCCATCTCTCGAAGTTGTAAAATTACAGCAGTTGCCTTATCGCCATTTTCCACAATTACGCTTTCAGTAATCTCTAGTACTAGAGTACTAGTGTCAAGACCTGTCAATTGCAAAATTTGCCCAATCTGCTCAATCAAATCCGGCTGAGAAAATTGCTTGATGGAGAGATTAACACTAATTTTTTCTAGTAAGTTGGAACGATGGCACACCTGCCAAGCCTGCATCTGGCGGCAGGCTTCATACAACGCCCAGTTGCCAATGGACAAAATTAGTCCAGTTTCCTCTGCAAGGGGAATAAAATCTGCTGGATGAAGTAGACCACGCTCTGGATGCTGCCAGCGCAACAGAGCCTCAAAACCTAAAATAGAGCCACTAGCGAGTGAAACAATCGGTTGGTAATAAACTCGAAATTCTTCGCGTTCAATTGCTCGGCGCAAATCGGTTTCTAGCTGCAATCTTGCTAGAGCGCTAGCAGACATCTCTGAGTTGAATAGCTCATAACGCGCTCTGCCTAACACCTTAGCTCGGTACATTGCTGTATCAGCATCCCGCAACAGTTCTTCTGGGTGTTCATAATCTACTGTCGAACTCAACGCGATGCCAATACTTGCCGTGATGAACATTTCTTGTCCATCAAGCTCAAAGGGTAACGCCAGTTCATGGTGAATACGTTCAGCTACTATGATAGCATCTGACACATCCTGGATTCCCTCAAGCAGGATTGTAAATTCATCTCCCCCAAGCCGTGCTGCTGTATCTATAGAGCGTACACACACTTCTAGCCTACTTGCAGTAGCAAGCAGAAGTTGGTCTCCATTTAGGTGTCCAAAACTGTCATTGATCACCTTAAACCGATCTAGGTCGATAAATAGCACAGCAAATAGATAATTTGAATGCCGTTTTGAATAATTTATCGCATGTTTTAGACGGTTCATAAATGCAGCACGGTTTGCCAGACCCGTCAGCGCATCGTGAAAAGCAAGGTGCAGCAGTTGTGACTCGACTCGTTTACGCTCTGTAATTTCATTTAGCAATTTCTGATTTGCTTTTACCAGTTCCGCTGTCCTTTCCGCCACCCGGATTTCTAACTCACTGTAAGCTTGGTGTAACATTTCTTCAGCTTGTTTGCGTTCACTAATATTGCATAGCAGCCAACGCCAGCCAAGCTGTTTACCCTCAAGGTCATATACGACTGAGGCTTTTACACTAACAGGAAAAGGCTCTCCTCTATGTGGTTTTAGGTTAATTTCCCAGTTGGTTAGCTCCTGCAAATTCTTCATTTGAGAGCTAAAGGACTGGCGGTATTGTTGAGCAATAAAGATAATTAATGGTTTACCGACTAAATACTTTTGTTGAATACCAAGTAAGGTTGCTGCTACATGGTTAGCTTCTTGGATTGTCCCAATGGTATTAGTTATCAAGTAACCATAGGGAGCAAACTCAAACAAATCTTGGTAACGCTGGCGCTCTTTGTCTACTGCTACTCGCGCTTCTTCTAACTTCTCGGAAGCTGTCAATAGTTCTTCCATTGCGGTATTAAGTTCCTCAAAAGCCCCGGTTACAATTTCCCGTTGTGAGTTTGGCTTAGTTCCATCACATTGCAATTGTTCCTGTATCTGTGAGCGTAATTGCTCTATCTGTTGGCTAAATTCATCCACTTTCATGTTGCTCAACTCACAAAACTATGAAGCGTAGCTGTGAATGAAGAAAGCAGGAGAAACAAACCCCATACTTTCCTCAAGGTTTCAGACCCTATTGAGCAGGCAAGGATCGGGTTACTTGCAAGAGCGGACACATTGTAAATAAAATAAATGTGGCAGAACTTGTTTTATTGATTTACTAACTTATCTATTAATGATGAGGGAGCAATCAAATTTGTACACGCTCAAATCAAATGTTTGCCCTATTCAGTGCCACAAACTTGTCTATTAATTACAAAAATGCAAAGTTGCGGCAAGTCCTACCTACTGAAATTCTTAACTTTATTTTATTAAATACAAAATATCAAAGTTAAAACTTGATCATTAACAGCATATTTGCTTTCCCTATTTTTGAAAATACTTCTTAAGATAGATTCATTTTTTTGAGTGAAAGAAAAAAATAAGGCTTTCAGTCAATGCTTTTGGACCGACAATAGCCTTTTTTCTTTGGCGTTGCTGAATTCAGGTATGAAAATGATTTTACGTGATTTCAAAACCTTGTCCAACACCGAAAAAACGTTTCTCCATTCCCTATTCTCCACCCTTACCAAGGATTGTTAGCTTGACAGATTAGTAATATTATTAGAGTCGATCAATTATCTTGGCATTCTCTGGTAGCTTGGCGTCTCTTTGCCCAGCAGTACGCGCTCTAGCTGTGAACAAACCAATGGGAGTATTTAATAAATTTACAAAGGTGGCTTGACCTGCGATGCCTGGGTTGGGCTGCGCCAACGCCTTTTTAATATCTCTTGGTATTTCTTTCAATAACCAACGTGTCAAACGATAGCCGTATTCTTTGGGTGTCATCTCTCGCATCAAATCTACACCGTGTAGTTCGTGCAGATAGCGATTTGAGCGTCCATAGCGCCGCCATTGACTTTGCAGTTCTTGAAGTGTAGCGCGGTGGCGGTGCTGAACGATCGCATCGGGAGCAAATTCCAAACGCCCGATGTTTTCCCCCAAAATTCGCCAGCAAATATCGGCATCGCCACCTGTGGTAAGATAGGGGCGAAATAAACCTGCTTTTTCTAAGGCTATGCGTCGAATCGCCAAATTAGCCGTTTGACCATAGGGACGAAAGGAATGGTTCAGGGTGTGCTTTTGCGATAGAGTTTCCTGGAGTTCTGCGTGTCTTTCTAGCAGTGTTGTGCCTGGTAGTGCCACAATTTCACCAGCAACAATTACCACTTCTATATTGACAAAAGGTTTAATTAGTGCATCTAACCATTGTGGTTGTGGACGACAATCTGCATCGGTAAAAACGATAATTTCACCCGTAGCGGCGCGAATCCCACTATTACGAGCAGCATAAGAGCTTTGAATTTGGTTTTCACTCAATGGGTGAATTGTAATTGGGCAATTTTCGGCAGATATTTTGAGGATCGTGAGAGTGCGATCGCTACTATTATTGTCTACCAACAAGTACTCTACCCGTTCTTTCGGGTAAGTTTGAGACAATAGACAATTGATTAACTCTGGTAAATCCGCCTCACCGTTATAAATAGGAACAACCACCGACACCATTGGTAAAAAGCTGGTGGCGGTGGCTGCATCAACTGACTGATGATTCATAAATCTGAGATTTGGAAAATGGGGTTACTAGCTAGTATGCCCAAATCCAAATCCTGGAACAATTAGAAGGAGTCAGAATTAGTGAGGAATTGAAACTAAAATTTCAAGTCACCAGCGCGACTCATGGGTTGAGTGGGTTGATTTGCCGGTGGCTGGGCAAAGTTATTATTTGATAAAATTGCGATCGCACGGGCATATTGCGGATCGCTCTTAGTGCCAATTAAATCTGGATTAGAAGCCAACTGACGCTCTTGTGCTTCTGTCAAGTCTAGTTTGATATCTGGCGTAATCCCTTTATGGTTAATATCGGTTCCCGCAGGGGTGTAGTAATGGGCAATAGTCACAGCCAAGCCGGAACCATCTGCGAGTTCATGAACTGACTGCACTAAGGCTTTGCCAAAGGTTTGACCACCAACAACTACCGCCCGCTTGTTATCCTTGAGTGCCCCTGTGAGGATTTCGCTAGCACTAGCTGAATTACCATCTACCAAGACCGCCAAAGGACGATTTGTCAAAGCAGTGCGATTGGCTTTAGTTTCTTCACTGCTGCCCACGCGGTCTACTGTTTTGACAATTCCGCCATTATCGTACCACAT
Source organism: Nostoc sp. (assembly GCF_036916985.1). Lineage (GTDB taxonomy): Bacteria > Cyanobacteriota > Cyanobacteriia > Cyanobacteriales > Nostocaceae > Nostoc. The sequence goes on from NZ_JBALFD010000071.1 coordinate 77,648, forward strand.
CCGAGCAATTTCAATGCTTGCCTGCAATAACCCGCCAGGATTTCCCCGCAAATCTAAGACATAAGAATCAACTTTCTTAGTATTCAAATCGCGGATGGCTCGTTGCATTTGGTCTGCGGCGTGGGCGCTAAATTCTCGCAAACGAATATAGCCAACGCGGCGATTCCCTTCTTGTCTGAGGGTATAGCGTACTGTTGGTACTTCAATACTTGCTCTTGTTAGCTTCAAATCAAAGGCATTTTGGCCCGTCCGTCCCAGTCGTAGTTTGATGGGAGTACCCGCTTTGCCACGGATTAACTTGGAGGCGTCATCCACTTTCATTTTGAGAGTGGGTTTGCCATCAATTGCCAAAATTTCATCGCCTGCTTTGATCCCAGCTTTCAGCGCTGGAGAATTTTCTATGGCTTCGACAACAGTTAGCCGCTGAGTTTTTTCGTTCACTTCCATCCGAACGCCAATACCAGAAACTTCTCCAGATGTTTGGTTCGTCAGGGCTTCAAACTGTTGGGGGTCCATGAATCGAGTATAAGGATCTCCCAACTTTTGTAAAGCTTCGCGGATGGCGGTGTATGCTTCTTCGCGAGAAGAGTAGTCTTTGCTTAACAGGCTTTGCCTGGTTGCTTGCCAATCTTGTTGATTAAATTTACCATCGACATATTCATGATTTACCAGTTGCCAAACTTGGTCAACTATCACTTTTGGGCTGTCTTGTAGGGCTAGAGCAGCACGGACACCACGAGTCCAAGCAGGGCCGAATACAGACATCGTAGCAGTCGTGGCGATCGCTCCACCAATCAAGGCTACTTGGAGCGGTGAGTAACTTTTCGCAGATTGGTTCATGTATACTTAGCTGGAATAATTGTGTTGTTGACAGTTTAGCAATCAGGCTTTCCAGAAAATTTTAAGTTTTTATACCCCAAAATAAACTATGCTCCTTCATCATTTTTATGGTTAAATGATGCCAAAATACCGCATTAGTTATTAACAACCATTTCTCAGTTTGTTAGCCTTCTCCGGAAGCCCATACTGACCTTATGACACTTTGATTAGCGTCATATTTGCATTCTCGATTACTTTTATAAGATAGCACTTTGCTCACTGAATTGCAGCACTGTTATATAGCCATTAAATCAGCTTTTCTTACCTAAGTCATGAAACGCAAATTTACCATCAAATCATTAATTTCTATTAAAAAAAAATCGGCTAATTTGTGGCAATTGTTACAAAAACTAACTAGCGGATTGTACGTTATCCTGGGTGTTTGGCTGATTTTTACTACTATAACCTTAGTTTTTGCTTCCTTGCAGCCTGTAGATGCCTTCTTTGTGCTTGGTGGCAGTATTCGTCGAGAGACTTATGTCGCCCAACAAGCAAAACAATACCCACAAACCCCAATTTTAATTTCTCATGGTTCCCCAGATCCCTGTATACGGTTAATTTTTGAGGCGGAATTAGCAGAGTTACAAAACGTTTGGTTAGAAAACTGCGCGAATTCTACCTTTGAAAATTTTTATTATGGTATTCCAATTTTGCGGCGTTGGGGAGTGCATAAAGTCATGTTGATTACCTCACCAAGTCATTTACCTAGAGCCGTATGGATCGCACAGATTCTTTTGGGCGCTCATGGTATTTGGGTAGAGTCAGAGATCGTTCAGGAGTTGGGCGTCCCTGGTAATAATGAATCTTGGCTTAAAACTGGGTTAGATGTAACACGCAGCTTATTTTGGGCGATTTTAAGTCAAATTATTCAACCGCAATGCTCAAATGTGACAAAACTTACCGAAGTAGATATGCAAGCTTGGGAAAATCGAGGTTTTCATTGTGAACACCAAGGGGGGTTGAGGAGATAAACTAATGTACTTCTAATTTGCGTAACTAGGACGGGCAAGACGCCCACCCCACAAGAGTTTTAATTCCAGGTAATATGCAAGTTAAATGTCCAATAGCTTACAGCAGTTTTCATGTGTTTGAACCACATCTATCGTAGGGGCAATTCATGAATTGCCCCTACTGTGTCAATACTTGTCGGGTTTTGGGGAAAAGGGAAAGGTGGGGCCCCCTCTGGGGATAAGGGGCGGGGGAAAGGGGAAAGAAAAAACCTTTAACCTTTACTCAAAACCCAATTCACTTGCTCGGATTCGATGACCTCATATACCAACCGATGCTGTATATTTATCCTACGAGAATAAGCACCTGATAAGTCACCAACCAGCTTTTCATAAGGTGGAGGATTTTAAAAAGGATTTTCTTCAAGGACTGCGAGTAATTCCTCTGCCTTTTCCTTTAAATTACTAAAAGCTAATTTCCTCGTGTCTTTTTGCGCTTGTTTTGTGTAAGGGACTTCCAAATAAAAAAATATTCAATTAACTCTTGTGGGGTGGGCATCTTGCCCGCCCAGTTTATAAAGTTCCCAACCTTGCAGCATCAAGATAGCATCTTTATACAAAGACAAATCTACGTGGTTAACTTCTATTCCTTCTCCGATTCCTTGTAGAAGAGTGATCGTTAATTTTCCTCCCAAGTGTTCACGGAACTCGGTAAGCCCCCTAAATATACAATGCGGATGCTCTAGTTGATCTAATTGCTCTGTCAATGCCGATACGTACAAAGTAAAGCCTAATTTTTTGAGTGTAGTTAGAACTCTTTGCCACTCTGATTGCAAGAGTTGCCCTGTTAAATATGAATAGGTCGTATCTAAAGCAATGCCGATCGCTACAGCTTCACCGTGACGTAGGCTGTAATTAGTTAAATGCTCTAGTTTGTGAGCAGCCCAGTGTCCAAAATCTAAAGGACGCGATGAACCCATTTCAAAGGGATCGCCGCTACCAGCAATATGCTCTAAGTGCAACTGAGAACAGCGATAGATTAGCCTTTCCATTATGTCCATGTCTCGATTAGCCAATTTATCAGCATTAGTCATAATGAAATTGAAGAAATCTGCATCTTTAATCAGCGCTACTTTCACCGCTTCTGCAATACCCGATCGCCAATCTCGATCGTCAAGGCTAGTCAGAACATCAAAGTCATTCAAGACAGCATAAGGTGGCATGAATGTACCCAAAAAGTTTTTCTTGCCGAAAGCATTAATGCCGTTCTTTACCCCTACGCCTGAATCATTTTGCCCTAATACTGTTGTTGGTACTCGTAGCAGTCGAATTCCTCGGTGAGCTGTTGTTGCTGCGTATCCTGCCATATCTAAAACGGCTCCACCTCCAATTGCTAATACGTAGGAGTGACGGCACAATCCAGATGCATTGATCTGCTGATGAATTTGCTCTATAAATCTAGAATCGTTTTTGACTGCTTCTCCACCCGGTACTACTATCGGTTCACCGCTTAGTGTTAGCACGTCTTCATAACGCTGGGCATAGGCTGATAATTTTTTTAGCAACCCATCCTGGGATTGTAAAAATCCTCCATCTACCACTGCTAGCACTTGCTTTGGGGTTATTTCCCCATCTGCGGCAATCACTTCTGCGAGTAAAGGATTATCTAGCTGAAACAAACCTTTAGTGAAGTAAACATCATAATTGAAAGTTACCCGAACACATTGGTTAATTGGTTGCAGATTAAGAGCGGTTTTTTGTTGAATAGCCATTTGAATATTATTGTTTTTGAAATAACTGTAAATAGATACATTGCTGCAATTAGAGTTGACGGCACAATGGACATAATAAATCCATTAAATACTTAAATATTATTTAAATGATTTACTAGACCAATTTAACTACTAAACTAATCACACTTTTTAAGTGCTTTGACCTTAGTAGATAAAGTCAAAATAGAATTAGGTTACAACTCTTATCAATGCCTGGACTTTATCTAGACTTTATACTGTATCTGATGTTGGCAACTGCAATGGGGATCATTATTACATAGAATTCTAAGTTTTTTCCGTAAGATAATTCAGTGTTCATGTAATTGAAATGATATCTTTACAATATCTTCTTTAAAGTCGGGAGATTTTTATAGATTCAGTGAATTTATGATCTCAGTAGAATACGAGCTAACTACTTCAATCCCAAAGTATCAAGTTTAGTGGTAGATTTTATACTTAGTTGTCATAAAGAAGTTGGACAACTTCTCCTGAATTTATCATGAGTAAAGTAAACAAGTTACTGCATCAATGGCTGTTAAAGTCTGTTTCAGAAAAAGCTTTTGCCTGGCTGGAACAGAAGCAGGCACAGATTGTTAGCGGTGCTGCGGAACAAGTGTTTTTTACAGCTTTTAGTGCCGTGCCGCGCTATCTCGGTAAAGAGGATTTGCAGCTAACATTCCAGGACTTAGAAGCAGCACAGGATGTAATTCCCGGTTGGTATCCTGCTCATTGGAGTGTAGATCAAGCAGGTCGCACACTCTTACTTTTAGCTTTACCCCACGATGATACTCAGGGGTATTTGCGATCGCTCGATCAATTCTTCTCCACTGCCGATATGGGGGAGTTAGTTGTTCTTTATCAAAGTTTGCCATTATTGCCACATCCAGAATTACATCGCCACCGTACTGCTGAGGGAATTCGCAGCAATATGAGTAATGTATTTCAAGCCATAGCATTACGCAATCCCTATCCTGCAAATTATTTAGATAATGCTGCTTGGAATCAAATGGTGCTGAAGGCTGTGTTTGTCGGCAGTCCGTTGCATCTAATTTGGGGTCTAGATCGGCGTGCTAACCCAGAATTGGCGAAGATGTTGGCAGCCTATGCCCATGAGCGCTGGGCAGCTAAACGCTCAGTTACACCAGAACTTTGGCGACCTGTAGGGAGGTTTGCCGATAGCGCCATCATCACAGATTTAGAAAAAGTACTGGCTAATGGGGCTATAGACGAGCAAAAAGCAGCAGCATTAGCTTGTGCCGAGTCTCCTTTACCCCAAGCGCAAGTATTACTTTCTCATTACCCAGATTTACAGTCATCCATTCAACAAGGTAATCTGACTTGGAGCAGTTTTAGCCGAGATGCTTGCGGCGATCTGCGCTAACGACTCTTTGTTTACAAATAGAAGGGACTGGGGACTGGGGACGAGGAGGACAAGGAAAATGCCCAATGCCCAATGCCCAATGCCCCATGCCCAATTCCCAATGCCCCATGCCCCATGCCCAATTCCCAATGCCCAATTCCCAATCATTAAAACCATGATGTTTATCGATCCTCATATTCACATGTGTTCCCGTACTACTTACGATTACTTAGTAATGCGGGAATATGGTATTGTCGCTGTCATTGAACCAGCCTTTTGGTTAGGACAACCCCGAACCAACGCCGGCTCATTTAAAGACTACTTCAGTAGTCTTGTGGGTTGGGAACGGTTTCGTGCTAGTCAGTTTGGCATCCAGCACTACTGCACAATCGGATTAAATCCGAAAGAAGCTAACAATGAAGCACTAGCAACAGAAGTTATGGAACTGCTACCACTTTATGCCTGTAAAGAAGGAGTTGTTGCCATTGGCGAAATTGGCTATGACGATATGACAGAAGCAGAGGATAAGTACTTTTGTCAACAGTTAGAATTAGCCAAAGAACTCGATACTTTAGTACTAATTCATACTCCTCATCGCAATAAAAAAGTGGGTGCTAGTCGGAGTATGGATCGCTGTATTGAATATGGCTTAGATCCCTCACAAGTAGTTATCGACCACAACAACGAAGAAACCGTTGAAGAAGTATTAGGACGCGGTTTTTGGGCAGCTTTCACGATTTACCCACAGACGAAAATGGGTAACGCCAGAATGGTAGAAGTTGTCCGTAAGTATGGACGCGATCGGATCATTGTAGATAGTAGTGCTGATTGGGGTATTAGCGATCCTTTGGCAGTCCCAAAAACGGCTCAGTTGATGTTAGATAGAGGCATTCCTGAAGAACATGTGCGAGCAGTTTGTTATGAAAATGCCCTAGCTGCTTACAGTCAAACGGGGCAAATGAAAGCTTCAGATTGGCTCAATCCCCAATCTGTCGATCAGCGTCAAATGTTCAGTGGTAATTCTGTGCTGCGGGGACAGGAACCAGGAATCAAATCAGTTTCAGATTATGTGTTGATTGAGTAGGGAGTAGGGAGTGGGGAATTGCATAAATATCTGATTTATCTGTAATATGCAGTTTATTTTGAGAAATTAGTAGACACGGAGGCAGATAAGTGAATGTTGCAAGCTTAAATTTTCAAGGCTGGCGGGGTTATCTAGAATTAATGCGTCCTGCTAATATTGTTACTGCTTGGGCGGATATTCTTGTTGGTTTTGCTGCTTCTGGCTCTGGGGTTATTTTTGCTAAATTAATTAACGGAGAAGCAAGTTTTGCCGTATTAATTCCATTATCTTGGTTGTTATTAGCTACAACTGGTTTATACGGCGGTGGTATAGTTTTTAATGATGTTTTTGATGCCGAATTAGATGCAAAAGAACGACCAAATAGAGCAATTCCGAGTGGTCGTGTATCTCGTCAAAATGCTACTTTATTGGGAAGTATACTATTTGCAATCGGGATTATAGCTGCTTTTCAAGTATCGTCGTTGAGTGCTGCGATCGCTATTTTTATCACTCTTTCATGCCTCCTCTATAACTCACTTGCCAAACATCATCCTTTTTTTGGCCCTTTAAATATGGGTTTGTGCCGTGGTAGTAATTTATTGTTAGGTGTCAGTGCTGTACCCGAAATCATCGGAGAACGTTGGTATTTAGCGCTAATTCCTGTTCTTTATATTGCTGCGATCACCGCAATTAGCCAGGGTGAAGTTCACGGTGGTAATAAGATTACGGGAGTACTAGCACTACTGCTAATTGCAATAGTTTTGACGGCAGTTTTAGCTTTAGGATTATTAGGAGAATATACAGCGATTGCAGCACTACCATTCGCTGTTTTATTAGCTGTCAGAATCTTGCCTAATTTTGTCAAAGCTGCACGTGAACCAATAGCCGAAAATATCCGAAATGCCGTAAAAATAGGTGTTTTATCTCTAATAGTCTTAGATGCAACTGTTGCATCTGGTTTTGCTGGTTTATATTACGGTTTATTAGTGCTAATCTTGCTACCAATTTCGATGAAACTAGCACAAATATTTGCTGTTACTTAAACTTGAATACCCAGTTATAAAAGGATGTTTGAAAAGTTTTGGGCGAATATAATTCGCTACTACACAAACCAAGTCCACCTCCGTGGACTAATGAGGAATCAAGGGTTTTTAACCCACGGAGGTGGGTAAAGTCTCGTGTAGCCGCGATTTCTAATCGCCAGGGCTAGTAAACAACCTCTAGGCGCGTATCTATGCGCCCCTAACCATAAATATGTGGTAGATATTTGATGAAATTGTATAAACTTCAGAAAACAGATTAATTATTTTATGAAATATGGGGCATAAAAATGAAAATCACAAAAGATAGCAACTTTCACTTAACTTATTGTAGCAATATTCATCCTGGTGAAAGTTGGCTAGAAGTTTTCGCTAATTTAAAAACCTATATTCCTGAACTAAAGTCGCGTTTATCGCCTACAGAACCTTTTGGTATTGGCTTGAGGTTAGCAGATATCGCCGCAAAACAACTTTTAGAAAGTAATAACTTAGCTCAATTCCAAACTTGGCTGATTAAACAAGATTTATATGTTTTTACTTTAAACGGATTCCCTTTTGGCGGATTTCATCGACAGGTAGTAAAAGACCAAGTTTATTTACCAGATTGGTCTACCGAAGAACGGGTTAATTATACATTAAACTTGGCGCAAATTTTAGCTACTCTATTACCAGAAGAACTTGACGGCGGAATTTCTACACTACCATTATCCTATAAACCTTGGTGGGAAAAAGACCAAGCAACCTTCGAGATAGTTTTGAAAAAGAGTTGTTTGAATATAGCACTAGTTGTTGTAGAAATGATTCGCATCTGCGAAGAGACAGGAAAGATACTCCATATTGATTTAGAACCTGAGCCTGATGGTTTAATTGAAAATACCTCAGAAATAATTGATTTCTATCAAAATTGGTTATTGCCAATTGGCGGTAATTATTTATCAGAAAAGCTAAATATTGAGCAGAGTTTAGCAGAGACTAAATTGCTAGAACATGTTCGGATTTGCTATGATACCTGTCATTTTTCAGTGGAATATGAGCAGCCAAAGTCTGTATTTACACTTTTGCAATTGGCAGGAATTAAGATTGGCAAAATTCAAATCAGCGCAGCAATTAAAGTAAAAATACCTGCTGATGTTGAGAAGCGTAGTTTGATAGTTGAACGTTTACGTCCTTTTGCAGAATCTACCTATCTTCACCAGGTAATAGAACGTCGTAATGATGGTACACTCCATCACTATCCTGACTTAATCACTGCACTACCACATTTAGAGCAATCTCTAGCTGAAGAATGGCGCACTCATTTTCATGTCCCAATTTTTATTCATGATTATCAAATTTTGCAATCTACTCAAGATGATATTGCTACTGTTTTGCATCTACTTCAGACAAATAATGCTTGCTCACATTTAGAAATTGAGACTTACACTTGGGATGTATTGCCATCAGAAATGAAAATAGATTTGCTGACTTCTATTCAGCGAGAATATGAGTGGGTATTAAAAGAACTGGCCGCAAATTAATAAGGAACTAAGTTTATGAAAAAAACAGTTATTCTAAATGTCGTAGGATTAACACCTAACTTAATAGGAGAAAACACACCGTTTTTATCTTCTTGGGCTGCGAAAGGGCAAGTAGTTCCGATCGCAACGGTGTTACCTGCTGTAACTTGTTCTGTTCAGGCTACTTATTTAACAGGAAAATTGCCTGATGAACATGGGATTGTCGCTAATGGTTGGTACTTCCGCGACGAATGTGAAGTGAAGTTCTGGCGACAATCTAATAAACTAGTGCAGGCTCCCAAAGTTTGGGAAATCGCTAAATCAATTGATCCAAACTTCACTTGTGCCAACCTTTTTTGGTGGTACAACATGTATTCTTCTGTAGATTATGCCATTACGCCGCGCCCAATGTATCCCGCCGATGGGAGAAAATTACCTGATATTTATACCCATCCTAGTGATGTGCGATCGCAAATTCAATCTGATTTAGGAAACTTCCCTCTGTTCGATTTCTGGGGGCCAAAAACTTCCATTAGTTCTAGCCAATGGATTGCCAATTCTGCAAAATGGATTGAGGAACGTTACAGCCCGACACTATCACTAGTTTATTTACCACATTTAGATTACTGTCTGCAAAAATTTGGTAACAATCAAACACAAATTCAAGCAGATTTGCGAGAAATTGATGCTGTTTGTGGCGATTTAATTGAATATTATCAAGCACGTAATACTCAGGTAATTATTCTTTCTGAGTATGGCATTACGCCAGTTTCTAAAGCTGTAGATTTGAACCGTGTATTACGAGAAAATGGTTTAATTGCTGTACGAGAAGAATTGGGGCGAGAACTACTCGATTTTGGTGCTAGTATTGCCTTTGCTGTTGCCGATCACCAAATTGCTCATGTATATGTGAACGATCCAGCATATATCTCGAAAGTGCGATCGCTTTTAGAAGCAACCGAAGGCGTAGCGCAGGTATTGGATGATGAAGGTAAACAAGCCTACCATCTTGCTCATTCTAGATCGGGAGAGTTAGTAGCGATCGCTCAACCTGATGCTTGGTTTACCTATTATTATTGGCTAGATGATGCAAAAGCGCCTGATTTTGCTAAAACTGTAGATATTCACCGCAAACCTGGTTACGATCCTGTAGAACTTTTCCTCGATCCGCAAATTAAATTTCCTCAAGGAAAAGTTGCTCTTAAGTTACTTCAGAAACAACTAGGTTTTCGCTACCTCATGGACGTGATTCCTTTGGATGCTTCCCTGGTGCGTGGCTCTCATGGTACTATTACCACCTCTCCAAATGAAGGGCCTCTATTTATCACCCATCAAACTCACCTAGTTGATGAAAATCGAATTGAGGCGACAGATGTTTTCTCGTTGATTCTCAAACATTTAAATCAGAAGTAGCGACATATCTTGGTAAGAATCTATAATTTGCAGATGGATCTATTAGCCCAGAAGTTAAGTTCTGGGCGGAATGTGGGGATTAGCTAGATTTTAGAGTTTTAATCAGTCCAGCGATGTCTACGACGGCCTAGGCCTACGCACTAATTATCACCGATATCAAAATTAATAGCATTGTTACTTAGTAACTCTAAGCACGCTCTCCTTGTTAGCTCTCGTGCTTCAATTCTTTCATGAATAGCCTGCTGCACCATTTTTGTTACTTTCTCCTGTAACAATTTGTCTTTTGGAATAGGTAATATGAGTTCATTAATCCGATCTCCTAAAGAATCAATAATGTCTTGAGTAAATCTCTTGGATTTAATCTGCTGTTGAACAGGAACAGAACTTAATGCCGCAAGCAGTAGATAAGGAGAGAGTTTAGAAAGATCAGTTACACGGAGTTTGTATAGGTGACTTTGGTAAATAATACGTGTGTCATATTTTGTCACAAATGCACAAGTACCAATCAGGTAAGTTCCATCTCGCACCATCAAGATGTCCCCTTCTTGAACATCTTGTTTTTTGGCATAATTCGTATAAATTTCTTCACTAATACAATGCTTTGGATCTACTTTTATTTCCCAATTAGATATGTCAGAGGTGCGAATAAAAGGTATATCTCCATTTCCGTAAGCAAGCTTACCTACTTCATCTCCTGTACTAATTTTTATTACTCCTGATAAAACTAAATCCCCAAACTTTATTAAGTGATGAGTATCCTTAAGCAGTTGCAGCGAATCATTAACTTCGGGGTTGTAATATCTAGGAGCTAAAACGTTATCTACGATTTGATTATCAGAGATGCTATACCCCAGATGAGTATACTCTTTTGGCATATTGCTTAAAAATTCATGATATTTCCTACCAATTTCAGGTAGTTCATCACATCCAAGTTGTCGTCCCCTGCTATCATGTCCGCACCATTTGGCTTCTGCCATGAAGATTCTGATCTTGCCACCGTCTAATTCCCTATCTGGCTTCTTTTGAAAAAGAACTAAGCAGGTTTTAGTGTGAGTTCCTCCCTTCCCTGAAATTTTAAAAAGAGACTCTGGCATCCCCAATACTGCTTTGATGTGTGCATATTCTCTAATGTAATTAATAACATATCGATAGTTTTTACTAGATATAAGGCTTTCTGGAACAACCATACCGATGCGTCCATTAGCTCTTACCAGAGAGAGGCAGCGTTCAACAAAAAGTACTTGTGGTGGAACGGAGTTTTGAAGTATATCAGATTTGACAAATTTAGATGTTTTCTTATCTGTTTTCCACTTATAACCCAGATCAAACACTTTCTGTACATTGCTGATCACCGACACAATACGAGAGCCAAAGGGAGGATTGGTTACTACACCATCAAAAGTACCCAAACTATCTTTCAATACGAAATTTTTCTCTCTTTCTGCTACCCAAGCAAGCGAGTCTGCACAGAAAACATTGGCGGGTGAGAGCGTAACTAGCGATAAGCGAGCTGCTGCGAGATTAACAAGATAGCTATCTTTATCTACTCCAAAAACACTGTTGGAGACATCTTTTGGAGAAACACCAGCAGTAACTAGACTACGTGCTATGGCATTGAGAAACCCGCCTGCTCCACAAGCTGGGTCAATGAATCTTTCCCCTGACTTGGGAGCTACAAGTGAAACCAAGAGTTCAACGGCATTCTGAGGTGTAAAAAACTGTCCCTCTTGTCCTCTGATGGTAGAACCAATAAAAATTTCGTAAGCATCTCCAAAAGGATCACGACTCCAGTTATTGAGGTGGATTTTATCTAGTTTCTGATCGATATACGTAATGCTTGCTGGGTCGAGCAATAATTCTTCTTCATGGCTAAAAATAGCCTGTATACCAAACAAGTTCGGTAATAAATCACGTAGCTCTGAGAATGCTTTTCTATACTGCTTGGCAACTAAAAAGGCATCGTTATTATCAAACTGGACTTGTTGTTTTATAAGATACAACTTGCAAAAGAGGCACTTAATCACCTCTGTTAGCAGTGCTTCATCACGAGTTGCTCCTACATATTGACCGGCAAGGTAGTTGCGGATTTGGCGGTAAGCTTCTTTGTAATCCAAGCCCTCACTGGCTTCTGATGCCAGCAATGACAACTGCTCATGGTTTTGAAGCCTATTTTTCATTTTATGTGATAAAGCTTTTGATTTTCATATTCTGATTGAATTAAATAATAAAACAGATACTGTTATTCAACAAGTCTTCATAAAATATTTGTATTTTTAAGCCATGACCACTCGAATTTACTGGCTCTGAAACGAGTGCAGATAATTCTGATACTAAGACCGTTAAAAAAGTCGATTTTGGACTATTCACAATCAGACTTTAAGATATGAGGCAATGTATTTCAAAACATGCCAAAGTCTTTGTTTTCCAAGGATTACGCAGTTTTTCTAGAAGTTCTCATAGAAAGCAGGAAAAAAGCTGGGTTGACGCAAGAACAACTAGCCGAACGCCTTGGCACAACTCAATCGGTCATTAGTAAGTGTGAACGTGGTGAAAGAAGATTGGATATTGTTGAATTGCGTCGGTGGTGCAGCGCAGTTGGGATTGGATTGCTCAACTTCATTGTTGACTTCGAGGAACGTTTGACCGAATGAATAGGCATCCTCTTCAAACGTCTATTGAGCAGGCTTGTAATGCAGAGCGCTTCAATATGACGAATCTGTATCAGGCTGCATTGCCATTGTTCAGCAGTGATTCCAGAATATCACAGCTTATGATTCCTATCACTGCACAGTTGGGCAGTGAAAAGTATCTCTCTTTTGTCAGTGGGGCGATTTTACGACATGTGTTCCTCATTGAACTTGTCAAGGTTCCAACAATAGATTCCACTAAATTCCGAACACGCTGGTTCGAGCAACTAAATGGCGATCAACGATATTGCTCTTTTGATGAATGTCTTGAAATTGCCATAGACCTTATTTCAAAATTAGATCAGTGGTTACAAACGCCAGAACATAGGGAAACCCTGGAACTGTTTTTCAAACACCCACAACTTCCCTACGAAGCACCTATCGACTATCTTGCAAAGCCTGATATATCCGACAAAACTACAAGGATACATCAACTTGGTAATGTTGCTTGGACATACACTGAGACAATTCTACGCACGTTAAAGCTGCGAAAATTTCTGACTCAAGGCGAAACCAGCCCAGATGCAAAATTTTTCAAATTGGTTCTGAGCGATAAGATCAAAATTAAAACTTATCTGACCGACCGTGCTTTAACTGGGAATTTTAAAACTAACAGAGAAAAGCGATGGGAAACACATCCGCACTCAGTTCAATTTGCTAATCGCCGAACTTGTATGGAAATTGAGTACGTTTTAATTGAACAGCTTTGTACTTTTGATGGTTTTCCAGCTACATCAAGACAAGCACTTGAACAAGAGAAAATTCTCTTTAATACACAGCCAGTATTTCAATGCCCGATCACACTTATTCCTATGTCCTTTGAAAAATTCGAGGCAGAGTTAACAACCCGAACGCACGGCAAATCAAGCTTCCAAGTTGGTCATCTTAACCCGTTGAAACTCGACGATCCTGCAAGCGCTACATCTGGACATACTGCTGACAACATAAGCTGGATTTCAGACGACGGGAACCGCATTCAAGGAAGCAAAAGTCTGGACAGCATCCGAAAGCTGCTTAAGCAAATCGCAGATAACTATCAAAAACTTAAACTTCATTAGCTAAAAATTAGCTTAGTGCCAAAATACATTTATTGCTAGATGAGTGCGGTTAAGCATTTGCAACTCATGCTCTTGTAAAAACATAACCCCTCTCCGCCACCGGAAAGGGGTTATGTTAGTGCGTATTATACTTACACTTACAACATATATTTGTACCCTAGTAACAATCCTGAATGGTTGCTTCGACATAAAGCAGAACTTCTTAAGTTAATTAAAAATAAGCTTGGTTGTCATGCTGACTACATCAATGTTACTACGATGAAATAAAATTACTAATTTTAAATTAGTATTGACTAGACTAATCAAAAATCGGGACTGAGAAATAAATCTCAATCCCGATAAAAAAGCGGGCTAACCGCTATTTATATGGTTAACCCGTGCAGCTTTGGGAACGCGCAGAGAAATTGTTATTGCAATACCAACTTCACATTGGCGTTTTGCAAACCGCGCTGTTTTACTTCAGCCAAAGTTTTGTTAACGGCATACTTTTGGTTGATTGAGTTGATCAACTCGGTTTGGTTGTGCTTCTTAGCAACGCCCCACAAGTCAGCGATTAGGTCAAAAGAACCATCGCTGTTGCGAGACCAGCCGAGGTCATATTCGCCTTCCAACACGGCAACGATGTCAGAACGGACACGCTGACCGTTATAACCACGGACATCAGCTTCAGTCTTTACGCTGATACCGAGGTCGCGCAAGGAAGCCTTGAGGATTTCGGCATCGGTGATTTTGGTACGCAGGGTGCTAAAGTGAGACATTTGGGTTTCCTCCAATGAGAAGATTGAGAAAAACGACAACGGTTTGTTTTGGGCGAAGCCGCGCTTAACAGGATGCGGCCTTTCTTATAACTGCTAGCATTTTCAGCTAGCCTTTCCCCCTGGGATGGCAGAGGAAAGCTTTTAAAACTCCATTCGCTGATATTCAGCTACGGAGGATGCTGCGGGGCGGGCGCGCTGTCTGGCCCAATCTCTCAGAGCCGTTACTTGTTCTTGCATCGTTCGAGACAGCGGCAATGTTGCCTTCAGTGCAGCAATAATATCTAGTTGGGTGAACTCCCGATCTTGGGCAAAAGCTTCATACATTGCCGCAACGATCGCTTGCTCAACTTCTGCCCCAGAAAAGCCATCAGACATCTTGGCTAGTTGCTCAAGATCGAATCGAGAGATGTCTTCACGGCGTTTCGTCAGGTGAATATTGAAAATGTGTTGCCGTTCTTCCGGTGTTGGCAGATCGACAAAGAATATTTCATCAAAGCGTCCTTTCCTCAAGAATTCGCCAGGTAAGCGTTCTACTCGGTTGGCGGTTGCCATCACGAATACTGGTGATTTCTTATCTTGCATCCATGTGAGGAAGGAGCCGAAGATTCTACTTGAAGTCCCCCCATCAGAATCAGATGAACCTCCACTACCAGCAAAGGATTTATCCAATTCATCGATAAACAAAATCGCTGGGGAGATAGATTCTGCTGTTTTCAGGGCGTTTCGCAGATTTGCCTCACTTCGTCCCACCATTGAGCCGTCGTAGACTCGCCCCATATCCAACCGCAACAGTGGTAAACCCCACAGCCGGGAAGTAGTTTTAGCAATTAATGACTTACCGCAACCGGGAACTCCTAAAATTAGCATCCCCTTTGGTTGAGGCAAACCATACTCTCTCGCTCTTTCTGTAAAAGCGTTAGAGCGTTGCTTGAGCCATCTTTTTAACTCTTCTAAGCCACCTACAGCATCAATGGTTTCATCTTCTTCAATGTATTCTAAGATTCCATTGCGCCGAATCAGTTGCTTTTTCTCAGATAAAACGATATCTACTTCATCTTCCGTCAAACGCCCTGTAGTTACCTGTGCCTTACGGTAGACTTTCTCAGCTTCATCTTTAGTTAGACCTAAAGCGGCTCTAAGAAGTTTTTCTCTGGCTTCTGTTGTCAGCCGACGACCACGGTTTTGCTCTATATGGTGAGTTAAGACTTTGTTCAACTCAGCCATATCTGGCAATGTAAAGTCGAGAACAACAACTTCTTTTTCCAGTTCTATAGGTACTTGTTGCATTGGAGACATCAAAATGATGTTCTTCTGCATACCCTTGAAACTAGCGATCGCATCACGTAACGATCTGTTAGTTGCAGGCGCATCTATAAAGGGGTGTAAATCTTTAAGAATAAATATACTTGGTTCTTTCTGCCGAATTATCCACTCAATCGCCGCCTCTGGAGATACGGTATTATGTTGGGTAACATTCCGGGGTTGACCATATTCGACAATCCCGTGTGTTACTGTCCAAATAAATACTCGGCGCTGGGGCTTTAATAACTGGGCGATTGTGGAAACTGCTAGCTCGGCCCGCTCTTCCTCGGAGGTCACAAGGTAGATTAAAGGGTATTGAGCTTGAATTAGGATATTGAGCTCTTCTTTCATACTTCGACCTACTTGAGACCTTATAGAGACAGTAGAGACATTGCTTCTGGTAAAGACAACCGAATCATGAATATCTATTTAGCAAGGAACTAACTCTTCCTCACCCTTGGGATTGGTTTCATCTTCATCCATCTCATCAATAGAAAGATGCTCTTTACCAACTACTCCTGGTTGATTGCCTAAAGTAACCAGTTCCCCATCACGTAATACTAGTGAGCTATCACAAGTCGGGCATGAATAAACTCTATGAGTCCGCCCATAACTAGAATCTTCTAACTCTTCAACTAATTCTTGATTAGACAGGTAAAAACCAAGGGCACGCTCGGCAAGTTCTGACATTGGCTCGGAATCAACTGCTGAACGAATCTTCAGTTTTCTGTGCAACTCTGGCGATAAATACAAAGTGACCTTTTGCTTAGTTTGCGTTTGCATATAACTCTTTAACGGTCTTACCCGGGTATGTATATCAAGTTATCGGTTCTTTTCTTGCTTGTCAAGACAGTAAAACGTTTTAACGGCATTTTTGTTACATTTGTTTACATTTGGAGATGAGATGCTAATGAATCAGGCTGAAACTGGGAATTAGCGATCGCTAAACCAACAATAATAAAGTAATGATTGCCGGACTTGGCTTATTTTTTAGTGATTTGGAGCCTCAGCGGATTAAAGTTGAACACCTTTCCGGTTATAAACATGGCTGGAAATTATAAAGTGTTGGTTTGGAAGTGAAAAAGCTCTAAAGTTAGCTCGGCTGTCTGAGATGCACTGTACATAAACTGTCTGATAAAACACTCTTTATAAGCTTCTCTACTGAGAGCTTAAAAGAGAATGGTAAATATCCTGAAAGAATATTGAACTTTTAATGAGTGCTTTTTTTGTGCAAGGTATTGATCTTGGCGAAATGTGTAATATAAATGGCTACTGCTAATAAAACCTGTAGTTTGGGGCGAAGAATTTATCAGTTTGCCGCCAGCGTTAGCGGAGTAATTGCCCTGCTAATAATCCTGTGGGGTTGTACTGCAAATGATTTTAACGCTGGAGCGATCGCTTGGAAGACTTATACTAACTCTCGTTATGGCTTTGAATTTCCATATCCGAGTAACTGGACTTCTTTAGCAGCCCCAGCAAATGATGATGGAATTGCGTTTATTTCAGCACAGGATAACTCAGTGGAAATTCGGGGATGGGCAAGTCATCAGTTACCAAATTCGATTGTTACAGATCAAGAGTCTGTGAAAAAGATAAAACCCAATTTTCAAACCACCCAAGGAGTATCTGGGGTGGTAGTTGTAGAAGTTGATCAACAAGTAGGTTCCATGACACTGACCCTAACTCAGGGTCAAGTGAAATACTATTTGCGGGGACGAAGCAAGAGCCAAAAATTTCAAGATTACTATCGTTTGTTTTATTACATTGCCCAACAGTATCGAATTACGAAGTCTTGAGTTATGGAGTATGGGGCATAGGGCATGGGGCATGGGAATAAAGGAGATGAGGAAGATGACGGAGATTATAAAAAAGCTTGCCACCCCTCATCCCCAATCCCCAATGCCCAAAATCCACATCTCCCCCAGAATGATGATTGAGAGGGGACAGAAACCTGATAAATTTAGCTATCAGCGAGTAAAAACTAGTGAAGATGAAAGTCCTGGTTATTGGTGGTGATGGATATTGCGGTTGGGCAACTGCTCTTTACCTTTCCAATCGAGGTTATGAAGTTGGAATTTTAGATAGTTTGGTGCGGCGGCACTGGGATAATGAACTTGGTGTCGAAACTCTTACTCCCATCGCACTAATTCAGCAACGCCTCCAGCGCTGGCAAGATTTGACAGGTAAATCAATTGACTTGTTCATCGGCGATATTACAAATTACGAATTTCTCCATAAAACACTACAGCAATTTCAGCCAAATGCCCTAGTGCATTTTGGTGAACAGCGTTCGGCTCCATTTTCTATGATTGACCGAGAACATGCAGTTCTTACCCAGGTCAATAATGTAGTTGGGACTTTGAACTTACTGTACGCCATGCGCGAAGATTTCCCCGATTGTCATTTGGTGAAGTTGGGGACGATGGGAGAATACGGTACACCCAACATTGATATAGAGGAAGGGTATATCACCATTGAACACAATGGACGCAAGGATACCCTACCTTATCCCAAGCAGCCTGGGTCAATGTACCATTTAAGCAAAGTCCATGATAGTCATAACATCCACTTTGCTTGCCGGATTTGGGGATTGCGAGCAACGGATTTAAATCAAGGTGTGGTTTATGGCGTTTTAACTGAAGAAACGGGGATAGACGAACTATTGATTAATCGGCTAGATTACGATGGTGTGTTTGGTACTGCACTGAACCGCTTTTGTATTCAAGCCGCCATTGGACATCCGTTAACTGTCTACGGTAAAGGTGGGCAAACTCGCGGATTTTTGGATATTCGGGATACAGTTAGATGTGTGGAATTAGCGATCGCTAACCCTGCCGAAGCTGGTGAATTCCGTGTATTTAATCAATTTACCGAACAATTCAGCGTTGGCGAATTGGCATTGATGGTGAAAAAAGCTGGTAACGCTATCGGATTGAACGTAGAAATCAATCACTTAGATAATCCCAGAGTTGAGAAAGAAGAACACTACTTCAACGCGAAAAACACCAAATTGCTCGATTTAGGTTTACAGCCTCACTTGCTCTCTGATTCTCTACTCGATTCTCTGTTAAACTTTGCCATTAAGTATCAGAAACGAGTTGATCACAAACAAATTCTGCCTAAAGTCTCTTGGCACAGAAATTAGGGTAAACTCTGCGTGCGGCTGATAACAGAAGCTTATTTAACTCAAGTCAGTAATTGGCCTGAAAACGGTCGTCATATTTTAGCACAATATGACGACCATTCAATTGTTGTTTATCAAGCGTATCGTCCATCTATTGGGAACTTCGCCGCTACCTATGGTTATTTTGGTGGTGAGTTTAGTTTTGACCGCATGAGTTGGATAAAACCTAACTTCCTCTGGATGATGTATCGTTCTGGATGGGGTACACAAAATGGACAGGAGGTAGTGTTAGCTATTTGGATGAAGCGTTCAGCTTTTGATGAAATTTTAGCGGCGGCTGTTCATTCCAGCTACGTTCCAGAACTTTATCCCGATAAAAGTATATGGCAAAGAGCATTGAAGCAATCACAAGTCCGCCTACAATGGGACCCAGACCATCACCCAACTGGGACAAAATTAGAACGACGCGCTATTCAGTTAGGGTTACGTGGTCAAGTGCTAGCTGCTTACGCCAAAGATTGGATTGTGAACATTGAGGATATCTCGGACTTTGTACAAAAACAGCGCCAAAATATTAAATCTGACTGTGCAGAGTTGATTACACCACAGGAGAGAGTCTATTCTGTGTTTGATACCGAAACGCAAGCAAAGCTGAGATTATCTGCCTGGACTGAATAGTTTTTTATGAGAATTGCTCTATTTACCGAAACCTTTTTACCCAAGGTTGACGGCATTGTAACGCGCCTACGCCATACTGTTGACCATCTACAGCGCAGTGGTAATCAAGTGCTGGTGATTGCCCCAGATGGAGGCATCACAGAACACAAAGGCGCTAAAGTTTACGGTGTTACTGGCTTTCCTCTGCCATTGTATCCAGAATTGCAAATGGCATTACCCCGCCCAGCTATTGGTTATGTTTTAGAAGAGTTTAAGCCTGATATTATTCATGTCGTAAATCCAGCAGTTTTGGGTTTAGCAGGTATATTTTATAGCAAAATCCTCAAAATCCCTTTAGTGGCGTCTTATCATACCCATTTACCCCAATATCTCCAACATTACGGTTTGGCGATGTTAGAAGGGTTTCTTTGGGAATTACTGAAAAGCGCTCATAATCAAGCAGCTTTGAATCTGTGTACCTCCACAGCAATGGTGGAGGAACTGACAGCACACGGTATTGAACGTGTAGATTTATGGCAGCGCGGGGTAGATACAGAATTATTTCACCCCGATTTAGCTAGTGTAGAGATGCGATCGCGCTTATCGCAAAATCATCCAGAAAGTCCATTGCTACTTTACGTTGGGCGGCTTTCGGCTGAAAAAGAAATTGAGCGCATCAAACCAATTTTAGAAGCAATTCCCCAAGGGCGGTTAGCATTAGTTGGGGATGGGCCCCACCGTCAAGCATTGCAAAAACACTTTGCTGGCACAAATACTTATTTTGTTGGGTATCTCATGGGACAAGAATTAGGTTCTGCCTTTGCGAGTGCTGATGCCTTTATCTTTCCTTCCCGTACAGAAACACTAGGCTTAGTATTACTAGAAGCGATGGCTGCTGGCTGTCCCGTTGTAGCAGCCCGTTCGGGGGGAATTCCTGATATTGTGACAGATGGCGTAAATGGATATCTTTTTGAGCCAACAGCAGATATTCAAGGGGCGTTAGCTGCTACTGTTCGTCTCTTGGAACAAAAACAACAACGAGATATCATCCGCCAAAATGCTCGCCAGGAAGCAGAAAGATGGGGTTGGGCAGCTGCCACCAGGCAGCTACAAGATTACTATCAAAAAGTGATATTTTCTAAACAGTTGGCAAGATAACAGGACGGGTACTGGGTACTAGGGACTATAGCGTTTCTCGAACGGAAGCAATACACTTTGACCTCACTTCCATTCCTCTCTCCTTTTAGGAGAGAGGAATGGAATTTTACTCCCCAACGCTAGAAGGGAAGGGGCTGTTCTTGTTAGGTCTGTATTCTATGCAACTGAGAACCGCTATAGGGACTGGGGAGATGAGGGAGACAAAAAATAACCATGCCCAATGCCCAAAATCTAAAATCTAAAATCTAAAATCTAAAATCTAAAATCTAAAATCTAAAATTACCATGACACTCCCCAACCCTGGCAGCGTCTTGGCTACATTAACTGAACTGACTCAAGTTAATCGTACTCACGCCTTACTGCGTCGCGTTAAAGACTTATCTGTTAACGAATTTGTTTGCTTACTTGACTTCATAACTGCTGAGTTCCAACAATTTCTGAGAGCTATTGAACTAATCAATAATGAAGCTCTAGAAACTATGTTGGAGAAAGTATTAGAAGCCATCACACTCAAAATCGGTCAAATTCTCCAAGCAGAACATACAGCTATTTTTTTAGTTGACTATGACAAAGGTCAATTGTGGTCAAAAGTTCCTCAAGATAATACCCAAAAATTCTTAGAAATTCGTATTCCTATTACAGTGGGTATCCCTGGTCATGTTGCGAGTACAGGTCAATATCTCAATATATCTGAAACTTATACTCATCCGCTATTTAGCCCAGAGCTTGAAAAACAAATGGGCTACAAAATACGTAACATTTTATGTATGCCCGTTATTAGTAGCAAAAACAAGACTGTAGCGGTAGTGCAACTAGCTAATAAAACCGGGAATGTTCCGTTTAATCATGATGATGAAGAACGTTTTCGAGACTTTGCCGCTTCTATTGGTATTATTCTAGAAAGCTGCCAATCTTTTTATGTCGCTGCTCGTAATCAAAGAGGCGCAACAGCTTTGTTACGGGCAACTCAGACACTAGGGCAAAGTCTGGATTTAGAAGCAACTTTGCAGATAGTCATGGAACAAGCCCGAATTCTCATGCAGGCAGACCGCAGTACACTATTTTTATATCGTAAAGAGATGAGCGAACTCTGGACGAAAGTGGCAGCGGCGGCAGATGGCACAAACTTGATAGAAATCCGCATTCCTGCTAACCGTGGCATTGCTGGATATGTAGCTTCTACAGGTGAAGCCTTAAATATTTCTGATGCTTACAAAGACCCCCGCTTTGACCCAACGACAGATAGAAAAACTGGCTATGTAACTCGCAATATTCTGTGTTTGCCAGTATTTAATTCTGCAAATGAATTGATTGGGGTTACGCAATTAATTAATAAGCAACAAGGGAGTTTTACTGCTTCTGATGAAGAGTTTATGCGGGCTTTTAATAATCAAGCCGGAATTGCCTTAGAAAATGCTCGTCTGTTTGAAAATGTACTGTTAGAAAAACAGTATCAAAAAGATATTTTACAAAGTCTGTCAGATGCGGTGATTTCTACAGATATGGCAGGACAAATTGTCACGATTAATGATGCAGCATTGGAGTTGCTGGGTTGTCCGATAGGAGACGCCGATAGCAAGAACAAGAAGCTTTTGTGGGAACAAAATTTGATTGGCCGCCTAGTTTGGGAAGTTGTACCGATTGAAAATCTCCAAATGCGACTAGAAGATAGTCTCAAAACTGGAGCTAAACATTATGTGCCAGAGCAAAGTTTGATGGTGGGACTATACCAAGTTATGAGTGAGGAGTTAGGAGTTAAAAGTGAGACTCTCAGGACTCAGCATTCAATTTTAGCAGTGCGCGATCGCACTAACCCCGATATTTTTATTCCCTGGAATCAACCCCTGATTCCCCAATCTGAGTTTCTCACTACTGATAAGGTACAAATATTAGAGCGCAGTACTAATCTCACTGTTAATCCCCTGACTAACCCAGAAGGCGGAGTACGCGGTGGTTTGGTGGTGTTGGAAGACATCAGTCAGGAAAAACGGATGAAAACTACCATGTCTCGCTACCTAACGCCTCATGTCGCTGAACAAGTGATGGCGCTGGGAGAAGATGCTTTAATGGTAGGTGAGCGCAAAGAAGTAACCATCTTATTTTCTGATATCCGGGGCTACACAACACTCACGGAAAATCTTGGTGCAGCTGAGGTGGTGTTGCTGCTAAATCAGTATTTTGAAACGATGGTAGAGGCGGTTTTTAACCACGAAGGTACTCTCGATAAATTTATTGGGGATGCCTTAATGGCGGTATTTGGTGCGCCGCTACCACTTACAGAAAATCATGCTTGGAGGGCTGTACAGTCCGCGTTGGATATGCGACAACGCTTGGAGGAATTTAACCAGCGGCGAATTATCCAGGCGCAACCACAAATTCGTATTGGTATTGGGATTAGTTCTGGGGATGTGGTTTCGGGTAATATTGGTTCCCGCAAACGAATGGATTACACCGTCATTGGAGATGGTGTAAATTTGAGTTCGCGCTTAGAGGCGGTAACAAAGGATTATGGTTGTGACATTATTTTAAGCGAATTTACTTACCAATTGTGCAGCGATCGCATTTGGGTGCGCCAGTTAGATAAAATTCGTGTCAAAGGGAAACACCAGGCGGTGAATATCTACGAGTTAATTGGCGATCGCACTACTCCCCTAGATACCAACACTCAAGAGTTTTTGTTTCATTATCATACTGGACGCGCTGCTTATTTATCGCGCAACTTCTCACAAGCGATCGCCTGTTTTGAAGCCGCCAAATGCATCCAACCCCAAGACCAAGCTGTTGATATACACCTAGAACGTGCGCGTAATTATCAACAAACCCCGCCCCCAGAGTCTTGGGATGGTGTCTGGACAATGCTTTCTAAATAGGGCATTGGGCGTTAGGAGTGCTGAGTACTGAGTGCTGAGTTAAGAGTTTTGTTTATCTCCCTCATCCCCCTTATCTCTACGCCAGACCTCGTGTCTCTCCTTTAACCTTTAGCCTCTCCCTGATCATCCTGAAACGGAGCTTCGCCAATTCCTAGCTCTTTTTTTGAGCGTTTCAACTGTTTCCATAGATCCTTTATTTGTTCGTAAGCTGCACCTGGAGGTAGTTTTCCACCTGTTTCTAAGTTGCAAATGTAGCTGACACGTTGAGCAAATTCCTGTAGATTTGCATTAAAAACCAAGTTTTCTGGCTTTACCTGACCGTAGTAGCGACCACGAGGGAAGAGAAAATCATCCTTGTTCACTATTTTATTCTCCAATTTATTCAATTCTCCTTCTATTTGAATCTCTGAAGCTGAATCACTAGCTAACCTCATCTTTCTTTTGTCAGACTGGGGAAAACCCAATCACCCAAATCCTTTTCCAATTGGTGATGCAGGAATTGGTTAATTCAGATTTTGAGACTAGAGGATAAATCTTAAAATATTTTTGTTGTAAATGTTACAAAAAAGCTTCTGCTAAAATAACCAGAGAGAACATTTGACTTTCCTCCCAGTTGTCAATTTATCTCATCTTAATTTATGAAGTTCAAACTGTAATCAACTTCAGTCGAAACAATTAGATACATAATAAAACATACCCAGATATCTTAGCAAAATTATATTTGCAATAATAATTACAATTTTACCAATAAACTTACTTAAGTAAATATACTATGTAGAAAAGCAAATTGTCCTCTGTTAAAAGTTAGAGATTTAGTTCTGAATCTCTGGCAACTAGCTACTGAAGAATTACCAACAAGAGGGCATTAGCCCGCATTTCTCACGCATGAGAGAAGGGATTGAACCTGGCAGATTGAACTCTCCCACTAGCGAACCTCACGAGCGAAGTAATAAGTAACAAGTAATAAGTAAGATTCATTACTCATTACTTATTCAAGTATTGAGATGTGGTGAGAAATTCGGGATTAGGCCTTGGGCATTGGAAAGAGGCACAGGGGCGGGGTGTAGAGGGGAAAATTCTTCTCCCTTGCTCTCTGCTCCCTCATTAAAATAATCACCAATGGCTAATAGTTAATAACTAAAGATAAAATGGTGAAGCCTCAAAGGACAACTCTTGTCCATAGCCTAAAACTTTACCTGCCACCATGTCTGTTAATTCCAAGTTATACGAAGGCAAAGCGAAAATTCTCTATACAACGGACGATCCGGAAGTCTTGTTGGCTGATTTTAAGGATGACGCCACGGCGTTTAACGCCCAAAAGCGTGGCAGCATCCAAGGTAAAGGAGAAATAAATTGTAGCATTTCCAGCCAGCTTTTTAAACAGTTGGAGGCTTATGGTATAAAGACTCACTTTATCGATAGCCCTGCCCCAAATCAGATGCGAGTGAGGGCTGTCAAGATTTTCCCCTTAGAAGTGGTGATCAGAAATATTGCTGCTGGCAGTTTGTGTCAGCAAACAGGATTATCAGTGGGTACAATTCTGAAACAGCCTTTGGTTGAGTTTTATTACAAAAACGATCCGTTAGGAGATCCTTTGTTGACACGCGATCGCCTGTACCTGCTAGAACTAGCTACTGCGGAACAAGTAGACGCAATTACACATCTAGCATTGCAAATCAATGAATTTCTGAATAAATTTTGGCAGCGGTGCGGCATTACCCTAGTAGACTTCAAAGTAGAGTTTGGTTTGGACTCACAACAGCAGTTGCTCTTGGCAGATGAAATTAGCCCCGACACCTGCCGTTTGTGGGATACCGCAGAAGAAGACTCAAACCGCCGGGTAATGGACAAAGACCGCTTTCGCCGGGACTTAGGAAAAGTAGAGGATGCCTACCAGGAGGTTTTACAACGAGTGTTAAAAGCAGTAGAAACTACAAATTAACAGGTGAAAACTAAAAGGTCAGAAGGAATTATATTTGCTTTTGCCTTTTGCCTTTTGCCTTGTAAAGTAAAAAAGCAAAAGAAAAAAATTATGTTTTGAATTTTACCTTTGGCATGAGGGCATTATTGCCTTGTAATCTTGTGTGTGTGGTCGTGAAGAGGAATATAAGTAAAATGCGTTTATCTCCCGTATTGCTGGCAGTAGTGGCAATTGCAGCCCCTTTGGGTGGCTCATTGAGTGCAAATGCCGAAACCGCCAACAGTTCAAAACAGACAACAGAAGTTTTGACACTAGAAACAAACCAGCAGCCAGAAAAAGACACTGGTCAGCTTAACTCTAGTAAAAGTCTAGAATCTCTATCTAAATCCACAGGGGTTATGGAAGGGGAGCGTCCCCAATCCCGCGTTATCGCAATTTATCCTGCCAATCCAGCAGCGATGCCTGCGGCAGGCTACGCCTACGCAACCCCAGGGGTAAAAGTGTCAGCCTCTACAACACCAAAAACGGCACAAACCTCTCAACTCAATCCCAGCCCTACTCAACAGCCGTCTCCCGCTCCAGAAATTCAACAACCAGCGCCTTCCCCAACTCCTGAGACAACTTCAGTCCCAGAAAATGTCAATCCACCGACAACGGAACCTTTATTACCCACAACTCCAAAACCATCAAGTACTCCAGACATTCCATTCCCAGATAATCAACAAAGAACACCCGCACCACGCCCAGGTGCTACTCCCAGTCCGCAGAATGTTAACCCGCCGACAACTCCGGGAAATACTCAACCCAACACAGCCCCAGAAGCTAATGACCCCCGCGTACTGGTGTCGGAAGTACTAGTTAGATCGCAAGCTGGGCTTCTATCACCAGAACTAGAAAGCCAAGTTTACAAAGTAATTCGTACCCAACCAGGGCAAACCACAACCCGCAGCCAACTGCAAGAAGATATTAACGCCATTTTTGGTACTGGCTTCTTCTCCAACGTCCAAGCAACGCCAGAAGATACCCCCTTGGGAGTGCGAGTCAGCTTTGTGGTGCAGCCTAACCCTGTTCTCAGCAAAGTAGAAGTGCAAGCCAATCCTGGCACTGGTGTCGCTTCTGTACTACCAGCTAATACTGTGGATGAAGTCTTTCGAGAGCAGTATGGCAAAATTCTCAACTTGCGTGACTTGCAAGAAGGCATCAAGCAGTTAAACAAGCGGTATCAAGACCAAGGTTACGTGCTAGCAAACGTGATTGGAGCGCCACAAGTCTCTGAAAACGGAGTTGTTACCTTGCAAGTAGCAGAAGGGGTAGTAGAAAATATTAGAGTCCGGTTCCGCAATAAAGATGGTCAAGAGACAGACGAGAAAGGACAACCGATTCGGGGACGGACACAAGATTACATCATTACACGAGAAGTAGAACTGAAGCCAGGACAAGTATTCAATCGCAACACAGTACAAAAAGACCTACAGCGTGTGTATGGGCTGGGACTGTTTGAAGATGTGAATGTGTCCCTTGACCCTGGTACTGACCCTAGCAAGGTAGATGTAGTAGTAAATGTAGCTGAACGCAGCAGCGGTTCTATTGCAGCTGGGGCAGGGATTAGTTCTGCTAGCGGACTTTTTGGAACAGTAAGCTATCAACAGCAAAACCTGAACGGTAGGAACCAAAAACTGGGCGCAGAAGTACAGGTGGGAGAACGAGAACTGCTGTTTGACCTGCGGTTCACAGACCCTTGGATCGCAGGAGATCCTTACCGAACTTCTTATACAACTAATATTTTTCGCCGCAGTTCCATTTCATTGATTTTTGATGGCAAAGATCGGGATATTAGGACATTTGATCCAGCTAATCCCACTAATACAGATTCTCAGGATCGTCCCCGTATTCTCCGTGTAGGTGGTGGTGTCACCTTTACCCGTCCCCTGTCCTCCAATCCTTACAAAACTTCCGTTTGGACTGCCTCAGCGGGTTTACAGTATCAACGAGTTTCTGCCCGTGATGCCGATGGCAATCTTGTAAAAACAGGAGGGCTATTTGATAGTAATGGAAATCCGATCGACCAGAATGGAAATGGTGTCACACAACCAATCACCACTCAATTAACCAAGTCTCCAGGAGGTGAAGACGATTTACTCCTGTTGCAACTCGGTGTACAGCGCGATCTCCGTAATAACCCTTTGCAACCCACCAGGGGTTCTTATCTCCGTTTCGGGATTGATCAGTCAGTCCCTATAGGACTAGGCAACATTTTACTCACCAGATTACGGGGTAGCTACAGTCAATATTTACCCATCAAGTTGATTAGCCTCTCGAAAGGGGCACAAACTCTAGCATTTAACTTGCAAGCAGGAACAGTTCTTGGTGACTTACCTCCCTACGAAGCTTTTACTCTTGGGGGTAGCAACTCCGTTCGGGGTTATGACGAAGGAACATTAGGTAGTGGACGCAGTTATGTGCAAGCATCAGTAGAGTATCGGTTCCCAGTTTTTTCAGTAGTCAGCGGCGCACTATTTTTTGATGCTGGTAGTGACCTGGGAACTAGTACTCAAGCAGCTGAATTGTTGAACAAAAACGGTACTGGCTTCGGATATGGTCTTGGCGTTCGCGTCCAGTCTCCACTGGGGCCAATTCGCATTGACTACGGTATCAACGATGTGGGTGATAGTCGGATTAATTTCGGTATTGGTGAAAGGTTTTAATTTGTCAATTAGTCAGTTGTCATTAGTCATTAGTGAATCACAATTGGACAAAGGACAAAGGACAAATGACAATTAACTTTTTTGGATTAGCTTGCTAATTTTTACATTTACCTCAATACTGTTCCGATAAAGGGATTAATGAGATTTTTCGGGGAATATCAGGGATTTTACCAAAACAGATGATGAATACTAAAGGAAATATATTGACTTTTCGGCTATGCAGCAGCACACTCTAGCAGCCCAAATCACCCAAATAGGGGTGGGACTGCATAGCGGTGTGAATACCCAAGTGCGGATACTACCTGCTGAAGCGGGAAGTGGACGCTACTTTGTGCGGGTAGATTTACCAGATTTGCCAATCATTCCAGCCCAAGTTGCAGCAGTTAATCACACCGTTCTCTCAACTCAGTTGGGTAAGGGTGAGGTGTCTGTTCGCACAGTAGAGCATTTGTTAGCAGCACTTTCGGGTATGGGCGTGGATAATGCCCGGATTGAAATTGATGGGCCAGAAGTCCCACTTTTAGATGGTTCAGCAAGTGTGTGGACAGCCAACATTGCCCAAGTTGGCTTAGTATCACAACCCGTTAATAACCAAGTTCCCTTGGCTATTACAGAACCCTTATGGATCTATGAAGGAGATGCTTTTGTATCTGCCCTCCCAGCACCAGAAACCCGGTTTAGTTACGGTATTGATTTTGATCTACCAGCCATTGGTAATCAATGGCATAGTTGGTCACTAACAGCTGAACAAGGAACAACTTCTGCTAGCTTTGCTGCTGAAATTGCTCCTGCGCGTACTTTTGGGTTACTGCATCAAATTGAACACTTACAAAAAACAGGGTTAATTAAAGGTGGCAGTTTGGATAATGCACTCGTTTGTGGGCCTGAAGGCTGGCTAAATCCACCATTGAGATTTGCAAATGAGCCAGTACGTCATAAAATCTTGGATTTAGTAGGAGATTTAAGTTTACTAGGAACTTTTCCTCGCGCTCATTTCTTGGCGTATAAAGCCAGTCATAATTTACACATTCAACTGGCTCAAAGAATTTTAGACTTGGGATTTGGGATTTTAGATTCAAACTAAAGCCTAAAGTCTAGGATTAATAAGACTTTGGATATACGGCTGCCTACTCAACTTTCAGATGAAAAATCAACTACACGGCCAATGTCAATCCTCACTGAAGTGAATACGATCGATACAACTACACCTACATCTACCGAATCACTGGCTATAAATGAGACTACAATCAGTTCTGAGATTAAAACAACTTTCACATCTGAAGAAATTCAGAAATTACTACCCCACCGCTACCCATTTTTACTTGTAGACAAAATAATTGACTACGTTCCAGGTAAAAAAGCTGTTGGTGTTAAAAATGTCACTATCAATGAACCCTATTTTCAAGGACATTTCCCTGGGCGTCCACTGATGCCAGGGGTGTTAATTGTCGAAGCAATGGCACAAGTTGGGGGCATTGTCCTAACTCAAATGTCTTCGGTAGAAGACAGACTGTTTGTCTTCGCTGGTATCGATAAAGTCCGCTTTCGTCGCCAGGTCATACCGGGAGATCAACTAGTAATGACGGTGGAACTGTTATGGGTAAAACAACGTCGTTTCGGTAAGATGCAAGGTCGTGCCGAAGTTGAGGGTCAACTTGCTTGTGAAGGGGAATTAATGTTTTCTCTAGTTAACTAAAAGTTTGCTTTCGTGGTGTGGGCATAGCCGTGAAATGCCCCTACTGAATTCTGAAAAAGGATAACAGTCAAAAAATCCACAGTAGCATCTGATAATTTCTTGATTTTTGCCGCCCTCTCTATGAGACGCACTCACAAACACACTTAACTTGCTTTGCCCGGCACTTTCGTTCACTGAAAATACTTCACTCTCAACAATGTCAGTCGCCTCGATGGGACGGCAGTTGGTATAACTCTTTTTAGCAGAGTCATACGCTGCCCAGAAACCCGGCCCGGCGCTGGCTTATCAAGACAGTTCTGGAGATTCACCCTTGAAAACGCTAATTCATCCAACTGCTGTAATTCATCCGAAATCGGAACTCCACCATACAGTGCAAGTCGGTGCCTATGCTGTGATTGGAGCGCATGTCAAAGTGGGCCCTGAAACAATAATCGGCGCTCATGCAGTGCTAGAGGGGCCTTGTGAAATTGGGGCGCAAAATCAGATTTTTACAGGTGCAGCCATCGGTATGGAACCCCAGGATCTCAAGTTTGTGGGAGAACCAACCTGGGTCAAAATTGGTGATAACAATTTGATTCGTGAGTACGTTACTATTAACCGCGCTACTGGTGCTGGTGAAGCAACGGTAATTGGTGATGGCAATCTACTGATGGCTTATGTCCATGTAGCTCATAACTGCGTGATTGAAGACCAAGTAGTGATTGCTAACTCTGTGGCTTTGGCTGGTCATGTTCATATAGAGTCACGCGCTAGGCTGAGTGGAGTTTTAGGTGTCCACCAATTTGTGCGTATTGGTAGACACGCAATGGTGGGAGGTATGGCACGTATTGATCGGGACGTGGCCCCATATATGCTGGTAGAGGGAAATCCGGCGCGGGTGCGAACCCTCAACCTTGTCGGACTCAAACGGTCTGGTATGGATTCAGCAGATTTACTGACGCTGAAAAAAGCCTTCCGCATTCTCTACCGTTCTGATTTGTCTTTTAAGGATGCCTTGGAAAAGTTGGAATTTTTAGGGGATAGCGAAGAGTTGCAGCATCTACGCCGTTTTCTACTACTTTCTCAGATGCCAGGAAGACGTGGCTTAATTCCCGGTAAAGGTAAAAAAGGCGTGAGTGATGAATCGTGAATTAAAAGTTAGGAGTTAGGAGTTATGAGTTATGAGTTGATAAATTTAATTTTTAACTCTTTACTCCTGATTCCTAACTTTTAACTGCTAAATCCTCACTTTGAATTCCTAAATCCTCACTTTAATTATCAAATGCGGATATTTATCAGCACTGGCGAAGTATCTGGCGATTTACAAGGGTCGCTGCTAATTTCAGCGCTGAAGCGTCAAGCTGTGGCGATTGGGTTGGAATTAGAGATTGTAGCGCTGGGAGGCGAAAAAATGGTAGAGGCTGGGGCAGTTCTGCTAGGTAATACTAGCAGTATTGGCTCAATGGGTATTCTAGAAGGGCTACCTTATGTTTTACCGACCCTCCAGGTGCAACGTCAAGCGATCGCTTCCTTAAAGCAAAATCCACCTGATTTAGTGGTACTAATCGACTATATGAGTCCGAATCTGGGAATTGGGACTTACGTGAAACGGCATTTACCAGATGTACCTGTGGTCTATTACATCGCTCCCCAAGAGTGGGCTTGGTCGCTCAATGTGCGTAATACTAACAGGATTGTTGGTTTTACAGATAAGCTGTTGGCAATTTTCCCACAAGAAGCCCGTTACTTTCGTGAGAAAGGGGCAGAAGTGAGTTGGGTAGGTCATCCTTTGCTTGACCGGATGCAGGACGCTCCCAGCCGGGAAGTAGCCCGTGCAACCCTGGGGATTGCACCAGAAGAGATTGCGATCGCACTCCTCCCCGCCTCTCGCCGGCAAGAACTAAAATATCTTTTACCAATTATTTTTGAAGCTGCCCAAACTATTCAAGCTAAATTACCTGAAGTTCGTTTCTGGATTCCCCTGTCGCTGGAAGTCTATAGACAACCAATTGAAGAGGCTATTAAGCGTTACGGTTTACGGGCTACAGTTCTATTAGCTCAACAAAAGGAAGTTTTTGCTGCGGCTGATTTAGCCATTAGCAAATCTGGTACTGTCAACCTGGAACTTGCTTTGTTAAACGTGCCGCAAGTTGTAGTTTACCGCCTCAGTTCCTTAACTGCTTGGATAGCTCGTAAAATCCTCCAAGGTTCTATAAGCTTTGCATCGCCACCTAATTTAGTAGTGATGAAGCCGATTGTGCCAGAATTTTTACAAGAGGAAGCTACGGCAGAAAATATTATCCAAGCAGCAATGGAATTACTACTCAATCCCAGTCGCAGAGAGCAAACTTTGTTAGATTATGAAGAAATGCGGCGGTGTTTAGGGGAAGTTGGGGTGTGCGATCGCGCTGCTCTAGAAATTTTGCAAATGCTGTCGGGGACTGGGGATCGGGGACTGGGGACTGGGGACTGGGGACTGGGGACTGGGGACTAGGAAAATTTTGTATATTTGTATATTTAATATGCCATACCCAATACCCAATACCCAATACCCAATCCCCCTTAGAGGTATCATGGCTTATGAGATGAAAAAACAAAGAGCGATCGCAGTTGATTTGTTCGCTGGCGCGGGTGGTATGACTCTTGGCTTTGAACAAGCCGGTTTTGATGTGCTAGCCTCTGTGGAAATTGACCCGATCCACTGTGCAACACATGAGTTTAACTTCCCTTATTGTTCAGTGTTATGTAAAAGTGTTGTGGATACAACCGGGGAAGAAATTAGGAATCGGTCTGACATTGGCGATCGCGAGATTGATGTGGTAATTTGTGGCTCACCATGTCAAGGATTTTCCCTAATTGGTAAACGGGCTGTTGATGACCCCCGAAATTCTTTGGTGTTTCACTTTCATCGGCTGGTTTTTGAGCTAAAACCGAAATTCTTTGTGATGGAAAATGTTCGGGGGATCACAGTTGGTGAACATAAACAAATCCTCCAAACCTTAATTAGCGAGTTTAGAATTCACGGTTATCAAGTAGAAGAAAATTACCAAATTCTCAACGCTGCAAATTACGGAGTACCCCAGTCTCGTGAGAGATTATTTCTGATAGGTGCAAGGGAAGATGTAGAGTTACCAAGATACCCTCAGCCGATTACTAAACAAGCGCTGCTAAATAATTTAACTTCTAAAAAAATATCTCATATTCCATCGAGTCCTACAGTCTGGGATGCAATTAGAGATTTACCTGAAATAGAAAAATATCCTGAATTATTAACAAGAGATTGGGTTGTAGCAGAATACGAAAAACCTAGTAAATATGCTCTTGTACTTCGTGGTCTTAAGTGCCTAGATGATGATTATTCTTACAAACGGGAATATGACTTACGAATACTTTCTTCAAGTTTAAGAACAAAACATTCTGCGGAAACTATTAAACGTTTTCAGGATACTCAACAAGGCGAGAGAGAAAAAATTAGTCGTTTTCATAAGCTACATCCTGCTGGTGTCTGCAATACTTTAAGGGCCGGAACAGACAGGTATAGGGGTTCTTTCACATCTCCAAGACCGATTCATCCATCTACACCCCGGTGTATCACCGTCAGGGAAGCAGCAAGATTGCATTCTTACCCCGATTGGTTTAGATTTCATGTAACTAAATGGCACGGATTTCGGCAAGTTGGTAACTCTGTACCACCGCTACTAGCAAAGGCTGTGGCATCAGAAATTATTCGCAGTTTGAATATTTCGCCTTTTAAGCCAAGTTCGCGATACAAGTTGGGAGAGGAAAAGCTATTACAATTTAATATGTCGCAAGCGGCGCAATATTATCAGTGTGATTGTTTAATTAAGCAGATGTAGTGTAGCAGATACCAGATGCAAATTAAAATGTATAGTTTAAATAATCAATAATACACACTCATTCTTTTCAAAACGTTGTTTTTATATGTTAAAAGTGGGTTTAACAGACATTTCTTCTATGCAGCACTTTCCTAACATTTTAATTTGGAGTTAATTAAACTCTCGTTATGTCAAATGAAGATTGGTACAATATTAAGAGTGCTTACGAGTATGTATTAGAAAAAACATCAAGACATACCTATTTAGTTTACATGCCTTGGTTAATTGACCAAATTATTGAATCCAAGTTTATTTCATTTTTTGCAACGGTGTCGCATATGAACCTCATTGTACACCCAAGTATTGACTTAAATTCTAAGCATCATCGTATTGCAATTTATCCAAAAGCTAGTTGGTTTACACTCCACTATAGTTACTATGACTTAAAAGATATATATAGATATGATGAATATAAGGTTGTACTTGAAGATGTAGAAAATATTCTCTGGCAGCTAATGGAACGTCTTGATAAATGGAAAGTGAAAAATCTTCTTAATGATTAGCTATATAGTTAACAAAAAGGTTTGGCATTAACCAGCCACCATTACTATCAAGACTACTTTGAATGTTTGAAGTATTGCAGCTGTGTTCAGGCACTAAAAAAACTCCTAACTTACTGCTTCTCGGAATGTATCAGTTTGAAGTAACACAGTCGGCAATTTTGAAGTCACTGGTGAGGGTGTAACTAATATAGACTTTGATGGTATTTGTGTTGGAATTTTAGAGGTTAGCGGAAGTATTTCTACGAACTTGGAAGAAAAGTATTTCTACCTATTTCTGGTGTCTGAATTTCTGAGATAAATCTACTAATGAGCAAGTGTAAGCAGTGATGAGTCAAAGAAATTATAGGAATTGGAGATAGGATCAACAATATTGTAAATATAGCAAATAAGTCAGGACTGTTTAAAAAATATGTGATTCGGTAGCCTAACTCTCCAGGATTTTTGAGTATAAAGATAATAGCGCTCAAAAATAGATTCAAAACTAATGCTTTTAACCAAGAAGTAGGATAAGGAAACCATAAAGGCCAGTAAAAAGTTTGTAGCTTTTGCTTAGGAGCTTCCTGAGTATTTGGCTGTTTCATAACCAATAAATCTAAAAAACTAAGATAATATCTTCTATATCAGGATTCCCTATTTACAGGTAAAAGCAACATTTTCAAAATCTAGCCCTATGTTTAAAATTTAGATAGATTTATTAAAATTATTACAAAAGCCCTGATTTTCAACTCTCTCTCTTCACCTCTGCGTGAGGCAAATTAAACATTAACGTTCCTTTGTAATCACAGAAGTACCATTACTAATACTTACTCTTTGAATAAAAGCGTTAGTAGAACATGATAAAATATCAGTGCTGATTTGATTAGCAATAAATTCAAAATCTTGGTTTGTTAATCCCTGTGCAGTATCGCCACTTAAGTTAATACAAATAGTTAAATTTTGAGGATTAGTAGAAGACTCTACCGCTTCTATTTCAGCTTCTTCTATGCCCAAATCAAACTCTTTACTCCAATCTGGAAAATCCTTACCTGTTTGTTGTCCATAAACTTTGACTATTTCAACAGATGCAGCCCCTAAGGCTGTTAAACCTTTGCGGATAAATGCAACTAAAATTTGCTGATTTAGTACTTGGGTAGATTCTAGTATTACCTCTAAGCAAGCATCCTTAAAGGCAACTTTTGCATTGATCCTTTTGGGGTGTAGGTGGCGGTTCATCAGAGATGCGATCGCATCTGCATCTCCCTGCTTTGCAAGTTTGAGAATATTTGGCTGTGTCATAACCACTAAAAGAAAAATCTCGGAAAATAAACTTATATTCTCAGGATTCCCTCTTGACAGCCTTAAGTAACATTATGATGCAAAATATCAGCTAATCTGAGCTAAAATATTTAGTATAAAGATAGTCTTTACACAGATTTTTACAAAAATTATATTTCCCCTAGACCAACATCAAAAACTAGTGTTTTTGTGCTTGCCAAATTAACAGAATTAATATTAATCAGTTTACTTCCAATTTTCAATATGAAGTTTTATCGAGATCATGCTTGGCCATCGACGTTAGAAGAAGCGATAGTTATCCAAGAAGCGCTACGAGATCGAGTAATTACTGAGGATCAACTGCAAGAACCTATCCAGTATGTTGCTGGAGTAGATATGGGTTTTGAAGCTAATGGAACCATTAGCCGTGCAGCTGTCGCCGTATTGAGTTTTCCTGATTTGCAAGTAATTGAGACAAGCCTAGCACATCGTCCTACGACCTTTCCTTATGTTCCTGGGTTTCTCTCATTTCGGGAAATTCCAGCCGTTCTCGATGCCCTAGAAAAGATTAAAACAACACCTGATATCATCTTGTGTGATGGTCAGGGAATTGCTCATCCCCGCAGATTAGGTATAGCTAGCCATTTGGGTTTACTTATAGATATGCCGACAATTGGTGTAGCTAAGTCCAGGTTGTTAGGGAAACATGAAGAATTGGCAGAAACCAAAGGCAGTACGCAACCACTGATATATGAGGGTGAAACCGTTGGGGCAGTTTTGCGATCGCGCACAGCAGTAAAACCTCTATACATCTCCAGCGGCCATCGAATTAGCTTACCGACAGCCATTGACTATGTATTACGCTGCACGCCAAAATATCGGCTGCCAGAAACTACACGTATTGCTGATAAATTAGCGTCGGACAGATAAAGCTTGTTGAAGTTTTTTCTAAATACTTGCTTCCACCTACTCAATCGTGTTAGGAATCGCACAGGAAGATGTTGAAGTAGCTAAATACGATTTACAAAGTTAGAACAATGAACGCACTAACTTTACAGTGGCACGATGCAGGTCAAGATAAAACTCAGAACATTTACGAGCAACAGCCAAGTCAAAATCCTGGCACTGTCCGCATCGGTCGCGACCCCCTCCGGTGCGATATTGTTCTGAGTCACCCTACTGTCTCTGGACTACACGTTGAAATCTTTTTTCATCACCAGCAGCAGCGCTTTTATATTAGGAATTTGCGATCGCAAAATCCCCCCGTTGTCGATGGACGGCAATTAGTCCAAGGTGAAATGCCTTTAACTGAGGGCACTATTATTACTTTGGGACAAATAAAACTCAATGTTACTAACGTTTCGACGGGTAGCATTCCAGCAACAATTTTGTTGCCACCCCATCCACCAGTAAACATCGGACATCACCACCATCCACCAACACCCTCCGCGCCACTGCCAGCAGGAGTTTATGGTTTAGAATGCCCCAAATGTCATAAAGTTTCCCCAGGAGAGAATCTACAAATTGGTTGTCATTGGTGTGGGACATCTTTAGCTGCGGCTGTGAGTGTTTTGGTAGCAAGGAATTAGGAGTTAGTTATACCAATTCTGTATGAAGATGCGCTAAACCATGTTTAAGTACAAGAAAGGAAAACGAACCGCAAAGGACGCAAAGGACACAAAGTAAAGAAAGAAGTTAAAAGGGTTTGGCGCAGCCTCACAAAGAAATGGTATTAGGAGTTAGGAGTGACAAGTAGAGACTGGAGAAGAGTTTTTTCCATGCCCAATGACAAATGACCAATGACAAATGACAAATGACTTACAAATCCAATTGAGTTGGGAAGAACCAGCGACAGGTGAACAGCGAGAACCAAGGTTGAATATACCGATCGCTTTTGGTCGAGAATTTGCTCGTTTACCTGCTGAACTTAAGGGAGTGCGCGTTTCTCGGATGCTGCTTAACAGTAACGAAGTTTCTCGCTACCATGCCCTAATTGAGTGGGAACAAGACCATCTAGTGGTGATTGATCAAGGCAGTGTTAACGGTGTCTATGTCAATGGTCAACCACAAACGCGGAGTGTCTTGGCTAATGGCGATACGTTGCAAATTGGCCCCTATTTAATAACGGTGACATTTGTTGCTAACGCCTCTGCACCAGATACTAGCCCCCCTTCAACGATTCGCTTTAATGCAAATACCAATCTTCCAGACCCCAGCTTGCCTGTAGTCCAGCCGTTAACGCCTTTGACAAGTAATTTCCCGCCATTGGCATTTCAAGCACAAAAGGTTGCTGTGCAAGCACTTCATGCTACGGGATTGCCAGTAGATGAATCTGATTATCTAGCGATCGGGGCGGGATTGGGTAGCTTTTTATGGGCTGATTTGCTGCGAATTAGTGGTGTACGTGCTGACAAAATTGTGGCTTTGGGATTAGAGGCAGAACCTTATGCCCGTTACAAGCGCCTCTGTTTGAATTCGCAAATTCCCTTATATGAAAGACTGCGTTCTAATTCTGACTCTTGTCCTGATAATATTTGGGGTTGGCCTAGTTATGCCTTGCGAGAAGCTTGGGGAGACTTAGCCAAGGGAGAGATAAAGTCAGCATTCAAGTATCTATGGCAAGTGTTTGCTGAACCAACATTTGCCGAAACTTATACTCCCCGTGCGGGTAACGTCTTTGATTCCATAGATAGGGAGACAAAGCGTATTGGCTGGAATCAAATTTATCGCTATGGGCGAGTTAGAGGAATTCGCAAAACTGATGATGGCAGATATTGCGTAGCCTATTCTCGCGGCCCTGGAAATTATGCTTTTTTAGTTAGTCGTTATTTACATTTAGCTACTGGGTATCCAGCAATTCAGTTTCTCCCTGATTTGCAAGCTTATAGGGAAAAATATCAAGACTTTAAATCTGTGGTCAATGCTTATGAAGCCCACGATCATGTTTATGAACAACTAGAGCAACATGGTGGTACGGTATTGATTCGGGGGCGGGGAATTGTGGCTTCGCGGATTGTGCAGCGGATTTATGAAGCCAGAAAACGAAATCGGAATATTGCAGTTTTGCATTTAATGCGATCGCCTAAACCCCAAGGTAACAAATTTCAAAAAGCCACGCGCCTAGTCAAAAATCATTACGAATTTCAACCTTTTAACTGGCCGAAAGCCTGTTGGGGCGGCGAACTCCGGGCAATGTTAGAAAAAGCTAGTCCCGATGAACGCAAACGTTTACTAGCAGACTGGGGTGGAACTACCACCGCCGACCGCCAAGACTGGCAGCAAATTACTGCCCAAGGGTTAAGCGAAGGTTGGTATCAAATTACCTTCGGTGAGGTACTGGATGTAGAACGAGATGCCCAAAACCGGACTATTACCCGTATCCGAGAGCAAAGCTTTGGGGAAATGAAATTGCTAGCTGACTTTATTGTTGATGCTACTGGACTAGATGCCAAGGTAGATACCAATCCCCTACTAGCAGATTTGGTGAAACATTACAACCTCCCAGTGAATCATCTGGGGCGATTGACTGTAGCGAACAATTTTGAATTAGTAGAAATGCGTAGTGATAGAGGTCAAATGTATGCGGCTGGGGCGATTACTTTAGGTGGCCCTTATGCAGCAGTTGATAGTTTTTTGGGCTTGCAATACGCCGCATTAGTCGCCGTTGATGGACTTGCCGCCGCCCGTGCTACTGGAGTTCAAAAGTTGAATGTTGTAAGTTCCTTTAGTCAGTGGTTGAAGTGGGTGTTAAATCAGTCACCTTAGTATTAGGGGGCATGGGGCAGGGGGCAGGGGGCAAGGGGCAGGGGAGATAGAGTATTTATCTGGCTGTCTTGAGTAGCAAATCCCAACATTGAGGATAAAAGGTGTAACCTTGAAGATAAAAGGCTCAACGTTGAGGATAAAAAGCTCAATGTTGAGGATAAAAAGTGCAACTTCGAGGATAAAAGGTGCAACTTCGAGGATAAAAGGTGCAACTTCGAGGATAAAAGGCTCAACGTTGAGGATAAAAGGTGCAACGTTGAGGATAAAAGGTGCAACTTCGAGGATAAAAGGCTCAACGTTGAGGATAAAAGGTGCAACTTCGAGGATAAAAGGCTCAACGTTGAGGATAAAAGGTGCAACGTTGAGGATAAAAGGTGCAACTTCGAGGATAAAAGGCTCAACGTTGAGGATAAAAGGTGCAACTTCGAGGATAAAAGG